>CAKZOI010000070.1 GCA_937136395.1 uncultured Opitutia bacterium | reverse complement strand
TGGAGCCGTTCGATGGTTCGATGTGAGTTCATGCGGCCACGCAGTGGAGAAAGTGTTCGTTGCGCTGAGCTGGCGGAGCAGGTGGCATGCGGCGCACACGGAGCATTGCCTTACCACAGCGTGGACAGGTGGGTTCATGCGGTGCGGCTGCAGTCGCTTCCTCTTTGGGCTGGAGGCGGGCATCGAGGATGAGCCGCAACCATTCGAGGGCGGTTTTGCCCCGTGCGTGGAGGAAGCCGCGGTAGCGGATGCGATGTAAGCGTGGAGGTGTCCAAAAAGTGGTCAGTCCACGTTTTCTTGATTTTATTTTTCGGTAGTCGGAACCACTAGTGTCCGGACCCTATTTGCTCCTTACTGACCCAGTTTGCTCCGTATTCTTTGATACTACATACTGCCACGGAATATTATAGTCGTCATGGCAGCGAAAAAGAAATAGCAGACCCGAGGGCTAGCTATTGCCAAGCGCCACATTGGTAACCAAGTTCGTAACGATGTCCGGACCCTCAGAGCCAAGCTCGCGCCTTAAGCGCAACCTCCTACTGTTGACCATACCAGCAGTGCTTTCAGCGACGACGGTTTTCATACTCTGGCAGGCGCACCCCGATCTCGCATATTGGAAAGACTTAGTCCTCTCAATCTATGCATTTCTCGAAGCACGCCCATGGGCGCTCGTGCTCGCACTTGCCATATTACCAGGCATGGGCTTTCCGATCAGTCCACTATTCATAATGGTCGGTGCCGTGCTGGGCCCCATCTATGGGCTACCCATCACCTGCCTCATCGCTATTGCTGCGCAAAGCGTATGCACCATGTGGACCTATCTCCTATCCGCAGGACCCTTAAAGGGAATTCTCAAAAAGTATATCTTTCGCACTCGAACACTCCCCGAGTTTTCAGACGCAAACGCACTGCGCTTCGCGCTCATTATCCGCATCACGCCAGGGATACCCTATGCCGTGCAAAATGTGGCGCTCGGTGTCGTCGGCTTAAAGCTGAAGCCTTATACCATCGTTTCCATCCCCATTACCGCACTTTGGACCATCGGCTTTGTGACCACTGGGGACACTATTTTCGAAGGCAGCGCGGGTATGGCAATCACTGGCATTTTACTACTCGTCATTCTCATATTGGCGACACGTATGTTGCGCAACCGGACAAAGGACTATGCTGGATGATCTTCTTAGACCCGCACCCGATCAGGTGCTAAAAGTCACCGAGCTGACTCGCCAGATCAAGCAACAACTAGAAGGCAACTTCCGCCAAGTCTGGGTGCAGGGTGAAGTCTCAAATCTACGCCGTCAAAGCTCAGGGCATGTTTACTTTTCGATCAAAGATGCGGGCAGCCAACTACCTTGCGTGCTCTTTGCTCGCGATGCAGCCAATCAAAGTTTTCAGCTCGAAGACGGCATGGAACTCCAACTTTTTGGCGACCTTTCAGTATACGCACCGCATGGCCGCTATCAATTGATTACAAAAATCGCCATTCAAAGTGGCGAAGGCAAACTACAGATTGAATTCGAGCGACTAAAGCGAAAGCTTGCCGCAGAAGGTCTCTTCGAAAAAGAGCGCAAACAAACCCTACCGACGCTGCCGCAACGAGTCGCAGTGATCACCTCTCCTACGGGTGCCGCATTGCGGGACTTTCTGCGCATTCTCCACCGCCGTAAATATACTGGTGAAGTCGTCATTTTCCCTGCCCGCGTGCAAGGAAGCGGCGCCGCTGCAGAAATCACTGCCATGCTAGAACATGTCCAAGCCAGCCATGGCTTCGACCTCATCGTCATCACTCGCGGTGGCGGCAGCATCGAAGATCTTTGGGCCTTCAACGAAGAAGCACTGGCTCGTGCTGTCGCCACATGTCGACTCCCGATCATCTCCGCAGTCGGCCATGAAATCGACAACGTCCTCACCGACTACGCCGCTGATCAACGCGCAGAAACACCATCGGGCGCCGCCGAACTTATTTCATCACTCTATTTAAACGCCGTGCACAATCTAGAGACGGCCGCACAGAACCTCGCCTATTACGCGGACGACGCGATCACCGCTCGCACGCGCAACTTGCGTGATTGCAACGCACGCCTGCGAATCATCGCACCTGACCGCCAGATCGAACACCTTGGCATGCGACTGGATGACCTCGAAAATCAACTCGGCTACCATCTCCGCGAGCGACTTAGAGCCCATAAAGATGTGCTCAATGCACATGCGCAGCAACTCGCCGAGCACCACCCAAAGGTGCAACTGCAGCTTGCCGCCCAAACACTCAAAAACCTACGGCAACAATTGAAGCAATCGGTAAAGATCAACACCTCAAACAAGGGCGAGCACCTCGCACACCTCGAAACCCGCCTCGAGAATGGCAGCCTGAATGCCACCTTGAAGCGCGGCTACTCCGTCATCAAAAACACACAAGGCGAGATCATCAACAGCGCAAAATCAGCCACGAAAGCCCAAGAACTGAGTGCACAATTTCATGATGGTTCAGTGGATTTGAAGGTGCAGGACAGATAGCAACCAACACGCACCCCTCGCCGATCCCACTTTAAAACGATCCTCTTAAAGGAATAATCCAAATAGAACGAAATCTTGAGGCTTTTGAGGAACCAACTCTAAACACTCGTGTTTAAATACAATAAGTTCAGTATTGAGTTAGTTAGGGTTAACATACGGTTAGTGAGAGGCTCGTTTCTTTTTTAGGGGACGAGCCTTAATCTTTGTCGAGGATTGAGTTTGCCTGCACGCATACGCACACTAAGTTTTAATCTATAAATATGAGTGATGACAGTAAGGAAACACGCCCTAAGCTAAAATTGACCCGCGACACGTTACCGCAGGAACCAGAAGCGGCTACAGAGGCAAAGCCAGCAGCCCCAAAGGCACCGTCCGCAGACCTGCCTCCAACGGAACCACCCATAGCGCCAAAGCCAAAGCTGCAGATGCCAACTAGCGATGACTCCTCTAAAGCGCCACCGCTTCCACCGCCGCCGGTTGAGACAGCGCCGCCAGTTCAAGCTGATGCCACTGAAACGACACCGCCTGCATTGCCACCGAAGCCTGAACAAGAAGCCGCTCCAGAAGCGCCCGCTGCAGAAAAAGAAGCAAAAGCAGACAGCCCCATGCTCAGCATCGCCATCATTTCGGCCCTCTTTATCATACTCGTTGTGATTGCCATCGGCATCTGGCTCGTGCTACGCCCTGCAGGGTCAGAAGCAGAACCCATCGCCGAAAGTTCCGCGAAAATACAATCACCAGCCCCCGAGGCAAGTGATCCAGTTACCGAACCGAGAGCAACGATGACGAGTCAAATCGCAAGAACCAAAGAAACCATTGCGAACGTCCCCGTAATGGAGGCACTCCCAAGTATGTCCGATCCACTGCCAGCAGTCGAAGCAACTCAGCCAAGTCAAGCTGCCCCAAGCCCAGTCATCCATATGAAATCAACTCCGGTGGCAGTCCCACAGGAAACATCGCACACAGCACAAATCAACGCCCAACAACGAGCCGCACTACAAAGTGCCGCCGCCCAATATCTCGCTCAAATACACATCGATGGGCTCCGAAGTGGCAGTAAACCCAAGGTCATGATCAACGCAGAGAGCTATACGATCGGCGAAATTGTCGACGAAGAGACAGGCCTGAGCTTTGAAGGCATCAAAGACGGCAAAATCCTATTTAAAGATCGTAACGGATTCTTTTATCTTAAAAGCTTCTGATTGCACTTTATAAAAAAATCATTTTATTTCAGCACATTATGACAGCGAAAGTATCCATCTTCTCTCTTCTTGCACTCATCACACTGCTCTTTTCCGCCTGCACAACGCCGGTAGCCATCGATCCAGTGAGCGGACAAGAGCAATCTGCAAAATATCAAGCAGGTTTCTTTTATGCTCCTATTGATGCCGCACCAGGCGCGATCTTTCGCACTGCCATCCGCGTCCTTGATGAAAATGGCTACTACCGCACAGGCGAACTTCACAAAGAGACCGCTATCACCATTTACGCACGTAAGGTGGGTGACGAAAAGATCACTGTTCGCATCAAGCAACTCGCCGACGGTCAGTCCCAAATGTGCATTCGCGTAGGAAGACTCGGCAACCTCGCGGAATCGCAAACAATCTACGCGAAGATTCGCGACGCGAACTAAACGACTTACATTCCTTTCCAAAAGCCGCCTTTCCACTTGGATTGGCGGTTTTTTTGTATTTGCTCACTCCAAAACAAACACCTCTTACCACAAACATATGACCACAGCATTCACACTCCTAGGTATCGGCAGCCCCATCGTCGATACCATCGCACAAGTCGACGACAGCTTTATCCAACAAATTGAGGGAGACAAAGGCGGCATGGTCTTAGTCGATGCTGATGCGATCAACGCGCTCATCGCTAAGGTGCCAAGCGATACAATCGCCGCCCCAGGAGGCTCTGCTGGCAACACGCTCTTTTCACTCGCCCGCATGGGAGCCTCCACAAGCTTTCTCGGTAAAATCGGCAACTGCACAGAAGGCCACTTCTACCGCGACCGATTTGCAACGCTCGGCGGCGATACCAGCCGCTTCAAAGTAGGCTCGATTCCCAACGGTCGCTGCGTCTCACTGGTCACACCAGACGGCGAACGCACCATGCGCACCGACCTCGGCGCCGCAATGACGCTCAGTCCAGATGAAATCAGTGTGGACGACTTTAAGGGCTGCAACCACGCCCACATCGAAGGCTACCTTTTATTTAACCAAGCCTTAATGATGCGCGTGCTCGAAAGCGCTCAAGCCGCTGGCTGCACCATCAGCCTCGACCTCGCTTCCTTTGAAGTCGTCAACGCGACCAAAGGCATACTCCCCAGCATCCTGAAAGACTACGTCGACATCGTCTTTGCCAACGAAGAAGAAGCCGAGGCCTACACGGAGATCGAAGGCGACCATGCCGCAATGGCAATGCAACTCGCCACACTCTGCGATATCGCAGCCGTAAAGGTCGGCGCACACGGTTCCTACGTCGCCCAAGCGGGCATGGTAGAAAAAGTCGAGCCCATGCACGCCGCACACGTGATCGACACAACGGGCGCGGGTGACCTCTGGGCAGCAGGCTTTCTTTATGGTTGGTCGCAAAAGCGTACGCTTGCGGAATGTGCCAAAATAGGTTCCATTCTCGGAGCAGCCGTGGTCCAAGAACAAGGCAGCGTCCTCCCCGAACACGTCTGGCAAGACATCCTCAGTAATATTTAGCGATTAAGAATTAGCTATTCGCATTCCCTCATCATGACTTCCGAACAAATTTCCGAACTCGTTATCGACATCGCACAGCGTGCCCGCGCCGCTTCGCTCGAGCTCGCCACCCTCGATTCTGATACTAAAAACAGCTTTCTAAATCTGCTTGCCGAACGCTTGGTGGCACATACGGACGCTATTTTAAGTGCAAATGCCCTCGACCTCGCTGAAGCAAAAACTCAGGGGCTCTCCGCACCGATGACTGAACGCCTGACTTTTACACCCGAACGTATCGCAGGCATGGCCGAAGGCGTTCGCCAAGTCGCCGCGCTCCCCGACCCTGTCGGCGACGAAATTGAGCGCCTCGCTCCACCGAAAGGCTTCGACCTACGCAAGATTCGCGTCCCCATGGGCGTCATCGGAATCATCTACGAGTCGCGCCCAAATGTAACTGTAGACTGCGCCATCCTATGCCTTAAATCTGGTAACGCATCAATTCTCCGCGGCGGCAAGGAAGCTTTCCATAGCAATATGAAGCTCGCCGAAATCATTCAAGAATGCCTGCGTGAAAGCGGTATTCACGAAGATGCGGTGCAGTTCATCCCCACAACCGACCGCTCCGCACTCAATGTCTTACTCAAACAAGACGATGCCGTGCACTGCATCATTCCACGCGGCGGCGAAAGCCTAATTCGCTTCACCGTCGAGAATAGCCGTATCCCCGTGATCAAGCACTACACAGGCGTCTGCTCGGTATATATCGATGCCGCTGCCGATCCAGATATGGCCGAAACCATTCTGATCAATTCTAAATGCCAGCGCCCCAGCGTCTGTAATGCGGCTGAGAATTTAATTATCCACCAAGACGCGGCTGCACAACTTCCGCGCCTCGCGAAAGCACTGCATGATGGTGGCGTTGAACTACGCGTCGACTCACACGCAAAAGCCCTACTCTCCGCAAGTGGCCTACCGCTTGTCGATGCCACCGCAGAGGACTTTGCAACCGAGTATACCGATTTAATCATCTCGATCGCGATCGTTCCCGACATTAAAGCCGCGATCCAACTGATCAATGCCAACAGCTCTGGCCACACCGAAAGCATCGTCACCGAAGATACGAAGGCAGCACAACAATTCCTAACAGGAGTCGATTCCGCTGCGGTCTTTCACAATGCGTCGACACGCTTTTCTGATGGCTTCGAGTTCGGCTTTGGCGCTGAGATCGGCATCTCGACAGATCGCCTACACGCACGCGGCCCGATGGGACTGAATGAGCTGTGCACCTATAAATATGTCATCCATGGAACTGGCGAAACACGCTAGCCCTTGATTGAGATTCGAACATGAGAGCACTTTCTTTTCTCCCCAAACACCTCAGGCTGGTTCTCTTCATCTGCTTGATCTACCTGTTTGCATGGCTGAGCTACAACGGGCAAATCACGCTTGGAGAATACATCAGCCATGAGGACAGCCGTGCACTCTCTGGCACTCAATCGAGCGAATACATCACCCTCTATGGTAAGCTGATCTCGACCTTCAGCTTATTCACCGACAACGAGGCCAGTCGACTCTCTCTCACGCGCACCTTAAATGGTTTGGCCTTCATGCTAGCCGCCTTCTTTTGCGCCACAACGGCAGGACATTTCTGGAAAAGCCACCGCGCTGCTTGTGCAGCCGCACTGTTCATAGGCATGAATCCAGTCCTCGTCTTTCGCACCAGTCAAATCACACCGACGAGCCTTGCGGTGCTGTGCGTTGCCATTTTCCTCTGGCGTATTATACCGTGGCTACGCCAAGCAAAAACAATCGACAGTTTCACCATCGGATCTGCGCTCGCCATCGGCGCGCTATTTGAAACCAGTTTAATCGGGATCGCTCTCATTTGGCCCGTTGCCGCCTTTCTCTACCCCACCCGACACAAAACGCTCCACCTCATACTCGGAACCATCCCCGCTGCCACGATTTTTGCACTAGTCGCCGTATCCGACCTACAACTACATCAGCCACTTATACTAGATCCATCAAATATGGGAGCAAAACTATATGGCTTTGTTAGTAATCAGGAAGTGGACCACGGCATCAGCTATGACATCCACAGCAAGTTGCACATGCTACTGCTACTCAACCCGATTCACTGGGGGCTGCTCTTGCTGGTCGCTGCAGGCGGTTTCTACGCGCGCATAAAAGACGGCCACAAAGGCTACAGTGTCTACACAGGCATCATAGTCATAACTATTTTCTGGTTCACTTATGCACTCATCGGCGGCGAAGGGCAAAATCGTCTAGCGCTCACCCCACTACTCGCCGTCTTCGCCGCAGGCAGTATCACAAGCATGCCAAGAATCTGGAAGCATGCTGGCACACAAACCCGCCGAAAGATCACCATCGGCGCTGCAACTCTCGCACTACTGACCTACACAGGCTACTTCATGAACAGCCCGTCTTCAGAAACAAAAGAAACCAACTATTCATATATGGCGGAAGCCTGTATTGAGCTAGGTAAAAGCGAGACCGCAGTTACTTGGGCAGAAAAAGCTTTAGAGACCAATCGCGAGCGCCTAGACATACGCAACATCATAATACGCGCACAATTTAATGAGTGGGCCACGGTTTCAAAGCCAAAGCCACTCTCTATTGAATCCGTCAAGTCACTCCTCGAGGCGATTGCTTCGGCAGATCCGAGCGACCCTACGATCGCCAGCATCAAAGGCTTTTATCTCTGGAAATTAAAGGACCAAGAGGCCGCCACCGCTCTCTGGAAAGCAAATGCGAGCGCCAGCGCGCTCGCTCAAGTCGGTATCCTATGGAGCCAAGATAAAGAGACGGCATATACATTGAACCGTCCGGTTGAAAGCACACCTTATTATGATCTATTGAGTATCGCCAATCAGGTCGACAGAAGTGCTCTTACCTACACTAAAGAAGAGCGATTAATCGACAACTTATTTGCCGAAGCCCACTAGTTTACGACTCAGGAGCCACAAATGGGCTACTCGGCTTAGCCTCCGCTTCCGCCATCGACCGTTCGGTTTTCAGGCGTAACTGACCACAGGCTGCATTGATATCATGGCCTTTCTCGCGGCGGATCGTGGTCGAAACGTTCGCCTTGCGCAGCACATCCACAAAGGCGTCTTGGCGGCGCACACTTGGGCGCACCCATTCAAGACCTTCGACTTTATTATATGGGATGCAGTTCACATGCGCGTGGAGTTCTTTGGCGATTTTTGCCAACTCGTGCGCTTGCTCTAAGCTATCATTCACGTCTTGGATCAGGATAAACTCCAGCGTGAGCATGCGGCCATGACGCTGTTGAAAGGCTTTCGCTGCGGGGATCAACTCTTCAAGTGGATACTTTTTATTGATCGGCATGATCTGGCTACGCACCTCATTAGTCGCACCGTGCAGTGAAATCGCTAAACGCACCGCAACCCCCTCTTCAGCAAGCTTCATAATCTGCGGAGCCAGACCCGAAGTAGATACGGTAATACGACGAGCGCCAAAGTTGAGCCCCCAATCTGCATTTAAAATTTTAATCGTCTGCACCAGCGTTTCGTAATTCGCCAATGGCTCTCCCATCCCCATGAACACGATATTATCAAAGGAAGCGATTTCCTCTTTCGCGCGCTGCGTGTGCGCATCCTCCCGTCGACAAATGTGCATGAGCTGCGAGACCACCTCAGCCGCCATTAAGTTACGCTTAAACCCAGCAAGCCCCGAAGCGCAGAACTTACAGCCATAGGCACAACCGACTTGAATCGACACGCAAACCGTCTTGCGCGAATCCTCCTGGCCGACGCCCTTCTGCGGCGCACGAATCAGCACTGTCTCAATCAAGGATTTATCCTCTAGCTCCAGCAGCAGCTTCTGCGTCACATCATCCGAGCGCTTATCAATGACGGGCGCGGTCGGATACAGGATGTAAGTCTCATCCAGCCAAGCGCGAAAATCCTTCGGCAGATTCGTCATCTTATCCCACGAATCGACCCGCTTCTTATACAACCACTCCATTACCTGCTTCGCACGAAACGGCTGATGCCCGGCCGCAACGACCTGCTCTTTCAAGCTATCCAAAGTTTCGCCAAAGAGGCTCGGTTTCTGTGGTGCAAATTTCACAAGTGGGAACTTGCACGCATTTTTTAGAATCTCCACAGAAAAGTGCGAGGCGAGACCTCAGAACCTCAGCCTAGCACCTTTTTGATTGCACGACCCAGATAGTGACTTAATGTTCACCTATATGAGTGCCCACTATTCCAACACTCGCCGGATCAGAGACATGGTCGCGAGCGAGCGCCCGCAAGAGCGGCTTGAGAAACACGGCCCGCATGCACTCAGCGACCGCGAACTCATCGCAATGATTTTACGCAGTGGCCCGAAAGGAGTGGATGTCGTCTCGATGTCTGGGCAACTCATCGACAAAGCGGGCTCTCTAACTAATCTACTGCGTTGGTCCGCCGAAGACTTTCAAGAAATTCATGGCATCGGTAAAGTGAAGGCGCTGCAACTGATTGCAGTGATGGATCTCGCCAAACGAATCCTCAAAGCAGACGAGACTCAAGCGACATGCTTTGACGCCCCAGAAGTCGTTGCGGAGCACTTCGCCACCGTCACCCCGGGTCTGGAAGTTGAGAAATTTTGGGCACTCTGTCTCGATCGGAAGAACCGACTCATTCGTCGCGCCGAAATCACATCAGGAACGGCTACCAGTGCACTCGTCCATCCACGCGAGGTCTTTAGAGAAGCCATCAAGCTCAGCGCATCAGCCCTCATCGCGGTGCACAATCACCCCAGTGGCGACCCCGCTCCAAGCCGCGCCGATATCCAAGTCACTCGCCAACTCCGCGAAGCCGCCAAAGTCATCGGCATCGACCTACTCGATCACATCGTAGTCGGCAACAAGGCCAGCGATTCTCAGGGTTTAGGCTACTACAGCTTCAACGACGCAGGACTGATTTAAAGTTAAATGTCTTAATCTTACTCCTAATCCTATTCTTAATCTATAGGCCGTATAACACACGGCCGTTAAAATAATAAAGACTCATTCCGGCTTCTGCACCACCCAAAAGCGGCAATCATCGGCAAAGTCTTCCACCTCTTTGGGTTCTTTAGCCAACTCGCTGCGCATCACCGTCGCCTCGATTCGGAAACCGACTCGCTCCAACATACTCGTCATTTCATCTACCGTCGGCACATGCATGAAATGCGCACCATGATGAGTGGCTTCGGTGCGATCTCCATAATCGTCGAGTTCCTCCTTCTGCTCACCAGTCGCCCAGCGAACCTGTTCGCGATGCCAAAATTCCTGATGCTCTGAGCGCTCACGATCATGCGAGGTAAAGACCAACCAACCTCCCGGCTTCAACACACGAAAGATCTCGGAAAGCGCCTGCTCGCGATTCACTGAACCGGGTATTTGCATGAGTCCATTGAATCCAAAAATCACACCATCAAAGACCGCTTCCTCGAATTCCATCTTCGTGGCATCACACACCCGCAACGGGATGCGGTATTCCAAGGTCGTCGCCAATTGACGCGCCCGAGTCACCATCGAATGGGAATAATCGGTCGCCAACAACTGCCGATAGCCAAGCTCATACAAACCGATCGCAATACGACCAGCCCCACAGCCCAACTCCAGCAAGGAATCCTCAGGCTGAAACACGCGGGTGAAAATCTTCTCCTCCGAGATCCATAAACCTAGCTCCGCTGCCGCTTGGGCGTAATAATCCACTACCCCATCAGCATCAAAATACGCACGCACCTCTTCAGATTTCATATATTGATGGTATCCATTCAGTCGGACTAATTGGCAAATGGATTCTTTGTCTATTGCAACGGGAACGTTTCTCTCCAATTTCAGACTAAAGCATCATTCATGGTCCCCGTCATCAAGACCCTCGCCTTCTGTTTTATCGCGGCAATCCTTGCAGCGAGTGCATTATTGGTGCCCGCGCACATTAGAACGGTCGATTCAACTGTCTTGGTTCTTGCAGCCGAGAAAGGGACAACGAATAGCGACACCATCCGCATCGAACTCAATTCCGCACACCCCGGCTCAGCCGAACGTATCGCCGCTGCCACCCAAACGAACCAGTCAAACTTTAGCAGCGACTTTGAGCGACTCCTCGGCAAATCCCCGCAGTTTGCAATTAGTGGTGGAGCCGACCGCACCTTTGAAGACTTTCTTGAACTGGTTCAAATCACCAAAGCCAAATCCAATGCGGTCGTGCCATTGCTCCTACCTCGCAGCGAGCGGGCCTCACTCAGCGGAATGCTCGAAGCCTCCAGTAATGCAAATGTCGGCGCACTGCTCGACATTCGCAATCTTCGTGGACTCATACGCCTGCACCCTGGCGACCACGCAGCCGGCGCCCCCTACGACTCCGGCGTGCTCACCCTGGCCCTACTCATCGAAGGCGGACATTTCCTACCGACATTGGCACAACAAATCGGCGCACTCGCCACTCAAGCGGACCTCGGCACCTCAGCCGCCGTGCTCGCGCGCGAAGACCTCGTCATCGCCACACTATCACTCGGTCGACAATTGGATTATCGCTCGCTGGCCAACCTCGCCGCCATCACGGAGACCCCGAGCGACTGGGCACAAATGGCCACCATGTTTCGCGCACAACCCGACCGCATCAACCAACTTTACACGGCCCTGCGATTCTCCAAACAATCCGCCGCGGTTTTCAACTACCTCGCAGCCCACTCCGAAACTGGCACTCGCGATTTAGATCAAGCCCTTCAGCTCGGCGAAGGCGCGGTCAACTATCTCCTCGATAACGAACAGCCCATTTACCGCCCATCGCCAATAGCAGCCAAGACATTGGACCTCATTACTCCCCTCCGGCCGCAGTTTTTCGTATCGATGACTCATCAAAGTAAAAACGTCGGACTCGCCACAAAATTCGGCCTCTTCTTTCTCGCGGGGCTGGCCTTTTCGTTTGGCATGGGTGCTGCATGGCGAGCCAGCCTTGGCAAGGCACAGCCGGCAGTTTCAAAAACAAACCCGGTGATCTGGGCGCGTGATGCGCTGCTTGGCCTTGTCGCCGCCATGACCATTTGGACTTTTTTCGAACCCGACCTTTTAAAATCAAAAGACACTACCGTCGACGCCGGACCTCGTATCGAGTTTGCCGTTGCCGACACACTTTCATCTCTAAAATCACCCGTTAAAGCCATGCAAGAACTCAACCAAGCCACCCTCCTCGTGCTCGCGCTGTTTTTTGTCCTACAGCTCGTCATCTACTCTTTCTGCCTCATCAAGCTTCGCGAAATCGCCAAGCAAAAGCTAAGCGCGTCGATGAAGATCAAGCTTCTGGAAAACGAAGAAAACCTCTTCGACTTCGGACTCTATGTCGGCCTTGGCGGCACCGTCCTTTCGCTCATCCTCGTCGCGGTCGGCGTCGTCGAAGCAAGCCTCATGGCGGCGTATGCTTCCACCCTCTTCGGCATCCTGTTTACCGCACTGCTCAAGGTCATGCACCTGCGCCCCTATCGTCGCACACTCATCATTGAGGCAGGCACACAAAACGGTGAAAGCGCAAGCACCCTCATGGGCGACATTAAGCTGTAGATTTAAAGAAGCTAGAAGTTAGCTACAAAAGCACTAATCCATTAAAACCTAAGTCCTTTCTCCTAATTCCTATCTCCTTTCCAGTATGAACAAAACCCTAATGCTCGTCATCTGCGACTTCCTGCTTTTGAGCATGTTGGCGCTGGCACGCTTTGATCCACCTGAAGTAACACCCGAAGCTACGCTCGATGCGACGGTATCTTCTGCGACCGCGGAGGCCGAGCTCATCGAGCTCCTTGAGGAGTCACTGGAATCGGAACTGACCTCACGCACAAATCTTAGCGAAGACCTCGCCGACACGCGCGAAGATCTGCAGGCAAAAGCACGTGCACTTGCAGAACGCGAAGCCACACTGGAGGAAACGCAACAGTCGCTCGAAGCCAAAGCCGCCGAGGCGGAACAACTCGCGAAAACCAAAGCAGAGATCGAAGCCGAGAAAGCACGTTTGGCTGCCGAAAAATCAGAAGTTGAGGCAGATCGCAGTCAGCTTGCGGAACGTTTTGAAGACACCCGAACCAAACTGGAAAAAGCCAATTCCGAGCGCGTGCAACTCGCCACCACTTTAGGACAACTCAAGGAAGAAAGCTCCGTCGCTAAGGAACGTCTCAGCCAGGCCGAGGAAGAGCTCGTCGCCCGCGAAATCGCACTCGCTGAACGTGAAGCCGCACTGAAAGCTGCCGAAGAAGAAAAACAACGTCTCGCAAAACAGACCGAAGCACTCAACAGCCAGCTGCAAGTCGCCGAGGCCGAACGCCGCATCTTGGAACAAAATCTCACTCAAGAACAACGCGAAAAAGCAGCCGCCCTGGCGCGTGCAGATCGCCTCGGCGAAAATGTTTCAGAACTGGGCAAGGGCGTTACTCAAATTGGCGAAGGTGTCAGCACTATCAAAGAAGCCTCTGATAAGATCCAAAAAGAAATCGAAGCCTCTCGCCCACAAACGATGAGCCAAATCTTCACCCGTTTCCAAAAGAACCGTGCCACCATACGCTTCACCTCGATGGAAAAACCACTCATCGGCTCACCCGTCCAGCGAACATACGAAAGCAAAAGTATCCTAATTACGGATACAGAAGGCACCACTTACTTAGTCACACATACCGACGATACACCTTTCGCATTTTCGAAAAACCCAAACAGCATATCAGCAATCTCACTCAGTATCGAAGTCGCTGGCCGCCGCTTGACAATTAATCAAGTCGGCTTCCTAGGAACCGACCCTCGCCTGCTCTTTATTCCACTCCCACAACAGGTGGTCACCAGCACCGGACTCGAAACCTTCCCCTTGGCACTCCAACCAGAACGTTGGGAAGAAGCCGTGCTAGTTAAAAACGATGAGAGCAATTTCGGCAGAACAGACTTCCGTCGCCTCACGAGTAGCGACCGATTTCTCAAAATGGAGCGCCCCACACTCGGCGAACTATTTGCCGATTTCGCCTCATCACGAGGAGACTTAGCATTCACCAAGAACGGCCAATTCATCGGAGCGCTCACCGACACAAATCACGCCGTCGTCATCAATGGCTTCCTAGCCGCAGCAGTTGTCAACATAGGCAACAACTACAAAGCAAGCGATCATGTAGACACCATAGATCGGCTCAAGGATCGCGTGCGAAAATTACCTAGAGAAGTGCAGTAGAAACGCTCCGAGCGATACCCGTAGGGGCTTCATTTATGAAGACCGCAGTGCTTCAAGCCTCGGCATATTCAACGGTAGAGCCAATCAGCCACTAGCAAAACACAATCGACTCTGCTTGGGTAAGGAGATCCAACCATGCCCCTTTCATTCAAGCAGTTTAGTGCCCTTCTCGCGGGACTCTCCTTTACGACACTTGCTTTTACAGACGGCAACAATGTCTTCATCACCCGATTCTGGCATAACCACCAGCCGATCTACTGGCCCGAGTGGAACACCAATGGCAGCGAAACAAGCCGTATCGAATATGCGTGGGACTCAATCGTGCTCAAAGGCGGACGCTCCTATAACGGCTCCACCGCTACGGGCACACAAAACTTCTATCAAGTCGAGTGGGTGCAATAGGTGGGGTGCGACTTGAAGCCCAACTCTGGAATATTGCCAACGAACTGCGTGGCGAAATGGATGCCGATGGATTTCGCGACTACATCCTCGAATTCATCTTCTACAAATACCTGTCCGAAAAGCAGTATCTCTACGCCAACCAGCTACTCGAAACGGAAACGGTCACCGACTATGCACTGCTCACCGATGCAGAAGACATCGAAGCAATCAAAGGCGAATCACTCACTAAGCTAGGCTACTTCCTACGCCCCGACGAGCTCTTCTCGGCAATCGCGAAAAAAGCAATGCCGACACGGAGGACGAGGGCAACTTCATCCTCGAAGACCCACAACACTTGGACGAACGCTTCGAAGCCATCGTCGCCAACCCTCCCCTCTCCGCCAAATGGAAGTGCAAAGACAATCCGGAGTTCTCATGGAAGTTCCTAAACGAGCAATTCCCTCTAGATGGCCGTATCCGCTATAGTTCGGCATTTTTCGAGCAAGAGCCTGAAACCTACGAAGTCGAGCTGGGGGACTACATACTCGATAAAGAGGAGGAGGAAGAGTTACTACTAGAATGACCTCGCCCTGCCCATTGATTGTAAAATTTTACAGAATATTGTTTAACTTTGACAATTCTTAGAAATTCTAAGATAGCTGAGCCTACCTATGAACCTTCAGCAACAGATTAAAAAAGCCCCTCAAAAAGAACTGATGCAGGTGCTCGGACTCTCACGCCCTTTGATTTCGGACATACAAAACGACAAGCGAGCGCTCACTCCTGAGCAAAAAACGACCTTGGAGGACTATTTCTCCGCGCAGCAGGACGGGGACTCGATTCGCATCAACATCCCTCAGAAGCACCTCGAAAAGTTTAAGCAGGTCTTCCTCTACGTGCTGCAAAAAGTCGGCGCAAAGCCGAACGTGGGAGAAACGGTGCTGTATAAACTGCTCTATTTCATCGATTTCGATTTTTACGAAAAACATGAAGAGCAGTTGATGGGCTTGACCTATATTAAGAATACCCACGGACCAACTCCGCGAGAGTTCAAGGTGGTGGTGGATGAGATGGTCAATGAAGGCTTAGTCGATAAGGCGAGTTCGAAGCACTTCACCTATACACAGAAGAAGTATCTACCTGTGGTAAAGCCAGACCTCAAACTGCTCAATGCTGCCGAGCTGGCCATGGTGGACTCTGTGCTGGAACGCTACAGCGATCGCTCTGCGAACCTGCTATCACAGCTCAGTCACGAGGATACACCGTGGCAAATGGCCGAAGATAAGGAGAACATTGAATACGAATACGCGTTCTATCGCTCTGAACGATTCTCTGTGCGTGAGTATGATGCGCTCTAAATTTTGGACATGGAGATCATTCAGGGAAATTCCTTTCAACGAGAGCTTAAGAAGCTCAAAAAGCGCTATCGCTCGCTACCAGAGGACTTAAAGATTCTAGAAAAGCTAATCCTGAAGTTTCCAGAGGGCGAAGATTCGAGGCACTGTAACGCGCTCAAAAAGAAAGCGCACATGCGTATCTGCAAGCGCCGCATGATGTGCCGCGCCGTAAAGGGTTCGGAATTTCGAGTAATCTACTTCTACGATGGCAAGGCGTTTGAGCTGCTGTATCTGGAAATTTACTTCAAAGGAAACAAGACGACTGAAGACAGCAAACGTGTCGAAGCCTTCTGGAAGGAGAAGCTAGAGGCGGATCAATCAACCTAGAGTTTGTGAATCATTTTACCTCCATTTCGATTCACAAATGAGTTTGAGCGTCATAAGTGAGCGACATACGGGTTTGTGAATCACACACTCCCCAAAGTGATCCACAAAACGCCCTAGCCATAACACCATGTCTACCGAATCGGAACAAACGCTCGAAAACAATCTCATCGCTCAGCTGGAAACACTGGGCTGAGCGAAGGTGTCGATTGCGGATGAGGCGGCTCTGCTGGTCAACCTCAAGAAACAACTGGAAATCCATAATCGCATACTGCTCTGCGACTACGAATTTAAGCAAGTGCTCAACAAACTGGCGCGGGGCAATATTTTCGAGAAAGCCAGGATCCTACGTGATCGAATCGATTATACGAAAGACGACGGAAGCGTCCACGGTTACGAGAGCATAAATCCATCGCTCAACGAATCATTCTAAAAATAAAAGAATTCGTTGAGACCTACATTGATGGGGTCGATTAACGAGCCCCCTCTAAATACTAAAGCTCTCGCCGCAACTGCAGCTTGATTTTGCATTGGGGTTACTGAACTTAAAGCCACCGCCGACCATCTTGTCGGAATAGTCCAAATGCGTGCCTTTCAAATACAATGCACTCTTGGTATCGACGAGCACTTCTGCCCCCGACGAACGGACCATGATGTCGCCGCGTTTCGGCTCAGCCACGAACTTCATTTTATAGCTCAAACCGTTGCAGCCACCGCCAGTAATCTTCACGCGCAAGTAGTGCCCCTTTTGCTCGCGCTCGATCAAAGAGTTTAGCTTCTTACCCGCGGCTTCAGTCACCAAAATGAGCTTTTCATTGCCCAGTCGGATGCCTTCGGGGAGGTCTGTTGCACTATCCATACCCCAAAGCGGTATCCAAAAGCAGTCTGCGCGCAACTCTCAAAAGCAGGATTTTAATGATCCCAAAGTATGTAAAACGGCGGCAGAGCCTCGCCACTACAATGTGAATCCAGACGAATTCAATCTCGCCTCACAAAATACAATCTAACAAGCGCGCTTGCAGTTAAAGAAGAGGGAACTTTAACTGCCATTAAACTGACGAAACCAGACATACTTATGAAGCTTTTCCACTCTCTTTTTTTCGCCTGCTTAGCGACTTATTGCTGGGGCTCCAGCACACTACCTGAAGGCATCGAACACGTGCAGACCCTCGATCAGATCGAGGAATATCGTCTAAGTTCAAATGGTATGCGGATCTTGCTATTGCCAAAGGAAGGGCAACCAGTTTCCACGGTCATGGTGACTTATCAAGTCGGCGCTCGCAACGAAGTAGCAGGCACGACTGGTGCCACTCATATACTTGAGCATATGATGTTCAAGGGCACCGAACGCTTCAATGGCGCGAAAGGCAACGACTACTCCAGCGTGATGGAACGTATTGGTGCACGCGCCAATGCCACGACCTACTTTGATCGCACCAACTACTATGCCACCCTCGCGAATGAACATGTGCCGCACACCATCGAGCTCGAAGCCGATCGCATGCGCAATTTACGTATTCGCCAAGAAGACCTCGACTCCGAGATGACCGTAGTTCGGAACGAATATGAGCGCGGGGAAAACAATCCAGTGCGCACACTCATCAAGGAAATCTACGGCACCGCATTTATTGCACACCCTTATCAGCACCCCACGATTGGCTGGCGATCAGATATCGAGAATACCTCTCCTGAAAAACTCCGTAAATTCTACGACATCTACTACTGGCCAGAGAATGCAGTGTTATCGGTTATCGGCGGCTTTGATAAAGCCGCCACGATTCAATCAATCATCGACCACTACGGTCCGATTCCCAATGCACCAAACCCAATCCCAATGGTCGATACGCTTGAACCTGAGCAGCTAGGCCCTCGTCGACTCATCATCGAACGCGCAGGTCAAGTCGGCGTCGTCATGACTGCCTATAAGGTGCCAGAAGGCACTCATAAAGACTGGGCGGCGCTCACACTACTTCAGCAAGTTCTGGGTGCCGATAAAACGGGCCGCCTCTATCGGGCATTGGAAGATAATGGCAAGGCTAGCGCGACCTTCACCTTTGGCCCCAAGCTACACGACCCCTGCTTGTTTATCTTTGGCGCCTACCTCACCCCCGAGGCAACGCATGAAGAAACCGAAGCCATCATCCTAGAGGAAATCCAAAAGCTCATCACAGGCGGCATCGACGAAGACGAACTGACGCGTGCAAAGTCAGTGATCAAAGCTGAAACCGTTTACGGACGTGATGGCACTTATTTGATTGCAGATCAAATCAACGAAGCCATTGCCATGGGAGACTGGAGCAGCTATGTAACGCTGCCGAAAGCGATTCAGGCTGTCACCGCAGAGGAGCTACAGCAAGTCGCCGCTAAGTATTTCCAGTCAAAGAATAGCACCACAGGCTGGTTCATCCCAAAGGCAACTCAAACCGCAGCCCTTAGTCCCAATGCACTCTATGGCCCGAACTATTATCGCGACCCTGAAGTTTTTGGACTTGAGCATCAGGCTGAAAACACCCCTAAGGAAGCGGGCCCAAAGGTCACAAAGGAAACCAGTATTGTTAATTTCTCTAAGTCAATGCAGCGCACTCGCGTAGCTGGCATCGATATCATTGCCATCGACATGCCTATCGAAGATGTCGTGTCTTTTGTGGGTAGCTTTGCTGCTGGCGACGCACTGAACCCAGAAGATGCGCCCGCTCTCGCAGGACTCACCGCGATGATGCTCGATAAAGGCACAACCAAGAACGATCGATTTGTGATCGCGGAACGCATGGATACGCTCGGCGCCAACCTTAGTTTTGGCGTGGATACCCATAGCCTCAGTTTCTCAGGTCGCTTTTTACGCAACGACGCTGGGACTGTAATGGAACTGCTCGCCGAACAACTTCGACTGCCTGCCTTCAATGCAGACGTTCTGGAAACCGTGAAAAGTCGACAAGTCGCTAACCTGCTTCGCGCCGCGGATGACCCAGACTACGCGGCCGACGCTGCGGTCACGCGTATCCTTTATCCAGCAACTCACCCTAATTACACGCCGCCAATTGATGCGTGGGTCGAAAACATTGAAGCCACTTCAATTGAAGCGATACAGGCCTTCCACCAACAGCACTACGGCCCCAAATCAATGACCTTGGTCTTCGCAGGCGACATCGATTTCGAGCAACTCACAGCTGCCGTCGAAAGCGCATTTGAAGGCTGGACTGGAGGCGTTGACTACCCAAGTAGTGCACCGACTCAAATTGAAAACAGCAAGCAGAACGAACGTGTTTATATTGCCGACAAAACAAGCGTCTCACTTCGCTACGCCTTCAAGACTGGCTTGCGACGCACTGACAACGACTACCTGCCATTCTTATTAGGTAACTACATCTTGGGCGGTAGTTTCGAATCGCGCCTCATGCAAGAAGTGCGCAAAAATAAGGGGCTCACTTACAGCATACGATCGCTCCACCAAGGAGATCTCCTTACGCCTGGATATTGGCAACTAAATGCCAGCTTTTCGCCCGCAATGATGAAGCAAGGCATTGAGGCGACCGAAAATGTCGTCAATGAATGGTTCACTAATGGCGTGAGCCAGAACGAAGTCGAAGCCGCAATTGAGACACTCAGTGGCTCCTATATCGTCGGGCTCTCAACCACCAATAGAGTTGCCAATCAAGTGCATAGCTTCATTCAGCGCGGCCTTGATGCCAGTTATATCGACGAATATCCCAAGCGCCTGCAAAAAATCAATGCGGAGCAAGTGAACCAAATAATCAGACAGTATTTCGACCCGTCAAAAAGCATCCAAGTCGCAGCAGGCTCGATGAGTGAAGCAAAAGATGCGCTCAACGAAGCTAGCACAAATAAGCAAACCATCCAAGTGCGCCTCGACACACCTGATGCAGGCTGGTCGCTTTCCATCAAAAATGTCTTCCAGACAAGCGAAAGTATCGTCGTGATTTCCCAGCTTGAGCACCGCGCAGAGTCTGCCGCACAGGTCATCACGACGGTTTCCGACACGGTCCACATCCCTGCAACAAACACAGAACTGCCGATCCGCTACTACATCCTCGGTAAAACATGGAACTGGGGCACGTCACCAAATTATACGTTTATCGATTCGATGAATGCATTTGGCACTGCACTCGATGGCGCAAAGCTACTGCTTGAACAATAATCTAACGGGACAGATCACAAAATACTTCCAAAGACTCACTTTTAACTATCCACTGCTGCTATGCCAAAGATTGATATCGAAACCTTAAAGTTCATTCTACAACGCAACGAGCCGGACATCCGCAAGATCAACGCCGTGATGCAAGAAATCGAAATGGAACTCAAAGCCGAAGAGGAAGAGAAGGCGAATCGCCCCCCGCCCATTAAAAAGCAATTTTCGATTATTCTATCAGATGCGGACGGCTCATTGGCCGACAAAGACATCGTCGGTTGGGTGGTGCAAATCCCCGAAGATGACCCTGTCACAATTGCCCCAAGTAAAATCATTCAGGCTGCATACGAGTTTAATACCACGCCCAAAGGCCGCCGAATGCCTGTCGAAACCATTGGCGAAGCTTGCGAAGCCGTCAGCGCAAAGTTGCTGAAGGAGCAAAATGTATGGGTAAAAACCAAAGCCCCTGTCTTTGCAGTTCCAGTCGAAAACAAAATCCCGACCGACAAGTCCGAATAATTATTTTAAAAAATTCAAAAACACCGCTTGACTTAGGAAATTCGATTTCTACTGTCTGCGTCTTCTAACTTTTAGGGGTAGTAGCTCAGTTGGTTAGAGCGCCTGCCTGTCACGCAGGAGGCCGCGAGTTCAAGTCTCGTCTATCCCGCCATTTAGCGGCGAATTTCTTCGGAAGTTCGCCGCTTTTTTGTGTCTATTTTAAGCGCCAATTGAGACTTTCACTCGCGCGAGTGGTCCGGTTCGCTACGCGCCCGGTCTTGTCGTCACTACGCGCCTCGGAACAAGTCTCGTCTATCCCGCCATTTAAATGGCGGTATTCGTAGGTCAGGCACTCCTGCCGGACTACCTCCGCGAACGAAACCTTATCCACAAATAGGTCAGGCAAGAGTGCCTAACCTACAAATACTAACTTTCACAGCGATAAAAGTGAGACTACTCCAACAACCGAGTCCGGCGATGCTGCTGAGGGAACTGCAAGGTGATCACGGTTCCCAAATCCTGACGTGACTCTAAGTTAATATGCCCGCCATGCTCGCGCATAATGCGCTGAACGATCATCATACCCAAGCCATGCCCTTCCTTCTTGGTGGTGTAGTAGGCTTGAAAAACTTTCGACAAATCCTCATCCGAAATCCCCGAACCGGTATCCATAAATTGCACATAGACAAAGTCGTCATCCTTGCGGGTAACGACACGCAATTGCCCCCCCGCTTCCATCGCCTCCATGGCGTTCTTAATCAGGTTAAAAAAGACCTGCTTGATTTGTCCACGGTCTCCAAGAATTGCCGGCAGCTCAGAATCCACTTCGACATTCACATCCAGATTTCGATCGCGCAATTCGGCTTCCTGCACACGCAAGACCTCATCGACTAGTCCTACCAGATCCAACTCATTCAACTCCGGTTTCTGTGGACGCACCGCCTCTAAGAAATGCGTGATGATGCCATCCAAGCGCTTCACCTCGCCCTGACAGACTTCAAGCGACTCCGAAAGTTTCTTCCCATCATCACCCAGCCCAAGCTTCTTCAATTTTCGCTCAATCAGCTGCAAGTGAATAGTCAGCGAATTCAAAGGATTGCCTAGTTCATGCGCAACACCCGCAGCAAGACGCACAATTGAGGAAGTGCGCTCGCTCTCGATCATCTCCTCCATCGACACTTTGTCCTCGGTAATATCCGAAATCACGATCACGTAACCACCGCTATCATCATGCCCGACCTGCGCATCAATCGGCACCATATACAGACGCACAATCCGATGTTCGGGATAATTCAACTCTACTTCTCGAGAGAGCACCGGCGCCGCTTTGCGCACCCCTGCAACGGTTTTCTGATCGATCGACTGCGCGAGATCAGGCACCATCTTCCACAAACGCGTTACGCCGATATCACCATCTTTCAACCCAATGATACTCGAAGCCGCATCGTTGGCGTATTGAACCGTGCCATCTGAATCGATCACCAGAATCCCATCATGGATGGTGTTGAACACCGTCTCTTGCATCTTCCGCTCACGAGCAAGACGCTGGACCAGCACCCCAAGATTCACCGAATCGAGCTCTTCGATCCGCCCAAGTATTTTGTCAAGTCCTGTGTTTTTCATGCAGTCTTAATCTTAATTTTAGAGGTATTGAAGTAAGAGTATAATTAAGACCAGCTATGACATCGTCGGAGTCACCAATTGAACCAACTCCTTAGCAATCGCCGCCTTCGTCGTCGGCCCGAGTTTCGCGCTGCTGCCATCGGCGGCGATCAACAACACTTCATTCGTGTCCGCTGCAAAGCCTGCGCCCGACTCGCCGACTTTATTGGCAACGATCCAATCCAAGTTCTTTGCCTCTAACTTCTTCTTTGCATATTCGACCACATTGTTGGTCTCCGCCGCGAAACCGACCACCGTCTGGTGCGCTTTGCGCTCACAAACCGTCTTCAAAATATCAATCGTGCGCTCAAATTCGATACTCATGGAAGCATCGCCCTTCTTCTCTTTTTGCGCGTGCTGCGTGACTGGACGGAAATCACTCACCGCAGCCGTCATGATCAAGATGTCACAGGCATCGAACAGTGCATCCACCTGATGATACATCTCCTCAGCGGTCACCACCGGGTAGAGAATCACATCGTCTGGCTCCGGCAAAGATACCGGCCCAGCTATAAGGTCCACCGTCCAGCCGGCCTCAACGGCCGCCTCGGCAATAGCAAAGCCCATCTTTCCCGTAGATGGATTACTAATAAAACGAACCGGATCGATAAATTCACGAGTCGGCCCGGCGGTGATTAAACAGCGAATAGTGCTTGCGTTCGACATAAGTGCGCAAAGCCTAAGCGAACTCATGAGCGATCCGCAACCCAGCAGCACACCAAATTCAGAAAATTCTACCGCTTCCGTAAAACCGGAAGTGAAGAAAGAAAACACCTTCCTAAATCTTGGCTTCAACATCCTTTTGCCCATCCTCATTTTGAACAAGGGCAAGAAGTGGTTCGGCGAGCATTTGGAGCCTCACTTCGACAATGTCGCCGTGCCGATCCTCATCATCGCAGTGCTGTTTCCGGTCGGCTATTTCATCTACGACTATTTCAAACGTTCGAAGTATAACATCTTTTCGATCCTCGGTCTGATCAGTGTGCTCCTCACCGGCGGCATTGGCATTTTTGAGATTCCAACCGAATGGTTTGCCGTTAAGGAAGCGGCGATCCCGTTTCTTCTCGGACTCGCCGTGATCATTTCACTCAAGACACCCTACCCGCTGATCCGCACGCTCTTATTCAATCCAGAAATCATGGATGTGGATAAGGTGCATGCCGCACTGGCATCCCATGGTAAAGAGACTGCATTTGAGAAGCTCTTGGTCAAATGCACCCTACTGCTCGCAGGCTCATTCATTCTAAGCGCAGTGCTCAACTTCATACTCGCTCGCTGGATTGTCGTCAGCCCCAGCGGCAAGGATGCCTTCAATGAAGAAGTCAGTAAAATGATGGCCTGGAGCTGGCCCGTGATCGCAGTGCCCAGCATGATCATCATGATGGTTGCCCTATGGATGCTCCTCAAAGGCATCAAAGAAATGACCGGCTTGACCCTCGAAGACGTCATGCACGGCGCCGAGGAAAAGAAGAAGGAAGCTTAATTTCTTGGAGGGTTGCGCTCCGTCGCAACCGCATCGTCTCTGCCATCCGCTCAGCAGTTTACCGGCGGCGATGACAGAGCATCGCCCTCCAATCAACAACACTCCCTGTCCGCATCAAACCTTGACCCGCATCGTCGAAACTCCATCGTCTACCGCCTAATGACAGCTTCAGCATCCAGTGAAACTTTGATGGAAGATATCGTCGGCCTTTGTAAACGCCGCGGTTTCATTTTTCAGTCCTCCGAAATCTACGGCGGCTATAACGGTTTTTACGACTACGGCCCACTCGGCGTCGAACTTCGCAATAACATCAAACAAGCTTGGTGGCGCGACTTCGTGCAACGCCGCGATGACATGGAGGGGCTCGACTCCACGATCATCATGCATCCAAAGATCTGGAAGGCGTCTGGCCACGTCGATGGTTTCTCCGACCCGATGGTTGACTGTAAAGAGTCCAAGCTCCGCTACCGCGCGGACCAGCTGTTTTTCGCACCGGTCAATGTTGAGGGCGAGACCATCGGTTACGTTTCCGTGGTCGAATGCATCGACCAGCAGGAAGTTGCTGAAAAGGCTGCTGCTGAAATGAAGCGCAAGATGGCGAAGCAAGGCGAAATCGACCCCATCGAACTGAAAGAATACACCGAAGCCAAGCCGGAGGAATACGCACTCATCCCATCCCCAGCGACTGGCAAGCCAGGCTCCCTGACCGAGCCGCGTGAGTTCAAGCTAATGTTCGAAACCAAAGTCGGCCCACTTGCAGACGATTCCGCTACGGCCTACCTTCGCCCGGAAACCGCTCAAGGCATCTTTGCCAATTACAAGAACATCGTCGATACTGGTCGCGTGAAGATTCCTTTCGGCATCGCCCAAATCGGCAAAGCATTCCGTAACGAGATCACACCACGTAATTTCATTTTTCGCTCCCGAGAGTTCGAACAAATGGAGATCGAATACTTCATCTCTCCAAACGCAGACTGGAAGGCACTCCACCGTGAGTGGATCGATACCTGCACCAACTGGCTCGTCTCGATCGGCTTGCCACGCGAAGGCATCACCGAAGACATCCACCCGGAAGACAAGCTAGCGTTCTACTCTCAAGCAACGACCGACCTTATGTTCCAATTCCCCCATGGCGAACAAGAACTCTGGGGTATCGCTTGCCGTTCCGACTACGATCTCAAGCAGCACCAAGAACACTCCGGCAAGTCGATGACCATCTTCGACGAGGCAGCTAAGGAAAAATACGTGCCACACGTCATCGAGCCATCACTCGGCGTCGACCGCACACTCCTCGCCGTGCTCTCCGCAGCTTACTGCGAAGACGAAGTTGCCAACGATAAGGGCAAAGTCGAGAAGCGCACTGTGCTCAAGTTCAGCCCAAAGATTGCACCCGTCAAAGCCGCGATCTTCCCGCTCCTCAAGAACAAGCCGGAACTCGTCGAGCGCGCACAAGCACTCTACAAACGCCTGCAGCGCCGCTGGAATGTCTTCTACGATGCATCCGGCGCGATTGGCCGCCGCTACCGTCGTCAAGACGAGATCGGGACTCCCTTCGGCATCACGATCGACTTCGACACCATCGAGAAAGACGGCACCGTCACCCTCCGCGATCGCGACACCTGCGAACAACGCCGCGTCACCGAAGACGAGCTCATCAAATTCCTCGAAGAGCAAATCGACGCCTAAGCACAGTCCATTCAAACATTTCAAAATCCCGCAGACCAAGTGGCTGCGGGATTTTTTTTAAATCGATTTCGCAGGATAACAGAATGCTACGCTCTCAACTGGCGTCGTAGATCGAGCGTATAGCGAAACTCTGGAGCCAGTTTCGGCTCAAAGCTTTTCGGCTTTCGCCCTAAAAGATCTTCCGCGGCGACCCAACGTTCGGCTCGTCTCCGCTCTGCTTGATCCGCATCCTCTAGGCGGCCCTCATAAACAGGCCCTGCAGGATTCCAGAAGTGATAGCGGGCTGCACATAAAGTCTCACCAGTGTCTTTCGATACCCATTCAAACTCCAGCGGCGATTGAATCGGCACGTGCGTGTGCAGCGCAGGATACGCACTTGCGCATTTATAACGAACACCACAAATCATTTGACCATCCACCAGCTCGAAGGGCACTCGAACTCCATTCACCAATAAGATGCCGCGTTCCGCTAGCTCAGACGATGATAAGGTGAGCTGTAAACGGTCACTAGAATTGTCAACTACGCGCACGGTATTCGCTTCCTGACTTTCCTCCGCCATTAGCGGGAAGGATTCAAACGCTTGGCGCACATCAACGAAACCGCTCGAGAGGTCCAATTTACCGACGCTCGGGCAGCGGAACTTCATCACTGGAGCTAGCCATTCAGAATCAAAGTCAAAACCATGCGACTTTAAGTCGTCGCAAATAGCCTGCACATCCTCTCATAGAAATGCTGGCAAGAAATAGCGATCATGTAGCAATGGCCCGAATCGACGTAAGGGTTCCGTATAAGGCGCTTTGAACAAGCGGGCCAGAACCACACGCACAAACAGTGCAATGACCGACATCGTTTCGGTTTTCGGAAAGGTTTCAAACGCACGTAGCTCGATGATTCCCCACTTACCGTTCGGTGCGGACGGATTGCAAAACTTATCAAAACAAATCTCTGTGCGATGAGCATTGCCTGACGAATCCGTTAGAAGGTTTCGATAAAACTGGTCGATCAGCTCACCCTCTGGATGCTCACCTAAACTCTGCACCCCTTCGCAAGCAACTTCTAGCTCATAGAGACCATGACTGGGTCCTTCATCCACACGTGGCGCTTGGCTACCAGGACCCACATATTGACCGATAAATAAATACGAGAGCGCAGGATGCTGTTGCCAATAACGCAGCAGAGATACGATACGTTTCGGCTCTTTTAAAAAAGGATTCTCCTCCAGACTCGGCCATCCGAAAGCGAGATGCGCGCAGCCCCCAGTGCCATGCACCGCGCCATTGAGCTGCAGCTTCGTTTGCTTTAAGCCTACCTCATCGGCAGCCGCCGCTGCATGCCCAAGGAAACAATCGTATTCCTGCCATGTTGCGGCAGGGGGTAGATTGATTTCCAGCACTCCTGGATCGGCTGCAAGTCCATACTTTAGAAGCTCATCGCCTGCTCCCTTAGGCACGTATCCACAGAAAACAAGGTCACAAAAATCAGTCGGCGTAATCGTCTCACGAAAGAATTCAATCAACGCCTGATACCCCACTGCCCCTCTAAGGCGTCTTTACCCATTGCTCGCAGCTCTGCATTCGGCGTCATACCGCCGGTGCCGCGGCCACCGGATAGCGCTGCTGTGCTAGTCACCCCTTCCTTCAAACCTTGCGCATACGAATCGCGGCAGTTTGGACATACTTGGCGATCACCCGCAGGAATCAATTGGTCTGACGAAACTTCGGCACCACAAGTCGGGCAACCCGTCACAGCTCCAGCGAACTTAAAAACTGTCGAGTAAGGAGCCCAGTCAGCCATCCCCTGACGCCAAACTAAATTTTGCTCTTGAATCTCTCCAGAAGCAATCAGTCCCTTCAACGCATCCTCAGATACTGGGCCTGATTGCGTGCCATTTTCTCATAAAACCATTCCATCGTGTGCCTATCGTTTAGTTAATAAAGATAAGAATAACAAATGACTAACGGAATCATACAGGAATACGAACTAAATGTTAGGACGCGTCCACGAATGCTTTTATCTCCTGATAGAGCTTCTCGAGTTCAGGCATATTCGCGCCCAGTGATTGCCCACGCCGCAACGGCTCACCCCAGATCGACTCGACCTCAACGGCGCGACCAGCCTGATAATCAATTAAAGAAGATGGCTGATACGCCCCCATCTTTTCGGTCACATCGAACTGCCCTTGGATAAAGCTATCCGCAATCTCGTGTCCTGCAAGGGTCGCAGCAGCGCGGAGCTCTTCCATCAATCGACGAGCCCGGCTGGCCAGTTTTGAATCGGCTAAAATCAAATCGGTGGTGATGCCTCCCGCAGCAATGGACAGCCCATTGAAAGGCACATTCCAACACAACTTTCGCCAGAGCGATGCCACAAAAGAGGCCGACTGCGAAGTCTGAATGCCTGCGGCTTTGAAGACCTCGACCACAGCACCCGCATCTGCCGACCACTCATCGCAAAGCGCGCCGATCTCCACGCGACCGGGCAGATAGTTCTCCACCACCGCAGGCTTTGTGCGATTGGCACAAACAAAACAGAGCCCCCCTAAAATTGGACTGTTCGGGAAGTGCGTGGCAAAATACTCCGCATTGCCCATACCGTTTTGTAAAGTCAACACCACCGTATGCCGAGGCTGAATCAAGGCGTGCAGGCTTTCGATCAACTGGGCGTTCACGGTTGTTTTCGCGGTAATAATCACACAATCCACCACGCCGATTTCGGTAGCCTCAGAAGCGACTTGAGCGGGCGTGATTGAATATTTCGCATTTAAGACCTGAGTCGCTGGATCAATCATTCGAATCATCAGGCCATGCTCGTGCATAGCCGTATAATCAGAGCGGGCGAGCACATGTAGCGCACACCCCGACTTCGCCAGCAAACCACCATAATAAAGCCCGATAGCTCCAGGACCGACCAATGCATAGCGACTCGTTGAACTCAGTGATGACATGCTCCCGATTAGGAAGAAGGACAAAACAGCCGCAACGGGAAAATGATCGATGAGCTTGGAAAATCAAATGTAGTCACGGCGCGCGGCGACATCCAGGAAAGTCCACCAACTCGGAGGTAACATGCCGCTTCAGCAGACGAACTTTGCTCCAACCTAAGGCAATCGTTTGCTGAGGCGGCACGCTACGATTGATTTCGCAAATTGCGCAGTTGCCCAACAACGCATATGCGGTGCATACATACCTGCATGAAAGCATTTTTTCAAAGCTTACTCGGATCGTTGACGGCGTTTATTATTTTGGGCGTCATTAGCTTGGTCGCCTTCTTCGCTCTGATTGGAGCGATTGCCACTATGAGCGATCAACAAATCGTCGATGTGAAAGCAGGCAGCGTGCTGGTTTTTGACTTAAATACCACGATCAAGGATGCGCCTCCCATGACGACTGTTGATGCGGCACTACAAGAAGCGCTCGGCGGCGGCAGCTATTCAGCAACCTACCTACTCAAAGTCCTAGACGCCATTGATCGCGCCAAAACCGATGAGGATATTTCCGCGCTACTCCTACATGGCAACCTCCTACAGGATGGCTACGGGTCTGGCCTCGCGGCAATCTCTGAAATCCGCAACGCGCTGATCGATTTTCAAAGTTCTGGTAAACCCATCTATGCCTATCTCATCGATCCGTCGCAAAAAGATTACTACTTAGCTTCAGTCGCTGATGAAATCTGGATCAACCCTTTCGGCATGATCTCACTCAATGGTCTAGCCACGAATGGGCCTTTCCTAGGTAACACTTTCGAAAAATATGGCATCGGGGTGCAAACCACTCGCGTCGGCGAATATAAGTCGGCGGTTGAAATCTTTACACGCACTGGCATGAGCGCTCCCGACCGAGAGCAAAAGACCGTATTGCTCAACGATCTCTGGCAGACACTACTCGCTGAAATCAGTGTCGCCCGTGCAATCGACCCACAGGAGGCCGTGCAACTGAGCAATTCGAGCGCCTTTTTCACAGCAGAGGATGCGCTCGCGGCAAAGCTGGCCGATAAAGCTGGTTACCTAGACGAACTCATTGAACACCTCGTAGCTACCTACGACTATTCGAAAGCGGACGAATCCTTCCAACAGGTCGACCTCGTTGACTATGCCAACGCGCGCGGCTTTGAAATGGACACCTTTATGATTGATGTCAGCGATCAAGAGCGCATCGCGGTCGTCTATGCCGAGGGCGAAATCATCGACGGCGGCTACTACCCCGACTACGTCGGCGGTGATTGGCTAGCTTACGAGCTGCGCCGCTTGCGTAAAGATGAAGACGTCAAAGCTGTGGTGCTGCGTGTAAATAGCCCGGGCGGCAGCGCAATGGCCTCGGAAATCATCCAGCGCGAAACGCGTTTGCTTGCGGCGCAGAAGCCGCTCGTGGTCTCCATGGGGAGTTATGCAGCCAGTGGTGGCTACTGGATCTCCGCCTATGCTGACAAAATTTATGCACAGCCTTATACGATCACGGGATCGATCGGAGTCTTTGGATTGATCTTCAATATTCAGGAGGCCGCTGAGGGCTTTGCCGTCAATTTCGATGGCGTGAAGACATCACCCTTTGCCGACATCTACACAGTCACTCGTCCACGCTCGGAAAGCGAAATGACCTTGATCCAAAAATTCACCGACGAGATTTACGATGCCTTCATCGACAAAGTCGCTGAAGGTCGATCGATCGATGCTGTCCAAGTGCGTGAGATTGCACAAGGCCGAGTCTGGAGCGGCTTGAGTGCGAAAGGCCTTTCACTGATCGATGAGATCGGCGGACTTGATACCGCGATCAACGATGCAGTCAAACTAAGCGAGCTAAGCGAACTCACCATCGAGCAAATACCCGCACCATCCACATTTGCCGACACTCTTGAAATGCTCTTAGCCGAAGCCGGTGCCGCGCCCGTCGCCAAAATCTCTAGCCCACTCAATCGAATCGCCACCGAACTTGAAGGGCTGAATCGTCAACTACGCGCCCTGAATGATCCGCGCAGTGTGTATACCAGAATGCCATACGGACTAGAGGGGCTGTAAGGGCTTCATTTATGCTGGTCAATTCAAACCCACTCCAGTAAGCAAAGATTCACACATTAAAAAGGGTCTACAAATATTGCTATCGATCAGTTTTTTAGCGCTGGGTGTCGCAGTGCACGCGGCATTCGTGCCGACGGATGACGGCATCTACGCGCAGTTTGCGGTGACACACAACAGCACCGCTTACGAATTCACAGCAAGTTTGCACTACCAGGAAGCGCCCGTGACAGTGCTCAATTTCATTGAATTGGCTGAAGGAAGCAAAGACTGGTTCAATTCCGTAGGTTTCTCGAAAAATCACACCCCTTTTTACAACGGAGTGACCTTTCACCGTGTCATTTCAGGATTCGTCATTCAGACTGGGTCGAGAAACGGACTGGGATCGGACGGACCAGGCTTTCAGTTCCCAGATGAGATGGATGCCAGTTTGACTCACTCGGGACCAGGAATCCTTTCCATGGCCAACTCGGGCGCAAATTCAAATGGTAGCCAGTTCTTCATCACCTTGGCAGCCACCCCCAATCTGGATGGCAAGCACAGTGTGTTCGGAGTGATTGTAGACGGTCTACCCGATGTGACAGCTCTAGGAGAAGTCCCGGTGGATGGGGATGATCGGCCCGTTTCCGATATGACCATCAACAGCGTCACCATCATTCGGGTCGGCACTGAGGCCAACAATTTCTCCAGCACTGGATTACTCCGTCCACAATATCGACAACTGGTGCAAGCAGAAATCATCACTGCCGCTGGACCTGCATATAGGATTCGAATACCAAATCGAGACACCACATACGGTCATCAGCTTTACGGCACAAATGATTTAGCGAGCAACAACTGGGGTAATCTTTTCTACGCCGGCCCCAACTTCAATGCCGATGCGGATTTCGACATCTCCATCAACAGTCTACTTTCGACACAAAATAAGTATTTCTTTAATGTCGTCGAATCAGAAGTTGGCAGCCGAGTCGACGGCACCGGACTGAACTACACCTTTAGCTTGGTCGGGTTCCCAGACATCGTGCTGAACCTGACTTCTGCCACCGCCGGCACCTACACTTATAACGGTGAATCTGGAGCACTCAACTTCTATGAGCTGCATGATCTGGGAGGACGCTACCAGCTTTACTTCCAGATGTCCGGATTTTTCCCGTTTCAGGTGTATTTTGAAAAAGGAGTCACCTCAGGCCCTGTCTTTGCTCATATAATCGCTAACTCCGAGTTTAACCTCACAGGCACCTTCACCAGTCCGTAGTAGGAAACTGGGCACTCAGCTCCCACACGAAACGATCCGCGGAATGCCATACGGGCTGTAGGGGCTTCATTTATGAAGACCGCAGTGTTTAAGGCCTTTGCTCGGCGGGCTTCATAAATGAAGCCCCTACTAGATCCATCGATGTTCTAAACACTCACTTTTGAATCCACCAACTGCTCGCTCTTCTCGGGGAAATCCAAGGTGAAATGCAACCCGCGGCTCTCCTTACGCTGTAAAGCGCAGTCGACAACTAGGCCGGCAACTAAAATCAAATTACGAAGTTCTAGGAGACTTTCATCCACTTTGAAGTCCCAATAATACTCGTTAATCTCACGCTTTAAGGTTTCGATACGTGTGCGGGCGCGTTCTAGGCGTTTGGTTGTGCGCACAATACCAACATAGTCCCACATCGTGCGTTTCACTTCGTCCCAATTGTGCAAGAGCACGACCCGCTCATCGGAATCGCGCACGTCACCATCCACCCAGTCGGGCAGCTCGATTGGGTCCGTTTTTAAATTCACTAAGTATTTCTCCGCAGTCGACGCCCCACGGTTCGCCATGACAACAGCCTCAAGTAATGAGTTACTGGCGAGTCGGTTCGCGCCGTGCAGTCCTGTGCTCGCCACTTCGCCACAGGCAAAAAGTCCAGGGAGCGTAGTCTCGCTATTCAAGTTGGTCTTCACCCCGCCGCAGAGATAATGGGCGGCAGGCACGACTGGTATCATATCACGCTCAAGGGCGATGCCCTGCTTGGCGCAGTATTCGTAAATATTCGGAAAACGCTCGTGCAACTCCTTTAATGAAATGCCGCGTGTATCCAGCCAGACATGACGCGAACCTGACTGTTTCATTTCGGAATCAATCGCCCTCGCAACGACATCGCGCGGTGCGAGCTCTTTACGCTCATCGTATTTCTCCATGAAGGCCTCGCCCTTCAAGTTTCGAAGAATGGCACCTTCGCCGCGCACGGCTTCGGAAATTAAAAAACGATCCGATCCGGCCCCATAAAATGCGGTCGGATGAAACTGGATGAATTCCATGTTGCGCACTTCCACGCCGGCGCGATACGCCATCGCGATACCGTCTCCGGTAGCGATAAATGGATTCGTAGTAAATTGATAGACCTGCCCGATCCCCCCAGTCGCCAACATCACGGCATTTGCAGAAAAAGTTTCGACCTGTTCGCTAAAGGTATTGAGCGCATAAAGTCCAAGCACACGATCGTCACCTTCCGGCGCGGAGTGCCCGAGCTTTTTTAGTTTTGAGGAAGTGATCAGCTCGATCGCGAAATGATGCTCAAAGGTGTCAATATTTGGCGAGGTCTCAATGCTATGCACCAACGCATCTTCAATCGCTTTGCCCGTAACATCTTGAACGTGTAAAATACGGCGTTTCGAGTGCCCGCCCTCTTTACCCAGCGACACACGGCCGTCATCTAGTTGAGTAAATTCCACACCACGACGTGCGAGCTCCTCAATTCCAGCCGCACCATCCTTAAGTATTTCACGCACGACGGCTTCCTCACACAGTCCGTCGCCGGCAACCAATGTGTCGCTAACGTGCATCTCCACATCGTCGGTCTGCGAAGTGACCGCAGCGATTCCACCTTGGGCGTAGTTGGTATTTGATTCAGCGGAATTTTTCTTCGTGATGATCGCCACATTGCTGCCAGCCTCCGCGACTTTGAGCGCAAAAATCAAGCCAGCAATTCCACTGCCGACAACGATGACATCATACGATTTAGACATTTAGTAAGGAAGTTAGAAGAGAGGAGTCAGAAGTTAGAATGTGGCTACAACGCGGAGGCTGCTTGGCGTTTCTTTCTCAGAAAGTAACGCACAGGATTCTGATTCTCAATCCTTATATTTTCATAGATCAGTCCAGTCGAAGGGCCTCCGTCTAGGTTGAGCGCGCAGTCGATGCTTGGTAGCTTTACCTTTAAGAGGCGAGCTAACTCAAACAAACTGACCGCTGTTGTCGTGATAATCAGTATCTCGCCTTCCTGCGTCTGCGCAACCACTGTGCGCTTTGCAGGCAAGCCGCTTTCACTGCGGATTCCAATCTGGGCACCAGGGTCGATGATGAACGGTCCAGCCTGCAGAACCGACTCTGGCACTGGATCAGGCAATTGCTTCCAATGAAGGTCTAGCTCTCCCGAAGCATCCAAGCTTAAATAGCCAGTTAGCTTAGGTGCATGGGCTTCTGAAATTATTTGATCCCCAATTTTGCAGTAGCCAACAGGGTGCAGGTTGCCATCAAAATACCCACCGTTGACGATTAAAAGATCAGTTTCTTCATTATAAAAATCAGTCACTGACAATCGATGCATCGATTTCACTCCATCAACAAGTTCAAAACCATGGTTCTCAGTTGCAGCAAATTCGATGATGTGCACTTGAACCGTGCCTTGCTGATTCGAAATTTTATATGCGCGCTCGGCGAAAAGTGTCATGCCGAGCGCTGAACAGCACATGATAATGAGGAAACACTTTGTCATTTTCACATAAAGTTAAGGTGCTTTATCGAGACAATACGCAGAACTACATTTGGAGAGCAATCCTCCGTCATTGCCTCGGAAACACCTAAATACCTCAAACTATCGGCGGTTGCGACGGAGCGCAACCCTCCAGAATAAAACAGCGCCAACTGATCGTCTTCATCCTTTGTATCGCTGCCGGATTTTTCTTTTTACATACACTGGAGGGCGGTGCTCCGTCACCGCCGCCGACACACCCTTGACGATCCGCTTGCACGGACGCGGTTGCGACGGAGCGCAACCCTCCAGCTTCTTACCCAACATTTTCTCTAGTTCGTGCCATCCGGGTCAGTCTGAATTCCACGAATCGCCTCAAGGCACTCGATTGCATGGGTCATGGCAATTAGGTGCCCTCCATCAATCCCATACTGCACATCCTTAGGATACGGTATCACCTGCACAAATCTGATGCGCTTCAATTATACTTTTAGCGATGTCCGTAATCGATCTCTCGCCACACCAAGTAGGCCAGTCGTGAAACTCACCTTTGACCGCTTCCCTCCAAGGCTCGCCATACATCGCGGACGTTGCGCCCATCCCAGGGTAGAAGTGATTCATTTACTGGATGATCAGATCAAAATATTATCAATCAAGCGGGTTTGCTCGACCCAAACAGCGACGGTGATGACTTGCTTGCCTGGGAGAATTTCGCGGGCGGGTTTCATCGTGTCGCGGTCGACGATTTGCACGTAAATCACGCGAACACGACGGGAAAGCGAGAGCGTATGGGTGATCTCTGCGATCACTCGGTCGACGCTGCGAACGCCTTCATCGACCATCCCCTTTGCGATGGTGAGCGCCTTGAAGATACTGAGTGCTTCGGTGCGTTGCAGCGGAGTCAGGTAGGCGTTACGCGAACTGGTCGCCAAGCCGTCTTCGTCTCGAAGTGTCGGTCCAATCACGATCTCGGCGGGGATGTTTAAATCGCTTACCATCTTGCGAATCACGGCGCATTGCTGAGCGTCCTTTTGTCCAAAAACAGCGATATCTGGCCGAGTGATATTAAATAGTTTCAAGCAAACTGTAGTGACACCGCGAAAGTGTTGTGGGCGGGATATACCGCAGAGCCCATCAGTAATGTGGTCTTCGTCAACATAGGTGGAATAACCATCGGGATACATTTCATTCAGTGGTGGGTTGAACACGATGTCTGCACCACGCTCGCGACATTTCTCAATATCAGCCTCCAACATACGAGGATATTTGTCGTAATCTTCGTTCGGCCCAAACTGGGTGGGGTTGACAAATATCGAAACAATGACTTTGTCTGCCTTCTCTTTGGCAATATCAATCAGGGAGAGATGCCCTTCGTGCAGGCAGCCCATCGTGGGCACCAACGCGATGAGTCGACCGCTTGAGCGCAAGCCGATGGCGTGAGATTGCATTTCGTTGACCGATTGAATTATCTGCATAATTAGGTTTTCGCATTGATTTCGTAGCGCTTACCTACTTTTTCACAATACTATTCATAAATCAACCCAGACCAACTCTTAGCCACTAGCTATTAAAAATTAGGCTATATCATTATGAGCGATCCTTACATCCAAGAACTTTTCGCCGAGCGCATCGGCGGCAATCAATACGGCAAATCCACCGCCATCTATAAGTTTGAGAAGATCAAACGCGCGAAAAAGGCAGCTAAAGAAGCCAAGCCTGACGTCGACCTCATCGACATGGGCGTGGGCGAACCGGACGAAATGGCCTTCCCCATCGTGATCGAAACACTGCAAGCGGAAGCGGCCAAAGAAGAAAACCGTGGCTACGCCGACAATGGTGGTGACGATTTCAAAAAAGCTGCCGCTCAATACATGGCCGACGTCTTTGGCGTCAACGACATCGACGCAAACACCGAAGTGGTCCACTCCATTGGTTCTAAGACTGCGCTGTCCATGATCCCTGCCTGCTTCATCAACCCAGGCGACTACGTGCTCATGACCGTGCCTGGCTACCCAGTGCTCGGCACACACGCCAAATATCTCGGTGGCGAGGTTTACAATATGAAGCTTGAGGAGGCGAATGACTTCCTACCCGACCTCGATGCAGTGCCAGCCAATGTGCTCGCCAAGGCGAAGATCATGGTGCTCAACTACCCAAACAACCCAACTGGGGCATCCGCGACACTTGAGTTCTTCGAAAAGGCAGTCGCCTTCGCCAAGGCTAACAACTTGATCATTCTTCAAGATGCCGCCTACTCATCCTTGATTTTCGAAGGTGAGCCCACATCGATCTTCCAGGTCGAAGGTGCGAAGGAAGTCGCCATCGAGCTCCACTCGCTATCGAAGAGCTACAACATGACTGGCTGGCGTATCGGTTTCGTGGTCGGCAACCCGCTCATCGTGAAGGCATATGCGGACATGAAGGACAACTCCGATTCCGGTCAGTTCTTGGCGATCCAGAAAGCTGGTGCAGTCGCACTGGCAAACCCGCAAATCACTGAAGAGATCGCTGGTAAATACTCTCGCCGCATGGACTTGCTCGTTGAAGCACTCAACAGCGCAGGCTTCTCGGCTAAAAAGCCAAAAGGCAGCTTCTTCCTCTATGTGAACGCTCCAAAGTCCGCAACCATTGACGGCGTAACCACTGAGTTCGATAGCGGTGAAGCGTTCAGCCAGTGGCTCATCACCAATGAGTTGATCAGCACAGTGCCTTGGGATGATTGCGGCAGCTTCGTCCGCTTCTCTGTAACCTTTGCGGCAAAGGGTGTAGATGCTGAAAAAGCCATCGCTGCCGAAATCGGCCAGCGCCTCGCGAAGTATCAGTTCGCGTTCTAAGCGTCTGCTGGATCTTTAAACGACAAGGCCGCCTTCATTTTCGAGGGCGGCCTTTTTTGTGTAAACCAAAATTTGTAGGGGCGCAACTTGATGCGCCCGCCATCATTCGATACACCGCCAGACGAACGGCAGACATAGAGGTCTGCCCTCCAGAAAAGAAGGTAGCGGCGCGCGTCCCTACGCGCCATTGCAGAGCACAGGCCACCATAGGTAAAACAGGTCCAACGTGTGGCGCGCAGGGACGCGCGCCGCTACCTTCAATTTGAAGGACCCAATCAATCCAACATATTAAAGCTGATCCTTATCTCCTGCCCCTTGCCAGTGGGAGTTGGCCCTGCGGTGCGAATCTTCGCAAACGCGGCTTTCACAGATGTGTCGAATGCCGCATTTCCGGACCCTGGTTGAAAGCGTATGTTACTGATACGACCGGATGAATCGACGTAGAAAATCGCGACTACCTTGAGATCACGTCCTGCGAGACTGCCTGGTTTCACCCATGCACGGTTCAACATCGCGGAGATCTGACCGACATAGCGCCGTATCGCATCTTGCTGTTGAGGCGACATTTGTTGATTCGACTGTGAAGGAATATACGTATCTGGAACGCGGAAAACATCTGGCTTAATCTCAATTTTCTCAATCGGCTTTCGAGTCGGTGGTTTCGGTGGCTTCGGCGTCTTGATTGGATTTTGCTTTATAAACTCCTCATAGCTCATCGACTGATCCTTCGGCTTAGGCGGCGCGGGTGTCGGCGGTGCAGTAGGCTCTACTGGCTGGGGAGGTGGCGGCTCTGGCGGTGGAGTTAACGCCGGAATATCGGGCAAATCCAACTCTGGTTCTTGCATCTCCTCTGGCACATCGAGTGGCGGATTCGGTTGAGCCACATTCTGACTCGCGGGATCCACCATTTGAAAAACATGCAGCTCTTCTTCCTTAGGCTTTAAGGCCTCAATGATCACTCCGAGCAACAAGGCAAACAGCACCACAAGGTGAAGAATCACCGAGGTCCAGAAAGCTTGATTTTTGCGGATGTTCATGGCTTCGCTATTCGACCTTAGTATCGAGACTAATCTTAGAAAGTTTACGTTGCTTAATCATATCCACCACGGTGATGACCTTTTGATACGGCAAAGTCGAATCGGCGCGAATGCTCAACACTGGAGGATCTGCATCCATCACCAGTGTATCCAACAAATCACCGAGCTCCACAATGCTCACCTGATTCTCGCCCCAATAGTAGTCACCCGCTTTATCGATTGAAATACTTTGAAAATCGGCGCGTTCTTCTGGCTGCGCTTTGGCACCCTCGACGGGAAGATTCACCTCAATCGTCTGTTCCAATAGCGGCGTGGTGATCATGAAGATAATCAACAATGCAAACGCGAGGTCGATCAACGGCGTAACGTTGATCTCAGTCAGCGCAGAAAGCCTGTTTTTTCGATGAAATTTACGAGCCACGGTTTTTAATAGTTAATGAATAATGGCTAACGTATAACCTTAGGCATCCGCCGCGGCGGCTTGAGCTTCGAGCTCGATACGGTCAGCGACGGTGCTCGCAAAGTTCTCCAACTCGACAACGGCGATCTTCGTGTTTTGCAGCAAGTAGTTGTAGCCAAACACCGATGGAATCGCGACCACGAGTCCCATAACAGTAGTCAACAAGGCACCAGAAACACCTGGCGCAAGACTTTGCAAACTTGCCGAACCCGCACCTGCCATACCGCCAAAGGCATCCATCACACCCCACACCGTGCCCAGTAGACCCAAAAATGGAGCTCCTGTAACAATCGATCCAAGTAATACCATCTTCGTTTCGTAGCGAATTATCTGCTCAGCAACCGCACGTTGTAGGGCATTTTCGACATGCCCCATACGCAAGGTGGCGCGGTGCGTGTCGCCATCAACTTCAGCGCCACCGTAACGATAAAATGCCTCCAAGGCCTCGCGCACGATATTGTAATACAGGCCACTCCCCTTACCCGGGCGTTCCGCATCGAGTGCAAGTAAGTGCGCCTCTTTACTCAGCGCACGCTCATAGCGCAAATTCTGCGAGCGAAGTTTCGACAGATCGAGGTGCTTACCGAGCATCACTGTCCACGCCACAATACTGAATACCGCTAAGATCAGTATAACGATTTTGCCCGCAAAATTGGACTGACCAAAATACGTGAACACATTCGGACCAGAGGCAGCGAAAATTAACAATGAATCGAAGGCGAAAGGAAGGCTCATAAACTATATACTAAAAGATGTTTACTGAATAGACAGCTATTAACTACAGGCGTTCAAGTCCCTGCCAGCAAAAAACCGAAAAAGCTTTTCACAGCCTATACACAAATGGTTTGCGGCCCTAGCGACAACTAACTACAAAATCTCTCGAATACATTGATAAATGGATAACATTAGCCTCACTCTTAGCGAACTCAAAGAGAACGCCCCCCTCGCAAGCAGTAAAAATGCGCTCGTCGGCATTGACGGCTTCGTCGACAAAATCGTGCACCCCGTCGACAAGCGCCATGGTCCAGGCGATCAATTTGAACGCATACAAACCATTTCCGAATTTGGCGCTCGGATCAGCTCGGCCGCTGGTAAAAGCGCCAATATCGAGCTCGCACCTGTCGTCGAAAAACTCGGCGGTAATGGGCCGATCATGGCAAACGCTCAAAGTGCTCACGGCATCCAAGTGCGCTACCTCGGCGCACTCGGCAAAACAGTCATTCATCCAGTCTTCGAGGAATTCGCACAGAAAACCAATGCCATTTCCATCACCGATCCTGGCGTGACGCATGCGGCAGAGTTTACCGATGGCAAAATCATGCTGGGCTCAATGGCGAGCCTCGACGAAATCAACTACGAGCACATCGTATCCGCAGTCGGCACCGACGAGTTGATCAAAGTTTTCAATGAAGCCGACAGCATCGCGATGGTGAACTGGACGATGATCCCCTTCCTCTCCGACGTCTTCCGCGACTTTCTCGACAGACTCCTTCCAACCGTAAAGCCCAATCCGGATCGCATCTTCTTTTTTGATCTTGCCGACCCTGAAAAGCGCTCCGAAGCCGACTTATTAGAGGTGCTCCACCTCTTCAGTCAATTCGAGCAATTTGGCAAAGTCATCCTCGGTCTCAACCTTCGCGAGGCAGAGCAAGTGGATAAGCTACTCGGCTTTAGCCCACTCGAGAACACTTCAGAAAACCTCCAAGTCATCGCCGAACGCATACGCACCAAGCTAAAACTCAACACCGTCGTCGTGCACCCAACACATGATGCCGCGTGCGCCACTCCTGAAGGCACTGCCTACGTGAAAGGCCCCTTTTGCGACAAACCAAAGATCACCACTGGTGCGGGCGACCACTTCAACTCCGGCTTTGTCACCGCCCAAATGATCGGACTCTCACCCACAGCAGCGCTGACCGTTGCTGTAGCGACCTCAGGCTTTTACGTCCGCACCGCAGTGAGCCCATCACTCGTTGAGCTGCAAGAATTCATCGGCACCTGGTAAACAATCGTGGCTGGTTTATTCATCACATTTGAAGGCGGCGAAGGTTGCGGTAAATCAACGCAAATCCGCCTGCTCTCCGAACGCCTGCAAGCCGAAGGGCACGCCGTGGTGCAAACTCGCGAACCTGGCGGCACCCCGCTCGGCGAAGCGATCCGCAACCTGCTTCAGCACGACGACGCCGGCAAAGGCATGTCACCCGAAGCGGAACTACTCCTCTTCACCGCTAGCCGCGCACAACACACACGTAAACGAATCCAACCCGCACTCGACGCGGGCGACGTCGTTCTCTGCGACCGCTTCATGGACTCGACGACTGTCTACCAAGGCGTCGCTCGACAAATCGACAACGCATCCGTGGCGGGGATCAATCAATTTGCTGTCGGCGACACCCGCCCGGCACTCACCATCTTAATCGACCTCTCCCCAGACGTCGGCATGAGCCGAGTCCGCGCCCGCGGCAATGGCGAACTGGATCGTATGGAGCAAGAAGCCATCGAATTTTTCGAAGCCGTCCGAGCTGGCTACCTCAAACTAGCCGCATCCGAACCAGAACGCTTCCTCGTGCTCGACGGAAGCCAAAGCATCGAAACCCTACAGGCCCAAATCTGGGTAGCCGTATCCCAGCGCCTTTCGTAGGAGAGGGTTGGCTATGTAGTAGGTTAGGCACTCTTGCCTGACCATCAACCGAACAGAGCCAGACAAGAGTGTCCGACTTACGCTAAGGCAAAATAAATCCGCTATGCCACTGACACTTCAAACACCAAAACCTTAGCGATCCCTACAGCTCGCAGCGCCAAGCCATCTACACCAGTCAACGCCAGCGAATCGCCAGCTTGCATAGTTTCACCACCAGTCTCGACCGCGCCCTCGACCACAAATACCCAGAGGCCACGACCTGAAGCCACTGCCCCAAACTCGATGGTAGCTCCCGCGCCCAGCCGCACAGTGCGCAACTCTGCATCTTGGCGAATCGCCATAGAGCCATCGCGACCGTCGGACGACAGCATTAGACTCCATTGATTGTCCTCAGCACCGACCAAAGGCTGATCAGCATAACGCGGCTCAAGGCCTTTCTCACTGGGCTCAACCCAGATCTGCATTAAGTGCACTGGCACGTCTGACGAAGGGTTCAACTCACTGTGTGTCACTCCAGAACCTGCGCTCATGTATTGAATGTCGCCCGCTTCTATGATACGGCCATTGCCCATACTATCTTTGTGCTCCAACCGTCCTTCCAATACAATCGTGACAATTTCCATATCTCGATGCGGGTGCGGCGCAAAGCCAGCACTCGGGGCAATGCGATCTTCGTTCACGACGCGTAAAGGCCCGAAGCCCATGCGCTCTGAATCGTAATGTCCGCTAAACGAAAAACTATGCCGGGCATCCAGCCATTCCATCTGCGTCCGCATACGCTCCTCCGAGCGTGTTAATTGTTTCGTATTCATAATCTGACTCCTAATCTTAATCTTATTCGCTAAGCAACGGTTCGACCTACGCTTTAGCCGCCAATTTCTGGTCGACCGAAAGCGCCCCGCCACCGCCGATCGCGAGCGTCAAACTCTCCAGCAACAGCATGAGCGGGTATTCCATACCACCATTCGATGCGAAAAATGCATCAGGATGTGCGGTCACAATTGCGATGAACATCGTTCCCACAAGTGCCGCTCCAGACAAACGAGTCAAAAAGCCTGCAATCAGCAATAAGCCACCAATGAACTCAGTGCCACCAGCCATTGCCGCCATGAGCACACCAGGCTTTAAGCCTAAATTCTCCGCAAAAAATTGCCCCGTTCCCTGTAGCCCATAGCCGCCAAACCAGCCAAACAGTTTTTGAGCTCCATGCGCTGCCATGACGACCCCAACCCCAAGCCGAATAGGCAGGAAGGCTAAGGTATTTGATGTGTTTAGGATGATTTCTCTAGCTTTCATAGTGTATCTTTCTGTTTAGTTTTGATAATTATCTTGATATCAAGATATATAAATAAAAGTATTAGCCATTCAGCAATACGGCGCGCTGTCCGACCTTGCGCATCAACGCTGCAAACTGCTCACGCTCCGTTTCGTCTAAGGTGTCGAAGAGCTGGTCTAGGTTCGTCGAATGCGCCTCAAAGGAAGTATCAATTAAATTTCTGCCATCCTCAGTCAGGTGCACCAATACGACACGAGCGTCTTCTGCGCTACGCTCGCGACGGACCAAACCCTTTTTTTCTAGACGCTGGACCGCTGTAGTGATCGATCCACTGGTCAACAAAACCTTCTCCCCGATTGCATTCACGGGCTGCGCCCCCTTATGCAACAAAACCTCCAATACCACAAAATCAGACAGTGAGGCAAATCCAGCCTGCTTAATACTCGCCTGATCGTAACGCATCACTGCATGCGACGCTTTCCAGAAGAGTAAAAACAAGTGTGATCCTGAATTTTGATAAATCTTTGCCATGGGCAGCACGATCGCACCCAATTACCTTGATGTCAAGATAAGTTAGCCTTTTTATGACCATTATGTATAAGAAACATTATTTCTCAGCCTTGCAGTGCCCCCAAAAGGCTGACTGAATCAAAAAAACGTTAATAATAGAACACAATGCCTACCCTCTTTAAACTTCTTGAACGCAATCGCGAATGGGCGGCGCAAGTCGCACAAGACGACCCTGACTTCTTCAAGATACTCTCGGAGCAACAGCACCCAAAGTATCTCTGGATTGGTTGCTCCGACAGTCGTGTTCCTGCGAATCAGATCACGGGCCTCATGCCGGGCGAAATTTTCGTGCACCGCAATATCGCCAATGTTGTCGTGCATACTGATTTAAACTTACTTTCGGTTTTAGAGTATGCGGTGGATATCCTCAAGGTTGAGCACATCATTGTATGTGGTCACTATGGATGCGGCGGCGTTCGCGCAGCTGCACAAGACGACCATATAGGCATCATCGACAATTGGCTCCGCCACATCCAAGACATTCAAACGCTACACGCCCACGAGCTAGAGCCGCTAGACAAAGAAGCGCAAATTGACCGCCTCTGTGAGCTGAATGTAGTCGGCCAGGCGAATAACTTAAAGCGCACTGCAATCCTGCGCGAAGCATGGAAACGCGGCCAGTCCATCGAAATTCACAGCTGGATTTACAGCCTAGCAGACGGTCGCCTTAAACCACTGCAGGATATTATTAAGGGGTGATTTGGAACGATTAGAGTTCTGCATACCGGAAACAGTCCGCGGTATGATCATTCACCATACCGACCGCTTGCATAAAGGCGTAGCAAATGGTGGTGCCGATAAATTTGAAGCCTTCCTGTTTGAGTGCTTTAGCCATAACATCTGACTCTGGCGTGCTCACGGGGACTTCTTTAAATTCGGCCCAAGCGTTTTGTATGGGCTGCCCGCCAACAAATTGCCAGAGCCAAGGCGCAAAGGCACCCTCGCGCTCAACGATTCGCAGATAGGCCTTCGCGTTGCCAATCGATGCCGCGACTTTCAAGCGATTTCTCACAATTCCAGTATCTGACAAGAGTGCGGCGACTTTCGCAGCATCATAACCCGCAATCTTCGCTGGATCAAACCCATCATACAAGCGACGATAGTTTTCACGCTTCTTCAAAATCGTAATCCAACTCAACCCCGCTTGCGCACCTTCGAGTATTAAAAATTCAAAGAGTAGTCGGTCGTCCCAGACTGGAACGCCCCACTCCTCATCATGATATTTCTGGTAAAGTTCCGAGTCTCCACACCATTCGCAACGTTGACACATACATACCAGCAAACCATCTAGCGGCGCAATTGCAACCGCAGCTTGCAGCTTGGGCCCTCGCGACTATTCGCGCAAGGTGCCTGCCGCTTTCTCATCCAAAAACGACTGGTAGGCCATGGTGACACCTTGTTCGATGGGAATCTTTGGCTCCCAACCGGTTTCCTTGATCTTAGAAATATCCGTCAGCTTACGCGGCGTGCCATCTGGCTTGCTGGTATCGAAGGTCAATTCACCCTGATAGCCGACGGCGTCTTTGACCAAACGGGCCAGATCACCAATGGAAATATCGGTGCCGCAACCAAGATTCACCCACTCGGGCGGATTTTCCAGTTCGAGTAAATGCAAGATGCCCGCCGCCGCATCGTCTGCGTGCAGAAACTCACGAAGCGGCGTGCCAGTGCCCCAAATCGCGACTTCTGGTGTGTTGTTTTCCTTCGCCTCATGGAAGCGGCGTATCAACGCAGGCAATACATGTGAGTTTTGCGGATGATAATTGTCCCCTTGCCCGTAAAGATTAGTCGGCATCGCGGAGTGATATAGCACGCCATACTGCTGACGGTAGTGTTGGCAAAGTTTCAAACCCGCGATCTTAGCGATGGCATACGCCTCGTTAGTTGGCTCAAGTGCAGACGTGAGTAAAGACGCCTCCTGCATCGGTTGCTCCGCAAATTTCGGATAGATGCAGGTGCTCCCCAAAAACATCAGACGTTTCACACCCGCCTGATAAGCCCCTTCAATCGCATTGGCGGCGATCATTAAGTTCTTATAAATAAAATCAGCTGGATAGGTGCTGTTTGCATGAATCCCACCCACCATGGCCGCGGCAATCACCACTGCATCTGGACGATGCTCTTCCATATACGCATGTGTTTGCGCCTGGTTAATCAGGTCAAGATCTCGGCTCGTGGGCTCTAGAATATAACTGTAGCCTCGTTGCTTAGCAGCTCGCACAAGTGCAGAACCGACCATCCCACTAGCTCCGAGAATGAGTAACTTTTTCATAGTGCGCTAAGGTTCGTTATTTAAGACTCAAAGGAGACCGCAACATTATAACCATGCAACTCCAAGAGCGCATGACGCTTTGCGATGTCCAGATCATTAGCGACCATCTCTGCGCACATTTCCTCAACGGTAATTTCAGGAACCCAGCCTAGTTTGGCCTTCGCCTTGCTCGGATCTCCGAGCAGTGTTTCGACTTCCGCAGGGCGGAAATAACGTGGGTCCACCTGAACAATCACATCACCCACGGAAACCGATGGAGCTTTCGTTTGATCTACGGCCGTAATCGTCGCGATCTCTTCAACGCCTTCGCCTGAAAATTCTAATTCAATGCCAGCCTCACGAGCCGACATCGTCACAAACTCACGCACCGATATCTGCTTGCCCGTGGCGATGACAAAATCTTCGGCTTCTTCTTGCTGAAGCATCATCCACTGCATACGCACATAATCCTTAGCATGCCCCCAATCGCGTAACGCGTCCATGTTACCCAGATAGAGACATTTTTCCAAACCTTGGGCAATATTCGCCAAAGCCCGCGTAATTTTGCGAGTCACAAAAGTCTCACCACGACGAGGTGACTCATGATTAAAGAGAATGCCATTACACGCATACATTCCGTAGGACTCCCGATAATTCACCGTGATCCAATACGCATACATTTTAGCGGCTGCATACGGAGAGCGCGGGTAAAACGGAGTCGTTTCCTTTTGAGGAATTTCCTGAACCTCACCAAATAGTTCGGATGTAGAGGCTTGATAAAATTTAGTCTTCTTCTCCAAACCAAGAAAACGAATTGCTTCTAGTAAACGCAGTGTGCCAAGGGCATCCACATCAGCGGTATACTCAGGCGATTCAAATGAAACAGCCACGTGCGACTGCGCTCCAAGATTATACACCTCATCGGGCTGCACTTCGCTAATTATTCGAGTCAGATTAGATGAATCGGTCAAATCTCCATAATGGAGGTGGAAACGAGCATTCTCAATATGCGGATCTTCATAGATGTGATCCACCCGTTGCGTATTTAATGAGGATGCCCGTCGCTTAATGCCGTGAACTTCGTATCCTTTTTCCAATAAGAATTCGGCGAGGTAAGATCCATCTTGACCAGTCACTCCAGTAATAAGCGCTTTTTTCATAATAAGAGTATAATTTATAAATTTTCTTCGGCTCAGCGATCTCTAATCAAAGATTGATTTTAGATGACAAACAGGGTGAGAATGAAAGGTCAGAGCCTAGTTCAGTCGAGTAATTTCTTAGAATGCAATGAAGCAACGCCTTAAATCGCTAAAATAGGACGTCTCGGGCATTAAAACGCCACTAAATCATCGGGTCTACGTATCTGGGAACGAAACCATGTGCGCTGCTTTTTAACGAGATGATTGGTATTCTGAATGATGGCAGGCAACAGCGCCTCGCGCGCAAGCTCGCCCCGTAAAAAGCACAATGTCTCCCGGTAGCCGATCGCCGAAGCAGCACTGGGGTTGGCTTCGATTCCACACTCCCTCAACTGTTCCACCTCCTCAACCAAGCCCTGATCTAGCATCTGTTCAGCTCGACGCGCTATACGCTGCTTCAAGTTCTCCTTGTCACGCTCCAACAACACATAGTGCTTAGTGAAATCAGCATAAGGCTCTGGGCGAGCAGCAAAATCAGCTTGTAGGCTCGGCAAGTCTTTGCCTGACGCAATACACCGTTCGAGCGCACGCAAGACGCGGCGTGGATTTTTAATATCTAAATTCCCATAACCATGTGGACTACGACGGCTCAGTTCAGCAAGTAAACCCTGCAAGCCCTCCGATTCATGAAGGGCCGCCACTTGTGCACGCACCGTATCACTGACTTTGACCACGTCGATTACTGGCGCAAAAAAACTCTTCAAATAAAACCCACTTCCACCCGTCACCACGACGGATCGACCTCGCGCAAAAATATCTGCCACTGCGGCCTGGGCATCACGCACATAAGCGACAATGTCGTAGGGCTCATCGACAGGATTCACATCGATCAAATGATGCGGCACACGTGCCATCTCTTCCCTCGAGGGCTTGGCCGTGCCAATATCCATCCCACGGTAGATAAGCGAGGCGTCGCAAGAGACAATTTCCGCGCCATATTCCTCGGCGTAACTGAGTGCAAACTCAGTTTTGCCCACAGCGGTGGGCCCCGTGATAATGTGTAATGTTTGTTCCATTTGTGTGACGTAGACGATCTCGACTTGTCTATCCAGAGGCTCTGCCGAACACTTGGCAACCATGTAGCGCAGGCATCCCACAACCTGTCACCCATAATTATTATGAAACTCTGCATCGTCACCGAAACCTATCCACCAGAAGTCAATGGAGTTGCCATGACACTCCATCGCATCAGCAGCGAACTCGGCAAGCAGGGACACCGCGTGTGTATCGTGCGTCCACGCCAAAGCTCCGAAGCACCAAACGCCATCTATGCGGATGAAACGATCGTCAACGGCCTGCCTCTCCCTGGCTACGACGGCTTACGCTTTGGGCTACCCTGTCGCCGAAAGCTCAAAAAACTTTGGTCCTACGATACGCCCGACATTATCTACGCAGGCACTGAAGGCCCACTCGGCCAATCCGCCATCCGCGCTGCCGAAGATTTAAACATCCCCATCGTATCTGGCTTCCATACCAATTTTCACGAATATATGAGGCACTATAACCTACCCATTCTAGAAAAGATGGTGAAAGGCTTCCTACGTAAAACCCACAATCGAACACGACGCACCTTTGCACCGTCGAAAGACGTCATCACCAAAATAGAAGCAATGAACATCAAAGGCACACGCCTTCTCGGCCGAGGCGTCGACACCGAGTGCTTCAACCCAGTGAAACGCGACCTCCAACTGCGCCAGCGCTGGGGCATAACTGACGACAATAGTATCGTGGCCCTATTCGTCAGCCGCCTTGCTGCCGAGAAGAACATACCACTCGCCGCCAAAGCATTCGGGCAGATCAAACAAAAGCACCCCGATGCTGCCTGTGTTTTCGTCGGTGATGGCCCGGAGCGCGCCAAGCTCGAAAAAGCTCACCCCGACTACATATTCGCCGGCATGCAGACAGGCGACGATCTCGCACGGCACTATGCCTCCGCCGATCTCTTTGTATTTCCCAGCGCCACCGAAACCTTTGGCAATGTCGTGACCGAAGCCATGGCATCGGGTCTCGTCACACTCGCTTACGACTACGCCGCCCCTGGTCGCTACATCGAGCACGGCACCAGCGGCTACCTAGCAAGCTACAACGACAATGCTGCATTTATGCAATCGCTAGACGAAGCGCTCACTCATCATAAACAATGGCCCAGCATCCGAAAAGCCGCCCGGCAAACAGCCGAAACCCTCAGCTGGGAAGGCATCGTTGCCGGTTTCGTTAAAGACCTAGAAGAAGCGATTGCAGAATAACAAATGTGGCGTGCGAGCTTGCTCGCGCCCCCAGAGCATCCGTGCCACCAACCCGCAACCGTTGCTGACGCAGGCCTGAGCAAGCTCAGACGCCACAAAAGAAATCATCACCGAGTGAAGTCACTGAACTTGCCTTTATAGCGACGTGTAATTTTCTCGATTTCATCAGCGGCTTCGGCTTCGACTTTAAAGCCGATAAAATGAATCCGTGGCTGAATACCATACTCACGAACCAAATCACGCAGGGTCTTCGCCACATCATCCCAAGGCACATCGCCGCCACGAACCTTTTCGGTTTTCGTGCGCTGAAAATCACCATCCGAAATGATAAAGATCACTTCGGGCTCCATTTGAAACGCAACGGCGAGTGCTCCTTGAACCCCATTCACCTCAAAAGGGAGCTGTGTTGACTTTCGCGATGAGCGCACGTTCTCCATCACCCACTGTTTCGCCGCCTGCTTATTGCGCGCGCCTGCCGCGATCATATAGTCACGGAAGGTGCCGACTTGCTGGGCGAAAGGAACCAGCCCGAAGAGTGTATTGGCATTGAGCCCATCAATCAGCATCGCTAACTCCCGCACAAAAGCATCCGTGGAAACGCCAGCAGAGCTCGCCTTATTCCATACCGTGGAGCTGTTATCAAAAAGAATCAAAATACGCTGCCCACTATCCTCGACACCAAATAAAGACGCCGACGACGACTCGGTCTTCAAGCCCTGCAAAGCGCCTAAAACTCCAGACTGCCCGAGCAAGGTATCCGACTGCAAAGCAGCAGGACTACGCTCAATAGGATTAAATTCACTCTTTGGCATGTCCGGCAACGAGGGCATCGAATCGGGCAACAAAGCCGATGTGCTGATACGCTCCATCTGCATCGGCGAACTCGCGGCATTCTGAAATTCTGCAAGTGCCACCTTATGCTCGAGCTCCTTTTGCGGTAGATAGATCTTCTTGCGAGCCACGAACTCTGGGTCTTCATCAAAACTAGGCACAAGCACCACGACAAATACCGCAAGAAAGAGAATCGCCGCTTGAATCAACAAGGCCAAGGCCAACGGTCCAACCTTGGATCGACGTAGCGGCTTTGATGAGCTCTGAGGAACTTCTGACATTCTGCGAAACACTTGCCTGCAATACGCCCAAAGGCAAAACCCGATTTATACTAAAAAAAGCAGTTAGGATTCAGAAGTCGGAATACAGGATTCACAATCAACCGATTGCAGAATTATACGCTTCGCCCATTTGGCGAAGCTCTCTGTGTTTGTAAGTTTCTCAGTATAAACTACTGACTCCTGACTTCAGTATTCTGACTGCTGTATCTAGGTTTATACATTTAACATGTAAAACAAGATCGAATACGACAGCGAAAATCCTCCGCCCCTGCTCGCTTTCCGGCTCGCCATAAGATACACAAGGCGTTGCACTCCATGAAAAATCCAAACCATGTTTCGCTCACTTCGTAATGCATTTATAACAGGCGTTCTTGTCATCCTCCCGCTCGGAGTGACGATGATTGTGATCAGCTTCCTGCTCGAAAAACTCGGCACGCCCGCGAGCAATTTCTTTTTCTGGTATCTCGACCCAGACTGGCGCGATCTACCTGCCGTGGAATTATTACTCAAGCTGATCTCCATCGTGGTCGTCTTCATGCTGATCACACTACTTGGTTTTTTCTCCAAGTTTTTCTTAGGCCGTATGATACTTAGTAGCCTCGAACAACTACTCGATCGTGTGCCGCTGATCAACACGATCTACCGCACGGTCAAACAGATCGTCGATACCTTTAGCCAGCAAAAGAAAGCGGTCTTCCAAGAAGTTGTGCTCATCGAATATCCGCGCCCACGTTGCTATGTCCTCGGATTCTTAACAGGCGACGCCAAAGGGGAGACCCAGCAAGCCATCAAAGAGAACATACTCAATATTTTCATTCCAACCACCCCAAATCCAACCAGTGGATTCTTGCTCATGCTGCCAGAGAGCGATGTCACCAAACTCAAGATGAGCATCGCTGATGGCATGAAAGTGATTATCTCTGGCGGCGCCGTGGTGCCCGATCCTGAGACAGGCAAGAGCATACAAATCGACAATCCCACAGAGGCTAGTAGCGAGTAAACCCTCGAAAGGCTTTGGGCGCTATAAGTTAAATTCGCGTCCAACGACTCGCTTGCGCCACACTGTATTGAAATTTTCGCGCATGCTCACGAATCAAGAACTGCATATCCCAGCGTTTCGCCAACTCAAAGCTCGGCTCCAATGCACGACGTAAACCTGCAAACGAATCTTGAGCGCCGTCGCCCAACCAATTTGACGAAGGTGTATATTCCTCCAGCCAGGTAAACGGGGTCGTGATAAACAACTGGCCACCTGGCTTCACGAGTTCGACTAAACGATTCAATACCTTCATCGGCTCAGGCACTCGGCAAATTAAATTACAGGCAATCACCACATCGAACTGGCCGATATCTCCGCGTATATTTTGCGCATCGCCCTGCTCAAACGAAACACGACTTCGATCAATCGCTGAATCCACACAGACCTCCAGTTCCGTGCTCGCAGACCCCTCATCGAGTCGAGTCGCCGGATGCACGCCACATTCTTGCAAGCGCTTCGCAGCATTCACAAACGCATCCGAGTAATCAATTCCAACCACTTCTTCGCAGTAACGTGCCAATTCAAAACTTGAGCGTCCGACCGAACAGCCTAAATCGAGCGCTCGCGCACCCAGTTTAACTTTCGATAAATCAGGCCCCTCTACAGCGCAGCGCTTTGGGAAATCGACTGCATCTGCACCACCAAATGGATACGGAAATTGCTCTTCCGCGCTGGCGTAGTGGAAAACTAAATACTGCTGCAAGAGCTCGTCGGATTCGTATGGATTAATCGGCATATCGAAAAGGTCGCGGCGCGCGTCCCTGCACGCCATCATCTGAGGCAAATAACACTCGGTAACGTGTGCCGGTCAGGGACGACCGCCGCTACCTCTACACCTCTACCGGCAAGGGCGCTTCGAGTAGGTCGACCATAAATTTTGCGGGCTTATAATGCTCGATCAATACCGTGGTCTCACCGCCTTTGACCATGCGTGCCTGTTGCAAGCGAATCTCAGGGGTCTTATGCGGCGCATAGAGCACGTCGTCGTGTGATGCATTTTCATGCGTCTTAAAGAGATCCGGAGTGATGCTGCCTCCCAAGTGATCGTCACGACCTGTCGCCACGTGGATGGTGCCGAGGATTTTCTCGTCTTGAATATCACGGCCTGAAAACGGCAGCACCTGCGTGCCAAAACCAAGCTCTCCCAGTGCACCAATCATCGGGTCTTCTTGAAGCCGGCGGTTGTGATCTTCGATCTCTGCGTAGTCGCCATAAACAAATTGAGATTTCACAATCTTACCGTCCTCGACATGCAATAGACCGATTGTGCTTTCATCGTATTTGAAAGGGAACACACCCTCTGCACTTTCAGGCACGAAATAGACTTCGCCAGCTGGAAGGTTGGCCACATCAGGCTTCCCTGGGGGGCACAGGCCATGACTCTTTTGCGCGGCTTGCCCATTCGTGTGCAACTTCAATGTATAGACTTTGCTCTCCACTTCGAAATCAATCTCGAAACGATCCGCATGCGTCAAACCAAGGCGTAACTTTTCGGCCTCTTCACTCACCAGCTCATAATCAACCGACAGTCCAGTTGCCAATATGATTTGGTTGAGACCATGAAGCGTCGCCCCGCGAAAACCAAACTCCTTACACTTCGCTGTGAGCGGCGCAGTTGCGGAGAAGGTCGATACCGTCAGGATGATGTCGTAGTTCGTATAGATATCTTTATCCAAACTGAGCAAATTTCCATCCGGATCGTAGCATTCATCCTCCATATCGAGATTACTGCCGCCCGTTTCCTTGTAGGCAAAAATCTCACCGCCGGTCCAATTCATGGCCTCGAGACCACCGTCTTTGAAGCCTTTATAAAACGTCTCATGCCCATAGTTTTGAATCGACAGCGTCTCGTCTTCCAAAAATTTAAAGTCTTCGATGTCTGCTGGATTCGGCAGATCAATTAAAATACAGACTTTTTCACCATTACCATGACCAAAGCATGTGGTCAGTAAGCGAGTTAAACTAAATGGAGGAAAGCTGCGTTCGTTAGCGTCGAGTATCATGTTTCGTTGGCGTTCTGAGTTCTAATTTTCGAGTATCTATAGACTATATATTCGTGTAATCCTGTCAAAGCTATGTTTGACTGCTTTGCTTGAGTGAATGAGATCGTAGACTATTCCCCAAACTTACAGAAAACTCACTACATATGAAGCGCGCCTTTGACATTTTACTCAGCCTAATCGGCTTAAGCGTGCTCTGCGTGCCTTTGCTAGTGCTGTGTGTTTTGCAGATGCTTAAGTTAGGACGCCCGCTGTTCTTCAGGCAAGTGCGGGCGGGTCGCGAAGGAGCGGCCTTCTCTATTCTTAAGTTTCGCACCATGCGCACAGGTGAAGGAAGCGACGCAGAGCGCATGACTTCTTGGGGCCAGTTCTTACGATCCACCAGCCTCGACGAATTACCGGAATTGTGGAACGTGCTCATCGGCGACATGAGCCTCGTCGGGCCTCGCCCGCTCCCGACAATTTACCTCGATCGCTACAGCCCCGAACAAGCGCGCCGCCATGACTTGCGCCCTGGTATCACTGGGTGGGCACAAGTGAACGGTCGCAATGGCTTAACCTGGGAAAAGCAATTTGAGCTCGATCAATGGTATGTCGACAATCAGTCTCTGCTACTTGACCTAAAAATCCTTTGGCTCACCGCCTGGACTGTAGTGCGCCGCGAAAACATCTCTGCAGAGGGGCATGTCACTCGTGGCGAATTTATGGGCACGGATAATCCTACGGAACCTGATAACCACAACCATTGACCAAACAAGCACTATGAAATTCCCTAAGTTTACCCCGCTCTTTCTCGCCTTCAGTCCTTAATCAAAAATAGGCACGATGAAGCGCTAGAAATTAGCCACAAAACTCGTTTGCGCTTTTTATTCTGCGACTTAAACACCTCAAACATGCAACCGACTCTACTTATTCTCGCAGCAGGCATGGGCAGTCGCTACGGCGGCCTCAAACAATTGGAACCGATGGGGCCAAGCGGTGAAACGGTGCTCGACTACTCAGTATACGACGCGATCCGTGCTGGTTTTGGTAAAGTAGTATTTGTGATCCGACGTGATTTCGCAGATGCCTTCAAAGAGGCGGTCGGCAATAAATTCGAGGGCAGGATCGACGTGGCGTATGCCTACCAAGAGCTCAGCGATTTACCCGAAGGCTTTTCTCTGCCAGAGGGTCGCGAGAAGCCTTGGGGCACGGCACACGCAGTGCGTGCCGCACGCCATGATATCGATACGCCCTTTGCGGTGATCAACGCAGACGATTTTTACGGGCAGGAGGCCTACAAGCAGTTGACCGACTACTTTAGCAACAGCAACAACGAGCCAGAGCTCCGCACTTGCATGGTCGGTTACCGCCTGGAAAACACTCTCTCCGAACATGGCAGTGTGAATCGCGGCCTCTGCATCGTGAACGACGGCTCGCTACAGGGAGTCGAAGAGCACACGGTCATTGCAAAAGGCGAAGACGGCGTGATCCGTGGCAGTAACTTAACCAACCAGCGTGTGAATCTAAACGCAGATGACATCGTATCGATGAACTTTTGGGGTTTCAGCCCGGCCCTATTTGCGACACTCGAAGCCCACTTCATCGACTTCCTCCAGGCTCACGGTAGCGAAGCGAAATCCGAGTGCTACATCCCCACCGTAATCGACGATTTAATCAAGAGCGAGCAGACCGATTGCGCGGTAATCGAGACCAGTGGCTCCTGGTTTGGTGTGACTTACCCAGATGATAAGCCCTTTGTGCAGGAAAGTATCCAGACCCTGATCGCGAGCGGCGAATATCCCAAGGAGCTATAATGGCGGTTGATCCTAAAAAAGCAGTCAGGATTCAGAAGTCGGAATAGAGGATTCACAATCAACCGATTGCAGAATTATACGCTTCGCCAATTTGGCGTAGCTATCTATGTTTGTATGTTCCTCAGTAGAAACGACTGACTCCTGAATTCAATATTCTGACTTCTGAATCTAGGTTGATACGCTAGAGCAACCAATCGGAGGTGCGGCTGTGTCAGAGCACAGCCCTCCACAAAAAAAGCGGCTCTTTTCTGAGCCGCTTTAAAGGGAAAGGATGTTTAATCGGACGTGCGGCTGTGACAGAGCACAGCCCTCCACAAAAAAGCGGCTCATTTCTGAGCCGCTTTAAGGGAAATAGGATATTTAAGTCGCCTCTGCAGGCGGCCCCGCTTGCTTCGCGTCGGAGCGACGCTTGAAGAACCGAAAGAACGTGCGGATCACGAAGTAGAGCAGGATCAACACTAAGAGTGCGGCGAGAATGGGGATCAAAATCGCCAAACCAGCAGTCAAAATTGAGCCACCGAGTTCGGCGGTCGAGATAACGGGGTTGCCAATGCCACCCGTAGTCGCCGTTGAGGTGCCGCGTGTGATCACCGACGCGCCCTGAACGAGGCCTGCGGTGCCACCTCCCATAATGGTCGCTGCGACCCATTTGAAGGATCCATCACCAATAAAATCGGGCATTAATTCACCAGAAATAAAGGTGCCAGCCACCACTGCAGCCGGTGTGGCGATCGAGTCCAAGGCATTATCAATCCACGGCACGTAGTAACTACCGATTTCCAGCACAGTCGCAATTCCCAGGGTAATCGTCGCTAAGTCACTGCCCAGCCAATGATGCTCCCCCACGAGCTCCTGCATATTGAAATTCATTAACAGTTCGGCCTCATAACCTGTATTAATTGCGAGACTCGCGATAAATAAGGGGACAAACACTCGAAAACCACAGGCTGCGGCGAGGCCGACCCCTGCAAAAATTGCCATTACTTCATTCATAATAGATAAATAGATTAGAGCCTTAGGACCGCAGTTGGAAGCTTACAGTTCCATCCTGAAATATGACGTAGCGTGCCGCTTCAACAACGAGCTTAGCCCAGCGGTATTTACAAGTGAATCCCCTACGCTTCAGCCTGCGCCGCTTCGACGATCTTAGCATAAATCTCATCAACGGGCATTTGAGCAAGCTCGCGGGTGGTGATACGCGCGGTGTTTAATACTGGTAGGCTTTCTAAGGACTCAGAGAGGCAAACGTCGCGATTGGCTTCGACCTCTTCGACACGGTCGATCGGTGTGAAGTGCGGCGCTGAGTTCAACACTTGCGGGTGCTCTTTCACCAACTTGATGATCGCTTTCACTGCATCGGCAAAACGATCGAGCTCTGCTTTGGTATAACTTTCAGTCGGCTCGATCATAAGACCGAGCGGTTCGGGCCAAGCAACCGTCGGCGCGTGAAAACCAAAATCTAAGAAGAGCTTACCGATGCGCGGGGCGGCATCAGTCATGCGCAGTCCGACAGACTCCAAGGCGCCGAAATCTTCCTGCTTCAGCGTGAGAATGAACTCATGCATACGCGGCTCGCTATCAGATCCGGCTGGTAATGTCGCATAATCGTCCTCCATTTGTTTGTGGAGGTAGCGCGCACTGAGAACGGCCATCGCCGACATACGACGCACCCCTTCTTTACCCAAGCGAAGCAAATACGTGTAGCAACGCACCTTGTGCGCAAAGTTGCCCCAGTGGCGGTGGAAGGAACCAATCGACTTCTCCGCCTTAACCGGCTGATACAGCTCGCCGTCGAATTCGATTTGATAGCCAGGCAAATAGGGCAACAACAGCTCACTGACCGCAACCATCGCATCTCCAGGACCGCCACCGCCGTGCGGAATCGTCCACGTCTTGTGCAAATTGTTATGAACCGCATCGACACCGAGTGTGCCAAGATCGACCCAACCAGCAATCGCATTCATATTCGCACCGTCCATATAGACAAGGCCGCCAGCCGCATGGACTTTTTCGGCGATCTCTTTAAACGATGTTTCAAAAATACCACTGGTATTCGGGTTGGTGATCATAATACCCGCAATACGGTTACCGTATTCTTCGATGCGACGGTCGAGGTCTTCATTGAGCACGCGACCTGCGACATCGGCTTCCAAATATACAATTTTGCCAAGCTTGCCTCCAAAACCAGCCATCGTGGCGGTGGCAAAATTAGTACCGTGCGCTGAACGCGGGATCAGAACGACATCGCGGGTTTCGCCACGATCTCGGTGATAGGCTTGAAATAGCTTAAGGCCCACCAACTCACCTTGCGCCCCAGCAAGCGGTTGCGTGGTGACACCAGCGAGGCCAGTGATCTTCTTAAACCACTCTTGAGTTTCGTGCAGCACGAAGAGGCAGCCTTGCGCATCTTCGATTGGCGCCTGCGGGTGCACATCGGTAAAGCCCGGTAAACCTGCAGCCCAGTCGTTGACCAGCGGATTGTATTTCATCGTGCACGAGCCAAGCGGATAGCAGCCATCATCAGGGCTGACGTTGAGCTCTCCGAGCTTGGTGTAGTAATCAATCACTTCACTGGCAGAATAACTCGGTAAGCCTGGTGCTTCAGAGCGCAAAGCCTCAACTGGCGTCGCTTGCAGCATTGCTGCATCTGCGGGCTTGAAGCGTTCTGCAAAGACCCCAACTAATGCGGACAGATCTTGCTCGCGGTTAGAGAACGACAATTTCAACAATTGACGATCGCCTGCAATGCGAGTCGAGACGTCGGCTCCCGCTAAAATGCCCTTTGCGCGTGCCGCGGCGAGCACTTCAGTGGTCGACTCTGGCAGTGCAAGCGTCACCTCGTGATAACTCACACTGTCCGGAAAAGCGAGCTCTACACCCTCAAAAGCGGTCAGACTAGGCACGGCCTCGTCAAGTCGCGTGCGTATCGTCTCGAGAATCGCGCCGAGACCATCATCGCCACGCTCGAGTAAAGCCGCGCCGACGAGTGTCGCCACAAAGGCTTGGTTTGAGCAAATATTGGATGTAGCTTTGTCCTTACGGATGTGCTGCTCACGTGTCGAAAGCACACCCACACGACAATCACGACCCGAGCAGTCTTTGGCTTTGCCGATAAATCGACCCGGTGCGGCGCGCACGCCGTTACGATCTTTCGCAGAGAAACGCACGCCGAACAACCCGAGACCTGGGCCACCAAAATTAGGCGCCAGAGCTAAGTGCTGAGCTTCGCCCACAATAATATCGACGCCGTTTACACCAAAATCCGAAGGTGCCTTTAAACCGCCCTTTGATAGGAGCAATGGATCGATGACAGCGACTGACTTGATCTTTAAATCTGCAGCCAAATCCGTCAGTTCGTCTACCGCCTCTAGTAAACCGAAGGTGTTCACCTGCGGAAATACGATCACAGCAAGGCGATCGACGGCCTCCACGGCGGCGGCCTTGAGTGCGGCCATATCAATACAACCCGTCACGACGTCGGCAGGGACACGAATCAGCTCGACTTCAGTTTCTACGGAAAGCGTTTCCAACACTTCCAAATCCCCAGGGTATAGCGTCTCTGGAATGATAGCAGCGGATTTACGACGGCTCATACGAATCGCCGCACAAATGCCCTCAAATATTGAAGTCGAACGGTCGTAGAGCGATGCGTTGACCGCTTCAAACCCAGTCAAACGAGCCATCGAACATTGATAAATCCAGTGCGCAATCAAGGTGCCTTGGCTGAGTTCGGGCTGATACGGCGTGTAAGCCGTTGTCATATTGCGAATGTTGCAAACAGGGCCGACTACAGGTGACGGCTCCAAGTCGAGCACCCCATCGCCCAGAAAACTACTACAGACTCGATTCTTCTCGGATATCTCGCGGAGGCGACACTTAAGGGCTTCGTAATCGAGCTCGTCAGGCAGCGCCGGAGCCTCATCAAACAAGACGTCCGATGGGATATGGTTGAACAAGTCCTTGAACGATGTCTTACCGATAGCAGCGAACATTTGCTCGATATCTGCATCAGTCGCAGGGATATAGTGGCGTGCTTGTTCACGCAGATCGGTCGAAGGGCTGGACATGTGAAGGAATCGTTTCGGATGTAAGGAGTGCGACTAAATGTAATTTTTAAATCGACGCATTAGTTGATTGCCAGACAAAGCACGTCTTATTGCATCGCAAGTATCTTTGCATGAAATCAGAGAAAATAATCTTTAAAGCAAAGTTTACACCACTTTTCCGATGCTAGAAATACCACTTCACAACTTTCACGCCGAACAAGGCGCGCGCTTCGTCAACTTCGGCGGCTGGAATATGCCCGTGCAATATACGAGTATCCTCGAAGAGCATAAAGCAGTGCGCACTACTGCGGGCTTGTTTGATGTCAGCCACATGGGTGAGTTTCATGTCCACGGCTTGGATGCCGCTATCTTTCTTGACCGACTCGTCGTTAATGCAGTGCGCAAGGCACCGGTTGGTAAAGCAATCTATTCGCCTATGTGCATGAGTGATGGTGGTGTCGTCGACGACTTGATCATCTATCGCACTGGCGATGAAGACTTCCTCGTATGCGTCAATGCCAGCAATATTGAAAAGGACTTTGGCTGGTTTCTCAAACAAGCCGAGCGCTGGGGGCTTGAGGTCGAAATCGAAGACCATTCAGACGAATACGCACTGCTTGCCCTACAAGGGCCGAAAGCAGAAGTCATTCTGGCGGAAATGGGACTGGAAGGCATCAAAGAAATCAAACGCTTCTGGCACGCACTCGTGAATTTTTCTGGTGAGAAAGTCCGCATCTGTCGCACTGGCTATACTGGAGAAGACGGTTTTGAAATCTACAGTTCCCCGAAAGCGGCGGAACAACTGGTTAAGCAAATGATGCTGCACGGTGAACCTCTAGGGTTAAAGCTCTGTGGATTGGGTGCCCGCGACAGCCTACGCCTAGAAGCTGGCCTCCCTCTGTATGGGCATGAATTGAGCGACTCCATCACGCCACTTGAGGCGAGCCTTGACTGGACAGTGAAGCTCAACAAAGACGATTTTATCGGCAAAAATGCCCTGACCGAGCAAGCTGAAAGTGGTATCCCTCGCCGCGTGCTCCACTTCAAGCTTGAAGGTCGACGCATTGCTCGCGAAGGCACACCTGTAGAAAACGCGGAGGGCGAAGCGATTGGAAAAGTTCTCTCAGGCACACTGTCGCCGATGATTAATTGTCCCATTGGCAGTGCGATCGTAAATAGCGACTATTTAGAGGAGCCGCTTTACGTTGACCTACGTGGCAATAAGCTAGCACTACAAATCGCCAAGCCGCCACTGCACAAGTAGTTCTCCTGCAGAATTGCTGTATCACCGCCCACCTGCCCCTTATTGGTCGCAGGCACCACTGAAGACCTCGTGATCTAAGCGCTTAGTTTTCAGCTTCAACCAGGGCATCATTCGATGCCGCAGAAGCATCCACAGATGTGATGACAATGTCTTTCTCTGGACGAGGCAGCGTTTTCAAGGACAGCTCAAGGTCTTCCTCGCCACGGCGCACTTTGATCGATGCAAACTGATTGGCCCGAGTGAAGAATATCGCACCCGGAACATCTTCTACCGTGCGAATCTCGCGACCACCAATCGAAAGTAACTGGTCACCGGCCAAGAGGCCCGCTTCAGCAGCAGGTGCCCCTTCAACCACACTAGACAGCGTCACCGCATGACTGTCATCCAAGTTCAAGCGGCTCTTCACTTCAAAGCCCATCCAGCTGTGAATCACATGGCCGGAGAAAAGTAAATCATCACGCACCCGAGCCAATGCAGGAGCTGGTAAGCAATACGACGCATCGAGATCGGGAACTGAGGCAACCGTCATACCAATAAAACGGCCATTGATGTCCAATATCGGGCATCCGCCTTGGCCTGCTTCGACCGAAATTGAGGTGCGATAATATTCAGTCGGAAAGATCTTATTGCCCAGCTTCTTTTCGGCACCCGTAAAAATACCCATGGATGGAGATGGATCGAAATCCAAGGGGCAGGCGATCGCGACAGCAATCGAACCTAGTGGCGGGCGCTCTATGCTGGTGTCGATCGCAATAATTGAAAAATCACTCGGCGGCTCTAGGACTTTCAGCGCAGAGATGTTGGTAAGGCGATCATGCCCGACTGGCTCAGTCGCATACGACTTACCCTGATACTCGACCCAAACACGCTCAGCGCCAGCAGCACGGCTAGCACTCACGAGCACATGGCCCTCTTTACTAATGAAAAAGCCAGTGCCAACACGTAACATCACTTGCTTCTTGCCGTCTTTCTCCGGGCCAGGGTAAGCGGCCTTCACACGGACAATCGCTTTTTTGTTTTGCTCAAATACTTCAATCAAGCGCTGCTGAAGCGCTAAAGCATCTGCAGGATTTGCAGAAACTGACAGTGAGCTAAAAACAGCTAAGAGAAGAACCCAGCAGAAACAGATGCGCATAGAAAAGTCTTAGTAAACGAGCGTCGTAGCGACCCCAGCACTTCCAAATGATGGACGCATCGACGCTTCGTCGGAGGAATAATCAGCATCCATAGCCAATTCAAATCCTTCCATGCCAAAATCACGAGTAAAGCGCTCATCGGAGGACTCCACATTTGGCGAAATACCCTCAATCGAGTAATCGTGATCAGCTTCAATTGAAGATACGTCCAAATCGGACATCGCCACTTCCACGACAGAAGTCGACGTAAGCGCAGAATTGTCTATTTGAGCGACCGGGAGGTCTGCGCTGGTCGTGCCAATAAATACAGGACGCACAACCATGAGTGCGAGAAAGGCTGCCGCACAGGCGACGCCAACGCTTTGCGTGAGGCGTCCCGATAGTGTGCGCCAAATTTGCAGATGTAGCGGATCCTTCTTCACTAAAGTCTGCAACATCCGTTGATGAAGCTCTTTATCAAATTCTCCCCAAAAAGCATCGTCTGGACGCTCTGCGCGTTTGAGGCGCAAGAGATCTTCTACTTTTACTTCTTTTTGACTGTCTTTCGTATGTTGTGACATAGGCAGGTATGTGAGTGTCGCAGGCGTTATTAGCCGAGGTAGTCCTTTAAATAGCCTTGAAGCTGTTGTTTTGCGTAGTGAAGGCGCGAACGCACGGTGCCAACAGAAGTCTTGGTGATTTCTGCGATTTCTGCGTGTTCGAGGCCTTCGATTTCATGTAAAATAACGACAGTGCGATGTTTAAGAGACAACTTTTGTAGCGCGTCGTTCAATTTTTCCTGTAATTCGTTTACTAAAGCGCCCTTTTCGGTCTGATTTTTGGCCGTTAAACGCTCGAAAATTTCAGAATTTGAAACCTCTTCGTCGATGTTTTCGTAGCTAATGAAGCGGCGACGGCTCCTTTTCTTGAGAAAAGTCATCGTGGTATTAATCGCGATGCGATAAATCCACGTAAAAAACGAAGATTTGCCCTTAAAACGAGCAATTGCCTGAAAGGCTTTAATGAAAGTCTCTTGGGTCAAATCAGCAGCATCTTCACGATTACTGGTCATGTTATAAACCACAGAAAAAATCTTCTCTCGATACTTCTGAACGAGTTGATCATAGGCACCGACATTGCCCGATTGCACCTTCTGCACCACTGCCCAGTCCAAATCACGATCCGAGACCTGTGCTTCTTGCGCAGGAAAGATCGACTCAGTAACTGATCCACTAGTGGCCATAATGTGCAGACAACAAAAGCAAGTCTTTGCTAAATTGCAACATTAGTGATCTTAGATTCCATGCGGCTAAGAGTGCGGTAAAATGTAGCCGAAACTGTAAAGTTTTGGTCGATCTCACTTACCGACCCACACTGCCCAAAGCGTCAACGCTTCGGCTACGGCTACACTCCCACGGTTTTAATCACACCCGCCACGGGCATTTCAAGCCCTCTAATGCACCCAAAATACTGGCGATACGCCCAACCATAAAAACTGTGTGGAATTATGGAATGTTAGTTTGCGCTCAGCACATGCTTTTACACTATTGACAGCCCTGCCCCTATAGATGGTAACACTACCCGCTTATTTTATGCATCAGTCGCGCATAGTCATCACAGGCCTCGGCCTCACCTCGCCAAATGGCAACTCACTTGAGGAATACCGTAAGAATCTCCTCGATGGGGTCGCTGGTATCCAAATGATCGACATGCGCTACATGGGCAAAGTGCCCGCTGGCGTTTGCAGCTTCGACCCAAAGAAACACCAGACTCGTAAAGAACTCCGCGTGGGCACTCGGGCTGGCAGCATCGCGATTTACGCCGCACGTGAAGCGATCGAAAACAGTGGCTTGGACTTTGAAAACTACGATAAGAGTCGTATCGGAGTCTATGTAGGCACCACGGAGCACGGCAATGTGGAGACTGAAAATGAGGTCTACAATATCTCGAAGTTCGATTACGACACCCGTTTTTGGACGCACCACCACAACCCACGCACGGTCGCCAACAACCCCGCCGGTGAAATCACCATTAACATGGGGATCACAGGGCCGCATTACACCATAGGCGCGGCCTGTGCCGCTGGAAATGCTGGACTCGTGCAAGCATTACAGATGCTTCGCCTCGGCGAAGTTGATCTCGCCCTCGCAGGCGGGGTTAGTGAAAGCATTCAATCATTTGGTATTTTTGCAGGTTTCAAGAGCCAAGGCGCGCTTGGCACCCACGAATCAGACGTCAACAAAACCAGCCGCCCTTTCGATAAAACACGTAATGGAATCGTTGTTTCCGAAGGAGGCGCTATTTACGTGCTGGAACGCCTCGAAGACGCTCAGGCACGCGGCGCCAACATCATCGCTGAAATCGTCGGTTATTGCATCAATTCAGATGCCAGCGATTACGTCCTGCCCAATCCTGAACGTCAGGCTGAGTGCATGAAAAAGGCCCTCAAAGTCGCCAAAATGAAGCCCGAAGATGTGGATATCGTTAACACACACGCCACTTCGACTCCGATGGGCGACATCCAAGAGTGCAAAGCGATTAAAGAAATTTTTGGCCATAGCCCCACGACTTACGTCAACAACACCAAAAGCTTTATCGGGCACGCCATGGGAGCCGCCGGCGCCCTAGAACTAGCGGGGAACCTCCCTTCCTTCGAAGACAACATCATTCACCCCACAATCAACGTAGAAGAACTCGATGAGGAATGCGCCATGCCAAACCTAGTGATTAACGAGCCTCTCAAGGTTGACGCTGTCAAAGTTATCCTCAACAACTCATTCGGCATGCTAGGAATCAACTCAGCACTTATCGTGAAAAAGTTCGAAGACTAAGCGGCCCACTACCTATTTCAATTCGCTATAATCTATTACTCATTAGCAATTTAATCATCATGACTGAAGACCAAGTAAAACAGATCGTAATCGACATCATCAACGAAATCGCCCCCGACGAAGACACCTCCGGCATCAAGTCCGAAGTGAACCTTCGCGACCAAATGGACCTCGATTCCATGGACTTCCTCGACATCGTCATGGAACTCCGCAAACAGCATAACATCGAAGTGCCCGAGGAAGATTACCCTCAACTCGCATCGCTCGATAGCTGCGCGGCTTACTTGACTCCCAAGTTCAACGCATAACTCTTTCGAGGTCTGGAGCCTCGCCACACACGTAGCACAGGCAATCCGCCTGTGTTTCGTTGTATCTGGTTGTGCGATTTAATCTTTGAGGTAGGGTCGTCTCGCCGAGACGACCGTTCGCAAGTGAATAAAGTAAATCCACCCACAGGCTACGGACATTTCCAACCAATTTGCCAAACGGTGCGCTCGGCGAGCGCACCCTACCTAGTATCACCGCTTACTTGACCCGGAAACGACAGAGCGTTTCCCTCCACTGACTACCATGCCCACTCAAGCCCTCGACAACCAACATTTCGAAGTCGCCATCATTGGTGCTGGCATGGCCGGCTTGGCAGCAGGCATACGCCTAGCACTTGCTGGTAAGAACGCTATTATCTTAGAACGCCACAATGCTTCAGGGGGCCTCAACTCTTTTTATAGTCAAGCAGGACGTAAATTCGACGTGGGCCTACACGCGATGACCAATTACGTGCCCAAAGGCACTAAAGGCACCCCACTCACAAAGCTGCTACGGCAGCTCCGCATCCCTTACGATGCCCTCGACCTCTGTCCGCAAAACGGCTCCAAAGTTTCGTTCCCTGGCTGTGATCTCGGGTTCAACAACGACTTCAGCTTTTTCGAATCCGAAATCGCCCGCGCCTTCCCAAAGCAAATCGACGGCTTTCGAGCACTCGCCGAGGAAGTGCGCACACTCGACGCCTTCAACCTCGGGTCCATGCCGATTTCCGCACGTGAAGCCGTGCAGCGCCACATTTCAGACCCACTGCTCGAAGACATGATCTTCTGCCCAGTCATGTATTACGGCAGCGCCGAAGAACACGACATGGACTACGGTCAGTTCGCGATCATGTTTCGCTCGCTTTTTTTCGAAGGTTTCGCCCGCCCACTCGATGGCGTGCGCGTGATCATCAAACTTCTGCAGGATAAATACCGCTCACTCGGCGGCATCCGCAAGATGAAATGCGGTATTCAAAAAATCCATACATCCGGCAGCAAAGCCTCCGCAATCGAACTCGATAGCGGCGCAATAATTACTGCTGACAAGATCATTTCCACCGCTGGTGCCGTCGAAACCGCACGTCTCTGTGACGACCAGCCCGCCGATGCCGCGAGTGACAATATCGGTCAGCTCAGCTTCACCGAGACCATCACTGTGTTCGATCAACAACCCACCGACTTTGGTTGGGACGACACCATCATTTTCTTCAACACCGCCGAACGCTTTCGCTACGCCCGCGTCGACGACAAACTCATCGACCCCACCAGCGGCGTTATTTGCTTTCCCAACAACTATCAATACGGCGACGGACGCCAACTCGACGAAGGCTTCCTACGCGTCACCGCGATGGCCAACCATGACAAATGGTGCGCCCTCAACGAAGACGACTACCTCGCACAAAAAGCATATTGGTATGACGAGTTACAAAAGGTCACCCTCGGGCTCTTGCCTAAATCTAAACTAGATTTGAACAGTCACCGCATCGCCAAGGACATGTTCACCCCGCGCACCGTGCGCAAATACACCGGCCACTTAAACGGAGCCATCTACGGCGCACCGAACAAGATCAAAGACGGCCGCACACATTTGGATAATCTCTACCTCGCCGGCACCGACCAAGGCTTCCTCGGTATCGTCGGAGCCATGCTCAGTGGCATCTCCATGGCCAACCTACACGTGCTGCAGGGGGACTGATCAGCACCTTTCGCTTAAACCTAAAAAAATGAGCTGAACCGTTAATTAACGTGACGGAGGTCTGCCGTAGATGGCGAAGCAATGAACATTAATTATGAGTGCATAAGTTTTTTATATGAACGATTTACACCCAAACTGCTTCCAATTTTCATTCTACAATCCAAAGCCAAATTGGCGCAGCCTCTGATTAACGTTAATTGACGTCCATTAACGGTTTACAAGAATACACTCAGACAAACTGCCGATTTTCGCTTAAACAGCAAATAATTTGACGAGGATCGGACAACAGGTATTTGTCACACCATGTCACAAGCACCTATTTCCGCCTTCGAACCAACCAAGGGCATGCTCTATTTCGCACGTATGCTCGATAAAATTCGTAAGCATGCACGCGGCGAACTCAGAGAGGACTTTCTAGGAAATATCGGAGTCGCTTTGGATGGTCGATGCGCTGACTACCTCAATGTGCCTTATGACAAAATTCGTATACGAACCCTCGAAGGCAGCAGCAACGAAGAGATCCTCGAATGGTGCTTCTCTGAAGGGCGCACGCTCGATGAGAGTGACATTCTCATTTGGAACCATTTCGCATCGAAACTCGGCTGGAAAGACCATGTGAGTGATCTACTCGCGACGCGCAAGGCTGAGAGCGGCCTCAGTGATTGTGACGAGATCACTACGATGTTTGAATACTTTGAATACGACGAAGGTCGAAAGTCGCGCAGCTAAGTAAGGTCTCGGCAAAAAGGAATTCGAGCCTTATGGTGCGGCGAGTCTAGCCTCAACCTGGAGGCCACGCTAATGACCGCCCACCCAGCACATGCACGTGCATATGCGGAACGGTTTCACCGCCATCTTCGCCGTTGTTAATGACCACGCGAAAGCCTTTTTCCAAATTCAACTTCTTCGCTACTGCTGCAGCCGTGAGTAGCAAATGCCCGAGGACTGCCTGATCCTCGGCAGTCGTCTCTGCGACGCGAGGAATCACCTTCTTGGGAATCACCAGACAATGAACGGGGGCCTTCGGATCAATATCATGAATCACGATGCAGTGCTCATCTTCATGCTCAATGTTGGCCGGGATTTCGCGGGCGATAATTTTTTCAAAAAGTGTCTTCATACGTCTATTAGAAATAAATCAGTGCATGAGGGCGACTCGATTTTTATAATCACAGAACCACCACTTGCAGCTGAGACCCCCTAGTAGCCCAAGCGCAAGCTAAAGCGTCAATCCAGTCACGGACGCGTTCGTATTGAAATTGGCGTTTCTTGGTCCACTTCTTACCTTCGGGGCATATGGTCTCACGCAGACCGGTAACTAACAATAGCGACTGACGACGGCCAGCTAGCTTTTTCATTTCTGTAACGATTGCCTGGCGAATCCAGAGCGGACTGAAATCTTCGAGCGCGGGGACATGCCAATGCGCAAAGGCTAATTCACTGGTGGACTCGTCGCCAATGTGCAGGTGTGCCAGCTTATCGGCGCAATCGCGCAGGCACAGCTTCACATTTTGATCAGCATCTTCGCGGCTGAAAAACTCAAGTGCTCGACGGGCATTTTCAGCTTTTTCGACATCCGAGGCAACGGTGCGCGCCAAGATCTCATTGAGCGTGCGCAGCTGGTCGACGGGATCACTTTTTGCCATTTTCGGTGGACTCTCTCAGATCTAGAATTTCTTGAGCAAGTTCGCTGAGGTCGCGGAAATCTTTATACACAGAGGCATAACGAACGTAGGCGATTTGATCGAGGTGCTTCAGGCGCTGCATGATTTGCTCGCCGATCGCTTGTGATGGAATCTCTTGATCGTGTTCTTTCTCCAGAGTCGCGAGGGTGTCGGCAATGAGCATCTCGATCTGGATGACTTCAATCGGTCGTTTTTGCACGGCCTTCTTTAAACCACCTAATACCTTGTTGCGGTCAAAATCTTCACGGCGCCCGTCGCGCTTGACGACTTGTAGGTCGGCGCGAAGCACTTCTTCGATTGTAGTGAAACGGTATTCGCAATCGAGGCATTCACGTCGACGACGAATCGAGGTTTCGTTTTTACCAGTTCGAGTATCGAGCACTTTGGTCTCGAGTGAGGCACACTTTGGGCAGCGCATGTTTTAAAAGAAGATAGAAGTCAGGAGTTAGAATACAGAAGCTAACCACTAGAGTTTTAGGAAATTCTCGAGCATCTTCATGCCATCTTGAGTGGCGAGCGATTCGGGGTGAAATTGCACGCCCCACACCGGGAGGTCTTTGTGAGCGAGGCCCATAATTTCCCCTTCCGCTGTTTCGGCGGTCACTTCAAGGCAATCGGGCAATGTGGCGCGCTCGACGATCAAGGAATGGTAGCGCGTGGCCTGCATCGGATTGGGCATGCCCTTGAAAATATCGGTATCTCGGTGCGTGACGGGCGAGGTTTTACCATGCATCAAGCGTTCGGCGCGAACCACCTTTCCGCCGAAGTGCTGCCCGATACTTTGATGTCCGAGACACACACCTAGTAACGGCTTCTTGCCAACAAAGGCAGCAATCATGTCAAGACTGACCCCCGCTTCATTTGGCGAACAGGGTCCTGGCGAAATCATCACACGATCAGGGTTCAGCTCAAGCGCTTCCTCCACGGTGATCGCGTTGTTGCGATAGACCTTTTGCTCGATGCCTAACTCGCCAAAGTATTGGACGAGGTTGTAGGTAAAGGAGTCGAAATTATCGATAACGAGGAGCATAAGATTCAATTAATAATGTGTAATGACGGATAGCTAAATCGAACGTCCAACTTTGAATGGTGAATATATTTCAGTTTTCAGTCTTTCAGTCTTTCAGCGTTTCAGTCTTTCAGATTTTCAGCATTTCCCAACACCCGTGCAGCTTCTTGGACGTCTTTATCTCCACGGCCACTGAGGTTACCGATGATGATTTGATCGGAGCTCATTTCGCGTGCGCGCTTCATGGTATAGGCAATGCCGTGTGAAGATTCGAGCGCAGGGACAATGCCTTCTACCGAACAAAGGGTCTGAAAGGCATCGAGTGCTTCGGCGTCGGTCGCGTAGCCAAAATCAATACGGCCTTTTTCTTTGTAATAGGCATGCTCAGGACCCACGGCTGCGTAATCGAGACCCGCGGATACTGAGTGAGTGAGGTCGATCTGTCCGTCTTCATCTTGCAGAATCCATGTCTTCGCACCTTGCAGCACTCCGAGCTTGCCGCCTTCAAAGCGTGCGGCGTGATGTCCGCGTTTGATTTCGCGGCCACCAGCTTCAACTCCAGTGAGTTTCACTTCAAGGTCTTTTAAAAAGGCAAAGAAAATACCGATCGCATTGGAGCCCCCGCCGACACAGGCAGCGACCTCGTCGGGAAGACGACCTTCTTTCTCCATGATCTGGCGGCGGCACTCTTCGCCGATGACGCGATGAAAATCACGCACCATCATTGGAAACGGATGCGAACCCAATGCAGAACCGATAATGTAGTGCGTGGTGCGCACATTGGTGACCCAATCGCGCATCGCCTCGTTGACCGCTTCTTTCAAAGTCTTTTGGCCGGCGGAAACGCCGCGCACTTCAGCACCACAGAGGCGCATACGGTAAACATTGAGCGCTTGGCGGCGCATGTCCTCTTCGCCCATATAGATGACGCACTCAAAGCCCATTTTCGCACACATCGCAGCGGTGGCGATGCCGTGCTGCCCAGCGCCGGTTTCGGCGATGATGCGTTTCTTACCCATACGCTTTGCGAGTAGGGCTTGGCCGAGGGCGTTGTTGATCTTGTGCGCTCCGGTATGGAGCAGATCCTCGCGCTTCAGGTAGATTTTCGCACCGCCGCAGTGCTCCGTGAGACGATCTGCAAAATAAAGATTGGTTGGACGACCTGCGAACTCACGGAGTTGAAAATCGAGTTCTTTTTGAAACTCTGGGTCATTGCGTGCCTCAGTATACGCCTCGGTCAATTCGAAGAGCGGGGTCATTAAAGTCTCAGGCACATACATGCCACCGAAGGTGCCGAAGTGACCTCGCGTATCAGGCAAGCTAAGCGGATCGAGTTCAAGGTCTAGTATAGCGTTTTGCATAAGTGAATACGGTTGCGAGTCGTGGGCTTTGTCAAGCTGGCTATTTGACTAGCCAAGGGCAGTCAGACGCGCCTCGAACTCGGCGACATCATCCGGCGCGTCGATCCCGATGGTGGGCTGATCGGTGATGCCGACATGTATCCGGTAGCCGTGCTCCATTGCGCGGAGCTGTTCGAGCTTTTCGATATTTTCGAGAAAGCCGGGTTCGAGCGACGAAAAGGCGCTGAGAAACTCCGCCTTGTAGGCATACAGCCCAAGGTGGCGATAGCATTGGTTTTGCTTAAGCCAAGCGGCATCGACCTTACCGCCCAAATCCCGCGCATAAGGAATTGATGAACGCGAGAAATACAATGCGTAACCTTCCCGATCACGCACGACGTTCACCTGATTCGGGTTGGCAAAGTCTTCTGGGCGATCAAAAGGTATCGCGAGCGTCGACATCGCCGCCTGCCCTTCGAGCCCTTTCGCAAGTGCGCGGATTTGCTCGCCAGTGACGAGTGGTTCATCGCCTTGCACATTGATCACTGCTGGTGCCCCGACTTCAGCGTTGGCCTCAGCGAGACGATCGGTGCCACTGGGATGATCGGGCCGTGTGCGAACCACCTGAAAGCCTGCCGACTCTAAGCAGCTTTGGAGCGCACTGTCGTCGACCGCAAAATAAAGTGGAAACTCGGGTGCCACCTCACGGATTCGCTCAGCCGTCCACACGATGATGGGCTTGCCACGAACTTCATGCAGTAATTTCTGCGGGAAACGAGTAGAGGCGAGCCGCGCGGGCACGATTATGGATGGGGTCTTTGACATTTGTGAAACTATCATCATGAAAGTTCGCTAATGAACAAGGAAATCAATGTCACTGAAGCCGCAAATTTGCGTAAAAACGAAGCGAATGTAACGTTTCTCGATGTCAGAGAGGACTCCGAGGTCTCGATCTGCCGAATAGAAGGGGCGCTACATATTCCGATGGGGCAAATTCCAGAGCGCGTGGAGGCACTTCCGAAAGAGGGCAAACTAGTCATTTTTTGCCATCATGGCATGCGCAGTATGAATGTCCTCCAGTATCTGGAAGCAAGAGGCTTTACCAATGCCATCAATATGAGCGGCGGGATTCACGCTTGGTCACTTGAAGTCGATACCGACATGGCGCGCTACTAAGCCACAGCAAAGTGCCGAACTATTTGGTCTTCATTCGATAAACACCATCCCAATTCTCCGGCGTTCCCTCTCGCTGGAATTTTTGGCAGCGCTCCGTCATCAGCTTTGACGGCGTTATTGGCGCAAAATATCGCCCCGGTTCGAGCGCTAACGATGCGGAAAAAGATTCAAGTGCTGCCGACCAGTTCCCCTTAAAGTATTCTGCCAGACCCGCTTCATAGTGGCTCGCGCATTGCATGGCTTCACCCAAGTCGACGCTGCGGTCCCAAAGCTCATAGATTTCTACCGCCTGCGTGCGGCCCTGCACAATAATTCGGTCTAACTTTCTGGTCGGTAAATCAGGCGTTACTTGCTTTGCCGCCAAGAGAACGACTTGAGTGATCATCGTATAGACTCCGTAAACTTTCGCCCCACTTTCGCAACGGGCCGCAAGGTTCACCGAATCACCCATCATTGTGTAATTAAAGCGCACATGACTGCCCATATTTCCTATGACCGCCATGCCGGTATTAATACCAATCCGCGTGCGCATGTTTAAAATTGAGTCCGGCTGGCGGCCTGCAGCGGCCCATTTTTTACGCAGTTCAGCATGACACTCCTGCATTCGTTGTGCAGATAAACACGCACGACTTGCATGATCGGGCAGCGGCAGCGGCATGCCAAACATAGTCACGATAGCATCGCCTATATACTTATCCAAAGTGCCGCCCTGTGACTGTATCGCTTCGGTCATCGCACCTAAATATTCATTCATAAGCGCGCCCAACTCATTGGCAGGTAATTGCTCCGAGAGCGTAGAGAAGCCTTCTACATCCGAAAACAGCGCAGAGATTTCAGCTTCCGTGCCACCGAGTTCTGGTTCGCGTTGCGCATCGACCATCTCATCGACCAACTCGGGCGAAACATAAGCTCCAAATAGATTTTTGATGCGGCGGCGCTCATACTCTTCGATGCCCAACTTGATCAAGAGCAGCCCCAAGAAAGCAGTCAAGGACGCCCCAACAGGCGCCACTACAGGCAACACATAGTTCCATTGGGTAAACGCGAGCCAAACAATCAGCCCGTAAAGCACGACCAAAGCTACAGAAGCAAAGCGTGTGAATTTCTCCCCTACGCCATTCCATAAACTAAGCAACGCAACCGCGCTGGCGAGTAGCACTAAGATCCATACTGACTGCACATTCGTGGCATGCACGACATATGCCTCATCGTGCACAGTGCGGTATAGATTGGCGTGCAGGCCGACTTTTGGCACTGGCTCTCGATTGAACGGAGTCGGCGCGATATCTTTTAACTGTGGATCTACGGGCCCAACAAAAACCACTTTACCCTTAAAGCGTTTGAACCAAGCCACGTTTTCGGCAACAGCCTCGGCCTCGCCAAGTCGTGCGGCACCACTCCCTGCCCGAGTTCTTCATCTACATTTGCCAGCCCAAGGCGCCCCACTTCCCAATCAATAATTGGATAGCTCGGTGACTCCGGAAAAACATTCTCTGTAGGATTTTCAAAGCCGGAACGAATCAAAGGCACCGCGCTCGGCCCTGTCGTGCACGTGTAAGCAGCCGCCAATACGACTTGATCTTGATAGCGCTGGACCGCTTGCCCTAAGGCGAGGTCGCCCGCTTTCGCTCGCTCTAAATCAAGTAAGGAACCCCGGCCGAGCTGAGAGAAAATGATATCCACACCTACCGCTTGAGCCTCACCTGGCCCCAACAATGCATTGAGCAATACAGCGAAATTGGCACGGTCCCAAGGACGTGCGCCGATCGAGGCAACTGACTCAGCATCTAAATCAACATAAACAATCGGCGCCGAAGAAGCTATCTCTCCACGCGCAAGATAACGCCAACGCATAGTCTCCTGTTCCAAGCCATCAAGAAGCCCTGAAACTGACATAACCAGCCATAGCACAATCGAGCCAACTACCAAGGCGACACAAGAAATACTATGCTGAATACGGTTCACGCTCAGCTAAGACTGTGCGCATTCATGAAAAAGCCAAGCCTCAGAATAGGTCCGCTTCATACGCAGATGGAGGGCGTGCCACGCCTTGATATGGAGTCACTGGCGCGGAGCGAGGTGCATACTCGATCACAAGTGGACGTTTTTGACTGGAGCTCACTTTAGAGGCTTGCTGTGACACAGTAATTGAGCGTTCGGCCTCAGAGCTTTTCGCCAAAGATTTGGTCGCAGCAAGAAATCCCTCCTCTGTGAGTCCGATCTCATGCAACATCGAGACGCGCAGCTCATAATTATCTAAATACTCCTGTGCATCCGAGGTAATTTCAGCGACTTCAATAGACGGAGTCAGCGCAGCACCCGCTCCACTAATTTGCTGCCCCGACCGGATCGTGAATGTGCGCCCCATTAAGTCGAAGAAACGCAAGGTTCCTTGCACACAATAGACATTAAATGAAAAGGTGCGCTTTCTAGCATCCTTACTAAGATCAATCATCCAATGCGCATTGTTGATACCCGAGAAACGGCCAACTGGAGTTTCAAGAACGGCTTGCGAGGCATTCAACAACTTACTTTGATCTAAGACCAATCTGCCCGCTCTCAAGTTCATGATCATACGGCTCTGCCCAGGCTCGTGCTTCGCATGCAACCACCCTTCACCAGAAATCTCCTGCTCGAAGCGCTCGATTCCTAAGTAGCCAGGCCCCTTGAAATCGATCAGCACACCATTCGAAGTAAGCATACTCGCCCGACTTGGCTGCAGCGTCTCTGCAATAATCAAACCTGGAAAATAGCTCGGCATAAGGTCCACATTCAATGGCTGATCACTCTGCCCCATCGCCGTGATCTCAAGGCCTTCTTCAATCGCAAACACGGCAATAGAGCCCTGCTTCCACACCTCCGCACCTACCAGCTGAATACTGGCTAGCAGACAAACGACCGACGCCGCGAATGTATAGGTTTTGTGATTCATTATAGAATTAACAGTTTCTGCTGCAATTGGCGGGCCGCCGCATTCTTAGGGTTTAAGTTCAACGCGTGATTCACGCTTCTAAGTGCATCCAGTCGCCTCTCCGGGTGATGACTTAAATAAGACGCCCAATAATAATGAATATTGCTACTATTTGGAGCCAACTCCAATGCCCGGCGTAAAGCGGTTTCCGCAAGTTCCAGATCGCCACTCAGCGCATAGGCAACGCCTAATTGTGCCCATGCCAATGCATAACCATCACTCAGTTCAGTTGCCCTCTTTGCCATACCCACTGCGACATTGCCAATGCGATCATGCTCCGCGGGGTTTTGAAAGTAACGCTGGCATTGAGCCGCGCTCAAACCGAGCAGCACATCCACATTAGTGGGATCCATCAGGCGCGCATCTTCAAAGCCATAAATAACTCTCTTGAGTAAAGACTCGTTCCCAGAAATATGCACCTGCTGATCTATCAAGTGATCCATGCGTTGTCGCATTTGCAACTCTATGGCATGCGCCTCCAAACGAGGCCACGCATTTGCAAAAAAGACAAACCCTAAGATCCCACCGCCAAATGCATACACCCACCGAATTGCGTTGAAGCGCGGAATTTTCAAGGTTCGGCTCAAGCTCGATTTCACCAATATGGAGAAGAAGAAAATGCCGTAAAACATCAAAGCAGGCACAGCGAAAACAAAACTGCAGCTGGCACAGATTAAAAAGACGACAAATGATGACAGTCCGAGGGAAAGGAAAAAGCGCTGCGGCGGCATAATCGCTCCTTTACGATCCTTCAGCTTCACTCTTGAAGGCTCGGCCCTCCAGCGCTTCAGCGACATCCAGACCACCCAAAGGACCGGTAACATACACAAAAGGAAACCAATCACCCCATATTGCGTCAACAATAGCAAAAAATCGCTGTGTGGAGTCTGCGCCTCAAAGCCGAAATGGATATCTGGGCTCTGCGCAAACGTCAGCGAAAAGGCACCTGCGCCAACACCCACAACAGGTGAGCTTGAAAATAAGCCCAAGGCGCCTTCCCACAATTCAAAACGAACGCCTTCTCCACTCGGAGAGAGCGCACGCTCAAAACTGCTACTAAACTTCGGGTGCAACCATGTCATAAGCGCCACCACCACAAGCAAGGAACCGATCCCCGCAAGAGGTAATAAAATCCGATGGCGCAGCTTTTGAAAGCAGACAAACGAGACCAATAAGATGACCGGAATCAGCACAAAGATCGGCCAAAATAACTGCGTGAGCGCCAGCGTAAATATAAGCATCAATGACACATAAGCGCAGAACACACGAAACACCATCGGCAAGCGAGGAACAGCTGTCGCAATCAACAAAGATGGCAGCAACACCAACAAAAAGGTCGCAAATGAATTAGGGTCCGCAAAAGAGCCCGTCGCCTGCCCCCAATAGTTCGAACTCAGCATAATGCCATGGTCCGCAAGGGAATCGGCTATTTTGTTTGGGTTCTGAAAAAAATGATAAAACCCAATAAGAATCGCATAAGCCCCTGGGCTCAGAACCATAACAATCATTACCCATAAATGAGCACGGGTCCGCAAGTTGTTAACCAGCACCCAAAAGATAATAAATGCCTCAATCGCATAGATCAGTTCAATACGCCCCAGCCATGGGGTCGGGCTGAACCAATGCACGCTGACAAATCCCCAAGCCAAAAACGGAATAAATAAAAGAGGCACCTGGCTGACTCGTCGGCCGTCCTGATCATCCACCGCAAGCCAGATCCCGTGCAACACTAGCAACAAGACAAACAGTGGTAACAACACCACATGCGTATCCGCTCGTGCACCGCCCAACGAAATCGTAAACAAAACAATGATCGAACCTAGGCAAAAAGTGATCAGCCAGTCCACAAAGTTACCCGAGGTTAACTGACCAAAATAATCAATCTTTCCGGACTTATCTACGAGTGAGGGCATATACAGAGGCGTGTATTAGTAAAGCGAACCGTTCAAAGAATACACAGATGCAGGGTTTTTAAACAAAAATATGCCAAACGATCAGACTTAGTCCCGCAATCTATTTGAAACACTCGCTCAGCAAACGAGTCAGACAGGTATCCACTGGCACCGAATTCTGAGTTGCCCCGGGCGACCCTCCCATCATAAAACCCTCAAACGGACCTAAATAGCTCAAAATAAGCAAGTATCGCTACAAATCGAATCAAGACCTATTCGAATCCAGCACTTTTTACTGTGCATTCGACAACAAGATGGTTCATATCAAAGACACATGGACTCCACCCCTAGCATACGCGTTAAAAACCTCACCCGCCAATACGGGGCAATCACTGCGATTCAGAATGTGAGTTTCACCGTGAACCCTGGTGAAATTGTCGGTTTTTTGGGCCCAAACGGCGCGGGTAAGAGCACCACGATGCGCATACTATCGGGCATCATGAGCGCTACATCTGGATCCGCCTGGGTCGGTGGAGTTTGCGTTGCACAAAGCCCACACGAAGTAAAACGCAAGATCGGCTATATGCCTGAAAATAATCCACTACCCGACGACATGCGTGTGGTAGAGTATTTACGCTTTCGAGCACGGCTCAAAGAAGTGCCCAGCCGTAAATTGCGAGCAAGCGTGCAAGAGGTGATGGAGATCTGCGATTTAGCCCGCACAGCGCGTCGTAAAATTATCGGCACCCTCTCGAAAGGCTTCCGCCAACGTGTCGGTATCGCCGACGCCCTTCTAGGCGATCCCGAAGTGATTATCATGGACGAGCCCACCATTGGCCTCGACCCACACCAAATCCAAGGTATCCGCACACTGATCAACAATTTACGCGGAAAGCTCACCGTTGTGCTTTCGAGCCATATATTGCCCGAAATTGAACGCTCTTGCGATCGTGTCATCATCATCAACCGCGGGCGCGTCGTCGCCAGCGGCACCAGCAGCGAACTGCGTGAAGAATTCCTACCGGGTAACCGCTTCGATCTCGAAATCGACGGGGAAGAGGCAGATGTCATCGCCGAACTCGCTACCCACAAAATCGAAGCAGACATTGTCGATTCCCAACAAGTGGACGACTCCACGTACAAGCTTTCAATCAAAACAGACAGTGAGGCGGCACACGGCCCACATTTAATTCAATTGCTGAGCCAAGCACCCAAATTTAAATTACACAGTCTTGCACCTCGCGTTCCCAACCTTGAAGAGATCTTTCTAGCGGCAACCAAGCGTTCGTGGGAAGAGACCATTGAAACCAAGCCAAAAATGGCCAAGGAAACCGTTTCAACGAATCAGGACACTACTTCGTCATGAGACATTATCTTATCTTGCTCAAGCACGAGCTACGTATGCTCTTAATCAGCCCGCCGACTTATATCGCTTCGGTCCTGTTCCTCATGCTCATGGGCTTTCTCTATTGGGCAATCATACGTGGTATGGTGAACGCGCCAGCGGACTTGTTGCCGTCCGTGCAATTTTTCAGCGTCTTCTGGATTCCTGTATTCTTTGTAGTGCCACTACTGACGATGCGCAGCATCGCTGGAGAACGTAGCCTAGGCACACTCGACACCTTGATGACGACACCGACCTCTCGTGTCGCAGTGGTTCTAAGCAAGTTTTCAGGGGCCTACATTTTCTATATGCTACTCTGGCTTGCGACCTTAGGCTTTCCACTTATTGCCAGTAAACTCTACCCACATGCAGCGACCAGTGGCTCTCTCCTTGACCCTGCATCACTGATCGGCAGCTACACATTTCTAGCGCTGAGTGGCTTGCTCTTTATCGCCATCGGAATTTTTGCCAGTAGCGTCACCCGCAGCCAACTTGTAGCCGGTATGCTCTCCTTCACGACCCTCTTCGTGGTCATCGTCGGCGGTCAGCAACTCGGTAATATCGCCAATAATAGCGTCGAGCTCGTCGCTTGGCTCGATTCCACGGTGAACTACTTACAAATCTTTGAGCACCTAGATGATTTCTCCCGAGGCATCATCGATACGCGCCCTTTCTTTTACTACACAAGCACCGCAGCTCTTTTACTCGGCTTGTCCACCCTCGTCATCGAAGCGAAAGCATAATCATGCAAATCAGCCGCTTTAACGAATTTCGTATCGCTCGCCGTTTTCGCACGGCGAATCGCATCGTGCAGATTGTCCTAGGGATCAGTCTGATACTAGCACTCAACTTTCTTGCTGCTAAGTATTTCCAACGAATTGATTTAACGGAATCGGGCACCTACACTCTGGCTCCTGAATCAAAAGCCTACATCCGGGAACTCACTGAACCGATTCAGATCATCGTCACGATTCCCAACGATCCAGAAGTCCCCGAACTGGTCCAGATCCATCAACATTTAGACAAGCTCTTCCGTGAGTATGAAGCCGCGGGCATGCGCGATGGCACCGCTTATGTAAATATTGAGCTCGTCGATATCTACCGTCAACGAAAGCGCGCTCAAGAGCTCGCCAACACCTACAAACTGACACAAGAGAATATCATACTCGTCGCGATGGGCGATCGCACCAGAGAAGTGCGCCAAGCAGACCTATTCGAAGTGAGTAACAACGAGATCAGAGGCTTTCGCGGTGAACAAGCGATTACCTCGGCAATCATTGATGTCTCCTCGAAGAAGACCGAAAAACTCTACTTCCTAGTCGGTCACGGTGAAATGCGGCTCGACGATGTCGACCCACTGCGCGGCTTATCTCAACTGGAAAACTTCCTGCGCGAGCGCAACTATCAACTCGCCACCTTAGACCTCTCGGTCGATGACGGCGTGCCAGAAGATGCCGACTTGATCGTCGTGCCTTCCCCGCAAGCAAGCTTGCAGCCAGAAGAGGTCGAAAAGCTACGCCGCTATATGAGCGATCGCAACGGCCGCATGGTCGTGTTGATCGATCCGGGCCGCCGACATGGCATGGGCGAACTGTTCTACGACTGGGGCGTGCTCGCTGATGACATGGCAGTCATCGATGCGGGCCCCGACTACAAAGCGCAAGGTGGCGACCTTATCATCCGCCGCTTCGCGGAGCACCCAATCACCAACTTGCTAGTTGAATACCAGATCACCGCACTCTTCGGACTCCCCCGCCCAGTTCGCACCGACCCAGGATCACTCAACGACGAGCGCCTCAAAGTCGAACAGATCGTTGGCACCTCTGATCAAAGCTGGGCCGAACGCGATTATCGCACACAAACAGAGCTGAAATATGATGCCAAAAGGGACATTCAAGGCCCCATCAGTATCGCCACTGTGTCGACCCGAAGTGCCGGCTCTGAACTCGGCATCAATATCCCAGGAGGCCGCTTTGTCGTCTTTGGTAACTCCGACTTCATCACCAACAACCGCCTGCGAGCCTTCGGCAATCGCACCCTATTCTTCAACTCAATCAACTGGGCACTCGCAAAAAATAGCCTGCTAAACATCGCGACTCGTCCACTCGAAAGCTATCAGATCGTGATGAGTCAGAACGATCTCCAGCGCATGCTACTATACTTTGCCATCCTACCTGCTGCCACAGCACTGCTAGGCCTCTTTGTCTTTCTACTTCGTCGCCGTTAATACCGATGCGCTTAAAATTCACAGTTTTCCTACTCGCACTCAATGTCATCGCTTTTGGCTTGATCAACTTCCTCAGCAATCGAGCTGAAAAAAGTGACCAAAACCTAAGCGGTCTCGCTGGTCAAATTGGCCGCGAAGTCATCGAAGCCGACCGAATCGAACTCCGAGGCAAAGGGCTGGAAACTCCGCGCATACTCATTCGCGAGGGTTCCACCTGGAGGATTAGCGAACCCATGCAATGGTCGGCCAACTATTTTGCCGTCAACCGCATCCTTAACCAACTGCAATTCCTTGAAGAAGAAGCGTCGTTCTCGGTCGATGAAATCACCAAGACAGGTAAATCGCTCGCAGACTATGGATTGGAAGATCCCTTAATCGAACTGACCATAGCTGATGGCGACGACAGACTCACGCTATCGATCGGGCTGCTCACCGAAATCGGTAATAACGTCTACCTACTCGGTCCAAACCAAGAAGATATCTTTGTCGTCAGTCGCCAAGTGATTGACGGCCTACTCATCGACCTCGGCGATCTGCGCACGCGAGAAATCTTCGACATCCCAGTCTTTGAAGTCGAAGCACTCAACCTACAAATCAAGTCACCGGCCTCCGTAGCCAATGGCGATCTAAAGGTCCGCCTCGCGCGCACGACGACTGGCTGGAACTTTGAGGCTCCCGTTTCCGCAGAGGCCAACCCAGAGCTCGTCACCAACACCATCAACACCCTCACGGCCGCCAAAGTCGGATACTTCATCGAGCAAGAAGCCATTGATCCAGTCCTCCAAGGTTTTGAAAATCCAATCATGCGCGTCACCATACAAGGCAACAAACGCCGCCAGACGCTACTTATCGGTAACCGAGACACATCGACCCCAAACGGAGCCGCCTACTTCGCAAAACTTGAAGACAACCCCACCGTTTTCACCGTCGAGTCGAAACCCTTTGACGAATTGCGCGAAGCTCAAGAAGCCTTACGTGAGCGCAATTTCATGACCTTCGACCCGGAAGCGTTAACCGCCATCAACATCACCGAAGGCACGCGCCAAATACGCCTACAAAAACTCGAAACGGAAACAGGGAATTGGCAAGTCATCGAGAGTAGTCAAGACGATGACATACAACCACGCCGCGCCGATCCAGCCGTGATGGCATTGCTAATCAAAGAGCTGCGCGCTTTGCGTGCCACTGGATTTGCCAGTGATGCCCCAGGCACTGCCGAATTAGAACGCCTCGGCTTTAACCAGCCGCGTCTTACTGTCACTCTATCAACAGGTGACGCCGAAACCCACACCTTGCTCTTCGCACACCCTGAAGACGAAAACGAAAAACTATTCGCGCGCAGCAATCGCAATGCGTTCATCTACGAAGTCGAGCGCCGCGCCACCCTAGCACTTCTACCACTCAATGCACTGCACTATCGTAATCGCACCTTAGACAGCCTACCTGAAGCAGCGGTCATTACTTCGATCAAACTTGAAGACCTAGAAACGCAAAAGGTCATTTTCCTACACAGCTTGGGCGACGAGTCTGTGCGGTGGGACAACGCACTTGCTGAGCTAGACCCCAAACAAAGCACACCAATCCTAAACCTGATCAACTCGATTCGAAACTTCAGAGTCAAAAGCTACCTCAAAGACGGCTACACGGAAGAAGGTTACGAACTGGATGCAGAAACAATGAGACCGTGGCGCTACCGTTTAAGTGCAACGATCTCACTCCCCGGAGGCGAAACCAAACGCACCGACACACGCAACTACGTATTCACCAAGCGTAGTTCTGGGACACTGCAATTTGGCGGCTCAGAGCAGCATGATAGCATCTTCGAGATCCCACAGGACACACTCGATGCACTCTACGAATTAACCGAAAACATGGTGATCCCGCCAGAAATGATCAGCGCACCAGTCAACACCCCGGAAACCATCGATCCGGTTGCCGAACCAGCACCTAGCCAAGATCTCGAGTGAGCCCACACCGTAAACGATCGAAAGCAGGCATACTGCTCGAACTTTTTCTAGATGCCACACTACTTTTCATCTTTGCGCTACAAGCATTTATTCTTGGCTGCCTGTTAACCTACGGCCACATCCCAGTCCCTAAAGATTGGGCCAGTAAACGAGTCGCCACCTACCTGCCAGAGGGCTTTCGACTCGAAGCAGAAACGATACGCCTCAAATTAAATGGCGAAATTGAGCTTAGCAATATATACGCGTGGTCAGATTCAATCAACCACCCCATCCTTGAATCAAACAACGCCGTCATACACCTACACTTCGACAAAGCGAATGGCTACCTACCACAAGTTAAAAACCTAGTCATCTCGAACGGCACACTCTACCTCCCAGCAGTATACTCACCCGACGGGTTACGGCGACCTATTCTAGAAAAAACTGCCTTCAGGTTAATTCCCGAAGTCGGAATGATTCGTATCGATAGCTTTGCCGCACTGCATGAAAGCATACGCCTGCGTGGATCAATCGAGTGGCCCATCGTGCCACCATCCAGCACGACTCCACCGCTCGCAGAGCGCATCGGCAATTTCTACCAATCCATCTCCGTTGCAATGGCTGAGAGAGATCGCTTCAACATCTTCACCACCCCGACAGTCGCCTTCCACTTGACAACTGATCAAACGGATCGATCCGTAAAACTCACGACCGCCGTTTCCAGTAGAGCGCTCAAGCACCCTCTTGCCACTGGGCAAAACTTTCGCGCGCATACTAAAATACGCATTAAGGACAGACAGATCCTCGCCGAAAGCGACCTGCGTATAAACGCAAAGCAACTAAACATGCCGAGCCATTCGATCTCATGTTCCGGCCTCGATGCCATTATCGACAAAAACGACTGGCAAACACTCCTGAATGGCCAACTGCCCGACCTCCAACTATTTGCCAGAAAGCTCACTGTTCATGAAATCGATTTAACAGCACCAATCATTAAAGTCCGCCCGAGCGACTATCCCAACATCTCCTTCGAAGGTGCCACCAGTGGCCTCAAAGGTGCAGTCACATTTAGCGGCACGATCAACGCCACCCATTTAAGCGGAAACGTGCACGCCAAAGGTAGTGTCGACCTCGTCTCATTAATCCCAGGTGAACTAGCGGAAGCATTGCCTGCACTCAACTTCGAGAAGCCGCCCTACTACGATTTAAAACTCCAATTTGCAGACGACTTCGCCCTGAAAGCAGCTTATTTAAATGCAGACGCCTACGGCGTTTCTGTCGATGGCATCACCTTCGACCACATTGACGCACGTGCCTCGTTTAAAGATAACATATACTCCCTCGATCAAGTCTATGCACGCCGAGACTGGCAGTGGGTAGACCTTGGCTTTCATCTAGATACACGCACTTGGGACTACAAAGTCAGCTTAATCGGCTCCGCGGTGCCTTACGATTACAACTCGATACTACCACGCTGGTGGGCCGCCATCTTTAAGGATTTCGACTTCAGTGAAGTGCAAGAAAACCACGGCGACTTCATCATCTATGGAAATGCGAAACAATCCGTCTGCGACCTTTACTACGGACACGCCTTTGCAGAGAAAGTGCGTTTTATGGACGTCATGGTCGACAGCGCCACAACCACCGTTCGCGGGCGCGGACGCTACTCCGAGGTGACTGATATTGACGCCGTGAGTAATGGCGGTTGGGCCAAAGGAACCATTGCCTTTGCATCACTTCCAGATGAGATCAATGCACCCGTATCCATACGCATGCATTTCGATGCTCAACTAGCCCTTGATGATTCAAAGAAACTCTTCGGAGAGAACATTGCCAACATCCTAAACGATTTTGAGCCCAGCGCACAGCCAACGGTCACTCTCACAGGCGCGATATTCAACAAAGCATACCCGCACTATTCAGGGCTCAGCTATTTCGACTTGAAAGCCACCAGTAACGGCGCAATCAAATACAAAGGCGTGCCGCTCGACCACCTAGACTTTTCGCTTTTCGGAAGAGACCACATCACACACATCCGAGATCTAACATTTGGCTATGCAGATGGCCTAGGCTCCGGAGCCATCGACATCTTAACCCCACCGCAAGGAGAGGCCACATTACGCTATCATATCAGCCTAAAAGATGCCGATCAAGATCAAGCCATACGCAACCTCCCACAACTCGACACTATCGAAGGCGACCTCGCCAATGGCAATAAAGCTCAAGCTGACAAGAACGGCCGCGAAGAAGGCCGTATAGACGCCAGACTACATGCACAAGGCCCCGCCGACAATCCGTATTTACATAATGGATACGGATCCTTCACCATACGCAGTAAGCAACTCGGGGCCATACAACTCCTCGGCCCCCTATCTCGGCTACTTCAAAATACACGCTTCAGTTTCACATCTTTCAATCTCGATAAAATGATCGGCGCTTTCGACCTAGATAATGGCATGATCACATTCGACACACTAGACATCAATGGGCCCCGCACACGCATCAGCGCCCCAGGAACGATGACACTGGACGAGCAAGCCCTCAATATGCGCGTAACCGTTAATTTATTTGCCAATGTAGGCTCACCCGACTCGCCAATCAAAAGAGTTGGAAACCTCATCACCAGCCCAATACCGAACCTATTGGTTTTTGACTTAACAGGCACCGTGAAAAACCAGAAATGGCGATCACTTTACGATCCAAGGAAGTTGATCCCCACCTTTTAAGATCATTACAACACAATGGAGCCAGACGAATACAGCTTACAGCGCGGCGAGCAATCCGCGAAATTTGGCATGACCTTGATCGCCTTTTCGAATCTAGCACTGCTCATCCCCTCCATCAGCACACTGCGCTACAACGAGCAAGCCTACATCATACTCGGCGGCCTTGGCACCGTTGGCTTTGTCATGTTTTTTGCCGGCATTTCAAAGTATGAATATAAAGAGCCTGGGCGTTCTGGTTTCTACTCATCTATACCTGCCTACTCCTACTCAACCCACCCGTAGGCACCGCACTCGGTATTTTCTCCCTCTGTTATCTGATCCGAACACAGTCGGCCTTCTTCATGAAAAAAGAATAACCCTAAAAAAAGCAGTCAGGATTCAGAAGTCGGAATACAGGATTCACAATCATTCTGCAAGTTCCTCAGTATAAACTACTGACTCCTGATTTCAGTATTCTGATCCCCTGCATACGTAACTATAAGTAAGGAAAGCAGGAAACACTTACGGATCACACTGTAATCTTCCGTGACGTCCGAGCTCGCTCGGGCTTTCGTATGAACAGCCCAAGGTAGCGGCGCACGTCCCGAGCGCCACCGACCTTACTCAACCAACAACTGATCCACCGGACTGCTCGGTCGTTTCGAACCCTCGACATGCAAATAAATCCGAGTCGTTTCAAGGTTCGCATGGCCCAGCAATTCTTGAACCTGACACACATCCGTGCCGTTACGCATCAAAAGCGTGGCAAAGCTGTGTCGCAGCACGTGAGAGGTCACACGCTTGTCGATGCCCGCCTCGCGGGCGGCCAAGGTCACGGCACGCCCATAGACCTTGGCTGCAACATGGTGACGGCGCACAACGCCAGCCTCACGCGGATCCTCCGCAAGTCCTGCCGCAGGCCAAAACCAATACCATTCCCAGCGCTCACCTGCTCCACGAAACTTACGCGCCAACGCCTCTGGTAGCCAGACCCCAGACACACGGTCCTGGCGGTCCGCCTCATAGCGACTGCGCGCCTGCTCTCGTTGCGCTTTCAACGGCTCCACTAAAGACTCCGGAAGCAAGGTCACCCGATCCTTGTCACCTTTCCCACCACGCACGACTAACTGCCTATTCTCAAAGTCCACATCCTGGATTCGCAACCGAACCAATTCAGAAACGCGTAGCCCCGCGCCAAACTGTAGCCGCGCCATCAGCGCTTCCCCCGATGCCATACAAGCAAGCGTCCTGCGAATCTCATCCAACGAGAGCACCACCGGAATACGCTTTCTACCAGTCGCCTTTTTATAATCGCTAAAATCACCCAACTCACGCTTGAGAACATCACGGTAATAAAACACCAAAGCATTTAAGGCTAAACGCTGCGTGCCCCCGTTCACTTTTTCGACCACTGCCAAATGGTCTAAATACAACTTTATTTCATTTTCTCCAAGCGACTCCAGAGCATCCGTTTTCCAATACGCCGCAAAGCGACACAGCCGCTGCAAATAAGACTTTTCCGTCGCGTAACTAAAATTGCGAATGCGTATGCCACGTATACATTGAAGCCGCCACTCCAGCTCCGAGTCCAACAGCCGCGCAGGTTACGCCTCAGGACCCCGAGTTCTTGGCTCTTCGCTAATGGCTCGCGAAGCCTCAATCGACACCTCTGGTTGAAGCCTATTCACGCTCACTCCAGCTCGTTCCCTCTTGCGAGCAGCCCTGAAGAACCAGCGGATCGGCTCACGCCAACGCTCTACCACATACTCACTCGCCCCTTTCTCCCGCTGCGCCCAATCAATAAACGCACAGGCCTGCTCAAAGTCCGCAGCCACCCCACGACGCTTACAAAAACCCAGAAACCAGCGAATCGTTATCTTAAAAGAGTCCCGATCTTGAACACTCAACGACGTATCCGACTTCAAAACAACACTCCAGTCAGGGAAATTCACAGTAGTCACACTAAAAAGGTATACAATTGAGCACCTGCAAAAAGCAAGCAAAAAGGTGAACGTCCGTATACTATCATAAATTCTACCATACTAGCGCCTATTCATCCCAACTCCTTAAACGCCCCTTTCGGGCATCTCTCAAATCTATTGAACTGGCGGGTTTCAGCGCCATGGGGGTATTGAACTGGCGGGTTTCAGAGCGATCCATACACAAGCGGCATAGAACACCCCAAGAATAGGGTTAAATACCCATCATAATACAAGCAAACGCCCCATCCAATATTTACGTTAGTAAAAATGCATTCAAACCCAGCCCAAACCCGCCTATCCAAAACAATCCTCACCCTCAACTTCCTGACGATAAGCGATCACGCGAAAATAGCCTCAAACTACGATAAATCATCTTGCAGCAAGTCTTTAACACTCATTCAATCAACGAAATGAAACCTCAGCCAAAGATGAGCCAAGAGGTATGATAATACTGTTCACCAAAAGAATTGACAGGATGCCTTTTAGGCACACGTTTTTAACTTGTGAAATTTGATTGGGACCCAGAAAAGAACGAATGGCTTAAAGCGGAGCGAAAGATCTCTTTCGAAGAAATCGCCTTACTCCTAAGTAACGGTATCCTTTGGAAGCGGACGAAACACCCAAACCAAAATGATTATCCACACCAGGAAGTCTTCCTAGTCCCGATCAATAATTACATCTACTTCGTGCCTTACGTCATCGACGGCGACACGATTTTTCTAAAGGCCGCTTTTCCTCACAGAAAAGCCACCAAGGACTACTTAAAAGAGAAAGGCATCAGCGATGAATAAAGAAGAAAAGCAAATTGCAGCGGCCTATGATAAGGGCGACTTGAAACTAGAAACTCCATCTAGCGAACTCCTGGATATGCTAGCGACTGCCGGTGAGAATACATTCAAGAAAGATAAACGAATTAACATTCGATTGAGTTCCCACGACCTCGTGGGCATTCAGCGCAAGGCCGTGCAGAAGGGCATTCCCTATCAAGCATTGATCTCAGGGCTGATCCACCAATACGTCGAAGGCGACATTCAAGAAAAACAAGCGTGAACCAGTCGCTTCTGGTCAACGTCGCTAACGCGCCGCGCCAGAGCTCGACGTTCAGCTAAGAAAAAGCCCGATGGAAACGAATTCTCGACCCCCTCAATTTTCTAAAGACCCGGCCGACGTAGCGACGTCTGGCGGTGCCTGCCCTTATGCCACGGGTGTTTTTGACCATTCGCGTCGCTGGCGGGCTGACGAGGCTTGGAAGCTAGTTCAAGCCATGTCGAACGGCTCCGGCGGGATGACGCTGGGCGATGCCGCTCGCCTGGCGTGGCGCGAATCAGTGCGTTGCATCGGACGTCTGCATTGGCGCTCTCTGCAGGTCGTCGACGCCCGCTCGCTGGATGATGCCGACGAGGTTTTCGAGGCCTGTGTCGAGCACCTGCGCGTAGCCACCAACGGTGGTCGCATCATTCCAACGCAGACGGTTTTCGCCCGGTGGCGGGAAGGGCATCCGAGCATTCGGATCTGGAATCACCAGCTGATCCGCTACGCCGGATACCGCCACCCAGACGGCTCGGTGTTAGGCGACCCCATGAACGTGGCCTTCACCGAGCGGGTCCGCTCGCTCGGCTGGTCGCCATCGGCCGACCCCGGACGCTTCGATTTGCTGCCTTTGGTCATTGAGGTGGACGGACGGGTTGTCGTCCGCGAATTGCCGCGCGAGGTAGTACTGGAGGTCGAACTTGAGCACCCTGAGTATCCTTGGTTTTCACAACTCGGCTTGCGTTGGCACGCCGTGCCGGCGATCTCAGACATGTTGCTGGTCTCCCTAGACGATGTCTTTCCCTGCGCCCCCTTCAACGGTTGGTACATGGGAACCGAGATCGGTGCCCGCAACCTCGGCGATGCCAACCGCTACAACCTCCTGCCGGAAGTGGCAGAGCGGCTCGGATTGCAGCGTGACAGCGGCCTGTGGAAGGACCGTGCCCTGCTCGTGCTCAACGAAGCCGTATTGCATTCCTTCGCCCGTGAAGGTGTGCGCATGGTGGACCACCACCAAGCTTCGCGCGAATTCCTCGCCCACTGTGAGCGCGAGCAATCCCAGGGCCACGAAGTACAAGCCGAGTGGTCATGGATCGTGCCGCCCATCTCCGGCTCGTCCACGGGTGTTTTCCATCGCCTTTATCCGTTGCAACCGCGATTGCCAAACTTGCTGCCACAAGTGGAGGCATGGAAAGATCACGAAGGGCAGATCAAACTCCACCCTTGAGCACCCCTGAGAATAAAAACAAGAATGCCGAACAAGGCAGAGCAGGTAACACCTAACGGCGTGCCTTTCTTTTGACGTTCACAGAAAGAATGAAGAAACACTTTGAGACTCTCAGGAAGCGCAACGCTTCATGGAAGAACCCCGGCACTCTCATAATGTTCGTCATTTTCTGGATGATCTGCGGAGCAGCCATTTGGTTCATTCAGCTTCAAACAGAAAAAAGAATAGAATACCCAGAGGCGCCTTTCAGCGAGTCCATGATTGTTTTGAACGCAGTGGCGGTTTATTTCATATCGAGCGTCCTAGGAGCATCGGTAGGCCTCTACTTATTCAAAAGATTCAGTTGGACGACTAATGACCTAATCGTTGAGCTATATGACGAAATCGAGACTCTTAAGGAAACTGGACGTGAACCGCAGTGAGCAATGTCGCAAACGCGCCATCGCTCATGCTCATCGTTCTCAGGAAATAGAATTGAAAATCCTTCGATGGTGGCCATTCTTAAACCATGCCCATCATTTTCGAGTAAGACGGCTTTAAGTTCTTTTTCTATAGCAATGATCATGAACCCATCCATGTGCATGTTCGCTACTCTGGCGGCGAAGCCGTTTTTAACGTGAATAATGAAATCGAATTAAGAGAATCTCACGGTCTGAAAGTTAAAGAGCTCTCAAAAACTCAATCGCTAGCCGAGGCCAATAAACAACTCATCGTAGAAAAGTGGAATGAACACCTTAGCCAATAATCAAGTCACAGCTACTTTCTCTAATGGATACATTCTGGTTTCTATGGAGACTGGTGTTGAAATTAAGTTTCCGGTAGATAAGAACCCCCGACTGAGTGGCGGCACACCGTCACAGCTGAATCATATTGAGATTTCTCCCTTCGGGCTCCATTGGCCTGAATTGGATGAAGACTTATCATTTGAAGGCCTCGCCAAGGGAGACTTTGGTCAGTTTTCGAAGGTCTAGACAATCTCGCTGAGAATCGGGTAGACGGGAGCCTTAACTCTCCCGTCCCCCACACCACCTTACTATTACCCAGAAGTTGCTTAGCGATCCAAAAAGTAGTCAGTCCACGTTTTCTTGATTTTATTTTTGACAAGGATCCACTAGTGTCCTGAAGGGTAATTTAATCTCTGGGATGCGCTGGTTGCAGTCCACTTTTGCAAATCGCTATCATCGTTTTCGTAAGGTCGACGGGAAGTTGTTTCAAGGTCGCTATAAAAGTCTGATCGTTGAAGAGGACAATTATCTGGGAGCTTTGCTGCACTACGTGCATTTGAATCCGGTTCGAGCGTCGATGACGTCAGTTGAACCGCTCAAGGATTACCGATGGTCGAGCTATTGGTATTTGCACAACAAGCCCAAGCGACCGGCGTTTATGGACTGCACCGCTGCACTGGAGGCTATCGGCGGTTTGGCCGACACTCCCAAAGGGCGGAAGGACTATCTGGACTACCTGAAATGGCTACCAAAATGACGCAAACGGCGTGCATGGAAGCCGCCCTTCAGGGCATCTGAGGCAGTTAAACTACTCGGAGGCCTTTAATGGTTTGAGGCTGGGGAATAGGATCGTATCGCGGATGCTTTCGGCTCCGGTGAGAAGGATGATCAAACGGTCGATACCGAGCCCCATACCACCTGCTGGCGGCATGCCGTGCTCAAGGGCATTGAGGAAATCTGTATCCATATCTTGCTGCTCTTCGCCGACTTGATCTTCAAACATCTTACGTTGAATGATGGGGTCGTTCTGCTCGGAATATGCGGGTGCAATTTCTTGGCCGTTAATGCAAAGCTCGAAGACATCGATTGTGGTTTCGTCGCCTTGTGTGATTTTGGCGAGCGGGCAGAGTTCGCGGGGGATGTGTGTGACAAATGTGGGCTGAATCAATGTCGGTTCGATTAGCTTCTCGAAAACGTTATTGGTGATTTCGTAGTCTTCGAGTTCACCATCAACTTCGATGCCGAGCGCGCGGGCTTTGGCTAATTTATCGTCGCGACTATGGCTAAACCAGTCGGCGTCGTTGGTCGCTTCGAGAATCAAATCTTTATACTTTGCCTCACGCCACTCTCCATCGAGTTGAATCACTTCGCCGTCAGGGCGAGCGATTTCGAGGCTACCAATCACCGACTTAGCGACGTGTTGAATAAGCCCTTGGGTGAGCTCCATCATGCCACGAAAATCGGTATAGGCTTGGTAGAGTTCGAGCATGGTGAATTCTGGGTTGTGACGACGTGAGAGCCCTTCGTTACGAAAGACGCGACCGATCTCAAACACTCGATCTTCTCCGGCGACGAGCATCCGCTTGAGGTAGAGCTCAAGGGCGATGCGCATGTAGAACTGGCAGTCGAGGGCGTTGGAGTGTGTAATAAAAGGGCGTGCTGCGGCACCACCGGCAACGCTTTGTAGCATAGGGGTTTCGACTTCTTGAAAATCGCGCTCCCATAGATACTTGCGCATCTCTTTGATAATATTTGCACGCTGCTTGAAGCGGTTGCGCGAGTCATGATTAACGATAAGATCGAGGTAGCGTTGGCGATAGATCTTATCGTCGTCAGTGAGACCTGCCCATTTCTCGGGAAGTGGACGCAGTGCTTTGGAAACCAAAGTGTATTTGGCAGCGCGGACGGTGATCTCGCCAGTCTTGGTTTTGAAGAGTCGGCCTTCGACGCCGATAATGTCGCCGAGGTCGAGCTTCTTGAAGTAGGTATTGTATTCGCCCTCGGGAAGCTCGTCGCGGGTGACGTAGCATTGAATCGGGCCTTCACGGTCTTGGACCTTGATAAAGCTCGCCTTGCCCATCACTCGGAAAACGGTGATACGACCAGCGATCGCGACATAAGGTTGCTCCTCGTCGGCGACGCCTTCTTTATACAATTTAACAGCTTTTGCAGAGGTATGCGTCTGCTTACAGTTTGCATAGAAGGGGTTGCGGCCTTCTTTGCAAAGGTTCTCTAGCTTTTGGAGTCGGACTGCATAGAGGTCATGCGAATTGTCCTGATTGGCTGTTGTATCTGTCATAAACGAAGCGGCGAAAATGTGCCAGCAGGCGCAAATGGCAAATGCAAATTGACCTTCGAGCAGGATGGCCTAGATCTAGCGAAGCAATGACTTGGATAGAATACATCGCTCTTGGCGTCACTTTGCTGATTTTTCTGGTGGGGCTCTTCGGCTCGCTCCTGCCAGTCGTGCCGGGCAGTTTGATCGTATGGCTGGGGGTGGTCGTGCATCGCTTGTGGATGGGGCCTGAAGACTCGGTGACTTGGAAAATGGTGATTCTGACGGGCATCATCATGCTGATTGGGCAAATCGCGGATTTTGTGATGGGCGTTTGGGGCGCACGTAAATTTGGCGCGAGCTGGAAGGGCGCGGTAGGTGCCTTTGCTGGCGCACTGATGGGGTTTATTTTACCTCCACCTCTTTTTTGGCTAATCGTGGGTCCGGTTATCGGCGCGATTATCGGTGAATTGGCGGCGGGTCGGAGCCTTCGAGATGGGGGCAAGGCGGGTATCGGCACCGTTTTTGGCGGCATCCTAGCCTTTGCACTCAAGTTTGGACTGAGCGTCTGCGTGATCGCGCTATTCTTCCTCGATTATATCTTTTGACCCGAACTCTGCAACCGACTTAGCGCGCAAAGGGCGGCGTCTTTGGGCCGTCGTAGCCCTCTTGCTGCGCCTCAACGACAACGTTTGAGCGAATTCCCCCACGCCCGCGCCAAATGGTTTCGAGGCGAGCCCAGCGTGGCTTTGTCACCTCGTATAGGTCTTCAAAAATCTTATTGGTCGCAGCTTCGAAGAAGATCCCTTTATTGCGAAAGCTGTGGAGGTAGAGCTTCATCGCTTTTAATTCGATGCAGATCTCATCGGGTGTATAGCTAAACACAACGGTTGCGTAATCGGGATGTCCTGTCATCGGGCAGGTAGAAGTGAACTCTTCCTGGATGTGCTGGATGGTGTAATTGCGCTCTGCGTTTGGGTTTGGGAAAGTTTCGATATCCATGATGAGACAGTACAGTGGTGAACATTGGCAAAAATTCAACTTCTGTTTCGCGAACGAATAGCGGTATCGACACGGAGACCGATGCTTTCAGCCTAGATACGGGAGTCAGGATACTGAAGTCAGGAGTCAGTAGTTTATACTGAGGAACTTACAGACACAGAGAGCTTCGCCAAATTGGCGAACCATATAATTCTACAATCGGTTGATTGTGAATCCTGTATTCCGACTTCTGAATCCTGACTGCTTTTTAGGTTCAAAAATTGAGACGGCATACACGCTTGGGCTGATAGCGGCCGGGGACGTCCGCCGCTACCAAACTTATGCGAGGTCGAAGCGTTCGATGCCTTTACGGACATCTGAGAGGAATGCTGCGGCGCCTACGCCATTGATCCAGCGGTGATCAAATGTAAGAACCAGCGAGATCACTTCCATTGTGCCACCGTCTTTCGACTTTGGATCGGGCATCAAATGAGGTGCACCGATAAAGAGGGTCGCGATGGATGGCGGCACCACAATTGGTATGGCCGAACGGACATTATACGCCGCCATACTGGAAATCGAAAGTGAAACTCGGTTCTTGGTGGCAATTTCGCCATGACGCGTGCGACGCAATGACTCATTAAAGGCCTCTTGGAAAGGCTCCCATTCTAGGGTGTGCACATTTTTAACCACTGCCGTTTCCAACTGGTCTCCTTGTAAAGCGACTGCAACCCCGAGGTCGATACGAGAAGGATCGAAATCAAGATTTTCACCACGCACAACCGAGGAAAAGCGCTCATGCTTCTTCATGGCTTGGGCAATTGCCCAGGCGGTCATGGTTGCCGTGGAAAGTGTGCCGCCTGGCGTCTTCTTACTACGCAAGCGCGCATCGCGGACCGCTTGCCAGCGGCAAGTCATATCAATCGTCGCAGGGACGATGCCTTGGAGTTGTTTCACTGCCTCAGATGATAGACCGCCGGTGCGCTTGAGCGTATCATACGCAACGGGCTCAACCGTAGGTGCAGGGGCTTTCGCCGCGGCGCCAGTCAATCGCAGCACGACGAGATCTTGTCCCACGCTGACTTCGTCATCTTCTACGATCTTCCACTCTTCGAGTATACCGTCTTCGTCGGATTCGATCGGGAACACGGCTTTGTCAGTTTCCACTTCACAAAGTGGATCGTCGGCCTTCACTGTATCGCCAGGTTTTTTCAGTATAGAAACCACTCTCGCGACACGTATGCCTTCACCTAGAATGGGCACGGTGATCGTTTTTATTGACGATTCAAGCGGGGCGCTATCTGGGGCTATCATAACATCTTCAGTCGCGGGTTGTAATGCAGCAGAGCTACTGGTCTCCGCTGCCGCGTCGAGTTTAAGCGACGCTTCAAGCGTATTGGATAATAAATAATCAAGTGCTGCACGGATACGCGCGGCATCGGGCAATGCCGCGTATTCATAAATGGGGTTAAAGCCGACATGCACATCTTCTTTGGAAACGATGACTGGCGGCGCCTTCAAGCGCTGCAAAACACAGCGCTGCTGGCACATCTCTGCGACGATCATTTGTCCGACACTTGCTGAGATATTGTCCTCTTGAACGATCATCAGACGCCCCGTTTTGCGAACCGAATCGGCGATTGCCTCACGATCCCATGGCGCGACAGAGCGCAAGTCAATCAGCTCAACATCCAGGGCAACATCTAAGGCCTCTAGCGTGTCCTCGACCAATTCAACACAATTGCCCCAAGTCACCAGCGTCAGCAATCCGCCTTCGCGCACTATGCGAGCTTTACCAAGAGGGACAGGAGCGACGGATTCAGGAACGGGCAGTTCTGCCCACATCAAGTGCTTTGGCAGCAAAATAATTGTCGGGTCTTCCCCATGAAGCGCCGTCCAGAAGAGTCCTGCAGCATCGCTTGGAGTGGAGGGAATCACCACTCGGATACCCGGCACACGTGCAAACGACGCCTCGCCTGCTTGGCTATGCCAGAGTGCGCCGCCAGGCAAATACCCACCGCAAGGTGCATAAATCACCAATGGGCATTTCCAATGGCCGAAGCTACGCCAACGCAAAGTCGCCATATTCGACACTAACTGATTCCAGCCTGGATAAATGAAGTCGACAAACTGAATTTCAAAGCAAGGGCGCTTGCCGTAAGAAGCCAGACCAACCGATACCCCCATGATGGTAGATTCCGCCAGTGGCGAATTCACTGCACGCGCGGGGTCTTTAGTCGAAAGCCCTTTGGTTAAATTAAACACGCCACCTTTCGGGTCGGCGATGTCTTCGCCGAAAAAGACGACATCAGACATACTGTCTAAAGCGGCATGAAAGGTCTTGTTTACCGCATCTAGAATACGACACGAATCACCGAACTCGAGTGCTGGAACGGGTGGCGCATCCTCAAGGCCTCCAGTCAAGTGTAGCACTGACTCGTCTGCCCGCGGGTCTTCTTGCCCGCTTGCTTGGCGATACGCCTCGCGAACTTGTTCACGAATCGACTCCTCTAGTGCCGCTGCCGAAGCCTCGGTCAGCAGACCATCCGCAATTAATTTACGTTGAAACACAGCGATTGGATCACGCTCATGCATGGTCTCCAATTCATCCGCCGCGCGATACATGCGTTGATCATCTGCGCTTGAGTGATTCGAAAAGCGCTCTACATCGCACCAAATAAAGGCGGGCCCTTGTCCTGATCGAGCCTTTGCCACCGCCTCTCTGCCTGCTTGCGCCACAGCCTCGACATCGCTGCCGTCCACGCGATTCCATTCGCTTTTATCGAGCACACCTAAAGCAATCGGATTGGTCGTCGTGGTCGACGTGCTGATCGCAATACGATTATCTTCGACCACGAAGACGACGGGGAGCTTTCGCTCCTTGGCAAAACAAACGGCTTCGAAAAAATCTCCCTGCCGCGCAGACGCCTCGCCTAAAGAAGCATACACCACATTTTGCTTACCATCGAGCTGCATGCCCCAAGCCGCACCACAGGCTGGCAGCAAATGCACGCCAACTGGCGACGGATGACTCCAAATATTTAATGCACGATCGCTAAAATGCCCAGTCAGCTGACGTCCACCACTGGAAGAATCACGTTTGGCATAAAAGGCTAAGGCTAAATCATAGTCACTTAAGCCCCTCTGCACACAAAATGCGCGATCGCGATAGTAGGGAAATGCGTAGTCATCGGGCTCCAGCTCTGATGCGATCGCCGCCAACGCCTCATGCCCCATTCCTGAGATGTGAAACCAACCCTTGCCTTGACGGATCAAGCTCTGCTCGCGAAGGTCGCCCAGACGACTTCGCCAGAGCGCTTTTAGAAGCGCAAGGCGTTCTTTATCATCGGTTAACGAAGACACTTTAGAATCTATTTTCGACATCTATGATAGGCTCTACACGGTGAATTCGTGTAGTTTGTGTTTACATTTTAATCACACTAAATGTAAGCAAAGAAAGGCAAGCAAGGCTGAATGAAACCTTCTGTAAAGTATAAGACTCGAACGCCTACCAAACGTCCGAGTCTATCTACTACCCTCTATACTACCAAAGAGTTCATGCAGAATCCTTCAATAAGTTGAACTGATCAAGACATATTTTAAAGTTAGCGAATCTAATCAATATTGCTAATCGGCTTAGTTAGCCGGTCGAATGCACTCGCAAGCCTACGCAGTGCTTTGCACGTATCGGACGGATACAGGCCTCCGCCTCCCTTAGGCCTTCTACGCTGTCTGCTATGCTTCAACAAATAATGCCAAGCTGGCCGCATATCCATGCAACAAAGTGCGCCCATCAACCGTCGCAAACTCTCCGTTGCAAAAGACGCCTCCGACATTGAGCCCTGGCACAATATCTCGAATCACACTCACATCATGGTCTGGGACCCCAAACAGGGATGCACCTCTGCCGATACAATCGCACAGACACGCGCCATACACGGAGCGCCCTCTCAGCTGTAGCATGCGCACTTTCAACAAGCTCTCCAAATCCGTCGATGCGGTCTGCGCATCGCGTATTTGAAATTGTAGATTTTGCCCGATCCGTAAAGGAGTGGCAATTGCGACCGATCCAGTCTGTGGATCAATCCCCGCTAGATTTCTCACCAAGAAATCCCCCATCTCGAAATTTTGCTTATATTCGTCAAGGACGAGCCCGATGAAGATATTTCCACGTGCGAGCTTTTGCTCCTTATGCGACATACCTTCCAAAGTATCTCGCAACACTTCCAAAATCGGGCGATTGCCTATCTGATGGATCACATTGTGATCTGCCTGAGTGACTGTCCATGGAGATCCGACCGGGCGACAGCCCTGCGCCAAGACAGACTCAATCGTCACCGCACCCGAGAGTGACATCGCGACGGCGCCATCGTAAAAAACATCACCAGCGGCATACAATGCCGCAACACCTGAACTTGATGCACCACACGCAAAGCCGCCGATAGTCGTCCTGCCTCCTGTTGCTTGATCCCAGTCAGCAAGCCATGACTCGTCGCCAAAACTATCTGAAGACGCAAACAGCATCCACGCATTTGCTGACTCGGCTTGGCCTGCGATGGTCTCCCTAAGCGCGTCTGCTAAATCGTCGGCTTCAAATAAATCGCTAGGCAAATGCACGACTTCAGCCGCTGTATCCGGCAAATAATACAAGGAGACACTATAGCCCCCCTCGCCCTCGAATTCATGAGCATTGACAATCAAGCCTGCACCAGAGCAACCGAGCATCACTGGCACCTGTGCATAAATACGAATGATCTCCAGAATTTCTTTAGCATTCGGCAACGTGTCCGCCGCACAAAAAAGTAAACCAAAAGTTGGCGAAATGGAATGGGACTTTGCCTGATCCCTCGCCCAAGCTTCAAGTTCTACCTCACTGAAAGGCAGGTGAAAATGCTGTGATACACACTGTGTGGAGGCAACCGGCATGAAAGAATCTAAACTGTTAAGAAGTTGTCATATAGACTAAGGACATCTATGTTCATTGGCGAATACATTCTTACGAAATATGAATACCCCAGGCCACGCGCATCCCGGCGAATCAGCAGAAAACAAACTGCAGAGCTTAACACAAGCGCTGGGCGCCGCGAAAATTGGCTATTGGACATGGGCCCCCGACGGACGCATGCATTGGGACAGTGTCACGAAAGCGCTGACTGGAGCACCCGACGTAAATCAAAATACATCCATTACCGATCTATTGGTGCATATCGACGGCGGCCATGAGCAGCTCCTAGATGCCTTCGAGGCTAGCTCGCTCAAACAAATTCCCTTTATTCAAACAGTCACGATTATTCAAGGGAAGCGGAAACTGCGTAAGCTGCGCATGATAGGGCAGGTCGACACCTCTACAGAACATAAAGAACAATCCATCGCTGGCATCTGTTTCGAAGACAGTGCTGCTGGCTCAGCCGTAGAAAACAGAACATCCACACTCGAAGACTTTTTCGATCACAGTAAAGTAATGATGGCAGAGCTCGACTTAGAGGGCGTCTTCCTACGAGCCAACACGGCATGGGGCAGCTTTCTCGGCACAGACAGTAGCCATCTCATTGGCAGATCCCTTCTAAACTATCTACACCCCAACAATCTTCCAAACACCAAAGTATGGCTAAAGCAATTAACAAAGCGTCAAAACATCGCTGACATACGCCCAACAGCACAGGGTGAGTTAAGCGCTCAAGTCTATATACACGGCAAAGGAAATCGAGAAATCTCATGGACCTGGACTGCGGACCTAAAGACTAAACGCATCTTTACGATCACGCGTGACATCACTGAGACCTATCAAGAGGAAGCTGAGCTGACGAAGGAACTGGAGCTAGCACAGCAATCCAATACCGAACTTGAAAGTTTTGCTTCGACCGCATCGCACGACCTTCGCGAGCCACTTCGCATGATCAGCAGTTACCTAGAATTACTGCAAGAACGCTACCTAGAAGCACTAGACAATCGTGGGCGCCGCTATATCGACTACGCATGTGAAGGCGCCAATCGCATGCGCACACTGATTGACGACCTTCTCGCCTACTCCCGAATCGGTAAAACGTCGAATCCACACGAAGCTGTCGCCCTCGAAGACGTCATCGCCAATGCCATCGACAATCTGTCCGTTGCCATTCGTCAATCTAAGGCCGAGATCACCGTCGACATTAATGACGCCCCCATCGCCTGGGTGATCCGATCCGGCTCACACGGCTTTTCCAGAATTTACTCAGCAACGCGATTAAGTTCCAACAGCCCGATGTCATTCTAATCGTCACAGTCAGCTTTGCCGACGGCGCTCATATACAAAGGCACGGGAAACATATCGTGATGATTCAAGACAACGGTATCGGTATCGATCCAGACCAAAAAGATCTATTATTTAACTTATTTCAACGCCTCAACACGCGCGACGAATATGAAGGATCCGGCATTGGGCTTTCCGTATGTAAAAAGATTGCCGAGCAAAATGGCGGCGACATATGGGTGGACTCTATACCTAAAAAAGGCAGCACTTTCTACGTCAGCCTTAACAAAACAGAGAACTCTTTCTAAACAGATAAGAAGTTGATTTCTTACAACGAACATCGCTTGATCTAATACCCCATGTCGAACGACCCAAATACCGACTTAAGCATTCTCGTTTTCGAAGATAATGAAGCCGATGCAAACCTACTGGCAGAATATCTAGACATCTCGGAGCTACCCCATCGACTTACAATCGTGAAGCGCTTGACCGAAGGATTAAAGCTGCTCAAAAACCAACACTACGATCTCATACTGCTCGACCTATCCTTGGCCGACACGCAAGGCATCGAAACGCTCGAAGCCCTCCGCGAATTTACCGACGATGAAGTGCTCATCGTGCTCACTGGCGAGCAAGACGAGCAACTTTCATTGAAAGCACTCCAAGCAGGCGCTCAAGATTATCTATTTAAAGACACGCTTAATGGTGAAGTGCTTCGGCGCTCCATTCGCTACTCGATAGAGCGTGCGAATATGCTCAAAAAAGTCGAAGCACAAGCAGTCGAAATGAGGCACAGGGAAATGTTACTACGCCGTATTTTTGATGCAAATACCGACGCAATGCTGATACTCACTCCGCAGTATGAAATCAAATTCTTGAACCCTGCCGCAGGAAGGCTTCTTGATGCGGACATCCAATCTCTTATTGGCGAAACATTCCCCTTTGAACTAGACAGTAAACAAACGACTGAGCTCGAAATCCCTGGACCCAACAACAGCACACGCCTTGTCGAGCTATCTGCTGCCGACCTCATCTGGGAAGGCGAGAGCGCGCGACTGGCCACCCTGCGCGATATCACACTACGCAGCCGCCATGCAGAACGCAATCTTAAACGAGAGAAAGAGCGACTCTCGGTAACCTTAGATTCAATTTCTGACGCCGTCATCACAATCGACGACAAAGGTGCCGTCGATCGGATCAATCAAGAAGCCTCTCGAATAATAGGCATCCAAAACGATGAAGCTATCGGCAAGCCCTTGAGTGAAATATTGCATCTACAAGACCCAAAAACTGGAAAGCTCATTTCTGATCCAGGCGAGCGTTTGCTCAACCAAACAAAACAACAAACATTACTCGAATTTGGCATCAGTCCAACTCGAGACAGCAAAGATCATATTTTCGTTAACGCTGATATGCGCTGCATACTAGATGACGAGGACGGACACTATGGCTGTGTAGTCGTATTACGTGATATCACACAACATAAGCTTGCTGCGGAGGAGTTCTTAAAATCAGAAAAATTACAATCCATCAGTCTTTTAGCAGGAGGCATTGCGCACGACTTCAACAACATCCTAAGTGCGATCCTGGGAAACATCTCTGTCGTTCGTGCGAATATATCGGATGAGAATGAGCACGCGAACAGACTTCTCGCCGCCGAAAAAGCCGCACTACAAGCAACTTCTCTCACGCAACAATTGCTCACCTTTTCAAAAGGAGGTGCGCCCGTATTAGAATCCGCTACAATCAACCAAATACTCGAAGACTGCGCCGATTTTATATTACGAGGCTCGAACGTCCGCTGTGAAATTGAACACACACCGGACACTTGGGCTGTCGACGCAGACCAAGGGCAAATCGCCCAAGTCGTGAACAATCTCTTGATCAACGCTGACCAGTCTATGCCAAACGGCGGGTTGATTAGAATAAAATTATCCAACTGCAAACTCGAAAAAGACGAAGTCCCTACACTGAAATCTGGCAAGTATCTGGAAATTCAAATTTCCGATCAAGGTGTCGGTATCGCACCAGAAAATCTCACACGAATATTCGACCCCTACTTCACTACCAAAGAAAATGGCAACGGCCTCGGCCTAGCCTCATCATACTCGATCATCAAAAGCCATAACGGAATGATGACCGTAGATTCAGAAGTCGACAAGGGCTCACGCTTCTCCATCTATCTCCCCAAAGGAAACAACACTTCGAAAGCTCCTTTCGAGAACATCGTTAAAGAAAGCTCCAACGATGAAAAAGCCATAAAAGCTGGGCACGGACGCATTCTGATCATGGACGACATGGAAGCCATGATGATGGTGGCCGGGGAGATTATCAGTATGCTTGGCTACGAAGTCGAATTTGCCACCAATGGAGAAGAAGCGATCCATGCGTATAAAACCGCCAAGGAAACGGGCAAAGCGTTCGACGCTGTGGTATTCGACTTAACTGTTCCAGGAGGTATGGGCGGAGAGGAAGCTGCTGAAATACTCATCGAATACGACCCAGGACTGCTCGCAATTGCGTCAAGCGGATATAGCAATACGAATGTCATGTCCGACTTTAGCGACTCACCGTTTACCGCGGTCGTGCCAAAGCCCTACCGCATAAAAGAGATGAGCGATGCACTGAATGAAGTGCTTAGTAAAAAATCGAACGCCTAAGCGCCTCACCATGCCTCACGATTATATACTCGCCTTGGACCAAGGAACCACGAGCTCTCGGGCGATTTTATTCAACTATGAAGGCCATGTCGTGGATGTTGCACAAAAGGAATTCAAACAACACTTCCCCGAAAATGGATGGGTTGAGCACGACGCCAATGAAATCTGGCGCACACAAGAGGAAGTCACCCTGACACTCTTACAAAAGCATAGTCTAGGAGCCGACCAAATCGTAGCCATCGGCATCACTAATCAACGCGAGACCACCGTGCTCTGGGATCGAGCAACTGGCGAACCAATCCACAATGCAATCGTCTGGCAAGATCGACGCACTGCCAACGTATGTGATCAACTAAAGAAAGATGGTCACGAAACAAGCTTTCAACAAAACACGGGGCTTCGGCTCGACCCTTATTTTTCAGGAACTAAAATCCAATGGTTGCTGAATAATCTTCCTAATGCACGTAGCCGAGCCGAGAAAGGAGAACTCGCCTTCGGGACAATGGACACTTGGCTGCTCTGGAAGCTCACGAATGGTCGCACACACGCGACTGACGTGACAAATGCCAGCCGCACCCTACTCTTCAACATACACAACGGGGAGTGGGATGACGCCTTATTAGAAATCCTAAACATTCCCAAATCGCTATTACCTGAGGTTCACCCATCGAGCCATCATTTCGCCGAATGCACACTTCAAGGCTTAGAAAAAGTGCCGATAGCGGGCATTGCAGGAGATCAACAAGCCGCGCTCTTCGGGCAAACCTGCTTCGATCCATCCAAGGCAAAAAATACCTATGGCACAGGATGCTTCCTCCTGCGTCCAGCTGGCGACCATCCAATCATCTCTCAGCACAATCTACTGACCACCCTCGCATGCACGACAAACGAAACGCTACAATACGCCATCGAAGGCAGCGTTTTCACAGGCGGCGCCGTCATACAATGGCTCCGCGATGAACTTGGATTCATCAAAAATGCAGCTGAAAGCGAAGCACTCGCCACCTCCGTGGAGAACACGGGCGGTGCATACCTAGTGCCGGCATTTACAGGGCTAGGAGCTCCGCACTGGGACCCCTATGCCCGCGGCACCTTGTGCGGCATCACACGTGGGACATCAGCTGCTCACATCACACGTGCCGCCCTCGAGAGCATCGCCTTCCAGTCGATGGACTTACTCGAAGCGATCAATGCCGATTTCAAAAATACGATCAGCGAATTACGGGTTGATGGAGGTGCTGCGAATAATAATTTTTTAATGCAGTTTCAAGCGAACCTCATGCAAGTGCCAGTTGTCCGCCCGAAGGTGACTGAGACTACTGCCCTCGGCGCTGCCTACCTCGCAGGACTTGCGACCGGTTTTTGGAGCGACCAAGAAACACTCGCCAACAACTGGGTGGTCGACCAGGTGTTCGAGCCCTCAATACACAAAGATGCCGCCGACGAACAAATAGCTCGATGGCGGCAAGCCTTGGAAAAAGCAAAGAGCTGGGCGACCGACTAAATCTTACTGACGATCTCTTTGATGTGCTCGACATAAGCATCCGCACCACCGCGCTGGTAACCTGTTTTCTCAATGAGCTTACCTTCAGGCGATAAAATCAAGATAGTCGGAAACCCGCGCACTCCATATTTCTTAGCAAGTGCTTCATTTTGCTCAGCAACGCCCTCAGGTAAAGTCGACGAGTCGCGCGGAAAGTCTAACTCGACCAAAACTAAAGAGTCCTTCGCATAGGCCTTAAAGGCATCTTGGCTAAAGACTTCCTTGTCTAATTTGATACACCAGCCACACCAATCAGAGCCGGTAAAATCCAAAAGAAGCGGCTTTTTTTCTGCCGCCGCTTTTGCTTTAGCTGCTTCGAAATTGGTTATCCAACCTTCACCAGCCGTGACTGAACCGACGAGTGCAATTGAACAAAGGGAGATAAGCGCGCATATTTTTGTGATTTTCATAGTTTTCTTATAATTGAAGTTAAGGATATGAAATTAAGATACACTAGATTTGAATATATTCCAGCAGACGGAATTTATCTTCAACAGGCTGTATATATAAAACTCCAAACGATCAAAAATCTCGATCCTTAGTGTCTACTATTAAGGTAATCGGTCCATCATTGGCGGCATCAATTTGCATATGCTCCCCAAAACGCCCAGCAGCGACTGGCCGCCCAAGCGCAGTCGACAGTCCTTTGCAGAAGGCCTCGTATAAAGGCACGGCTTGCTCCGGAAGCGCTGCGCGATTGAAAGACGGCCGATTGCCCTTTTTCAAGCTTCCAAATAAAGTAAACTGACTGATCACCATCGCCGCTCCCTCAACATCCATCAATGAGTGGTTCATTCGACCTTCTGCATCTTCAAAAACTCGCAGTTTTACAATACGTCGCACTAACCAATCCACGTCTTCAATGCTGTCCGTTGGGCCCACTCCAAGAAAAATCAAGAGCCCACCCTTAGGAGAATTCAACGCTCCCACAGTTACGCCATCTACCGACACACTGGCACGGCTCACTCTTTGAATCACTGCTCGCATAGTAGCATAGCAGACTGGCAACACTCTCGCCTGCCAAATGTTTTTTATACATATATCCGCATGTCCATGATTGCGTTCTGCTAAATCTACTGTTCCTTAAATGAACTAAATGAAAAAGCCCACGCAAGCTGGAGACGATGACAGTGGAATGCTCATTAAGGCATCTGCAAAGCGCCTTTTTGAAACACTGATGGAGCAGACTGCGGACCGTATCTACATTAAAGACCGTGAAAGTCGCTTCGTCACAGCGAGCCAAGCATTAGCCACAATGCATGGCATGAAAGACCGTCATGAACTCGAAGGCAAAAGTGACTTTGATCTCTTTTCTATAGAGCACGCACAGCAAGCCTACGACGACGAACAAGAAATACTACGCACAGGCAAACCGCTGATCAATATTATCGAGAAAGAAACCTGGGAGGATGGAACCATCACATGGGTCTCTTCTAGTAAAGCGCCACTGCATCTGCAGTCAGGCAAGCTCGTGGGCATCATGGGGATCTCACGGGATGTCACAGCAGAGCGGCAGGCCCAAGAAGAACTGGCCAAGAGCGAACAACGACTTCGTGAACAAAACGAGATTATGCGGTCGGACTATGAGAGCGCAAATAAAGTCCAAAGCGTGATGATCCCCGGCCGCGTGCCTCAGATTAAACACATTAACATCGCCCATCTCTGGAAGCCAATGACCTCCGTTGGTGGAGATATGATTAACTTTCCTCGTAACCCTAGTAATTGCCTACTCTTTTTCTTAGGTGACGTCTGTGGCCACGGAGTGACCGCCGCCTTTTACACGGTATTGATCAAATATCTAACGGCGCATAGCGCAGAGGTTTACAACGACAATCCACAAGAGTTTCTCAATTCCGTAAACCAAGAAGTCACTGGACGAATCAATAAAGGATTTGTCACAGGACTCTCAGGACACTTTGCAGCACGCCAAAAGGACGGCTCACGGCGCTTAATCCTTTCCAATGCTGGGCATCGTCAAGTGCTCGTGTATCGCAAAGCCAGTAAAGAAATTGAAATGATTGAGCTCCCGACGGGAACCGTCATGGGCTTCCCCGGTGTTGGTGCATCAAAAGCTAAAGCGATCGACCTCTCAGTTGGAGATCGATTTTATGCCTTCACCGATGGCATCGTCGAAGCCAGTGCCCCAAACGAAGAAGAGTTTGGTATGAAGCGTGTCATCGAAAATTTTCGTAAGCTGTCAGAAAAACCGATTCAAGAAACACTCGATACGATGTATCAGATCGTCGGCGACTTCACTCAAGTGCCCGATCAGCAAGATGACATTACAATCCTCGGCTTTGAAATGAGCTAATGCTGACGTTTCGCTGAACACCTGTTGCAGCTTAGCCAGTGCATTGGTCAACAACGCTGAGAATGTATGCTGCCGCAGTCTCCGAACGTAGCACATTGGCACCTAATCTGACTGGCTTAAAACCTGACTCACTAAGTCGACTATATTCAGTTGCAGTGAAATCACCTTCAGGCCCTACCGCCACAACGATCGACTGCACTTCGGCAACATCTCTCAATACATCTAGCAATGGTTGACTGCCCTCCTCCAAACTCGCAACGACTCGCAACGACTCCACCTTGGGAGGGTGTTGATCGATCCAAACACTTAAGCTGACAGGAGTATCCAAGCGTGGCAATTGACTCAAGCCACATTGCTTACAAGCTTCAATCATAGTCACACGCCACTTGTCGACTTTAGCCATCAAGCGTTCTCCCTTGATTTGCACATCTGCTTGATCTGTGAATACAGGCTGTATGACGGACGCACCAATTTCGGTCGCCATGCGTAAAATCAAATCCATCGTCTTTCCCTTCGGCATGGATTGCAACAAAGTGATCGTCGGTCCAGAGCGCACTGTTTCCGCCACCTCTTGAACAAGGATTCGCGCACCTTTCGCATCGGCAGTTTCCAGCACGCCTAAATAGCGTTTACCCAAACCATCCAAAACTTCGACGCTCTCACCAATTCGCGCACGAAAAACCCGCACCAAGTGATGACTCTCACGTGCATCCAGAACGAGAAAGCCATCCCCTATAGTTGCTTCTGGAAATAAGAAAGATCGGTAACGTGCCATTACGAAAAGCTTGATCGATAGAACCAACAGAGAGAAGCGGAAAATAAATAGGCTTTAGGTAAATCAACGTAGCCCCAACATTACTGGCGCTGCGCAAACCATTTTGCCACGCCTGCACAATCACGAGTATTCAAAATCTGCTCGGCTTCTAACCAGCCTTTACGGGCGATATTTACACCTGCCTTATAGAATTCCAAGCTCTCTGTATTGTGCGCATCTGGATTGATCGCACACATTAAGCCTCGCTCCGCAGCGCGACGCCATAAACGCCAGTCCATATCTAAACGATGTGGATTCGCGTTGATCTCGATGATCACTCGATTCGCAATCGCCGCGTCGATCACTTTTTGCAAATCGATCTTATATGGTTCGCGACGAAGCAATATACGCCCAGTCGGATGACCGAGCATCATCGTTGCGGGATGTTCGATCGCACGAATGACCCGGGCTGTCATTTCTTCTTCAGACTGACTGAACGAAGAGTGCACCGACATCACCGCGTAGTCCAATGCCTGAAGTGTCGCATCTTCTAGATCCAAAGAACCATCAGGTAAAATATCGCATTCAATTCCACTAAACACATGCACAGGCGACTCCCCTGACTCATTAAACGCACGTATGGTGTCCGCCATTTTTAAAACACGCTCATCGTTTAATCCATTCGCCTGGTAACTCGCCTTTGAGTGGTCCGCCAACCCGAGATAGTCAAACCCCAGTGCCTCAGCCGCTGCAGCCATCTCTTCAATCGTCGCCCGCCCATCCGATGCCGTGGTATGATTATGAAAGACCCCGCGAATATCCGAGACTTCAATTAATTTGGGCAGTTTGTCCGCCTCGGCCGCCTCGATTTCATGCAAGCCCTCACGCAACTCTGGCGGAATTTCCGCGAGCCCTAAAAATTCAAATAAGGCCTTCTCCGATTCAATTCCTTTACTTTCACTTTCACTTTCGCTCTTCAGCCCCCATTCACTCAAGCTGTAACCTTTGCCCAAGGCACGTTGACGCATCGCGACATTGTGCTCCTTAGAGCCAGTGAAATGATGCAGCGCAAAAGCAAATTGCTCCGCAGGAACAACGCGCAAATCTGCCTGCAGACCACTTTCAAAACGCACACTCGATTTCGTCACACCATGTGCCGTCACTTCGACAACCCCATCCTGACCGACAAACCAATCCATCACCGGCTGCGGTTCCGAAGAAGCCACAATGAAGTCCAAGTCGCCTACCGTCTCACGCAAGCGGCGTAAACTTCCCGCGGCCTCGGCACGTTCAACTTGAGGTAAAGCGCGCAAACCTTCGACTATCGGCTCTGCTACGGCTCGCGCGGTCCACCAATGATGGCGTTTCGCATACGCAGCCCGATTCGCGATACCACTTAAAATCTTCTCTTCGGATTTCTTTCCAAACCCTTTCAAAGCAGCCACCTCCCCGGCCTCACATGCGGACTTAAGTGCATCGATCGATTCGACGCTAAGTGCATCGTGCAACTTTTTGACCTTCTTACCGCCAAGCCCGGGAATCTCCAACATCTCGATCAGTCCTGGCGCAATCGACGCACGCAGCTTAGTATAATACTCCAACTCACCAGTCGCGTATAGGGTCTCGATTTTCTCAACAAGTGCTGAGCCGACCCCCCTCATGGAGCTAAGTTTCCCCGCGTCAATAATGGCACCAAGGTCATCCTCCATCGTTTCTAAGGCCCGCGCACCAGAAGAATACGCTCGAATCTTAAACGGGTTCTCTCCCTTCAGTTCAAGGAGCACGGCAATCTCCTCTAAAATATCGACAATGTCAGCTTTGTTCATAGCGCAACTCTTAGGAGAGTCGGCCGCGATGACAAGCGTAGGGGCTTCATTTATGAAGACCGCGTCAGAGTCGCCCACCCTGCGCTCGGCGGACTTCATAAATGAAGCCCCTACGCTAGCATATCAGAATCAATTAATTCATTGATAGCAATTGACTCGCCAAGCCACTCATTGGGCGGCGTTCCAACTGTGGTCAGATGACTTAGAAATTCTGGTCTGTAATCACGACTGACATGCCAATGAGGCCACGCCTCATCCAAGGCTAACAATGACTTTCGATACGGATTTAAATAAATATACTTAGCGAAGCCTTCCATCGAATCATCTGCGCGTAGCCAATGATCGTAAAAATCACGTTGCCATGAGAGACCCACCGCGCACAGCGCCTCTTTGGTTTTAGCTTTAAATTTAATAATGGATTTCCCGAGCGATAGCCGATCTCCCAAAGTGAATAAAAAATGAATATGGTCAGGCATCACCGTTCCACAGTGAAATTCATAATCGTCATCTGTGTGTTGTAATCGCCACGCCTTGAGGATCGCAGCGGACGCCACTGGATCTGCTAAAGAAGCACGACGATCTTTCGTGCAAATGGTGATGAAGTAGCGAGTTCCAAGTAGCGAGCGACGCCCTTTACGTAAATTCTGAGTCTTACGCTGTGGCAATACCGGCGTAGGGGCTTCATTTATGAAGTCCGCGTCAGAGTCGCCCACCCTATGCTCGGCGGACTTCATAAATGAAGCCCCTACGTCCAGCATCTCTTTCGAACTCACGGGTAAACGATCAACGTGAATCCAAGCTTTTGGTGTTTTATGCGGTGCGAGCCATTGGCGCAATTGCACCTTCAAATCACCCACTTCGGTTCCAGTATAATACGCCACCACTTTTTGCCCCCACTCGGGATCGGGCTGACCGATGACCAAAACTTCCCGCACACCTTCGATTCGTAGCAGCGCTGCCTCAACCTCGCGCGGATCAATTTTTTCACCACCACTATTAATTAATCGGTCCACTCGGCCGAGCACGTGCAAGCGCCCATCAACGTCGATCCTCGCTTCATCATCCGTCACATATCCAGCCGCTCGATCAATCAGAGACTGCCCTTGATATCCTTGAAACAGCGTAGGGCTATAGATGCGGAGCCGCCCATCCAACTCGATCTGAAAGCGTGCCTGACCAATTGGTATCGCCCCTTGATGCGCATCCTGCAAAAAATCTTTCGTAGGCACCGCTGCGATCATCGCTGCGGTCTCGGTCATTCCATACACAGGCACAATTGGCAACTTAAGCGCTCGCGCCCGCTGGGCTATAGACTCAGAGAGAGCGGCACCTCCGACAAAGATCGCACGTGCTGTAGCAATTTGTTGAATACGAGCTTCCGATGTCAATGCACGTTGCAACTGAGTCGGCACATAGGATAAACAACAACCCGTCACTTCATCCTCATCAAAACGAATACGACCTCCGCTGATAAAACTGCGCAGCAGTTGCATCAGGCCACTCACATGAAACAGCGGAAGCACGCAGCAGCTATCGATCGCGGCACCCCCAAGAAACTCCTGCACACCACTACAAGCAGACTCTAGCGACGCCCAAGTATGGATAGCGAGTTTGACCCCTCCCGTCGTGCCACCAGTGGGGATGAGGATAGAGCCAGCCGGAAGCATCTGCGTGTAACGGTGGCCCTCGCAATTGAAGCCCCGACCAAAAGAAAGCACTGGCGACACTAAGCGACAGAGCTCATCCCGCTCCCCTTCTCCCCAATTCGGATTCATCAAAACCACGGGCACACGCAACGCAAGCGCTGCAAAAAAAGCCGCGGCAAACGCCACCGGATCTGTCTCACCAATCAATACTCCATGGGTTCGAGCTGACTCACCCTGCGCTTCGATAGACAAAATACATTGCCGAACCTGCCCATAAAAACAGTCCCCCGTCACGCCAACGATCCAGTCGCGGTGCAATTCGTTTAAGTCAAATGGGCTAATTGTTTCCATACCGTTTCGGGTGCAAGATCCAGATCGTCGTCAAATACATCGCAAGTATCAAAGCCAATCGCGCGTTGGATATCTGGCAAGCGCTCGGCCAAAGCCATCGCATTGGCAAAGCCCACCCCAGTTTCAAACACCGATGAAAGCACCACCCGCTCGGCAACGGACTGCAATCGATGCGCAAGCGCACCCATATCGCCCATCAACGCAGGCTTGATCACCAAGGGGCCCTTCCATTCTCGGAGCAACGAATCTCCCGCGCCTCCATTCAAGGACTCATCTAAGGCGATCGCGACCCCACTTGTGCGCATAACTTCTGCCATACGTGTCTCCTGCCCGACGGGCAGCGGTTGTTCGAGATACTCGACTTTGGGCAAATGTGGCAGGATCGCATCGATCCACTTCATCAACTCTTCTACGTCAATGCCACCATTCGCATCCAAACGCAACGAGCCCCCATCCGGCAATTGATCGATCAATTCTGTAAATAATGCCAACTCAGTCGCCAACGGCTCCACCCCAATCTTCCATTTGAAGCTAGTAAATCCCTTGGCGGCTTTCTGTGACAATACCTCTAGCGCATCTGCCCCAGCTGGTAATAGTGCCGCCACCGGAGGGACGCGCTTCCGCGTGTCCATGGCTAACGCCGCGCTCAACCCAAAGGCACAACATGGCAACTCGCGCGGAATAGCTACATTTGGATTTCGACTCCATTCAGTCAGAAAAGCCCCTGCCTCCTCGACGGTTTCCGTGCCAAAACCTGGAATGGGTGCCACTTCTCCATAGCCAACTCGCCCCGAATCCTCCATTCGCACAATAAAGCCCTTTCGCTCAGTCCATAGTCCATGAGCCGTCCGTAAAGGGCTACGAAAGGCTCTTCGATAGGGCAAAATAGCTATTTGAGGTCTCATTTCACCCACAACTGTCTTTTCAACTTGAGAAAAGACAATCTTTTGCTGGTCTTAGCACATGAAAGCACCCGCTGAATATAGAATCGAAGACTACTACCAACCCGCTGACACATTTTTTGCCAGCAATCTACCGGTCGGTCTAACTTACGACGACGTCTCTCTCGCGACACTCTACTCTGACGTGCTGCCTCGTCAGACAAATCTTACGACCAAGCTGTCGCCATCACTTGAGCTGCAAATACCAATCATTTCCTCGGATATGGACACCGTGACCGAGTCGAAAATGGCGATTCAAATGGCACTCAACGGCGGTCTGGGGCTGATCCACTACAACATGAGCGACGAAAAGCAGCTCAAAGAGGTCGCCCGTGTGAAGAATCATATTCACGGCTACATCCAAGAGCCCATTAAAGTCGGTCCCGACCAACGCATTCGCGAAGTGCTCGAATACATTCGTGAACGTGGCTTTGGCTTTAGCACCTTTCCCGTCGTCGACGAGCAAAACCGCCTCCTAGGCCTGCTTCCAGGGCGCGTCGTCAAAGAGCGCTACGCAGATCGCTTGGTATTCGAAGCCATGACACCGCGTGAGAATGTGTATACACTTCCCGAAAGTAAAATCAGCCAGAACCCCATTCAAACTGCTGACGAGTTTTTCACCAAATACATGGGCATCCACAAGTTACTCGTAGTAGATGAGTATGACCGCCTATGTGGATTGTTTACCCTCAGTGATATCGAGCGTATCAGTGAAGAATCCCAGCAAACCGTGAAACCCGCGCGCGATGATAATTTTCGCCTAATGTGCGGCGCCGCCATCTCGGCACACCGCACTCCAGACGGTCAACTCGACCGCGATCGAATTCTCGGACACGTTGGTAACCTCGTCGATGAAGGCGTCGACGCGATTGCCGTATCGACCGCACACGGCTTCTCCAAAGGTGTCGGAGATTCGATCCGCATGCTTCGCGAAGAATTTCCCGACTTAACCCTGATCGCGGGTAATGTCACAAGCGCCGAAGGTGTCGAGTTTCTTGCCGATGCCGGTGCCAACACCATTAAAATTGGCCAAGGCCCAGGCTCCATATGCACCACCCGCATCGTCGCAGGTGTAGGCATCCCACAAATGACTGCACTCTACTGCGCATCTATCGCTGCTCGACAACGAGGCGTGAGTATACTTGCCGACGGCGGTATCACCAAATCTGGCGATATGGTCAAAGCGCTCACGATCGCCGATGGTGTCATGTGCGGCAGCCTACTCGCTGGATGTAATGAAGCCCCAGGGCAACTCATGGAGATCAACGGAAAACTCTATAAGCAATATCGTGGCATGGGCAGTAGCGCAGCCATGAAAGACGGCTCCGCAGCTCGCTACGGACATGACCGCAAGGATGTTGCCACCAAGGCTGCCGCCGAAGGCATCGAAGCACTTAAAGAATCTGTCGGACCACTCTCGGGCGTTCTCCGCGAGCTCGTCGGCGGCATCCAATCTGGAATGGGCTACTTAGGCGCTTCCGATCTTGCCACGCTTCGACACAATGCACGCTACATTCGCGTCAGCCCAGCAGGTCAAAAGGAGTCCGCTCCTCACGACGTGATTACCGTCAAGACCTCCGACACATCCAGCGATACCGCCAAATAATCATTCAAAACACTTCAGATGTTAATCCCTTTTCAAAGTCAACTGATCGCCGACACTGGCATCTCTACGGGAGATGAAGGTAAAGGTCGCGTCATTCTCGAAATCGTCAACGAACTGCGCGACATCACCGGTCGTGAAGACGCCGTGGCAGCAGTCATGAAAGTCAACGGCGGCTCCAACTCGGGGCACACAGTTGCGGGCCTCAAGCTCAACCTACTACCAGGCGGCGTCGCGGACCCAAAGGTGCCCTACCTGCCAATCGGCTGTGGCGTAGTCGCCGACCCTCGCAAGTTCCTATGGGAAAGCGCATACGCTGAATTGCATGGGCACGTGGCATTGAAGCGCCTCGCGATTGACGAGCGTTGCCTGGTTTCTGATCTCTGCCACCGACTACTCGACCTTGCCTGGGAAGACTATCGTGTGCATATCCAGAAAAGTGCCCCGCGTGGATCCACTGGGCGCGGCATCACTCCCGCCTATCTCGATGAGGTCGGTCAATTCCAGATCTACTATGCCGACTTCCGTGGCAGCAAGGACGCGTTCGCCCACAAAATGCAGGGCCGTATCGACCGCGCAATGCGGATTATTGAGCACGTTTGCCAAGTCGCACCAGAACGCTGGCCTACCTTCTTCGACACCTTGTCTGGCGCTGAAACACGAGCCAACACAGAAGTAATCGAAGCAGGTAAATTTGCCGCAGAGGAGTTCGACTTCAGTCAATTTGCGGGTGATGCGCCCTTCACATTGGATACAGGAAAACTAATCGAAGCTTATTGGACTGCGGGTCAAATCCTTGCGCCTCAAGTAGTCGATGTCCGTGAACTCATTCTTCGCGAACAAGACAAAGGCAACTACATCATTGGCGAATTCGGACAAGCCTACTGGCTCGATAAACGCCACGGATTTCCGCCCAACGTCACAGCGTCACATACTTTCACGCCGGAGTTTTTCCAATCCGCTGGCATACCAGCCCAACCGATACACAACGTCGGTTGCTGTAAGGCATACGACACAAAAGTAGGCACCCACGTGTTTATTTCAGAAATCGACCTAGAGCACCCGTTGAGCCAGCAACTTCGTAAAATTGAATTTGGTGCCACGACAGGGCGCCAGCGAATGGTGGGTTGGTATGACGCCGTCGAAAAAGGAGACGCCTTACGCTACGGCGGCTATCAAGATCTCGTGCTCAACAAACTCGACGCACTCTCTCACTCCGGCGATTGGCAAGGTGAGCTACAAATCTGTATCGCTTACCAAGACGCCGAAGGCAATGTCGTCTACCACGTGCCTCGCGATGACAACTACCGCCGCACACTCCAACCCGTTTACAAGTCGGTGCCTGGCTGGAGCGAAGATATTTCAGGCGTGCGTAGCTTCGCAGAACTACCACAAGCCGCCAAAGTTTATGTCGCATGGTTGATGAAGGCCTTGATTGATGTAGCGAATCACGGAGATACAAACAAAAACAACATTCCGAACCTTCGTTACATCGGCGTCGGCCCTCAGCCAAATCAAATCATCAAAGACGTGCCAGCAGTCGAAGAGCTCCTCCACCTCACAAAATAATAGTATGAGTCCGAAAATTGTAGCCGCCTGCGAAGCCTACTCACGCGGTGAGGGGGAAAAAGCATTTCCGCTCATCGCCGACGAAGTGCAATGGCAGATCATTGGCGACCACACAATTATTGGTATCGAAGGGCTCAAAGAGATCTGCGCGGAAGCCACCGCACAAGGCGCTCCGAATTTCGAAAATACCCGAACGATTCAAGGGAAACACCATGTTATTGTGGAAGGCTGTGATCTAGATAATGACGTGCACTATTGCGACATTTACACGACAGAAAATGGTCTCATCACTGAGATCACCTCATACAGTCTCGCTGCACTCGAGCAGTAAGATACGCCCCAACAAGAATCACTCCCCTTGGTAGCTCAGCACGATACGACGATTGTGAGAGCGTGCACGATGCTCCCACAGGAACACTTCCTGCCAAGTGCCAAGGCAGAGCCGGCCATCGACAAAAGGAATCACTTCAACCGTTCGCGTGAGCGCCATCTTAATATGGCTGGGCATATCATCCGCGCCCTCATACGTGTGGGTAAAATCTGGATCATTCTCTGGCACTAAGCGGTCGATAAATCGCTCAAGGTCACGCCGCGCAGAAGGATCGGCATTTTCCATAATCACTAGACTGCAACTTGTATGGCAACAGAACACAGTTACACAGCCCTCCCGCATACCCGAACTGCGTAAGCCTGCCTCAATCTGATCGGTAAACTCTTTAGTCGATTTACCAGAAGCACTCACTTGAATCTGTTTTGTATATACGGCCATTAACGATGTTTACGCAGAGTCGAAATCACAATATACAGCCCTAGCATTCCTGAGACTAAGAAACCAACTATACCAATTGCAGGGTAGCCCCATAGAAGCGGCTTAACTCCAGTGGTAATAATCAACGACGAACCAATCAATAAGGACCCAATGATAATACCCACCGTCAATCGATTCATCGATGAATTAAACGTCTCTTCTAGATTCTCCGTACCAGTGTGGTGAAAATTAATTTGAAGATCTTCCTCCTCAATCCGCTGTAGGATACGTTGTAGATTTTCGGGGATCTGTTGCATCCGACGCAACATCGAGAGCATTGGATAGAAAGTATGCTGAGCGATACTGGTCATACTCCAACGCTCTTTGTTCAATTGCTCCAAATAAGGTCGAGCGACCGCCTGAATATCAAATTCAGGATCCATCATGCGTGCCGTTTCTTCGACACATAAAATTGCTTTCGAGAGCAATGCATAGTCAGGCGGCAGCTCGACCCCGTTACTACCAAAGATATACAACATCTCTAAACCCACAGTGCCAATCTTCGTCCCAGACGGACCAAACTCTCGGTATTTATTTAATAGTAGGGTCACCTCCTTCTCGATCGGACGACGATCAAAGCGGCGATTATTCGTCGACATTCGATCTGCCACACGAATCACCTTAGACGCATCGCGAGCAGTGATCGCAGCAAACAGGTCGGCCAGATGATGCCGCATCTCTAAAGTAATCTGCCCAGCCTGCCCCCAATCGAGAAAGCAAATACGCTGGTCAGGAGTCACCAAGATATTACCCGAATGCGGATCCGAATGGAAAAATCCAGTGCCTACAATTTGGTGAAAAACGGAATCGCCCCCCATTCGCGCCAGCTCAGCAGCTTCTTCACCAACCACAGTAATCTTATCTGGTGAGCAGCCCTCCACCCATTCTGTCACGAGCAAGCGTCGCGTCGTCAACGCTCGATTTACACGAGGCGCAAAGACTTTAGGTTTATCATTCAGTGCGCGGAAAATTTCCGCGTTGTCTGCTTCGTTCTTATAATTGAGCTCCTCATGCAAGCGCTTCTCCGCCTCACGCAGCAGCGTCGGCAAATTATATGGGCGTAAGTCTTCGATACGCGTGTGCAACTGCTTCGCAAACCAGCCAATAATTTCCAAATCGGAAGAAATCGTTTTATGAATATCCGCACGTTGCACTTTCACACTCACCCACTCACCTGTGGAAATAAGCTTCGCTTTATAGACTTGGCCTAGCGAACCCGCAGCAACCGGCACAGTGTCAAACTCCGCAAAAACATCTTCAATTTCACACTCTAGCTCCCGAATCAACAGTGGCTTGATCACCTCAAACGGCTGCGTATCGACCTGACTACGAAGTTTCTTCAACTCCATCACCAAGGGCTCTGGCAATTTATCTGGGCGCGTGCTCAAGATCTGCCCGAATTTCACGAAAATCGGCCCCAACTCCTCACATGCATTGCGTACACGCTCGTAAGCGGTCAGGTGAGTGACTTTCTTACGCACCAAATTGCGCAGTAAAAACTGTGGCGTGTCGAGCTGAAGTAATAAGTCTTCAAACCCCCAACGCACTAAAATCGCAACGATCTCAGGGGCCCGAACCGCGTTGGAAAGGTAGTTAAATGGTTTCAAGTGAGTTACTCCTCATTCGGAAACTCTTTATGCAGCTTACCCTCAAGTGAGGTTACACGAGCCGCGAGCGCGTCGTACTGGTCTTTCGTGACAACGTTCGCACGGTGCAGCATATCGTTGAAAAGCTTACTCGCTTCGACTTTCGCTTTCTCTGTTTCGTTTTTGCCTTCTTCAACAATCTTATCCGACACTGCAGCCGCTTCCTCTTTGGTCAGCTTGCCCTTCTCTACCAGTTCATCAAGTGACTCGAGCACTTTGTCCTTCGTCACGACGGCCAGCCCGACACCAGCCAACATTGTTTTTTTAACCAGATCTATCATAATTTCGTTATACTATGCGCGCTTCACCTAAAATACAAGAGTGCAGAACAATTCTTATAAAAGATCGGCAATCCCCCATTGAACGCCTCAAAACAAAAAAATCGTCCCTAAGCCACGCACGACAATAGCGCCATATTCAGACGCGATCGTTTACGACAACAGACTCAACGTAAAAATTCAGGAAGTTCAGGTGGAGGTGGGGGCGTAAAATTAGGAGCAGGAGGAATATCGGAAGTAGACACGGGAGGCACCATAACTGTGGCTGAATCCGAATATTCTCGCTCTTGAAAAAGAACCGTTCCCGTAGGCCCTGGGAGGATAGCATACATACGATTCTCAGAAGGCAACCGAATAGACCCAGCCTCGCCGCGCCCACGATATGATAAATTCACCACGCTATCCGGATATCCTTTTACCGTCCCAATAAATTCTCCCCCATCTTCACCAATCACGACAAAACGATCAACCGAAATTTCGAGCTCCCCGCCATTTGGCAAAGGCATCGTGAAATCATTTCGCCCGCTCTCGCTCAACCAAGCTTTTCCGATATCTCGCAAGGGTGGATCCATCTGCAGAGCAATCTGGCTGATTACCCCGGGAACGTTCGCCGGAAAGTTCCCCGGCAACGAAGCGGGCTTAACATTAATCGATTCAATTGAAACGGGCGATTTCTCCTCGGCAGCCTCCGATTCCGAAAAATCAGCACTTGTAGCCGATTCCTCGCTTAGCGGGCTGTCGAATTCCGCACGAACATCCACCGATGCTCCTCCATTGCCGCCAACAAAGGGACCATCTGCTGCCGAATCCGGCAACGGGGCAGCTGAGTTAAAAAAGCGAACCCAAATAAACAGCCCACATATGACAACTGCTAGGACCGCATAAACGATAAGAATCTTAGAAACACGCATTTCGCGATTATTTACTAAAATCCTTAATTCAGTAAAGTACCATCTCTAGACAACCCACTGGATCTCTCTCACGAGTTACAGCACATCGGCAAATGTAGGCCGTAACTTCATAAATACAAAATACCCAGCGAAGCAGACAAACAACCCCGTAAACCAAACATAAAACAACTCACTCGAACTCGGCAACAATCCCCAAAGCAACACACGTCGCGAGGCATCAATTATCAACAATATCGGATTCCACTTAAGCCAGGCCCATATCTCTGGAGCAAGCATTTGCACCTTTACCGCAGGATAAAAAACACCGCTAGCGTAGAGTAAGACTACAGATAAGACTCCTGTGACCTGCGACAAATCTCGAAAAAAAACACCCACTGCAGAAATGAAATAGGCAATACCAAGTGCGAACAGGATAATCGGGCACATGCAAATAGGGAAAAGCAGAATTGACCAATTGATCTCCTGCCCAAATAGAGCGACTCCCGAAATAAGAAGCAGGAATGTAATCATAAAACGGTAGATCCCGACACATAGCAATGAAACGGGCAACACTTCCAAAGGGAACACCACTTTCTTCACATAATCTGGCTGATTCACGATTAGTCGTGGCGCCATTAGCAAAATATCCGCGACCAATCGATAGAGCGCCAACCCAAGAAATAAGCCCAACACATAATCTGCAGCACTGGGATTTGGGCTTTGTTCAAATCGTGCTCCAAAAATTAGACCAAAGACAACCGCATATACCGTCAGCATCAACAGGGGATTTAATACGGTCCAAAATAATCCTAACAAACTGCCCTTTACATCCAGCACCACATCCCGCTTCGTCAATTCACAAACGAGCTCAGCCCGAGGGCCCATTCGCTTAAGAATACGGTATGGCGACAGTAAATCTAGAATTGAGCGCGGTTTCATAGTAAGCTGCCTTTCATTAATAGCTTCTCGAACAACACATCACGTCATGAGCCAGAGCAACTCAACTCAAAATTCCGCTTGATAGAACGCACGCCCCTTCCATTTCCAATTAATTCACGGCTTGCCTCAAAGTACCCGCCCATTTTGCTACCAAGTATTGAATACAACTAGTCTAGCCCCCCGTACATTAGAAGGAAGGCGTATCGTGTACTATTCCGATGCGAAAAGCTTCGGAGGGCATGAAGTAGCCTCATTACATGCCCTACAATGGATGATCGACGAGGGAGCCATTCTCGACTGCTTCTTTCGAGAGGCGAACCATTCATTGACAAATCGACTTCACAGGCTCGCGATTCAGTATCCACAACTCACGCTCCACCCGCTGAACCTCCCCAGAATACGTTTCCACCGTTTATTTCACTTTTTCCGCCCGAAAACCGTTGAAGATTTAGGTGAACGCTTTCGGCAACTGCAACCCGATCTCGTCTTTACCTCGCAAGGAAATCTTGAGATCTCAGCGCTAGGGGTCATTGCGGCCCATCGTCAGCACATTCCCTGCATCAGCTATATCCCGATGGCGCATTCGTTTCGGAAAATGAAGAGCAAGCAGGCCTGGATACGTGATTGGTTCAATCGATACACCGTGAAACTCCCAAGCATCTGGCTGACTTGTACACACCAGCAAGTTGAAAAACTTCGTAAACTCGGTGCAAAACAACCGATCTACCGACTTCCTAATTGTATCGCGATCAGCACCCCAGCCACCAAATCGCAAGCTAGAGAGGTGCTCGGAATAGAGGCAGATCGACTAGTATTAGGTATGGTGGGGAGACTCAACAATAAGCAAAAAGGCTGCGATATCTTCGTAGACGCACTCACCCGATCTGCAACCGAAAGTACACTGAGAACTGCAGACCTGTTGTTCATCGGCAACGATGCTGACTGGCTAGCGAATCGAAAAAGACTAGAAGCCAGCAGTTGGCGAGGTCGAATACACCACATCGAGTGGACTGATCAGCCTGAGTGCTACTACGCGGCGTTTGACCTACTCGTCATGCCTTCCCACTTCGAAGGACTGCCACTTGCAATGCAGGAAGCGCTACTCTGCGACGTTCCAATCGCAGCAAGTGCAGTCGACGGTCTCAAAAGTTTCCTCCCCTCCAAATGGCTCTGCCCTCCAAACTCAGCTGATTCACTGCGCCACTTACTGGAAAATTTTCTAAACGATCCTCGACAGTATCGCTCCAGCATCCCCCAGTTACAAGAGATTGTGCGCACTGCGTATTCGGTACAATCAGTTCAAGCGGTACTGAAACAAGCATTTGATAGGGTGCTTTCAAAGCAACCTGAAGACACCGATAGACCATTGCCATCATCACAAATACCATCGACTCAGAGGGTTTGACACAAAATCACAGTAACCTCTACTAAGCGAAGTCGACTCACCAATGGAAACATCCACCCTAGCTATCCAGACTACGAAGCTGTCCAAAAAATATAACATTTGGCCAGACCCAAGAACGCGCCTGCGACATGCAGTCACAGAGATGCTGCCACGCAGGAAAGAAGCAAACGATCAGCCAAAGCCATATAAAAGTTTTTACGCACTCAAGGAACTAACACTACAGATTAAGGCAGGAGAGTCAGTCGGCATCATCGGGCGAAATGGCAGTGGCAAAAGCACCCTGCTTCAATTAATAACTGGCATCCTCCAGCCGAGTTCCGGTTCAGTGGTTGCCAATGGTAAGATCGCAGCACTGCTCGAACTCGGCTCAGGATTTAATCCGGACTTCACCGGTAAAGAAAATGTCTTTTTTTCTGCAGCTTTACTCGGGTTCCCGCGGGAGCAAATCATTGCCTCCTACGACGCAATAGTCGAATTCGCAAATATTGGCGATTTTATCGATCAACCCGTCAAGAACTACAGTAGCGGCATGAGACTACGGTTGGCATTCTCCGTCTACACCATGGTCGCCCCAGATATATTGATTGTAGATGAAGCACTATCGGTGGGCGATGAAGGCTTCCAACGCAAATGCTTTCGCCGATTAGAAACCTTACGCGAAGCGGGGACGACGCTACTGTTCGTCTCACACAGCCCTTCCTCAGTCGTGCAACTCTGCGACCGTGCAATCTGGCTAGAGCAGGGAGAGATGGTTTATGATGCAGCCCCTAAAGAAACGATGGCAGCTTACCACCGCTTCACACACCTGCCCGCCAACGAAAGAACCGCATTTATAGAAGAAGGCTGTCTCCGAAGTTCGCCGAATGAAGAAAAATCTGCGAAAAAAACTGATTCGCAGAAAACCAGCACAGCACAAATAGATCCCTCACTCGTACCGCAAAGTCTGGATGAGTACCCATCCAGAGGCGCCCAAATTAGGAACTTCAGAATAAGGGACTCAGGAGGGCAAATCGTTAATGTTCTTAAGCGTAATGACCGCTACACCTTTGAATATGATGTGCATTTTAATGAAACATGCCACGGCGTCTTTTTTGCCATGTTCATTAAATCGCTTAACGGTATGGAATTGGGAGGAGCGACCACTCCCCCTACCTCAAAGCGAATCGACCAAATTCCTACAGGAACGATAAAACACATCAGCTTCTCCTTTAAGTGCCTACTTAATTTTGGAGTATATTTCATTAATGCTGGCGTCGAAAAAATCGAATCAGAAAACTCAGTATTTGCCCACCGCATCGTCGACTCCGTAATGTTTCGCGTTATTCCGGAAATCGACGTAACCGCCACTGGAATACTCGACTTTCAAATCGAGGCCAAAGCGATAACTTCCACTGATGCACACACCCGATAACTCTCCGATCATTATACTTGGTGCACCGCGAAGCGGTACTTCCCTGATCGCAGGTGGACTGCACAACTGCGGGATTTCCATGGGAGACAATTTCCTAGAATCAGACCCAGGTAATCCACACGGATACTTCGAAGATCTCGACTTCCTAGAATTTCACCGTCAGTTACTCGAAAAGTCTGCAGGCTCCGTCAATCGCTTATTCGAAGACAGCACCATGCGGGTGCGAGCGTTTGATTTTAAGCCACACCCACAAGACATCGAAACTGCAGAAAAATTAATCCAGCAAAGAAACACCCAATATTCAACATGGGGCTGGAAGGATCCTAGAACCTGCCTATTCTTACCCTTCTGGAAAAAACGACTACCGAACGCCCGATACATTCTAGCGTACAAGCACCCTCTAGAAATGAGCGCCTCTCTACTACGAATGGGCAAGAACTGGGACCTCTCAATCGAACCCGAAATCGCGGTACATTCTTGGACGTTCTATATGAGTGAAACACTCAAATTGATTCAAAGCATACCTCAAGAGCACTCTTTCATCGCAAATACAAATGCACTGACTAGTGATCCCTCTGCACTGATCGAACGCCTTCAAAACTGGTGTAGCAATAAAATAGAGGAGGAGTCTTTTAGCGCTCAAATTCTCCCCGAACTGACAACGGAAACAAAGATCTCAACCAAGGCCCAGGACGCGTTTGCACATTACTTTCCAGAAGCGGCAAAGGTATTTGAGCAATTGCAACTAAGCAGTATGCAAGCAATGAGATGGTTGCCCGACTCTGAATGTGAGGAATCATTACTCCAAGACATCATCAGCAAACCACTGGATTCAAGAACCGCATTGGCAGTCCTCCAGAATGCGGTCCAGCCAACAGTGGCCAAACGGAACAATCAACTCAGAAACGAATTACGAAAAAAGACCACCGACATCATTCAATACCGTTTCGCCCATGAGACCACGTTGCAGCAGCAAGTCGATTCACTCGCTCAAGCACAAGATCTGCATAAAGAGCAACTGGAAGCGGCTCAGCAATCACTGGCAGAGCACATTAAAACAAGCGAAGCGAAGAAAAGAGCCCATCAGCTCGAAACGAATCGACTCCAAATACAGCAGGAAAAATTATTAAATACGCTGCACGCTCAAATCGAGAAATTGACCGAGCAGAAAAGGAAAACCCAAGAGCAAGTACGGCTTCATAGCCAAGCACAGCAAGTTCTACACATCATCGGAAGCACTAAACAACCAACTCCATACGACCTTTTTGGACGACCGAGACCATTGCACCAATCCCCGCAGTCTTTAATTCAAAGATGGTATAAAGCCCGTGCACTTCTCAAAGATTGGACCGTAGCAAACAATAAAATACGAGCCAAGCAAACATGGATCGTTAACCTTCTTTCCTTTCTAAATTTTTCCGATAAAAGCACAGCCGAGCTACAAGAAAGTCACTGGCAACAAATCGCTCAAGACATATCACAACATGGGCATTTAGGGCACATTTGCAGCTCGATTGCTAAAAAAGTTTATACCGCGATTCAATCCGAGCATTATTGTCGTCTTCCCGAGGCCGCTTCGGTTTCCTTGAATTTCACCCACTGTGAACTTGCAAAAAAATTCAGAATGCCGGCATCCACGGCGTTCAAATGGAACGAGCAATACGCAACTCTACTTGCCAAGAACCTTCAAGCAACTGCCCCATTCAGCGAATGGCTGAATCGCCTAAAGCAAAAAGATGGGACCTGGATCTGCTCGGGATTCCACGGACTCGATCACACGACCCTAGAAAAGCTAGTCAGCACGCTCAACCTACCGTTGAATCCCAGTAAGTATTTATGCTCAGAAGAACTCCCGCCCAATGCACCCCACCAACAATATTATAAATACTGGATCAGCACACTGAAACTGAAAAAGTGGAGTCAAGTCGCTCATTTAGGCAGCCAGCAAGAAAGTGACTTCGACTGGCCTCAACAAGCGGGGATTAGAAATTGCTATCTAATCGACACAGATGGAAATTGCCATCTCACGCCAGCTGTGGACAGTGACGGGCAGAATTAATAACACTCAAGCTAAACCATATATAGCTATGCCAGGTAAGGCCGCCATCATTACACGTACCAAAAATCGCCCCGAGTTCTTACGCAGGGCAATGCTTTCAGCGCTCGGCCAAAGTTACCAGGATTGGGTACATGTCATTGTCAATGATGGTGGAAAGCGAAATGAAATCGATCTACTAGCGATCGAGTTTGAGGATGCCTACAAAGGACGCCTGCAAATCTTACACCTCCCGGAAAGTATAGGTATGCAATCTGCCTCAAACGCGGCAATTGAAGCATCGGAGAGTGAGTACATTATAATACATGATGATGATGACTCCCTGCATCCTCTCTATTTAGAGAAAACCATTGAATTCCTGAGTGAGGCTGGCGCGAAAAGTGACTGCAAAGGCGTCATTTCTCAAACCTGGCGCATCGATGAGGATATCACCACATTCGGTGAGTTTCATGAAACTGGACGATCGCACTACATGCCCCTAAAGTTCGTAAGCATCTTTCGCTTTGGAGCCGAGAACCCATTCCCCCCAATCTCATTCCTTTACCGGCGCGAAGCACACAAGACAATTGGGCTCTTCAATCAACGCTACAATGTCTTAGGCGACTGGGATTTTCACTATCGCTTCATTCAAAAATTTGAAATTGGCGTCCTAGATGAACTCCTGGCGAATTACCACTGGAGAGTGGGCACACAACCCGCAGACTTCAGCAATACGGTTACGACGGGGATTGCGGAGCATCAAATGCAGCTAAACAAACTGCACAACGATTATATCCGCCAGCACATCCAAGATACGCCCTCAGCAATAGCACCCGTAATGAGCCTTGGGCGCGAGCTTCATACCACGAAAAGCCAACTCCACTGGATAAACCATGAAATCGCATCGGTAAAAAAAGACCTGCAAGTCGTCACCAATCGACTTAAAGCGACCAGAAGCAAGTCCTCATGGCCACTGTCGATTTTTAATAAAAGTAGTCAGCAGCACGGCGAGACACCGCCTAAGCTCGCACATCAACATCCGCAGCCACTGCATTTCGACCAAGCCAAATATCTAAAAACTGCGAAGCGTAGAAAAGTTATCTCGTTCGATATCTTCGACACTTGCCTACTGCGCAGCACCCAACGACCGACTGACGTATTCATCATCGTTGAAAACCTGGCTACTTTAGCAAAAAAAGGAGAGCCCATTCCTTTTGCGCGAGCTCGAATCTTAGCGGAGCAACGAGCAAGACAACACGCCACCAATGGCGAAACTACTTTTGACGCAATTTATACCGAATTGTCCACCATACTGGGTCTCACCGCATCAGAGGCGGAAACGTTACGTAAACTTGAACTAAAAGTAGAGCGACAGGTCCTCTACCCGAACAGAATAATACACGAACTCTACTCGACACTAAAAAAATCCGGAAAGCGTATTATCTTTATTTCAGACATGTATTTCCCCAAGGCAATACTGCATGAATTATTGGAAAACAACGGTTACGAGGGAGCTGAAATCTACGTATCCTGCGAAAATTCGGCAAGTAAACACGAGGGAACACTCTACGATCTAGTCTTGAAACAAGAAGGCGTCCGCGGCGAAGATGTCCTACACTTTGGAGACAATTACCACTCTGACATCGAGCAGGCACAGCAACGTGGTCTGAAAATAGGCCATTTCTTCGACGCCTATCTCCCACAGACCTACTTTAGCAACAGTCCAAAACCACAAAAATACAGTACTGCCCGTGATTTAAGCAGCTGTGCAATTGGTCTCGCACAAAAGCACCGGATACAGTGCCCTCAAGGCAGTGAGAATTATTGGAAAAACTTCGGCTATGAAATAGCCGGACCGCTCTACTTCTTCTATACAAAGTGGATCATCGAGCAGGCCAAGAACACGGGGCGTCAACAACTGGCATTCCTCGCACGTGACGGCTACTACTTGCAGCGCACATTTGAATTAATGGATGCCAGCTGGAATACCGGCCTCCAAAGCCAATACTTGTTTGCCTCAAGGCGACTATTCAACCTTGCTGCAATTGACCGCTTAGATGAAGACGCTCTCGTATTTCTAACCACGCCAAACCCGAATATGCTGGTCCGGGACTTTCTAGCTCGCTTGGATTTCGAGCCAGAGCAGTATGTAAAGCAAGTAAAACAGGCAGGCCTCCAGTCGCTCAATGAAGTAGTCGCAACAACTACTGGCACCTTCATCGATCATAGCACTTACAGTAAAGTCAGCTCACTGATGCGCTTGCTATCCAACGAAATACTACAAAAAGCCAGCCACGAAAGGTCACTTCTTTTCGAATATTTTGACTCAGTATCTCTTGACGCAAAACAGTCGATTTTCGTGGATGTTGGCTGGCAGGCATCATCCATAAAATCACTCAGTCGACTACTTACTCGAAAGAACAACACACCCACGAATCTAACAGGATGCTTCTTTGGGACTTGGCATTTCGCACAACCTATAGTTGATGCCGGACATGATATCCGCTCGTTTTTTCATCATCTGAACAACCCACAAGAACGCTCCGGCCTTATCCACCAATCCGTCTCAGTCATCGAATCACTTTTCTCAGCACCACATCCAACAATTATCGGGATCGAAAAACAAGGGACAAAATGGCAGGCGACCTACGGAGAGAATCCAGATCAAGACCAAGCCAAGCACCGCCTGACATCGATGTGGCAAGGCGCGGAGCGGTTCATTCAAGATATGTTACCACTGGCCAGTTCCACCTCAAAAGATGACGGGCTCGAACTCCTGGAGCGCTTGCTAGTTCGCGTGCTCCGATGCCCAACTAGAGAAGATGCACTCGCCCTCGGAAATATCGATCACCGTGAAAGTTTCGGGAACCCAAATTCCGCAAAAATAGTCTGTCCTGCGCCGCGAGGAACTAACCTGAAGAAACTACAAGCGGGCCTAGAACGATCCAATTGGAAGCAAGGGTACGACGCACAACTCTCCGAAAAACAGCTCAAGACGCTTTATAAGCAAATTTGAGATCAGGGCAGATGCACCAAAGCACCATGCGGTGCACCAAGGGAAGGCGACGATAAAAGCCAGCGCGCCAATAACATTTTCGATACTCACCCTTCATGAAGTATGGCCTGAGTAAATAGCGATATAATGAACTAGGACGGGCCAAAAAATGATCCCTCGTCTGAAGCCCAAACTCAGGCCAAAACGGCAGATCGCCCCAAGCCCTCGCTTCCTCAACCGTCGGTCGAGTGAGCATTCTAACAAAAGGAGCAGTGGCTGCCTTCTGCTCGATGGATAAATACATCTGTCCGCTCGCTTGTGTATATTCACGAAGCACGGCTAGAGCACCTTCTTGGATTCCGCGGACGGCAGTCGAATGAGCTAGCGAAGGAAGTTCTGGCTCAAACTCAGGGCGAATCTGCCCTCCCTCTTTCTTAAAACGTAGCAAACTACCCTCTTCCGCAGAGAACAACAGCTCACAAATGGCAATACTATGCTTGAGTGCTCGATAGTTTTCATCGGGCGCACAGTCCTCAAAAAAATAGCCGTCAAGAGAAGCATTTTCATGTTTATTTAGAAATGCCCACTCAAAAGTACCAAAGAAAAAACCAGCCATCTGGCAGTTCGGACGACGTTTCCGAACAAGCTTTGTCATCGCTCCAAAAATTGTAGCATTCCAACCGACATCCACCAGTGCCACCACATCCTCATCCAGCATTCCCACCGAATCCATATACTCAAAATAAGCCTCACGCTCTTCTGCTGCGATCTCCAGAATCTGCGGCTCTAATGCGAGAAATAGCTCCCTCAAAGGACGACACTCCATTGGTTCTATGACAGTTTCATCCAGCCCCTCAAAGCCACAACTCAGTACAATATGCTCTACACTTTCAGGCTCTATATGAATTCGGTTTAAATAGTCTCGAATCGTTAAATCCAAACCGGCATCCATCAAGAAGTTCAACTCCATATCTCCTAATTTTTCAAAAGCAGCCATCTTGCTAGCGCGTCTTGAGCTTAAGAAATATTGAGACTTGGGATAGTCTTCACGCCCCGCAGTTAATAGGTCATAAACCGCCTTCATGATTTTCCCATCCCGTGAACAAAAAAATAATCGATGCGCACCCAGCTCTTTCGTTTGCTCCATTAAGTGCGTGATAAAGCCCAAATAAACAGGCGCCGCCACCGACTCTCCAACACGCTGCCAGAAATCCCTTGAATGATCAGGCATCAGTAGATCCTCAGCAACCCGTCTGAGGCGCAACGCCTCTAGAATAGACTCCGCTAATGAGCAATCTAAACAGCTTGGTTTCAAGGTGGCCGACAACTTAGGAATATGAATTGCATGCCATCCAGCCTTACGTGCCATCTTATAGTCCGCATGCAAATTATCCCCGAGGTGTAGGATCCGCTCAGGGCCAACACCCAATTGCTCTATAACTGTCTGAAATAATGCACCCTGCGATTTGCTCTGCCGGTGCACATTCGACAAAAATAAGTCGAATCCCCCAGCATAACCATGTGAACGCAACAACGCTTCAATAGCAGACTGAGGCAAATACATATCAGAAAGCAGGACGATTCGACGCCCCAAATCACGAGCTCTACCAAACAGCGCATGTCCGAGTGGATGCATGATCGTAACATCGCTTTCAATTTGAAGTTCATGCGCCATGAGCTCACTGCGCCGATCCTTGAACTGTGCATGCGATCGACATAGAACTGTATAGATTTCCTCTAAAGTCACCTCATTGGCAAACGATGCTGGCGCTTCTTGACGTGCCGTATGCTCTGCTTCAACGCGCCAACCGCAAAAACCTCTGGCACCCGCGCCGAGTTCACGCTCCATACGCCGAAATACATCCGTCGGCTTCAAGACCTTTCGCAGCAATAAAGTATCAAAGACGTCAAACGATACCAGCTCCGCAGACTCCATCGCGCGCCAGGCGCGCTGGTACCTCTTTTTTATTATCTCGATCTTCATATCTCACTAAAATGCGTGACATCAAATGATCCATACCCAAGGTAAAAACCAATGATCTTACCAAAATCAATTTGGCTCCTTCTCGCTGAAAAACAAATAATCACACAGCTGAAAACGGACATTTCAACCCCGATACAATTCTCAACGGAAACCAAGCTGACAAGTGAAGAATGCACCCAGTTGGTCGATTGGATTTTCGCAAATGAGAAAACTTATCCCGCCCTTACAAGTTGGCTAGACTTCCTGCGCCGTTACCGAATCACTTTCACCGACATCGCGAAAGGAATGGGACGCTGGAATGATCAAAGTTCCCACAGTCTTGGGCATGACAAATGGGCAGTGGGTTGGGCGAGCGATGCCATGCTGCCTCTAGCCAATGCGCTCTACGCACTCAAGAGCTTTGAGTGTAATGGGACCGTGTTGGAGTGTGGAGCCTTCAAGGGTTCTTCAACCGCATGCTTAAGCTTGGTCTGCGAGGAACTCGGCTTTGATTTCGACTGTGCCGATTCATTTGAAGGCCTGCCATCTGGAGAGGGGCACTATGGCAAAGGTGACTTCCTTGGCACACTAGACGAAGTGAAAAACAACGTGGCCAATTTTGGCACTATTGAGCGCGTCAATTTCATCCAAGGCTGGTACTCGGATACACTTAAAGTTTACAATAAACCACTAGCGCTCCTCTGGATTGATGTCGACTTACAGGAATCGACGATCGATATCCTAGACAACGTCTATGACAATTTGCTCCCACAGGCGGTTACATTTTCCGACGGATTCACCGAAGGTGTCGACTTCGTCGACAAGCAAATCGCCAATACTGGCGGGGAACCCGCCGGATTCTATCGCTACTTCGTTAAAAACAAAATCCCCTACTGCTCCGCTCCAGGAGGCAGTAAGGGACTCGCGATGATCAGCAAATGCGATTTGCCAGATATGGACTTTACCGTTCCGCCTGCAATAATTAGCTCAATCATTGAACGCCTGTAATATTCAGGCTCGGCACGGTGTAGATTGAAAACGCTTACTGAACGGTAATACTATAAAAGCCAGCAACATTAATGTTAAGCGCTGCCAACGCATTACGAACCGCATTGGCATTGATTGCAGTTCCAAAATTATACCGAAGCGTAAAGCTATTCCCTGACGTTTCAACCCGATAAAAATTCCCACCACCCAATGACATGAGGTTCGTGCGCACGCTATCAGTAATCGCATTCCAAGTTGCCTGATCATAGCCTAAGTTCGTAAAAATAATATCCACGTTATACACACCTGCGGATGCATATTGTCCGGTATTCGAGTTGTAGAAGCCAAGAATATCTTCATCAAACCATACATAACCACCCGCATTTATAGAATTAACAAATGGATACACATCGTTATTCGTCCAGCACCAGTCGGAGAGTTCGTAAACATAAATCCACCAATTCGTTAAAGTTGCACCGTCGTAAAGATAGGTCCAGCCAAAGCCAGGTCGCCAGAACCAAGACCCGTCCTGCGTGTAAAAAGTCCCAAACCAATCACTGTAATTCCAGCCATTTCCCAATTCATAAAATGCACCGTAGACGTCACTGTAGGACCATCCATCGCCCAATTCCGCATCAACATCAATCCCAGAAGACTGCGCATTAACAGTAAAAGCACCAGCACAAGAGGCGAGCGCAAATAAAAACACCTACTTTAGATTATTAATTAATTTCATAGAACCCATAAGAAACCAATCGTAAAGACTTTGTCAATTTCGATTTCTACCCCCAAAAGAACATTACATCCGTAAATTCTGCTCATAATCCTCTCAACTTTTCGGCCGCGCACTTAACGCAAAAGTCAACTTCTGACCCGTTTCGGGGTTCCGAAATTCCCGTCGACCATCACGCGTCCCCAGGAACTCCAGCCTTTGCGGTTCTTGATCAATCCACACGAAATAAATACTCGGCGCGTTAAGATGGAGGGCAAAATAAGCTAGCTCAAAATCAGTCGAACAAAAAATACCAGGACTCGAGTTTACCGTATCTACATAGAGCCAACCATGCTCACGCTGGTAGATAAATGGAAACGAATCGGTCCAGATGTCACCCAATGCAGGCACACGGACCCAACTACTCATCTCGGAAGTAGATAATTCACCAAAGACACGACGCAGAAAGTCCCACTTCTCGTCCAATTTGATTTTCACTTGAATGCGTTTTCCACATTCAAACTCACCACCGGGGTAACCAAAAAACAAGTGGCAATAAAAGTCATCAAATACCATTGAAGGCCCTAGCCTTAAGGGAACTGAAGCGACCTCTCCCGGCCCAGGCAACTCCTCCAACTCCGTACGCCATAGGACTGCCTGTTTCCCGCTGAAGCCTTCCGCCTCCCCCCTCAGCTCTACCCAATAGTTAGCCTCCCCGACTGGGCTTATGGCGGGCAACCATTCACCGTATCCTTGATTGGATAATTCACAGTTAACAACATACGCCGAATCCGGAGGCATTTGAATAGGCCCTGCATTCAGACATCTCACATTAACCAGCGGGACTGAAGGCGCGCACTCACGTCGAAGGAGAGGAGCCCCTAAAACTGAATTAGCTTGATCGGCCATTGGTAATGCGCCTACGTGCCGCCGCAGAAAACGCTCCAGCCACTCAGCATTTATACCGCCACTCAACTTCTGATACTGGCTGCGGAGTGTCACACTCTCATTAGGTTCTATTCCAAGAGAACGAAGTGCACCGCCGATGACTCCCATCGGATCCTGCACCATATCCTCATACCAAATCTCAAAGTAAGGGATGTGCCGCTCATTTAAAAATGCCAACCATGCAGCTTCATCTTGATGGATCTGTTTCCAACAATCCAAAATGCGCGGGTAATTGTATACCAAGGTAGCATCCAAACAAGCATCACGTTTCTCGCTGCGCCAGACTGCCTGCTGCTTCGCCTTCTCAAAAGACACCGCCTGTTTTGCTTTATCTCGGCGGCGCACAAATAAAACCTGAACGTCTCCCAAAATCTCCATTGCCCACGCTAAGGGATCCACCACTGGCATCGTTAACTTTGCCGCCATCTTTGTGAACAGACTCTCAAATGCAGGCCACATGGCTTTCACAGCAAAAATCCCCGCAGTGGCCCTTTGATGAGCTATCATACGTTCCAGAACTTCCAATCTCGGTAGATCATCTGAAAGCCGCAACTCCTGCCGTGCGGCTAAAAGCTCAAAATTAAAATACTCTTCAGCAAAGGGAATCCCGCCCAACTGCGACAACCAATCGCAGGCCAAATAACTACCTGATCGGTGCGTCGCAGCGATTAGGATCGTGTTCCTTCTTGTTGTGCCGTAATCCATGTTTCCTTGGAATACAAAGAATCTGGGCCTAAAATCGAAACAAATATTTCAATCGAGAAGCTAATACAGTATTATCCTCAACTGGAAACAGCTCTTCAGCTGAAAGCCAATTTTAGCCATGAGCCATATTTTCTCTGCATTTTCACGACAACCTCAGCCTGATTCACTGGATCACACAGAGTTTAGGGACTATATTTCGACCTCGCCCGAAATCGGGGCCACCACTCCGGAAGAGCGCGCATGGTGCCAGTGGTATGGGCACAAGGTCTTCAGCGGACGCGGCGCGATCGTCGAATGGGGCCCATGGCTAGGCTCTTTAACTAGAGCCTACGGTGCCGGGCTCAAACAGAACAAAGACTTCATCAAATTGAAGGGATGCGCCCATGTTTACGACCTATTTCGCTGGGACGATTACTGCGAGGCATGGGTCCAAAATACAGAGCACGCAGGGCGACTGGAGATCGGGAAATCCTTTACTGATTACTATAAGCAATTGTGCGCCGATTATATCGACTATCTCGAAGTATATGAATCCGACCTCACCACACAGAAGTGGACCCAACAACCTATCGAGTTGATAATAAACGATGCGGTGAAAACATGTGAAATCGGCGTGAATGTTTTCCGCGAGTTCATGCCTCACCTTTTACCTGGTCGCGGGCTTGTCGCCCACCAAGACTATCTTTGGCCGACCGACGCGTTTCTCCAGACCTTCGCCTACCTTGCCCGCAATGCGTTCAGTTATGAATACACCGTCCCCAACTCCTGCATGGTGGTCTTTCGCAGTAGGCGGCACTTCGAGCCTCAAACAGTCGCGGCCATCCAAAGTCTTGCGGACTTCACCCCCGATCTGATCGAAGAAACTTTTGTGTGGAGCGGGCAAACCGTAAGGCTGAATGATCGTGACCCACGTCTGCTCGACCTCTGCCGAGCAATTACTTATTCAAAATGCGATATGCAGGAAGAGGCCTTGAGGGTGGCAAAAGATTCGAAACTACGAGAAAAGCGTGGATGCGGGCTTTACGACTTCATGATCGATGTCCTTAAAACATGGGGCTACGCACAACTCTTCGATTAGCCAAAAACTAACTCTCAAGAATTGAATTTTTACGAAATCGGAGCACAGCCAATAATCCTAAAAAAAGCAGTCAGTATTCTGACTCCCGTATCTAGGATAATTTACAATCCACCAAGCGACAGCCACCCCCCGGCGGTAACAATACTTTTCATTCTTGAAAGTACCACTGCTCCCATACTCCCGTCAGCAAATCGACGAACCAACGCGGATTCTTCGATCCCTTCTGGTAGAACAGCCATTTGCCGTCAGAGAAGCGGTAAATCGAGGGATACACGACTTCGGAGGTCCAGATGATTGAGTTCATTTCACCTTCCCAGAAGAAAATCCCATCGGAACCTTCAGCAAATGGGTACAGCCAGCCATGATCCTCGTGAAAAATCCAAGGTTCATTCGTCAAGTTAAAAGCACCGAACCAATTCAACCAAACCCAACCACCACCGAGCACGGACGCCCCATCATACCAAGAAACCGCCGCCCCAAGGACTAAATCAACCTTCAGACTTGTATTCGGTTCAAGCGAGACAGTTCGATGCTCCACCCAACCATTCCCAGTAAAAGTCACCTCCGCCGTCGCCGAATAACTGGTTAGGGGAACAGCATACCCACCTGAAATGCCACTCTGCCCATAGTAACTACTGCCGGAGACCGTAACGACCACACCCGACACCCCCTCACCAAGGTCGTAGAGATCGTTTTCATTCGTATCATCGTAGACGACTCCAGTAACAAACGGCCCGGGCGTTACACTGCTAAGAGCGAAGTTCTGAGTAGCCATCGCAGCATTCCAATTAGTCCCCTCCTCAAAAAAGAGCCCCGCGTCGATACCGATACCGATCTCCTCATATGTCTCATCGCAAATATTAATTCGGTGCTCGGAGCTTATAAAAAGGCCGTCGTGCATCTCTTGAGTTAATTGCTCCAGATCGATCGCACCCGTGCTGCCCGACCAAGCGATATTCTCACCAGTCCTCCAGCTTCCAGACAAAATATCGTAACCCGCGTGCAACATTCTATCTGAAGGCGAGGACCCCGCCTCGCCAGTGTGTGAAAACATGTCATCCGAAAGCATCCATGCCGTATGCGAACGCGCCGAAGCAGTCAAAAATAGATTGGGAGCTAACGGCGGTTTAGGAGTGTTTACAATGGTTCATGCAATCAGGCCGTCGTTTAAGCCAATCCCCAGTCGTGCCGCTTCAACACCCGGATCATTTCTAGCCCGATTAACCAGCTCCAACATCAATTGCTCAAAATCCGTCGGATTACCATGATCGTAAAAAACCAGATCCTGCGCTTGAGTTGCCACAAGTCCAACTGACGCTTCAGATCGAAATACGGAAGCGCTGCTATTTTCAGCCCGATAAGCCAACCCCACCTCAACACGATCCTGTGCGTCTATATTACTCGCAGTCGTAAGTACTACAGACAAAAAGAAGATGCGCCCCAAAACTGAATGACGATTTCGGTATATCATATGCGAATCTATATGCCTGCTGCTTAAAATGACAATAGGAAAGCCACAGCGCTTAGAATTTGGCTTCCGCTAATCCGGATTGAGCACTCGGCCGAATTGTTTTTTCTGGCACCTCAGCAACGCTTAGCTAGACAAGGAAAGCATGTCGCTTCACTTAAGATTACAACGCATTGCCCGATTCTTCACTATTCTGTCTTCTGGCCTTACCTTACCGCTCCTCGCCGAGACCGAGCCTCTCACACTCGAACCAGGCGAGGCGCTTGAGATCCCTGCAGATGATCTTTTTAACCTGCCACCAGTGGTGGTGTTTCAGACCAGTCTCGGGGACATACCGGTGGAGCTCACTCCTGGAACCGCCCCGGCCACGGTCGCCAATTTTCTGCGCTATGCGGAGGGAGGACTCTATCAGAATTCTTTCTTTCATCGCAGCGCGCTGAAACAAGATAACAGTCCATTTGTGATCCAAGGGGGCGGTTATTTCTTCGACCTTACCGGTGAGCAAGCTCTAGTAAGTGAGGTGCCTGCTTATGATCCCGTGGTCAACGAACCTAATGTAAGTAACCTTCGCGGAACCATCGCGATGGCAAAATCTGGGAATGATCCAAATAGCGCCACCAGCCAGTGGTTCTTCAATCTAGCTGATAATGCAACGATTCTGGATGGACAAAACGGAGGGTTCACCGTTTTCGGTGAGGTCGTAGGAGGCGGCATGACGGTGGTGGATGCGATTGCTGGGCTGACACGCTATAATTTGATTCAGCAACTAGGTACCCCTTTTAACGAGGTGCCGCTGACCGATAATGTATTGAATGTCTCCAATTTCGTAACGCTGACCTCAATAGCATTCTTAGCTCCCGAGATCTCAAATATCGTATTTCCCGACGGAGGTGCCTCTTATTTCAATATCAATGCTAGCGACGGGATCTTCAGGATTGAAGTGTCGGGGGATGCCCTACCAGGCGACTACCGAGTGCAGTTCGAGGGCACGACTCTAGGTGGGACCAGTGAACTTGCCGAAAGGACGCTGCAAATCACGCCTCTCGTTCAGCCACCTTGGTATGAAACGGCAGTGGCACTTGGAGACGGCTGGCGCTGGTTCGACTGGTTCAAAAGCTTTAAACCGGTTGGTGAAGACTGGGTCTACCACGAGTTGCACGGCTGGCTATACGTACCGGGCGACGATCCCAGCGCGGGGCTCTATCTTTGGGATGCAGGGCTGAACCGTTGGCTCTGGACTTCGGAAACCCTCTATCCTTGGCTCTACGTATTCGGCCCAGAAGGCGGCTGGGTCTTTTTCTTCGAGAATGGCAGTCCCGGTGCCCGCGTCTTCGCCCGGGGCGAGTCGGGCGAAATTATCACCGAGCACGAATTTTAAAGACTAGCAAAAGGAGGAACGTGTTAAATCGGACACCCAAAATTTAAAGCTACGAATGATCATCCTAAAAAAATGAGCATGACGCGGAGGCTGGGGACAGCCTACCTGCTATATTATTTATCCGAGAAGACGTTTCGCCTTCTATCGTAACCGATCAATTCCCCGACGCACCCAGACGCGCCCAGATACCGGAGACCAAATCGACCACCCACTGGACATCATCATTGTACCAATGCCAGGTGCTCTGGTCGATCGAGTAGGAATACGGCCAGGCGTAGTAATGCCAACCGGTGGCATCGGACAACTCGCCCCACTGCGCACTGGCGAGATTCACCCGCCACTGCCGATTGGAGGTATCGAAGAAATACCAGCGCCCATCGGCAATCGAATACGCATAAGGCCAGCCGTAATAGACCCAGCCTTGCGGCTCCCAGGTGGGGGGGCCCGAGACCGCTAACCACGGAAAATCAAAAGTTCCGCTTGTCTCATAATCGAGCGCGTCCAAATAGTATCCACGTGATACAAAGCTACCTGTGGTCGTAGAACTAAAGGTCAGGGTCGTTTCTTCGCGATAGATATCCAGATCGTTTAAGTAGAAGTCATAAGTTTGCACGATGCGACCGACATTTCCAGACAAACGTTCATAGGCCCAATTGCCCAAATTACCCTGCCATGAGAAACGAGAATCAGTCAGAAACTCGTTTCCAAGAAAGCTTTCACCTGGAAGGTTTTCCAAAATCAACACTGGCGCAGGTGCCAATCCAGAACCGCTAAGCTGCCAACGGAGGTCGTAAACGTTTCCACCATTTTCAAAATAGACGCGTATATAATATACGCCCGCCTCCTGTAGGCTTATAGTAATCTGCTCAAAATCGGTGGTTGATTCAGAAAAATCGAGCGAAATGCCAAATGGATCAAACAGTTCGATATCAATATCACCATCGGCATGGACGAACTCACAGTCAATCTGCACGGTCGATCCGGCATAGGCGTAGAACGCATACCAATCTTCATCTGCTTGTATACCAAAACCATCTAAATCGGACAGCCATTGCCCCTCCGAATTCAAGAGATAGGCCGCATCAATCGTATCGTTCTCTTCGTAAGCGTCATCAGCAGGCGTCGCACCAGCTGTGATACTGATCGGAACGGTTCGATACCAGGAATTGTCGCCTTCATCAGATTCCAATACTTCATCCAAGGCATCAATCTGCCAACCTAGGAAATAACTGCCGGGGATGAGCACAGTTGGAACGGTGAAAGTCGTATCTAACTGAACAGATTCCCCTGGATTGATCGGCAGCATATTTATGTCGACCAGAGTGGTATCCGCTGCGGTAAACGAATCGTCGGTAGATAATTGCAGGCGAACGGTAAAGGCACTCGATGGCGAACCTCCGGTGTTGGCAATATCGATCATAAATTCCATAGTCTCACCACGAACTGCCTCCGAAGGCGTCAGTGTATGCGTCCCTGAGCCATCGGTCAAATTAGGCAGCAAAACAGCACCAGCATCAGTCTCAATGAAAAGCGTCCAACCACCCGCAACTGCACCACTATCCCCGCCCAGATCGTCATACACATACAAGGACCAAATTCCGTTAGGATCCGCCCCCTCAAAGACGTCTAGGGCCAGTCCAGGCGTGTTGACTACGACCCCAGGAAACATGTCTCCTGTATAATAATTGGTGGGGCGATAGACTCCAGAGATAATCTGGCTAGAATCTGCAAGTACCTGATTGGAATCATCGTCAAAGCCTAAGGTAGCATCCACCAAATCATTACCGCCTCCCGCATCTGACATAAGGATGACCGACTCACCGTTTGGACCAACCAAAAGCACGTCGATGTCATCCGGGTATGTATGTGAAATATTATTGAGCGCGACTTTTACACTTTCGACAGTACCACCAAGTCCGCTAACATTAATGGTCGAAGGGTATGGTTGTGCCGCCCCAGAATCGGCGAGCGAGATGCTGGTAGAATTGCTGAATTCTGCCTCACTAACTCCGACAAGCGTATACGTCGCTCGGATACTTAATCCAGAATAGGCGGTATAACCATGAAGCAGAATATACCAAATTCCAGACTCAGGAGATTGTATTGTCACACTTTCATCGCTACCAGAGAGGTAGGGTCTGTAATCGAAAATAGAAAGCGTCGGCGGCGCGCCATGCCTCAGATATAAATCTGTATCACCTTCACCACCGAAAATCTCGAGCGTTAGCAGCGTAGCATTGGGGGGCACTTCGATTAGATAACGTCGCTCACTACTGACTTGGCCATCAAGCCCAGCCAAAGGCACTCCATTCTCCAATTCAAGAGGCGCACTATCTGCAATGCCGACTCCGCGTAGAGTCGCGGTTGAAATCCCACTGGTCGCGTTTGACAAAACCATCACAGAGCCTGTATTCAGGCCTTCTCTGATCGGTTGAAATTGGATATTCGTCGAGCGCGAATCTCCAGGTTGAATCACCCCCGACCAGCTACCAGAAAAGCCACTCGAAAGCTGTAATCCACTAACTGTGAGCGGCACATTGCCGTCATTGTGAATGACCAGTTCACGCGAGATACGGTCATTCACTCGGATCTCACCAAAATCAAGATTTCCAGTGAGACGAATGGCATGTGTATTGACAACCGCAGCTTCATATTCCGCGATCAGCTGCAGCCCAGAGAACTGAGAATCCGCATACAGCAAGATGAACCAACGACCTGCTTGAGGAGAGGGAATAGTGAGCACATCATTACTGCCTCCATCATTCGTTCTATGATCATAATTGGATAGCGATGGCGCAGTGCCACGTTGCACGTAAATATCCGCATTCCCCGAGCCACCCTGCAACTGTATATCCAAACTCGCCTGCCCAGAAGGAATATCAATAAAGAAAATACTTATACTGCCTTGCAAACCAGTAAACGGCCCCACTAGAGCACCGTTTTGCAAAGCGATTTGAGTGATTACGCCAGTGCCACTCACAGGGCGCGTATTCACGCCAGAGGTCTGGTCTGAGAGCACCGCCACTGAGCCCAAATACACCTGCTCCGCGACTGGCGAAAATGTAACCGCGACTGACTGCTGCGCCCCAGGCGCAATGGAGCCAGCCCAAGTCCCAGAGAAGCCCGTGGGTAGCGTCAGCCCCGATACAAATAAAGCGGAGGTGCCTAGATTGCGGATAATAAGTGTGCGCTGAACCGAGTCGCCCACTGGAATATTACCAAAATCCAAGTCGCCCTGAAGCTCGATCACTCTGGAGACAACAGACGAGCCCTCATAAGCAGCCCTTAATTCGAGTCCAGAATAACTGCTATACCCTCGAACCATGACATACCACACACCCGCCTGCGGGCCATTCACCGTCACTGCTTCATCGCTTCCTCCTGAATAAGGACGAAAATCCCAGTCATCAACAGTGGGCAAGCTGCCGAATCGGACATACAAATCTGCATCACCAGAACCCGTCATTTCAAAACTTAATATCGACTGCCCCGCAGGCACTGACAGCTGATAATAACGAACCGATTGAGCCGTGCCACTAAGCCCAGGTACCGACTGCCCATTGACTAGAGTGTTAATGGTATTGGCGGCCACGCCCGACCCTGAAAGAATTACTGAATTAATACCCGATGTCGCATCTGTATTCACACGTAAAGTGCCACCATAGCTGCTAGTGGCAGTAGGACTGAACTGAATGGGCACAGTCTGACTCGCGCCGGGTGTAAGCACGCCGCTCCAATTTCCTGAATAGCCTGTTGGCAGTGAGATTCCGCTAACCGTTAAAGCGGAGTTACCCAAGTTTTCGATCAGTACATTACGAGTGGCCGCCGCCCCGACCTGAATCGCCCCGTATGCCAAGTCCCCGCTCAGACGGAGGATGCGGCTCTCATCACTTCCAGAAGATTGACCTCCCGAGAGAATTAGGGAGAATGCTTGCTGACTCTTGGTCAACAAGCCATCCAGTGAAACAGTTACTGAATAACGCCCCGCCTGCGATGGCGTGGGGAGATAAATCTGCTCAATGTTATCGACGTTATTTTTACCGTTGATTGCTGCTGAATCCATAGACCCGACAGTCCAACTTCCGACAAAAGGCATCACGTAAGGCTGAAACACTTGGCCATTTGGCGCAGTCATCTTAAGATCCAAGTTATGCACTAAACTGGGCGAACGGCTATCATGTTGACTGCGCGTCGCACCTGCTGGATCATTCCAACAAAGTGTTGCGCGTATTGGGCTAACCCCGTCCCAATCAAATTCATGAGTGAAGGTCTGCGAACTCGAAATTAGAGACTCATCAAAAATTATAGGACTACTCGGACTCGCTTTGTGAGCCAATATAAGATCTGCAGCTCGACGAACGTTAATGAGTCCCCAACCGTTTTGATAATCTGGACCGACAGTACCAAGATCATCTGCCGTATGTATCAATAAAGCTTTCATTAAACTTGAAGGCATGAAACCTACCGAGAACTCGGAGCGATATAATTCAGCCAGCAAGGCAGTAGACCCTGCCGCAGACGGAGTCGCCATACTCGTGCCTTGATAAGTCGAATAGGCAGTATCACTGCTCGCGACGCATGATTCCACTCCGACCCCCGTCGCTACCAGATCCGGTTTAATACGACCGTCATCCGTCGGGCCCCAACATGAAAACGAACTCATAGACGCCGCACTGGCCTGGCGATTACTTCCTGAAACGGCATCCGTAACCGCTCCGATAGTAATTATATTTTTAGCCACTGCAGCATAGGCCTGACACTCATATCCATTTCGATAATCTCCATCACCACCAGGGCGCGAACCACTCGAATAACTGAACAAAAAATTCCCCTGAGGCGAATAGACCAAGTCCCCCGTCGAAGGTGTATCATTTCGATCATTACCCGCGGCCTTGAAGATCGTTAAATACGGCAACTGATTGGCCACAGCATCCCAATCTCGCGTAAGCGATGTATACCGCCCAAAGTCCTCTTCTACATCGCTAGAAGAAGTCCCATCCCCGTACCAACGCCAACTGGAGCCGTCATAGGTATAGCCAACAACAATCCCATACGAGTGATTTGATATCGAGACAGTCCCAGAACCAGATGCCGCAGCCGCACCAACGGAAAGCATTTCGCTTAAATCACTATTCCAATCATAGGAGTCAATTTCTACACCAGGAGCCATTCCCTTGGCATTACTTCGAACTCCAGATGCACCGATGGTACCAGCAACATGTGTCGCATGATTCGAAAACTGAGCACCAGAATTACGTAAATTCGTATGGCCGACCAACTCTTGATGCGAACTACGAGCCGAACCACCATCCCAAACTCCGACCTTAATGCCACTACCGGACAACCCGTAGGGACTCTCCCGAACGGAACTCGCACCGCTGGAAATCGCAGCACTCAGGTTCAGCGTTGTGCGATAAATCGGTTCGTCCCCCTGGAAACCAATGAGCTCCACAATGTGCCCATCGGGTTGCTCTATACGAAGCGGAACCCCTAATTGCTTCGCCTTATCGATCAACAATTGACGATCATTTGATTCTTTCTCTTGAACTTGCTTTACAATACGAGCCCGCACTTTTGGGTCCGTCATATCGGCATCTTCCAAAAGGTCCGCAATACTAGGCGACGGAGATGCCCCTGTGGACTGATCAGACATTGACGGAACCTGAGATTGAACTCCCCCTTGAGTGAATTCAGCTGCGACGGGCTCGACTCCTCCCCCCTGTTGAACAAATGCCTCAGACGCCTGCGATTGACCCACCGTCGCTGATGAGTCACCACCGTCCGGCACGAACGAACTCACCTCTGGAGAGGACAATTGCACTGTCGGCGACTCATCGACAGAAGACGACCGAGTAAGCATTCTTAGGCCTGCTAATAAGCAAAGTCCGACGACAATCGTAGTTACTATGCTTTTAGCTTTCATGCGAACATCCTGCAGATTAATTATATAATAGTAAGGCAGTATGACAATGAGGCATACAACGGGGCTGTCAAGCGGGTCTTATCGCAAGAGCAGGCAATGGGCCTAAAAACTAGTGTTTCTTGACGCCCCCGAAATGCTCGCAAGCCTATCCAAGCTCAAAAGATTAAAATACGCCTCCCAAGTGGAGGTTTGAAAACTTCGTATACGTCGTTTGCTCGCATTCCGAGCCTCCGAATTCGCAATAGCGAATTCGGAAACGGATTGAAGCCAAAGCTCGGGGCGCAAAGGATCCAAATACTCCGCCAAGCCTTGCGACACCTCGCGGCAAATAGGCAAATCGGAAGCAATTACTGGCAAGCCAGCTGCAAGCGCCTCTGCTAAAGGTAGCCCCCACCCTTCGGCTAAGCTTGGAAAAAGTAATGACTGCGCGCTGGAAAAAAGTTCACGAATCTCCACATCCGAAACTACCCCCAATTCTTCAATCCAACCCATCGCCTTTAAGCGCTCAAGCCGCTTGACTGATCGAGGCGAGATTTCCGAACGACGCCCCACCCATTTCAAAAGCGCTCTGGGGTTCCCTGTGGCAACTAGACGTTCCCATACATCTAATAATAAGTCGAAATTTTTCCTGGGCTCCCAAGTCCCAAGCATCAAAAAATAAGGATCAGTCGACTCCATCGATTCCGAACATGCAACGGATGCCTGCGCAAATGAAGGCTCCACGGGGAGTGGCAGTTGGATAATGGCCCCCAAGTGAGTGCCAAACAAATCGAGCCCACGCCCCCTCAATTGGTTCAAATCCGCAATCGTCGACTGCGAGCTAACAATCAGTTGCCCATTCAGACGATCCACCCATTCGCAAAAGCAACGAAAATGCTGCTGACTGATCGCCCGCTGCGTCTCCGGATACAACAAAGGAATCACATCGTGCATGAAAATAACGCTTCGCTCTACGAACTGCTTAGAAATGGCTTCGGCCGCCTTTTTGAAACGAAAATTGTGCCCAATATTAAAATATAGGCCTTGCGGGTCGAAGGTTTCACACACGCGGATAGGCTTTCGCCTCATACGGATCAATCGCCGACTCCATTCAGGCTGTATATAAAACGGCCACTCGAGTCGCGCACGCCCATCGAGTCGTTCGCGGAGACTTACACGCGCCGCCTTCTCAAGCACGGACAGTTTGCCCTCCAAGGCCCAAAACTCTGGCAGTTCATATAGGGCATCCTTTTCGGGATCTCTCGCACCCAAAATCCAACGCTGCTGGAGACTTGTTAACAAATTATCCACACAATAATCGTCAAGCAAGCTCAAGCCCTCAGGGCGCTGTGTCAGCGCGTGCCAAGTCGATGCCTGCTCACGAGTCCACAATGCATACCGAAGATCGACGCGATCCACCCCTGTCGGGCTAGGCGCAGCGGCTCGCTCCATCAATCGACTCACATCATAATAGACTTTCATGGCAAAATCATTTTCTGAGTGGGCTTCAAGGAAAACGCAAGACGACACAACGTCTTTATGAATACACGAATCTTCGTGTGACTATACCATTGAATCGAGCAACTTGGGTAATCCGAAATTGATACAATTTTTTAAACTTGAACTCTCGAATTAATGCAGCCGTTCTAAGGCATCTGTACATCTAAATCATTTTACAATGCGTTATACCACTCTCATTCGGCTAATCATCTCAACAGCATCGCTCACAAGTACTGCATTTGCAATAGAGGCAGCCAATAATTCCGCCATAGATGCCTTCCTCCCCGAGGAAGTCTACCCAGAACTCCAAGCAATCATCAATTCGGCTGAGATCAATGCTCCATCGTTGCAAACACACAGAAACTACAATGACGAAGCGAGCGAGCGCTACGAGCAAGCCAAGGCCCGACGCTATCTAAACGCTAAACTCTATGCCAATATCGGACCGCGCAACGAATACTACCAAAGCGGCAACTCAGAGGACACTTCCACCTTTGCGATGAACACGGGTATCAACCTCTATCGCCCGATTTACCACTGGGGTGCAATAGAAGCGGGCATCAAACAAGCACAATTGGGCAGCCAATCAGCGAATCTGGAGTTGGAACAAAAACGTAGCGACCTGATTCGCAACCTACGTGCAGATTTCCTGCAACTGCACCTTGCCGAGCAGGCATATAACAACGAACTGAAAAAGCAAAAAATTACCGATGAGACAATTAAACGCGCAGAGTTAGAACATAAGTCTGGAAAAATCAGTAAAGTTAAATTGCGCTCCATCTTGCTTGAAAAGGAACAATCAGAGCTAAGCCTTGAACGCATCAGCGCGCGAAAACAGCAAATCACAGAGCGTTTTGCGACCACTTATGGATGGAAAAATCCGCTCAAGATCACTGCCACAATCCCAGCGCTTGACCTTGAACAAGCGTTGCACTGGCACAAAACTGCTAAGCAATCGCTCAGCAAATCGGCAGTCTATCAGCTTTATCCCATTCAACAGCAACTCAACTCGCTAGAGCATCATAAGGAACAACAAGTCATTATCGCTGCCAATACACGCCCGCTCTTCAATTTATTCCTTTCTGGCGTCCAAGGTCAGAGGAATACTGCAACCGATAATGACGTGAGCAGCTTCGCTGTTACGGCTGGCATCAACGTCAGCTGGAATATCTTTGATGGTTTTCGCACTAGGCACCAAAAGATGGAAGCAAAAATCAAGCAACGCCGCCTAGAAGCACAGCTTGAAATCAGTGCCAGTGACTTACTGCTCGAACAACAGCGCATTCTGAATTCACTGGGGCTGAGGCTGCGTGAGCTAAATATACTCGAACAGCGATATTCGATACAATCTGATGAGTATCTTGAAGCAAAGCAGGATCTGGAAGCAGGCCGTATCACCGAACCACAATTACAGGCGTCCGAACTGGCATTGGAAACGATGCAATATAAGCTATATGAAGCTCGAGCGAATACACTGATGGGAATTTCTGACTACAGAGAATTCACCCGAATGACCACCACCGAAAATTAAAGCTCATACTTTCTCGTAGGCGCTACCATTAGTCCATTTCGATGAAGAAACCACTGATCACCAGCTTACTTGTAGTAATTGTCACCATTGTGCTCATCTTTGGTTTCCAGCACTATACCCAAACGGAGGTAACAGTAAGCCCAGCAGTGAAAGGCACGGCGATCGATGCGGTCCCAGCGATTGTAAGCGTAGAGAACGAATCCATTATCGCACTTAGCGGCGAGGAAAGCGGACGCTTGATTGAAACGAGCTTAACACTCGGGGAAAAAGTCGAGAAAGGTGATTTGCTGGTTCAACTGGATGCCACCGATCTTGAACTTGAAGCTGACGCCCTAGAGTCGAGAATTCGTCACCTAGAACAGCGTTTCGAACTCAGGATGCAGGAAGAAATCGATCTTGCCCGATTTAGCGAAGAGCTAGAGAACTACGAACGACTCTTCACTGCGGGCAATTATCCTGAATTAGAAATCAAGCGCAGACGTAGAGAATATCAGGCATTTCAAGAAAATCAGTTGCGCAAACGGCTAGACGAAACGCAACAATTAGAGGACCTAAAAAATCAACTCAAACGAGTTCAACTGCGAATTCAGCGTAGCTCAATCGTTGCACCGGCGAGCGGCATCGTGAATCGGATCTTCGCCTTTCCTGGGGAGCTGGTGGCGGCACGTTCACACATTGCCGACATTCACAGCGAGAAGTTGCTGGTCAGTGCGAAAATTAACGAAGAAGATTTCGCGGGCATACAAGTCGGACAAGATGCGACAGTCCGACTGCTTACCTACGGCTCACAATTGTTTCCCGCGAAGATTACTAATTTGCTACCGGGAGCTGACAGCGACTCGCAGCAGTATACGGTACTCTTAAAAATCGAAATACCCGAACATTTACTACTCCCTGGCCTGTCCGGCGAAGCGAGCATCATACGGAACCGAAAGCCCGACACTCTATTGATTCCCAGACCAGCGCTCTTCGGCGACTCCGTGTTTGTCGCACATAGTGGCCGTGCTGAACTGCGAAAAGTCCGTGTTGGCGCACGTGGGCTCAATCAAGTCGAAATCCTAGAAGGTCTTGAAGCAGGTGAACTGGTCATCATCGATGGAGCCTCTGAACTACGAGATGGCGACCGGATACAAAGTCACCAGACACAGCAGGAGTCCAAGCCACAGTGAGCACGAATCTCCTGATTGCCTTTCGCTTCCTGCTCTCAAGAAAGCGGGCAATGCTCATGAGCTTTAGTGGGATTGTTTTCGGAGTCGGCTTTTTTATTGTGACTCAGGCACAGACCTCTGGCTTTCAGGATTTTTTCATTAAAACTATTCTTGGAGTCGATGGAATGATCCGAGTAGAGGACCGCTTCCAATCGACCATGCGCAGCATGGAAGCAGAGAGTGGATCCAATTTTCAAATTCTACTGGAAAGTAATGTTCGTTATATTCCGGGCGTACAATTCCCTGAGCGCTTGATGGCGACGATTCAACGCTTCCCAGGGGTCGTCGCAGCGGCACCCGTCGTCCGAGGCAGCGGCATGCTCAACGCCAATTTTCGCGCACACAGTTGTCGCCCCTACGGGATCGATGCGGAAAAGCACTTCCAGGTATCCGACTTAGAAGAACAAATCATACGCGGCTCAATCGAGGCGTTTAAGGCAAACCCCTATGCAGTCCTCGTCGGTGAACGCATGGCCCAGCGGCTAAGCATTCACCCTGGTGATTCCGTGCTGATTGAATCGCACAAGCAAAACAGGAGCTACCGCGTCGCTGGCGTTTTTGAAACGGGGATCGGCCAAGTAGATAAAGAACGCATTTTCTTACACATGCCCGCAGCGCGCATACTACTGGATCGGCCAAACGGCGCGTCTTTTATCCAGATCAATTTGGAGGATCCCACGAAGGCCCCCGAAGTCGCCGAACGTATGCAGGCCAGCCTATCTCACGCCGCTACCAGTTGGCAGTGGCGGGAGCGCACATGGCTGCAAGTATTCAAAGTGCTGCGTATTTCCTCTGCACTGACGGTCTCCTCGATCATACTCATCGCTGGTTTGGGTATGTTTAATACGCTCGCCATGATCGTAATTGATAAGACCCGAGAAATTGCCATCCTACGCTCTATCGGATATACTCGAGCAGATATTATTAAAATTTTCATGTATCAAGGCTTGATCGTTTTAAGCGTCGGCATTCTCGGTGGTGCGACTTTCGCAGCCATCATTACCTACAGTTTATCGCGTCTACCAATCCGTATCCGCGGAATTTTTGCCTCCGACACATTCATTGTAAACTGGGACATCGCCCACTATCTGTGGGCTGCGGCAATCGCCACCATTGTCGTCGGCATTGCCTCCTACTTCCCTGCCCGCAAAGCGGCTCGACTGGAACCAGGAGTCGTCATCCGCAGTTCGGGAAGCTGAGCCACTAGCGAACAGACATTCAAAGCAGAACGACACATGCCCCCAATCTTAGAAGCACGTAACTTAAGTCGCCATCTCGGCGAAGGGCTTACTCGCGTCCACGCCTTGAGAAATGTGAGCCTCAAAATAGAGCAGGGAAAAACATACTCGATCGTCGGACACTCCGGATCCGGAAAATCCACCTTACTCTATTTACTCGGGTTATTAGATCGCGCAGAATCTGGCTCCATCAAACTGGCCGGACAAGCGACAGAGAACTTGCATGACGATGAACGCACGGAATTGAGAAACCGCTTCCTCGGCTTCGTCTTTCAGTTTCACTTTTTGATCAAGGAATTTTCCGTCTTAGACAATGTGATGATCCCGATGCGAAAGCTCGGCATCAAGAGCCCGAAGGCAATGAAAGAAACGGGGATGTCTCTGCTCGACAGTGTCGGACTTGCCGACAAGGCACTGCGGATGGGCAACCAACTATCCGGCGGCGAACAACAGCGTGTCGCCATCGCACGCGCCTTGGCCAATGACCCACAAGTGGTTCTAGCCGACGAACCCACCGGAAACCTAGACCGGAAAAACGCTGATCGCGTGTTTGAATTGCTCAGCAATATTTCCCGCGAAAGGGGCAATGCATTCGTCATGGTCAGTCACAATATGGAACTGGCTGAACGCTGCGACGTGGTGATGCCGATGCAAGACGGGCGGTTTCTGCCTGTTGAATCTTAGACTCACTTAAAAGTCGCTAATAAATATTGATATTTATGGCTTCTTCGTAAGTCAGACACTCCTGTCTGACTACCTCTACGGCTGAGACCCACCCGAAACTTGGTCAGGCAAAAGTGCCTAACCTACAATTGATCGGACGCACCGTGTTTGCCTAAGCAATATTATCCTAAATTTCGTAGTTCAACCAACTGAAATTTTCTAAACCGCTAATGGACGTTAATTAACGTGAATCAGAGGCTACGCCAATTTGGCTATGAGTTAGATGGCGGGTCACAGCACCTACCAGCCATTCACAACTAACTCTAAATCATTTAGTTATCCTATTATAATTTACGTTCATTAACGTCCATTAACGGTTCTAACTCATTTTTTTAGGATTATGTTTTTGAGACAGTGTCCAAGCGTGCTCACTACTGATACCAGCCTTTGACCTTTTCTGGTAGTATAAGGTATTTGCATAGAGGCACATCTTGAGCACCTGAAAGACGTATTTTCAACCGCCCGCTTACGCTAGAGTGCACGGAATAAATGGTGTCTGAATCGATTCCTCACTCAGGCCATGCTTTGACTATTGGCTCTGGGAGTGGGAACTACAGCACTCTGGAAATTTCTGGCTCTGGCTCGGTTTGAACGCACAGCTGAAAGACTGGTTATTTATACAGCTAGGCTATCAAGATGAATTGAGTTCGGACTTCCAGCAGTCCTAGCTTATTCGGGGCCGTCAATCTCATGTTTTAGCACCGCAGGGCTGCGACGTTTCAGCCGGGATCAAGAAAATCGGTCAAGAATGGCACGAACTATACAAATCTGCTCTTGATTCCCGTATTACAAGCCATCTTCTAAGACGCATGCCTCACTGGTTCATCGCATCCGGATAGCCATGCCTCAAGATCTCTATATTTACACCCATGAGTTTTCCCCTAAGCGGGGCGGCATCGCTACCTACTGCCATGAGTTCGCAACTGCTGCGGCGAGCTTGATTGACCAAGTGGTTGTGATTGGCCCAAAGGGCGCGCAGCCCCTCGGAGAGTTCGCTTCGGCCTACCTCATCAAACAGAGCAATAATCAAGGCAGCCACAATCCGAGCTGTATCTGGAAAACAAGCCGGGTAGTACGCCAGAACTTACAGGATCGCCCCACCGCGATACATTTACTCGCCGAGCCCGGCCCCATCCTCGCCTACGGGATGCTTTCCCATGAGCACAGTAAAGGGCGGCAAGTCCACCTTACTCTACACGGCTCTGAAATCGAGCGTTGGCGCAGCCATCCGATTAGTAACGCACTCGCCCGACGGGCCTTCCGCAACGCCGAGAGCATCCAAGTCGTCTCGACTCCTATTCTAGATTCCCTACTTCACGCTTTTCCCGAAACCACACTTAAAGCAAAAGTGGTTCACAATGCATTGCCAGAAGCATTTCGCCAAACAAGCGCGCAGCAAGCGATCAATCCTAGTTCAGTGAACAACTCTGATCGCATGAAGGTTCTCAGCGTTGGTCGACTCCATCCAAGAAAGGGATTCGACCAAATCATTCAAGCAATCGCCCTTCTAACAAACGAAGAAAAGAGCCGACTGCAGTACACCATTGCAGGTGCCGCAAAAGATCGCGCTTACCTCGCTCGACTCAAGCGACTCGCCGAAACCGCGGGAATTCAAATAGATTTCCAGCTCAATCTCGATAATGAAAAACTGTGTAACTGCTATGCCGCTGCCGATGTATTCGCACTTACGAGCATGCCGCGAAAAAAGAGCGTTGAAGGCTTTGGAATCGTTTACCTAGAAGCCGGAGCGTACGAGCTGCCCTGCCTCGCATATGACGCTGGCGGCGTGCGCGAAGCCGTTCGAAACGGTAGCACAGGCATCTTAGTCGAAACCGGCGATGTTGAAGCACTCAGCCAGCAACTACGCTTTTTTCTTCAACACCCTAAGACTCGCCAACAAATGGGAAAGGCCAATCAACGCTTTGCGCTATCACGAACTTGGGAAGACGTGGTCAGGGAAACACTCATGGAGGAATCAGGCCATTAATCGACTCATTTCAGTCGCATAGCGCGCACGAATCACTTCTGGGTCATACAATTGTAGCGCTCGTTTTCGGGCACATGTCCCAAACCGTAGCCTTAAGTCGGGCGCCCCTAGTAGCTTGTCGATAGCCTGCACGAAGCCGTCGACATCACCACATCGAACCGAAATCCCAGACCGCTCGGGCTCAAACGCCTCGACCGCTCCAGCCACATCGTACGCCACTACAGGCAACCCTGCCGCTTGAGCTTCGACCAAGGCATTGGGCAAGCTGTCCCGCAACGAAGTCGAAACAAACATATCGCTCGCCTGTAGAATCGGCTCAATAAAGTCCGTCCGACCGAGAAAACGGACCTGCCCAGCGATACCGAGCGACTTCGCACGTTGTTCACAAACCTGGCGTTCGCGCCCATCGCCGGCGAGGAGGAGCACCGTAATAGACTGGAATTGACTACGGGCAAAGGCTTCCAAGAGCGCGGTCTTGTTTTTACCGGGTACGAAACTCGAGATATTACACAGAACCGTGGAGTCTGGATGGAGCCCCAACCCGCGTCGAGCAACCGCTTTGGAAGCTGGAGACTGATCTAGCTTGAACAACTCCGGTCGGAGTAGGGCATTCTCAATATGAATCAACTTATCCGGAGACATACCAGTAACGCGCACCACTTCTTCGGCAGCCCAATGCGAATTTGCGATACAGAGCTGCGACTGCCTCAGTGAACGACGATACAAAAAGGGCAGCTTACGGTTCGTCCGACATGTTGTGACTAATTGCACCGATGGAAAACACCGCTTTACCAGAAAGCCCAAAGAATTAGCGGTGCGCCCCATACAAATCAAAACATCGGGGCAATTCTCCCGAAATTCCCCGATCAGACCTACTGTCGGCCGGATTAATGACAAAGCCCCCTCACCTGTCGACCGCGTGGACGTCTCTGCAGCCTTAGGATACAGTAAATGTAAACGACTCTGCCACCCGCGATCAAGTAAGGCTTGCTGCAACCAGACACTCTGCCTTTCAGTGCCTCCAGTCCTCAAGCGATCCAGTAGGATGACTACAGCGCGCTTGGATGTTCTCTTGTGTGTGGGCATGTTATAGGTAAATATATTGAGAGCATACGTGAGACCAGACGATTGACTAGTTTGAACTTGCCGTGCCTATAATCACATATTGCAATCAATTAATATGGCAGACGACCGACTAGAAGAAGAATTACGGAGATCCCCTCCGGGCACAAAGGAAGCACTCAATGCTTTCAAAGAAAGCGGTGCGCCAAAGCAACTGGAGCTATTCTTACGTGGAATCGTCGCCCGCAATATTGACGAATCCTATGAAGAAGAACTTGAAAAAGCCGATGAAAACACCCATTTCGTTGACGATCTCGGCATCGACTCGCTGACGATGGTGGAAATCGTCATGACCCTTGAAGATGCCCTTGAAATTGAACTCGTGGACGACGCGATTAAAGACCTAAAGACCTTCAAAGAGCTGCAAAAATACATTATTGAAAAACGACAAGTGGTTTCGACAAACCAACGAAGTGAATGAGTTCAACACGCATCGTCATCACCGGATTAGGTTTGGCCTGCTCGCTGGGGCATGATTTAGATGCAGTTGCCCAAAACCTGAAAAGCCAATCACACGGATTCGTCACTAAGAAGGAGTATGCTGACTTTAAGGGGTCGAGAGTTTCAGTAGGCACCGACATCCCCGAATTTGACACGACGAGTCGCTACCCGGAAGACTGGACTGCTCCGAATGGATACTCTCTGAAGAAAGAAAATCTAAAGTCGCTGAACCCACACAGTTTCTATGCCTACCATGCAGTCACACAGGCACTCAACAATGCGCGACTGGATCATAGTGAGCTAGACAATGAAACGGGGCTATTCACCGCATCGGCAGGATCTGCCACCAACTTACGCGAAAACCTCAACGACCTACATGAGCGAGGGGTCGCTCGCACGAATCCGCACGGCATCGTCAATTCAGTCGTCGGGACACTTTCTTATAATCTGAGCGCACTATTCTCAATCAAGGGCGCTGGCTGTGGATTTGCCTCCGCGTGCGCATCCTCCGCACATGCGCTCGGATTTGCCATGGACCAAATCAGATTGAGCCGCCAACAACGGATGATTGTCGTAGGCGCTGAAGATGGCGACTTGGATGCGGTTCTACCATTCGCGGGCATGTATGCGCTCTCTACATCTAAAGATCCCAATGCGGCGAGTCTCCCCTTTGATCGACGCCGTAATGGCTTTGTCGGATCTGGCGGTGCCTCAGCAATCCTTATAGAATCCCTCGAATCTGCCAAAGCGCGCAAGGCCCCCATCCTCGCCGAACTATTAGGCTGGGGGCAAGGATCCGACGGATATAAACCAGTCGTCCCCCACCCAGAAGGCATCGGGCTCTGCCGTGCCATGACACTTGCGCTCAAAGATGCCGGCTTATCCCCAACATCGATCGACCACATCAATGCCCATGCCACGGGCACACTGGTAGGCGATGTCGTCGAAGCAAACGCAATCCATAAAATATTCAAAGAGCACGCCACATTAACAACCGCATCGACTAAGTCACTAACCGGCCATACACTTTCTATGGCTGGCGCACTTGAAGTTTCGCTCGAAATCTTAGCGCAACAGCACGGCTTCACACCAGGTACCGCAAATTTGGATGAAATCGATCCCGAATGTGCTCAGATACGTTTACTTAAAGATAATCTTCCGACTCGTTCGAAAATCGTAATGAGTAACAGCTCTGGTTTTGGCGGAGCCAATGTCAGTATACTTTTTAAATACTGGAACGCCACCTAGAGCGTCCAGTTAAACCTTACTGATTGCTATATCCGTAGCGTGAAGATTGACATGAGCCTTACTCCAAAACCTAGCGCACTGAACCGAATCGGCTATCACAACGCCGTAATCACCGGAGCTTCCTCAGGAATCGGATTGGAGATCGCCAAACAACTATCCGATGAAGGCGTTCACGTCTTGGGCATCAGCCGGACTCCACCCACCTCACCGCCTCTCAACTACACGCACATTCCCACGGACTTACTAAACGCCGACGAAGTCGCAAATGCACTCGCGCAAATAGAAGAAACGCCACCACAATTATGGATTAATAATGCTGGTTGCGGACTGCTCGGAGGGGCTTGGTCACCAACGCAAGAGGAGCTAGATTCGACACTTGAGCTCATGCTACAAGTCCCGATTCAACTGTCCCGATTCTTTGAAAAGCTCTGTAAACAATCGCCAAACAAGCGAAATTGCTTAGTGCAAGTCAGCTCACTCGCTGTCGAGCTACCGATCCCAGATATGCCTTATTACAATGCAGCCAAGTCTGGGCTGAGTTCCTTTACTCAAAGCCTGCTGCTCGATGACAATAGCCCCTTCAAGGTGATTGATTTTCGCCCAGGGGATTTCAATACACCGTTTATTGAAACTAAAACGGTTCGCCAGAGTTCCACGGAACCCAATTACTTGAAATTCCTCGAGCAACAGCATAAACGTGCTCCTTCACCGAGAAAAGCCGCGACAGATCTGATTAAGGCACTCAAGCAGGAGCAATCAGGGATACTCCGGTCAGGCAATTTCTTTCAGACCGTAATCGCACCGCTGGGGCCCCGACTCTTGCCGAGTAAATGGCTGCTTCGATTGGTTCGAGAGTATTACAAACGCTAAGACGAACCACACTTTGCCATCTCCCCCAATCAGCCCGCTAACCGATGCGTATTGCCTATCTGTTCACCACCTTTCCTAAACCATCGGAAAGCTTTCTGCAGCGGGAAATCAATGGCTTAGCCGATCTACCCACAACGAATCTTTCGCTCTTCTCCTTATTTGGCGGATGCGGTGCGACTTTCAATCGATTCCCCTTAAAGCACTTCGACCTGAAAGACATCCTCCGGCTGCCCCTACGATTTCTAAACGAACTGATCCGAAGCCCCGAAGCCTTTCTCGAGCTATCCAAACTGTACGATAACTCTCCTCCTAAATGCCCCATAAACCTACTTGAAAACCTACTGGGAGTCGCCTTCGCCATTAGCTACGCAGAACGTTTTCGTAAGAACCCGCCTGATCTGATCCACGCGGTCTGGGCGACTGCACCGGCCGCTGCTGCCCTCACACTATCCATGCTCACAAGGATTCCCTACAGTATGGAGGCACACGCTTACGACATACATCGGTCAGGTGGGGACTGCTTACTTAAGGAGAAAGGTCTACGTGCTCGCTTCATACGCACCTCCACTCAAAGTGCACAATCACACCTCATTAGAAAAGGAATTCCCGAAAAATCGATTTCCCTTATCCGACGAAGTCTCCCCAATATCCCCGATAGTAATCCTGCACGGCGAACTTCCAACAGGAGACACCTACTCAGTGTTGGACGACTGATTGAAAAAAAAGGCTATGCCGAACAGCTCAATTTCTACAAGACGTTGAAAAATCGAAACATCCAATTTAGTGCAAAAATAATTGGCCATGGTCCTTTAGCTTCACCACTTGAATCAATTATAAAAAGGTTAGAATTAAGCGACTGCGTGGAAATGTGCGGACACCAGAGCTATGCGGAGATTGAAAGAACCTACCAACAGTGGGCAGATATTTTCATCTTTACTGGAAAAATCTCCAGTTCAGGCGATCGAGACGGCTTTCCAAATGTCCTCGCCGAAGCCATGGCAGCAGGCCTACCTATTCTAACTCGCGATGTGGCAGGAATCAGTGAAGCCATACAAGACAAAGTGACAGGGATCATTCTACGCGGTGAATCTTCAATCGAATGGAGCCATCAATTCGAGCATTTAATGGCAAATCCTATACTCCAAGATTCGATAAAGGCAAACGCACTTGAGTGGGTCAAACAGCACTTCGCAGTTTCAGAGAATTCGGCACGACTGGTGGAATTATTCACCCGTTCCCAATTTAAAGAACCTTCTTCACCGCATACTTAAACGCCTCAAAGATTTGATCCAAATCCTCATCTGTATGACGCGCCGAAATGGAGGTGCGAATCAACTCTTTCTTCGGTGGTACGGATGGAGCAATCGCCATCGTTGTATAGACTCCTTTTTCTAATAGGGCTTGTCTGAAATAATACGCTTTCCGTTTGTCGCCGAGCACTATCGGAATTGCCGGCGTTACGCTATCCCAAGTATCTAGGCCCAACTCCAACAAGAACTCACGGTATTGTTTCACGTTCCTCCAAAGTCGCGCAATGCACTGCGGCTCCGTCTGTAACACTCGTAGTGCTTCTCCAGCACAAGCAGCCTGCACCCCACTCAATGCCGCCGAAAACAACGTCTGCTTTGAATGAGTTCGCATATACTCGATCATGCACTGCGCCCCACCGATAAATCCACCAGTGCTCCCCAGTGATTTCGATAGGCTTCCACAAATCAAATCCACCTGACCATTGACGCCTAAATGATGAGCCGTGCCACGGCCGCCGACGCCCAAGACCCCTAAGCCATGGGCGTCATCCATTATCGTCATCGTATTTTGCCCCTCGATCGCCTCCAAAAATTCTTCAACCGGAGCAATATGCCCTTCCATTGAATATGCGCCTTCAAAAACCAGCATCTTTGGAGTCTCCGCTTCTTCATAGCTCAATGCTTTTTTAAGCGAGCCTGGACTGTTGTGGCTGAATTTCTCGACTCGAGCAGGGCAACTGTGAATACCACTCCACAAAGAGGAATGCACATTACGATCCACTAAGATAAGATCCCCACGCTGACCAAATGACTGCACCGCAGACATGCAGCTTAAATACCCAGCGGCATGCACATGCACTGCTTCGACTTCTAAAAACTCCGCGAGTGCTTCCTCTAAGTCACGATGATACGCACGTCCTCCGTTCGCCACACGTGCTCCAGTCGACGAGGCACCCCAAGTGTCCAAAGCCTGCTTACCAGCATCGATCACACTCGGATGATCACTCAGCCCGAGATAGTCATTGCTACTCAAGAGGATTAGCTCTTTGCCTTTCAGCCAAACACGGGAACCTTCCTGTCGGTCGAAAATATCATAATAGGGCGCATATTTATGCCTAAGCTTGGTGGCCTCATCGACTTTACAGCGCTGAAAGAAGCTGTTGCGCTTACTGAATAAGTTAAAAATACCGACTGCCATCTGAAATATATATTATTCTGCTTAACTGGAAACGCCGACTAAATAAGCCTGCATCGCACGTTCAATCAATACCAGCGATTCCTCAAGAATCGAATCGCTATGCGCATTGCCGATGAACCAATTATGATGCGGATGCAAAAACACCCCCGCTTTAATCGCCTCAGTGCAAAATGCTTGTTGCTGAAAGAAATTATCATCGTTGGCGACTCGAATAAACGGCATAGACGGCGTCCCACTCGCCGTAAATTGAATGCCATGCTTCACCCCGAGGGCAAGAAAACGCTCAATCCACTCCTCACCTCGACGCAGCATCGTAGGGATACAGGCGTCTCGCTCCAAAATTTCCAAAGTCTTCAAGGCGGCAGCCATCGGAGCTGGATTATTCCAAAAACTCCCCGTCGCAAACACCCGTGAAGCCGCATTCCGCAGCTCTAACCTACCGACACAGGCCGACAACGCATACCCGTTCGCGATCGCTTTCGAAAAACAGCTCATATCAGGCGTAAATCCAAAATACCGGTGACTGCCTCTCAAATCGTGACGAAAGCCAGCCCTAACATCGTCTAAAATCCAAACCATTCCCGTTTCATTTCGTAATGTATTAATACGTTCCAGAAAAGTCGGATCTGGCATCACCATTTCTGCATAGGTCGGATGATCAAAAGGGGTCGTCATGATACCCGCCAGATCATCTGCATACAAAGCGACTGCGGCACCCAATGCCTCGGTATCATTCCAAGCAATTTCAATGATGTGCATCTTATCCTCAGCTAGCACACCTGCTAAAGAATCACTGCACCAAGGCTCTGTGCCATGATACGCCGATTTGACCTTTATTATTTTACGTCGCTGCCGGTACTCACGTGCCACGCGCAAGGCCCAATACGTCATGTCCGCACCGTTCTTCCCGAAAAATGCCCATTCAGCAAAATCAACCAACTCGACTAGGCGCTCCGCAAGTTCCACGGTCGTCGCCGTGGGATGGTTAAAACACACTCCCCGTTCCTGCGACGCACGATAGGCCGCATCCACTTCCGGATGCTGCGCCCCTAGAACCAATGGCCCAAAGCCACACATAAAATCGATTAAACGTCTTCCATCCACATCCCAATACACGGCACCCTTCGCACGCTCGGCAAAATAAGGAAACTCGCCGGGCACCGTCAGCACGGGGCTCTGATGCCCGGGAATACCACCAGGAATAACCGCAGCTGCACGTGCATACAACGCAGCAGTGCGTGGTTGAGTGGAATGTATGCCTAAATAATTCAAGTCGCGTCAAGTCGTGGTTCAGCAATCATCCGTCCATGGGTTGATCAATTTAACTCCGGTTTGCTCAAAATCGCTGACGTTTCGTGTGACGATGCGGGCACCGTGCTCGACCGCGATGGCTGCCAATAGGAGATCCTGTTCACCGATAGCTAACCCCGCTTGAACACGCTTGGCGTAAATCGGCGCGTAAACCGCAGCGGTGGATTGCGAGAAGGGCAAAACACGCCGCCCAAACCCTTGCTCGAGAAAACGGTCAAACGCGCCTTCTAGGGACTGTCGTCGATCGCCTGATGATAACAAAACAAGTCCGCGTCGAATTTCCGCGACCGTAATAGAAGCAATGTAGAGCTGTTCCAGTGCTTGTGCAGCAATCCACTGCAAGACTTTGGCCTCGGGCTCCGGCCGCATCAGCTCGGAGACGACATTGGTGTCGAGGAGGATCATTTCGCGAAGGGTCGTAATTAGGGGTCAGAAGTCAGGACGTTGGTGACTTAATCAAAGCGAACAGGATCACGTGTAGTGCCGCGCGGCGGCAACTTCAACTCGACACCCTTAGCATCACCAAAGCACTGCCTAGCTAGAGTTGCTAAGTTAAAATGGGTAGAATAACTTTCATTTTCAGCAGCGCTCTGCAGTAGGCGACGAGTATGCGCCTCTAAAGAAAGACCCGAACGTGCCGCTTGCACACGCAGTCGCTCCTTAGTCACACTGGGGAGCTTGCGTATTGTGATAGATGACATACTGCAATAGTGCAATCAATGATTGCAATGATGTCAAGTCGATGCATCGAAGAATCCATCCTATTGCTCATCTTCGTCTCGTCTAATTGACATTATCCTTAGAAAAGTAGTTAGACGGAGGGGTTTTCACTCTCATTTGACTTACGCTGATAAATAAACGCGTAAGCTCGGCTGACGGCGCGGAGGCCATCCCTCCCCGACCCAACAAGAAGCGACGCTCGCTACGCATCCAGATACGCAGGCACGCGATCCAACACTAAGCCGAGCTTCTCAGCCAGTGGGGCCAGCCCACCGACTCGTATCGCCTGGCCGTTGACTCCAGCAAAGTTATCCAACTCTCCACCTAAAGCTTGCAGCGCAATGATCGAGTCCTGAAAGACGAGTTCTGCATCCGCCTGCGCCTGCGGCAAACCGCGCCCAAAACTTAGCTGGCCTGCTTCGCTCCGGATCCATCCAGCTATTCGTGAGCCGTCGACCCGCAATGAAACCATCCAATCCCCCTGCTCGGCAAACAGCCGCTGCGAAAAGGGCTCATATTCGAGCAGGATCGTCGCAGCTGCTAAAGCGACAGAAAAGCTCAACTGCAAATGGCAGGCCACAAACGCAGAGTCGGCGTGCGCAAGAACTTTTCGATCAGGCAACAATGTCGTTTTCAGGCAGTCAGACAAAGCCATAAAGGTCCGAATATCGCCGATCCGCCATGCTCCTCGCAGCGGTAATGGCAACGAAACGCCTCGCCCGGTAAATTGAGAATTCAGTTGCCGATAAGATAAAAAATGTAGCACCACCGATGGGGACTCCTCAGTAACTCGCTGATGGCAGCATTCGCCTGAATTAAAGAATAGATTGGAGACTAGGTTCCCCGCCCGCATAGCCAAAGAAAATTGCCGGTCTTTTAGGATCGCCCGCGCTTCTTGAGAACACTGAAGCAATGACTCAAACGCGGGTAACACCGCGTGCACATGCAACCGAGCCAGTAGCTCGGAATCGGAGGTAGCAGGTGCATACAAAAGGCTCATTTTAAGGTCTCCCTCACAATTCCAGCGGGACTCAATCCAGAGTTGATTTGCTTAAACGCTTTTTTCTGCTGGCCGCATATACCCGAATCGCCTTCAGCCAGCAACTGATCGACTATAGACGCAAGCTGAGCAGGACGACCCACCAGAGGCGCAGGCACACCAAGCGCCTGTAAATACTTCACAGTAATCCGTTCCTGGGGCATTACACCACCGATACCATTAAATACCACCGGACAACCACATACAATACATTCACTGGTCGTCCCCGTCCCGGGACGTACAAAAGCTAAATCTACCGCACGCAAAATGGCCGCCATATCAGAACGATACATTAGCGGAATAATTCGGTGCCGTTCCAAGCGCTCATTCATAACAGTAAGTTCCTGAAAGATCGCTTCATTATGCCCGCACAATGCGACAATCGCCAACGGCGTCGAAGCATTCCGTAACCCTCGAATGATAGACACGTGATTATTAGCTCCATTCGCACCTGTGCCCAATAATATTAGCGGACGTCCGTCATCGAAGTCTCCCATAAGGCTTTTACGCAAGCTCTCAGCCTCAGAGGACTCGTCGCTCTCGAAGCAATAAAAAGCAGGACGCAACAAGAAGCCACCTAAGTATATTTTAGCAGCGGGCATTCCGAGTTGTAGGGCAGCATCTGCACAGGCATCGACTGCGGCAATGAATCCATCTGCGGAGGCATTAATCCAATGGCGCGAAAAGCCGTAGCCCCCTGATAACTCTCCACAATAGGTTAGACAGCGCACAGAATGGCCTAGTCGTTGCTTAGCTAATTCGAAAAACCCGTGATTCAAGTGCGCATGGGTACTCACAATTACCTCAGGTTGTTCTCGCTCAAGTAGGTCTATATATGCGGCTTGACCTCTGAGTTGGGATGCCCGGCGATGCAAACCTGCCTTCTCGAGAAAATTGAAATAAACATGGTGAAGCCGTGGTACAGAACGCTGGATACAGTTATATAAACTCACTCCGAATCGGTCTAACCAATGACCTGATTCAAGAGCCTGCCAACGCGTGACGCTGACCTCCGAACCATACAGGCTCACAATCCATTGCTCTAGCGCATCTGCGCGCATATCATGACCACCTCCAGTAGATGAACTTAAAATCAAGAGTTTCTGCTTAGGCTTAACTAGTCGAAGAGTCCGCATACACGATCTTGAGCACAATGAATCTCCAAAGTAGAGACGAAAAAGCCCCGCAGCCGTGAACTAAAGTAAGTCACCGCTACGGGGCAGAAATCAGATTCTCTGAGACTCTATTACGGGTTCAGATATTGCCAAGAACCAGACAAATACACATACGCGCCAGGATCATTGCTTGTCTGCACATACATCCATTGCTGCGCATTCCAGTGGTAGAACCAATTGTTCAGACCAGAATTTGTGTATAACCAGGTACCAAGCTCTTCCGAGTATAACCACGCATCGTTTGAAGTCGAACTAGGGAACAGGTAGAGGAACCCTAAATCGAGGCTGTAGAGCCATGAATTTGCCGATGCACCAGTGTAAGTGAAGGAGCCCAACCAATCAAGGTAGTACCAGTCAGCACCCAGGCTTACAGCAGAATTCACGGCCGCGGGTAGTGCACTTGTCGAAACACCCAAATACTCACTGAGAATATCTCTAACCACCTCTTCGAATGACATGCCGCTAAAGCTGTCAATCAATAGATCGGTAGGATTCTCACCAAGAAATGCCGCTAGTAGCAGAGCGATCTTGAGATCGGCCGTTACGTCATTTGGCATCGAATAGAGGTGGAGGTTTGAGAGCGGTAAGCCACTCGAACCGACGAAGCCACTAATATCATTATCCAAGGCAAACTGTGTGGCAAATGATATAAGATCACCGCCGTAGCCTGGAATGACTTGAGTCGTTTCACCAAGGAATTGGTCTACACCCGTTGCCGAATCAAAGAGACGCACTTCACTCAGTGCAGATGGAGCCACACCGTGCTTGTTGGTAAACAATTGGCGGACAAAGCCTTGTTGTGTATTCAAAGCACTGAATCGAATTTCGTATTCAGGAACCAAGGCGAGTGATAATGCATTCACATCAGTGATACCAGTTCCATCACCGAGAAGATCAATAAGCGCTTGTTCGAGTTCCTCGCCGTCAGGCCATTCACCAACCCATGTACGATAGAGCAGCAGTGCGACTTCACTCGTTTCGATGGAATTGGAGGATAGTAAATCCACAATATATGCGACTCTAGAATCAAGAGATCCATCAAGCACGGCAACCCCATCTGCACTTTCGTTACTGGTCGGCACACGACCAAACAGGCGAACGAAAGAGTCTGTGATAAAGTCCTTATCACTGCCGATAGGATCAAAGACGCTCACATTGATCGTCACACTCTCCGAAAAGACATTTTCGATAATGAAGTTATCCGAACCTCTAATCTCATCACGGTAAACAGCGGCCGCATTGATTGTCACATTACCAGTTAGATCAGTAACATAATCAAACGTATACGTCCCGCTAGCATCAGTTGAAGTAAACACCGATACGCCATTTACAAAGATGTCAAAACGAGCCAGTTCGAAATTCTGCAAGAACTCAGAACTGTTCGCAGTTGCCCTAATTGTCGCCTCTAAACTAATGGTGTCGCCTTCAGAGAAGATCGTTCCATTCGTAATTTCAGGCTTGGTGATCTCAATCACGGGAACCTCAAATGGTGAGGCAAGGACCTCAACTCGAATAGCTTGGGAAGAGACTGTATTACCACGCGTATCCGTTGCTAGCGCAAAGATACGTAAATCACCTAAGCCTTGTGGAGTAATCAAGGTAGAATACGGTGGCTTGGTTACGTCTGCCACTTCAACCCCGTTGACGAAGAAAGTGACTGATGCGATACCATCTGTATCGAATAAGCCTGTCACAGGGTTATAGCCCAATGCACCTGCATTCACAAAGAACGGAGATGTCAGCGATACCGCTGTTCCATCTGACGGATTCGTGATTGCAACAAACGGTGGGTTTTCTTCCTCGGGAACTGTCGGCACAACTACATTGCGATCATAAATAAACACATCACGTAAGTTGTTGCCATCAAGTGGCTGTGTATTAGTGCGAGCAAAACGCAAACCACCGAGACTTGTAGAATCGGATGCAAAGGCAATAAAACGACCATTCGCACTCAAAGCAGGAACACGACTCGATCCGCTATCCGTCGTGCTCAGTTCAGCCGTGCGATAACCAAACTTATTCACACTCGCACGCGCAGTATCAGAGTTTTCCTCTATGTCCAGTGTTCCTGACCCAGTGATGTCGCGATCACGGAAGTAAACATTCGATGTATTTGGATTCAGTGCACGAATAATTTCTCCAACTCTCGGAGTGTTGGCCGTCGGACTGAGTGGTTTAAAAATACGTGCCCCATCGCGAACAACTGAGATTCCACCTGTAAGCGAGCGAAACGCAACAATACGACCCGAGCGATCCAATGATGGCTGCAAGCTACCAAAGACCAATCCACCGGGATTACCGAGGAATTCATCATTAGAAACCCCCGTTTCAGTGCCACCTTGTGTCATGTCAGTGTCAAAGAGTACCAGAGAGTTAGTTAAAATCTCTTGATTCCCTTGAGCGCCAGGAATTGTGTTCATCAACTGCACTGTTGGGTTGTGACCGTCCAGACCATTAAAATTATCATTAACGGTTGGCGCATCCGATCCATAGGCAACTATGTTCAACGAACCAGCAGCTTCAGCGTTGTTAATCGCAGCGACTAAGTTATCCCTAGTTTCTGCAGTATTCGCTCCAATCGCGACATCCAGACCGAAAGTAAATACCACAGAATTGGTGCCATCATTCAGCGTCACTGTATCGCCGATTAGTGGCTGATTCGCAGGTATATTTGCAGATGCCAATGGAGGTAAGGCATCGGCTGTAGGAGGCGAACTAATCGGACCAATGAAAGATATGTAGCCGTAGGCTACACGCGGATTACTTACACTGACACGAGTTGTGACAGGGCTTGCAGGTACTGAGTAATTGCGAACAAAGATATCTGCAATCTCATTGGTGTCGTCAGTAATCAAGTCATCCGCCACCGAAGCAAATGCAATCTGCAAACCATACGTAGCGGTAGGACCACCGTTAATAGCAGGCTCTATAGAATCGCCATTTCCACCGGCAGTTCCAGCAGTGTTTACACTGACCAGAGCCGTATCACCCATCGGCACACCGTCAGGACCTAATTCACGGCTCCATATTTGCGTAATGAAGCCATCGTTTACCACTCCAAGATTGGATGCAGCCGACGCAAAGACCACTGCGCGACCATCCAAAGAAATCTTTGGAGTCATTACGTCTAAGTTGGCAGGGCTGCCAGCATACGTAGAGACTAAACGTGTGGTGTAGTTAAGGCCAAGCACGCCGGAGTTCGTCACATCGCGATCATGCACAAAGACTTGCGACGAAACAGATGTGGCAAGTGCAGCTTCAAAAGCCGGATCAAGATTAGTCGCTAACGATTCATAGGTGACAAAACGACCATCCGCACTGATGGACGGCGTATAGCAGCTACCATTAGCCGCAAGACCGTTTGCCGAGATAGAGACTCGCTCAACGCGTTGTAATAACCTGTCGTAAACATAAATCTGGCTACCAGCGCCTTGAGCACCAGATACCAGGTTAGTCGCCAAGGATTCGAAGGCAATATAGCGACCATCCGCACTGATCGCCGGATTGAAACTATTCCGATTTCCTAGAACACCGCCACTCGAACGACTTATGAGGGTAATTTCCTCAGTCTCACGATTACGAAGGTAGATGTTTGAGTTCCCGTTACCCGGTAAATCAGGATCTAGGTTGGTTGCGAACGATTGAAACGCAATCCACACACCATCTTCACTCATGGATGGGTTATCACTGACACCGTTACTCGGTTCGACCAATGTTCCATTACCGTCCGACACTTCGCTCACAGGCACAGTTATCGGTGTAGTCGTTGAGGCTATACGAAACGTGGGCGTGAAACTATCCACAAGAATATTGTCGCCTTGATAATCGAAGGTAGCATTGATACCTTCTTCAAGCTCAGAAATACGTCCAAGTGCGTCCGTAAAACCTGCCGCGAAGAACGTGCCAGTGTAATTGGTTGGAATTAACACTTCAAATGTGACAACAATCGTCTCGCCGACATCCAAAAAGCCATCGTCAGGCTGTGGCACATAATCGCGTGAGTAGGTATTTATTACAGAGGGAGTGCCCTGAACTGTCACAAAGCGAACTGGCGTACTACCATCAACTGAACCAGCCGAATCACCAAATGCTGAAAAGGCACCAAGTCGGAAGTCGTTATTGCGATCAACCGACGCATCTTCGGATAAAAAGAGCTCAGTTCGAAAGAGTTCTGCTGAGATTGACCTCAACGGACGGACGACTGCATTTGGGTCCGTTGGCGGAGCCGAATTCCGTATTGAAGCGGTGATCTCAATAATATCACCACCACGATATGTTTTTACAGGATATGATAAATCAACCAATCCTATATTGGCTGGCACATCGACAAAGATATTGCTTTGTGAGGTTTGAGTCGGACCGTCGACAGGCGAAGTCGCGCCTGGATCAGTGTGTGTGTATGTATAAGATAGCACAATTCGATAGCCACCAGGAGGCAAATTGTAAAAGCTACCATCGAGCGGCACACGAACTCGACCAGTAATTGTAGTCGTTGATTCAGGTGCTACTTGATTACCTCCACTCGTTGAGATCGGGACCTCAAAGGGATTACCATAGATATCAAAGCCCGCTAACACACCCGACACTGACAAGCCTCTAGCGGTGTTCTCTGCATTTTGTGCATTTGCCTGAGCTGCTGATAAACCGTTGTTGGGGTTGGGATTGACAGTTCGTACGGTATTCTCGAAGTCGATTGTGAAAGTAATCTCATCACCTGGAGCATAGGTTCCAGCTTGTCCACTAATTGCCGAAGTCGTAATAACTGGTTCGGCGAGTAGGCCGATAGCTGCCATGAAAAACAAGGCAGTTGATATACAAAATGATTTATATTTCATAGAATTTAAAATTAGAACTTATAATATCCAGAGTGAGTATAATACTACTCTGCAGGTGCTTCGATCGAACGATTGGCTGATCCACTAGGAGTGACCAGCGTCGGATTTTGAAAGAGCGAGTTCGCATTGACGTTTCGGTAACTCTGACGAGAAGGTGAACCACCTGGGCTGACAAGATTGGCAGTCACGAAAATCAACAAATTACGTTTCTGACGCGCTTCACCTTCTGAACTGAAGAGGCGGCCTATACCTGGAATATCTCCAAGTACGGGCACTTTATCGTTAACAGTCTTTACTTCATCACGAGTCAAACCACCCATAACTACTGTGGCACCGTCATATATAGTCACTTCAGTCGAAACCTCACGTGTTGAGAACACAGGCTGATAGAAACCAGCAGGAACTGTTACTGTAATACCACCAGTAACCGCCACACTTGGGCCGCCATACTCAACAAAGCCTTCGAACTCGGTAACACGCGGCTCTAAAATCAGGCTGATCGTGTCATCGTTTTCAACATTTGGGGTCACTGACATTTCAACACCCACATTGCGAGTCACAAAGTCTTGCGGTGTGCCAGCTGTAATAGCAACAGCAGAACCAGCGGAGATGCCGTCATTGCTAGAGCCGCCCCCACCACGACCAACATCAGCTTCGATGTCGCCATAACTCTCAGGGTAACGTAGCTCTTGAGCTACAGTAATGTTCGCGCGCTTGCCAGAAAGTACTGTGATTTTCGGCGCACTCATCAAATCGCTACCACTCTTACGGGACAGGGCGCGAATGGCAAAGTCCACATCGTATCCATTCACGCTCCAACCAGAAGCAGTAAAGAGACTCGTAGCACGTGATGCCAAATCAATCGCAGTCGTGATATCAGGTGCCGCATTTGACGCAACGGTTTCGCCGTTAATAGTGATGTCAGACTGTGACGCGCTTACACTGAATGCATCATTTAATGTGCGACCTTGTGTAGTCACTGATCGCTCGTAGTCAATTTGCTGATTACCATTATCGTCAAGTAGAGGGAGTCCCTGTGAATTGAAGAGTGGTGTTGCGCCAGTGTTAGCACTCCAATCAAAGCCAACTTCTTCGAGATCATTTTGTGACACCTCAAGGAACTTAGTTTCGATCTCAACTTGCTTCACTTCGTTGTAGTTACGAAGAATTGTGCG
>CAKZOI010000069.1 GCA_937136395.1 uncultured Opitutia bacterium | reverse complement strand
TCATTATCATCACCAAATAAACTATCAAGCGCGCTATCGTCTTCTTCTTCAATGTCATCAAAAATGTCGGTGTTTTCAACTTCGTTGATAGAGTAGATATACGGGTCGTGTAGTGCCGAGTATAGCTTATTGCGCAACAGCCAACTCTTGGCACTTAGGAGTGCTAGTCTGTTTGCCTTCACTTTTTCTTTTTTTAATTGGTCTTCAACTTCGTTCAAAGCGTCCTGAAAATTTAAATCAGCCATACCGCTGAGGATTTTGTTTCTTGCAACCTCGATTGTTGACACCGGTTCATCAGTCATTTGAGTGCTCCTCTTATTTGGCACGCTACTTGCAATATCCGCACCAAACAACATTGCAAATAGGTTAACTCGTGAAGTCAATCCAAGAGCACTTACAATTTCACTCAGAAGCCCTGGCGCTTAGATCTCAGCGTAATGAAATTCTGGCTTCCAATATTGCGAACGCGGCGACGCCGAATTTTAAAGCAAAAGATTTAAAATTCGATGAAATGATGCAAGCTAAGTTAGGTTTGGGTGAAATTCAAACAACGGATGAACGGCATTTCACAGTGGCATCTGGACCGCTAGATGAGGGCATTGGATTTAGGCAAAATATAACACCATCAAAAGATGGAAATACCGTCGAACTCCATGTTGAGCAAATGCAATTTTCAGAGAATGTAATGCGTTATCAAACTTCATTGGAGTTTCTTAATCGTAAAATCGCAGGCTTGCGCTCAGCAATTAAGGGTGAATAAGGATGTCTGATATTAAAAATATATTCGATATCGCTGGGCGGGGCATGTCAGCACAAATGCTGCGGCTCAACACAGTTGCAAGTAACCTTGCGAACGCACGTTCGGTCGCTTCCAGTGAAGCTGAAGCCTATCGTGCCATTAAGCCTGTTTTCAGCACTCTATACGCGGATGATTTAGAGAAATCTGGAGTGGCGTCTGTGGATGTTGTCGACATTGTTTCTGTCGATCGACAACCAGACAAAGTTTATCAGCCAGGACACCCGAAAGCAGATGAAGACGGGTACATTTACATGGCGGCAGTAGATGCCGAAGAAGAAATGGTCGAGATGCTAGAAGCGTCGCGACAATACGAAAATAACGTTGAAGTCGTCAGCACTTTGAGAGGCTTGATGATGCGCACAATAAGTATGGGTAAATAGGAGTTACTATGTCGACAATTGATCCAAATAGCTCACAAGCAGCAATTTTTGCTAAGTTAGGGATTTCGCAAACACCTGAAACCCAAAAGGCAAAGAAAGATACTCTTGGCCAGTCTGACTTTTTGAAGCTTATGACTACCCAATTACAAAATCAGGACCCATTTGCTCCAATGGATAATGGCGATTTCATCGCACAAATGGCGCAGTTTTCAACTGTGACAGGGATCCAGGAGATTAATAATTCTATTGGGCGCCTTGTTGAAGAGTTTGATCAAGCTCGGATTGCGACAGCATCAAACTTACTTGGTCACTCTGTCTTGGTTCCAGGCGATACTGGAAAACCAGACAATGAGGGCGAACTTCATGGAGTGTTAGATTTACCTGAAGGCACGATATCTACAGAACTCAGGTATTTAGATGCCGACACTGGTTCAGAAATTCATTTTGAAGATTTGGGTCCAAGGCCAGCTGGTTTGGTAGGATTTTCATGGAAAACAATTCCTCAGGAAATTCTCGATGCAGGTAAGCGCATTAAAATCGAAGCTACTATTGATACTGGCAATGGTCCTGAGCAATTGAGCCCATCAATCTATTCGAAAGTTATTTCGGCATCGGTTGGAGCCGGTGAAGAAAAGCAAGTTCTATTGAACGTGGAAGATTACGGCGAGCTCGATGTCTCATCAGCAGTTAATTTCCGTTAAAAATCGTCACGACAATTTTGGCACCATTCTTGCAAGAA
>CAKZOI010000068.1 GCA_937136395.1 uncultured Opitutia bacterium | reverse complement strand
TTCACTGACACGATCTCGACTCTCAAACATGACGAGGGAGAGTGTGGCACATCCCACGCTGGTTTTTCAACAGGCTGTTAGGGCTTCATACTTTTCAGGATTTGGGAGCTTCTCTACAATCTCTTTATTCAGGCTTTCGATTTCCTCCATGGATTGGAAAATCCTACTTTTAGCAAAAGGTTTTCAGCCAGAAACTAAGAGTATTTTATTTACTCATCGATTTTTCATCCTAAAAGCTGCTCAGCTTAATCTCGATAATTTTTTTCCATGGAACCACAAATAGTTTGCTCTATCGCCTCGGTCGCAAAAACTGCGGTGCTGGGTTTCTTGGCTGCAGTCGCTTACTTGCTGGTTTTCGCGGTGCCGGCCGCAGCTTTTCCGCCTGCGCCGCATTACACGCTCTATGGGATGGTGCGCGATCAGGTTGGCCAGACGGTTGTTGCGGAGGGTGCGGAGGTCATCTTGCTCAAGGACGGGGTGGAGATCGGTCGCACCCCGATTACGGCGGGCCGCCAGCTTGAGCAGAACTACGAACTTCGTGTGCGTATCGATCAGAACCGTAGTGGCACGACCCTCTACACCGAAAAGGCGGTGGAGGCCCAAGGGCTCTTCAGTCTGGTGGTTGAGATGAATGGCTCGCTCTTCTATCCCATCGAGGTCGCCGGTAATCTCACTGCTGGTAAAGGCGGCGAGCGCGTGAAGCTCGACCTCAACTTGGGCGAGGACCGCGACGGCGATGGTCTGCCGGACGTCTGGGAACAGTGGCAACTTCATCAAGCGGGGCTCGGTCCGGACGAAAATGGGAATTGGGATCTTGGCCTGCTCGATAAAAATGGCGACCTCGACCTCGACGGCCAAAGTAACCTACTTGAATACATTGCCGGGACCTTCGCAGGTGACGCCACGGAAACCTTCGGTTTGACGATCAAGGAGAAGCTTGCGGAGAGGGTGCGGCTCGAGTTCTTTGGGATCACCGGCAAGGCCTATACCATCGAGAGCAGCGTGGACAATAAGACTTGGACTCGCGTGGATTTCGCGACCGAGGTGGCGGGTCCAAGGGCCCAAGCCTACCGGGCTTCTAAGGTGGGGCTGGTCTCCGCCTTTACGGCAAGTTCTAGCCCGAACGCATTTTACCGAATTACCGTCCGATGAAAAATTTTCTCTTCGCCTTGGGCAGCCTACTGCTCGTCGTCACCGCCCACGCCCAGTGGCAGACCACCACCTACGCCCTCAAGGGGGGGTGGAACTCGATCTATCTGCACGGTGATGCCAAACAGGATACGATTGCCAACCTGCTACCGGCCGAGGTCTTGGAAGTGTGGCGCTGGAATCCTAATCCCAATCAGGTCGGGTTCATCACTTCTCCGTTGGTGCCAGCTGCGGGCACGCCAGAGTGGAGCGTTTGGAAACGCGATGGCTCGGTCCTTTCCCTTTCTACGCTCACTGGGCAGACCGCCTATTTGGTGAAATGTTCGGGTGCTGCCAGTGCGACCACGACTTTCTCGCTAGCTCAGCAGACGCTGCCTCCTGCCAATTCCTGGGTCCGCAATGGCGCGAACTTTCTCGGTTTTCCGACCTACAAGAACGGAAGCACTTATCCTACTATGGGTAGCTACTTCTCCACTTTCCCTGCGGCCCTCGCGGCAAATAGCAAGGTTTACAAATATGTGGGCGGAGAACTAGGACCCAGTAACCCGGTGCAAATCTTTTCTCCCTCTACCGAGCCGCTCGATGCCACTCAAGGTTACTGGTTTTCTGCCGAACTTGTGGGGAATTTTAATGCGCCTCTGGAGGTGAGCTTGAGCACTGGGAGTGCTCTCGATTTCGGGCGCAACGGCGCCATCATCACGGCCCGCCTTTACAATCGCAGTAGCTCTATTGCCACCATCGCTATTGCCCCGGTTGCCTCTGCCGCGGCTCCTGTGAGTCAGGAAACTATTGCGGCATCGGTGCCGATCACTCAGCGCACTTTTGATGCCGCTACTGCGACATGGACTGAGGCCCTTCTGGACGCAGG
>CAKZOI010000067.1 GCA_937136395.1 uncultured Opitutia bacterium | reverse complement strand
GATCACCACTGATCCAAACCGCCACCTCTCATCCCGGTCTTCAGCCCATTGAAAGGAGCTGAAAGCTCATCTATAAAGAAGATGATCAAAACACCCTATTGCCCATTGACAACCTGGCAGCCATAGCAACGTCTAGCTCTGGCACAGATGGGGCGGGAGGGCGAGCCGATAGCTGAGAAACCTTTCAAGCTACAACACGCTCCGAGAACAAAGGCGCCCCATCTGTTGTCCAGCAGCGACTTGTTCGACTTAGCAAGTTCTACGGCGACGTGCAACAATCCCCAATGCTCCAAGTCCCAGAAGAAGTGCTGAGGATGGCTCTGGAACTGCAGATATATTTACTGTCGCAGAATCATTGGCCCAAGTGTATGTGTAACTTCCTGGTGTAAGGCCTAGGCTGGCTATCGTTTCTCCGAGCCAAGTTGAAGACCCAGAAATCGTAGTTCCTGATACATATCCGGCAGGAACCCAGACATCATATGATACCAAACTGCCGGCATTCCCGAAGAAATCCCCGGAACTTGAGTCAGGCAATATGAGAGTCGCACCTGGTCCAAGACTCGTTGGTCCGGAATCACCTGGAGCCCCATATGGATCAAAAGCCGCACTGCCGCCAAAGCTGAATGTGGCGGCGTCTGGATCTACCCCAATTGCAGATTCGACAGGGACTGGTTCTCCGGAATTCTGATGGGTTAATCCCGTAAGATTAATCGTTCCTGTGAAGGTAGCCACGACGTCTCCTCCCACCTCTTGAAAATTCACGTTCACGGCTCCATTCGCTCCCCCTGCGAGCGATCCGTATGTGATTAGAGTGGCAGCAAGGGCACGCAATGAATTTAGTGTGTGTTTCATATTTGATTTTCTATTTGGTTGTTTGTTGTAGTTTTCCGTTGGGAAATATTTTTGTCGAATGTCGAGGATGATCACGTAGAGGAGCGCAGCGACTCGGAGTTGATCACTCCGTCTTGATCTAACTCATTTCCGCTATGTTTAATCTCCGTGACCAAAGCGACTGCTGACATTATGCTCACGGCGATCCAATACCATGAGTAGAAAGCCATACCGTCGGTGACGAAAGCCTGAAAAAGAGATTCTAATATCTTTTCTTCAGTCGAGATGATGAAGGCAATCATGCCCAGGATGAAAACCGAGTGATAGATTATGGAAAAGCTCCACAGTGTAACCGCTGGGACTAGTTTTCTTTTCCTTCGACTTCGCCAAAACCACCCGATCCAGATGCCATACCCTGCAATAAAATAGTAAGCGAGGTAACCCCAAGTGGCATCCGGCATCAAGAGCGCAACAGTTGGTATGGCTAGGATAAAAGCCCAGATTGTCCCAATTCTAAACAGCCAGCGTGCGATAGCCTGCGGCTTGTCTGCTGTTTTGCTTTTCATTTTTAGACGTCGAGGATGATCACGTAGAGGAGCGCGGAGCGCGTAACGGAATTGATACCAGCGCCTTGATGGCATTTTAATCGCCATAGTGTGTCCACATACGTAAGACCTTCACGACCTTCTCTTCTTCGTAAACTTGATAGACCAACCTGTGTTGGATGTTGATTCGTCTGGAGTAAGTGCCTGATAAGTCGCCGACCAATGCTTCGTATTCGGGTGGTCTCATGTATGGGTCTTCCTCCAGCAGGTTGATCAGTTCGAGTGCTTTCTCTTTTAAATTACTTCGAGCAATTTTCTTGGCATCTTTTTGCGCCTGCTTGGCATATACAATCCGATACTTCACCACTCAACCGTCTCGCTGCAGTCCTCTATTTTTTCCTTAATTCCCTTTTTAATGGAATCAACCATGCCGGGAATTGCACTCAGATGTATCGTCTCAGAAATGGCTCTCCAGTCATCCTCTGAAACAAGCACCGCATTGCCCCGCTTGCCTGTGATCTGAATAGGGATGTGTGAATCATTCGCTTCGTCGATAAGCTTGTAGAGCTTGTTCCGAGCGCTGGTTGCAGTAATCGTATACATAATGAAAAACGTGCGTAAAAACGTGCGCTCGTCAATTTCTATTTTCTGCCATCGCAGAGCATGAGCGATGGAGTGAGGCACGAACGGAATTGACTACCGCAACTGGATCTCCGGTGTTTCTAGTAGCTTGTATCCTGCAAAAACGCTACGGCCTTCCGACGATGGAAACTCATCTGGCCAATTCAGTTCATTTCTTCTGACTTTATATTTAGTCATTGTCTTCACGAAATGAGTGAAATAATGGAATTCGGCATCACTGCCATCATACCATACTGTGCTTAAGCTTCCGCTTTGTAGCTGAGCTAGTCGGCTTAGTTCAATTTCTTTTCCTTTTCCTGGCTGAATAACAGTGAATCCTGATGCACAGCCGGATAGGGTGATTAAGGCCATCAGTAGTAGGGTTTCTTTTATTCTTCTGTAGATCGCCGCGCTGAGGCAAGGAGTGATTTACTTGTAGCAAGCTTGCTTGCGGAGAGTCAATCACGGAGCTGCCTCAAGCAGATGGTTGCGGAGGCGCTTCGCGCCGTAGTGACCAGCTGCTTGAGCTTGCTCAGCGCGGCGTTGCGGCGGCGAGCGAAGCGAGCCGATGCAACGCCAATAGTGTATCACGTAGTGGAGCGCGGAGCGCGTAACGGAGTTGATACCACTGCCTGGTTCGAATATTATTTTATTACCAACTCAAGGGTTCGCCAAAAGTCTGATATAATGAAGCCTTCTGACTGGTAATTCTCCTTCTCTATCATCGTGATTATAAGAATGCCCGCGTCTTTTTTACCAAAAGCATACACGCACCTCGTCCACTCTTCATCTTTATAGGCCGTGACGGCCTTCTTGCCTTGGAGAACAAGATCTCCAACCTTCTTTTCAATTGATTCAACCTTTTTTCTATACCCGTATCCCACTTCTTCCTTTGTTAATTCCTGAATCATCAGATCAATAAGAGCGCTTGGATCCATCGAGTGGTATTCTTGCAAAAGTAAACCTGACCCTAATGCAGACATCATCACTGTCTGATATAAACCATCTCCCAAGTCAGATTTTATTGGGTTCAGTGAACTCTTGTGCTTCATTGAGAAAAAATCACTTTCAAAGCGAATTATTTCTTTCTTATTTAAGACTATGTTCAGCATGTCGCCGTCTTTCGTTTGAAATTCTACTGGTTGACCTAGATCAACGTCCATAGACTTTCCATCAATAGTAAGCGAGTAGTTTGCAGCCTGACTAACAATGCTACAGATTAAGAATAAGGATAAGATTAGGATTTGTTTTTTCATAAATTCTCTTTCGAACGTGGAGCACTATCACGCAGTGAAGGCGGAGCCGTAACGGAGTTGATAGCTGCGTCTTGATCTACTGTCCGCTTGGTTCATTTCGGGTGATGATGGTCAATATTGAATCGAAAGGCACCCAAGCATCCACTTCTCTTACGGGGTCACCTTGATTGGGTGAATAGTATGCAGTCAAAAATACTCCATCAGAACTAACTCGATTCAGTGTTCCTCTCAATGACGACATGCTGCCGTTTAAGCCAGTGCTCGTGGGAGTTAGCATCGTATTTCCAGAAAGTCCTAATTCGTTTCTCTTAAATTGAATAGTAATTGTCTGACCGATATGCGCTTTTAAAATGGGGAATCGCTCTAGTTTTGTATTTTCGTTTTCAGGGGAGCAGCCAGCCGAAATCAGCACCAGTAAGACGGTCAATAATGATAGTAGAATTTTCATTTTCTGTAGATCGTCGAAGACTGGCGCGGCGTTAGCCGTTGCCAGCTCTGGCTGGTTCAAGTTTAACTTTTATTTGTATGCTTCTCAATCGCATGTGATCAACGGTTTTTAGCGGGCCATCGAAGCTTCGCGTGCGTGGCCTTCGAATACTTAATGTAATTTGAAATTCCGCTGCTTCGAATCTCGCGATATTTTCAAACCCAACTGGATCCGACATGGATGCACTAGCAGGTCCATCAACTATCCAATTTTCTATTTCTAAGATGCGGGATTCTCCTCCAGCGATAGGACCAAATCTAGAGTTGTAGCCTCGAAGCAGATCAAGCGCAGCTTCATCAGAAAACTCATCCCTCAAGTAAAAGCTCACTGATTTAGTCTGTATGCTATCGTAATCCACTGAAACCGAACGCGCAGGCTCTGATATCGACTCGGGGCCTGGAAGGTCGATACTGACATCTATATTTCCTGTGGCTGAAAAAAAAGCGTTATATCCCTCAAAGAATCGTCCAAATTCAATGTCACTCTTCCACGAAAAGTCTGCTGAATCCTCGAGATTAATGCTAATGTTCCCTACAAGCTTTTCTATTGGTTTTTTTAGAAATTCAGGGACTGGGTTGAATGCTAAAAATAGGATGCAAACTAAAGATCCTAGAAGTCCGATTTTCGTTTTTCCTTTTCTGTAGAGGAATAAGAATCCCGCGATACTCAATAGCGGAACACAGAAGCTTAGCGCGTAGAGTATCCAGATAATAAAAAGGCTAGTAACTAGACCACCGGGTATCATTTACTTTTTCTTGAACGTAGAAGACACTCGATGGCGCGTTAGCGACATTGAGTGCTCTGACTGGTTCTGTGCTTCCTTTATTTGGGTATG
>CAKZOI010000066.1 GCA_937136395.1 uncultured Opitutia bacterium | reverse complement strand
AAATCGACAAAAAATAAGGACCAAACTTCAGCTACGGGCTCAATATAAATTTAGATTTGTAGCCTCATCACGGCTTGAAAGAGGATGAGGCCCACACCAAAAGACAACTTGACCGGATCTCGACTTTATTCAGCGCTTCCCTAGCCTTCGAGGTTAAATCAAACCCTTGAAGCTTACGTCACAATACATGATGCTTGATTAGGCAAACAATAAATGGGGGCCTTGGTTTCACTGTCCTATTCCCCTACTCCAAACCAAGCCTATAGAAAAAGGCATCTTGGTCCATTGGCGGGAATTGTATCCGTAGCTTACCATCAACCACCGACATCATCTCCGGAGTCACCGTAAATGGTTGGAAGCTAGCTAAGTCAGTTGAGTGGATGAAAGAGATGTCGACTTGCACATTTCCTTCGTCATTGAGTCCTGCTGTTGGGTTTGCTGACATCTGACGGATTTGGGCTTCAGTAAACCGGGAATCTCGTTCTGTTACAACCGCGTCGTATGCCTCTTCTGTTGGCCGAGTATCCCGTTCCTCTACGACCGTATTGTAAGCCGCCTGTGTTGGTCGCGCGTCCCTCTCTGCGACCACCGAATTGTAGGCTTCCAGTGTTGTCAGATTGAAGCTCCCGGGGCTTCCGGTGACATCCGCTCTCCCGGTTTGTCGACCCTGCGAGCTCGATGCCGCAACGGCATCATCATAGGTTCCTTGCAGGTAGAAAGTTGTCTCAACAGCAACATTTGTTTCAAGTTCAGCCTCTTTCACATCAGTAAGCCCGTCCTCATCAGTATCGACAAAACGAGAATCCCTTTCTGCAACACGCGCATCGTAAGCGGTTTGGGTTGGCCGGGCATCTCTCTCTGCAACCACCAAATTATAGGCTTCGACTGTTGTGAGGTTATAGCTTCCGGGGGCAGAGGTCACATCCACTCTTCCAACTTGGCGTCCCTGTAAATTTGAAGAAGCGACCGCATCATCATAGGCCCCCTGAAGATAAAAGTTTGTTTCGGTAGCTGTATCAGTCTCGAGCTCAATCTCCTTAACGTCAGTCAGACCATCCTCATCAGTATCGACAAAGCGGGCATCTCTTTCCGCAACACGCGCATCATAAGAGGCTTGGGTAGGTCGCGCGTCCCTTTCCGCGATCACCGAATTATACGCTTCAATCGTTGTCAGATTAAAGTTGCTTGGAGTTTCCATCACATCCAATCGGCCCGATTGGCGGCCCTGTGAATTCGAGGCTGCGATCGCGATATTATACGCCCCTTCAAGATAGAAAGTTGTCTCGACGGTCGAATCCGTCTCAAGTTCGATCTCCCTTACATCGGTTAACCCATCGCCATCCGTGTCTACGAAGCGGGAATCTCTCTCTTCAGTAATAGCATTAAAGGCATCGAGCGTCGGTCTGGCATCCCTCTGAGCGACGACCGCATCGTAAGCAGAAGTGTTGGTAAGACCATAATTGCTTGGGTTACTGGTCACATTATTAGCACCAGTTTGAAGCGCTTCCGTTATTGCTTCATCGAAAGCTGTTCCGAGATAAAAAACAGTCTCGGTAGCCGGGTCAGAAGATAATTCCCCCTCTTTCGTATCGGTAAGACCATCTTGATCAGTATCGACGAATCGTGCATCCCTCTGGGCAACCACTGCATCATATGAACTGGCCGTTGTTAGATCAAAATTTTGAGGGCTCGATATCACCTCAGACCGCCCAGATTGGCGCGAATTCGCTATGGCGGTGTCAAAATAGTCTTGAAGAAAAAAAGTGGTCTCCTCGGAAGCATTAGTCGAAAGTTCCAATTCCTTTGTATCAGTCAACCCATCTCCGTCACTATCAACGAAGCGAGCATCTCGCTCGGCAACAACTGCCTGATAAGCCGTGGAAGTTGCCAGATCATAATTTTGAGGATTAGTCGTAACGTCGTTCCTGCCAGCGACTCTCGAAGCTGCGACAGCACTATCATACGCTGACTTCATGTAGAACGTGGTTTGTTCAGACGGGTTCGTATTCAGCTCCTCTTCTTTCGCATCAGTAATACCGTCTAAATCTGAATCAGCAAAAAGATTGGCGTCATCTGGAGTATTTACTTCTGCGATCACAACACCATCGCCTCCATTTCCAGTATTTTGAGAGAGTGCAATTTTAAAATTACTAGGGCTCTCCAGAATCGAAAATAATGTTACTTGAGTAGGATCTGTCTCCAACTCAGCTTCAATTACATCTGTCAGTCCATCTTCATCGCTATCAGCAAACCGAGCATCCCTTTCAGAAACTACATTATTATAAGCAGCGTTGCTAGTCAGCGCGTAGTTCTGTGGATTATCTATCACCTCATCACGCCCAATCTGAAGCGATTCCTCAATCACAGAGTCGTAAGCGCTCTTAAGATAGAAAGTAGTTACCTCAGAGCTATTCGTCACAAGTTCATTTTCTTTTTCATCGGTGAGCCCATCCCCATCCGTATCAATAAACCGAGCATCTCTTTCCTCAATCACGGCATTATAAGCAGCGACAGCGACGAACCCATAGTTCTGAGGGTTGGCAGTCACTCGGTCGAGCGCTTCATCAAGAGCGTCTTCACCAATTTCGTCAAATGCTTCTTGGAGATAAAAATTGGTTTCTTCCGAAATACTCACCCCAAGTTCATTTTCTTTTTCATCAGTTAAGCCATCTTGATCAGTATCAAGGAAACGAGCATCTCGCTGAGCCACGACTGAATCGTAGGCATCGCGTGTTATTAGGCTGAAATTTTGCGGGTTTGTTGTGACTTCAGAGCGCCCAGCTTCTCGGGCGCCTGTTACAGCTGAGTCATACGCTGGTTTGAGATAAAAAGTGGTATTTTCTGCCGTATCACTCTCGAGCTCTTCTTCTTTCAAGTCTGTCAGACCGTCTTGATCAGTATCAACAAACCGGGCATCTCGCTCAGCAACAACGATGGCATAAGCCTCTTCTGTCCTAAGTTCAAAGCTAGCAGGATTTGCCGTGACCTCATCTCTTCCAGCAAGGCGTCCTTGTGATTTCGAGACTTCAATTGCAAGGTCATAAGCATCTTGAAGATAGAAACTTGTCTCGACAGCAACATCAGTCTCAAGCTCGATTTCTTTCACATCAGTCAGACCATCCTTATCAGTGTCGGCAAAACGCTCATCTCTCTCTGCTTGAAGCGCCTCGTAAGCGGCTTGCGTGGGACGCGCATCTCTCTCAGCGATCGCTGCATTATAAGATTCAATCGTTGTAAGGTTAAAATTTTCTGGGGTCCCAATCACGTCAGATCTTCCAGCTTGGCGTCCCTCTGAATTAGAAACTGCGATGGCGCTATCATAAGCTCCCTTTAGATAGAACCCTGTTTCCACAGTCGGATCACTCCCAAGCGCCAGCTCCTTAACATCAGTCAGACCATCCTCGTCTGTGTCTTCGAAACGAGAATTTCTATCAGCTTCCAGGGTATCATAAGCATTTTGAGTCGGCCGTGCATTTCTCTCCGCAATCACTATATTATAAGCTTCGACAGTCGTAAGATTAAAGTTATTTGGATTGTTGATTACATCTAGTCGCCCCAAGTGACGGCTCTCAAGACTTGAGGCGACCACTGCATCATCAAAGGCTGCCTGAAGATAGAACTTAGTTTCGATGTTTGCATTACTCTCGAGCTCAATCTCCTTCACATCAGTCAGACCATCTCCATCAGTATCGACAAACCGAGCATCTCTTTGGTTAACGACCGTCTCGTAAACAGAATTTGCAACAAGCCCGTAGCTGACGGGGTTTAAGATTACATCTCTCTGGCCAGTTTCCCGAGCATTGGCCGCCGCGGTTTCAAAATCTGTATTATCCAGATAAAAAAGTGTTCCAACATTTGGATCTGTCTCAAGCTCAGTTTCTTTTAAATCAGTTAAACCATCAGCATCAGTATCAGCAAATAGAGCGTCCCGTTCTGCTAAAACCATAGCATAGGCAGCATCTTTCTCAGCAAGAGTAGCAGTGTAAGTCGCTAGGTTTGTATCACGCTCAGCAACAAGAGCGTTATAAGCCGCATCTTTCTCGGTGATCGAATCATTCAAGGTCGCGATCGTTCCTTCTTTCTCAGTGACAGACTCATTCAAGGTCGCAATCACCTCTTCCTTACCAGCAAGAGCAGTCGTATAAGTTGCAAGATTTGCATCTCGCTCAACAACAAGATCTGCATAGTCCGAATCTTTTTCGGTGATAGACTCATTCAAAGCCGTAATCGCCCCGTCCTTCTCGGCGAGAGAAGCCGTGTAAGTCGCAAGATTCGTATCACGCTCAGTTACAAGAGCGGCGTTCTCGGCATCTTTCTCGGTGATAGACTCATTCAAAGCCGCTATCGTCCCATCCTTCTCGGCGAGAGAAGCTGTGTAAGTCGCCAGGTTCGTATCACGCTCAGTTACAAGAGCGTTATAAGCCGCATCTTTCTCGGTGATAGACTCATTCAAGGTCGCGATCGTTACATCCTTCTCGGCGAGAGCGGCTGAGTAAGCATCAAGGTCCCCTTCGCTTGCAGCAACAAGAACGTTATAGGCCGCATCTTTCTCGGTGACAGACTCATTCAAAGCCGCAATCGCCCCGTCCTTCTCGGCGAGAGAAGCTGTGTAAGTCGCCAGGTTCGTATCACGCTCAGCAACAAGAGCGGCATTAGCCGCATCTTTTTCGGTGATAGACTCATTTAAGGTCGCTATCGTTCCATCCTTCTCGGCGAGAGAAGCCGTGTAAGTCGCTAGATTCGTATCACCCTCAGTTACAAGAGCGTTATAAGCCGCATCTTTCTCGGTGATCGAATCATTCAAGGTCGCGATCGTTCCTTCTTTCTCAGTGAC
>CAKZOI010000065.1 GCA_937136395.1 uncultured Opitutia bacterium | reverse complement strand
GAAAAAGTCAGTAGAGATAAAAAAGTTTTATTTAGCAAAGTTCTAATTCTGATTTACGATTGTGCGAGGCTTTGGTCCAGCGTCGCGATACTCTAATACACGAAATGGATTCTTGGCGTGTTCTTTTTCCGTTGAAACATAACCGATAAGTAGTCGTCTCATGTCTCCTCTAAATGGGTAACGTTTTGAATAGAGTAATTTTGCTTCACCTTCGTATTTAGCTCCGATTCTGAAGTTGAAATACTGTTTTTTATCGCTGCTAAATTTGGTCATGACCTCCCCTTGAGGGTTTAAGCTTTCTCGTTGATCATGGAGCAGCACTACCAAATTCGCTGGTGTGTAATTTATGAAACGCACTGAACGCAAAGGTTGTTTTTTTACGCTGATGTCGATCGCATTACCTGAATAATATGAATTGTCCGTCTTTTTTAGCGCAAGAATAACATGCTTGGTATTTGAAGGTAAGCTAATCTCTCCACAAGGTAAGTGTGCTTCTTTTCCCTCTTCGTCGAGGCCTTTTCGGAAAAGAATTAGTGGTGGCGGGCCATCATAGTAGTGCCGTTGGCTGATGCCTGCTGCCTTTGGCTGGAGTCGCTTGTATTCAGAATCATGTCGTATAAAAAGATCCTCCTCGATTTTAGATGCTGTAAGTATTCTGAATTCTACATCATTGTAAGAGGTGGCATGTGGGAAATCCGAATAGTCAACTTGTGTGTAATCTTTGATATCAATATCAAAAGCCTCGTCGTCTGCCGATGAGATAAGCGTAGTACATAGAATCAAGACAAAACATTTATAGAAAATTTTCATATTATAGGACCTCAGATTCATTGAGCCAGCGGACAGAAACAAGCTTATATTGGCGACCAAATTCGCCAGTTGGACTTACTATTGAGTCACCTGGCTCCACTGGAGTGGCAATTCTTTGAACGACTGCTTCACACCATACTTTAGATTGAACGGCCCCTGTAATACCTGAGAGGGATTCACCATAAGTGCGAATAGTGAAAGTATCCCCGCGAACAGTCATCAAAGATCCTAGTCCAGCGAGGATATCTGCTTGAGATAAAAAGCCAGGAACGCCAAACATGGTCGAGCCACTTTGGTTGCCTGGCATGCCACGCTCGTGTTCGGGATACTGTGTATTTGATGGCGCTGTTGATGCGGTTACTTCGGCATTATCCTGATAAAACTCATCATTTATGAAAGAGCCAGATGAAGAAGTGGATACTTTGTCAATCGACGCCTGTAAGGCACCTTTGAGTCCAAGATAATCTTGATCTGCGCTAGTAGCATCAGGAATCAATCTTCTATTGACAAAATCAGCCATTGAGAGGAACGGGCCTCGCAACTTGACTTCTTCAACAATAGCTTCAGCTAATTCGTTTATTTCATCCTCAGAGAGAGAACGTAGTGCGGACCATGTCTGTGGTGCTGCTGTATCAATGGCCGAGTTTTCAGGTAGTATAGGGAAAGCACGACTTGTGATGGGTGCATTGTCAGAGGGGTTACTATCTGCATTACTTGCTGTTTGAACAGACTCGCCCAAGTGCGAAGCCAGAAACATTCTCCAAGCATCAACTGAAGTTGAATTCACGTTGAATGCGCCATTGACCATCACATTCGCGGCAACTTCTTCAAATGCAGTATTTGTGTTACGCAAGTTTGCATCGCTTGGAAATGTGCCATCAGGGTTGGGCACCAATTTATTTCGTCCATTAGGGAGGATCGTGTCTGAATCTAGGCTGCCACCAGTTTGCGGTATACTTGAAACGAAGAAGCGATCCCAGAGTGACTCGTTGAGTAAATATGACAAATCAAAGTAGGTAGTTCCACTGTGATTCTCTTGAATTTGATCGCGTGCGACATGTGTATGAGCTTCGGAACTACCAAATGCAAAAGAAGGCTGCCAATAAAATTGGCTAAAATTTACGTTTTTAAGAAAACCTAGAGAAAGTAGTCCTGTTTCAGCACGTGGATAGTCATACAGTGGGTAGACAGTGTTGCCAGGGGTGACGTCTGCAAAAGTAGTCGCATGCAAGCCATAACCACCAGGCGTGTCATAGCCATCTGCTCCAGTATTATCATACTCTCCATCTAAATCAGGGACTCCAGAAGGAAATCCAACACCTGGATCAAACTCATCTCTGGTGTGCTTTGTTTCAGAGAAGAGTGCACTCGTTTCTGGAGTAGACACAAGGGGGTCTTTTAAACTAATCGTTTGCGCTGTTATATTGTTACGTGCAAACAAGCGTTTGCTGCTGTAGTTGACTGATAGATCTGCTGTTTCGATAGGGTCAACATCAGTCGGTGTTATGTAAAATCCGTGTCCTCGAATGTAGTCCGGTGTTCCAGTTCCGGTTATGATGCTTTCAAGGCTTTGGAATTCATAGGGAGCAGTTCTTACATTATTTGCGCTGCCTTCTCTACTCCGGTGCTCCCAGTCGATTGCATGCTGATCATCAATTCCAGCTTCATCATAAAAGTCTAAAAATTGAAGCAACTCAATGTTTCCGGTGTCGCTGACTGCATACAATTTTGTGGAAATGCTGAGATCAGGAGCACTGAGGTTGCGGGCACTTCCTCGGTCTAATTCAATGTTGACACCAGCACGGAGAATATCATCGACCGAAGTGGTCCTAGGTGTTACTGGCGCTGGTGTAGTCACTTCGGGTAAGTTTGCTCTTCCACTGGTTGATGTAATATGGAAATAGCCCAAGACGCCTTCTTCTTCGTTAATCAATAAGTTGTGATCTTCAAAATCAGCGTCACTGAAGTTCGATTCGATGTATGTGATATCTTCATTGACATATTCGTTTTTTGAGAAGTCATTTTCATCTGCTTTGTCGGCGGCTGTATAATAGAGGCTTTCTCCAGGAGCAAATCCATCGTTATTAATGACAAATGTTAGGTATGTGTATTCATCGTCGCCATTTATTTGATAGTTTGAGTCAGTATTTCTTTCTAGTAAACTGCGTGTCCATTGGAATTTGCTGTAACTGCCTATACTACGATTTGGGTGTCTGAAGTGGCCTTCGTAATAAAAGTCTTTTGACTCATTGTAAGCTGCATAAAGCCTACCATTTGCTGCAATGTCCGTGATTAATGTGTTTACATCGCAACGCACTTGTACTACATATTTAGAAGGTGCGATGGGCACATTGTGTGGATTCCAGAGGACAAATTTTGGGTAGAGCAAGAACGCGGGTCTGAAACCTGTGCCAGCTACTCTAAATGCTAGGCCAACGTTCACGGATCCTCGTAACAATACGGGATGCAGACCATGTTCTTCATCCGTGTGCGGACGAGGTGCCTCGGGTGTGCCTCCAGCGAAACCTGAGATGTTACTGCCAGTTTGATACCAGCTTTTGATTAGACCAAATTTTGGTAAATTGTCGGCGTCGTAATCGAGCACAGTCGAGAGACTTGAAAGGCGACCTTCGTAGTGGTTTGCTTGGTCAGTGTTAGAACCACGGATGATATTGTCGTCATCGCTAAGACCGCTGTTGTTGCTGTTTAAATAAACGGAAAGATCTTCTTTTAAACGACCTTGTGTGACGTCTACTGGTATACTTTGAGAGGCAAAAGTGAAATCGTTGCCATTCTCTTTAGCCCATGTTTCCCATGTAGTATCGATGAGTGGTAATGAACTTGCGGAGACAGAGCGTTCAAGTTTGTCGCGTTGAGTGGTGTCGTCCACATCGAATGAATTCAGGTCCGAAATAATCGATGGATTGGATTGTTGGGGTGCCATCAGCGACCATTCTGGTTCAAAACTTTGACCATTTAAAACGGTATCTTCTTTGACTGCGTTAATCTTAAATTTTGCACTCTCATCTGCCACCCACCAAGCGAAACGCCCAGCAGCTGTAGTCGCGGTATCTAGGATGTCTACTTTACCAACACGAACTTCGGTTTCGATGTCTTCGTTGTTGTTGTAGGTCGCTAGTGTGACGACGTTATTTGCACCACCATTCAATGTGTTAACATCGGTTGTCACTGGATTAACGCTGCCGTCCAATGGCGTGCGCGAGGACACTAACCAGTCGACACGATCTGTAGCACTCGTATCAGTTGCCCATGTCCTAAGTTGTTCTAGGGGCTGCCTGACATCAGTACTATCAACAGTTTTATAAGCTGCCAGCCAGAATGGGTTCTGAACTCCGTCGTCTGCGAGCGTCGCTGGAGTCGAATCATAGATGTCAGCACGAGCGGTGACACTTTGATCGGGTCCTGTCGCAGACTGTAGTTCTCCGAGCGCAACATTGAGTGCGAGAAGTGCATTTTGCCTAGCAGAAAGCATGGATTTCTGAGTATCTGCTGAGCTCGATTCAACTTTGACCAAAGTGGAAATCGAAACAAGAAGCAACAGCACAAACGCCATGAGCGAGAGGGCGATGACCAAGGCAAATCCTTGGGTAGTAGACGGTTTGGTAGTGTATTGTTTCATGATAAATATATTTTGTGTTGTCGACGAAGTGCCACGCTAATCTAGGTATTTTGCGCGCAAGTGAGAGCGCGAACTGATGGTTCTGTAGTGTCCCTGCGGTGAGCCTTTACGCCTAAAATGCCCAAACTGTTAATTGTAACAGATTTCTTAAAATCTGTGATACCTGGATCTTCTCTTAGATTAGATAAATCGCGACTCAATTCTAAGCTGGAAAATAGGGGACGAATATTAAACGAAGGCGTAGCAGCAACTGTAAACGTCAGTAGTTTGCTAGAGGGGTAGAGGCTAGTTGTGTGCATTACTTATTGTGTAGTGGCTGGGGTAGGTAGAAATTTCAAGAAGCGAACTCCACTACCTTGGAAATTTAGCTTTAGTTGTAGCTTTTGTCCACTGATTTTAACGATTTCTCCACTGCGGACTTGCGCCATTTCTCCCATTTTTTGGTATTTTTTGAGATTCTTTTTTGCAATGGCAGAGGCTGCGATACGATTCTTATCTTCGGGTGCTGCGCTCTCTTTGGTGCCGTGAAAAAATACATCGGTGTCGACATCTTTAATCTGACCATAGCGCCTTTCTAGGTTTCTTTGTATGTCGAAGTTAAAGCCTGTATCAGTCCGTTCTATGCCTTCGGCTTCGATGTCTTTGTAAAGTTGGTGGATGTAGACACCATTATTTTGATCGAGCAATTTTTCATCGATAGACCATGTCTGCGAGGCGGCGATGCGCTCACCATCAAGAGTGAGTGTGATATCGTTTTCGAATGGTTGATTGGCATTGTCGTAGTGTGAGTAAGCGAGAACGTATAAAGCCCCGTCTTTCCACGCGGAAATCGCTCCATACTTTATCTCCTTTTGCGCGCCTTTTTTGACCTGTACGCGCTCACCATCTTTTATTTCTTCAAGGCAATCCATTACCTTTGTCCACGGCTGGAAGAGGCCCGGCGTGATTTG
>CAKZOI010000064.1 GCA_937136395.1 uncultured Opitutia bacterium | reverse complement strand
GTTGTTGAAGAGTATCAAGTGAAAGTTTTATTCTCGGCACCGACCGCATTCCGAGCCATTCGTAAGGAAGATCCACATGGTGAACTCTACAAAAACCATGATTTGAGCTCACTCGAGGCGCTCTATTTAGCTGGCGAGCGTCTCGATCCTCCGACTTACCATTGGCTTGATAAATTAACTGGTCTTCCCGTGGTTGATCATTGGTGGCAGACAGAAACCGGTTGGGCGATCGCTTGCAATCCGCGCGGATTGGAATCATTCCCACCAAAAGCGGGTTCTGCCACCAAGCCAGCGCCAGGCTTTAAAGTGGAGATTTTGGATCCTTCGGGGAATCCAGTGGAGGCAGGTGAGCAGGGTAGTGTAGTCATTAAACGGCCACTTCCACCGAGTTGTTTACCGACTGTTTGGGGGAATCATTCGCGGTTTGAAGACAGCTATTTGAACCCGTATCCAGGCTACTATTTGACTGGCGACGGGGGCTATATCGACCAAGAGGGTTATGTGTTCGTCATGGGACGAACCGATGATGTCATCAATGTTGCTGGACATCGCCTGTCAACCGGCGAAATGGAAGAGATTGTTGCTGCACACCCTGCGGTCGCTGAATGCGCAGTCGTTGGGATTGCTGATGAACTGAAGGGGCAGCTTCCGCTTGGCTTTGTCATACTTAAAGATGGAGTCAGCCAATCCCATGAAGACGTCGTGAGCGAGCTGATAGCCTCTGTGCGGAGTTCGATCGGCGCAGTTGCTTGTTTCAATCAAGCGATAATTGTCGAGCGTTTACCAAAAACACGATCGGGTAAGATTCTTCGGGCAATACTTCGCAAAATCGCTGACGGCGAGCCTTACACTCCGCCGTCGACGATCGAAGATCCAGCCGTGCTTGAGGAAATTGGTCAGCGTTTTTGATCAGCATTGGGTGATACTGAGGTAGCTGTCTAGGAGTGTTCTCGAATTACGTATCGAGCCTTTCGAAGACCGAATGATCTGCGAGTTCTCCTGGACACGTGAGCTCGCAGCGTTCGGTTACTCGCAGTCGTGTTTGCGATCGCTCATACGCTGGATCATAGTGATGCTCCAGAAGACTGTTCGCAAGGGCCAACCAATTGTGGGTCTTGATACACGAGACCCATTCTGTAATTTGTTGTTTTCCGTGTCGAAAGGCGAGTCGCTCTACAAGTTGTGTAGTGTCTTCAATCGATTGGGTCAGGTGTTGATAGCGTCGAACGAGATATTGTGCACGCTGTGAGCGATCGCAGGACAACACAACTGCACTTGATGTGATTAAATTTTTAAAGAGCGCAGTTGGTAAGTGAATTTCTCCGATCTTGGACGACTCAGACTCAACATAAATCGGTTTTTCTAGATCCAATTGACAGAGCTCATGATGCAGAGAAGATTCAAACCATTTTTGTGATGGCTGGCAGGTCCCGGGCTCTCGACCCAGTAAAGATCCGCGATGATTGGCGAGACTTTCCAAGTCGAGCACCTGACGACCCTGGCTTCGCAACTGATGCAGTAGATCTGTCTTACCACAACCGGTTGGACCCGCAACCACAATGAGACGAAGTCGTGGGAGTAAACGATCTAATTCTTGTTGAACATGCCGTCGATAGGTCTTGTAGCCTCCTTGGAGTAGGGTGACTTCCCAACCAATCTCATGCATGACCAGTGCTAATGATCCTGATCGCTGTCCTCCGCGCCAGCAATAGATGAGAGGCTTCCAGTCCTTCCCATGGTCGCTCAACGTGAAAATGTGTTG
>CAKZOI010000063.1 GCA_937136395.1 uncultured Opitutia bacterium | reverse complement strand
CCCCCGTTTTCACGAGGAATCCTGCCCTACGGTGTCCGGACTTTCCTCTCATCTAAAAGACAAGCGAACGCCCACACGCCGAGGTCGACGCGGGGAAGGTGCCCCAAACTTCCCCGTTGCGCAAGCGGTAAGTTCGAGCGAATTTCCCCGACTCGCTTTCGTCCTCTTCAAGTTCAGCGATTCATCCGTGAGGCACACCTCAACATGACACAAAGAAGCCCGGAGCACGTAAACGCACCCCGGGCTTTCAAAACTAAACTATGTAAACGATCCTAGGTTCTACCAAAGAACTTGAACACGTGCGCGGAAGCCATCGACTTTTTCTTCATCAGTGCCTGCACCGTTTTCGGCTTTTGCATTTTCGTAGCCAGCCATGAAGGTTACAGCTGGGCTATAGTAGTAATTCATACCGAGGTAGAAAGAATCAATCTCGTTGTCTGCGCCCGAAACTCCCTTTGCACCTGCTGGTGAGCGACGGATCAATTCGTCAGTGTCGATTACGAAACTATCTGTTTCAAGGTGCGCAAAGCGCACAACCGGCTCAAATTTACCGAACTTATATGAAGCGCGAAGCGAATAGCCTTTGGCATCATCAGCAGCATCCATATCGGCTGTGAAATATTCAGCAAGTAAGTTCAAACCTTCAAACTTGTAATTCACATAACCAGTAAATGCGACGACGTCCGCACCAACTACATCATTGTTAGATTGATGACCACCATCGACACCAACCGTGAAGCCATTAGACTCCCACTGAACACGACCGTAATAAGCCATGTCATTAGAAGAATTAGATGCACCTAGAAGACGTGAACCTTCTCCTTGAGCCGCATTGACAAGTGATGCGGCATAGCTGAATCCAGCTCCCAAATCACCTTTTGCATGAAGACCCATGTGGCGCGACGAGAAATCGATGTCATCCGCGAAAAAGCGATTCGCCGCAGACCGTTCAATTGTTTGAAGGCTTGAAGAAGAATTTGTTTCTTCGATACCGAATGGCACCTTTTGATATCCAAGTTGCGCATCGAACTTCTCATCAAACTTGTAACCGAATGATGCTTTATCGAAAGCGAGCTCAGGCTGTTCATCACCAGCGAAATCCAATACAGTTTCCGCGTAGACACCGTTATCAAGATTCGCTTTTACTCCGAGAAAAAGGCGGCGGAAGTAAAAGTGATTAGTGGAAGCAAGATCGGCGCCATTATCTTCACCAGACAGAGCGTCATACTGTGCTTGCATACGACCATTGAAGCGAAGCTTTACCGTTTCTTTGCCCTTAGCGGAGAAAGAAACGCCTTTGTTCTCTTCTTTAAGTTCAGCAGCAACCGCAGTCGCTTCTGTTTCAGATAAAACACCCTTCTTCACCAAAAGTTCGAGAAGTGCGTCGTTAGAGGCTGCGAAAGACGATGCACCAAAAAGTGCGATCGAAACTGCAGTGAGTTGTGTAAGTTTATTTAATTTCATTGTTTGTTATTTGTGAGTTTGTTGCAGAACAACTCCACCAAACTACACGCCCTCTGTTACAGAATCGTCGCTGTTATGTTACAGATAAGTGAACTTATGCCGTCGCTGAATTCATTACGCACAAAATCGATCCACTCGCCGAATGATAATAAAGCGGTCGAAGCACCTCTAGTTAGGCCGCCCGAGTTACGACAAAACAACGCGAGCACTTATAAATACATAGAAAGTAAGGCCACCAACACAGAGCGCAGTTTAAACCAAAAAACGACTTCTTAACACTCCTGTAACATAAAAGACATCATCTCGAAACAAACAGCAGGTATTCTTTGTAATCGTTGAGGCACACATACCCTCACAATCTAAATACAATCAAGAATCTCAATTAAACATACCTATGAACACAAAATCTATTCTCCGCGCATTGACTGCAGTCGCAGCATTGGCATTTGCTTCTCAAGCAAGCGCCACCGAAACCATCGTCATTAAAGGCTCCGATACACTTGGCGCAAAAATGGTGCCTCAAATCGCTGAAGCTTTCAAGGCTCAGAAAGCTAAAGACGGCATTGAAGTTGCCTTCGAAATCGCCGCTGAAGGTTCCTCAAC
>CAKZOI010000062.1 GCA_937136395.1 uncultured Opitutia bacterium | reverse complement strand
GAGCCAGAGCCAGAGCCAGAGCCAGAGCCAGAGCCAGAGCCAGAGCCAGAGCCAGAGCCAGAGCCAGAGCCAGAGCCTTTAGAAGTCAACGCACCCAAGGTGGAATCGACTGCTCCTGTGGAAGCGCCCGATATGTTTGCAGAGGTGGTTCCAGCGGTGCCCAAATCGAAAAAGTCGAAGACCGACACGATGTTGACAGCTGCGACTTTCATTGGGATCGGCAATAAGCCCTATTTACGTGGCAATGGTGGCGGTTTAAGTGAGGCGCAAGGAGTCGCGATGGAATTTGTGGAGATTGGTAAATGGAGTTGGGCGCCAACGGCTTCTATGGAAGGCCCGATTGAGTTAATGATTTACCGAAATGATGAAGATCCTGACAAAAATGGCGTGATTACCTTGGAGCCCGGTCAAAAACTGGTCGTTTCACCTGAATTTTAAGGATGCGACAGTCTGTGTGCTCGCTCACGTTTATGAGCGTGATTGGTTGATTTTACCGCCCTTTGCTGAAGGTTTAGCCCGATTTTCGGGCCGATTTTACCGTGATCGCTCTAGAATCAGACGGCATCTGGGAATCTTCTTTAAATCCCGAGAGAATAGGAACTTGCCATTTGTAGGCGACTACCTTTCCTTCTGCGGTTTTTCAACACACAAGCTCTAATGGCCATTTCAGATTTCTCTTCTTTTTTAACGCTTGCTCAAGCTGCTTCAGGCGGCGGCTTAAGTCAGCTATTGCCGATCGCTTTACTCTTTGTAGGTATGTGGTTTCTAGTGATTGCACCACAGCGCAAGCGCCAGAAAGCCCACGATGCGATGTTGGCAGCCCTCAAAACGGGCGACGAAATTATCACTAGTGGTGGTATCTACGCTACAATCACCAATGTAAAAGACGATCGCTATGTCGTGCGTATTGCTGACGGCACCAAGGTCGAACTTGGTAAGAGTTTTGTTGCCAATAAGATTCATGTATCAGCTGAGTAGTCTGCTCGGCGACTCATTTTTATATAAGACCCTATTATTACTATGTCCGGTAACATTCTTTGGAAATTCCTGCTCACAGCCGCCATTATTTTTTGGTGTATTGCGAGTATCACCCCTTTGCAAGATACGCCTTTTGAGTCGTATATTGTGGATCAAGCAACCGCTGAAGCTGACGAGTTTGCGGAAGTTCTCAAGCGTGCAGAAGCACGTGTCGCGGCTGGCGATGCCAAGACTCTCTTTGTCGCACTTCGTGACATGGGGCAGGATGAAAACATCGACTACGCAAAGTTCTTTCCACAAGTGAACCTTGCTGACGTTGCGAATCAAAAGAAGCGAAACGATATTTTGCTAAAGCACCTTTTGAGTTCTTCGCAAAGCAACTTGCGCTTGGGCCTCGATCTTAAAGGTGGTGTCGGTGTGACACTAAAAATAGACGAAGATTCTCTTGGTGACAATGTCTCTGCCTTTGAGAAGGCAGACCAACTGGAGAATGCGATTGAAATACTAGGTAATCGTCTGGATGGGAACGGTGTGGCCGAGCCAATCATTCGCCCTGTCGGTGAGAATGCGATTGAAATTCAAATCGCAGGTCTTTCGACAAAGGATAATCCTGAGGTGATCGACTCCCTTAAAAAGCCCGCAAAGCTTGAATTCCGTAAAGTGCACCCGACCCTTACGCCGGATACCACGCCAACTAACCGCTATCCAGTCGGCTACGAAGTGCTCTCTGAGGAGATCGAAGACCGTAAAACAGGCGAAGTTTACGAGCGTCGTATGTTTATTAAGCTGATCCCTGAAGCAACTGGTGAAATCGTTGAAGATGCCTTTGCCTCACAAACCCAAAATGGCGGCTTTCAAATCAACTTGGTGATGACCAGCGATGGCGCAGAGGTCTTCCGTTCGGTAACAGGCAAGATGATTGGCGAGCCGCTCGCAATTGTTCTAGATGGTAAGCTTTATTCCGCACCAACAATTCAAGCTGAGCTTTCCAAGAATGCTCAGATTACAGGCACTTACTCTCAACGTGAGGCACTCGACCTCGCAAATGTTTTGAACAACCCGCTAGCTGTTGAGCTTCGCGTCGACCAAATGTATGAGGTGCAACCCACGCTCGCGGAAGGTGCACGTCAAAGCTCGATCAGTGCAGCGCAATGGGGAGCGATCCTTGTGGTCGGATTCATGATTCTTTATTACTTCCTCGGAGGTTTCGTCGGCGTCGCTTCGGCGATCGTCAACGTGATCATCGTTCTCGGTGTGCTCGCTAGCTTGGGTGCTACATTGACTCTGCCAGGTGTGGCGGCGCTTGTCTTGACACTCGGTATGGGTGTGGATGCCAACATCTTGATCTTCGAGCGTATTCGTGAAGAGCTAAAATCAGGAAAGAGTATCAAAAATGCTACCGCAGCTGGCTTCGATAAAGTAACGTCGACCATTGTGGATGCGAATGTCACGACACTCATCACCGCGGCGATTCTTATCTGGCTCGGCACTGGTCCTGTTAAGGGCTTCGGTGTGACACTTGCGATCGGTATTTGCGCCTCGATCTTCTGTGCACTGGTCGTGACTCGTTTTGTTCTCGATTTTCTCGTGCACCGTATTGGTGTGAGCAAGGTGCTTGGCTTAGATGTCTTGCCTAGCCGCAAGATGGATTTCTTTAAGTTCCGTAAGCCTGCATTCATCGTTTCGTGGTTAATTGTCTTGGTGGGTGTGATCAGCGTGGCCGTTCATCACGATAATATTCTCGGTAAGGATTTCACTGGTGGTGATGAACTCACAGTTTCTTACGATCAGCGTCCAGAGATTGAAGACATCATGCAAGTCGTCGAAGCGCGAGAATTGGGTGATGTGACTCCGATCTATCAAAGCTTGATCGGGCAGGACGTCGAAATCTTGAAAATTCAAACTGCATTTGACCAAGCCCGTCCAGTATTGGCAGAACTCCAAGCGGCCCTTCCTGAGGCGAACTTGGTGGAAACGGGAATCACTCAAATCGGAGCATCGGTTTCGAAGAGTATTCAATGGAACGCGCTTTGGTCGGTGCTTGCTGCATTGGGCGGTATTCTACTTTACGTAGCCTTACGTTTCGAGGTCGGTTATGGTGTCGGTGCGGTGGTGGCTACCGTGCACGACGTATTGATGACGATCGGTATTTTCGTGATCTGTGGAGAGCTCGGTATTTTTGTGAGCGGCCAGTTTACCGCGCCGATGTTGGCTGCGATTTTGATGATTGTTGGTTACTCGATTAACGATACGATTGTCGCCTTCGACCGTATCCGTGAAGAGCTTGAGTTGAATCCAGGCACCGATTTGCGCTCGATTATCAATCTGGCAATCAGCCGTGTGTTTTCTCGCACATTGCTCACCAGTATTACCACATTACTCGCCGCGACCTCTTTGTATGTCTTTGGCGCAGGTGTGATCACTGATTTCTCCTTTATCTTTATCGTCGGTATTTTGACAGGAACCTTCTCATCGATCTTCATCGCGAGCCCCGTCTTCTATTGGTGGCACAAGGGAGACCGTCGCCATGTTGAAGAACGCCAACTCACTCCAAAACGTTACGAGTGGGAAAGCACCAGCGCTGACGCTGCAGAATAATTTCTACGAATATCCTCTTTTGTTGGAGAGGCTTTATGTTTCGACCCTTTACATTAGGAAACGAGGCATAAACCCTCTCCTTCTTTTTACCCCTTACACTGATGCTTTGGACTACGATAGACACCGATCATTCATTGGCCGCTAAGCTTAGCAGCCAGCTTGGGGTGTCTAAAGTTGCCGGAGAGTTACTCGTGCAGCGTGGTCTAGAGAGTGCGGAAACAGCCGAAGAGTTTTTACGCCCACGATTGGCACATCTCGATAATCCATTCGAGATGACTAACCTCGAAGCCGCGGTGACGCGTATCGAGCAAGCGATCGATAACAAAGAGAGCGTCGTGGTGTTTGGCGATTACGATGTCGATGGGGTTACCAGCACGGTGCAACTCGTCAGTATGTTGCGCAGTTTAGATTTGGAGCCACGCTTTTGTGTGCCGCGTCGCTTAGACGAAGGCTACGGGCTGAGTGAAGATGCGATTGATCGAGTCTTCGATGGTCAGCCATCGGACCTCTTTATCGCCTTGGACTGTGGCACAAATGCGCATGAGCCGATTGCCTATTTACGAAAGCTCGGAGTGGATGTGATTATTGTCGATCACCACCAAACGAAGACCGAGGCTCCCGTAGACTGTATTTTTGTGAATCCGCATGTGAACGACGGAGCCGATGCGCCGTGGCTCGACCTGTGCACTGCAGGCCTCGTCTTTAAACTATTGCACGGTCTATTAAAAAAGCGCCGCGAAGCAGAAGATCCCCGAGTCGAATCGATCCAGTTGCAAGATTATCTTGATCTTGTTGCGATGGGAACTGTGGCGGATCTCGTTCCTTTGCGTGCGGAAAATCGTATACTATCCTGGTTCGGATTGCGTCATCTGCGTGCGAACGGCCGAGTTGGTGTGCGGGCACTCGCCGAAGTCAGTGGTATTGATTCCACTCAAGAAATGGCGAGCCCAGATATCTCCTTTAAGTTGGGCCCACGTATTAATGCGAGTGGCCGACTTGCTGATGCGACCTTACCAATCAATCTATTACTCGAAAGCGATTACACTGCTTGCAAAGCGATGGCAACCGAGCTCGATGAGATGAATCGTGAGCGCCAGTCGATCGAGCGCGGCATAACTAAAGATGCAGAAGCGCGTGCCTCCGCTGAGTTTGCAGATGCACCAGGTATCGTGCTCTATGGAGATGATTGGCATCCAGGTGTGGTGGGTATTGTGGCGAGTCGTGTGAGTCGTCATTTTCACAAGCCGACCGTGATCCTTGGTGCTGAAGGTGACTTAGCCAAAGGCTCCGGGCGTAGTGTTTCTTCGGTCAACTTAGTCGATGCATTTCAGCGCTGTAACGAGCTTTTAGATCACTGGGGCGGTCACCCCATGGCGGCGGGTGTTTCTCTGCCAGCCGCGAATATTGATGCGTTTCGTGAATGTTTTATTGCAGGGCTCAAAGAACTCTATCCTGCAGGATTGCCTGAGCCATCTTTAGCCGTTTCAGCTTGGCTGGAAGTTGAGGACCTGAATGAAGCCTTACTCGATGAACTCGATAAGCTGCATCCATTCGGGCAAGGGAACCCGGAGCCAGTCTTTGGTGTGCGTGGTGTCGTTCTAGCCGAAGCCCCAGAACCCTTTGGGCGCGGTAATTACCGCTTCCGTTTGCCGCCCGTTGCAAGCAGTCGCCGAGGTGTCTCTGGTATTGCATGGCGTATGGAGGCCTTCCCAGAGGCGGGGGTGCCAGTCGACATAACGGTCCGTTTTGCATGGAACTATTGGCGCAGTAATCGGAATCCCCAGGTCACCTTAGTGGATTGGAAGCCTGCTGAATAGCGCCGTCGGTCGATAGTGCTTGTCGCTTATTTCTACTGAGCCTTTGCTTTCAGAAAACTGAAACTTGGGTGGACTCTTTGAGTAAAATTAGCAGATTCCTATTTATGACGACTTCCGCTTCTAAAATTCTTCTCGGCGTAAATGTCGACCACTGTGCGACAGTGCGTCAGGCGCGCTTCCGTGAGCATACGCTGGATCATGGCAATGAGGTTGAGCCCGACCCAGTTACTTTTGCTTTGCTCTGTGAAGAGGCGGGTGCCGATGGCATCACCATGCACTTGCGTGAGGATCGTCGTCATGTGCAGGACTCGGATATACGGCGCGCGCATGAGCAGATTCGCACTCGCTTGAATTTTGAAATGGGTTGTTCGGACGAGATCGTTGCCCTTGCTTTGGATTTGAAGCCGCATTCTGCCTGTCTCGTTCCTGAGAGTCGTGAGGAGGTCACGACCGAGGGTGGACTGGATGTGGTGGGGCAGAAGTCTCGCATCGCAGATGTGGTCGCCGCGATGACGGAGCGAGGTATTGTCACCAGCTTATTTATCGATCCAGACCCTGCGCAGATTGAAGCGGCGGCGGAGTTAAAGAGCCCGTGGATAGAGCTACATACTGGTGCTTATGCGAATGCTTACTATAGTGAGGCGCGTTCGAAGGAGTTGCAGATCTTGAAAGATGGCGCGGAGCTGGCGCATCAGCTCGGTTTGGTCGTCAATGCAGGGCATGGTATCAATTACACGAATATTGGTGAAGTGATCACCATTCCGCACCTGCATGAATTGAATATCGGGCATACGATCGTCAGCCGAGCGCTGTTTGTCGGAGTTCAGCAAGCGGTCCGAGAAATGAAAGCATTCCTCGTTTGAGCTTGTAGAAAATAGGGCGTGTTATTGCTGTGGGATGTGTTAACCTTATTCAATAATTACTTCTGTTTTACACATTTCTGCGAAAAATAAATGAAACCCCTAGCTCACGCTCACCCAGTATTAAGCGGCCAGCAGGCTCGTGAATTTGAACCGAAGGTCTTAAAGGACGAAGCTGCCGAGTGGCAGGCAATGAAATGTGCTGGGCAAGGCATTGCTGCGGCGGTCATCCGAGATTACCAAGAGCTTTTTCCGGTTCCCGACCACTTGCAAATCGTTGCCTTGATTGGGAAGGGGAATAACGCGGGCGATGCGCTGATTGCCTGTGCGGAGTTACTGGCAGAGTATCCGCGTGCGAGTGTCACACTCCTGATGTCTTCCGATAAAGATCACTTTAAGCCATTAGCTAAGCGCGCATACGACCAGTTGGAAGGGCGTGTGTCTAAACATATGCTCGCAGAAGTGTCTGACACTCAAGAAGTGCTTGCTTTGCTCGAGGATATTTCTGGAGGTGAATGTATCGATCTCTGCTTGGATGGTCTGCTGGGTGTTTCTTTTCAGCCGCCCTTGCGCACCGCGACACGTGTGATTATCGAGGGCGTGAATCAGTTCGAGTCGATCCGCCTGCGTGCTTCGGTGGATTTGCCAAGTGGTCGCGGAGATGTTTCGGATGAAGTGGTTTTCGATGCGCAGTTCACCTATGCGACGGGCATTGCAAAGCAGTCGCTTTTCGACGGTTTGGCGAATTCTGGTCGTGTGCGTTATGTGGATCTTGGTTTTTTTGACAAGGCCCCTGGCTGTGAGCTCGAGAGTGTTGAGCATGTTTTACAACCACGTGTCTTGGCACCATTGCAAGCGTTACGTCCAGCGTCAGTCGACAAGCGCGAGTTTGGACATTTGTTTATTGTCGGTGGTTCTGCTTACATGCCAGGTGCTCTATTGATGTCAGTGCAAGCTGCGGTTCGGTCTGGTGTTGGTCTGGTGACTGCATTTGCCCCTCAATCGGTGGCGGCGGTCTTATCGGCCCAGGTTCCAGAGGCGATGTGGGTGCCTTGGCCTGAAACATCCAATGGCACGTTAAACCCACGGGCGATGCAGTTGTTGCTGGATCGTTTGCCGTATGGAAGTGCGGTTCTCTGTGGCCCAGGCTTAGGGCGTGATCGAAGCACTGAAGTCTTGGCTCAAGAAATGATTCGGCAAGTCAGTCTGCCACTGATTCTGGATGCTGATGCCTTACGTCTAAAAGCCATGGAGATGGCGCCGAAACGTAAGTCCGAGTATGGACCTTTAATTCTGACGCCTCACATGGGTGAATTTATGCGAATCGCGAAATTGGCAGAAGTTGATTTCTCTTTGGAGACACTGATGAATTTTTGCAGCAACAATCGTGCGGTGACTGTTTTGAAGGCAGCCAACACGCGTATTTGCGACGGAGAAACGGTCTTATACAATACGCATGGTGGGCCGGTGCTATCACGCGGCGGGAGTGGTGATTTGCTTTCTGGTTTGGTTGGCGGTATGGTTGCTCAGGATAGTAGCGATACGCAAACAGCTGTAGCACGCGGGGTGATGTTGCACGGCCTTGCAGCTCAACGACTTGCACGTGAGAAAGGCCAAGTTGTGGTCAATACGACTCAGCTGCTCGATTATCTACCCGATGTGTTGCGAAATCCCCTGTGTTGATTGGATCGTGGTGTTTGTGCTGCAAGTATATAGTGCTTTTGGATCGTAGGGGCTTCATTGATGACGCCCGTATTACGATAGGCTTTTGCTCGGCGGTCTTCTCAATGAAGCCCCTACGAGCTCTGTAAAATGATTCCTGTTAAGAAGAGTCACACGATGGTATCACCTCTCTTTTAATACTTTTAGTATTTCAGACTTGTGCTCGTTTGCGCACTGGTAATGATGGTGCCATGCCTCACGAATTAACGCAACGTCAAGCAATGCTTGTGCTGAACGGGTTGCCACATGTGGGGCCAGTGATGCTGCGTCGTTTAATTGATGCCTTTGATGAGGACGCCGTTGGGATTTTGTCTGGCAACCGAGAGCGGCTGTTGTCTGTCCAAGGCGTTGGCGATAAGGTCGTCCAGACTTTGCTACATTGGGATGCTCGCTTTGATTTAGCGAGAGAAGAGGCGTCGATGGGAAAATCGAATACCCATTTTTATGCGCAAATGGATGCCGAGTATCCAGCGATGCTGAAAGAACTCTACGACTCACCGATTGGCTTGTATTGGAAGGGTGACTACGTGGTGGATCGCCCTTGCATTGCCATTGTGGGCACACGGCGCGCCACGCTCTATGGTCGCAGTGTGACGAAGCGTTTTGCCAGTGAACTCGCGCGCATGGGCTTTTGCATTGTTAGTGGGATGGCACGCGGCACGGATACGGCTGCTCATGAAGGTGCGCTCGAAGCCGGAGGGAAAACAGTCGCAGTGCTCGGTTGTGGGGCGGACATTATTTATCCGCCCGAAAATTTAGATTTATATAAACAGATCTCTGCGAAAGGTGCAGTTGTTAGTGAGTTTCCCTTTGGGCGCCGAGCGGATCGGCAGAGTTTTCCGATGCGCAACCGAGTGGTTTCCGGGATGTCTGAGGCGGTCATCGTGGTGGAGAGTGATGCGGCCGGTGGTAGTATGATTACTGCGCGTTTTGCTGGGGAGCAGGGGCGCACCTTGATGGCGGTGCCTGGGCGAATCGATCAAGCCAGCAGCCGAGGTTGTCATCAATTGATACGTGATGGCGCGATCATGGTGACTTCTGTGGATGATATTTTAGAAGAGTTGCGCTATGCGCGACCTCAGGAACCGGAATTAGATTTGGGAGAGAGCACTGGTGCGCCAAAGGCGAATCTCTTAGACGTGGAGCAATCCATCATGGATTGTTTTGTAGGCGGTGAGTTGGTTGCGGCAGATTCACTGTCGGAGCGACTGTCAAAATCTGCAGCGGAGATATCGGCGGTGCTCATGGGCTTGGAGTTGAAGCGCTTGGTTGTGAAGCGAGCCGATGGTCGATTCGAAGCGCAATAGAGGGCTTCCACCTAGCTTGACAGATCGGTGCTTCTCTTTATCTATAGCGAACCTTTGATTAAGAAACTAACAGTGCTTGGCTTGCTTTGCCTTTTTGTTTGGAACGTCGCATTGTCTGGCGTGCCAAGCGTTTTGGTCTGTTTGCATCAAGATTTCATGCTGTATTTTCAATCCGAAGCAGAAGTGGAAGGGCATTGTGAAAGCACGCATTGTCACGATGGCGACAGTGCAGAGGCCGAGGGCACATGCGAGCTTGATGATGATTGCACAGACCTTGAATTGTCGGGAGCTGAATTGATTCCGACACGCTTGAATGAAAGCGAAGCCGTGCAATTGCCGGCGCTTGCTTGCGTGCTTTTGAGTCTGAAAACTAAGGCACCTCGTTTATGTTTACAGCCAGCCATGACGCAATCGCGATCACGGGCACCTCCGTCAATTTATTGGCTGACGGATCTTTACATTCCGAAAACAGTCCTGCGGGTCTGATTTATCCAAATACACGTTGTTTCATCGAGGCTTTTAGCCTCCGCATGTTCGCTTCTCGCGATCAGCGTTACATTCGTATTTGGATTTTTTATGTTTAGATTTATGAAAATAGGCGGCTTCAGTGCTGCCGCACTCAGTATTCAGTTTATAGGCGGCTCGCTAGTCGCCTCACCTCTCAGCTTCACTCAGGAGCGCGCCGTCGAGCATGCACTGGAGCGTAATGTCCTGCATCAAGCCGCGCAGACTTTTGTTGATCAGGCGGAAGGTCGTTCTCTGCAGGCGGGGCGTTGGGAGAACCCGGAGGTCAAGCTGGAATATGCGAGTGATCGGGCGTTTAACGATGAAGGTGAGCTCGGCTTTGGTATTGGATTTGAGCAAACGTTTCCGATCACGAATCGCTTGCGATTGGAGAAGCGTATCGCTCGCGATGAGATTGAGCTCGCACGTGCCGAGGTCGCAAAGGCGTCTCGTCTTTTGAAGCAGCGAGTGGCGTCTACATTTATTCAAGTCGCTGAAATAGAGGCGCAGATGGCTTTGCGTGATGAGCTACTTGAGCTTTATAGCAGCTTCGCAGAATTTGTTTCGTCGCGGGTGGCGACTGGTGAGGCATCGGAAGTTGAAGTGAATCAAATACAAATCGAACGCTATACTGTGGAACAAGAACGACAAGGATTAGCCAATCAGCATGCCTTAGAGTTATCAAAACTACGTAAGTTACTAGGGCTCGATCCAAAAAGTATGTTGAAGGTGCAGCATGTGTTTTTGCCTCCAGTGTCGTCCCCAGAATTGCCAATCGTCGCGCCATCTTTGATCGAGGCTCAACCTGCGTATCGGATCAAAACCTTGCTCTGTGAGATTGCAGAACAACAAGTGTCCGTTGCGAAGGCGCAACGATGGGCCGATATCGCGATTGAAGTCTTTTATGAAGAAGAGCGTGGCGTGGATGCGCCATCAGGACTTGGGCGCGATCGCTTCTTCGGGATCGGAGTGTCTGTGCCGTTGCCCTTGTTGAACACTCAGCAAGGCACGATTGCTGAACGCCGTGCGCGGAGTGATCAATTCCGCTTTGAGTTGCAGGCGGCTAAGTTAGAATTAGAAAATGATGCAAGTTTTCGTCGCGAACAAGTCCTACGGCTCTACACCCAAGCTCAAGCGTATGACGCTCGTCTCACACAATTAGTGGCGAAAAATCTAAAGGACATGCAAGACGCGTATGCTTCAGGGCAGATTGCGCTGACGGAACTTTTTCGCGCCCAAGAACAGGCCTTTAAGGTGCGTTCGACGCATCTCTCGCTGTTGCACGATTATGAGCAAGCGATGATTGATTGGCATGCGCTCATTGCAAAATAGAAAACCTAAATTTTTTGAAATAATGAAATTGAAAACAATTACAATGGGCTGCCTTGGGCTGTTAAGTCTAACGATCTCAGATGCAGCGCCTAATACGATCATTCTGGATGAAACAGGTGTGGCAAATCTACGCCTGCAAACCGTCGAGATTGATGAGCAAACGTTTGAGACAACAGTCTTTTCGATTGGACGTATTGAAGAAATCCCATCCAAGCATTCAGTGCTTTCCTCCCGGGTCGCTGGGCGAGTCATGGAACTCAAAGCCTTTGAGGGCGATTACGTCCAATCGGGTGACATCATTGCTACCGTTGAAACTCGGCAACTTGGCGATCCACCGCCGACGATTCAGTTGAAGGCTCCCCAGTCGGGGATTGTGATTACCTCACACGTGCGCTTGGGGCAACCCGTTCAACCTGATGTCGAATTAATGGATATTTCTGATCGTTCACAAATGTGGGCGGTGGCAAAGATTCCCGAAAAGGAAGCGTCAAAAGTCCATGTCGGTAGCCTTGCACGCATCCAAGTGCCAGCGCTCGGAGACGTCGTGTTTGAAGCGAAGCTTGTTCGCTTTGGTGTAAATGCTGACCGCAGTGCAGGCGCGGTTGAAGGTGTGTTCCTGGTAGATAATGCTGAGGGTCGCTTGCTCCCAGGAATGCGTGCTGAGTTTGCGGTGATCTTAGATCAACGCGATGATGTGTTGGCCGTGCCCCGTGAAGCGATACAAGGCGATCCAGCCAATCGTATCGTGTTTGTGAAAGATTTCGATTTACCCAATGCATTTTTACGGGTGCCTGTCGTTACGGGCGAACGCAACGATCGATATGTTGAAGTGCTAAGTGGCCTCTTTCCTAGTGATGAAGTGGTGACTCAAGGTTCGTATTCCCTCGGCTTTGTCGGTTCTGGGGCAGGCATTTCGCTCAAGGAAGCGCTGGATGCTGCGCATGGGCACGAGCATAATGAAGATGGCTCAGAGATGACAGATGAGCAACGGCGAGCCGCTTCGAAGCCAGATGATGCGCATGTGCATGAGCACACAGATGAGACTCATGGGCGATGGCTAATGATTTATGCGATCGTGATGACTTTCTTCTCGATCATTGTCTTGCAGCGGCTGATGAATCGAAACTCAGTGAATGAATTGGAGCGCACGTAGCTATGCTCAATCAATTGATACGTTTTTCATTATCGCATCGCCCACTGATTCTTGTGGCGGTGTTGATTGTCTTGGTGCTCGGGATTAAGAAAGCCACGGAGTTACCAGTCGAAGTCTTGCCCGACCTCACTAAGCCCACGGTGACGATTTTAACTGAATCGCCAGGTTTCGCGCCCGAGGAGGTCGAGATGCTGGTGACAGTTCCCTTAGAGAATGCCTTGATGGGAGTCACGGGAGTGACGCGTCTGCGCACAGTCAATGATGTCGGGCTGTCATTGATCTTCGTCGAGTTTGAGTGGGGGACTGATATCTACCAAGCGCGGCAATTTGTGCAGGAACGGCTTTCTGGAACCTTAGGAGAATTACCCGATGGCGTGAATCCATATATGACGCCCGTGGCTTCGTTGATGGGGAATATTCTACTCGTTGGCATGGCCGATCCGAGTGGAGAGACGAACCCCAAAGAGGTGCGGGCTTTAGCCGATTGGACGGTGTCACGCCGTCTGCAATCGATTCCAGGCATTGCAGAAGTATTGCCGATGGGAGGTGGTGTGAAGCAAGTGCAGGTGCAGCCGAACCCCGAAAAAATGCTAGCGATGGGTGTATCCTTTGAGCAAATACAAAGTGCCGCCGCGCATGCAGTGAAGAATACCACGGGTGGTTTTTTAACTGAATCTGCCCAGGAAATTATGGTGCGGAATCTGGCGATGACAACGGATCTCGATGTGATTTCCAATACAGTTGTCTCGTATGCGAATGATCGCCCGGTTCGTTTGCGTGATGTGGCCGAAGTGGTTTGGGATGTCGAGCCCATGCGCGGCGATGCAGGGCTTGGCTCAAAGCGTCAGTCCAGTGAAGGATCGGCAGTTGCTGGCAGTGAAGGAGTGATCTTGAGTGTGACGAAATCGCCAGGTTTTGATACCATTACACTGACCGAGGAAGTGGAGGCAGCGCTGAATCAATTGCAAGAGACCTTGCCCGATGGCGTTGAGCTTGTGACCCTATATCGCCAGGCTGATTTTATCGAACTATCGATTGGGAACTTAGAAGAAGCCTTACGTGACGGTGCGATCATTGTCGCGCTGATTCTATTTCTCTTTCTGTTTAATTTTCGCATTACCTTCATTACCTTGACGGCGATACCGCTTTCACTGGGGATGACGATTCTAGTCTTTGATTGGATGGATTTAAGTGTGAACTCGATGACGCTTGGTGGACTGGCTGTGGCGATCGGCATGGTGGTCGATGATGCGATTGTGGATGTGGAAAACGTCTATCGTCGCTTGCGGGAGAATGCTTCCTTGGTGAGTCCGCTGTCCAAAATCGAGGTGATCGCTCGCGCATCCGCTGAAGTGCGTTCGTCGATTCTCTATGCCACCGTATTAATCATCTTGGTTTTTCTTCCGTTGCTAGCGTTGAGCGGAGTGGAAGGGCGACTCTTCTCGCCCATCGCGATTGCTACCATTGTCAGTATGATCGCTTCCTTCGTAGTTTCGCTAACGGTTATCCCGGTGCTCTGCTCCTTTCTGCTAAACCCCAAGCCCAGCGTGGCACATGCAGACGGTTTCATGGTGCGCGGGTTGAAATGGCTCTTTCAGCAAACGGCATTGCGGTTCTTACTTTCACAACCATTGCTCGTTGTGCTATTCATCTGTGGTTTGTTGGGAGTCGCTGCCGTTGAAGTCACGCAAATGGGCGGCAATTTCTTACCAGCCTTTCGTGAGCCAACTGCATTGGTGGCGATGACCACTGCGCCAGGCACTTCATTGAAGCAAACCACCGAGCTTTCCAAGACGGCGCAAGACTTACTTCTGCAGATTCCGGAAGTCGATACGGTCGGCTATCGTGTGGGGCGTGCTGAGCGAGGTGATCATGTAGTGCCCGTATCGACGGTCGAGTTTGATATCGAGTTTACTGAAGGCTCTGAACGTAGCCGCGCGGAAGTTTTAGAAGAAATACGCTTAAAGATGCGCACGATCCCTGGCACGTTTAGCGCGATGAGCACACCGCTGGCCGATCGAATCGGACATATGTTGAGTGGTGTGTCGGCAAAAGTAGCCGTCAAAATTTATGGGCCCGAATTGAGTGAGCTTCGACGCCTCGGTAGTGAGGTGACTGAAATTGCACGTTCGATACCATCGCTCGAAGAGGCTCGTGGTGAGCAGCAAGCGTTGATCCCACAACTACGCATCGAGGTGGATCCTGAGCGAGCCTTGGCATATGGCATCACTCCTGGCGCGTTGAACGAACAGTTGGCAGCGTTGATGGGCGGCGAAGTGCTTGCCGAGATATATGAAGGTCAGCGCGTCTATGATCTAGTGGTGCGCTTGCCATTAGAATGGCGCGAGTCGCCTGATCGATTAGCTAACCTTTATGTTGACACGCAGAGCGGGCAGCGGGTGCCGCTGAGTTATGTTGCAGAGCTGCATCAAGCGACGGGACCGAACACGATTCTTCGAGAGAACACCCAACGCCGCTTCGTGGTGTCGATCAATCCAACCACCGATGACCTCAATTCGGTGGTTGAAGCGCTGCAAGCAAAGGTGGCAGATGAGTTGGTTTTGCCAACAGGATACAGCATTGCTTTTGAAGGTGAGTATCAAGCGCAGCAGGCCGCGCGTCGCACCATCATGATCATGTGTGTGCTGATTTTGCTACTGATCATGTTCCTATTGTTCAGCTACTTTAAAACCTTCAGTTTCGTGCTTCTAGTGCTGAGTATTATTCCGATTTCATTGATTGGCGGAGTGTTCTACACGGGCATGACCTTGAATAATATTAGCATCGCAACACTGGTTGGCTTCATCGCCGTCGCAGGGATTGCGGCACGTAACAATATCATGCTGCTGTCGCACTATTTACATCTGATGCGCCATGAAGGCGAAGCGTTCACGCGTGCGATGGTTGAGCGTGGCACCTTAGAGCGCCTAGTGCCGATTTTAATGACCGCCATTTCAGCGGGGCTAGCACTGGTGCCATTAATTCTCGCGGCTGATGAGCCCGGCAAAGAAATATTGAACCCAGTCGCGATTGTGATTGTCGGAGGACTTGTTAGTTCCACCGTGCTCGGACTCGTGGTCACTCCGACGATCTTTTATGCCTTCTGTAAAAAATCTGCCGAAAAGTCGATTCGTCTCGAATCGGCTGCCTCCGAATAATCTCTTATTAATCCTCAATCCACTATGAAAACACATATATCCAAAAAATACGCATTTCTCGCCTTGTTCTCGCTCTGCTGCCTGGGCACTACCTATGCGAGCGACGACCATGATCATTCTCAGGAAGCACACAAAGAGATCACCAGCCCAAATGGTGGTCGTATTATTACCTCGGTGGAACCTCATTTCGAGTTCTTGCTACAAGCGGATCGCACCGCAAAAATCACTTTTATCGATGATGCGGGTAAACCCATTCCCGCTGCGAAGCAGCAAATTTCATTAACGGGAGGGGATCGTTCCGCGCCAGTGAATATCGATTTTGTGCAAAAAGAAGGCGCCTTGCTTTCAGTTGCTCCGATGCCTGATATCCAGAAAATGCCAGTAGTATTACAGATCAAAGTCACACCCGATGCCAAAAAGGTTCGCGAGAAATTCTACTTAAATACCAGCAACTGTGGGTCGTGCAGCTACCTCGAGTATGCCTGTATTTGCGGACACTGAATTTATCCTGGCCGATTAAAAAAGCAATCGACTGAGTAAAGTTAGGAGCACGGCGAAACTGATATTTAGAACAAATCCAATTCGTATCATGTCCTGTTGTTGGATCTCCCCCGAGCTAAAGACGATCGCATTCGGCGGTGTTGCGATTGGCAGCATGAAAGCACACGATGCTGCTAGCGTGAGCGGTAAAATGAGTTCTGTTGTTGGGATGCCTTGATCAATTGCAACTGCTGCAAAGATAGGCACAAGAAGCGCCGCGCTTGCGGTGTTGCTGGAAAGCTCGGTTAGAAAAATGACGAAGGTGACAATGATGCCGATAATCAGTATTGGGGGCCATGTGTGAATGAGGCCTTGCACTCGGTCCGCCAGAAACCAGCTGGCTCCAGTGACTCCGAGTATCTTGCTGAGGGTGATACCGCCGCCGAAAAGCAAGAGCACTCCCCAGTCGGTTGTGTGATCAATGTCTTTCCAATCGACTAGACGGCAACTCGCTAAGAGCAGTAATGAGCAAATAGCTACAAGTGTATCAAATGCTTTATCGATGCCAAAGAACTGAGACAATTGAGCGCTAAACAACCATCCGCCTATGGTGACTAGGAAGATGGTGAGTGTCAGATATTGAGCAGGTTGAAAGTGAAAGACTCGTGTTTCTATTGAAAAATGTGGGACGTCTCCAGGATTTGCGAAGACGCGTAGCAGCCAGTAAAGTGCGGGCAAGAGTAGGGCGACTGCTGGAAGCCCAATCTTAAGCCATCCAGTGAAGCTTATATTGAGTTGCGCTGCGGCGATTGCATTGGGTGGTGTGCCAATCAGTGTGCCGATGCCACCAATACTCGCGGAGTAGGCGATGCCTAAAAGTAGAAAGAGGGCGCATTTTCGTCGCAGAGCTTCACCACAATGTATTTCGATTTGATTGATGATACCTAGCGCAACTGGTAGCAATAGGGCAACGGTTGCGGTGTTCGAAATCCACATGGAGAGGATGGCCGACACTAAGAAGATGGAAATCGCTGTCCGGTGAAAGCTGCCATGCCCGATACTGAGGATTTTTAGGGCGAGCCATTGGTCTAGTTTTTGATGGGACAAGGCCGCGGCTAAGCCGAATCCGCCAAGGAAAAGAAAGATGAGTGGATGTGCGAAGCCTGAGAAACTTTTCGTGACGTCCAGTGTATTCGTTAATGCAGCGATGACGGGGATCAGTATTGCGGTGATTGCTAGTGGCAGTGACTCGGTGAGCCATAGAACCGCAGCCAGAGTCAGTATGGCTAAACCTGTGCGCACGCTCTGTGCATCGTAGCCCTCTGGAAGTTCCCCCAGAGGTAGGTATTGCCGAATGCCAAAAAAGAGCGCAAAGGCTATCAGTATAGTGATGGCTTTCGGGGGTATGCCACGTTTGTTCGCGCCTTGTTGACTGTGAGGGTGTCTCATTTTGCCTCCCTTGACTCAGTGAATTGTGCCATCATATGGGGGCGTGGGCAAGTCGAGAGCACTCTAGCTGTGTGCGTTATTACAGCTACGCATGAAATGAATTAGTGCGGGCGATTCAGCGGTTTAGGCAAATCGTTGTCTCCTGGAGCATAGCTCTTATAGGAGGTCTATTCGGTTGAAGTCGAAGTGCTCCAGGTGGAGGTCTGAAGAGGTCTCCTCGTCGGTCGTTTGAGGGGTGTCTTCTGCCTCTTGGTGTTCGGGAACCATGGCCACATCTGCAATGGTGTCGAGGCCCCACTGTGCAATTGTCCCGATTAGTGGCTTAAGGCTTTTACCGCGTTCGGTTAGGCTATAAATCACCTTTCGCCCATCCATGGGGTCAGGTTTACGCTCGGCTAGGCCGTTTTCGACCAACCAGCGTAATCGTTGAGATAGGATGTTTGTGGCGATGCCTTCTGGTGACTTCAAGAAATCATCGAATCGTTGCTTGTTCGAAAGCATGTCGCGAATGACGAGGAGCGTCCAGCGGTCGCCAACGATGTCGAGTGCACCAGCGATCGGGCAGGACGAGCGTTGATCTTTAGAAATTTTTTTCATCCACCGTTATACTTGCTTGCAGTATGGAAGTTATCAAGCCCTTTTTACGTGGATGGCACTACTGTAAGGAGGAATCCGGAAGTGGCATAACTGTATTTTGGAGGGCGATGCTTCGTCATCGCCACCGATACTTGAGTGACTGCCGAATACTCTACGGTTGCGACGAAGTGCAACCCTCCAGCTATGACTGCAATCCCTGGTAAGATAGTGCCATTCCCCTTTGCGAGAGGTTTGATTAATTGCATAATGCAATCAAAAATTTAATGGGGATCATTTGCGTGAAACGCGAAGCTATTTTTGGGGCCCATGTTGCATGGCCGACACGGCTTCGACTGCAACCCGCTCAAAATCGATCCGGCCGAAGTCCTCGATAAGCTATACCCCGAGGATGCGCTCCTCTGTCTAGCCACTATCAAGACAGACGCACGCACTGCACCCCGTGAGCACTGGCGGGGTAAAGAAGCCAACTTTCAATTCATCGTTCCCAATCCCATGACGGCACTGACCGGCCTTAATCAGGACGGCGAAGTCTCGCATCGCTGCCATGGCAACGCCACAACTCACCGCCTCTATCAAATCGTCGAGTTCGATCACGGCACTGTGGACGAGCAGATCACTATTGTGACTAACCTGAACTCCATGTTCACACCGCTGACCATGGTGGTCAACTCCGGCGGCAAGTCCCTCCATGGCTGGTTCGACGTGCGTCAGCTAGACGACGCGCAACAGCGCGAATTCTTCGCCAAAGCCTGCCGCTGTGGTGCCGACAACACCTTGTGGGACCAATGTAAGCTCGTCCGTATGCCTGGAGGCCTTCGCCGCAGCAATAGCCAGCGGCAATCAATTTCTATTTCGATCCACGCCACTATGTGATCAAGCCAAGCCTGCCCGAGACTTTCGGGCCAACCCAAGAACCACCGCATGAACCACTGCATGAACCTACACCCAGAAACACCCCTCGAACTCCTCGAAACCTGTCCCGAGCCGGATCCCGATTACCACATCAAGCCCGAGCCCTACAACGCGTTCGGCTCCGACTTCGACGACACCGGGCCAACAGGGGTAGAGGAGGGCAGCGAGCCAACGCCCTTCACCGTCCTCAGAGCAGGCGAGCTACTTCAGCGCGAGCTACCCGAACGGGTCAGTGTTTGGGGCAAGGGCATCATCGTTCTGGGCCAGCTGTCCAGCACCCTCGGCCAAGGTGGCACCGGCAAGAGCCGCTTCGCCATGCAGCTGGCAATCTTTCAAATCCTCGGCCGCGACTTCGCAGGTTTCCGCACACATCAAACGCCGCTTAAACACCTACTCATCGGCACCGAGAACAGTATCCACCGCCAACAGCACGAACTCCGCAAAATGATCTCCAACTTCACAGACGAGGAAAAAGCCCTCATCGGCGAGCACCTGTTCTTCCATGTTGTCGAATCCCTCGACGATGCCTTCATCAACATCGGCTCTGATGAAATTATCACCAAAAGGCGACTTACGCTTGAGCAGGTTCGCCCCGACTGCATTTATGTAGATCCATTTAGTGAAATCATCGTCGGCGACTCCAACTAAGACGCCGACGTGCGGCACACCCTCCTAGAGCTCACCAAGGTATGCCGCCGTCACAGTCACGATACCGCCATCGTCGTCATCCACCACGCCCGGACGGGTAGGGGCAACATCGCCCAAGCGGTAGGTTACGACAAAGGTAATTATGGCATAGGCTCCAAGGCTCTCTATTCCAGCGTTCGATCACAGATCAACCTCGCACCCGCCGACGCCGAAGACTCGTCCCGCATCGTCCTATCCTGCGGCAAGTCCAACGACGCCAAACCCTTCGACCCCGTGGGGCTCAAATTGAATGAGGAGACCATGCTCTACGATCTCGACTCCAGCTTCGACCTGAATGCCTGGAAGGACGATGTCGAGGGCAAGCGTTCCAATGCCAATTTCTCAATCGCCGAGGTGGCTGAATCGCTTGCCGATGGCCCCAAGAAGATCGGTGAAATTCACGCCGATTTAGGTGGCGAGGATGCCGGTTCCAGACGCTCTCTGCAGCGCATTTTGCAGAAGGCCAAAACCGAGGGCTACTTTCGCACCGGAAAAGACGGCTACAAACTCACCAAAAAAGGAGCTGATTTAAACCCATAAAAAACTATGCACCAATCACCTACACATTTAGCGCGACACTTTACGCGACACATCGCGCGACATGTCGCAAAAGCCCGTCATGCGACACTGCGACACCTCCCCTATAGGGGAGTGTCGCTGTCGCGTCCGGGTCGGAGATTCCAAAATCCATCCTCAAAAACTCCCCACCTTCCCAAGGAGGGGTGACCCGCTCGCCGGGTCGGGGTGGTTCCCACTCACCACTTAACGACTCAACAACTCAACCACTCACCAACCATGTTAAAACACAACGACACCCAACTACTCACCGTCAAAGAACTCGCCTGGCGCCTCAACCGCCATCCCAACTACGTCTACCGCATGAAGAAAGCAGGCTTCCCCATGCCCGGCTACCGATCCACTGTAGAAGACGCACTACAATGGCTGGAGAAAAATCCAGGCTGGAGTCGGCGGTTAGGCTAGCGAATGCCTTACACAACCGCCCCTCACTAAAAAAGAGTAATCTTTTTGACAGCTAGCGACTCGCTCTCATAGAAATACTAGATGAGGCAATTTCTTCTTACGCTTATTCTCTGCAGCGCCGTAATTGTCTGCCACGGTCAGACCATCACTATCACCACCACCGGCACCGCCGCGCAGTTGTCCTACACCACTGCCAATGGTGAGGTGACCATCACGGACTGTAATACCAATGCCTCTGGCGCCCTGGTCATTCCAGCCACGATCGAGGGCCTTCCAGTGACCAGCATCGGTAATTCAGCCTTCTATAATTGCAGCAGCCTGACGAGCATCACCATCCCCGATAGCGTCACCAGCATCGGGTCTAATGCCTTCTATAATTGCAACAGCCTGACAAGCATCACCATACCTGCTGGCGTCACCAGCATCGGGTCTCGTGCCTTCAATTATTGCAGCAGCCTGACAAGTATCACCATCCCCGATGGCGTCACCAGCATCGGTAATTATGCCTTCCAGTCCTGCAGCAGCCTAACCAGTGCTATCATTGGCGACAGCGTCACCAGCATCGGTGAATATGCCTTCCAGTCCTGCAGCAGGCTGACCAGCATCACCATCCCCGATAGCGTCACCAGCATCTATAATTATGCGTTTGATGGTTGCCGCAGCCTCACGAGCATATTTTTTAAAGGCCCACCCCCAGCATTTAATATTGATACATTGAGATCTACAAGTTCAGAGCCTATTCTATACTATGAAGTAGCTCCAGAAGCTTACCTGGTTTATAAAGAAACTTACGATTTGCCTCTAGTTTACCTTGGCCCACCAACTGTTACCCTTCAGCCACAAGCAGCGCTGACTGCACTCGGTCAGAAGGTTAATCTGACTGTCATTGCTACGGATGTCCAAGGATCTGAATTGACGTATCAATGGGTAAAAAATGGCGTCGACCTGCCGAATAAAACGGCCGACACACTATCTATTTCTTCAGTCCAAGCCACCGATGTCGGAAACTACCAAGTAAAGGTTACAAACGACAAAGGCACTACTCTGAGCGAAGCAGCAACGCTCACTCTAACCGCTTCTGAACTATACACCCAAGAGCAATTTGATGCAGCACTTACTTCGGGTTTTAATCTGGGGGTAAATGCAGTGCAGGTCAATCCGACAGGGTATGGACTTCTAAGCGAAGAGACAATCATTGATGCCCGACCGGGTTCGACTAGAATCGAGGTGTTAGAAGGTAAAGCAAACATCACCTTGACCCTGGAGGAAACAGACGATCTTTCCGACTGGTCTAACTCGATCAAAACCGATGCAACGATCCAGGTCGACGCTCCTCCAGGAGCGCGTTTCTATCGATTCAAAATGACAGACTAGCTCTGAAAGCTAGGTATAATAAGTCAAAAAGCGCGGACCCCATCAACCCCTGCGCTCGCTCCGCTCGCTTGGGGACGCCGCTAACGCGCAAGCTCACCCGCAACGCCATCCACCCGCTGCCGGCCATCTGCGTTCCGCACCCGGCTCCGCGCCGCTCAACCCTATGGTCGCAAGCTCCCGCCGGGATTCGCTCTGCTTCACCGGGCGCTCCACTCCGAATGCCCCGCAGCTAACGCCTCTCAATACCCACCATCGCCGCCACCTCCCGCTGCCGCGCCAACCAACCGCCGACCTGCCACTGCGTTCGTGCCTCACTCCGAGGCAGCACGGCTCCCGCAACCAACGCCACCCGCGCCAGCCGTCCTTCACTCAGTCGGGCCTCGCGCCTCAGTTCGTGCCACCCCGTTATTTCCCATTCAGCATTCAGTGTTGAGTGTTCGATGTTCGACGTTCTCCCGGCCTCCCTCACTACGGCCGCCCCGCGCTACCCATCCTTCCAATCCAAAGCAACACAACGCTCGCCAAACCACCACGCTGCGCTTCCTTCGCACAGAGCTCGCTACCTCCGTTCTGCTACGCTTCCGCTTCGGTCAACGCCTTCGCTCGTGCCTCTCTACGGCGATTCCCTACGCTCCGCTACACAGCCCGTCCTCCGCTCCCACAGAGCTACAGTCGCTACGCAACACCAGCTCGGATCGAAATTGTTCGTCGCGCCGCCCACAAGTGGGCACCCGCACTCCTCCCTTCGCTTCGCTCAGGCCTTCGGCCATCTCCGCGCTGTCGCGCTCCGTCAGATCCTCGTCAACAGTCCAAAGCCGCACGGCCAGCCTCCACACAAGGGGGATCTCTCAGTCCAGGATCCGAGTCTATGCGCACAAGGTGTCTTATATCCAACACTGCGTCGTATTCCTAGCAGACGCTTCGCTTGCTGGACATAAGAGACCTTGTGTCGCTCCGTCTCCCTGGCCTTCGATTCACCCCCGCGTTACGCCTACCCGCGCGGCAATACGCCCCTGCATTCGCTTCGCTCATCTCGCTTCGCTCGGGGGCTACAGTTTGTCCCCCGGCCCCCTCCCTGGATGCCCGTGAAATCGAACCATGCCTGTGCCGGTCCAGCACCGTTTACCGCTCACGGTCGTTCCTCCCATCGCCGTCTCCGATCCTCCAGGCGGCCCCCCATTTGAATGAAGGGGGGGCCTTCCCCCCGCCTCCCGGCGCGGTTGGCCCCGCGCTTTCGCTCGCTCACGCGTAGCGCGCGGGGCGCGCATGCTCAGCGCAGGCGCTACGCGCCTTAGCAGAGCGGCGCCCCAGCGCCGATCCGATAAAGCCCACCCAGTTCCGCGGCCGCACCCCGCAAAGAGGACGGCATAGCCGCCCAAGCCTTACGCGCGTTTTTTCCTCGTCCCATCCGTCCGCGCCCGCGCCTCTATCGTGAAGCCTGATTAAATGGAGTGAACTCTCCACCTTGCTTGCGCAGACTGCTGGCACGAGTCTTGAACGTGTCCACTTCGCCAAAAGCCAATCCCCTCGCACGCCGCAAATTCTCCATCGCGCTCTTCGAACGCGTAGTGGTAAACTTGATACACGGCAGCGACACCCATCCCGCCATCGAAAAAGAGGGGATCAGTAAAACTCATTTCTACGTCG
>CAKZOI010000061.1 GCA_937136395.1 uncultured Opitutia bacterium | reverse complement strand
AACTGATAGAACATTAAGCCAACCAAAGCGAGTGCGTGGCTAATTTTACAGTCTTTCGCCCAGCGAAGCACTTCGACTTCAGGAATCGCGCGCACTTCAATTTCCTCGTGTTCGTCCCAATCCGTGCCTGCTTCATGTAAGCGGCAATTGTCGGCAAAAATCACTTGGCAAGTGTTATTTAAAATCGCGGGGTTTGGACTACAATGGCCAATTAACTGGCCACTCTCAGCAACATAGCCGGTTTCCTCCTGCAACTCACGTAGACCAGCGGCAACCACATCTTCGTCAGCATCCACAATGCCACCTGGTAACTCCCACGAAAGCTCGTCAGAACCCCAACGAAATTGCCGAATCATGATCAACTCGCCCTCTACAGTACGTGCGACAACGATCGCCCAATCGCGTGAGTCGATGTAGTAAAACTCTCCTTCTTTACCACTTTTAGGGTGACGGTAGCGACGAGCGCGCAAATCCCACACGCGGCATGCTCTCAGCAGCTTATCGCCAACAATGTCCCAACGTGCGGGGGTGCGTGAAGACGCGTCTTCGGCCATAAACTAGTTGGCTGGAATCTTGATTTCCTGTCCGATCTGTAATCGACGAGGGTCGACGCCCGGGTTGGCATCTAATACTGCCTGTAAGCTAATCCCCTTGTTCGAAGCGATTTTCGCAAAATTGTCACCTGACTGAATCTTATACACACCTGGCGTCGTTGCGCTTGCGGCACCTCCAGAGCTGATGGCTACGGTATCATTATTCGTAGGTGTGGAAATTGAACTCGTAATAGCTTGCTCGGTAGAGGCGCTCGAAGCGCTTCCTCCCGAAGTCACACCATTAAGCTGCTCCACCAGCTTCACCATTTCGGCGCGATTTGCCTTTACACCTGACAAGGCCGCCTTGGCATCGCGCTCACTTTGCGAGCTATACACCCGCAAGCGACCCACGGTTTGAGATAACTCATCCGTTTGAGCTGCTATCTCTGCCAGTTGAGTTTCAAAACGTTCCAGTTGCTTTTCAACACGTTCTGCACTGCCTGCACTGGACTCCAGATTTTCGGAAATGGGGTTCAAGCGTTGGTTGGCAGTCATACCAAAATAAAGCCCGGCACCACCAAGGGCAATCGCTAGGACGCCGAGAGCTATCGGGAGCATCGATACTGAGGATTCGTTAAGATCTTCTTCCATAGAAGGAAAAGTAAGTAATTTGGCATCGTGTGCAAGCCAGCGTTCACAGACTTTACTCACAAATTGACGAGAACCTAAGCCATTATTTGCGCTTGCTGGAATGCGTGAAGAGTGACGTAATTCATGGATACAAAGAACGCGTCCATCGCCCACGATTAAATTTACCGTCAACCTTATATAACGATGCCTGATTACTACATACGCACCCCGGAACAGAACGAATCCCGTGGACCGTTTGACCCCATGAAATTACAGACATTAGGAGAGGCAGGACAACTCACCGAAAACTCTCTTTACTACGACGAAACCAAAGAGGAATGGGTGCCCATCGCCCTCAACAAAGAGTTGTGCGCTCAAGTATTTCCAGAGCGCGAAAGCCTTAAGCTAAAAATCAACAAATCAAAAAAGGAGATAGACCAACAAGAAGCCCAAAAAGACCCCGGTGGACACAGCGTTGAAGCCATGCTTGATGCGGCTGACGGAAATACTGCAGAGAAAAAAACACTGAGGCATAAAAAAGAAAGTTTTAACAAGGCAGTCTCCGTTTCCGCTACTGGTTTAGGATTCATGATGATGGCTTCGTCGATCTTCTTACTCTATCCGCACTTCGAGGTCATTCGAGTCATCTTCGATGAAAGCAACTACGCGAACCTGATCAATTTCCCATTCATACTGCTCGGCTTATTAGATTTCGTCTTAGGCATCCTGCTGTTCCTCTCGGTTACCGAAGTATACCCGATTCTCCGCGGGCGTGGTATGCTCACTCTTGGTTTCGGTGTTTACGTAGGTTGGGCACTGACCGACCCAATTCTAACGGTCATAGCAGCCGCAGCGGGTGTCGGCATCTTCTTAGCGACTATCAGTAAACGTTACTCAATAATGTTACTCTCTGTGATTCTTGGTATCGCAGCTAACTCGTTCTTAGCTTACCTAGCCACTGTTGGTCGCTTTAACGATTTTTTCCAAAGCATTGTCTTCCAGATCATCGCCAACTAGCTAGCGGTGATGGTGCGCGCATTCTATTTTGGACACTCCGAAAAACAACGCTGAAGCAGGCAAACTGAAACGCCTAATCAGCCATGTAGACACTTATAGCAAACGCACACAAGCGCTGCTAGGTAAAGACATCTGGGAACTCGAACACCTCGGGAGACGAACCGTCCGTGCCCGGGTCTATTTGCTACTGCGTATTCTCACACTGACGGCCCAAGGTTTAAAGCGCAACCAACTGCCTATGCAATCGGCTGCGCTCACTTTCTACTCGTCGATCGGAATTGGCCCACTAATTGCCTTCAGTATTATGATTTCGGGCTTCTTGCTCGATAAGGATATTTCAGACCTCAACGCGGATCCTCAAGATAGCGTGGTCGTTCAGAAAATAACCGACATGATACAATTTGCGGCCCCACAAGTCGCGGTATCCGTTGATGATGACGGCTCGGTCGGGGCGAAGACGGAAATTGCTCCAGAACTACTTGAATTGATTAATAATTTTAGCTCGGTCGCTAAGTCTGGCACCGTGGGTATCGTTGGCACCTTAGTGCTACTCTTTATTTGCCTACGTGTATTGATCTCAATCGAGACTTCCTTCAATACACTGTGGGGCGTCGCTCAGGGGCGAAATTTCACCGAACGTATCGTCACCTATTGGACATTTATCAGCCTCGGAGCAGTGCTCGGCACAGCTGCCATATCGCTACAAGTATTTAACGCCTTTCTTTCCTTTGCGGAAACCTTACCATTTGGAACGGCAATTCAGTCTGTGCTGACTTTCTTTATCCCAGTCATTACCTTCCTGATAATCGTCATGCTATTGGCGGCATTTCTGCGCTTTATCCCCAATACGCAAGTGGAATGGAAACCCGCATTGGTGGGCGCCATATTGATCGTCGCTCTCTTACAGATTTATAAGATGCTTTCGTTCCTTTACGTGCAGCAGGTGGTCAGCAATAAAAGCCTCTACGGATCCGTAGGTATCATCGTGGTGCTGATGCTTGGCCTCTACGTCTTCTGGCTACTAATCTTACTCGGTGGGCAAGTCACCTATGCCATGCAAAATGCCGACTACTTAAGCAACGAAAACGCTTGGCAAAAAAACAGCGAGCGCTCGCGTGAGACGGTATCTCTCGCAGTGCTACTGATGATTGCTAAACGTTTTCAAAAAGGAGGCCCGCCCACTCGAGCGAGTGAGTTGCATAAACGCCTGCGTGTGCCGAGCCATATCTTAAATTCTAGCATCAACCGCCTCTGCTCGATCGGCTACCTGACTCAAATAGAAACCAAAACCGTAAACGATGAGCGCGACCACGCCTTCCAACCTGGACGCCCTCTCGATTCGATCACCCTCGGGCAATTCAAACAGGATTTTGAGTGTTTCGGCAATAACGACGGTGCCGAACTGGTCGCGGATAGCTCCCCTGCTGTTCGCACTTACCTCGACGAAGTCGTGACCCTGAAAAATTGTGCCGCCGCTGACCAAACAATTAGCGAGTTTTTGTAAGCACGGATTATAACGAATGCGGACACCTTCGATAGGCTCAAGCCAGTCGGGATATCCTCGCTCTCATCCTCGGAGATACCCCGAAAAACAATCGCCCAAAACTGCGAAGTCTATGTAACCAATTGGTTGACAGAGCAGATGGCACACCTAACCTCCCCGCTTTCTCTTTTATCTACTCATGATCTCTTGGATTCAACATCACCTTATCCGCCACGGCCGCTGGATATTCCTCTCATTGCTTGCGCTTATCATTGTCGCCTTCGTCTTCACGATTGGTAACACTCCCGGTTGCACTACAGACCGTAGTGCCTATCAGGAGCAAAAGTTCTACGGAGTCGACTTAAACTCGCCTCGTGAAAGCGAAGCCATCGCTGAAAAAGCGCAACTCAGCGCCTACTTCGACGGCCAACAGATCCGCTCGGATGCACAATACCAATCGATGATCATCAATCGAATCGCGATGTTGCACTTGGCCGACGAAATTGGCGTGCCCTCTCCAGGCCCAGAAGCCCTCGCTGAATTCGTGAAAACAAAACGTGCCTTTGCTGGCCCTGACGGTCAATTCAGCCCCGATGCTTACACAGCATTTGTCGACAGTGTCGATTCCAACCCACGCGCACAATCGGGCCTTGTAGGTCTCGTGCTGGAGGAGGACTACCGTATCAATCAACTTTCCTCAGTGATCTCCGGCCCTGGCTTTATCCTGCCATCCGAAGCCATCGCGCAAACACAGAGCCGTCAAACCACGCTCAAGCTAACCACTGCAGAGCTCGCTTACAAAGATTTCAACCCTGAGATTACAGTCACTGACGAAGCCCTCCAAGAATACTTCACAGCAAACAGTGCACGCTACGAAATCCCTGAGCGTATCAAAGCAAGCTACGTCGTCTTCCCGGCGTCCCAATATCAGGACCAAGTTGAAGAAGCTGCTGAAGCTGAGCTCCGCGAACACTTCATCGCCAATCGTGCACAATTTGTCGATGCTCACACGGCAACACTTCCAAAAACAGCCGAAGGCGAGGAAGCTCCAGTCATCACCTTTGAGACAGTGCGTGATGCTGTCGCTGCGAGCCTGCAGACTGAAAGCGCTGAGCGTCTAGCCAACGAAGCCGCACAAGCGTTTGCTTACAAACTGTATCGCGACGACATCAAGCACGACTCTGCTGCATTCAACCAATTAATAAACGAGTCGAACCTGACACTCATTCCCATCGAACCCTATACTGCGCAAAGTGCGGCGCAACGTGCACTCTCTCCCAAAATGCTCGAATCTGCATTCTCACTGAATGCAAACCGCTATTATTCCGACGCCTATCCAGTCAAGGGCGCCTTTGCAGTGTTGATTTACGAGGGCCGAATCGCACCAGAGTTGCCAGCATTCGAAACAGTAAAAGCAGAAGTCACTGCAAATTATACTGCCGATAAAAAGCGCGAACTCTACAATGAAAAAGGCGAAAGCCTCAAAGCAGAGCTTGAAGCGAAAGTCGCTGAAGGTATCAGTTTTGTAGATGCTGCTGAAGCGCTCGACTTAGGCACCAACAGTTTCGATGCCTTCAAAGTTGAAGAGGCGCCTCGCGAGCTCGACCGATCCGTGCTACAAACCGCACAAGGCATGGTCGCTGGCACCATTTCCCCTATGCTGACTGCCGACGAAATCGGCACTTTCGTCTACCTCGAGTCTAAAGAAGTCCCAGAAATCGCTGCGGATAACGAAGATTTGAAACAATCGGCTCAATTTCTCTCCTATCTATCCTCTTCAGTCAGCCGTAGCAGCTTGGTCAACGAACTCGTTGCTAAAGGCCTTCCAGAAGAAGACGCACCGGAAGCAACAGACTAAGTTGAGGGCATTTAAGCAGATTTCTTAAAAAAAGTAAAAGTTCTGCTTGATCTAACCAGCTCACTTTGTCTTTATCCCGCATTTCCTAAATGCACCCGTAGCTCAATTGGATAGAGCGCCTGACTACGAATCAGGAGGTTAGGGGTTCAAGTCCCTTCGGGTGTGCCACCTTTTAAACCGCTTCCCTTAATAAGGAAGCGGTTTTCTTTTTTCCTACCATGAATAGCTCAAAATATTTTCAAGAGTGGTTTTCGAACCCACGCCGTGACATCATCGCTGGCACTGTTGTGGCACTCGCCTTGATCCCTGAAGCAATCGCATTCTCGATTATCGCGGGAGTCGACCCCAAGGTAGGACTTTACGCTTCCTTCTGTATCGCAGTCGTCATCGCCTTTGTTGGTGGTCGCGCGGGAATGATCTCCGCTGCTACAGGTGCCATGGCGGTCCTACTCGTATCTCTTGTGCGTGACCACGGTCTCGAATATTTACTGCCAGCAACTATTTTGACAGGTATTCTTCAAATCGGAGCTGGCGCCTTAAAGCTTGGAAATCTCATGCGCTTCGTTTCGCGCTCTGTAGTCACAGGCTTTGTCAATGCTCTCGCAATTATCATTTTCATGGCGCAGTTACCACAATTTCACGATCAAGGTCTGCTGATGTATGGCATGGTGGCCGCAGGGCTCGCAATCATCTATGGACTACCGTTGCTAACCACTGCCGTGCCCTCCCCCCTCGTTTGTATCATCGTGCTTACTGGTGTATCCATGTCCATGGGACTGGATCAAACACTCAATACTGTCGGCGACATGGGCGAACTTCCCTCTACGCTGCCCGTCTTTTTACTTCCAGATGTGCCACTTAATTTAACCACACTAGGCATCATCTTCCCTTATGCGATCTCGCTCGCGATCGTCGGCCTACTCGAATCACTCATGACCTCGACCATCGTTGATGACTTTACCGATACATCGAGTAACAAAAACCGTGAATGCACAGGACAAGGGATCGCCAATATCGTTTCTGGATTCTTCGGCGGCATGGCTGGTTGTGCAATGATCGGACAATCCGTGATCAATGTGCAATCAGGGGGCCGCGGACGTCTCTCAACCTTTGCTGCAGGGATTATCCTGCTCATCCTAATCGTCTTGATGGGTGGTTTAGTCAGTCAAATTCCAATGGCTGCGCTTGTCGCAGTCATGATCATGGTTTCGATCGGCACATTCAGTTGGTCATCCATCAAAAACCTGCGCATCCACCACCGCACATCCAGCATCGTTATGCTCGTAACGGTCTTGACCACAGTGTTCACACACAATCTCGCATACGGTGTCGGTGCAGGTGTGCTACTCAGCGCAGTCTTTTTCGCCTACAAAGTATCCGGTCAGCTGGATATTACTTCCGACATCGAAGTCTCCAAGAAAGCCCGCACCTACACTGTGCGCGGCCAACTATTCTTTGTCTCAGCAACTAGCTTTGCCGATGCCTTCGACTTTCGCGAAGTCCTCGAAAAAGTCACTATCGATGTCTCTGCAGCTCACTTCTGGGACCTTTCCTCGATTAATGCGCTCGACCGTGTAGTCTTGAAATTCCGCCGCGAAGGCACTGAAGTAGAGATCTCCGGAATGAATGAAGCCAGCAAGACCCTCGTCCTTGAAGTCGCTAAATACGACAAGCCAGGCGCGGACGATGCACTCGGCGGACACTAAGTATAAACGCTGAAAGACTGAAAATTTGAAAAGCTGAAATCCCGCAACCCACACCCTTTATTATCCTATGAACATCCTAGCTTGCACCGACGGTTCTCAATATTCGACCAGCATCTATCAACACGCCGCATGGGCTGCCAAGCAATTGGACGCCTCCGTCCATGTGTTACATATGCTTAATCCACATCACGAAGACCCAGTCAAAGCCAACTATAGTGGCAGCATGGGGGTCGGCGCACGCACCGCTTTGCTCAACGAACTCGTCGAACTCGAAGCCACACGGGCAAAAATCGCCCAGAAACGCGGCCAAGCGATACTCGAAGACGCTGAAAGCGCGCTCAAAGCCGAAGGCATCGATCATATTCAGGCCGACCAAAAGCACGGTAAGCTCAGTGATGAAATCGAAAATTTTGAGCGTGATGCGGATCTCGTTGTCATCGGTAAACGCGGCAACAATGCAGATTTTGAAAAAGGGCACCTCGGCAGCAACCTCGAACGTGTGATTCGCAGCTGCCAACATCCCGTGCTGGTCGCCTCTCGTGCTTTTGCACCACTCAACAACTTTGTATTGGCATTCGACGGCGGCCACAGCGCCAAAAAAGCAGTCGAATACGTGGCAAACAGCCCACTTCTCAAAGGCATGCACTGCTACCTGCTTTATGTTGGCGCTGCAAATTCTAAGATCGAAGCCGCACTAGCCGATGCCGAAAACACACTCAAAGCATCCGGTTTCGAGGTCACTATCGAACACCGTGATGGTGAGCCCGAGAAAGTCATCGCTGAAGTCGTTGCAGACGATCATATCGACCTATTAGTCATGGGCGCCTACGGGCACTCCCACATTCGTCATTTAATCGTCGGTAGCACCACGAGTGCGATGATTCGTGAGGTCAAAATTCCCGTATTGCTCTTCCGCTAGTTTACGATTTTTTTGTTCATTAACATGAGCATCGAATCCGAAATTTTCGGCCACCTTCCTTCAGGTGAAGCAGTTCAGCGCTTCATACTCAGCAATAGCAAGGGCCTAAATGCCACCATTACCAACTACGGTGGCATCATCTTATCGCTAGAGGCTCCTGACCGCGAAGGGAACCTTGCCGATGTCATACTCGGTAAAGATACACTCGACGAGTATCTCGCAGGACACCCTTACTTTGCCTGTATCACAGGTCGCGTGGCTGGACGTATCGCCGATGCACGATTCTCAATAGACGGCCAGAACTACCGTCTCGTCGCCAACAACAACGGGAACTGTCTTCACGGCGGACTTCAAGGCTTCGATAAGATCCTCTGGCAAGCTGCGATCATCAATGATCATGGTATCGAAAAGTTGCGCCTCACGACCACAGACCCAGACGGAAGTAACGGTTTCCCAGGCAATCTCGACCTGAGTGTCACCTATGCCCTCCTTGAGAACAATACACTCGAGGTCACTTATCTTGCACGTAGCGATAAAACCACACCACTCAACCTAACGAATCACGCCTACATAAACCTAGGTGGTCATTACAGTGGCAAGGTGCTCAAGCACAGTGTGCAAATCTTCAGCGACTCGGTAGCCACTACCGACCAAAATGCCACGCTCCTCGGACGTCGTGACTCAGTCGTTCGCGGCTACAACGATTTCCGTGAGCCCGTGATACTGGATCAATTAGATGCGCTCGACGCCGGCAATGTCGATATCCATTACTTCCTTGCTGAAGGACGCACCAAGTTACCCAAACCTGCTGCCACCGTCATTGACCCACAATCAGGGCGCAAGCTCGAGATTCTCACGACCGAGCCAGGCGTCCAATTCTACGCAGGACTCAGCCTATCTGAAGACGCACCCGAGATCGGCAAAGGCGGCACAGTGTATGCCCCAATCAGTGGATTCTGCATGGAGACTCAAGACTACGCCAACTCAATTAACCACCCAGACATGGGCGGAGCCGTGCTCCAGGCCGGTGATACCTTCAAGTCAACGACCTTATTCCGCTTCAGCACAGAGTAGAAAAAGTTAAACAGCACTGCATGGCACAATAGATACAAGCATTTGATAGGTCAGATTTCGTCGCGCCAATAGATGCAAACTTGACACGCATATAGATATACTCCTTTTCTAGCGGCCTTCCTTAGGGGTGACCAAGCTTGGTCTGAGATGTTTCGACGCACACTGCACTGAAACGATCCCTTCGAACCTGATCCGGTTGACACCGGCGTAGGAAAAGGAACGAAGTGCCCTGTAAGCCTTCCACCTTCTCACCGCCAGAAGCCGGATCTCAAGCAATCACGATTGAGATCCAAATGAAATACACAAGATACACCATCGCAGCTCTCGCACTCGCGAATAGTCTGTATGCACAAGAAACCACAGTGGGGCCAACAGAGCTCCAAAAACTCGAAACCACAACGATCGTCACGGGCGGCCTGTGGGACTCGGAACTACAACAAACCACTGCCAGCGTCAGCGTTCTAAGTGAAGAGACGCTTCAAAAGAGTGGCTCACAGCACTTCGGCGACATCATTAACGTGATCCCGAATCTAACTTGGACGGGTGGTAGCTCGCGCCCGCGCTATATACAAATCCGTGGCATTGGTGAGAACTCTCAATTCGAAGGCGAAACGCCCGATTCATCTGTGCGCTTCCTCGTCGACGACCTTGACTTCACAGGTATCGGCACCATCGGCAATCTCTTCGACGTGCAACAAGTCGAAGTCCTTCGCGGCCCACAAGCCGGCGCCTTTGGCGTGAATGCCGCAGGTGGTGTCATCAAAATCGTCAGCAACGATCCCACGCCCTACTGGACAGGCCAAGTCGAAGGCACTGTTGGTAACGACAGCCTCTTTGGCGGCGGCATCGCAGTCGGCGGTCCACTGATCGAAAGCGCCCCGGAAAAGCTCACCTTCCGCTTCTCTGCATATCAGCTCCAGCAAGACGGTTTCCGCGACAACAGCTTCCACGGTTCAGACGACACCAACGAGCGCGACGAATTCAACACCCGCTTAAAACTCCGCTGGATCGCCAACGACGACTGGCAATGGGATGCCACCGTATTCTACGCTGATGCTGACAACAGCTACGACGAATGGTCGCTCGACAACACGCGCTTTGATACAAAATCTGACTTCAAAGGCCGTGATGAACAAGAATCCTTAGCAGGTAGCCTACGCGGCACATGGACTGGCCTTAATGACGTCGAAGTGACCAGCATCACAAGCTACAGTGATACGGATTCTCTGAATAGCTACGATTCCGATTGGACGAATACTGACGAAGTTCCGCTCTTTACGGTATATAGCGGAGCACTCGAAGCCTTCCGTAACCGCGAAGTATTCACCCAAGAGTTTCGATTTGATTCCATCGAGCAAGACGACGCATTCGGCTGGATCGACCGCTGGACCATTGGCGCCTACATGCAACTCTTCAGTGAAGACACTGACATGAATTACACGGACGAATATGCTTCAGGCATAGTTGAATCTGAGTATGAAACCGACAGTTACGCACTGTTTGGCCAAATCGGCCACGACTTCAGTGAACGCTTCCGTATGACTTTGGGGTTGCGCTACGAATACCACTCTGTTGATTTCAAATCTGAGGTAATCGAAGACTATTTTGGTGAACTTCTTGAAGGTGAAAGCGGTGCAAGTAATGACCTCTTTGGTGGTAAACTCACTTTCGAATACGACCTCGATTCTTCACACACTGCGTTTGCCAGCGTCAAACGCGGCTACAAAGCGGGTGGCGCAAATAGCGCATCCTTTCGCGAAGCTGGTCAACCTCTGACCTATGACGACGAAACTCTCTGGAACTACGAAATCGGCCTTCGCAGCGAGTGGTTTGACGGTGCTTTGACCTCACAAATCACTGTCTTCTACCTGGATCGCGACGATGCACAGCTACGTGATTCGGATGGAGCCGGTGGATTTTTCCGCTACTTCACATCGAATCAAGGCGCAGCAGAGCACTATGGCCTCGAAGCGGAAGCGACATGGTTCGTGAACCCGAACTGGACTATAAGCGCAGGGCTCGGCCTGCTGGAGGCAGAAGCCGACGCCACCAACAAAGACTTAGCCAACGCCCCGCACTATACCTACAACATTCGAGCAGATTACGTTGCGGACAATGGTTTCTTTGCAAACTTGGAACTCGCAGGTAGCGCTTCATACTACGAATCCAACAGCATCGACAACACTGAGAAACGCAGCTCGTTTGCGGTTTTCAATGGTGCGATCGGCTACCGCTACGAGTCATGGACACTCACTCTTTGGGGCCGAAATTTGCTCGATGAAGAATACGAGAAACGCGTCTTCAATTTTGACAACGGCTATGGTGAGCAGCGCTACGAAAACCCAGCCGACCCACAGCAATTTGGTGTAACACTGAACTACACTTGGTAGTCACAGCACATCGCGAATTCATCCTCAAACAGGCTCCTCACAAGGGAGCCTGTTTTTTTGAGTGTCCGGAGCCATCTGGACACCGCAACCGCTTAAACTTTAAAGCAACTCAGAAATCAACTGGAGGGCAACGCTCTGTCGTTGCCGTTCGCCAGAGGCTCTAGGACTACTTAACCACTATCAAACCGCGGCAACGACAGAGCGTTGCCCTCCAGAATAAAACGACACTCAACCGCAGCCACAGCCGGAACCGCAGCTGCCACTATGGCTCGGCGTTCCTTTTGCAGTTCCCACAAATCCATAGCCGCCTGAAATCACACGGCGCACCGGCACGCCTGTTTCTGGATGCTTAGTCAGCGGCGCATCCTTCATTGACTGCTGCAGTTCAAACTGAACCGATTTTTGCCCCTTTTGCTCGGGTATGGTTTCGTATACGTAAGTTGGCATAATCTGCAAAACTGGCGAACGAATCACTTTTAGTAAAATGTATTTCTTCACCTCCAATCACGTATCTCGGATCTTAAATCTCCCCCTCTCTACCCTTGCACCCCGCGACAGAGATCATTTTGATCTCATTCCTTGCAAACAACGTGAAAACCGAGAAATCAACATCTAGTCAAACACCGCAGCACGTCGCCATCATCATGGATGGCAATGGTCGCTGGGCAAACGAGCGTAGCTTACCTCGTATCGAAGGCCACCGACGCGGTGCAGAAGCCGTCAAACGCACGCTCGCAGCGGCTCAAAAACACGGCGTTAAAAACATCACTTTATATGCCTTCAGCGTAGAAAACTGGAATCGCCCAAAAGACGAGATCGACGCCTTGATGGATCTCCTCGATCGATTCCTCAAAGATCAACTACCTGAACTCATTAAACGAAAAATACGCCTACGCGTCATCGGCCGTTTCAAGGAGCTCCCACAATCCACTCAAGAAGCACTGCGAAAAGCCGAGGCAGCCACAGCCGAATTTACAGATTACACACTCGGCCTCGCGCTGAACTACGGCTCACGCACCGAAGTCGTCGATGCGATCAAGGGCGTGGTCAAAGCTTCTGCGGATGGCGACATCGATATCAGCAATTTTCGCTACGACGACCTGCGCCCCTTTCTTTACACAGGGGATATGCCTGATCCCGACTTGGTGATTCGCACCTCTGGAGAATTACGCTTGAGTAACTTCCTCATGCTGCAATGCGCTTACGCCGAGATTCACATCACCAAAACACGCTGGCCCGACTTTAAAGAAAGTGACTTTGCTGCTGCTCTAGACGACTTTGCCAACCGCGAACGTCGCTATGGAAAAACCAGTCAACAATTACAAGAAACCTAACCAGCCCTACTACAATCCTCGAACAATAAAGAATTTTTTATGAAGCAACGCATTATCAGCTTCGCTGTCCTCTGGTCAGTCCTCGGCATCTCACTCGCACTCTTCGGTGTGCACGCAGGAGTGCTATTGGTCACCGTTTTGGCCTTTTTAACTCAGCTCGAACTGTATCAACTGTTTGAGAAAATGGGCCTCAAGCCAATGAAGGAACTCGGGCTCGCCTGTGGAGTCGTCATTACCTTCGGCTCCTACTACCTCGGCGGCTTAGATGCGGGATACGATCTCTTCCTGCTCTGCTTTATCTTACTTACACTAACAATTATCCGCAAAGACCTACAGGCGGGACGCTTGAGCAGCTTCATGCCGACGCTATTTGGCTTATTATATGTGCCCTTCTTGATGCATTTCCTGATCAAGATCGTCAAGATGTCGGAGCTAAATGCTGGATTCAATGAAAGTGGTATAGGCACCGGTCTGTTCCTTACTGTATGGATCGTCGCTGTCGCCAAGTGCACCGATGTTGGTGGACTACTCGTCGGCATGAAAATCGGCAAAACCCCACTCTCAGTTATCAGCCCCAAAAAGACCTACGAAGGTGCTGCTGGGGGTATCTTATTCTCGGTTTTAATTGGCCTGATCTTACTCGGAGTCTTTCACAACTACGCGCCAACTGGATTTCATTGGTGGCTTTCAGCGCTCATTGCGGTCCCAATCGCGATCGCCTCAATTGCCTCCGACCTCGTCGAATCGGCATTCAAACGCCAAGCTCAAGTCAAAGACTCCGGCGCTCTGATTCCAGGCATAGGCGGCATTTTCGATTTGACCGATAGCCTCATTCTGACGGCACCACTCGGGTATTTGCTCTTCAAATACACCCTTTTTTAAATGGCAGCATCACCGAAAAAGAAGCTTATTCTCCTCGGTGCTACTGGATCGATCGGCAGCAGCACACTCCGTGTCTTACGCAAACATGCTGACCGAATAGAGCTCGTCGGCGTCGCCGCAAATACTCAACACGATGCGCTCGCAAAGATTTGCCATGAGTTCAAAGTGCCGCATGCAGTGCTCTCAGATCAAGAAGCCTTTCTCGAATCGAAACAGGCAAAAAACTTCCCTGCAGACACACAGGTCAGCTGCGGTGAGCCCTCGCTCCTAGGCCTATGCACCCTAGCCGAAGCCGACATCGTGCTGATAGCTGTCGTGGGTGCCTGCGGACTCAAACCAGCCCTTGCGGCAATCGAAGCAGGCAAGGACATCGCCCTCGCCAACAAAGAACTCCTCGTCCTCGGCGGTGCCTTTGTCATCGAAGCCGCCAGACGTAAAGGCGTGCGCCTACTACCAACCGACAGCGAGCATAATGCGATTTTTCAATGCATTGAAGGCCATCCTACAGCCCATTTAGACAAGCTCATTCTCACTGCATCTGGTGGGCAATTTCGCGATCGCGTAATGGAAAGCCTTGCCGACGTCACCCCGGAAGAAGCCACCCAGCACCCAAACTGGTCGATGGGCCCAAAGATCACGGTCGATTCTGCAACTATGGCCAATAAAGGCCTCGAACTCATCGAAGCGTATTGGCTATTTGGCTTAGAACCCGATCGCCTTAAAGTCGTCATTCACCCGCAAAGCATCGTCCACTCCTTTGCACAATTTATCGACGGCTCCATACTCGCTCAACTGTGCCCACCTTCCATGACCTTCGCCATCCAACACTGTCTCCTCCATCCCGACCGCGCGAAAGGAGTGGAAAAAACACTGGATTTCAGCGAAACCATGCAGCTCGATTTTAAAGCACCTGAGCTCGATCGCTACCCTTGCCTGCGACTCGCCTACGAAGCCATGCGCACAGGCGGCAGCGCGCCAGCGATTTATAATGCCGCCAACGAAATCGCCGTCGAACGCTTCCTCGCAAAAGATCTCGGCTATCTTGAGATTCCGAAAGTTATCGAACATACTTTAGCTCGCGTAGACACCGCACCTGCCTCGGATATCGAACAACTCCTAGAAATCGATTCCAAGGCACGGAAAGTCGCCCGCGAATACAATCCAGCCTAATTAGAGGAGGTCGGACCTCCGCACCGCCACCGTTCCAAGCGCTTCGACCACGGCAAACCGCTGTGACGAAGCACAGCCCTCCAAAATCAAATTCCAGTTTTTTCCAATTTCCAAATTTCAACACTTCACAGCTTTAGCTAATTCCCCGTCAGATTAGTCGATCATTCAATATTCGACGTTCGATGTTCGACGTTCAAAGTTCCCTCCTTTTCCCATGCTTCTAAACATCTTCTACATCGCCATTGCACTAGCTGCTCTAGGCTTCTCCATCTTCGTCCACGAGCTCGGACACTTCCTCGCGGCTAAAAAACGCGGGCTCAAAGCTGACCGCTTTTCCATCGGCTTCGGTCCTCGCCTCTTCGGCTGGAAATGGATGGATACCGATTTCCGAATCTCACTCTTTCCCCTCGGCGGCTATGTCTCGCTGCCGCAGTTGGCAGATATGGGCCGTCTCGAAGGTGGCGAAGGCGAAGATGAAGCAGAAGCACTCCCCCCGATCTCCTATGCGGACAAGATGGTCGTGGCTGTCATGGGAGCAGTGTTTAATGTGATTTTCGCATTTTGCCTATCCTTAGTGCTATGGGGCGTCGGTCGGGATGTTGTGGTATCTACAGAAGTCAACTCCGTGCCCGAGGAAATCCTCAATCACGAAGGCGTGGTCGTCCCAGGGCCAGCTTACGAAGCGGGTCTACAAGTTGGTGACCAAATCATCACAATCGACGGCGCTAGAATTCGCAACTGGGTGGAACTCAACAATGTGATCATGACGGGCACTCAACGCGACGATACTGGACGCCCGCTCGCAGAACTTGAAGTGCTTCGTGATGGTGAAATCAAAAACCTCACCATTCACCCTGTGCTCATTGATGTCGGCATCGACAGTATACGCAGTATCGCCGTCGACCCCGGAACCGACCTAGTCGTCTCTCAAGTTCAAAAAAACATGCCCGCCTTCGAAGCAGGCCTGCAACCTGAAGACCAACTCTTTGCACTCGACGGACAGCCAATTACTTCTTCTGCCTTTCTCAGCCTCTATCTAGATAAGCACACAGGTGGCGTTATCGACTTAACCGTCATTCGTGAAGGTCAAGAAATCGTGCTCCCCATCGAACCCAAAGTTGCCACTGGTGAAAGCACCCCGCGTTTTGGATTTTCCTACTATTATCAGTATGCCACCGAGCGTGTGCACCTCAACCCCATCGATCAAATCGTCGCGATGGCACGGACAATGAAGCAAACGCTCTTCGCACTCATCAGTCCAAAGTCTGATGTCAAAATCGGCAATATGAGCGGCCCCATAGGTATCGTGCACGGACTCACTAGCATGGCGCGCTATGGTTGGATCGATCTCATCTGGTTCCTGGCCCTGATCAACGTCAATCTCGCGATCTTCAACGTGCTACCAATTCCTGTCCTCGATGGTGGCCACATGACTTTTGCAACGATCTCAAAACTCACAGGTCGCCCAGTTCCTCGCCGCATCATGGAAGGCTCCTACACACTGTGCATTGTCATACTGCTCTCCTTCATGCTCTATGTCAGCTATCGAGACATCCTTCGCGTCGGACTTGATGCCGGAGTGATCGAAGACAAGCCCAATGCCACAGCAGGAACGGAGGGAACGTCGAACATCGAACGTCCAACATCGAATGTTGAAAGCGAGACTTCGGAGGTCGAATCCGCTCAACCCTAGTAATTTCTAAATTATTCAAAATTAAACGTTCGACGTTCCCTTAACCATGTCATCACCACTCGATTATTGCGCTTCTCGCTTTCAAGCCAAACGCCGTATATCCCGCGAAGTATTGGTCGGCGGAGTCGGCGTCGGTGGCACAAACCCGATTCGTATTCAGTCGATGACTACAACGAACACGCAAGATGTGGAGGCCACCGTAAAGCAGACCCTCGCACTCGCTGAGGCTGGTTGTGAGATTGTGCGCATCACGGCACCCAATAAAAAAGCAGCTGAAGCACTTGGAGAAATCTCAAAAAAAGTTCGTGCCGCGAAATGCGACGTGCCGCTGGTCGCTGACATTCACTTTCTGCCATCCGCTGCGATGGAAGCGGTAAAACACGTCGAAAAGATCCGCATCAATCCAGGCAACTACGCAGACAAGAAGAAGTTTGCGGTGCTCGAATATACTGATGCCGCCTACAACGAAGAGCTGGAACGACTTCACGAAGCCTTCAGCCCGATCGTGCTACGCTGTAAAGAACTGGGCCGCGCTATGCGCATCGGCACCAACCACGGTTCGCTCTCCGACCGCATAATGAATCGCTTCGGCGACTCGCCCCTCGGCATGGTCGAGAGCGCACTCGAATTCATACGCATCGCAGAGAGCCATAACTACCAAGACATTTGCCTCTCCATGAAAGCCAGCAACCCGAAGGTCATGATCGAGGCCTATCGACTCGCAGTGGCTCGCATGGATCAAGAAGCAATGAACTACACACTCCACCTTGGCGTGACCGAGGCGGGTGATGGCGAAGACGCACGTGTGAAAAGCGCCATCGGCATCGGCACCCTGCTCAACGACGGGCTCGGCGACACCATTCGTGTCTCACTCACCGAAGATCCCATTTACGAAATTCCTGTTGCCCGCGACCTAGCGGACAAAGCGATGGCGCTCTGGAAGCAGCACGAAGATATTGAGCTCTCCGAGACCACCAAAGATAGCATCGATCCCTTCACCTTTCAAAAGCGTAGCACACGTGTCATCGAACTCGGCAATGGCTGCAACATCGGCGGCGAAACCGTGCCAGCTGTAATCGTCAAAACACACCATTCGATTGACGCGATCGCTCCAATCATACAAGAGGTCTGCGCGGCGCAAATGGATCTCAAAGACAGCAAAATCGAAGGTCTACAAGTCGCGATTCAACACCCCGAAGACCTCGCTCATTTCGCATCACTCCACGAAGCCCTTCACACGGTTGTCAAAGCCTTCGTCCTTGAACTCGGCACAGACGTCGACCTCAGTGACCTCGAAACTTACGAATGGCCCGAAGACGGACTCGCGGGCATCACCCTACTGCAACACATCGCACAGGAAGACGCATTTTATGCTGCCAGCTTCTTACAATTTTGCCGCGACAAGGGCTTCAACTGCGCCATCGATTGCAATGCCGATGCCCTGCGTGACGAAATAGGCGCACAGCTCCAACCGATGGGTAGCGAAAATCTGATCCTCACCCGAAGCTCACCTGCCGATGCGCGCCACCCCGTCGGCAGCTATCGCGCCCTCGCCGAAGCCGCAAACGACTTCGTGCCCGACGCCCCGATTTGGATCCGCAACACAGCCGAAAACACACTCGATCCAAAAAGCTATTTTTATGATCGCTTGCTAGAAAGTAGCATTCTTAGCGGCGCCCTGCTATGCGATGGTATCGGTGATGCCATCAGTATCGAAACCGAACCGCAACTCGCCAAGGCGACCACGCTCGCCTACAACATTTTGCAAGGAGCCCGTTCCCGAATTTCTAAAACAGAATTCGTCGCCTGCCCTAGTTGTGGTCGCACACTCTTTGATTTACAAAGCGTCACCCAAAAAATCCGCAGTCGCACCGATCACCTCAAAGGAGTCACCATTGCGATCATGGGTTGCATCGTCAACGGCCCTGGCGAAATGGCCGACGCCGATTTCGGCTACGTCGGCGGTGCCCCCGCCAAGATCAATCTCTACGTCGGCAAAGAATGCGTCAAATATAACGTCCCCGCAGCGGAAGCATTGGACCGCTTGATCGACCTGATTAAAGAGCACGGCAAATGGGTCGAACCAGCGTAGCGCAGGTGAAGTTTGCGACTAACCCAAAGCTTACGCTTTGGGGCAGTTTCGAGACCGATTCCCCATGAAGACCGAGTTGTGTCTAAAACTTTTTATTCAGCTCAATTCCGCAAAGAATCGAGTCCTCTTTGGTTGGCATGAAGTCCACGATCAACGCATCACCGGCCTCGACCGAAGAAGTGGTTTTTATACTGACTGCCCGAAAAGATCCATACTCCTTGGCTAGACTAATGTTTTCAATGGCAGGCTGTCCCTGGACGGAAACACTGAAATTACGGTTCTTCGCTCGCGATGGTTTTTCGGTATCGGCTGAACCGAGTTCATACGGTAGCGCGGCGGATTTGGCGCCCGTCAATTCCGCAAAATGCAGGGTAAGCTCATACAAACCAGGAGGCACATCAAAACGGTATTGCTCAATGCCGATCCGTTGCGTTTGAAAAACAGGATCACAGTGTGTGCCTATGATTGGCTGACTCGTGCCATGCTGTTGGCGACGGGTCCGCTTCATAGTATACACCGATCCACCGATATAGCCCCAACTACCCTTGATATAGGGTTTTTCAGGCAACCATGCCTGATCATATTTCTCATCGTAAAAGAAGCGATAGTCGCCGCATTAATTGTCAGGCCAGAAGATGGAAAGACATCTAACTCAATCGGCAGGACAACCATTTTAACAGATGCATACGCTTCGACTGTTGTATCAGCCACACTGACCGCGCGCAGGCCATTTTGACCATTGATAAAAGGCACATCAAAGATCGCCTTATTATGATTGCCTACAGTTTGACTGCCTAAGCTGACACCGTTGTGAAACAACTCCACCTCTTTCTGGTTGGAAAAGATTTCAACAGGCATCGTGCAAATGCCTTCTCCTGCTTCATCCTCTACGCAAGCACGACGAACCCAAGATTGAGCCGCCACGCCGATGTATGGTTCTTTCAGCAATGCAGCTTGATAGAAAAGATACACGTCCTTCGGCTTACGATCGATTCCGATCAACCCTTTATTATTGATATTCGGAACAGTATCGACCCGACCTACTGAGCCAAAGTCAGCAAAGTTCCAAACATTGATGCCAGCAATGAATGGCATATCGTTCAGAGCCGCTAAGTATGCCTCATAAAAACGGGTCCCATACTCCTGCGTAAAATCATACCGAACCGGATCCAAGGCATGCAGACGCGGATCCACCCCAGCGCCGTATTCTGCAATAATCATCGGCTTATCCGGAACCGCTTCATGGAATCGGGTCATTTGCTCCGTAACATCAAGGTAAGTTCCTTTATACCAACCATAATAAATATTCCAGCCAACAATCATCGGCAAATCGGTCAGTCCGTTATCCTTGTAGATATTCAGATTGGCGTGGTTCGGAATCATCGTATAACGGTATGGATCTTCTTTTCGAGTCATCTCCTCAAGTGCCGAGGCAATCGCATACACCTTTTCGAAATAAACTTTCTGTTTGGCGGGTTCTTTTTTGTATTTCGGATGCAGTAACACTTCATTCATGTAGGCCCAGATGATCAAACTGGGGTGATTATAGTTCTGATGCATCATTTCCTCATGGATATTGAGGCAGTTCTGCTTGAAGGCTTCCGTTTCAGTGATGGTATCAATAATCGGCGTTTCAATTGTCGTCAGTATTCCCATACGATCAAACAGCTCCAGAACAGCTGGGTCTTGAGGATAGTGGGCGATACGGAGGAAGTTACTGCCCATCTCCTTCATGCGTTGAATATCTTCCCGATGAATATAATCGGGCAATGCATTTCCAATCCCAACATAATCTTGATGCCGATTGGTGCCAATCAGCTTCATGTGCTTTCCGTTTAAGAAAAAGCCTTCCTTGGCATCAAACGAAAACCAACGACAGCCGAAGGTACTGATCACTTCATCGAGCACCACACCAGAATCCGTATCAGCGATCTGGCAAACCAGTCGATAAAGGTTCGGAGTCTCCGTGCTCCAGAGTTCGGGCTTCTGGATAGGCTGTATAGCCGGTTTCGCCGTGAACACCTCGCCCGCAGGAATCAACAGATCCGAAGTATACGAAGCCACTGGTTGCTGGTCGGGTCCATAAATGATAGTTTCCAATTTGACGGCTTTAGCCTCCGTACCGCTATTCTTGATCCGCACATCTACATCCAGTTCAGCCTGCTCAACACTGACTTTGGGCGTGCGAATATACACCCCGGTTGAGGCACGATCTTCTAAATCGAAATGTACTTTCTCTGTGGCGACCAAAGAGACATCGCGATAGATTCCACCATAGAAAGTAAAGTCAGCTTGAAGGGTTGGAATATCCAAATTATGAGTCATGTCTACCCGAACCGCCAATTCAAATTCGGCGGACTTCTGATCAGCGTTGAATACAACGAACTTAGAAATCGGAAAAACGAAACGAGTATAGCCTCCGATATGATTACCAGCAAACTGACTGTTCACAAAGACGTCTGTTTCCTGATTGGCGCCTTCAAAATAGACAAATAGCTCTTTATCTTTATAATGCGCTGGCACAGTCACCTTGCGAATGTACCAGACGGACCCTTGGTAGAAGCCCTTCATCTTGCCGCTCGCATTATGAATAGCGTCCTGAGCATTGTAAGCATGTGGCAAGTTAACAATTTCAACTTCTCGACTCCCCAGTTCAGCTAAGGAAACTGGCTTCTCGGCCGTATCCTTGAAGAAAACCCAAGAATTATTGATTGAATATTTAACGGTTTGCTTGCTTTGCCCAAAAGCAAAACAAGAAACTCATAGCATGGATAAAATAGCGAATGTCTTCATATAAAACCTTTCCTAGAGAGTGCCTTCGTTACTAAAATATGCAGTCAAGATTCCACGAAGCCTCCTAGCGATCAAAAACAAACACTGGTCGAGAAAATCACCGATACGACTACCACTCTCGACGACCGAATCGGCGGCCGCATAGGGCTCCTCAAACGGCTGCGGCAGTTCTACGTCGAAGTGCGCCAGCACGAAGTCATTAGCCCGATCTTTGCCGCCCGCATTGTATTTGTTTTCCTGAATCAACTCGAATTCGACGTTGTGATACGATGAGAATCAGTCATACATCACTCTAGATTCAAGCTTAGCGAGTGCCCCTTAACTCACGATACGCCCACACGCATTTTTTCTGCAGCCCCACCACATTTCTAAGAATGAACATCACTGGAATCCTATCCGCCCTAATTTCAATGTCCCTCTCCACCGCTTTTTGCCAAGCAGCACCCATCAAGGCGCTGATTATTGATGGTCAAAACAATCACGCGATTTGGCCCAAATCGACCATCATGATGCGCCAATATCTCGAAGAGACGGGTATGTTTACCGTCGATATCGAACGCAGTGATTTCACTTGGAAGGGACAAGCCGAAGCCGAATACCTACCACTCGCCAACGCGGGAGACTCTAAGGATTTACCTAAGCCAAAAACTGATCCAAATTTCAAACCAGATTTTTCAAAATACGATGTCGTGATCAATAATTTCGGTTTCAACGCGGCACCATGGCCGGTTGAAACACAGAAAGCGCTAGAAACGTATATGAAAAATGGCGGCGGCTTTGTCTCGATCCACGCTGCAGACAATTGTTTTGGTGACTGGGAAGAATATAACAAAATGATCGGTCTTGGTGGCTGGGGTGGTCGTAACTCAAAAAGCGGTCCCTACGTCTATTACAACAAACTCGGCGAGATTGTGCGCGACAACAGTCCCGGGAAATGTGGTGCACACGGCCCACGCGAACCGTTTCTAATTACACAACGCAACTTTGAACACCCGATCGTTAAAGGGCTACCCGCCACCTGGATGCACGCACATGACGAATGTTACTCGCACTTGCGCGGCCCCGCCGAAAACCTGACCATTTTGGCAACCGCCGCTGACACCCCAGAATTACAGGCAGCCGGTCGTAACGAGCCAATGCTAATGACCATTAACTATTACGATGGGCGCACTTTCCATTCCACCCTAGGTCATGACACACGCGCTTTTGAGTGCGTTGGCTTTATTGAAACCTTTTTACGAGGCACCGAATGGGCTGCCACTGGTAAAGTCTCTCGCACTGAATTGCCACACGACTTCCCCACTCCAACAAAGACTTCATCACGTCCATTTAAACTGAAAAAGTAAACCTACAAAACAAGTTTCCATTGCAGAGCGCTGATTACCTGCTCAGAATAGTAAAACTACCGACGTTCGCCAAACGGACTTCAGGTGTGCTACTCAAATAGACTAGAGATGCTTTTGGATCGCTTGATTAATACGGTGAGACAAGGATTCATCGCCAAAATTGCCGACTCGAATATTCAACTTCACAAGCGAATCTGAGATGACCTCATACTTGATGGTCACTTTATCGTCTTGCGCTGTCCTGAAAATGTAGAGCCCGTTCAGTTCGTCTCCAGTGCCAGAAATCGATCTCAATTTAAGGTCTTTGCCCGCGGCGACAATTGCTGACCGCACTTCTTTCGGGGAGCCATCGACATCCACTTCGAGGTCACCAAGCACAAAAGCCGTGCCCCCGACCGCACTACCAGCTACGACCGCAATGCACCCCGATGAAATCAGTGCAAACGCGGTTAACATAGGAACTAAAAGACACAGTAAAAGTCGTTTTTTTCATGACTAGACCGTAGATAACAAATCAGTTGCGCACAACACTTGATTTTTTCGAAAGCCCGTCTAGCTTTCTCCGCTTCACTTTTCAGTAATTACTAATTATTCATTCAAAAAAACTATGAGCACACAAGCACCTGAACGCCACGAATTCCAAGCCGAGGTCAAGCAAGTCCTCGATATCGTTGTCCATTCGCTTTACACCGACAAAGAGATCTTTGTCCGCGAGTTAATCTCGAATGCATCGGATGCGACGGAGAAACTCCGGCACAACCAACTAACAGAATCGAGCGTCTTTGACGATGGCCTTGAGCTTGAGATTCAAGTCACCACAGACGAAGAAGCAGGCACGATAACAATCCAAGATTTCGGTATTGGAATGACTCACGATGAGTTGATCGAGAACCTCGGCACGATCGCTCACTCTGGCTCCAAAGCATTCCTTAAAGCACTCAAAGAAAGTGGTGAGCGAAACGATAACCTCATCGGCCAATTCGGTGTCGGATTTTACTCCGCCTTCATGGTCGCTGATTCAGTGAAGGTTTACACCCGCACCTGGCAAACCGAAGGTGAAAGCTACTGCTGGTCAAGCGACGGATCTGGGGCATACGAAATCGAAACCGTCGAGGGCGAGCGCCGCGGAACTCGTATCGTAATTTCGCTAAAAGACGAATACAAGGACTTCGCAAAGAAAGACCGCATTGAGGAGATTATTAAGAAGTATTCTACCTTTGTGCAATTTCCAGTAAAGGTAGAGGGCGAAGTGCTCAACACCGTGCAAGCCATCTGGCTTAAGAACAAAAATGACGTCACCGACGAGGAATACAAAGAATTCTATAAGTTCCAAGCGAATGCATTCGACGACCCTCGCTTCTGGTTACATTTTTCTGCAGACGCACCTTTAGAAATCAATACCCTACTGTTTGCACCTACCGAAAATATGGAAGGTTTCGGGTTTGGCCGTATGGAGCCTGGCGTATCCCTTTATTGCCGCAAAGTGCTCATCGATAGCGAACCGAAGAATCTGCTACCAGACTGGCTTCGCTTCGTGCGCGGCGTGGTCGACAGTGCAGATTTGCCACTCAACATCTCTCGTGAGTCGATGCAAGATAGCTCGCTGATCCAAAAGCTTAACAAAGTCATCACCAAACGCTTCCTCAAATTGCTGGAGGAAAAGGCTAAGAATGAGCCAGAAGTCTATAATGATTTCTGGTCAAAATTCGGACTCTTCCTCAAAGAAGGTGTGACGACGGACCACACACACCGCGACCATTTGCTCAAGTTATTGCGCTACGAATCTTCCTACACAGAAGACGGCAAGACCACCAGCCTCGCAGATTACTTATCTCGGGCACCTGAAGGTCAAAAAGAAATCTACTACATCTCAGGCACCAATCGTCAATCAATCGAAAGCGGTCCTTACATGGAAGCTTTCAAGGCACGTAACATCGAGGTCCTTTACATGTATGAGCCCGTAGATGAGTTCGTCACAAACCATGCACGTGCCTTTGACGAGAAGAACTTTGTATCGGCCGACAACGATGACATCGATCTCGATGCAATCTCGCCAGATACTGAGACGGACAAGCCTGAGGCTCTAGACACTGCAAGCAGCGATGCACTCTGCGCGTTCGTCAAAGAAAAGCTCGGTGAAGAAGTGAGTGAGGTAACGACAAGTGATCGTCTTGTAGGTAGCCCCGCAATGATTGTGAATGCGGACAAAATGATGACCGCTCAAATGCGAAAAATGATGAAGGCGATGCAACAGCAAAGCGGCATGCCAAATTCAGAGCCCCCAGTAAAACTGCAGATCAACCCACGTCACCCTCTTGTAAAGAACCTTGCCGGTCTCAGCTCAAGCGATGGAGATCTCGCGAGTCTAATCAGTCAGCAGATTCTAGATAACGCGCGCGTAGCCGCTGGACTTCTCGAAGACCCATCTGCGATGCTCCAGCGAAACTATGAAATTCTTGAAAAGCTGAGCGCGAAATAAAGCAGTCAGCAGTTAATTGTGATTCTACGAAGTCGCCCTGCTTGACAGGGCGACTTTTTTTTATGAGCTTAGCTGAGTGCAAAAAAAAAACACTCATATGAGTGCGGATTTTGAATGAATAGTATTCGCGGTCACGATTAGTCACGATAGCCTTCGATCGAGCCAGCTTTGTAGCGCTCCATAAGGAGACCTGAGCCAGTAGAACCTTCTTAAGCAGTCTTTGCTTGAACAGTATTGCCTGTTGCTGGTGCTGTTTCAGCAGGAGCTTCAGTTGATGCAGTCTCTTTAGATGCACAACCAGCAAAGAAAAGTGCCGCAACAAGAAGAGTGATGATATGTGTTAATTTCATAGTATTATATTAATGAGCTCCCTCATCATTACATTTTTAGAAGTAATGCAACCTTCTTGCAATAGTTTATGCTAGATATCACGTTATGATACATTTGTGTTAAATCTTCACCCAGCTAGATGGCTCATGCTTGCTAAAATGCTATTTTAAAGGAAATTAATTGTTTTCGACTCACTATTCACGTGCCCAAACGACGTAAAGCCCAATCACGCTTTCCTTACTTCAATCGCGAACTTAGCTGGCTTGCGTTCAATCGACGCGTCTTGGAGCAAGCTCAATCTAAGGATTATCCGATTCTAGAGCGCATGAAGTTTCTTGCATTCGTGAGCTCTAATTTAGACGAGTTTTTCGAAATACGAGTTGCGGGCTTAATGCAGCAGGTTAAATCAGGCACTATTGAACGCGGGCCAGATATGCTCGGCCCCAAAGCACAACTTCGTCGCATTCAAAGTGTCGCCAAACGGTTGGTTACAGATCAGTATGAATGCTGGGACAAACAAATCGTGCCAAGCTTAGAGCAGTCGAACGTGTTGTTCTGTAATTACGTACAGCTCACACGAAACGAAAAAAAGTGGCTGACCAACTATTTTGAAGAAAAAGTCTTCCCAGTTTTGACCCCATTGGCAATCGACCCGGCGCACCCCTTTCCACAACTCACAAATAAGGCGCTCTACCTGCTCGCCTCCATTGACGACCCAGAGACTCGTATCATCGAGCGAATGATGGCGATCATCCCCGTGCCCCGCGTCTTGCCTCGTATCGTTAAAATCGAAGCGCCTCGGCGTGGTAACCCTGAAGTCTACATTTTCTTAAGTGACGTCATTCAACATTATATAAAATGGCTCTTCCCTGGATATAAAGTCAGCTCGGCGGTACCCTTTCGTATCACTCGAAACAGCGATCTCTACATCGACGAAGAAGAAGTGGAAAACCTTCTGACAAAAATTGAAGAAGAGCTTATGAAAATGAATAAAGGCGCAGCTGTTCGCCTTGAAATAGGCAAAGGCGCCGACCCTGTATTGGTTGAAGAACTTCTCCAAGCAATCAATCTGCAACAAGAAAACGTCTATCAAAATGATGGCCCCATCAATCTTCTACGTCTGATGAGCGCTTATGACTTGATCGATCGCCCAGATCTCAAATTCCCTCCAGCAGCTACATTTGTATCCAGCCAATTCGATCACTCTGATTCGATTTTTGACCGCATTCTGGAAGGAGACATCATGCTCCACCAGCCATACGACAGCTTTCAGCCATTCGTTGATTTCATCCATCAAGCGGCCTGCGACCCTAAAGTTTATGCGATCAAACAAACACTTTATCGCACCTCTGGCGACTCGCCAATTGTTGCTGCCCTGATGGAGGCCTCTCGCCGAGGTAAGCAAGTCACTGTGCTAGTGGAGATCAAAGCCCGGTTCGATGAAGCCAACAATATTCAATGGGCACGGCGACTTGAAGACGTTGGCGTGCACGTTGTATATGGACTGGTCGGCCTCAAAACTCATTGTAAGACTTGCCTAGTCGTCCGACGTGAAGGCGATAAGCTACGGCGCTACTGCCACCTGGGCACAGGTAATTACAATCCAAAAACAGCACGCCTCTACACGGACATCAGTTTCTTCACCGCCAAAGAAGAAATCACTGAAGAGGTCGCAGGGCTTTTTAATACACTCACCGGTTTCTCACTCACTCCGCGCTTCAAAAAGCTCTTAGTCGCGCCATTTACCCTGCACTCTAGACTGCAAAATTATATCAAAGCAGAAACCCGCAACGCCAAGGCTGGCAAGCCAGCCCGTATTATCGCGCAAACCAACAGCCTCGTTGATCAAGTAACTATCGATAACCTTTACAGGGCGTCACAAGCGGGCGTCAAAATCGATCTCATCGTTCGTGGCATTTGCAATTTAGTGCCCAACATTAAAGGCGTCAGTGAAAATATCCGAGTGCGTAGTATACTCGGCCGCTACCTTGAGCATAGCCGCATATTCTATTTTGAAAATCATGGGGTTCCCATCGTTTACGCTGGTAGCGCCGATTGGATGCCTCGCAATTTCTATCGACGCATCGAAGCAGTATTCCCCATAGAGGACCCCGAGCTTAAAGCGCGCTTGATCGGCATCTTAGAAACGTATCTTAAAGACACCAAAAACGCTCGTATCTTACGCGCAAATGGGGCCTACCACCGTATCGCCAAAAGTCGTACGAACACTGAACTTGTAGCCTCTCAAGACATCTTCGCGAAAGCCGCACACGAACGCCGTAAGCATCAAGAAAAAGAACGCCAAGAAGAGCCGACGATCGTTCCACATACGCCGATCACTAAAGCATCACAGGCCGATTCGAAAGGTTCTTAAAACACCCTACCACTGCTTCACCTAGTCCCGTGCCAACTAAAAAGAAAACTGCACGCAAGTCTGCTCGAACTCGCCCAAATAACAAAGCCCAAGGACTACACCCACTCGGGAAACTTTTTTTATACTCCTTTCCTTCACTGCCATTGGCTTCGTCTTAATCGTTTACACACAAAACCGAGAAGGCGCACCTCCACCGAAACCGATCGAAAGGGCCATCGCCAATATCATCGAACTGCAAATTGCTTTGGCCCGAGAAGGATTCTCTCCAGGCTCAATAAATGGAAAACTAGGAGCTCAAACAACGCTCGCGCTCAACGCCTATCAAATGGCGCACCAATTGCCGGTTTCAGGTATCTTCGATAGTGCAACCGCGAACGTCCTCAAAATAGTCGATCCGGTCTACGCACGCATCGAACTCAGTCAGGGAGATTTCACTAAGGTTGCCGACAAACCACAAAGCTGGACCGAACGCGGTCAACTCGATGCCATGCGCTACAACTCCATTTTAGAAATGGTAGCCGAGCATGCTCAGACCGAGCCTGATTACATTATTGCACTAAACTCTAGCTTGAATTGGCAGTCCCTTGTTCCCGGCGACCAAATACTCGTGCCAGACTTGAGTGGAGGATCACTCTTCCATTACCTCAAATCGAACGGCGATCACTGCGTTCTTCACGTCTGCGAGGTGCACCGCGATCTTACTCCGACCTTCATTCGAGGCCTGCTTGGTCGGACTTGGTGAACTTGGAAAGGGTTCGACCGGCACGAGCTTCAATACAGCGTCAGCAGGCAAGCCTAGGCGCATATGAAGGGTCTTCCCGTCCTGTTTCATGATGGCTGTCCGTTTGTCTTCACTCAATTCAACACCTGCCTCAGTGTGGAAAAACGACCAAATTTCGGACGGCTCCTTACAGGCAATCGAATCGGTGATGGTGAGGCGCTTTCCTCGTTCTAATTTAAAGTTCCGCGTCACATTCTCAGCGTGTTTCCCATAAGCATTCGTCAGGTCTAACTCGGCGGTAGCAAGCGACCGTTCAGATACGAAATCAGTAAATGCAGCCCTCGCTTTGGGGTGCTGATCTGGGGTTTCATCGGGATTGATCACAAGCGTGTTGTGCCCTTCCGCACGCACACGATAAAAATCAGTGCGAGCCGCCTTACTCTTATGGCGCTGATACGTTTCTCGGTCTTTACCAGAATCAATGATCCAGCGCACACCATCCACTTCTAGAATAAAAGAACCAAGATCTAGATGACGATGGGATGCCCCATTAAAACCAGCTTGAATCGCCAAGATAAAGCCTTCGCCATCAAGCCAAGAGTCACGCATCGAGGCAACTTCGACTTTTTTGAAATGTTTATCGAGATGCATAGATTCGCTCGAAAAGTCCTTAGCGCTCGGATCAAACCATAGCAGATCCCAGACACTTGCGCCCTGTCCCTCAGCCAAAGCATTATGACGAAACCATGTGTAGCGAGGGATTGCATATTGATCCCCCATCCACATATGCTGCGCAGTGGAGGTTGGTCGGCGCGGACAATCGCCAAAATCAAAAGCCACGCGTTTTGTTCCAGACAGATAGATTTGATAGTCCCCACTTTGCCGAAACCCATCGACTTCACTCAAACCAAAATCAGTGCCCAAGGCACTTTCGAGCGAGCCGATTAACATAATATTATATAGACTCCCAAAACTCCAATAACCCACACCCTCATGACCTGCACCATCGGGCGCATAGGGTTTCATCGCCCTAGGTATACTTTTTATCGCATTGTGCAGGATTTGACCAGCGAGCTCCGGGTCGACTTCAGCGACAGCAAGTGCCCCCATACCGATCCCACCATTACACACTTGATTCCAGTTGTTCGTCGCGTTGGGCCATCCACGGCCACTATCGTAAACTTTCATGGCCGGCCTAAGGCCTTTTTCAATAATTGCCTGCTGCAGAATCGCGCGTTGTTGCGGCGTCCATTCATCCCACAACCAATCCAAGCCAATCGCCAAAGCTTTAGTCAAAATAGCCGTATCGAGGAAGTGGGCAGGATTCCAATCTTGAAACTCAGACGCAGACTTCAGTTCGAGCCAAACTCGATTTGCATACCGCTCATCTTCGGTAACCAGATACACAATTGAGAGGTTCAAGACCCGATCCAAGACATCACCGCTCACATAAATCAACCTTCTGCCGTCGCGTAGTTCATAAAACACAGGAGCTTCATCAAGCACCTTGTCAGCCTTACTTTTCGTCTTTTCATAAATCTCCTCCGCTATGGCGTCGTGTTTCACCACGTGTCTCAGTTGCTGAATTTTCGAAGCATCTATTAGCAGTCGAGGGTGTTCGGAAGTCAGGGTCTTAAGCACTTGATCGGCTTCTGGCACAGCATGTGCCATTCCGCAGGCACATAGACAGAGCCAAGTGGAAAGAAGAGTGGACAATAATTTGGGCAAGCGCGTTGGGAACAAAATTTCCATGAGGATAGGGTTTTTAGACGATTGGTATCGCTCGTTTATTAGGGGCGGGTTGTATAGTATGGATTAGACTGATCTAAAATTCCAGACTTGCACAGGGATTTATTCAAGTTCAGCTCTGATCCACTCAGCGTGAATCGACAACAATAAGCGATAAGTTATACCCCGAGGAAGAAAGCTTTCTTATTGCTATCTGATCTCTAAGCTAAATAGTAACTCAATATCGATTAACCAACAAAGAACTGAGCATACATGCTGAAATATCTATGAGTTCAAGTCACATACCCCACATTCCCGGACAAAAAAAGGTGCCCTTGCGCACAAAAGTAACTTGGGGCTTTGGCGGACTTGCCGACAACTTCATGTTCAATACGCTGACAGCGCTGGGAACGCTAGTCTACGTGACACATTTTAATTTCAGCGCAGAACTCGCAGGCCTCGCTTTGGCGATGCCTCGATTGGTCGATGCTTTCACGGACCCTTGGATCGGTAACTACTCAGACAATCTTCAGTCCAAATATGGTCGTCGCCGCCCTTTAATGTTTATCGGCGTGCTATTATGCGCACTCCTGCTTCCGCTGCTATGGACTCCCATCGGAATCGAAACGGTTAACAATCCATGGTATTCGAATATACCCTTCTGGTATGTCGTCAGTATTGGCAGCCTGTTTGCGGTTGCTTACACTTTATTCGTAGTGCCCTACACAGCGCTGGGTTTCGAGCTGACTCCCGACTATGATGAACGAACGCGAGTGCTCAGATGGCGAATGTTCATAGGGCTCGCAGGCTCGCTCGCAGCTGGTTGGCTCTTCAAAATGGCCGCTGCGGACCTCTTTCCAAATGTTGGAGTAGGCGCCTTCTGGGTGACCATCGGTGTGGCGGGAATCGTCTTAATCTCGGGCCTCATTCCGACTTTCGGATGCAAGGAAGAACTCGCCATCGAAAAACAAGAACCCATTCGTCTATTTGAAGCGATTAAGTATACGATGACCAACAAGCCATTCTTCATACTCTTCGTGTCGTATGTGATGATTATTGTGGCTCTCTTTTCAGCGCAGAGCATCGCCCCGCTGATCATGTTAGACTTCGTGTTCCAAGGTAATACACAGTCACTCGGCACCTTTACTGGAATTTTCACTACCTTAGCAGTCGGCCTTTCTTACCTTAGCATCTACTTCATAGGCTACATCTCTGTGCGCTTTAATAAGCGTATGGCCATGATCATTGGACTCCTATTCGTCACAACTGGTAATGCTCTCAACTTTTGGGCAATGGATCCACGCTGGGTCTGGGCCATGTATGCCGTCGGTGCTATCGCTTTCATTGGCATGCAAGGCTGCTGGTTAATGGTCGATTCCATGGTCGCCGATATCTGCGATGATGACGAATTGAAAACGGGCCGTCGTCGCGAGGGCATGTTCAGCTCGGTCAAAGGTTTTGCGCTCAAAGCGGCTCAAGGACTCACATTCGGTATCGGCGGGTATATGGCAACTGCTGCGGGGTATGATCCCCTTGCGATTGATGCAGGAGGGCTCGACACTGACATTGCAGTCAGAATGAAAGCCCTTTTGATCGGCTTCCAGACTATAGGCCTACTGATCGCCATTGCTCTCATGTGGTTCTACCCAATTAGCCGCCAACGCGCAGAAGAGACACAGCGCTTACTCGAAGCGAAGGCCTCTAATTCAGACGAGGAAGTCTAAGCCCCACATTAAAAACCATGCTCTCTACACCCTAGGTTGTAGTGAGCCTAACAATGCCTCTCGCGGCTCTTTGAGCTGAGAGAAATACCAGCGCGGGTCTATAGATATGCGCTATGCGGAATTAAGCGCGGCTAGCTCGCCAGATCATAACATCTCCTAATCGAATATCTGGGTATGCGGACTGTAGCTTGTATTAGCTTCCTAGGAGTGAGTTTAAATGCCAAGCAACTTCCGATAAGACCTAGTAGGCGGCGCACTGCCCCACTCTCTACAAATCCATCTGATTCAAGGACATCCCCTTCAACAAATGATGATAGACCCGAATGGCGCTAAACTCCAAAAAGGTCCATCAGTATTTACTGCTTAGAACATACAGGTAACGCTTATTCTGGAGGGTAATAGCCGACCATTGCCGTTCCTAGGGGCTAGATAACTTATACCGCTTCTAAAAATGATTGGTCTAATGATGGCTTGGTTCGTTGCCTCGAAGCTCTGTCGGGGTCTTGGAGCCTAGGCCACCCTGTGACTTCTTCTGGCTGTTTGATCCTAAAAAAGCAGTCAGGGTTCAGAAGTCAGAATGCAGGATTCACAATCAACCGATTGCAGAATTATATGGCTCGCCAATTTGGCGAAGCTCTCTGTGTCAGTAAGTTCCTCTGTATAAACTACTGACTCCCGACTTCTGTATTATGACTCCCGTATCTAGGTTTATCTGCAACCGCTCGTATATTCGCGGAAACGATGAAGCGTTTCCCTACAGCGGTAAACGGCGATCATAAGGCTTTCGCTAGATCGTCCAAACTATCAAAAAAAGGGCGTGCTCCAAGTGGAGACACGCCCTTTGAAATGAATTATCGACTAGGGTCCCTCAGGAACCGGTGTGGTTTCAGCACCAACAGTCACTCGCATGAAGCGTGCGCCTGGACCAGCAGAAGACACATCATCAATAACCGTGATTCGTGCATAAGAGCCAAAATCAAGAACAGAGATGATATTGCCGTCCGAATCGATGAGACCTCCATCACCAAGTAGTGATTCTGCACCTGAGGCTTCTGTAAAGCCACTTGGTGTGATCGTATCAATTCTAGCCACTTCAGTCCAAGTAAACAAATCAGGAGAGGCTTCGATGATATACTCCAAATCATCAACTAGATACTGGAAGTCGAATGTGATGGATAAATACGGCACACCATCCACTTCATCGAATCCATAGCTACCAGGGAATTGATTCCCTGCAGTATCTCCAGAAGCTGGATTACGGTTGAACGCATATGCGAGGAAGTTCTCAGAATCAGTGACAGGGTCCGCAGTTACACCATAGATTGCTTCCCAATCAGAAACGTCACCCACAATGAAACCAATTTCGAAGATTCCATCATCCGCGTTATCCACAAACGGTGCGAAGTCAGCTGGACTGAAGAATGGCGCACCACCGTCACTCGAAACAGGAATTGCTGAAATATCGACGTTGTTCCAGATGTTCTTAACACCCGATTCCAGAATATCGTTTGGAGCATCAATGACTAAACGTAGGAAATATACGTAGTCTTCGATAGTCTTATCATCAGCTGTCAGCGAGTCTAATTGACTGAAGTTTGGTAATTTCGCCTCAAGAATGATATTAACATTGTCACCATCAGGGAAACCATCGCGACGCCCCTTCAAGTCAGCTAACACACTAAAATCGTCGATAAGCAGACTACCACCGACAATGCCTTCGAAGTCTTCCGTTGAACCGTCAGTAGTTGGCTCTGCAATATAATCTTCTAGATCTTCACGATCTATCGCGACGACATAAACCTCATTGACGAAACTTTGGAGTAATCCGCTGTCATCATCAATTAAGTCATCCAAACCAGCATTATTAATGGCTAATTCGACCTGTATTGTGCCAGCTGGATTATAGAGCTTACCTTCATCATACTCCATAACATCCGTGTAGAATGCTCCATTCGTCGATGTGACACCTGCAGCATCGGCGTCATAAGCCAACAAACGAGGACGCGCTTCTATGGTTACATCACGGTTCTCAGTGATAAACACATTGTTGAGATTCGAGAACTCAGAGACGCGCTCATTCGAATCAATCTTCGCGATTAAGTAGTAGTCCCCTTCAGGGATCGTATCTCCCAATTGGATACCACCTATATAACGTAAGAGTTCACCCGAATCGAGACCACCTTCCACTTGGCTGAAGCTACCAAGAACGATATCGTCTCCGTTACCATACTCACGGTCGGTTGAGAGGCGGACTTCGAGGTCTGCCGATGTAAACACACCCACACCCAGCGGTAAATCTTCACCTTGATTTTCAGCTTCCACAGTAATGTCCAAGGTGCTCGTTCCAAGCTTCTGCTCAGGTGCGCCAATAATCGCCGCAACATCGAGCACGCAGGTGCCAGGTGTGTAATCGATATTAGTCAAAACAAGATCTGGCAAGGTATTCGGTGTCAGCTCGACATTGTCCACATAAGCAACGTCACCTGTTGTGTCCGCATTCTTAGAATACACCCAAGTCAGGATACTATTATCCGGAACAAGCACAGCAGGATCGATGGTAGCTAAAGGCTCAACACCCGAGATCGAACGTATCTCAACGCCATTCAAGAACAGTGAGAGTTTATTGAGATCGCTTTCGCCATCAATACCCCACTCAAAGGTAACGACACTGGTTGTGTCGATAACTAAGGAGAAACTCGCAGACTCACCTTCGAGCAACTGCGGGCTCTGCGCGCCATCAGCATCTGTGAAGGTTTGATCATCGTCAGCAGTTGAGGTATCTCCGGCATTACTACGACCAAACCATGTAGCATCACCGTC
>CAKZOI010000060.1 GCA_937136395.1 uncultured Opitutia bacterium | reverse complement strand
ATCCGTCCTCCAGCAGCAATTCATCAGTTTTTTGGTCATGATCAAGATCTGCCAGAAATTGGTGGGAACAGGCAAGTGAAAAATGTTCAAAAGAACACTATTAATGTTAAGCGGACCAAAAAATCCAGTCAGGTCACCTGTGATATCAGTGGAATTCTCCAGAGGAGACGCTTCCTGCACCAAACCCCCTGATATCACCGCTTTTCCCGTCAATTCCCCTTGATCCAGAAGGAAAAAAGGCCAAACTGCAGGCCCAATCCTGAGCAGATATCGCTCTCAAAAGGGCTACGAATAAACACTGTTCTACAATGAATTTTCCCATTCTACGAGGAGCTGCAAAGAAGTTTGAGCGATCGTTTTTACTTTGTTTGGCGGGGTTACTGATGTCCTTGACTACCAGCAAAGCTGCGATAGTCGCTGGGGCAGGGGAGGGAGATGTAATTACCTTTCTTAATAACTCAACAGTAGGATGGGCATTCACTCCAAACTCGGATATTCGCGTCGACGCTGCCGGTATCTTGGACGCTGGAGGACGCGGTCTGCAGGGCCTACATGTCGTTAGTATTTGGGAAGTCTTATCACAGAAGAGGTTGGCTTCCGTATCGTTAGACCGGCTTGGGTTTCACCGCGCGGATGAGACTGGAAACATCTTTTTGCCACTCGGTGAACCGCTAACACTTTTTTCCGGTGAAGAGTATGTGATATCGACCCACATTACTTATATCGGGGAGCCGTTCTTTAACTCTCGTTCTGGAGAGGTGGACTTTCATCCAGCTATCACAGTCGAGCCTGGAAGACGACGAGTATTGGGTAGTGACGAAGATATTTTCCCAGCGGATAGCTCTACCTTTGTGGGGACCGTAGTTGGACCCAATTTCAGGTTTACAGTCATTCCGGAACCTTCCTCACTCTTCCTAGTCCCACTTTCGGCGGCCTTCCTTCTCATGAGGTGCAGAGGTCGAAGACCAGAAAGGTAGAACAAGCGGCTGCTCCCGACGGCTAACCGCTCCTTGAGTTTGCCGAGCGGATGTGTAGGTTGAGAGCGCTTCTTCGGTGACGGAGCTACTCAGTGATTCGAGTTAGCCGCCGGAGAGCCTAAACGTTCGATCTAGAAAATACTCGTCATGACACTGCCCTACGAGTGGAACCCGATGCCTCACACTTTGGATGTGCGGTGTCCCTCGTGTGGCGAACCAGCATACTTCGAGTTCGCTGAGATCGCTCGGATTCGCGAGAAGAAAGATATTCCGTTCTTCCAGGAGAACGATCAGTTCGACTATCTACTCTGTAAGGATAGTTGCGGTCACCGCTGGCACGCCGCAGTTTATTACGCCGGTCTGCATGGTCGGACGGTGGACACGATTAGAGAGCTTCCCGAAGGATACGAGCGGTCGGATTGGGCCCATTCTAAATACCTTTACCGAGGCTCGGGGTTGGACTCTGGTTCGGTTACTTGTCCGAGTTGCTGCCTTCACCGCCGGCACGACCTTCAGTGGCCTCACAACGCCTTCTTCCAAGTCGAATTCAAGAGGGAGTTGCTTTGGGCGTTCAATCTGGAATCCGCAATTGAACTGAGAGACTATATCACGTCACCGAATCGAGATCGCAGCGGCTACAAGTGGCGATCGTTTCTCATGAAGATTCCGAAGAAGTTTCTTTTGCAGGGCGCACGAGATACTGTGAGTAAGCGGCTTGAAAAGATCATCGCACAATACCAAAACGGATCGAACAAGTCAGTGGTGGCAACGGCGGACAAGCCCGCTAGTTCGCTTCGCTCTGGACGCCTTTAACCCCGCCGTGCCACACTTCAAACGTTCTCCAAAGAAATTTCCTTCTCCGATATCTTCCGTTCGATTAGTCTATCTTGCGTGGTTTCAGCGTTTAGTATCAGGCGTTTGCAATCCTTAATCGCGTCCCCTTTATGGGTGTGAGGCGATGACTCTGCGCGGTCGTGCCAGTCGCGGTGCGGCCATTCGTGCCCTAGCTTTGGATGACGTTTTTGGATGATGTATTGCGTTTTCATAATAAGATGGAGAACAAATCGCTGCACGCAACGTCGCTACGCGCCGTCCGTGATCTCGGCTGTTGTGCAAGAAATCATGGATGCTCCACTCGGATTCAGTATCCTTTCTCTCAATATTGGTGACTCTGTAAATTTATCCTACAGAACTCATGGTATGGGCTGTATGGTTGCTTTTATTTTAGTTCTCTCTTTAACCCTCGGCGGTGGTTTTTTGGGTTTTGCGATCAGTTCCCCAGATGAGTTTAAAGCCTTTATGTTTGCTACCTGGTGGACCCCAATTTGCGCTTTCTGTGGTTTTTTTGCAGTTGTGTATTTTTTGGCTATGGCGATGTTTCATTTGTTCGGTATCACAGAGATTGAGGCTACACGAAATATGTTAACCGTCCGGCGCAAGCTGTGGGTTTGGGCATCTTCGAAGAGCGTCGAGATCAATGGTGAATTCCGATTGGAACAGTTCAAGGACGGTGGTGGGGAAGAGGATTCCTTTCCATCATGGGGTTTGCGAGGCGTTGGTAGCAAGAAGGTGGTCCTGCTATCGCGCCAACCTATTGAGAAGAGCGATTGGTTGGGGGGATTACTTTCAGAGCACTTTGAGGTCGAGTTTGTTTCGGCTTCGATCCGCGAATGACCCAATGCACAACAAGGGGCGGCATACAACACGGATTCGCCGGTTGGATGACTCGCGCTGGCGGGAGTGGGGGCTTTTTTCTTGTTCGCCGTGTGTATGCGCCCTAACGTTGCTATGGCTGCCAGGTTGTCAATGGGCAATAGGGTGTTTTGATCATCTTTTTTATAGATGAGCTTTCAGCTCCTTTCAATGGGCTGAAGACCGGGATGAGAGGTGGCGGTTTGGATCAGTGGTGATC
>CAKZOI010000059.1 GCA_937136395.1 uncultured Opitutia bacterium | reverse complement strand
ATGCTCGCACCAAGCATCGAGCCCAGCGCCGTGGCACACATTCCACAGCAAATCGCACTCGTCGAAAAACTCGTCGAAAAAGGCCATGCCTACGCGACCGAGGACGGATCCGTCTATTTTCGAGTCAACTCATTCGACGATTACGGCCGCCTTTCCAAGCTCAAGCAACGCGAGCTGAAGACGCAGAACGAGAACTCCGCCGGCGAAGTCAACGACGCCGACGAGTATGACCGCGAGTCCGTCACCGACTTTGCACTTTGGAAGTCCCGTAAACCCGAAGACGGCGACAACTACTGGAGCAGCCCTTGGGGCGAAGGCCGGCCTGGCTGGCACCTTGAATGTTCCGCGATGGTCGATAGCGCCTTCAACGGCGAAACGATCGAACTCCACGGCGGCGGCATCGACCTCTGCTTCCCACACCACGAAAACGAGATCGCCCAATCCGAATGCGCCCACGGACACGATTTTTGTAAACACTGGTTTCACAGCGCCCACTTGATGGTCGAAGGCGCGAAGATGTCCAAGAGCCTCGGCAATCTTTACACACTCGACGACCTACGTGAAAAAGGCATCAGCCCGATGGTTGTTCGCTATACATTGATCTCTGGTAGCTATCGCCAGCAGCTCAACTTCACCTTCGACGGACTACACGCTTCAAAGAGTGCGCTCACCCGTCTCGAACGCTTTGCCGAGACACTCCTCGCAAAAACAGGCGAATCCCCGACGAACTTTAACAGCACCTATGTCAGTGCGGCTAAATGCGAAGAATTTGGACGTCTAGCAAAAGCCTGGGACGCACTGCGAAACAACTTAAATACGGCCGCCTGCCTCGGGGCAATCTTCGGACTCATCGGCTCCAATCCAGCTGCCACTCTTGACGCCGAAGGCGCACGCGGCCTACTCAAAGCCTTTGGCAATTTACTCTACGCTCTCGGGCTGGAACTCTTCGCTGAAGAAGCGCAAAAAGTCGACGCACCCGAAGAGATTGTCGCCCTAGCCCAACAACGCTGGGATGCCAAACAAGCAAAAGACTGGGGCAAAGCCGACGAATTACGCGATGCCATCGAAGCTCAAGGCTGGATCGTAAAAGACACAAAAGAAGGCTTCGAACTCGAACCAAAGTAATCAATTTACATCAAACTCCCCTTTACTTTGATGCAAATCGATGCATTATTAACCACATGAGGATCACTGTAGACATCGATGAAGCGACTTTAAAGGACTTGGCCCGAATTACGGGTGAATCCAAAAAGAGCCCTGCCGTTGCCAAAGCAGTCATCGAATTCGTCAACCGTAAAAAAGCCCGTGAGTTCGGAACCTTACTTCGTGAAGGCGCTTTCGACTACCCTTCCAGCAACGAAGCGATCGAAGCCGAAGACCGCTAAATGGTACTTGTCGACACGTCCGTTTGGATCGAAGCCAGTCGCCGCGATGGCGACCTTTCCTACAAAGTCGGTCTCGAAAACCTCTTAGACGAATACGAAGCGGCATGGTGCAGCCCAGTGAAATTAGAGTTCATGGGCGGCGCACGCAAAAAAGACCGCAAGAAACTCGCCTTCTGGTTTGATTGTATTCCATACCGAGCCACAGAAGAGCACCACTGGGAACTCGCCAAAGAAAACGCATGGAGACTACGCGACCAAGGGCTTACGCTCCCCTGGAATGACATCTTAATTGCATCGATCGCGCTCGAAGCAAACCTGCGGGTATATGCGAAGGATCATCATTTCGAGCGTATGGCTGAAATGTTAGACCTTCGGCTCTATCAACCAGGCTACGGAGGTCGCTACGCCCCCGACGTTTAAGCCCCCTGAAATTGAGTGCTTTTAGTTGTCTACGGATTGACGAACCGCTCCACAGCACGCATCAACTTAAAGATGGCTGACATTTCAATACAACGCATCGGCAAACAAGTCTCACAATGGGGCGAAGGTCCCATTTGGTGGAAGGAACATTTGCTGTATGTCGACATCAACGGCAAACAACTCATTCAACTGCATCCGGAAACAGGAGAAGAGACCGTCTGGGATATCGGCGAGCGCATCGGCACGGTGGTCCCAACTGATGGCGACGACGTCCTCTATGCGGGCGACACTGGCTATGTCCGTTTGAATCTCAAAACAGGTGCGAAAACTCCACTCGGCGACCCCGAAGCCGAACTACGTGCGACCAACCGCTTCAACGACGGCAAATGCGATCCCGCCGGACGCTTTTGGGCGGGCAGCATCAGCCTCGTCAAAAACAAAGGAACCGCGAATCTTTACTGCCTCGATACTGACGGCGCACTCAGCCTGAAACTGAAACATCTCACCAATTCCAACGGCATCTGCTGGAGCGCTGACGCACAAACGATGTATCACATCGATACCCCCACCCAGCAAATCCGCGCCTTCGACTACGACCAAGCCAGTGGCGAGATCGGCAACCCTCGCGTCGCAATCGACACTGCAGCCAAAGGCTATGCGAGTTCTCCCGACGGCATGACCATCGATGTAAACGGCAACCTCTGGGTTGCCTTCTGCCATGGAGGCTGTGTCTTCTGCTTCGACCCTGCCAAAGATAAAGAGCTGCAACGCGTCGATCTACCCTGCATTGAAACCACCGCGTGTGCCTTTGGCGGCCCGAATTTGGATCGCCTCTTCGTCACCACAGGCATCAAGCCTGGCTTAGATGAGCCAGATGCCGGCAGAGTCTTCGTCGTCGACGGCCTCGGCGTGCAAGGTGTGCCCGCCTTCCCATATAAGGGGTAGCGGTGCGGGTCCCTCCGCGCCAGACGTCAGAGCAGCCCACCTAAACAAACAATCCAGCATTGACTCTCTGAGTCCTAACTTCTTCCTCCTATCACCTTATTATGAAAGAAATGTCTCCACTCGAGGAACTCCGCCACTCTTGTTCGCACGTGCTCGCCACAGCGATTCTACGTC
>CAKZOI010000058.1 GCA_937136395.1 uncultured Opitutia bacterium | reverse complement strand
AAAAGGAGCTGAGGGTCTTTTGCGTTTGCGTATCTTGCCCCATCTCGGGCGCGCGCATCAACCAGATCGCATGCCTAAGCACTAAAAAAACTCCGTCGAGCTCTGGCGCGGCGCGTTAGCGACGTTGACCAGAAGCGACTTGTTCGAACTCAGCCCATCGAGATGGCTAGTCCTTGTTTGTTTTTGGTGGTTAGTTCTATGAACTCAATAAGTGATTTTAGATAGTCTGTCGCATACTCTCTCATATCCTCATCAGAACTTTCTAATTCGTCGAACTTGTAGATGTCTTCTTCTTTCATCTTCTCTACGTCGTATCGGTTGATGTAAGACTCAAAGCTTTCACTGCTGATAGAGTCGTAGATTTTCTCTACTTCGTCTGCCGTGTGGAAAAGAATCGGGAAATCTCCAGTAGCTACACTTGTTCCGCCGTGCAGTAAAAATGCTCGAGGGCTGTCGGATTCTCCTCCTGTCCCAGTGAGGAGGAAGTGTAAAGCATGCCAAGACTTATCGACATCAAGCACTTCTTCGCAGAGTGGGAATTGCCATTCTCTAGGTTCTTTTTTCTCTTCTTCTTTTCCGAATAGACGGGAGAATAAGCCTCTCCTAGGTCCGCTTGGCTCAATACCTGAAATGAATCAAGCTGCTTCTTTTGGATCCGCGATTAGTGACTTAAGGGTGCTGTCGTCAACCCTTCGGAGTTCCATTACCATTCCCATAATGTTTAATTTCTTTCTTCGAACATGAGACATGCAGGGCTTTTGCGATTAATCGGGACTTTTAGAAGTCGACAAAACTATCTTGTACTAGAGCGCTTTCACGCTTAGTTTAGAACCTAGATCAGTTTTGCGGCTAAAAAGATAGCACACAATCTTTCGGTTAGTTCTAATGTAGATCAATTGCACGACGAACTGATTGGCTTTGATCAGTTTGGAACGAATACTCAGATCCAAGAATTGTCAGTTCAAGGTTGTTCGGTGCCGGTTTATATCAATGAATTTTGGACTTCGAAGCAGCGTGCTGCGAATTCATTACATGAAGTTTCGTATCGCGCGTGCTTTAAGCCGCAATTACCGCGCTTTTTTATCGAACGTTTGTCTAGGTTGGGGGATGTCGTGTATGATCCATTCATGGGAAGAGGGACGACTTTATTGGAAGCGGCGCTTCACGGGCGCCTGCCGATGGGCTGTGACATAAATCCTTTAAGCCGTATTCTCATTGAGCCACGCTTTACCCTGCCAAGCTTACATGAGGTTGAGGCTCGCTTGGTGGAAATTGACATCGAAGTGTGTGATGCATTGGAGCCTAATCCACTTTTGGCATTTTACCATCCGCAAACTTTGGGCAAAATTTCAGCGTTGCGGGCATATTTTATTCAGCGTGAAAAGTCCAATGCCCTCGATTCAGTGGATCGGTGGATCCGAATGGTGGCGACGAGTCGCCTCACAGGGCATTCGCCTGGCTTCTTTTCGGTCTATACAATGCCGCCTAATCAAGCAGTCACAGCTGAACGGCAATTAATCATCAATGCGAAGCGCAAACAAAAGCCTCCGATCCGTGATGTGAAAGCTATTATTCTGAAGAAAAGCCGTGCGTTACTTAAAAATATAGATAGCGAGGCTATAGAGCTTCTTTCGGGTGTCGGTGATCGAGCAGTGCTTTTGACCGGCAGTTGCGCGCAAACGTCTTCAATCAAACGCGAAAGCGTTCATTTAGTGGTGACGTTACCGCCTTTTTTGGATGTTGTGGACTATCGTGCGGATAATTGGCTGTGGTGTTGGTTCAATGATCTCGATTCTAAATCAATACCGATTTGGCAGTTAAAGTTGCCAGAAGATTGGATCGCAGCCATGTCTAGAGTGTTTGTCGAATTGGAGCGTATTCTTGTGCTGGGTGGACATTTGGCTTTTGAGGTCGGAGAGGTGCGTGGTGGTGGAGTCCTCATGGAGCACTTGGTCTTAGAGGCCGCGAAGTTGAGCAGCCTCAAGTTTGAGTTTATGTTAATTAATGATCAGAGCTTTACGAAGACGGCGAATTGCTGGGGAGTGTCGAATTCGAAAAAAGGCACGAATACGAATCGAATAGTGGTTTTTCGAAAGCAGGGTAATGAAACGGCTCGTATGGTGCACAGTTAGCTTACTATCCTAGGCATTCGGTTGAATGCCTAGGACAATGTCACAATTAATGGATTAACTGACATCTGAGTGTTTTTAGCCTTCGTATGTGTCTTATGGAAACCCTAGGAGTGTTAAAAAATGAAAAAAAGTGCATCTGTAAGTGTGTGAATTTCAGCAGGTAAGATACGCGTTATCCGTGAAGGTGTACAAAATGTAAAA
>CAKZOI010000057.1 GCA_937136395.1 uncultured Opitutia bacterium | reverse complement strand
CAAAAAGGGCAATGAATGGTATTTCGGAATGAAAGCTCATATCGGAACCGATCGTGACAGCGGGATGGTCCATACCGCTGTCACGGCCTTTCCGCCAGAAGCAAATTCCTAGCAGTCGGCTTGGGGTGTCGTTGAAGGAATCGGAGATGGGGAGAAAGGGGGGGGGTGCAATGAATTCGCCGACGTATTCGCAGGGGGTGCTTGCCAAGGTGATGGGCAAAGTAGGACGAGGCTCCAGGTTTTTTGTAGGGACTAACGTGACTACTCCCTCACTTTAAACCTTAGAAACTTTTTGGTTTCAGCATTCTCAAGGGGAATTGTGACATCAATCGTTTCACGCTCGTTCCAGTTTGAGAGATCGTCGCTTTCCTCAATTACAAATCGAAGTTTGGCTTCTGAATCATTTACCGAAGTAATTCCAGAATTGACGCGCACATCACTAAGTTGCTCCAAAATTTCTTCTCTGAACGCACCTAGGTCTGTCAAAGGATTGAGGCCAAATTGAACAGCTAGACCGTCTCGAAAGCCGTCTTCATTTGTGTCAGCCTTTCTTGGGTTTGTTTCGTAAATATTAATCTCTGCATCGTCATCCAAGCCATCTCTATCGGTATCCGCCAGCAAAGGATCGGTCTGGTAAAAGCTAATCTCACGAAAATCAGACAGGCCATCACCATCTGTATCAAAACCTAATAGGGATGCAAAAATTCTAACGTGCCCCGAACCCTCTCCATTACCATCATTATAAGGCGCACCTACGGCCACAGTTAAGCCGTCGGAACTCAGCGAGATGCTTTCACCGAAACCATCTCCTGCAGCCTCACCATCAATATCCGAGCCTTGCTGCTGCCACTCAGTCCCGCTCCACTGATAGACTCGAACGTGACCCGAATCATTACCATTCCCATCGTTAAAAGCAGCTCCAATAGCAATAGTCGAACCATTAGCACTCAAGGAAACACTAAAGCCACTGAAGTCCCCCGCAGCCTCGCCGTCGATGTCAGAACCACGCTGCTGCCATTCATTTCCATTCCATTGATGAACCCGGACGTGACCTGAACTATCACCATTCCCATCGTTGCCATATGCACCTACCGCAACAACAGAACCATCGGAGCTCATAGACACAATACCACTCAGGTCTTCCGCAGCCTCGCCATCGATATCCACGCCACGCTGCTGCCATTCATTTTCATTCCATTGATAAACTCGGACGTGACCTGAACTATCACCATTACCGTCGTTAGAAATTCCTCCTATGGCAACAACTGAACCATCAGCACTCAAGGAAATGCTGAAGCCACTGAAATCCCCTGCAGCCTCGCTGTCAATATCCGCGCCACGCTGCTGCCATTCATTTCCATTCCATTGATAAACTCGGACGTGACCTGAACTATCACCATTACCGTCGTTAGAAGTTGCTCCCATGGCAACAACTGAACCATCAGAATTCAAGGAAACATTAAAGCCACCCAAATCCCCTGCAGCCTCGCCGTCGATATCCGCACCACGCTGCTGCCACTCAGTCCCGTCCCATTGGTAAACTCGGACATGCCCCGAATCTTCACCATTCCCATCATTTCTAAATGCTCCGATAGCGACCGTTGATCCGTCAGAACTCAGCGAAATATTGAAACCACTAAAATCTCCCGCAGCTTCGCCATCAATATCCGAACCAAGCTGCTGCCACTCAGTCCCGTTTCGTTGATAAACTCGAACATGACCTGAGTTATCACCATTCCCATCATTTGATTCCGCGCCTACGGCAACAATCGAGCCATCTGAGCTTAGGGAAACGTTCCGTCCACTATAGTCCCCTGCAGCTTCGCCATCGATATCTGACCCCACTTGCAGCCACATATCCTGCGCCCAACTGGCAGAACCCAAAAAAACTAAAAAAAAGTATGTAAATAAATGTTTCATAAAAAAAAGCGGTTTACGTGTAGCTTTCCGGACCGCCTTGTCAAGATCTTTTTTGGCAGCGGTTTTCTTGACGTCACATGCACTTGACCCTCAGGATTCGTCGACGACCAAAGTGCGGCCGTCGCCGAGCGGGATTTCTTTGGGCTGCCAGGCAGGACTTTGGTCGAAGGACTCAAGTTCGGTGCTGGCTGGCTGCTGTTCTTGGTTGAACCAGTGGAGTTCTGGATCGTCATCCGGAATCCATTCCTTGATGGCCTGCCAAGGAGGCTCGATCGGCGCCATGGTCTCGATATCGAAAACCCCCTTTCTCCCCCATGAACTCCGCACAATTCCGCTCTTCACGGCCTTTCCGCCAGAAGCAAATTCCTAGCAGCCCATGAAAGCTGGAAAGCACGTGTATTGTGAAAAGCCTCTCGCACATACGGTCCAAGAAGCTCGATGGATGCAGGAACTTTATCTTAAAAATCAAAACTGATCGTGGCCATCGCACGCGTGTCACTGATCTCACCTGCGCTCTGAGTAATATCCAGGTTTAGCCCCAGACTGACTCCACCTGCTAGCTGCCCAATCAGACCCAGATTCAGGCTGCCATAGGTTTTCCTCGGATTGTTGGTTGGTAATGCCAGTTCGCTACCAGCCCAACTGGTGAGGGGTAGATCCTGCGATTTAGCATTGAAGTCCTGATTCAGCGCCAGGGAAGCGTAGGGCATCCATTGACCTTTTTGCCAGAAAGCGCGCCAACCGATCGCGCCGATTAAGGCATTTCGAGTTTGGCGACCAACTTGCAGGGTCGTCGAGGTCTGATTATCTAGCGCGCGTTCGGTAAAGCCATCGACCTCAACCCGTTGCGTCGAGAGTTGAGCAAAGGGGCCATGTGAGAGTGCGCCGCGCTTTAACGCGTAGGCAAGTTCGGCTCCAGCAGCGATACTGGTTCCTTTCGTGTCACTCCAATGCGTGCGCCAGTTATCACCAATCTGGAAACGACGTGTCAGGTCATAATCCTGGCTGCCGAGTGACACTGTGCCCGCGAGTGACCAGCGATCTTGCTGGTATACGCCATAGAGGCTGAATCTATAATCTTTTTGACGGTAGTGTCCGGCCTGATCCCAGTCGGGTTTGGTGTCGTTGTAGTGCAGTGCCGCACCGAGCAGGGTCTGTTCGCTGTTTCGCCATTCCAGACCAAACGCTTGCGCAATGGGTGAGCCCGAGCTACCGTTTACCTTAATCTGTCCGCCGCCAGTACTGGCCCAGGCATCGACGGTACCCACGGGGCTGCGATTCAGGCCTAGTGCCGCACGCCGCCAGAGTTGATTCTGAATCGCGTTCTGATTTCGCACGGCCAATTCCGGCAGTTGACCGAAGTAGCTGGGTGCGACAGCCACACTGTGCAGATAATCTTGCACGAGGCGGGTATTGATAGAGGTCACGGCGAGGATGGTGTTGTACGGGGAATACTCATAATCAGTTGGGTCATAGGGCAGATCACCCTTGTACTGGTTGTAACCCATGACCAAGAACTCATTGCCATTATTATCAACGCCGACAGTGACATCGACGTCAGTGAATTTGGCATCTCCATCGGGATAATCGTCTGGATAAGTCATTGACGGGTCCATAGGATCGACAACTTTGAGAGTCGCAGTACCATCTGCGTGACGAATTAATCCTGCCACCAGCACGGCATGCCCGCTGTCACCACTTGGGTAGAGGAGTAAGATGAACGTTGGATTCCCTGCAGCCAAAGAGGCCTCAATGTAATCCAGGTTTGGAATTGCATCGGCGATGCTTTGCGGCCTTGGTAATGGAGGATTGTCTGGAGTGTGCGCAAGATCCCACACAACCTCCGGGATCATTCCCTCAAGCCCAACCAAATCGAATCCCTTATTCTGTACTAGAAAGGCTTCTAATCCGTAATAAGCGCGATCAGCAAGGGTACCAAAACCGGTCTGTGTATTCATGTAGGCAGGGGAGACGAGCAATGCATCTGTTGCTGCCCAATCAGTATAGCTGGACCCCGTTAATTGATCGCTGAAGTAGAAGCCATACTCGTTTTGAAGGAATGTCATTCCATTGACTGAAGATGTAGGCACGCATGCATAGGCGTCCCAGCCATCCAGGTCTGGATCAAAATCACGCAAACTATACTGACTCAGCCAACCAAAACTGGTTCTTTCCTGAATCACTGAGTATTCACTACTTGCCAGCACATGCGTGCTGATAAGGGATGTTACGATTAAGGCTACAAGGCTGATGCTAGTCCGACCAGATGATTGCGCGAAATCATGGAGCGAGTTGATCATCTTCATGTCTTTGATACTACCAAGAAATTAGATATTACCAAGAAATTAGATTGGATGTGCATTCAAGATGGCCGGCGCCCGGGGGTGTAATCTTTCGTCTGTAAAATTAGTCTGACCTTGACCTCACGCCACACGCCCTGCCGCTCCCGAAGCGTA
>CAKZOI010000056.1 GCA_937136395.1 uncultured Opitutia bacterium | reverse complement strand
GTTACCGGCCCCTTCGTTGATACCAGTCTGCACGAATTTGCTCATGCCATATTCGACATGTTCGAACTACCGGTTCTGGGGCCTGAGGAAGACGCCGCCGATCTGGTGGCGGCCTACATCTATCTACAACTTGGCCCGGTCGAGGCGCGCAGGTTGATCATGGGTACGGCCTGGGCCTTTATGTCCGAAGCAAATAAAAAGGGGCCGCCGACCATGACAGAATTTGCCGATGAACACGGCACCCCCGCCGAACTCGCCGCCGCCAAGGCGGGCAAGCCCGTCGAGGACATTGCCGACGCAATCGGCAAGTCGGTCCGGTCCGTCCGGTCCAAGCTGGTCCGCGAGGGCGTATATATCGCGCAGGAAAAACCCACGGGCGCGAAGCGCGACAACGGCCCGACTAAAAAAGAGTTGTTTGCGGATTTGCAAGCGGCCCTGCCGGATGTGCCAGATGGCGCGTTCGCAATGTCGAAGGAGGCGATGGTTTACTTTATCGCTAAAGTTGCATAACCCACGGGCCGCATATTGGCCGATTTAAAACGCTCCGCTACGGCGGGGCGTCCACACACAGGAAACCACGGGATGAAGAAATGTCTGAAGCATATTTCCACAGGGTGCGAGAGAACGTCGCCACAGACGTCATGCACGCCACAAAGGGCGGCCGCAACGAGACACTAAACAAAGCCGCATTCACGCTGGGGCGCCACGCGCATCTGGCGCCGGCACAACTAGACGCAGCCATCATCGAGCTGCACTCGGCCGCACGGCAGGCCGGACTGAACGACATCGAGATCAAGTCGACCATTGGCAGCGGACTGAAGCGCGGCGGCGAGAACCCGAAGATCTTGGAAAACTCGGACGCGGTGCCATACACGCCGTCGGAGTTTGAGCGCCTGATCACGCGGCTGGCGTCAAAGGATCTCGTCACCAGAGACGACGAGACGCGCGAGCAAAAGATCCGCAAGGCCAGAGAGACGTGGGAGCGCAGCGTCCCGATCACACGCGAGAACATCGACGCGGTGCGCCCGGCGCTGCTGTATCTCAACAACCGCAGCCTACGCGCCAGCACCGCCACCGACATCGCGCGGTTCAGCCCAAACGTATACGACGGCCCGGCGATCATCTTTCCGGCGGTCAACGAGAACGGCGAGGTGCAGGGCATCCAGAGCGTGCTGCTGACGCAGGATGGCCGCAAGCGCGAGCACAACGGCATCTCGAAATACTCGCGCGGCGCGCTGGTGGGCAACGTCATGCGCATCGGCAGCGGCGGCCCGATCATCATGGTCGAGGGGCCAGAGGACGCGCTCAGCGTCAGGCAGGCGGTGCATGGCCACGCAGACGCCACGATCGTCTGCACGTTTGGCAAGTCTGGCATGCAGACATACAACGTGCCGCGCGCATCCGACGTGACCATCTGCGCAGATCCAGATCTGGACGTCGACGCGGTGGCCGATGTGCTGCGCGGCGACGGGTCGACGTCGGTCAGCGTCGTGCGCTTTGACAAGCTGGGCCTCGACAACGTCAAAGACGCCAACGACTTTCTGAAAGAGGCCGGCGAGGACAAGCTGCGAGACGCGCTCAGCCAAGCCAGACCCGTCGAGGAGGTGCGCCAGCAAGAGATCAGCGAGGCGCGGCAGTGGCCGACGCCATTCGAGTGGATCGACCCGGCGTCGATACCGGCCCGGCGCTGGATCTATGGCACGCACTACGTGCGTTCATACGTCAGCGTGCTGGCATCCGCAGGCGGCGCCGGCAAGACGTCGCTGCAGACCGTGGAGGCGCTCAGCATTGCCACCGGCCGCGAGCTGCTAAAAGAGCCGGTCAAGGAGCAGTGCAACGTCTGGATGGTGAACCTAGAAGACCCGCTGGAGGAGATGCAGCGCCGCCTCATGGCCGCCTGCATGTATTACAACGTCAAGCCCGAGGAGATCGCGGGGCGCCTGTTCCTAGACGCCGGCCGAGATATGCAGATCCGCTTCGCAATGCAGGGGCGCGACGGCATCAGCGTCGACGACGAGCTGGTCGACTACATGATCGACAAGGTTAAGCAGAACAACATCGGGCTGGTGTTTATCGACCCGTGGGTGGGCGCCAACGAGATCAGCGAGAACGACAACGTCGCCATGAACGCAGCCGTCGCGGCGGTGCGCCGCGTGGCAGACGAGACCGACGCCGCGATCGTGCTGGTGCATCACATCAGGAAGGCCAACGGCGAGGAGGCAACCGTCGACCACATCCGCGGCGCCGGTTCGCTGATCGGGGCGGCGCGGGCCGCGCGGGTGATCAACCGAGTGTCGCCCGACGACGTGATGCGCCTCGGCGTCAGCGAGCTGGAGGCGACCGGCGTGTTTCGCGTCGACGACGCCAAGGCAAACTTGGCGCCGCCGGCAGCGGAGGCGACGTATCGGCGCATGGTCGGGTATCAGCTACCCAATGGCGAATACGTGGGCGTGGCGACGGTGTTCACGATGCCTGACCTGTTCGACGGCATCACGGCCAGAGACGCGCGCAAGGTGCAGCAGCGTGTGGGCGAGGCGGCGCAGGGCGATGACCCGTATCGCCAGAACGTGCAGGCTCGGCAGTGGGTGGGCCACTGCGTGGGCGAGATTCTCGGGATCGACGTCAACGAGAAGCAGGGTAAGGCGAAGGTCAAGGCCATCATCAAGACGTGGGTCGAGAAGGACGTGCTGCGCAACGACGTGTGGCCGAGCAAGCGCGACGGGCGCGACGTGCCGGTGGTCGTCGTGGGCAAGTGGATAACGGCAGAGGAGGCAGGGATGTGAGCCGACCATATTACGAAACCGCGCAGGATCGCAGCAACGAGCAGGCGCTGGCGCGCATCATCGAGCATCACTACCGGTGCCAACTCACCAAGATGCCGATCAAGCTGCAGCTCGACTACATGGCGACCAGAGACGGCAAAGCCGTGGCATTCGTGGAGATGCGGCACAGGCGCAACGAGATGGGCGCCTTCCCGACATACATGGTCGGCCTGCACAAGTGCCTCATGGCCAAGCAACTGACGCTGGTGACGGGGCTGCCGTCGATGCTTGCCGTGCGCTGGGCCGATGCGGTGGGCATAACGAAGCTGCCGCCGGACGAGATGGATGTGCAGCTCGGGGGAACGGTGAGGCGTGGCGACGCGCAAGACATCGAGCCGATGGTGTATTTCGACGTGAACAAATTCCGCGTGCTGGAGGTGCCGAGTGGACTATAACGATGGCGGCGTGCCGGACTTTAACCTGAAGCTGGTAGGCCAGATCATGTGGAGCGCTGAAAACGACGAGGCGTTCATCAGCTGGTCGCCGGATTTCTCGCTGGCGAGCCACGAGGTGACGCTGGAGCGCTACGCGATGCTGTCGAAGATGCTGGTGGACGTGCTGTGGGAGATCGACATGGCCATGGAGCTGTTGGACGGGGTGCTGAACCCGACGCTAGGGGGCAGCGATGAGGTGCATTGACGTTAGCGCAGTGTTAACCGCACCACGTAAAATCAAGGTGCGGAAAGGTGCCGAAGGTGCGGAAATATTCCGTAAAACCGCTCTCCGCACCGCACCCTTATAGGGGTGCGGGGTGCGGTGCGGAATTAGCGCGGAATGTGTTGGGTGCGGCTTCAAGGTGCGGTTAACAAAGTGGTAACATGATGGCATAGGGGAGTTATACCATGGCCAAGGGAATGCAGAAGAAGCGGATCAACAAGAGCGAGGCAATGCGCAAGGGCGGGCCTCTGGGTGAAGAGGGTGATCGCATATCGGCGGGAGTGTGGGGGCAACTGGCGCCGCTCGATCTGATCGCGAGGGAGAAGACAGCGCGCTGGGGTGACGCGTTGCCGTCGCTGGTGGCGCCAGATCTCGCCGGGCGCTTTGAGGCGGCATACGACGCGCTCAGGGTGTTCGTGGAGGCGAATGACGTGATGAAGGTCAACGAGATCGCTGGCCAGCTTATGCGGGCGTGGGATGTGCTGGAGAAGGCGGCGATGGACGCCGGTCACAAGCCGCTGCCGCCGCATGCGTATTGCGTGGACACTGGCGACGGGATTGTGTGCCTTGCGTTGCACGGGGCGCCGGAGATCCGGCGGGCGCATCCCGATTGGGCGGTGTATAGTTTCGAGGATGCCGCGTGCGTGCTGAAGCGTGACTTCAGTGAGAACTTTCTGAAGGAGGCGTTTGCGGCGTTTCCCGAGGCGAAAGTCACGAAGGTGATCAGCAGCGCGGATTATGTTAATCTGGATCTCGGTGGAGACGACATCCCGTTTTAGGAGGTAGACGATGAAACGGTCAGACTTTTTGAGCGCTGCGCGGCAGTGCATCACAGTGGATAGGGCGGCGACGCACGGTGGGGCCGAGGACAGCTTCGGCGCCATCGCGAAGATGTGGTCGGCGTATCTCGGCGTGGACGTCAGCAAGGAGGACGTGTGCATGATGATGGTGCTGCTGAAGGCAGTGCGGTTCAAGAACACGCCGGCGCACGCAGATCACGCGGTGGATATCTGCGGATACGCGGCGATCGCTGGCGAGCTGGGGCTGGAGGGTAGCGATGGGTGAGGTAGGTGACGCAAAGATCGCTGGGCTGGATAAGCTGGGCGAGGAGGAGCTGTTCGAGAAGATCGCGAACGGCATGAGCGTGAAGGACGTGATCAAGGAGGCAGATGTGGGCTGGCGGCTGTGGTATCGCTGGCTCGATAGCGCTCAGGGGCGCAGGCAGCGTTACATGGAGGCTATGGAGATGGCTGGACACTACTACGCTGCACGAGCCATCGAGACGGCGCAGGGCGCGACGCCAGCGACCGTGAACGTCGATCGGCTGAAGGTGGAGAGCGACAAGTGGTATGCGGCTAAGATGAACCAGCAATACGATACGCGCGTGCGTGACGTGGCCGTGAACATCAGCGTGACCGATCTGCACGCTCAGGCGGCCGCACTGCTGGCGAGTGTGCAAGCTGGCGACGACATCATCGAGGGCGAGTGGAGCGAGGATGAGGATGGCGTGTGAGGGGCGAAAATGCACACCGATGGAGCGACGCACACGCGTGCGCGCGCGTGCCATAAACCGACCGAGCGGTCAAGTATACTGGGGTATCATGATACCGCGCAGCGACGCCGCAACGCAGCGACGGACACAAGATGTTGTGTCTGCCCGTGATCGCGCCGTATCGCTCAACCGCAATGCGAGGTGGCATGCATTTTCGCGCACGTTTTGCGTGAAAACATTTAACATAATCACGATTATGCGCCTTTTTCGCCCTAGGGTTGCGTTTTTCGCGCAAAAACGCCCGATCGCGGTCTCGGCGGTCGCGTTTGGACCCCCCCCTTCTTCGGCGCGGCGCCGGTGCAAATGCAATGACCCCAACACGCACCCAAGCCCCCACACCCCCCCGCACCCTGTTAACGGAGTTTTAACATGTCCCCGCAAAAAAATTTAGCGCACACCGACAACCCGTTTGTCACGCTGATGCGCCGCTACCGAGACGACCCTGTCGCGTTTGCGAAAGAGGTCATCGGCATCACGCCTGACGAGTGGCAGGTGGAGCTGCTGGACGCCGTCGCCGCCCCCGCGGTTCGACGCATCACGGTGCGCTCCGGCCACGGCGTCGGCAAGTCGACTGCCGTTGCCATGGCTGCCATCTGGCACGTTTTGATGCGCGTGCCGAGCAAGACGGTGGTCACGGCGCCCACGTCGGCCCAGCTCTTCGACGCGTGCTTTGCGGAGATGAAGAACGTGGCCAAGCGGCTAAAGCCCCCGTTCAACGACTTGCTCGAGATCAAGTCCGATCGCATTGAGCTGAAAAGCCACCCAGAGAGCACGTTTATCTCGGTCAGGACGTCGCGCGCCGAGCAGCCGGAGGCGCTGGCGGGTGTTCACAGCGAGAACGTGCTGCTGATTGCGGACGAGGCGTCTGGTGTGCCGAATGCGGTGTTCGAGGCCGCGTCGGGTTCGATGTCTGGCCACAACGCCACGACGGTTCTGACGGGCAACCCCACCCGTAACACGGGGTTTTTCTACGACACGCACAATCGTTTGAAGGATGACTGGTATACGATGCACGTTTCCTGCGTCACCAGCCCCCGCGTCGCCGACGATTTCGTCGAGGACATGAAGCGGCGTTATGGCGAGGACAGCCCCGCGTATCATGTGCGCGTTCTTGGCAACTTTCCCCCGTCTGAGGAGGACACGGTCATTCCGGTGGCGCTGATCGATCACGCCATGGCCAACACGATCAAGATCCACGAGGATACGGCGGCCATCTGGGGCTTGGACGTCGCCCGGCAGGGTGGCGACAGCAGCGTGCTTGCGAAGCGGCAGGGGCCTGTGATCCACCCGCTGACGGTGTGGCGCAACTTGGACCTGATGCAGCTTTCAGGCGCCGTGAAGGCGGAATACGATATTTTGCCGCCGAGTAAGCGGCCGCAGGAGATCATCGTGGACAGCAACGGCTTTGGCGCGGGTGTTCTCGATCGGCTTAGGGAGCTGGGCCTGCCCGCGCGTGGGCTGAATGTGTCCGAGCGCGCGATGTCCAAGGACACGTATTTGAATTTGCGCGCCGAGCTGTGGTTCAAGTGCAAGGCGTGGCTCGAGGGCATGGATGTGTCGATCCCGCGTGATGATGCGTTGTGGGCGGAGCTTGCGGCGCCGCGTTATTTCTTCACCAGCTCGGGCAAGTTGCAGGTGGAGAGCAAGGAGGCGATGCGCAAGCGCGGCGTGGCCTCGCCAGACAGGGCGGATGCGGTGTGTTTGACCTTGGCCAATGATCACACGACCATGGCGTATGGCTCTTCGGCGTCGAGCGGTTGGAAGCAGCCGCTGCGTCGCGGAATACGTGGTATCGTATGAAATTTCGTGCTAAATTTTGCACAAGGCCGGCGCTCCCACACCCGCCGACCCAGAGCTTTCGCTCCCCCGCGGCGTGTTTTCCCTCCTCCCCACGCCGCGGGGTTTCCATTTATGGTGTTTTTACTGTATGATGTGGGCAAGTTAGATGGAGGCACAACATGCCGAAGGGGTTATACGCTAACATCCACGCGAAGCGAAAGCGCATCGCGGAGGGTTCCGGCGAGAAAATGCGCAAAGCTGGCGCGAAGGGCGCACCCAGCGCCAAGGCTTTTAAGGCGGCTGCCAAGACGGCCAAGAAGAAGGGCAAGAAGTGATGGCTAAGACCGAATACAACGCCAAGACGGTAAAAGGCTTTAAGCCGTGCAAGGGCTGCCCGACCCCGTCGAAATGCCGTGCGGCTGGCAAGTGCATGGGCGGCAAGTGATGGCACGATCGACCGCTGACAAGGTGAAGGCTGCGGTGAAGCGCGCCGGCGTTGCCGGTGTGAATAAGCCCAAGCGCACCCCGTCGCACCCGACGAAAAGCCACGTCGTGGTCGCGAAAAGCGGCGATCAAGTGAAAACGATACGATTTGGACAGCAGGGCGTGTCTGGATCGCCGGCACGTAAGGGCGAGAGCGAGGCGGACAAGAAGCGGCGCGCGTCGTTCAAGGCGCGCCACGGAAAAAACATCGCCAAGGGCAAGATGTCGGCGGCGTATTGGGCAGATAAGGCGAAATGGTGATATGGGCAAGGCTGACCTACTGAAGATGATGATGCAGGGCGGCCGTGACGCTCTGCGCTATTTTTACGACGAGGCCGCGGCGGAAATGTCGAAGCCCGTCAAAAATCGCATTCAGCCTGACCCTAATCGTCAGCGCATCATGGACACGGATTATGCGACGGGATCGCCTGTGCAGTTTTCCGAAGATTTGGGCAGCATGTATCCGCGCAACCCAAACCCCATGGCGCCGCTGCCAAAGGGCGATCGCGGCCGCACTTTGGTTGACCGCCGCCAAGAGATTGCGTCTCGTCTTGCCGAGAAGATCCGCGGCAGCGGCATCATGGATAGCGACGCCCGCTATTTCTACAGCAGCGACGGCCCGATTTATCGCGCCGCAATAAGCGCCGGCCTGTCGCCGGCTGATGCGTCGAAATACGTTGATGATTTCTCCAAACGCTTTGCGGCAACATCTCCGCGAACCGAGGTGGAGCAGAACATCAAGAACGCCACCTCTGTCATGGCAAAAGAGGCCGCCGGCATCCCGCATAGGGAAATTGTCGGCCCCGGCACGTTTGACCCGAAGACGGGAAAGCGCGGTATCTCTGAGAAGGGATACCCGATGATGACGGGCAAAGGCGGCATCCACGGCAACTTGCTTGACGACGTCATCGAGCGCGGCTCGATCGACCGCGCCACCAACACCAAGCCAGCCAACTTTGGCGCCAACATGGTTGGCAACCGCTCTGGCGTAACCGCCGACACGCACGCCATCCGCGGCGCTCTTATCGCGCTGAATGATATCGAGGCCGGCGCGGTGCCGGAGGGCTATATCTTGCCCAAGTTTCGCGACGCATACCGCGCGAACCCATCGAAGCTGACGCCCAACATGATCGACGATACAGTCGGAAAGCAAATGATCGACGTCGACGGCCGCAAGGTTAACGCCCAAACCGAATATCCGGTTTTTGCTGATATCTACCATCTGGTGGGCAAAGAGCTTGGCGTTGACCCAGCAGAGGCGCAGGCGCTGGGCTGGTTTGGTCTCGGAGGCGAGACAAACCTAGCAAGCGCGCGCAAGACCGTGTCAGACATCTTTGACGAGCGTATCAACGTCACGGCTCAGCGTCTTGGCATTTCGCCGCAAGAGGCTGCGCGTCTCGTATTCACCCGCAAGATGCCAGTGATGGGCTTGCTGGGCGGCGTTTTTGGCGCCAACGCGGCAACACAGCAGCAGCGTGAAGACGATATTTTGGGATATCTGCAGAGGGGCGGCATTTAATGGCTGGGGCTATGAAGCGGGAATACACACCGCGTGATCTTTACCGCATCCACGGGCTGCAGCCCGAGATCGCGGACCAACTACTGGCTGAAGAGACAGTGCGCGGCGTGTCGCCATTCGAGCAAATTGGCGGCGTCACCCGACAGGCCGGCGATTATATGTATACCGATGACGATCTACAGCGCCTGCTGGATATCGAGGCGGGCGATAACCGCGTCAGCACGAATGTGTATCGGCACGCCATGAATATGGGGCTTGACCCTGTTCAGGCGGTCAACGCGTCAGATCTCGCATCGTGGACGCCCGGCTTAGCGTCTTTGGTCGCGGCTGAAGACATGCGCAACTCAGGCGGCTCGTTTCTGACAAACTATGAGCAGGGCAGATACGGCTCAGCGGCACTAGACGCCGGCATGGCCGGCCTATCGTTGCTTGACGCTGTTGCGATGAGCCTTCCAGTCTACCAGCCGGTCCGCCGCGGAACCACCGGCCTGATCGATATGGCGATGGGTGACGCTGGCAAGCGGTTTATTAAGCGCATGAACCAGCCGGGGCCTGTGCCGACGATGTATAGCAACCCATTGATACCGCCAGCAAGCAACGCTCAAAAAACGCAAATTGCAGGCACATTTCCGACGTATAAAAAAGCTATAGGCGTTCTCGACACTGTTGCCCCAGACGGTCGATCAATCGACTTTGGCGCAGGCTTAGGCATGAGCCGCGATTTAGGTTTCGACACGTTTGAGCCATTCCCACGCCCCGGCTTCAATCCGACATATAAGGTGGCATCTGAGATACCGGACGCATCATATGACCGCCTCACAAACTTGAATGTTTTGAACGTCGTGCCGCGCGAGGTGCGCGACAGCATTGTTGAGGATATTGGGAGGGTGTTGCGGCCCGGCGGGGCTGGAGTAATCACCACAAGGGGCCGAGATGTGTTAAATGCTAAAGGCACACCGGGGCCTGAGCCTATGTCTATCATCACATCAGCCGACACGTATCAAAAAGGGTTCAGGCAGTCGGAGCTGCAGGACTATTTGCGCTACATTCTTGGCGATAAATTTGATGTATCGCCGCTGCGGCTTGGACCTGCTGGCGCAATGATTAAGCGCAACCGCTGACACGCCTCTTGAAAAGGATTGCTTGACTAATGGACAACGAAATCAACGACTTGATCGAGGACATCGAGGAAGAGTTCATGGACGTCATGGACGAGGACGAGCTGCAGGGCATCGTCGGCAAGGAGATCGACGACGCAGTCGACTTTATCGACAACTGGATCTCGCCTGTTCGCGCCACGGCGACCAAGTATTACCGCGGCGAGCCGTTTGGCGATGAAGAAGAGGGCCGCAGCCAAGTTGTCAGCATGGATGTGCGCGACACTGTGCAGGCGATCATGCCGTCGCTGATGCGCATTTTCCACGGCTCGGAGCGCACTGTCGAATTTGCGCCCAACGGCCCCGAAGATGTGGCCGCCGCCGAGCAGGCCACGGCCTACGTCAATTTCATTATGAACCGCGACAACGACGGCTTCTTGGTCACGCACTCGGCGTTTAAGGATGCGCTGATCCGCAAGGTGGGCATCATCAAAGCCTACTGGGATGACCAGACCAAGTTTGAGACGCACGAGCTGACCGGCATCGACGACGCCGGCTTGGCTGCGATCGCAGCTGACCCTGCCGCCGAGATCGAGGTGGTAGCGTCTCAGCCGATGGGCGAGCCGCAGATGGACCCGATGACCGGCGCCATCATGCCGCCTCCGATGATGCACAGCATCCGCGTGACCTACGTCCACCCCGACGGCCGCGTGAAGATTGAGGCGGTGCCGCCGGAGGAGTTTTTGATTTCGCGCGAGGCCAAGTCTGTCGACGAGGCAGATTTCGTGGCCCACCGCCGCATCGTGACCGTGTCCGAGCTTGTAGCCATGGGCTACGATCAGGACGACGTCGAGGGGCTGGCGTCGGCGCACGACGATATGAACACCAACGTCGAGCGCTACACCCGCAACAGCGCCCTGACCAACGAGATGAACGAGCGCAACGACCCCGCGATGCGCAAGGTGCTTTACGTTGAGAGCTACATCCGCGTCGACTACGATCAGGACGGCATCGCGGAGCTGCGCAAGATCTGCACCGCTGGCGACGGCAAGAAGATCCTAGCCAACGAGCCTGTGGCGATCGCGCCGTTTGCCACGTTCTGCCCCGATCCAGAGCCGCACGATTTCTTCGGCATGGGCATCTTTGAGGCTGTGGCGGATATCCAGCGCATCAAGTCGTCGATCATGCGCAACACGCTCGACAGCTTGGCAATGTCGATCCACCCCCGCGTGGCGATTGTCGAGGGCATGGTCAACGTCGATGACGTGATGAACACCGAGACCGGCGCCATCATTCGCCAGCGCGCCGCCGGGCAGGTGCAGCCGATGACGATGCCGTTTGTTGGCCAAGCGGCGTTTCCGGTGCTGCAATACATGGACGAGCTGAAAGAGGCCCGCACAGGCATCTCGAAGGCGTCTGCAGGCTTGGATGCGGGTGCGCTGCAGTCTAGCACCGCGTCGGCCGTTCAGGCCACTGTGAGCGCCGCCCAGCAGCACATCGAGCTGATCGCGCGTATCTTCGCCGAGACCGGCATGAAGCGCCTGTATAAGCTGATCCTGCAGCTTGTGACGTCGCATCAGGACCGCGAGCGCATGGTGCGCCTGTCAAATGCGTTTGTGCCGATCGATCCGCGCGTCTGGAACACCAACATGGACGTCGTGATTAACGTCGGCCTCGGCCGCGGCACCGATCAGGAGCGCATGATGATGCTGCGCCAGATCGGCGAAATGCAGAAAGAGGCTATGCAGACCATGGGCCAGCAGAACCCGCTGACCGACATGGGAAAGCTGTCGAACACGCTGAAGGCGATGACCGAGCTGGCCGGCTTCAAGGATGCGTCGCAGTTCTGGAATGACCCAGCCGAGTTCCAGCCGCCGCCTGATGCCGACAAGCCCGACATCAACGAGCAACTGATCCAAGTGCAGATCCAGCAGATCCAAGCCGACATCCAGAAGAAAGCCGCCGAGCTGGATCTGGAGATGAAGAAGGCTCAGATGATCGACGATCGCGAGCGCGACAAGCTCGAGGCCGATCTCTACGTGAAGGCCGAGGAGATGAAGGCCAAGTATGGCACGCAGCTCAACGTCGAACAGATCCGCGCCAAACTGGCGATCGATCGCGAGGTGATGAAGGCACAGGCCGACGTGATCAAGGAGGCTGCGCGTGAAGAGTAAGCAGCAGATTATCGACGACGGGGTGGCGGCCAAACGCCTCCTCGACGACACAGATCTCGTCCGGTTCTTGGGCGAGATCGAACAGGATTGCTGGGAGGAGTTCAAGGCTACGAACACCAGCGATAGTGACAGCCGCGAGGCTGTTTACATGAAACTGCGCGGCGTCGAGCTAGTGAAGCAGGCGCTGCGTGCAATGGTGGACAACGCGGCCATTGAAAAACGAGGAAAATGACCGCATAATATGGAGAAATTGAGATGGCAGATGTCAACACCCCGCAGGGGACTGACCTGTATAGCGCTCAAGATGCAATCAGAGCAATGCTCGCACCCCAAGAGGATACTGCGGAGGCTACTGATGCGCTAGAGACCGAAGGCGAAGAGATCGAAGAATACGATCAGGAGCCAGAGGTCGAAATGTCCGAGGCGGATGACGCCGAAGACGACCTCGATGACGAGGCGGACGAAGACGACGGCGACGACGACCAATCTTTCGATATTCTGGCGGCCAAAGTTGAGGTCGACGGTGAAGAGATTACGGTCGAAGAGCTGAAGCGCGGCCACCTACGCCAGCGAGATTACACACGCAAAACTCAGGAACTCGCCGAAATGCGTAAGCACTTCGAGGCCGAGCAATCCGAGATCGAGCGTGAGCGTGCCCAATATGCTCAACTGCTGCCCGCTTTACAGCAGCGTATTGAGATGACGGCAGAGCAAGAACCCGACTGGGATACCCTGTATGACACAGACCCCCAGATGGCGGCGAGAGCTGAACGGCAATGGCGGAAACAGCAGGAGCAGCGTCAAGCGCAACTGGAAGCCGTCCAAGCCGAGCAACAGCGCCTTGCACAACTGCAACAGCAGCGAGCTGAGCAGATGCGAGCGCAATACGTTGAACAGCAGCGCGCGGTGCTGCCTGAGCTGATCCCAGAATGGCGGGACACGAAGGTGGCGCAAACAGAGGCCGGAAAGATCCGAGAATACCTGCTTAACGAGGGGTTTACGGATGAAGACATCGCCGGCCTGACAAACGCAACTCTCGTCAAGGTAGCGAGGAAGGCCATGCTTTACGAAACCGGCGCCAAGAAGGCGTCAGACGCAAAAGCCAAGCCCAAGGCGTCGAAGGCTAAAACCCTGCGCGCTGGATCTCGCGGCTCACAACCGAAACCCAAGTCGGCACGCGCCCAAGCGCAACAGCAGTTGCAGAAAACTGGCCGTCTCAAAGATGCGGCGGCTGCGATTAAAACTCTCTTGTGAGGACACTTAAATGGCTATCGTAACCAACACTTTTACGTCGTTTTCGGCGAAAGGCATCCGCGAGGAGCTGGCCGACGTAATCAACAACATCTCCCCCGAAGAGGTGCCGCTGCAGTCGAACATCGGTTCGAAGAACGTCAGCAACACCTATTTCGAGTGGCAGACCGACGATCTGGCAGCCGTCAGCACCACCGCCGTAATCGACGGTGACGACGTTTCGTCGTTCGACAGCACCGCGGCAACCACCCGCGTTGGCAACTACACTCAGATCCTGCGCCGCACCCTGATCGTAGCCGACAACCTCGGCTCGCAAGATCTGGCCGGCCGCAACGACGAGTTCGCCTACCAGATCGCAAAGCGCGGCCGCGAGCTGAAGCGCGATTTGGAAGCCACCCTGCTGCTGAACAACGCCAAAGTTGCCGGCAACAGCTCGACCGCCCGTGAGACCGCTGGTCTGGGCGCGTGGATCGCGACCAACGACAACTTCGGCACCGGCGGCGCATCGCCCACCGGCGACGGCTCGGACGCTCGCACCGACGGCACCCAGCGTGATTTCACCGAGACCATGCTGAAAGCCGCCATGCAGGCTGCCTACTCCGCCGGCGGCAACCCGTCGATCCTGATGGTTGGCCCGTTCAACAAGACCCAAGTATCGGGTTTTGCTGGCATCGCCGCACAGCGCTACATGGCGCCGTCGGACGGCCCCACCACCATCATTGGTGCCGCCGACGTTTACCTGTCGGACTTCGGCACCCTGACCGTGGTTCCGAACCGCTTCCAGCGTGAGCGCGACGCGTTCCTGCTTGACCCCGAATACGCAGCGGTTGCCTACCTGCGTCCGATCCAGAAGGTGGATCTGGCGAAGACCGGCGACGCAACCAAAGCGATGATGCTGGTGGAAGCCGGCCTCGAGGTTGGCACCGAGAAAGCGCACGCGGGCGTCTTCGACCTGACCACGTCGTAATGACGAGCGGGGCGGCTTCGGCCGCCCCAATCACTTTCGGAGGGGACCATGAAGAAACGCATATTCAGCCACGACCCGCAGCAGGGCATCACCAAGTATTGGCACGTCAAGGACAACGGCGAATACGTGATCGAGACCGTGCAGGAGGTCGAGAAGATCGCGGACGCGAATAAGCGCGCGGCCAACGCCACGCCAGACAAGTGGGGCGACGTCAACAAGGTGGCGTCTATTCCGCTTTCAGTGTATTATGAGCTGAAACGTCAGGGGATTGCGGATGATCCGGCAGCGCTTAAAAAGTGGCTGAACGACCCCGACAACCGAGTATTTAGGACAAGGGCGGGCAGGCTTTGAGCATCACCACCTACGCAGAGCTGAAGTCGGCGATCGCTGATTTCCTGAACAGGGACGATCTGACGTCGGCGATCCCGACGTTTATTGCTTTGGCAGAGGCCGACATCGCCCGCAAGGTGCGCCACTGGCTGCAGGAGAAGAAAGTGCGCACGTCGCTTGACGAGCCGTATGAGTTTCTGCCCGACGACTGGCTGGCGACCATTTCGCTGCGCCATTCTGACGGCACCGAGATCAAACAGGTTGGCGTGACGGAGATGGCCGAGCTGGACAAGCTGATCTTGTCTGGCAAGCCGCAGTATTATCGCATCGAGGCTGGCCGCATTGAGTTGTATCCGGAGCCAGACGCGGCCTATGATGCAGACTTGGTCTACTATGCACGCGTTCCCGCGCTTAGCGATGCCGCCACGACCAACTGGATGCTTACCAATCACCCCGACATTCTGCTGTATGGCGCCCTGACGATCGCAGCGCCATATCTTGGCGAGGACGCGCGCGTTACCATCTGGGGCAGCCTATACACATCCGCCATTGAGGCGTTGCAAATGGACAGCGAGAAGGCGCGATACAGCGGGCCGCTCAGAGCGAGGTTTAAGCTATGACATCAACAACGTGGACACAGACTGCGGGCATGGATAGCGGGACGGACAGCGATACCGTCCTGTCTTACGCTGAGGCTGCAGAGGCGTCTGCCACTGCTGCCGCGTCTTCTGCCACGTCTGCCGCCGGTAGCGCCACCAGCGCGGCCACGAGCGCGGCTACGGCAGGCACAAACGCCACAACGGCTGCTGGGTATGCTGCGACTGCTTTAACGCACGCCAACACGGCGGAGACATACGCCACATCGCCTAACGTGACCACGGTCGCAACGAACATTTCGAACATCAACGCGGTTGGCGGCAGTATTGTATCGGTCAACGGCGTGTATGGGGCGCTCACCTCGATTGCGGGTGTGTATGCAGATCTGACCGACATCGGCGCTGTGGCATCAAACGCAACAAATATAAATACCGTCTCAGGATTGTCTGCGGAAATTTCATCGCTAGCAAGCATAAGCTCCGACATTTCCGCTATAAACACGTATCTAACGCAAATTGACGTTGTTTACGATAACATTTCAAGCGTGCGCACTCTCGCCAATAACTTGGATGACATTGCACCCGTGCTCGCTGTCGCTGATGACTTAGCGGTTGTCGGCCCGATTTCTGGGGACGTTACAACGGTTGCTGGACTTGAGGCGGACATCTTGGCGGTGCCGGGCAACGTAACCGCTGCACAGGCCGCACAGGCGGGCGCTGAGGCTGCGTATGATGCCTTCGACGACCGTTACCTTGGCGCCAAGGCGACTGCGCCTACTACAGACAACGATGGCAATGCCCTCCTGACCGGCGCGCTCTACTGGAACACCGGCATCAACGCGCTTTACATCTGGGATGGCTCTGCTTGGAACGCTGCTGCGTTTACCGCATCCGGCGCCGTGACATCGTTCAACGGTCGCACTGGCGCAGTTACACTTTCGTCTGCTGACGTTGTGAACGCATTGGGCTTTCCGTTTGGTGTAACTGGCAATTCGTTGTCCACAACTACGCAGACGGCTATCGCATCGTTTGCCATTGCTGATTTTGACGCTGGCAAGCTGGTTATCACGGCGAATGATGGCGCAGACAGCTACGTTGTTGAGATGCTGATTGCGCACGATGGCACGACTGCCGTGGCGACTGAATACGGTCAGGTCGGCACTGGCGCCGCTCTGGCGTCTTACGATGTGGACATCAGCGGCGGCAACTTGCGCGTCTTGGCCACGCCTGCATCTGCAACAAGCACCGCGTTTAAGGTTATTCGCACACTCGGTTAAACTCTAGCCAAAGGGGACAGTGAACCATGGCAAACGACAAGGCATTTAAGGTTAAGAACGGTCTGGAGCTGGGGGCGTATGATGCTGTCATCCCATCCACAGCCGTTGACGTCTTTGTTTACGACACCTCGAAGGACAGCGACGGTGGTGCATGGCGCAAGCGCACACAGCACACTAGCTGGTATAACGAGACGCTGAACACGTCTAGCCGTGGTTCTCGGCGTGAGTTTCCTGCGGTTGCTGTGATTGTGGCCGAAGGTGCTAAGGTCACGATTTATGATGGTGATGATCCAAGTCTGCCTATGTGGAAGGTTGGGTCAAGCTATGGTTATTGGTATGAAGGCGCCATAACGAGCATAACAGCAATGAATGGCGCCATTATTGTTGGTTGCACCTACGATGTATACAAACATGATTTTGTTTCCGATACGTCACGAGAGTGGCTAAGCAACACGCATCGCTTAAAAACCGCCCCCTTGGCTGGAAATTCACATCCATCCACATACGTCACCTTGAGTTCTGCTGGAATTGTGAACCGCACCGTCAACGACGTAGCCATGACCGTCCTGCCCGACGCCCCGATTGACCCTGCGACTGGGCTTCCTGTGCCTACGATTG
>CAKZOI010000055.1 GCA_937136395.1 uncultured Opitutia bacterium | reverse complement strand
GGCGGTGTCGCTTTGGCGCATTCAAGTTCGCCCGCTTGCCATGCTTTTACCTTGGATTCGAGGAAATCGATAAATTTAGGGTGCTCGTTCAGACAAGGGATCTGTTCGAAATTTTCGCCCCCAGCTTCGAGAAAGCTATCGCGGCCTTCTTCGGCAATTTCTTCGAGCGTCTCTAAGCAGTCAGCGGTAAAGGCTGGGCACATTACTTTGACACGTTTTTGGCCTTCGGCACCGAGTTTTTCTAATGTCTTATCGGTATAAGGTTGCAGCCAAGGGTCGCGACCTAGGCGCGATTGGAAGGTAATCATGTATTTTTCCTTCGGCAGGCCAGTTGCTGCGACGAATTTTTCGACGGTCATCGCACACTGGTGGCGGTAGCAGGTGCCGTGTGCTGGGTGGCAGGTGTTGCAGCAATCATGGGTGGTCAGGCAGTGGTTGTGCGATGGGTCGCCTTTGACGAGGTGGCGCTGTGGTATGCCATGAAAGGAAAAGACTAGTTTGTCGAAATCACCTTTCTCAATTGATGGGCGCGCACTTTCAACCAGTGCCTCAATATAGCTGGGGTCTTGGTAGAAAGGCTGAAGTAAAGTCGTCTTGATTTTGGGGGCTTGCTCGCGGATGGCGTCCATGGTGTGCACCACGGCAGTCTCGTAGCTGGACATCGCGTAGTGTGGATACATGGGAATGATGAAGAGATCGTCTACACCCTGCTCGACGAGGCGTGCGATGGCGTCTGGTGTGGATGGAGTTCCGTAGCGCATCCCCAATTCGACGGGAATGTCGAGTCGTTCGGCAAGTTTAGCTTGTTGCCCTTCAGAAATGAGAATCAGCGGTGAGCCTTCATCGCGCCAGATGCTTTCATAGGCCGCCGCAGACTCTTTGGGCCGTGTCGGAAGGATCAGGCAATTCACGAGAAACCAGCGAATTGGAAAGGGGGCGTCCAGCACGCGGCCATCCATCAGAAATTCACGTAGGTAGCGACGCACATCACTGACAGCTGTAGAATCAGGGGACCCGAGATTGAGAAGGATGACACCTTGTTTTGACATGTAGATAGAGAAGGGCAGCAAATCGTCAGTTGTCAAACCGAAGGTAGTATTGACAGCTGGATGTATTTTGCTATCTCGTAGTGTCCCAGATGGGCACAGCTCTTAAATATCGCGTCCTTGTTCTGAACCGACTGTGGCAAGCAGTGAATATTGTGGGGGTTCAGCGATCCTTTAGCCTCTTATTGCAAGACCATGCACAAGTTATCTACACGGGGGATGAGAGTTTTCAGATGCTGGATTCGGCGGCTTGGTTAGCATATTCGGTTGAGAATGAACCTGAAGATAATGAGGCCTACATTCAAACCGTGCGTATGCGTATCCGCGTGCCGAAGGTTTTATTGCTGCGCGATTATGATCAATTGCCGGTGCAAGAAGTGCGTTTCTCACGTGAGTCGCTCTTCGAGCGCGACAATTACCGCTGCCAGTATTGCGGCAACAATTTCGAGGAGGCTCATCTGAATATGGATCATGTGATTCCCCGTGATCGAGGAGGTCGCACTTCGTGGGAGAATATTGTGACTTCGTGTATTAAGTGTAATACGCGCAAAGCAAACCGGCTGCCACACCAAGCAGACATGCATTTGATCCGTAAGCCGGAGCGGCCGAAATGGCGCCCATTCATCAGCTCATTGATTGGGCAGAACTACGATCCCGACTGGGAGAATTTTATTAAGATGAAACAGACCGCTTAGGTCTTACACCTTTTCCTCTTCCGGCATTTCACGGAAGAAAATGCCGACTTTACCAATACCTCCGATGTATTCGCATTGATTGCTCTCGGCGATGTCTGCTTGAAATTGCTTCATGGCCGCCTTGTCACTTTCAAAGCGGATCTTGATGAGACCATTCTTAGTGAGTGCCATTTCAATTTCTTTGGTGACGGTCTCGGAGAGGCCATTCTTGCCGATGTGGACGTGCGGTTTCAAGCGCTGCGCAATGCCGCGTAGCTCTTTCTTTTCGGCGCTAGAGAGTGGTGTCGGTTCGTCCATTATTTTTTGGAAGTGTTTTCGCGAGCTACCGGCAGCGTCTTGTTGGCGATGTCGGCGAGCAGTTCGGTGAGAAATTCGCCGGCTGTTTTCACGCCTTCGAGAGCCGGGTTTACGCGGGAGTTGACTTTGACCACGCCTTGCTCGGCTTCTTGGCGTCCGAGGACGAGGAAGTTGGGCACTCGGTCGAGGTGGGTCTTGCGGATCTTCGCGCCGAGCTTATCGGCAACTGCATCCACGGTGACGCGGATTTTGGCTGCTTTGAGCAGTGCTTCGATTTCGCGGGCTTGTGGCACCAGCTCGTCATTCATTGGGAGAATACGGACCTGTTCCGGAGCAAGCCATGTTGGGAAGTTGCCACCGAAGTGCTCGATGAGCACACCAACGAAACGTTCCATCGAGCCGAAAGGCGCGCGGTGGATCATGACCGGGCGGTGTTTTTCGTTGTCAGCCCCGATATAGTTGAGGTCGAAGCGCTCAGGTAAATTGTAGTCCACTTGCACGGTGCCGAGCTGCCATTCACGGCCGATCACGTCCTTCACCACGAAGTCGATTTTCGGGCCATAGAATGCGGCTTCGCCAGGTTCTTCGATGAAATCGACTTCAAGTGTTTGTGCGGCTTCGCGTAGTGCGCCTTCCGCTTTATCCCATTGTGAGGCGTCGCCCACATACTTGGTGGAGTCTGGATCGCGGAGGCCGATGCGGACACGATAGTCGGACATTCCGAGTGTGGTGAAAACAAGTTTTACGAGGTCGAGGCAGCCTTTGATTTCGTCGCCGATTTGATCTTCGGTGCAGAACAGGTGCGCATCGTCTTGAGTGAAACCACGGACGCGTGTCATGCCGTTGAGTTCGCCGGATTGTTCCCAGCGGTAAACGGTGCCGAATTCGGCGAGGCGGACGGGCAGGTCGCGGTAAGAGTGCGGCTGACTATCGAACACCTTGATGTGCATCGGGCAGTTCATTGGCTTCAGCATATAGCCATCGATTTCACCGGAATCGAGTTGGTTTGAAAGGTCGCCGCAAGAGCAACCTTCAGTTGCGAGACGCTCAACAGTGCCAGGCTCAACGATTGGTGGGAATTGAGATTCCTTGTAATAAGGGAAGTGCCCGGAGGTGCGATAGAGACCAAGCTTACCGATGTGCGGCGTGAAGACTTGGTCGTAGTCAGCTTTGCGGAGTTCTTCGGCGATGAAGTTTTGCAGCTCTTGACGGATCACGGCACCATTTGGAGACCATAGGATCATGCCGGAACCGACTTCTTCATCGATGTGGAACAGTTTGAGTTCTTTGCCGAGCTTACGGTGGTCGCGTGCTTTGGCTTGTTCGAGGCGCTCTAGGTGTTCGGTGAGCTCTGTTTTGTTTGGGAAGGCAGTGCCGTAAACACGCTGCAGTTGCTTATTCTTCTCGTCGCCGCGGTGATAGGCACCTGCGATGGAAAGTAGCTTGAACGCTTTAATCTTTTTGGTGTAGCCGACGTGTGGGCCGGCGCACAGATCGATGAATTCACCGTTTTGGTAGAAGCTGACTTGTTCGCCTTCAGGAATGTCGTCGAGACGACCGATCTTGTAGGTCTCTTGACCGATCGCTTTGATCTTCTCGATCGCCTCTTCGCGGGAGCATTCGATACGTGTGAAACGCTGGTTCTCTTTGATCACCTTCTGCATCTCAGCCTCGATCTTTTCGAGGTCGTCGGCATCGAGTTTCTTATCGAGATCGATGTCGTAGTAAAAGCCGTTGTCCGTCGGAGGACCGATGTCTAGCTGCGTCTCTGGGTATAGACGTAGAATCGCTGTGGCGAGCACGTGCGAACAAGAGTGGCGGAGTTCCTCGAGTGGAGACATTTCTTTCATAATA
>CAKZOI010000054.1 GCA_937136395.1 uncultured Opitutia bacterium | reverse complement strand
AGTCAGACAAGGGCGGTGCAACTCCGACCGATGCGCTCCATATCAAATGAGTGACAAAATACCATTTGATGCGATTCGCAAAAAAAACTTGGCAAACATCTTTGCCAAAGTGCGCGACGGCAAGCCTTTGACGGCGACTGAAAGCCGGACACTCGACAATTACCAAAGAGAGCAGGAAGGGCTGCGCAAGGTTAAGACCGAGGAGGAGCTGGCAGTCGAATTTCTTTGCAAGCGCGTATCTATATCGCGGGCGAAAAAGCTCGGCGTTCGATTCGATATGGACGATGCGACAACCTACGCCGATTGCAAAAAGTATCGGGTGCTGACGAAATGGTGCAAGCAATACGAAAATGAGAATGGCATCAAACCGAAAATATATCAGGCGGCAGAGACGAAAACGCCAGAGCAATTGCGCGATGAATATTTGGCCGAGCTACAAATTGCCAAATCAGATGGCAACGAAGAACGCGAGAAGGTGGCGCTGAATGCGTATCTTAAAATCGACAAGCAAATCCGCGACACTTTGCTTGATGAAAAAAAGCTTGGAATTAAAGAAGGAGAGATGCTGCCGCGCGAAGAAGTCGAGCGGATCATGAAGGCCGTCATTTACGCTGGGAATGCGTGCGTGCGCAATCAGCTAAAAGAGATTTGCCAAGTGCTGGCGAGTGAGAGCAACCCGAATGCGATCTACCAGAAGTTGGCGCCGGCGATCCTGGGCGGTCGATTGTTTGAAGGATTCAAGGCTGTCATGAAATCGCCAAGCAAGGTGCAACTGCCAGAGTGGATCGTGGACGTGATGCAATCTGAGGGCGAAAACTACTTGAAGGGCGTGGATCTGAAATGAGCTTGCTGGACAAATACAGCACGATTGCGCCATCCGAATGGGCAGAGCGCAATATTCATCTGGATTATGGGCGCTTTGATCAAGCCAACCATCCGCTGCTGGTGGATCCGCTGAATGCGATGTGCGAGACGCGCGGCGCCGTGGTCGGGCTGATCGGATCGGTGCAGGCGGTCAAAACGCTGACTGCTCAGATTGGCCAGCTTTACGGTCTGCACATTGAGCCTAGCCGGGCGGCGATGTATGACTTGACGGAATCAGCACTGCGCGAATTTAGCGATGACAAATTCACGCCGCTGATCGACTCCACCGATGCGATCATGGAGATCGTTCCGGAGCAACCATATCGGCGAACTAAATTCTATACTTCGACGAACTACGGCGCGATCCGGCTGCTCTCGGCAAATGTGCTGGCAGCGCGGAACTCTAAGACACTGGAGCGGATCACTGCCGACGAGTGCTGGGCGTATGGCGAGAACTGGCTCGACCAGATCCGCGACCGTCAAAGCTCATACCCTTGGAGCTGGCAAATGTTCCTGCCATCATCTGGGCAAACGCGGAGCAGCGAACTGGATGAGATGTGGGAACGCTCGACAAAGAAGACATGGCACGTCAAATGCGACTGCTGCGGCGAGATGGTGCCGTATATATGGCGCGCGCCTGCTGTCGGCGACGATATACCCGTGGGCGGCATGCGTTGGGCTTCTAAGGCCGATTACACGCAAGCAGACGGCAAGATCGATTGGAAGGCGCTGGGCGATTCTGTCTTTTACGAATGCCAGCTGTGCGGCGGGCGCATGGATCCGAGCATTGGGCAGCAGATCGAGCGCAATGCAACCGGGCAATATATTGCACTTAATCCAGATGCAGATGGCGAATTTGATTTTTATCACTACAACGCGATGGCGCATATTCCGTGGCGCAAGCTTGTGGAGCAGTTTAAGCTGGCGCAGATGGAGCGTGAGCATGGCAATCTGGAATCGCTGGAGAACTTTATCCGCAAAAGATTGGCCGAGCCTTGGAGTGAAACCGACTACATTAGCGCTGACGTATCGCATACGGCGCGAGGTGGCTATTTGATCGGCGAGCCGTGGGCAGTGCCCGGACAGTTTGCATTTTGCACGATTGACGTGCAGAAGGATAGTTTTTACTTCGTCATCCGCTCATGGGCAATGGTTGACGGCTTTTTGCGTTCGCGGCTGCTGGATCGCGGTCACGTTGTCACTGTCGGCGAGATTCGGGCAGCGTGCGACCGGTGGAAAATACCGCAGTATCCTCTTGGTTCGGGTGGTGCGTGCCGCGTATTTATCGACGGCAACTACAATACGAACCAAGTGCAGCGTATTGCGCTGGATAATGGCTGGATGGTATTTCGAGGCGACGCGGCCAAGGACTACATGAACCATGACGGGATGCGCCGAATCTACTCTGATCTGAAGGTCGTGGACGCATTCGACGGCACCGGAGCGGCTGGCGGCAACCGCGTCGGTCAATTTTACATTTCCAAGCAATCGGCGAAGAATCGCTTGTCTCTGATTCGGAGCTTGAAGGATAATCACGGCAATCTGCTATGGACGCACGCCGATGACGCTGGCGAGGAATACGAGAAGCAGATCAACGCATGGGCGAAGATCACGAAAACGAAACCGGACGGGTCGGTCTTTTACGATTGGATCAACACGAACCGGGACGACCACTACGGCGACTGCGAATTCTACCAAGCGGTTTGCGCGGCCATGTGCAAGAACTTGGCAGTGGCAGTTGATGAGACTTAAAAAGCTAATTGACAGCGCAACCGTATCCGCTTATTGGATACGTTATGCGAGCATTACTTTTTGTCATTTGGATCAAGTCTGGAAAAGACGCAGCGGCTGCGCTTGCTCTCATTGAGACGCTGGCACTGGGCGAATACGATACACAATCACGCGGTGGCGCTCGCATTGTATCGGCAAACGTGGCTGGCAAGCAGTTCAGTTACGAGCTACCGCCTAACTGGTCAAATTCTGATTTCATTGAGACTCTGCGCGGTCTTTACAAAATACTTACAACCGGCGGCGCAAGCGGCGGGCAAATGACTGATGCCGAGCTGAATGCCTATGTTGTCGATGCTGACGATCAAGTGACAAATGTCGCCAAGGCTCGCTTCGCACAATCCGCCGGAGGGCGCTTCTAATGGCTGTATCACCTATAAAATTACTGCCGCGAGTCGGCAACAAGCTGAAATCCGGCATCGTCTCATTCTGGGGACGCGGCGGCACGAATGAATTTTACCCAGGCGGAGCGGACGACCAGCGCCGATTCGGGCGCGCAAAGCTGGCAAAAGACATCGCCGAGATCATGATTGATCACCGCCAGCGCATGATGCTGGGCGATTCTCGCTACATTTACCAAGCATTTTCAACTGTATCGGGCGCTGTTGATCAAAAGGCCAACTACGTTTACGGCAACGCATGGCGCTTGCAATCACTGAGTAAAGACAAGGCGTTCGTTGAAGCCGTCGAAAAGGACTTTGAACAGATCGACCGTCTGCTCGATACTCGTGGTAATGGTTTTTCATTTCGCAAGTCGGCATGGATCGGATCCAAGACGCTCGACGTGGACGGCGACTATTTTATCATCTTGTCAGAAAACAAAGAGACTGGATTTCCGAAGCTGCAATTCTTGGAAGCGCACCGAATCAGCTCGGTCAATATGAATGGCGAGACCGTCATCCAAGAGGGAACCTACGCAGGGCGCCGAATCTTTAATGGCGTGATTGTCAATGACTACATGGAGCCAATCGCCTATCGCGTGGCTGATGACTCGATGAAGCGCGGCTATCAGGACGTGCCTGCCAATGGCGTCATTCACGTGAACGATTTCAAATGGTTCTCGCAGTGCCGAGGCCAGCCAACCGTCGCAGCTGCGATTCTTGACTGGTATGATCTGGCCGAGACGCGCGACGCCGAGAAAGTATCACAGAAAGTGAACTCTGCTCTGGCGCTGATTGAGTCGAATGAATCCGGGCGGATGGACATGGGCAACTCAGTTGTCAATCCAATGCCGGGCAGCGACGGGCGCTTGCAGACGCAGCTCATGGACTCGGGGCTGATTCGCTACATCAAAAACGGCGGATCATTGACAGCGCACAGCTCGGCGCGGCCATCCGATCAGTGGCTCAACTTTACGCATCTGGTCGAAAGTTCCGCATTTTATGCGATGGGCTGGCGCCGCGAGATGCTGGACAGTTCCAAAGTCGGCGGTGCCGGCGTTCGCGGATTTGCGGCAGACGTCAACAAATCGATTACTACACGTTGCGAAGTGCTACACATGGCAATGCAACGCGCGGCGCTCTACATCATCGCCAAGCGCGCCAAGCAGGGCGTTTACACGCTACCAGAGGACTGGTATCGGATCACGTTCACGAAGCCTGCGCAGTTCACCGTAGACGAGGGACGAATGCGCAAGGCTGACATCGAGGATTTGCGCGCTGGCCTAATTACTGAAGACGCCATTGTCGAGGCGCGTGGCATGAACTACAGCGACATCCTGCACAAGCTCGCGGTCAATGCAAAGATGCGCCAAGAGATCGCTGCCGAATATGGCATCGATGAGTCGCAGCTTGGAATCTTAACCAAGCCGGGAGATATTCCGGTGCAAGTCGAATCGGAGGACGATGACGACGAAGAAGAAAATCAAACCAACAATAATAATGAAAACTGAAACCTATAACTGGTATGCAATGGAAATCGCCAAAGACTCCGAAGGCAATGCGACTAGCAGCGCCGAAATCTCGATTTATGATGAGATTGGAGGATATGGCGTCACCGCAAACCACTTCATCGCGTCGCTCGAAGCGCTCGGCGAAGTCTCTAACATCGATCTGCGGATCAGCTCACCGGGCGGATCTATCATCGAGGGCAATGTAATTTACAACGCCATCAAACGCCATCCGGCAAACGTCACCGTTCACATCGACGGAATGGCTGCAAGCATGGCATCCGTCATCGCTATGGCTGGCGACGAAATCGTCATGGCTGAAAATGCGCTGCTCATGATTCACAACCCTTGGACTGTATCCATCGGCGACAGCGAGCAGCTGCGCAAGGATGCGGATCTGATGGACAAGATGAAATCGTCGATCATCAATGCGTATTCTCGCAGCGGCTACGATGCTGAGGAACTGACTGCTCTTATGGACGCGACCACATGGTTCACTGCCGAAGAAGCACTTGCTGCTGAATTCATCGACCGAATCGACGGCAAGCTTGCAATGGCTGCATCTGTCACTGACATGGCAGCAATCGCAGCCAAAGCCAGCGTTACGCTTCCAGTTGAAAAGATGATTGCCAGCGCAACTGCAAAGCTCGCCGGTGAGATCGAAATCATCAACTCGGAGCTTGCCAGTTCAAACGATCAGCTTGCAAAAAATGCCGAGAGCATTTCTGCCTTGCAAACTGAGCGCGATCTGCTTAATGCTCGTATCGAAGAAATGAATACAGAACATAAAGCCGAAATTGAAAAAGCTGAAACTGCAACCGCTCAAGCTGTCGCAGCCAAGGCTGCTGAACTTATGGCATTGCAAACGCAGGAAGCTATTGAAGAAGCTGCCGGCGATCAAAACGTCAATCAATTTGCAAATCAAAGCGAATACTGGAAAGCTTACAATGACCAGCATCCATCTGAAAAGCACGCTTGGCACCAAGCTAACAAGCATCTGCTAGCGAACCTTTAACCTCCAACCAATAAAAAAACAATGGCTACTAATACCATCGCCGGAGTAAATCTGGCACAAATCGCGGAGGAGTCTCTTCCTGCGCTCACATCCATGCTACAACCGCTTTCTGCGCTTGTCACAGACTTTTCGTCTGATGTAGGCTCCGAGGGCGCTAGCGTTACTACACGCTACCCAACCAAACCGACTGCTGTCGATCTCTCAAGTGGTTACACTTCGCAAAACACTGCGATGACTGCTGCAACCATCACGCTCGATACTTTCTACGGATTCGTTTATGGATTCAAGGACGTTGAGCGCTCAAAGTCTTCGGTTCGCCTGAATGACCTTTTCGTTGAGCCTTCTCTGAATGCTCTTGGCGACAAGATCTTCGGTGACATCTGGGACTTGATCACAGCTGCTAACTTCTCAACTGCAACCAGCGCAATCACAGCTGCTAACTTCGACCGCGATGATCTCATCGACCTCGGCCAGACTCTGACCGAAACGAAGAAAGCACCTCGCACTGGCCGCTCGGTCTGGATGAACCCTACTTACTACGGCTCGCTGCTTAAAAGCTTGAACTCTGCTGAGTTCCCTGGCCAAAGCGACATGAAGGCTGAAGGCATGGTTCCTCGCGTCAACAAGTTTGATGCTTACGAATCCGATCAATGCGATGCAAATGGCGAAAATCTCGCAGCATTCGCATTCCATCGCAGCTCGCTCTTGTTCGCAGGTCGCCGCGTTGATTCCGAGGGCTTCGTCGAAAACGGCGGCGAACTCGTTGATATCGAAATCCCGGGTCTCGGTCTGCCTATCCAATGGCGCCGCTGGTATGACAAAAACGCTGGCGAGTTGAAATACTCTGTCGGTCTTCTCTATGGCGTTGCCAAGGGTCAAGACTTCGGCGTTCGCGTTCCATCTGCTTAACCTACCCCAAAATTGAGATCCGTCGTTTATGCGGCGGATCTCTTAACTTTCTAAAACTATGTATATACCATCCGTAACAATCCACCGCGACATCGACGGTAAAGAAACCTGCCTTGCCTATGGCAGCGACGCAACAGCATGCTTACAAGCTTATCTGGACTGCGAGGAGCCGGGCGACGTAGTTTACATTCGAAAGGGGCAGCTTGAAAAGCGCAAAACTTATAAGGCGAAACGTCTTACAGTTGAGTCTGCCGAGGCCATCAAAGAGGCGCCAAAGAAGCGCGGCCGCAAACCCAAATCTGTCTGATCGTGGGATCATAAGTGAAAAGAAGGCCGTCACTCGAAAGGGTGGCGGCTTTTTTGCGCCTTGCCATTTGCGCTGTATGGGCTTATTGAATACAGCATGACACAGTTTACCGACTTTATTACAAACGCTGCTAAGGAGGCTACAAACATCATGGGCGAACCTATTTTAATCAATGGCCAGACCGTGCAGGCAGTATTTGACGAGCAAACAAATTCATGGGAAATGAACGAGTTTGGCACGGATGACCAGCCGACGGTCACGCTGGTCATTGCACTGGCTAGTCTCAACATCATTCCGAATAAAGCTCAGACGTTCGTGCGCACTGCCACCGGCGAGACTTTCTTTATTACTGAAGTGAAGATTAGCACCGGCAACGTCGAGCTGATCGCCAAAAATAAGACCAAGCGCAATGGCTAAAAAAGCATTCACGCTAGACGATGCCATCTTCCAAAAGAAAATCCGCGACTTAGCGAAGCGCGTCGGCGTGGATGAGAAAGAATTTGTTCGCGAGCAGGGCGCTTTGCTGCTGCGCGATATTGCCAAATACGTGCCACCGTATAAATCATTTCCGACCGGGCGCGGCACATCTATCGGATCTGCAAAGGATAAAAAGCAGGGCGAGCTGGCGATTGAATACGATTTGCGGAAAATCTTTTTCATGCCAGACAAGGCGCAAGTTTACAAATGGGCGAAGGATACCTATCCGACCGGGCAAATCTACCGAGGGCGCGAGATCATTGGAGCCGGCGTCGCTGATACGCTGGAGAAAATGAGGCGCTTTCATCGATCGCAGCAGCGCCGGACCGGGCGAACTCGCGCGCTTAAAGGATCAGAACAGATGTGGGTGACTCCGGCCAATTTTAACAAGTATCTGCGGGCTGAAAAGCTGCGCGTCGGTATAGCCAAGGCATCTGTCGCCAAGGGCATGATTCGGCTGAACCCGGCAGCCAAGATCCCTGCCTGGGTGCGGCGCAATCTTAGTAATGCGTCAGGCAATGCCAAAATGACGAAACTAGGCGGCAGCTGGAATGCTATTTTTAGCGCCAGCGCATTTGGATTACAGCACGTGCAACAAAAAACAATGTCGATCATCAAGCGCGCTCGATTGAAGGCGATGGAAAAGCGCCTCTTATTTATAATGAAGGACAACGCAAAAAAGGCAGGGCTTAAAGTGCGTTGACAAATGCTCGGTATCCATTTAATGGATACAACATGCCAGCTGCAAATTTAATCGAGCTATACAATTTTGAAGGCAACGTCGAGGCCGCATTTAAGTCATGGCTGACCGACAACCAGGTCGAGCTATACCAGACAATCGAGTTTGACATCCTGCCAGACGATTACATCGGCGCAAAGCTCGAACTTGGCGCCGTGACTGGGCACTACAATCCGGCACCAGGCGGCGCAGCTACTCCGGAATACGACCAATACGCTTGCTCGCTGGAGATCACAATTCGGACAGCGCGCTTTGACGAGTCTGGCGAAGTGACATCACCGCTGCGCTCAAGGCACCAAGCATTGACTGCCGCGATGCGGACTTGGCTCAGTATATCGCAGGCCAAGGGATCCGCACTTGAGGGCTATTTGAACTACTACGCTTTTGAGTTTCTGAGACCTGCTGGCACTGCACACTCGCAGGAATCTGAGTTTGACGAAACAACACTTTCCTTTGATGGGCAAATTTCCGTCTTGCCATCCGCATTTCCTGTATTATAAATCTGAATACACACAGACCAACCGCTAAGCATAAACTACAATGTCTATACCATATTCATCCACCGCCAACCTGCCTCAAGGATTTGAGTCAGTTACCATCAATGCTGTTGCCTACATCGTTGACGCCTGCTCTGGCGCTTCTAAAGAAAACCGCATCATTAACCGCACCGACGCAAATGGCGACCGTGCTGATTTCATGATTCGTGCCGGAAGCGATCAGATCGAAGTCAGCTACACGCTGCAACGCGCAACCGATACCACTGTTTTGCCACCTGAGGGCACGACATTCACACACGACTACGACCGCAGCGGCACCGCTTCGACGCTCGTTGTCAAAGATGTGACTGTTGCACGCGACAAGGACGCATTTGACACCTTTGAAATGTCTGCCGTTCTTGTCACCTACCAAGCTTAATTGACTGATGAAAGTCACACTTTTAAAGCCTAAGTCGATCCGGGGCGCGCTTGAAAAAAAGGGCGCCACCGTTGACGTATCGGAAGGCGTCGCCGAATGGCTTATCGAGCGCGGCGATGCTGAAACGCCGAAAGCGAAGAAGTCAGAAAACTAATTTGTTTGTTCATAATCGTGAAAATTGAAAGCGTCGTCTGCCCAAGTGCGGGCGGCGCTTTTTCGCTAAATAAGATGATCGACCACCTAATAGCAGAATACAACGAGGAATCCGCGAGAATCACGCAGGAGCGGCTTTTGGCGTGGTCAAGTGCTAGCGTATACCAAAGCATATGCGGCATCGAAATAAAGCCATTGACCGCGCGGGCATGGGTCGATTTACAGCTTGCGAAAAACGAAGTCATACTTGGCGATGGATATACAGACGGCGCGATTGCGGCTTATATTTGGCGAGTGTCAAAAGACTTTGTTTGTGCAAATCATCCAAACGCTGAAAGTTTATCGGGTAAGATCATCAAACAGATTGAAGACTTCGATGAGGCTTTCATTGAAGTGCTAGAACACATCAGCGCGGCATTTGAAGAGATGCCAAGAAGTAATGGGACCAGCGGCGGCGGATTTACCCGCAAGAATGGATTTGACGACATAGAGGGCATCGTGGGCGCGATTGATGAAGTATCCGCTCGTTACGGTCAGAATCCAGATGAGGTGATTGACTGGCCTCTAAATCGAATCTTTCAATTACAGAAAGCACTTCGACTAGCGACCGTGCCAGACTACAAATTAAGACAGCCAGAAAAAATCATGGCTATTCGAAGTGAATTTTTAAAGCAATTGAACAATGGCGAAAGTTGATATAACGGGAAGACTAGGGCTCGATTCTAGTAAGTTTGAGCGCGGGATTCAGCGCGCAAATAGATCGGTCGGCAACTTTGTAAAAAGTAGCATTGCAAAATTTGGCGCACTTGCTGGCGTTGCTGGCATTGGCGCAATGACACGCGCTGCGATTGACCTAGGCAGTAAAATCTCAGACTTGGGCGTTCAGCTGAATATTGGGACAACTCAATTGCAAGTGCTTGATTTTGCGTCGCGCGAGGCTGGCGTCGGGACCGAGATACTAGCGCGGGCATTGCGCAACGTTCAAACAAGGACGGAAGAAGCGATAAAGGGAAACAAGTCTTACGGTGATGCTTTCAATGTTTTAAATATAAACGTAGAGGAATTTAAGAAGTTAGACACCGAAAAGAAACTAGAGGCGATTGCAGTTGCGCAATCTAAGGCGACCGATAAAGCGGCGGCATACAATGCCGTTGCGCGTATTCTTGGTGAAAAAGCGGGTCCAGCATTGCAAGAGGTCTTGCAGAATCTAGCTGGCGAAAAAGGATTTAAAGGGCTATCTGAAGCGGCTCAAGAATCGGGCGAAGTGATGAGCGAGGAAACCATTGCGAAGATGGATAAAGCCGCTGACACCATCGAAAGTTTCAAGCGTAGAATGACGGTGTTGACTGCCGAGGTATTATCAAAAGTTGTTCCTGGATTGAAAATACTAGGTAACGGCTTCGCTTTTATTGGCGATGTAGTCGGCGTTTCAGCGCACAACTTTTTATCATTCGGCAAAGCACTTGGAACAATTATCTCCGCAGTTGTAGCTCCAGCGATCAGTCAAATGGAAGCTTTAGGGCTTGCGATTAAAGCGGCAGGTCAATTTGCGGCGCGCGACTTTGCTGGCGCTAAGGAATCAATCACAGCGGCTAAAGATGCGGCGGCTGAAATTATCGACGAGATCAAAGCAATACCTAGTGAAATCAGCGGAGCTTTTGACGATTTGACCGAAAGCGCAAAGACAGGATTTGAAATATTAGGCGAATCAATTGATAAGCGTTCGAAGAGTATTGTTTCTGATTTTAAAGATATAATTGGGACCGCAGAAAAGGTGGAAAAAGCAGTCGAAAAAGCTGACACTGCAATCGTCAAATCGGTAGATAAAACAGAGACTCAATCAGGAACCGTAAGCACTGGACCATCGAGCGATAGCGCAGCAACCGCAGCCGAGCCACTGGCAGCAATTGACGATAAGATACGCGGCAAGATTCGCACTGGCAGAATCACAACGGGAAAGATAGGCGGCTTTAAATCTCGATTCGGCGCAATGCCTACGATGGCGCAACGCGAGCGCGCGGCGGGCTTATACTTAGCGGGAAACCGAACAATGCTAGGCAGATCAATCAAGGGTCGCAAAGCAACGCTAGCGACAAAGCAAAACAATCCAGAAGAGCGCACAGCGAAGGCGACCGAGGAACTATTGAACGAAGTTAGAAAGAATCCATGAGCATACCATATACTAGCGCAGATTTCACGACACCGAGGGCAACCGGCGCGAGCTGGATCGAATACCCATTCATTGAAGACGGCGACACGGCAACGAAGATTTACCATCTTATTTGCGAGGTGAATAAGGACGACTATGCATCAGTGGCACTCGATACGACTATGGCGAACGCTTCCAATGCGGACGTGCTAGAATTGCCATTTACAGCCGACGCGGCGGCGTATCATGTAGGCGATTTCAATCATCAGGTGATCGATGGCGCGTTGCTTCGATTCGACCGTCAATTTACTAGCATACCAGCGGATAGAAATGATGTGTTTACAGGCACACGCGCTTATTCATACCCTGGCATATTTGCGACAACTGACGCGGGCACAGAGCGCACCGCCACGGCTTATAGCCATTCGGGAACATCGACGCAGATTTGCACATTGACCGTAACCAATACGCTATCGGTCGGAGATTTGTTTTACCTAGAAATTACTACATCGACTACGGTTGTCACTGGCTACTTCGTTGCGATCACTGGAACGACTGGCAGCGTTGTCAAATTCAAGCTTTTAACTTTAGGCGGAACCTTTACCAGTGGAACACTGACAGAGCTTGTCATACAGCCGCGCGGGCAAGATGCAGTCGAAACAGGATCGACTAGCGACTTTACGTATTATTTGCCAGGGGTAACGGGCGGTATTACGAATGCTACGGACGTGACAGAAACGGCAGTATTTAAGGCATACAATCCAGCAACGGGACTCTCGGTCTTAACACTAGGAGAGTCAACTGTGCCATCATTCGTTGAATATGCGGAAATGGTAAGCGATGGTGATTATATCGTTGTTGCGTCGAACGTGAAGCGCTGGCGCGGTAATATCATCGAACGGGAAGACATCAAAGTGAGGGCATTATGAAGAAAATTGAAATAGTAAAAGAAGGTAGCCTTGCGAAGAACTCGAAACTTAACGAGGTAATCAAGGTAATCAATAGTTTGCTCAACATGACAGTTAGGCAAGGATCAGCGAACGAATCGCCAAAGCTTACAGTCGGCGATACAAACTCGGAAATGGTAACAACTGGAAGCGCTGGCGGTGGTAGCTTTGAAACTTTTACGCTCAATGTAGTTAAGGACGATAACACGGCAGGAACGGCAGACTTTTACGGCGACGGCGTAAACGATTGATATGGCTATTTTGCAAGCAGGACCGTGGGCAACTAAGGAGTCAGACTCATTTGTTGATGAGCCCGTAACTCTTGGAACTGGCACAGCCCCAGTGAATTGCGCAAACGATTACAGTTCAACCGACTGGCCTTGGAAGTATATCGTCGGTGAAAGTTATTTTGAAGGTGATCCTATCTCTTGGTATACGTCACCCTATTTAAGTGATGAAGGAGTGGATCTCGGTTACACCTTCACCTCAAGCGAAAAAGAAGCCACATTAATCGTTGAGTTTTTCTACCAAGCTGTATCGAGTTGGTCATTTGCCTCTGGTGAGGCTTTAGCGGTAGATTGTGACACTGAAACAATTACTTGCATAGCGACGGGTATGGATGGAACGCTTCACGTCAATGCATCTGGTTCAAGCGGATCGCTTGATTTAAGCACGCTTACTTTTCCTGCGTCAACGACACCAGTTCATGTTAAAATATACATTAATGGGACATACAATGGCATTAACTTTGCATCTATAGCAATTCAATTTTATTTAGACTAACTTCTATGCTTATCCTCTGTAGCTGCTCATAAGCAATTTGGCAAGGTCGATTTTTTAAAAAACTGGAGATAGCGGATATTCAGAGATTCAGTTTGATCTATAAATTGACAATTTAAACTATCACACTTAAAAGAAATCAACATGGCTAGAGACATTTACATCAACACCGACAACGGCAGCATCGAATCCGCACCTGTCGCAGGGCTTAATCGGCCATCCGCAAGGGTGCCGATGCGCGAGATCGTGGCCGGCACGACTGAGACCTACAATCTCTACTTGGTCAAATCTGACGGCACCTACGACAGCCGCAGCGGATCCGGGGCAGTCTCGGTCAATGTAGCAATCGGCCAACGCGCGCAGACCGCCACAAGCGGCAATTTCACAGTTACAGATTCAAGTGGCACTAGCGCCGAGATTTCGGCAACCGCATCGGCGCAGGCTGTCGAGGACGTGCTAAACGCAATGAATAGCGGCACGGGCGCGGAAGGCGGGCTTTGCGATGTTAAGAAGCTCGGATCTGGCATATGGCTGGCTACATGGCGCGAAAATGGCGCCAGAACCGTTTTGACTGGCGCAAGCGTGGATTTGACTCCGGAAAGCGTAGTCGTGCCGTCAATCTCGGTTGCAGGCGACGCAACGAGCAAATGCCAGCAAATCATTGAAGTGAACCGCCAGCCTGCTATTTTCCAAGATACATGGTCGACGATTACGAACGGATTCAGCGGCACTTTGGACGCAGACGTCGGGCGCATTGTTCAAACTCTGAGCGACGGCCAGTCTATCGAATTTTACTTTGAAGTCAGAATCGACGACGACGCTATCTGCTCTACACCGATCCGAGTGCTGGCACCAGTCGGCGGCGCGGCTAGCGTATCAAGTGCGGCACCATACGGCGGCACACTGGCAAGCGATCCAGCGAACTATCCTGGCTTTGACGCCGATGCGTGGAACACTGCTCTTGATACCACACTTTACGGCCAGCTTTACTTCTCTGCTACAGCAGCGACTACAATCGCAGTGGCGGGCACCTACGTGAAGCTGGCAGGCACGACAACGAGCGACAGTTTGAATGGCATTACAATGCCACAAAACAACCGCCTGCAAAATAACAGCGGCACGACTCGGGTATTCCAAGCAATGGCTCGCACTGACATTATCGACGGATCCGGAAACAAAAACATTGCAATCAAGCTGGCTAAAAATGGAGTTCTTATTGATGCGACAGAATCAAACGGCGAAACGACAAACAATGTCGCCGCACATGCTACAATAAACTGGATCGTCTCTCTGGCAGATGGCGAATACGTCGAGATTTGGGCGACAAATAAATCGGACACCTCAAGCATCACCGCTCAGCACGGGCATTTATTCCTAAAGGCAATAGACTAATTTGCCTTGCTAAATTGTATTCAATAACCTAATACACAACTCATGAGTAAGAAGACCGCAACACACTCCGCAACCGTCTGCCTCGCAGTCACACCTAGCGACAGCACCGATTTGACCTACAGCACCTGCCGGGCGATTTACATCGGCGGCGATGGCGACATCTCGCTGGTCGATGGGAATGGTGCTACAATCGCATTTTCTGGCGTCACTGCTGGCTCGATTCTGCCAGTTCAAACGGCGCGAGTCAATGCGACCGGCACGACTGCAACATCCATTATCGCGCTTTACTAAAATGTCTGGCGATTCCAGTCTTGGCATTGGCATTGGGCTTGCACTGAAATCCTACGGGCGCGGCTTTAGTGGTCTGCTAGATCAATACCCAGGTGCAGCGGCTGCGTATTCGCTGCGCAAGCTTTCAAGTTCGACTAGCAATGTTGTGCGCGTGCGTAGATCAATCGACAACGACGAGAAGGACTTTACGTCTGCTGAGGTGAGCGATGGGACACTGGAATCCTTCTGCGGAGTTGGAGATGGCTTTGTCGAAACATGGTATGACCAGAGCGGCAACGGCAATGATGCGACGCAGAGTGTTGCTGGGAATCAGCCGAAGATTGTTGATGGTGGGAGTCTGGTAACTGGTGGGATTGAGTTTGATGGAGTTGATGATTACTTCTTGAGTTCGCACATTTTATCTTCTGATGATGTTTTGTCTCTATATGCAGTA
>CAKZOI010000053.1 GCA_937136395.1 uncultured Opitutia bacterium | reverse complement strand
AAGATACTTCTCAAACTGCTTCTGGAAATCGACATCGTGGATTCTTGTAGGGGTCGCACCTTGAGCGAGTGACCCAAGCATACCTTCGAGGCTCTGAGTCTCCAGTCCTTTGACGAAGTCCCTACCCAATCGCGGAGCGTATGCTTCGCTAGCTACGTGCAAGAATATCTTTTCAGCAACGTCGATTGGGTCATCCACCCCCTTGTTCCAGATTGGTTTACCTGTAGTAGGATTCCTGTTCTGAGAGGCGTTGACGACTGCGTTTGCGAGAATCTGAGTGTCTAGGAACTGATCTTTAAAGTAACCTAGAGCAAAGGCTGCTCCGGCTTCACTGTAATTACCGGATCTGATCTTCTCAATCGCACGGAGTGTTGGGTCTACGGTTCCTGCAAACGGGTTGAGGTAGGTAGCGTTGATGGATTTAAGTTCCCCATTCCAGTAGTAGTAGTAGAAGGTATGCCCACGATAGTATTCTGGAATACCCTCTCGGATCGCCTCGTCCTCATGCTCGTCGTCACCAATACCGGAAACAGCGGCCATGATCATTGGAAGCGCGGAGGACAGGCCACCGATAACAGTAGTCATTGAAGCCATTCTAAGGATGCCTCTCCGCCGCATGACAGGATCTCCACTACGGAACTCTTCTAGACCGAGCTTGTAAGTGTTGAACGGGATGCGGAACATCTCAGCCTTGAATCGGAGGAACGGAGCAAACAGAAGACCCGCCGGAGATTTGGTGAAATCAGTGATGATCGGCGGAGCCTGACTGTATGACTGCGCGGTCATCAGGACTTTACGAGCTGCCTCACGCTTGCGCTGAGTCGGACTCATTCCACCATACAAGCTGTTCTCACCACCTTCCGCAGCGGCTCGTTCAATGTATCCGAGTTCGTGTTGGAAGTAAGCAACTTTGTAAGCGGCGTCTAGTGCTGCCGAGATGTCTTGGGCCTTCTTCTCGATAGCAGCTAGAACCTTAGCAGGTTTTTTGAGCTTTGACTTATCCATCAGGTTCTCAAGCTCCTTCTGGATACCGTCTGGTGTTTGCTTACCGTTAAGTAAGTCACGCATGACTCCTGCACGAATCTCATCGCCCATCACACCGAGTCCGATCAGTTCCGAAACAACAGGGTCAACCTCGCCATTGAGACCGAAGATCGCGTCAATGGAAGACTTGGACATTCCAGCGATCATCTTATCGTATCGGAAGAATCCCTGTGCGCTTCCGAAGATGAAGTTGCCGATAGCATTTCGTAGATAGAAACCAACACTACCTAAAGTCTTAGCGGCCATAGCCTTACCACTAAGCTTAGACGCTACGGTAAAGACTCCGTTGATAACACGCTCTGACGTGGCCGCATACTCTTGAAGGTAAGAGTTCTTGAGTGTCATATCCATAGCTTCCCTGAAGTCGGGATGGATAAGCATACCCGCCAGCGGATCGTTCTTGCTGGCAAAGGTTTCCGGCCTCACTAGTTCCCAGTTCGCATACTTCGCGTCGCCTTCCGCGTCAGCTAACTTAGTCTCAACTGAGATCATGAGGCCAGCTTTTTCAGCCGTCTTCTTCAGGCTCTGAAGGAAAGTCTGCTGGGCAGCGATATTAGCTACTGTCGAATAGGTTCGGAGAATAAGGTCCGTTCCGGTCTTTGCCCCATACTCACCCAACAGATCGCGAATTGCTTTAGGCAAATCTTTACGGCGTTTCAGGTTATCCATCGCCATCTTGATTCCCGAATCCGATGATCCTGAACTCTTCTTTGCTTTAGGTTCGTAAGACTCCAAGAAAGCATCGAGAGCTTCTTGTTCGTAAGAACTACTTGGATTATTCTCGTTCTTTCGGTCGAGAACCCTCTCGGCTCTTTGTTTAGCTTCTTGATAAGTGATCAAGACATTGTCTGCTCTAAGGTCCTCTCTAATATTCCGAGCGTGATCCCGAATGAACTGCTTCCTGAAGAAATCCAAGGCTGCGTCTCTCTTAGCTGGATAACTCTCATCCTTTTTAAGGTTATCAAGATAAGTAGAATCGGTGAACATCCGGTAGGCGCGGGTCAGGTAAACCTCTCCAGTTCTTGAGATCTTAAGAGCAATGTCATCATGCTCCAAACCGTTTTCCTTTAGCTTCTGCTGCATCGGAATGATGTAGCGTTGCCGGATATCAACAATGAAGGCCGCCATTTCTGGTGAATCGAGTGAGATCTTACGGAGTGCTTCGTTTCGATCCTCTTCGGCTTTTTGGAACCCTTCTTCGTATGCGCTGTCGATTTGCGCTTCTTTGAGCGCGAGTGCCTGTTTACGTTCTTCTTTTGCCGTCTTGGTGTCGATATCTTCAGCGTCTAGTTTGGCGTCGATGTCATCCAACGCTGCTTCGTAAGCGTCATCAATCTGTTCCATCCTTTCCTCTGAGATGAGCGAACGGAAGGCGAACCCTTGGGCCGTGGCGATCATATCCATCGGCGCGTTCTCGAAGCTCCCGTAGGTCTTGATGATAATCTTATCGAGCGTCTTCTTGAACTTACTAACGTCGTCCTCTACCGCAGTCTTGAAGAACTTACGGTTCTCGATGAGTCGGCGGAATGCTTCCGGTATTTCTCCGGCAAAGATCTTTTCAGCGAACTCAAGGAGACGGTTCTGCGGCTTACCGAACCTATCAATCTCAACCTTTGGAAGCTCCAGTAGGTCTACGATTGGGGCGTAGTCACCGGAAATCCCGCTTACAGGAGCAGATGATAAAACCTCATCAATATCCTCTGTCCCTCTAGCCAACATCTGATACGTCGCTTCAGGATTACTGGTATCCAACGGAAGTATATTAGGCTTTCGGACAAAGCCAACTTCGATGGCTCTCATCTCGTTGATCATCTTGTTGAGGGCCGAACCACCCGCACCACCTAACGGCTCGCGGTTGGCAGCGAATCGGCGCATGACTCCGGCGAAGTATCGCTTGAGCATAGCGAGCAGGCTAGGATTCTTCTTCCAGAAGCGGACATCTTCTTCGGTGGTGAATCCTTTGGTAACTTTCTGGAGGTGCATCCGAAGCTTCTCCTCAGCGAGCTGCCTTTTAGTTGCTAAAACAACGTCAGCATCTTCGGAAGCCAACTCAGCCCTCAACGCTTCTGCGACGGTATCAGGGCTGTTCTGAGTATACTCAGTAATGATATTCTGGTAGTCACCGTCACTCAAAGACTCGACGTAGTTATCTACTTCCTCTTGAGTCAGAGCGTTTAAACCAGCGATGTGTGCGATTTCTTCGTTAACTAAAACCCCAATGATATTCTTAGCAGAGAGGCTGTCAAAGTCACGGCTTCCCAAAATGTTAGCGAGAACTCCGCGATTGATGAAGATCGCTGACTCGTCTTTAGAGACATACGCCAGACTCCCACCTGTATCTATTTGGGCTGCCTTAATTTGAATCAAAGGTGGCAGCATAGACCTAATCAAGTTAATGCCTTGGCTCACCAGACCCTTTTGATCTGCTGGAACTCCTTCTAGGATATCTGGCGATACTGTTGGTTTTTCAGATTCTTCCACTGCTTCGGTGACTGGCGCACTGAACAGCACCTTATCCGCAGCCGAAGATCCAAGTGCTTTAGCGTCTGGTGCTGTCTGCTTACGACCACGCTTACCGAGATCGAGGATGTCCTTGAAAGCAGAAACATAAGAACGCTTCTCAGATGGACTTACCTTCGGGAAGATCGTCACAATGGAATCGACGATACTGTCAAACGAGTTAGGCCCAACAGTCTTCTTGATGTAGTTCTGGAACTCATCAACCAAGAAGAACTTGGCAATGAATTCGTCTAGGTTCTCCACACCATCCGCCACAACGGAATTAGGGACTTCTCCAGACGTTACCTCAGCATCGTAGTTACTTGCTACCCCATTGAAGATCTTTTCAAGCTTCTTACGAGCTGCCGCTTTGTTCTTATCGGTAGCGAGAGCGGCGTCGGTTGCGGCAATCGTATCTGAAGTAAACGCATGGACGTATTCTTCAAGCAAGGTGTTGATCAGACCCCGCCCGCTACCGGAAGTCCGGTTGATGAACACGATGTGATTCCCGTTGATCGCCTTAATGTATTTACCAGCGATGTCGATGCTGCCGTCTCCGATTACGAACCGGACATTGTTCTGGATAAAGTTAGTGTCTTCCAGAAGGAGCTTGGCAACAAGTTGCTCGTTCTTGCTACCCATTCCTTTGGCGATGTTTTTAAGTGCCGTAACAACACTCTCAGGATCACCGCTCTTCAGACCGAGTTTGGCAATTACCGCATCGTTTTGTTGCGTGATCTCTGCCCTTCTCTTATCCGTAATCTTAGATTTCGACAATCTAGTGCGGAGCGCACCGTCGATAGCCAGCATCGTATTACGTGCTTGCTCAAAAGTTAGTAACTCGCCAGTGAAGTCAGCGAAGAGTGATTGGAACTCATCTACCGCTGTCTTGTTAGCGACACCTAAACCGTCAGGTCTGGTGGTAAAGCGGGTAGCGATTAAAGCGTCCCGTAGCTCGATACCTCTAAACAGTTCACCGGACTCAAGGGTGCTGACTAAGTCACTAACCGATTTACGGACACGACCGTTACTAGACACGACCCATGACGAAAGGAAACCGAATAGGTCTTTCGGGCTGAGATTACGGACGACCTCCTGCATTTGTGGCGTCCCGTCGAAGACATTGTCGGTAACGAAGTCTTCTACAGCGACTCTCAGTTTCTGGTCGGAGTTGAGTGCATCTACCGCAGTGTCGATGGAGGTGACCATCATCGCCGCGACATCTTCTGGAGCTGCCGCGCCTCCTTCTGGCTTACGCCCGAAGTTATCGACGAAATCACTCCGCTTCCGAACAGTCTGAGTAATGTCTCCATCAATGGGGAGCGTCTCATCCGCGTCTCCCCTGTAGCGGTTTTCGATAGCGTCTTTCTGAACCGCAAAGTTTCTTGTCGAGTTAGACAATACCGAAGCGAACGAAGGGGGAGTGTTACCGGAAAGGTCTGGGTTGTTTACCGCATACTGATCAACAAAGGTCTCGATGATCGCGTCATTACTAAGGTCTCCTGCCTTGTTAATGGAGATCAAAGGAAGGACTCTCTTGGCGGCGGCTTCTTTCTTCAGGCTGACTCGACTGAGGAACTTGCCTACTTTGTCGGTCGGGTCTTGCTGGAGCGCGTCGCGTAGTTCAAACATACGAGCATTGAAAACAAACTTTTCGCGAGCATCGATGAACGCCTGTAGTTGCGCCTCAGAATCTTCGGTAGCCGACAACGGCTCCATCCGAGAATGTGCCTCAATGTTTCTCTCGTCTCCTGTCTTCTGCAACTCAGCCAAGAAGGCGTTCAGAGAGTTCTTAATCTGGGCGACAGTATTGAAGTCTCCTTCTGTGGTCGCACCGTTGGTAGTATCAAAGCGACTCACCCCAGCAGGAAGTTCAACACTCTTAAACGGAATGGCCGCGAGGCGGCTGGCTTCCACGTTGTTGTAGTAGAGTTCTTTGTTCTCTTCCAACGAAGAAACCTTTGACTCAAGGATATTGCCCTCAGCGGCGGGCGCAACGACATCCACCACGTTATTGTCAGGGTCAACGATGATAGAGGGGTTGAGTCCAGACATCGCAAAACTCTTCGGGACCGATACCGGAACATTGGCGCGGAGCATTTCTGCAATCACGACCGGATCGTTGTCGAAGACACCGGACCCATTCTCGTCGAGGAAGCCTGAGACAATTCCTCGTTTTCCAGTATTCGGGTTAAAGGCTTCCTTTCCGGTCGAACTCTCGAACACGGAACCCCCATACGGCTCTTTTACTTTTACGGTTGGGTAGATTGTGTATGCCGCAGAGGCGACGTAATCAGAGAACGTAGCGGCATCGGCATCGGTGTAGATCGGAAGACCATAATCCTGCTTATAACTAATCTCTTGGGGATACCCCATGCCAGCTAAGTCGATTGCTTTGCGCTGGATGACTGGCAAGTTCTCGGAAGTCGATGGGGCCGGATCAAACTGGATCTTCTCTCTGGAGACTCGTCGAGTATAGCTTTTAGATTCTGGAATCTCTGCGGCCTTACCTACCAAGTTCTTCTTCATCCGAAGCCTCTCGATCTGATACCTCACTTCATCTGGATCTGCGCCCTCAAGTTCCTTGAGGAGATCGAGTCCCCGTTTAGGGTCTTCCGTAACGCGCTCATCAGCTTTGGACTCAAGTGACTGGATGGTATCGCCGAATCCGACAATCTCCTTGTTCTTCTCGTCTACTAAAGTATTGAGTTCACCGAGACGAGTCATTTGCTCCTCGTCTAGTTCCTCAATAGCTTTAAGTTGTTCTTGTTCCTGTAGTAGCGTTGTGAGATCTTGTTCGGCTCTTTCAAGACCCGCCTTAGCTTGTCCCATCTCATCAACAGTTTCAACGGCTGGTGTTTCCGCCTCCTCTGTTTCTTTTTGTGGGGCCGCTGGCATGGTCCTCTTCCTTTGATTAAGGACTTCCCTAACAATATTAGCAGTTAGAGGGCTACCACTTTCTTTCAGGTTAGCCGCGACGTCTTGGATGTATTGCTCGCGCAGTCTAAACGCTTGCGCGGCTCGATCCATCGGGGTTACCCCAATTCGGCTGGCTCCCGCTTGCACCGCTGGAACTCCTGCGCCTAACACACCACCAACCATAGCGGCGTGGACAGTCTGTTTCCACTTCTCGGCAAGGGGCGTGGTCTGGTCGAGAGCAACATCCTCAACGTAGGAGTTCACCAACTGGTCGATACCTTCCTCCAAACTTTCGTCGATAGCGTTCTTGGCTACCTTGCGACCAGTTTTAAGAAACTGACCGCTATGCTTTTTGAGGGAGTCGCGCAAGACTTGCCCCATCGCGCTCTTCAACGACTCGTCAGTAATCCCCCCAGTGTTTGCAAAAGAACCTAGAAGCTGCTTTGCTTCTCTGAAATTCATGCCTTTCAGCAAGGCGTCTTCAACACCACCACGCCCGATTGCGCTAAAGGCAGAGGTGATGATACCAGTAACCACGCCACTCGTCATGGCAAAGCCCATTGCCCTGTCATGCGCCTCTTCATCGCTCATGTTAGGGTCATTGGCCTTGAGCTGGTTGTATAGGCTACCATAACTCATAGCAGACGAGCGGGACGCGGCGGGAACGAATGTTCCAACAGCAAGACCCATCTTCTGTGCGACTTCGTTGTTATACAATTTAATCGCTTTTGTGGCGTCGTCTAAAGACCCACGGATCAGGTCACGAGTCAAAGCAGTTCTGGCGACAGACTCAGCAGCCTCAGTGGACCCCGTTCTAAGAACATTACTGGTAATGCCTTTAATCATTCCGGCGGCTGTTAGCTTTGCTCCAGACTTCGCGCTTAGGTAAGCCACACCACCAGCTCCAGCAGTAGCTGTCGAGAGTAAGAAGGTCGCACCAATATCCACGACCATAGGTGCGATTGCTTCCATGACATCCTGACCGACACCGAAGTCAGCACCGAACATCTGTGCAATCTGCCTGCGATTGGCTTGGTCCTTCGCGATGTCCTGTAGTCCTTCTTTACCCCAATCGGAACCAAACACCGCCGGAGCAAGGTAAACAAGGCTGGCGACGGAATCCCAAACAGAAGCCGCAATACCACCAGTCCTAGCCCCCAACTCACTGAAGACTTCTTCATCCGCCGTGAACTCAGTCAGGATGTCGGCGTCTTTCTTACCTGCCCGACGACCTTTCAAAAGAGCCTCTGACCACTCGTCAGCGTAGCTGGATTCTTCGAGGACTTTGCTGTAGTTCTCGAACTGGTCTTCAAGGACCAGCTTTCGGGATTCCTTGAAGAGCTTCTTGGTATTCTCTGAAAGTTCAGGGTGAGCAGCGATGCTCTTCTCAAACAGTTCATCATTAACAAACACAGCAGGGTTGATCTGTGCGCCCAGCTTTGTGTTGATAATATTCTCGCTAACTTCTTTCCCTTCCGCACGGAGGGCAAACATCCCTTTGCTGAAGCCGTTCTGGATAACAAGAGACTCGTAGGCGTCACGCACATCACTCGGCTTGTAAGTAGCACCAGTTTCGTTGAGCTTATCCGTGATATACTCGACCGCATCATCAACGTCTCGGAGACTCGCGTATCTTACTCGCGCCCTCTTTTCATCCACCTCATCCTCAGCTACTCCGATAGCCCCTAAAAACTCAGACGTAGTTTCTCCGAAGGCTCGAGACACCGACTCAGCAGTCGTATCTTTCTCACGAGCCATCTGCAAAGCAGTCCCGTCCACGAAGTCAGCCACGGACTCGTCGATCTTAGAAAGTTCAACGATCCCTTTGGAGATCTCCATCAGTTCCTTCGTCTTGTAGACAGTGACTCCGGTATCGGGAATCACCTGAAGATTGCTCTGGATAACGTATACGTCTTCAGGGTTAAAGGATACACCTCCGAGCTGCGATGACTTGATCGCTTTCTGGATGGGCATATCGGTAGCAATATCGCTGATAAGAAGTTTACGGTTCCCTTCTTCATCCTTAACAAAAGCGAAGGGAAGCTGGTTTGAAAACACAAGCTCCTCTTTCGTCTGGTCGAGTCGGTTGTTGACGATTCCTTCGGCCTGCTCGCGCATCGAGTCTACCTTCAATCGGAACTCTTCAGCGGCGTCTGGTTGCTCCGAGAGGACTTCCCTTCCTGATTGGTAGTCCAACAAGGCTTGTCGGTCAGGGTCATTCACACCCAACGAAGAAAAGACGACGTTCAGTTTTGTGTCGAAGTCAGATTCTTTAGGGGCCAGAGACTGCTCAATAGTCTCTTCAGTCATTCCCTCAATCGTAGAGAGGCCTTGGCGTAAACCCTTCTGGATCTCAATTTCAGATTGAGCATCGTAAGACTCCCCTAATTCATTACGCATAAAATCCGCATAGTTCAGAAAACTCTGCGGATCACTGATTGAGGCGTTATTCTCACCTGACCAGTCAGAGAACGATTTAATTTCTTTAGGGGCTTCGGACTCTGCGAAGAACTTCTTTTCTTGTTCGGTAAGATACAAATCAGACATAGCTGAAGAGGTTTGGGCTGTAGTTAGTGGTGTTGGTTACGCAATCATTCGGAAGTTTTAGGGATAAACTTGCTAGTGATCGAGGATGGTTTTTGATTTTGTTGGGCGTCAGAGAAGCGTTGCATTCTCATAGCTCTGTTGTATGCGCCCTTGAATAAATCAAGATCGGATAACTCGGATAAGCTTCTACCGGAGGTTTCTAGTTCAATTTGCTTATCTAATGGGAGAGATTCAACGTAGATTGATTCTAAGACTGCTCTGTTATAAGACTTCTGAGTCTCATCGGCCTTCTGTAAGAAATCTAGTTTTGCGGCATCGTCAGCATTACTTAAAAAAGCACCACCCTCAAACGCTCCGCTCTTATCATCAGGGATGAGTCCTTTTAGGGAACCAATCAGACTCTTACCCATTGTGCTTCTAGCTTTCTGAAGGTCTTCGCTACGCTTCATCTCAAACTCCTGCTGCTCTTTTAAAGCTTTGGTCACGCCTTTATTCGCCACGGCCTCGGCGATATCAATAGAAATTTGCTCGCGAGGTGTGGTAATCCCGTCAGCTTCAGCCTGTTGTCTGATCGTATCAACAGGAACACCACTCACGGCAGCTTGGTAAAGCATACCGGAGACTTCCTCCTGTCGCTTGTATTGGTTACTTACGCTGTTACTAGCAGACGTGATTAAATTATTAAGCAAAGGAGAATACTGAGCGGTCGTCTGATACTGCATCTGTAGCTTGGCAATATCTCTCTGCTGGTCGAAGACGTTCTGATCTGGGCGGTCAAGAATACTGTTGAGTTGATCAACGACTTCTGGAAGTCGTTCCATAAACTCGTTCTGACGACGTGCCGCTTTTCTGGCTTGGCGTAAGTTAAACTGTTGTTGCTTGTAGGAGAGGTCCTGCTGACGCATCCGCATCTGATGCTCTTGCATCTTCATGGTCTGCATCTGCATAGGCATCAGGACTTCCTGACGATACTTCATCGCCTGATCAAATGCCTGTTCGCCAACAAGCATCGGGAAATAC
>CAKZOI010000052.1 GCA_937136395.1 uncultured Opitutia bacterium | reverse complement strand
TTACACAAAGCAACAAAACAAACATCTAAACTAAATTACACAAAAAAGGTGTCCAGATTCTTGGGGCAAGACCATCCTGGCACTTCCGGCCAATGCTTCGACCGCTCGAGGTTACTCCGCCAACCTTGTCCTCGACGAGTTCGCCTTCCATGAAAACACCGAAGAGATCTGGCGCGCGGTTTATCCCATCATCACCAACCCGTTGCGTGGCGAGCTGAAGCTCCGCCCCATCTCCGAACACCTCGCCAAGAGGCTAGGGGACTACAAACTCGACGCCGTCAACTTCACCAACGACCGCAAGCGCGAGCTCTTCAGCCGAGCAAAGAAGGCTTTCCAAAGTCAGAAAGTGCGAATCCCCGCCAATGGCAAACTCCGCGACGATCTCGCCAGTATCCAGCGCATCGTCACCCCGCAAGGACTGGTCAAGTTCATCGCGGCAAGAACCCGCGACGGACACGCCGACCGAGCCACCGCACTTGCCTTGGCGCTCCATGCAGCTGATAAGCACCCGGAGGGAATGGGGCTGTCCGAGCAGAGCCCCGCGAGAGTAGGGGAGAATCGAAGGCGGCATCGACCTATGCGGACGCGGTTTTCGCAGGCTTGGCGATAGCTTTTTAAAGTCCTTGTCAAATAAATGTCTAACAATTACAAGTGCTTATATGTTTAGAGTCTCTTTTCTCGCCTCGCTATTCTTAGTATCACTTATCACCACATTTGCTCAGCCAGCTGATCTTACAGGTAAGATTCGAGTTTCTTATTGGGGTGGTGACCTCGCCCCAGATTATGGGGTTGAATACCACTATTACAAAACCAGCTCACAGCTCATTTTTTTAGATCGTGAGGAGCGATCAGCAAACGACTATACATGGAACAGTGGAACGGGCCGACTCACCGACAGCACATTTGCCGAGCATTTTGACTATACTTACACGGGAAACGATACGGGCACATTTTTTTTTAGTGAAGGAGGCTCGGGCGAGTTCGTAACTTACAATGCTTCATGGGATCTAGATTACGACGGAACGCCGGATGGCGAGCAGATCGATGTTGGAATCCTTCCGAAGTATACGCATAAGCAACTAGGTATGGCCTCTTTAGATACATCTAGTTTTTGGCTCAGTAATGAGGGTGTGAGTTCGAGTGACCTGAGTCTTGAATTCTCCGCACAGCAAATCGATGTAATCGCGTCAGGTTCTAGTCCCTGGGGTATTGTTAACGCATTGTGGGTAACAAATTCTGGTGAAATCAACTCTCTCAGTTGGGAAAATGACTGGACGATTTCTGTCATCATGCTTAATTCTGTAAACGTTGTTGATGGAGGCACCCGCATCGACTCGGATGGTGACATTGAAGCAATTAACCAGGCTGTGATTTGGATGCAGTTACTCACTACTGCGGCAACTATCGACGACGACTCAGATTTCCTAGAAATTAAGTTACAGGATCACAATGGTTATAAGCGAATCGTAGTCGACTCAAGCCTCGCTGCTGATGATTACTCGATTCCTTATTCGCCAGTGGAGGCGGTTCACATTCGTTTATCTTATGATTCAACTGCAGCTGAGCTTACCAGTGCCTATAGTTACGATGGTAATGATTATATCGATTTACGCACGTCTTCAGTAGCAGAGTTACCATCTTACATTAATGGTGATCCAATCGGGGTTTCACTTGGAGCGGAGAGTGACAACGTGGCAATTAGCCCCGGTGAAAATACTTTTAAGAATTTTGTTGTTGTTTCTGATCGCGATGGAGATGGGCTTGACGATTCCGTCGAGACTAATACGGGCATCTATGTCAGTGAAACTGATACTGGAACTGATCCAAGCAATGCTGATTCAGATGGTGATTCCATTCTAGACGCTATCGAAGTCAGGCAGGCCACGTTCGGATTCGATCCCACTGTATCGTCAGCGGCTCGACTATTGGACTTTCAACAAGCAGCAGCAGAGCTACCAGGCGTGCTCACCGATGCACAGAGGCAGGGACTTAGTTTGGGTGGAGTCAGTCTGACTCCTAGCGCTGGCGGTGGATTCTCATTCGAATTTATGATAGAAGAATCCGAAGATCTTTCAGATTGGACAACGGTTGATACGATCACCCATTCGCTTGATACATCAGGCACGAAAAAGTTCATTCGCGTCAGGAAGCCTGAATAGTGAAACCCAGTTAAATTTACCCCTCTGCAATTCTGCGCTTATGCGCTAATCATCAGGCCACGTCTCATCCGCGTGGCCTTTTTCGTATACAGTGAAAAAGGCTCACTCTCTATCTGTGTTCATCCGTGTCCATCTGTGGTTAAAAAAACATCAGAGTAAGATGCCTCCTACCCGTAGAATTATTAAGCCACACCCCCGCGACAATCAGCTGTCGCCCATCCCCGTCGACTTCGACCCCGAGACGCTCGGCTGGATCCTCGACGAAGGTGGCCGGGGTAACCTCATGCTCCAGAACGAGCTGTTCAACACGATGGAGGACACATGGGAGCGCCTCCGTGGCAACCTCAATAAGCTCAAGAACGCCGTCTGCAAACTTCCCTTCAACCTTCAGCCCTGGGCGGAGAAGGGCAAAGAGCCATCCGATTCCGCGCTCGAAAAAGCCGCCTTCGTGGAGCACGTCCTCCACAACCAGAAGGCCGCCACCGTGTAGCCAGGCTTATGCGAGAGAACGGGATCGTGATTCGCCGCCGAAAAGCCTTCTGGCCTCGCACAACACAGGTGGATAAAAAGGCACGCATCGCTCCAAACCTCTTAGCTGCTACGCACGCACCCGAAGCT
>CAKZOI010000051.1 GCA_937136395.1 uncultured Opitutia bacterium | reverse complement strand
GTCTGCGACCATTGCAGTGCCAGTTACGTCCTCGAAAAAGGAGAGCCTGAAGACATTCCAGAGGAGGATCGGCATAGCACTGCTTTTCTTGGTTGCGGACAAAATGATTGCCGAGGAGCTTTAGGTCGAATGATGGATCAGGACTGAAGTGAACTTATCTAGCTAAGAATTGATTCGCATTCTTAGGTAGGCTTGGAAAAATAGCTAAATCATGTCCAATCTAGCCCAGAGCCATTGAAATCGCCGCGACTGCCCACAAGGAGCAGACGCGGTTCGATGTTAGCCCATATATTCTGCATCCCCTCCGGCTAATGTTTCAGCTCGAAGGCGAAATGCAGCAGATGGCGGCGGTGCTCCACGATGTTGTCGAGGACACAGAATGGACGTTTGAGGATTTGAAAAAGGAAGGCTTCGATGCGGCACTCATCGAAGCACTGGATTGTCTGACCCGCCGAGACGGCGAGTCCTACAAGGAATTCATCGACCGTCTGGCTCCGAACCCCGTCGCCAGAGCGGTCAAGATCGCAGACCTTGAAGGTAACATGAACCTCAAACAGCTTGAGCGCGTCACGGAGAACGACCTCAAGCGGACTGCGAAGTATCACAAACACTGGAAACGCTTGGTTTCCATGGGCTGATTTGCGTCGGTTACAGAGCCTCCATCACTGCGCTAGTCTCGGCACAGAAACCGCCGCACACTGATGGGCAAACAAGTTCGACGCGCCTCCGCAAGCTCCGGCACCTTGTCACTCAATTGCCCAGATGATTGAGTCACGGGGCGCACACGCCCCCAATGGAAGGGTTCCCCAAGCCTGTTTTCCGCTGTTGCGGAACAGGATTATCCATCCCTCCGCTTGAACCCGTAAAGGTCGTATTTTTGCGCTCACTTGTGCAGCCGCGTCACAGGCTCCTTGCTTCCGCGCTGCGTGAAAAAATCTCCACCTTGACTGGATGACTGCGCCATCCGCTCCGGGAACTCTCTAGCTTCGCTCGCCGCTTGGCAGGGGAAATCAGGCTTTCACTGAAGAAGGCCGTAACCAACGGAGATTATTCAAATGGCACTCACAGCAGAAGTTACCACCACGCAAGATCAACCCCGCATCTATGTTGCTTGCCTTGCCGCCTACAACAGCGGAATCCTCCACGGCGAATGGATCGATATTGAAGACGATATCGACGAAACATGGGCGCAGATCAACGCCATGCTCAAGGCTTCACCGATTGTAGAGGCAGAAGAATGGGCAATTCACGACTTTGAAGGCTTTGGAAGCACTCGCCTCTCCGAATGGGAGAGTATTGAACGCGTCCATGAGCTTGCCGAGTTCATGCAGGAAAACGGGGCAGTCGGAACATTGGCACTCGATCACTGTAATGACGACATGCAAGACGCCACACGCACCCTTGAGGGTTATATGGGTTGCTATTCCAGCGTTGCCGATTACGCGCAGGAAATCACCGAAAGCTGCACGGAAATCCCGGAGCATTTGCAATTCTACATCTATTACGAGCGCATGGGGCGTGATATGGTGATGTCTGGTGACATTATCACTTTCGAAGAAAGCTACGACAAGGTGCACATTTTTCTGAATTCCTGAACAACCTGCGAATGCAGAGCCGTAAAGGCTCTGCATTCTTTAGATCGATAGTGCGTCAATCTATCGGTATCTTCCTTAAAAAGTGGTCACAAAGCGTCCATGCCGAGAGGTGCATCCGCATCGCTACGCCCCACACGCCATGGACGACACAGAGGGCAAACAATCCCGCACAGCGTGATCAATTGCCCGGGATGCTTCGCATCTCTTACAGCGCCCCAGCGCTTATTTTATTATTCGGCGAAGCCGATCCGCCTGCGGTATTGGACAGAGACACGGACACAGACTCCCTAGGGAGTCTGTGTCCGTGTCTCTGTCCAAATGGAAAAATTGTGGCTACGCCACAAAACTCTCTGAGGTGTGTGAAAACACAAAAATGAAGGAATCCACCTTCGTTTTAACACCCACAGAACCATGTATATAACAAACAACGACAAAGACATCACATCCACCGACTACTGGACTAGCCCCGCTGGTAAGCTAGGACGATTCTTCCTTTCATTCAACGCAGGAGCTTGTCGAATCCTATACCCGAACCTCCCGGCGGAAGACTTAAAAGCCATGAAACTGGCGGAAGAGATCATCATCTCGATTGGAGTTTCTCCTGACTTAGGTGATCGCTTGGCCTACGAAATACTGTTCGATGATACGGGCATTAACCCATACTCGATGCACACAACAACGGAAGCAGCCGATCGTATTTTGGGCCAGGAAGATCACGGTAAGTCACTCGAGATTTCAATCTGGACTGAGAAGATCAAGGGTGGCAGTAGGAAGACTTGCTGTATTTTTAGGCGTAAGGCAAAATTTAGAGTTGTTCCTGAAATTCCATGCCTTGAGCCGTGGAGGTGAGCGCTAGCCTGATTCAACGCTTTTCAAGTAACATTTACTTGCTCCATAAGCTTCAAAATGGTGCTTATGGAGCATGACTAGCTACACTAAAGTATCCGAGGCGTTGGACGCTTTGAAAGTATCGCAAACAGAAGTTTTCTGGTCCGGAATCGGAGGTAAGCGCAAAGGTGATTCGATTAGAGCGCAAGCGCGACGAAAGGGAATTCGCATTAGCTTAAAGAAACTAAGCAGCGGCTATGAGATAAGATACATCGATGAGCTTGATAGAGTGGCTCAGAGTGCGGCAAAAACTAGTAAAACCAACATCAACACAAAGTATCAGGCATCTAAACAATCAGGAAGCAGCAATTCTGGGCGTTTAGACGAACTATTGGGAGGCGACACGCTGGCAGAAAGAATGACTCAACTTAAAAAGATGGGCGGAGGCTCATTCAAAACTAGATGCAATGCGGGTCGCATCAGCGAGATTGCTCACAAATGCGGT
>CAKZOI010000050.1 GCA_937136395.1 uncultured Opitutia bacterium | reverse complement strand
ATGTCTGCCGAACCGAAGGTTTCGAACAGAGTCAGCAGGTCTGCTTTAACCAGAGCGCCAGTTACGTCTGCGATCTGGGTTGCGTTTGCACCTGCGTCCATTGCTGCGACGATCAGAGCATCGGTCTGACGACCCAGAGCAGCAGCCGCCGAGGTGGCAACAGCTTGACGCTCGTTGATGTTGATCTTCAGTTCGTCCAGCTTGTCGATGTATTCGGCTGCATAGTAGTCGGCCATCGTTGCTTCGACGTTGGTGTGCGCCAGTTCCATGGTCGTGACGTTGCCGTTGCGAGTTTTGGTCGATGCAGTGCCTGCGCCGATTTTCTGGAAGCGGGCAACCGAACCAGTTACGTTGCTGGAACGAACAGTGTTACGCAGTTTCGAACCCATGCGCTGATACGCAAGGTGGACTTCAGTTTCAAACTGCTTGATGAAGGCTTGATCGATAGTATTTGCCATTGGGGCTATCCTTGATGAAGTTGCTGTCGGACGGGTATCCGTTACTTCACTTCAGCGAGGGTGTCCTTCCGGGCCTCTCAGTGCATCACGGGCCGTGATGATCCTGAATCAATATCATCATACCAGTAATTACAACGCACAAAATGCACGGTGCGCATACCACGGTTATCTTCTTCGATAAACTGTGGCTCAAATCCCAGATGCACTAGCCAGTTATGGATGAAAGTGTTTTCGTCCCACACGATAGCGTCTAGCTGCTCATAGAATTGATGATAGAACCGAATGACCTTTGGCGACATGCGAACAAAGCTGCGCCAATATTTCTTAATATCCCTTGAGAACATAACCCAGATCACGCCTTCATAAGCGCCAAGGGCCGCAACAGGGCGGCCCTCAACGGTAATAACATGCGCTAGATCGTCGTTCAAAACATCGTAGAGACTAGATAGCGGGTCTTCTTCGTAGAGAACCTGAAACTCTCTGATGTTTTGTGGGCTTAAGTTATTGCAAAAAGGAATGACGTGCTTTTCTTCCATCTTGTGAAGTTCAAACTCGCCATGCTTTAACAGTGCTTTAGCCATAGAGTTTCCTGAAGCCTTCTTCGACCTGCTTGATGAAGTTTGGATCACGCTGTGCCGGGTTGTGGTAGCGTGGGTCTTGCATCATTTCTTGCAGGCTAGCTTCAGTGATTCGACTTGTCGATGATGTATTTTCCGAGAAGGAACCATCCTTCATTGCATCCATAATAATCTCAAGCGCCATAATCCCTTCGGCACTTTCGCACATGCGCTCAATGGCCGGGGCTACTTCGCTTGGGAAAAACTTCTGGGCAAAAGCGCTCGCGGCTTCAATGCGAGTATTAGCATTATCGCCAAGGCGTGCAGCTTCAGCTTCAAGGTCAGGCATCTGCCCCTCAGCAGCACGCATATACATCTCAATGCCCTGCTGAAACTCTTCTTGGCTGTAGCCATTTTCAAAGGCGTGCTCTGCCCACCAAGACATTAACTCGCTGTCAACGGCAGACTCAGGGTCTATTGACTCAGGTAGCTGATAGTCGCCAGCGGTTTCAGGGCGATCTCCGTATGCTTCCTGCTGTAGTTCTTCGAGGATGCTCTTGCGGATATCTTCTTCTTTATTCCCCAGCTTAGACTCAAGTTCTTTGTAAGCCTTGGCCAAGTCTTCTGGGGATTTGTATTTCTCCGGTAGCCACTCCGGTCGGTCTGTGGGGGAGGAAGTTGAACCTTCCGAAGTGGCTTCCGTCGAATCAAGGGCGGATGCTGAAGCGCCCTGATCTTCTGTGTTCTCTGAGATAAGCGAATCGCTCATTGTTTGCTCCTATGTGCATGTGCAATGCGCTGCTCAATTAGGCCAACAATATAACGCTGACCCTCATGGTGGCGCAATTCCTCCGATACCACATTAGGCCCATGCACCATCTCAATGGTGATCGAACGCAAATAACGCAGAAACTCCTTCCCAGATGGACTGGAAAAGAGTTCTGCTGCAATCAGACTAATTTGTAGGTCACGCTCTTTCGTGCGTTGGATACCGTCGATTCCGATATTAACCCGGTTGTTCAACTGTCATACCTTGCTGTTGCTGCGCCATCTGCTGCGCTAATGCAGCTATTTGTTTACGCTGTTCTTCGTCACGAATCAAGCGGTCTGGCACACCAAATTTTTTAGCAAGGTGAACAGCAACCTCTTCTCCATTGATTAGAAGCTGCAACATCTCAGGGCCGAAGACCCCACCTACAAGTTCAAGGAAACGCGCTACACTCGAAATGTCTTGGTTAGCTTGCGCCTGAGCCAATGGCGACGTGGGCTTAACTTTAACCTCACGGCCATTGATTGTTGGCAGTTCAATGCGGCCCTGTTTCTTCAGAATGTAAACCACACGCTGAAGAACGGGCTGAACCAACTCAGACTGAAGGCGACCAAAGGCGGCACCCATGCGGCGGCTAAGATCGGCCATACGCTCCGCAACTTCAGTCGCAGTCGCTGGCGTCTTGTCCGGATTGCCAAGCATATCGTTGTATAGAGCACGCTTAATGTTCAATCGCATGTCGCTAAGAACAAGCTGCGCTACGTCAAAACGTCCAGCCGCATTGATTGGCTGCAAGCCGCTGCTACCCATAGCCTTTGGAATGATCGAACCCGGCACCAACTGAATAGTATCTGGGTTAATTACACCATCGTCTTCCATCTGATAGATGCCAGAGATTGCCATCTGAGCGTTCTCTAGAATTAGTTCTACCGTCAGATTGGTTGTCTTAATCGCAGACAGCGCATTCAAAAGCGGGCCGCGACCGTATACTTCACCAGCGCATTTGGTCCAGCGAAAGCAGACAAACGGGTTAGAGCCAACGCCCTTCATTTCTTTGCTGTAGAGCAAGGTCTTGGTGCGCTGGCAAATAGCGTAGTGATAGTATGCTTCTTCGTTACGCTTAGAGTAATCGCGGCACACCACCTCAAGCACGTCAGTCGTATTATCAGTAGACATTAGCGCCATAACCTTGGGATCAAACTGGCCCTTCGGATACATCAACTGAAGATGCTCAAACGGCACCTTCTTGCGCTCACGATAAACATGGTCAATGCGATCATCGGGGCCAGTGTCCAGAACCACATGAGGCAATGGAATAGCCGAGAAGACCACAGGGTTAAGCGAATCGCCCTCTTCAACCGCAAGCACGCCAGTGCCTACAGCCAAGTCCATGAACGACTCATGCACCTCTTGGCCAAAGTTAGAGTTTTGAATTACCTCGAAGACATACTCGGTAACTTCATCTAACTCATTGTCGATGCGATCACGCTCTTCTGGGGGAACCTCGCTGCCAGCAGCAAAGTCAGCCCAGCGCGCAAAGTTAGGAACAATGCCATGCTGCAAGCGGCTGGCAAATTCCTGAACGCCTACTACAGCAGTCTCGTCAAAGATTTTATCATCCCTGCGCTGGCCCGCTGTTTCTGCGTAAAACGATTCGCGTTGAGGAAGCGCATACTCATAGCACTCCTCAAACAACGGAACCCAGTTCTCACGAAAGGACTTAGCCTTTTCGTATTTGGATAGATATTTCTTTGCGATGTCGTCCATTAGCTGAACCTACCAAGGAAGCCTGCGCCCGCTGATTGAGACATAAGTAGGCTGCGACCTTTGCCGCCGCCGCGCATTCCTTTGCGCTGCATCTTGCCGCTCAGGGCTTCGCTAATGTCTTCGCGCTTAGCTACAGCGCGCTCTTGAATAGCTTGCTGCTTAGCTTCTTCTGCCGCTGCGCGCTGCTGAGCCGCGGCTTCTGCTACCATTCTCTTTTCGTCATCGCGGCTAAACCAACGTCTGCACATAGTCTATCTCCTTCTGTTTAATGCTTTGGAAGCACGAACCCTTCACAAGATCAACGCACAATTAAAGCCGCGCCCACAAACCCTGCCTGCGCGGCTTCTTCTGTCCCTTTCCGAACACGTCGAAGTCGCGTTTAGCAACGACAGGCTTAGCTGGCTTTTGGCTATTCATCAGCGCCCTACCCTCGCCAGCGCCCAACATCAAGTATTGAAGCGCATCGTGGATGTGGCTGAACATATTCTTGTCTGGCTTGTCGGCGTAGCGTTCACCGCTAACCTCCATGCGCTTATAGGCATACCCGCCCTCGAAGCCTTTGATTAGCATAGAGCAACGGCGGTCAATCATAAACGCGGCCTTGCCCTCAACCATCTTCATTAGTTGAGA
>CAKZOI010000049.1 GCA_937136395.1 uncultured Opitutia bacterium | reverse complement strand
ATACGAGCCTGAGTATATCCCTCTTTAGGCATCCGCTCTATCGTGTATCGTTCTTCTTGAGTTAGGTGTTTGTTTGTTTTCATCGACCGAGAGCTTCCCGCCAAGACGGGCGCTCTCGCAAGCACCTAACTCACCTTAGCTGCTCTCTTGCAGTTCAGAATTGAATCCGCCCCTTATATTTATAATGCAAGTTTTACTTAGCTGGAATGTAAAATTTTTATCAACAAGCCTAGACCTCGATCAAAAGCTTCATTTGCAGAGCACTCGATCTCCAATTTGCACCACCCCAGACTGGATAATTCGAGCAAATATACCACGCAGACGAAGGGGCGCATTTAATTCGGATCGAATACATTTAAGCGCTTCGACTCCAAAGCGTTGTGAGAATTTACCACAGGCATCGTTTACTACATCGCTGACCTCGAGAATCGCATCGCCAATTTCGAGCAGTGTGCCAGTCGGTAGCGCCTTTTGGGTAAGATTCAGGTCAGTATATATGTTATCTCCACAGCGGAAGACACCTTCACCGCTAACGCCAGCGAAACATCTCATGACATCGGTATTTGTTAGGCTCACCTGCACCCGCGGATCGGGACGCCCGTCAGGCAATTTCAGCCAGGCAGTTCGGGACCAACGATCTCCAAGGATACCCGTTTCGGCATCGAGATAAAGATCCTCGACAGGAGTGTGCACCCCCTCTGAGGGACGATTAACCAGAAAATTGACTCGCCCCTGCCCGATGGGAGCCGCCTGCGCCAAGCGAACCGCGTCTAAATCAAACTTGAGTGCCATCTCCGTTATGCCCTCGGGTGTGCCTGCTTGTGCGCTTCCTTTAAGCGTGCAATGGAGACATGTGTATAGATTTGCGTGGTCGATAAATTGGCATGGCCCAACAACTCTTGGACTGCGCGTAGATCTGCACCGTGATCGAGCATGTGTGTGGCAAAGGAGTGGCGCAGCTTATGCGGCGTCATATCCAGCGGCAATTCTGCGCCAGCTAGGTGGGTCTTGAGTAGCTTCTGAATTTGCCGCGGCTCCATGCGTTTACCGTTACGCTGCGTCACCACTGGTGCTGCATATTCAGCAGTTAAATCAAAGCGCTCAACAAAAGTCTGCCAACAGCGAATCGCCACGGGACCAAGTGGGCACAGGCGCTCTTTATTGCCCTTGCCGAGAACGCGCGCAATACCTTGCGATAGGTCCAATTGCCCGTGATTAAGATTACAGAGTTCACTCACACGCAGCCCTCCGCCGTAAAGTAGCTCTAGGATGAGGCTGTCTCGGAACGCCTCGAACTCGCCTAATTTGCCATCCTTCCATAAGGTGACAGGTGTATTCAGCAGTAAGCGCATCTGTTTCTCAGTAAGAAACTTAGGCAATGGCTTCTCCAACTTTGGTAAAGTTACACCGGTAAATGGATTTGATTTCACCTGTCCGTGCTTGCGTAAATACAGATAAAATGCCCTCATCCCAGAGACATGATTATGCAGTGTGCGGCGCGCCTTGCGGCGGCCCTGGTCGATCAAAAACGAACGAACGTGCACAGAACTCACTGCGGAAAAATCATTCTGCCATTTTCCAGCAGCACGCATCCAATCAACAAAATTCTCCACCGCTGCCCGATAGTTGCGCACTGTGTATGCAGAGACACGTCGCTCTAAAGCGAGGTGATCGCAAAATTCATTCAAATGCGGAATCGATGACATTAAACTGGGAATGCGGCCTATGCCGCAAAGGGAGGACTATTTGCCAAGGTCGAAACGTTCGATCACTTCATCGGCAAAATAGCGATAGGCATGCGCACCATTACTAGCGGGCTCATACTCAAAAATAGACTGTCCAAAGCTAGGTGACTCACTCAAGCGAATCGAGCGCGGAATCATGCTACGAAAGACCAGGTCATCAAAGTGATTACGCACTTCACCTACAACTTGATGTCCCAAATTTGTGCGCTGATCAAACATCGTCATCAAAATACCGCCAAGCTCTAGGCCATCGTTGACACCAGCATCACGGAGTTTCTCAACCACCTTCAAAATCTGTCCAAGACCTTCCATCGCCAAATACTCACACTGTAAAGCAATCAGCAAGTAATCCGCCGCGGCCAAGCTGTTCATGGAGAGCATACCTAATGCGGGAGGGCAATCGAGGATGATTGCATCGTAATCACCAGACTCTCTCAAGGGCGCAAGACATTCACGGAGCTGAATGAGATAATCTTCACGCTGAAACAGTTCGATCTCGATCGCCGCCATGTCGACTTCGGAGGGAATCATAAAAAGACACTCACTGGCGCCGACTGGTTGCACTTTTTCAAGCGCAGTGCCTTCACCGCACAGTGGGCCATAAAGGCTGCCCCCCTCAAGCTTTTCAAGTCCCAGACCACTTGTGGCATTTGCCTGCGGATCGAGATCGACGAGGACAGTGCGCACACCACTCTCGGCAAGTGCATAACTGAGATTGATTGCGGTCGTTGTTTTTCCAACACCGCCCTTTTGATTGGCTATCGTGAATACCTTGGCTGACATACAAACAGTGATAGCGTAGGCAAACTACCCGTCGAGCAGAAAGCAGTGTGTAGTGAAGAGAGTTTTTCCGATAATCACACTCCGCCCTGAAACTCCTCACGAGTTGCCATTTGCGCAACGATCTTAGTGCCCTTACGTGCGCACTCATCAATCATCCGCGCCATATTCTTCGATTTCTGATCATCTAGCCTTCGCTCCAAAATAGCGGAAGAGAGCATAATGGGAGCCAGCACATTATTCAACTCATGAGCTAGATGCGATAAAGGCATGTCATTCGAGCTAGGCTCTTGAACTTGCTCCGCAGTTACTTCACGCTCAAGGGACTGGCTGCTATCAGAATTAAACGAAATTATCGCGGCAGGCTCCCCTTTATCATCACACAAGAGAGTTTGGCGGATCAATAAACGATGTCCCTTACCGCTGGCATCAACCTGCTCAAGCTCACCTGCCCATGAGCCGGTTTCGAGCAATTGATTCATAGCTAAAAGACGCGACTGGTTGTCTATATAAAAAACTTCAGTGATTCGCTCCCCCACTATTTCATCCTGCGACCAACCATAGATTCGCTCGGCAACAGGACTCCACTGTAACACGACGTTTTCGAGATCATGCACCACAACTGCGTCGGGCGATGCAGCGATCACGGCCTCTACGGAGAGAGATAATGGTATGTTCGAGGGCTTCATACAAGAAACGCTACCATCTGCAAATCTCACAAACTGGCAATTGAATATTACGCCCCAAATCAATTGATTTGCAGACATTCGATGGAACAACACTCAAAATGCCAACCAATCTTAAATGTCATCAACATGTAATAGTGCAAATTAACACTCTAAATATGAGCCAAACACACCGTAAATACGTATTTTCTAGTTTGCCAGTAGCCAATAAAACAACACAACGCAACGCACTGAATCATCATAAGGAACTTAAACGTCATGACTGAAACAAAACCTGTCCAAAAAGTAGCTATTCTAACCGCAGGGGGTCTAGCACCCTGTCTTTCTTCAGCAATTGGTGGATTGATCGAACGCTACACCGAACTCTATCCAGACATCGAAATCATCTGCTACCGCAGCGGCTACAAAGGCCTGTTACAAGGTGACAGCATTCAAGTCTCAGAAGAGATCCGCGCGAACGCCGGCACGCTCCACAACCACGGAGGCAGCCCGATCGGTAATAGCCGCGTGAAGCTCACCAATGTCAAAGACTGCATAAAGCGCGGCCTGGTCAAATCAGGTGAAGACCCGCTCAAAGTCGCCGCGGACCAACTAACCAAAGACAATGTCGACGTGCTCCACACCATCGGTGGCGACGACACGAATACAACCGCCGCGGACCTAGCTGCCTATCTCGCCGAAAACGATTACGCACTCACCGTAGTTGGCTTGCCTAAGACCATCGATAACGACGTGTTCCCAATTACGCAAAGCCTCGGTGCATGGACCGCGGCAGAAGAAGGTGCAAAGTATTTTGAAAATGTCGTCGCCGAGCACAACGCCAACCCGCGCATGCTCATCATCCACGAAGTCATGGGGCGCAACTGTGGCTGGCTCACTGCAGCAACCGCCGACGCCTACCACAAACGCCTCGACAACCTCGAATGGGCGGACGCCATCGGGCTGAGCGCGATGCGTAAAGATGTGCATGCAATCTTCATTCCAGAAATGGATGTCGATCTTCAGGCCGAAGCAAAGCGCCTTAAGGCGGTCATGGATGAACACGACAATGTCAACATCTTCATCTCCGAAGGTGCCGGCGTCGAAACCATCATTAAGGAAATGGAAGCTGCTGGCGAAGAAGTGCCGCGCGATGCCTTCGGACACGTAAAACTCGACGCGGTCAATCCTGGCAAGTGGTTCGGCGAGCAGTTTGCCAAAATGCTCGATGCTGAAAAAGTGCTCGTGCAAAAGAGCGGCTACTTTGCACGCGCAGCACCAGCTAACCCTGAAGACCTCCGACTTATCAAAAGCTGCACTGATCTAGCTGTCGACTGCGCCGTTGTCGGCGAAAGTGGCGTCATCGGTCACGACGAGGACGATCGTAATATTCTGCGTGCGATTGAATTTCCGCGTATCGCAGGCGGCAAGCCGTTCAATATCGATACCCCTTGGTTTGAAGAACTACTCGACTCGATCGGTCAAGCCAAGGGCGCAAACATCGCTCAATCGGGTCACTAGTCTAAATACCCAAATTCAATTCAGCCGAAATCCGCGCTGCGGGTTTCGGCTTTTTCGTGCCTAAATCAATGCCCGATACCCATCTCGAAAACTCGCATACTGCGGCGACCAGTGAAGCAAGTGCTTGGCTTTCCCATTTAATATCTTCCGATCTGGCATACGACCGCCTCGTCTCGCCAAGCGGGGCGAGACCTTAGCAGGATCAAACCCAGGCGCGTCGATACCCAGTGCCTGTGCCAGCCATTGAACCATTTCCGTCTTCGAACTGGGTTGATCATCGGCAATGTTATAGATCCCCGAGGGCGCGGACACTGACAGCGCGGCACAAATCGCCGAAACGATATCCTGCAGGTGAATCACATTGAGCGTATAATCGCCGCTGCCGGGGATCACCTCCACACCATCCCGCAATAGATCGAGTAAATAATGCCTTCCTGGACCATAAATCCCAGCTAAGCGAAGCACATACCAATTGTGCAGAAACGATTCGGCATCCGCGATCAATTGCTCTGATTCTACTATGACCTTCCCAGTTGGTGGCGCTGCTGAGGTATCCGCAGTTTCATCGACTTCCACCCCACGATCCTGCGGATATACTGACGTGCTACTGGTGTAGACAAAACGTCGGATCGGCTGCCCACTCGACCACTTCAAGATGGATGCTTGTCCGTTTACATACGATTTTCGGTAGCCCTCTATCCCGCCGCCAGCTGAGCTCACACAGTTCACCACGGATTCGTAAGAGTCAGAAATGATCCCATGCCAGCCATGATCATCTAAATCAGCCAAGACGACCTCAGCCACACCCAAGTCTCGAAGCACCTGAGCCTTTTGCTCATTCCGCGTCAGTGCGCCGACACGCATGCCAGCAGCCAAACAGTGCTGTGCCAGTGCCGTGCCAACATAACCACAACCAAAGATCATGATCGATTCAGGTAAACTATCCGAAGAAGCCATTAATCTAATTAGCTATGAGCACAAGGCAGCAGACGGTCAAACTCCTCTAACAAAAAGAATCAGCAAAACGTGCATTCTAGGACTTGAGCCTTGCGAGAAGCTAGCACAACATTTCCAAATTATGCCCACTCCTCAACCAGAAGCCGTTCGCGCCTACTTACTCGAGCTACAAGATCGTATTTGTAACGCACTCGCATCCGAAGACGGCTCGCAAGCGTTTCGAGAAGATTGCTGGGAACGCGAGGAAGGCGGTGGTGGTCGATCACGCGTCCTTGAAGGCGGTGTCGTTTTTGAAAAAGCAGGCATCAACTTTTCTGATGTGCATGGCAAAGGGCTCCCCCCGTCCGCAACCGCCACACGCCCACAGCTTACTGGAACGCCATTTCGCGCGATGGGAGTCTCGCTGGTCGTGCACCCACGCAACCCAAACGTGCCGACCACTCATATGAATGTGCGCTTCTTTTTTGCTCAACCTAAAGACGGCGAGCCAATTTGGTGGTTTGGCGGGGGATTCGACCTCACACCCTACTACGGCCAAGTCGAAGATGCCATCCATTGGCATAAAACTGCCGAGAAAGCATGCACTCCTTTCGGTAGCGAACTTTATCCAAAGTTCAAAGCCATCTGTGACGAGTATTTCTATTTACCGCATCGTAATGAACCGCGCGGCATCGGCGGTATTTTTTTCGACGACTTCAACGAAGGCGGCTTTGAACATGCCTTTGCATTCATGCAATCTGTCGGCAATCACTTTGTGCCTGCCTATCAACCAATCGTGGCCCAGCGTAAAGACCTCGGCTACACAGATGCGCAACGCCAGTTTCAACTCTATCGTCGAGGGCGCTACGTCGAATTCAACCTCGTCTATGACCGCGGCACGATTTTCGGCTTACAATCCAACGGACGCACAGAATCGATCTTGATGTCCTTGCCACCTCTCGTCCGTTGGGACTATGATTGGCAGCCAAAAGCAGGCTCAAAAGAAGCCGAACTCTATTCCCTTTTCTTAACTCCTCAGGACTGGATCAACTGGAACCAATAAAATATTTCCAGATTTCAGACCCTACACCTTTTCACCTTTCAGCTTTTCAGCGTTTTAGCTTTCCACCTTTCAGCTTTTCAGCGTTTCTAAATAATATGACACCACGCGAACGATTTCTTGCCGCAGCTAACTCTCAGCCTGTTGACCGTCCTCCGATCTGGCTCATGCGCCAAGCTGGACGCTACCTACCCGAGTATCGCGAACTTAAAACGCAGCACGATTTCGTCACAATGGTGCGCACTCCCGAACTCGCTGCGGAAGTGACCTTGCAACCCTTGAAGCGCTTTCCCCTAGATGCTGCGATTATCTTTTCCGACATTCTGGTCATACCAGAAGCACTCGGGCAGGGCTATCACTTTCGAGAGCAAGGGGGCATTGGTATGGACTACCTCCTCGATACAAAAGAGAAGATTGAATCTCTCGACAACAGCAAGATCACAGAGCGCCTTTCCTATGTAGCCGACGCCCTCAGCACCACACGATCAAAACTTGGCGATGACACCGCACTGCTCGGTTTTTGCGGCTCCCCATGGACGCTTGCTTGCTACATGGTCGAAGGTGGCTCATCCAAAGATTACATGTCGATCAAGCAACTCGCATGGGAACATCCCGAGCAATTCGAAATGCTCATGCAGAAATTAACCGATGGCATCGTCGAATATCTTCACATGCAAATTGATGCAGGTGCCGACGCACTTCAAATTTTTGACTCGTGGGGTTCGCTCTGCCCAGCCACGCATTATGAAGCATGGTCGCTTCGCTGGATCCACCATATCATCAATGAGCTGAAGGCTCGTGTGCCAGTCATTCTATACGCTAAAGGAATGGGGCACAAAGCCGCTGACTTGATTCATACAGGCGCATCAATTTTAAGCCTCGACTGGACGATTAATATGCGCCGCATGCGTCAGAAACTAGGTCACGGCATTGCCGTCCAAGGCAACCTCGACCCCATCACCCTGAGCACAAGCCCAGAGATCGTTCGCAAAGAAGCCATACGCGTTCTTGAAGACGCAGGTAAGCAACCTGGATTCATTTTCAACCTAGGACACGGCATGGTTCCAAGCGCGAAGATAGAGTGCGTCGAAGCATTAATGGAAGTCGTGACTGGCCGTAGAAATGCCTAAGACCTGCATCATTGGCGCTGGCATCAGTGGCCTAGCCCTCGCATGGCAGATGCAACGCACTGGTGGCGATTGCACGATACTAGAAACATCCAGTCAAAGTGGCGGTGCCATGCACAGTTTTCGTAAAGGAGACTATCTAGCTGAAGACGGTCCGAATTCGATCCTTTTGAATGACGCCAATATTGAAAATTTTCTCTACAGTATCCCTGGTCTGAAGGAGCGTATCGTTGAAGCCGCTCCAGAAGCCAACAAGCGCTTTATTGTCCGCAACGGCAAACCACATGCAGTGCCCATGGGTCCGATTTCAGCGATCAGCACACCACTCTGGACCTTACGCGGCAAGCTCCGCGTCCTCAAGGAACCGTTCACCAAAGCCATTGCCCCTGAAATAGAAGAAAGTGTCGCCGATTTTGTCCGCCGCCGCCTAGGCGATGAACTTTATAAGTATGCAATCAACCCACTTGTCGGTGGCATTTATTCGGGTGACCCCGAAAAGCTCTCGCTTCGCTATGGGTTCCCTAAACTTTATAAGCTCGAACAAACCTACGGAGGACTCATCCGTGGTGCCATTGGGAAAATGCGCGAAGCTAAAAAAGGAGATGCGCCGAAAGTGCGAAAGCGGATTATATCATTTAAGAACGGCATGGGTGAACTGCCTGAAAAGCTAGCAACTGCCCTAGGCAACAATCTCAACAATGATGTATCCATCCAAGCAATACGCAAAGTCGAAAACAAATGGCAAGTTTCCTGGAATAACCGATCAGCCGAGACCTTCGACCAAATCATCTTAACGATTCCATCACACCGACTACACACACTCCCTTTTGATTCCGATATCTGTTCGCAACTCTCTTTTTTAGAGACGATTCACTACCCCCCAGTCTCAGTGCTTTCTTTAGCCTACAAGCGCAAGGATGTTAGCCATCCACTTGACGGCTTCGGCGCCCTAGTTCCCGAATGTGAAGGACACAAAATTCTAGGTGCCCTCTTTCCATCTAGCTTATTCAGTCAAAGAACCCCTAAGGACGAAGTGATGCTGACCGTCTTTGTCGGCGGAGAACGCCAACCAGAACTTGCCACGGAAGACACCGAAGCGCTCAAAGCAATTGTCTGCCCCGACCTTGAAAAGCTCCTAGGCATACAAGGCGTGCAGACATTCTGCCATCATAAGCACTGGGAACGAGCCATCCCTCAATATAAAATGGGATACGGAAACTTACTGCAAAAAATGAAGGCTCTTGAAAAACAGAACCCGGGGCTCCACCTTGCTGGAAATTACCGAACAGGAATTTCCGTCACCTACTGCATCGAGGCAGCCTTAGCGTTCTCCGCAAATCGACTGCTTAAGACACCCGCAAGCGCGAGCTGTAACGGGTGATACAAAATCATTGGCATAACCAGTAAGGCCGTCCTCCCTAGGTCCGGCGCAGCAGCTATAATCATGACAGCGAGTGGTAAGCCAGTTGCCAACGATTTCTGACTCGCACAATAAAACGCTGCTATCGTCTGCGCCCGACTATATTTAGAAAGACGACACGTCCACCAAACGAATGAGCTCACAAGCAGTAATAAGACGAGTGTAAAAAGGAACATCCCAATGAAATCACCCAAAACTACTTGGCCCATGACATTCGACTCAACACTCTGAGCAAAAGCCGCATACACGATAAATAAAATTATTCCACTACTGGTCATCCGACGAATTGGTGCGATAGCGGTCGCCACCTTCAACATAAGCTGGCGAAAGACTTGCCCACATAACAAAGGCAATACGACTAGGAAACAGATTTTGAGCAGCAAGGGCACGAACTCGATCGATACGCCCACTTGCGATGATATAAGCATCATCGCCCACATTGGCACCACAAAGACCGATAGCACGTTTGACAATATGGTCGAAAAAATTGCGTTCGGAATTTGCCCACCAGACATGTCTGTAAAAGCCACAGCAGATGTAATTGTCGTTGGCATGATCGCCAATAGCCAAAAACCCAGTCGGAAATCATCCCCAACAAAACGACCAAGCAGGATCAACAACCCTCCAGTCACCAAGGGAAACCCCATAAAATTCCAGAAAAGCACAAAGCCATGCAAGCGAAGCGGTCGATACCCTTTCCGCAACTGCTGACTAGCAATCGAAATACCTAAGAGGAAAAAGATCACAACCACTCCAATTGTCGTCAACCACTCCGCATCCACAACAGCGGGATGCGGAAAAAGCACCGCGAACCCAATCACCAAAAGCAAACACAATGTGAAGCCGTGTTTCTTTAGCTGCTCAGGCATAAGCAATTAAAATGGATGGCAGACCCAATTTTCTGCTCCCTCGATCCCCAAGGTCGTGCGCAATCGCCACGCAACAACAAGTGCTGCAACAAAAGCCATTACACGTTGAAAACTTAGTAATCGACCACCGCTCATCCCCCCGCTCAAGCGCATGAACTGACTTTGCGCTAACCATAGCAGGGGAATGGTTCCCAAACCAAAACCAATGGCAAACTCAGCTCCTTTCACAGCCGAACCTGAAAACAAAGCTAGCCCAAAGATCATATACAATGGGCCACAGGGCAAAAGTGGACTCGCGAAACCAATAAGCCCCGCGGCCACTGGTTTTTGCAGCTTGTTAAATCGTGCAGTTACTCTCCGATACGTCGCCCCTAACCACTTAGGTTTCGGGATGTAACGATCCAATCGAAAAACAACAGCTAAAAAGAAAGCAACCAAGACCCATGGAAGTAAATTCAACCAAGAACTCTCGACCGAACGAATAACAACCGAACCAAAAGCACCTGCTAAAGTGCCAACCAATGCATAGGAAAATAGTTTAGCGATGTGATAGCTAGTCAGCACCAAATGCTGACTAGCATCATCTTTCTGTGTTGGTGTAAACGCACAAGAAAGCGGGCCACACATCGCTACACAATGAACGCTCGTAACGAGACCGGCAATCAAAGCGGTGTATGCATTATAAATTGTTTGATACTCTAGCATGCTGTTTTCCAATTCATTCAGAAATCGTTAACCGGCCCCTTAAAGAAACTCCCCACAACCATCAATGCAATCTCAACAAAGCGGCTACTGATGGCAACTAAACAACTTTACAGCAGGAATACTGCCCACCCCCATCAACTATTCAAATTTCACGCTAGGTTTATATTCAGCTACAACTAGAAGGAAGACCCCAGCCAGCTGTAAAGGACGTGTGAAAATTCTACCTCTGCAAGAGCCGCATTGCAGGTAATCATATAAGTCATATCACGTAATGAGCGGCTGGCACAGACTCCGGATAAGATCGCAAATCCTTTAACATAGACAGCATACATACCTAAAATCGAATTAATGAACACCCTACCCCCTCCCGATCAAGACCGCAAAAATCAAGCGAACCCAGCAGACGCTAACATGAAAAATGTAATCGTCATTGAAGACCAAACGATCCTCCGCGATTTAATCTGCCAACTCGTTGAAAGCTACGCCAATATGAGAGTGATTGCTAAATCTGGCGATGGTTCTGAGGGCTACCAACAGTGCCTAGACTACGAACCAGATCTAGTCATCTTAGACATCATGCTCCCAAACCTAAATGGCAGCGAAGTTTTGCGACACCTAAAAGCAAAGAACCCTAAAATCAACATACTCATTTTCTCTGCAGCAGCGAGTAACGGCGTAGTCAATCGACTCGTCAAATCCGGCGTCACGGGGTATATTGAGAAGAATGCTGGACTCAATGAACTTGAAAAAGCGATCTCTCTGGTTTCTGAGGGTAGCTCTTATTTCAGCCCCCGAATTATTGATATCATGAGAGAACTGATGATTACCGGAGGCAAAGATGACTCCCTGGACTCGTTAACCACCCGTGAACGCGAAATTACTCAATTAATCGCAGAAAGCTACAGTAACAAAGAGATCGCAGCCAAACTAGGAATGAGCGTGCGCACTGCAGATACGCATCGCACAAATATCATGAAGAAATTGGACCTACACGATGTGGCTGCGCTTACACGCTGGGCTATTGCCAATAAACTAGTCCATCTCACTGACAACGAATCACTCAGCTGAGCATAATTGCATCACATATCTGTAGATTCTCTCCAATAACAAGTTTCAGTTCGCATCCGTCAGCATTGACTTCGTCGCAAGCACCCATTGCATACAAAGTATATGGGTAACTCTTTTGGCACATTATTTCGCATCTCCACTTGGGGGGAGAGTCACGGTGGTGGTATAGGCGTCGTCATCGACGGCTGTCCACCACGCTTACCACTCAGCGAAGAAGATATACAATTCGAACTCGATCGCCGCCGCCCGGGCCAAAGTGATATCACCACTCCGCGCAAAGAAAGCGATACCGCTAAGATCGTATCTGGCGTCTATGATGGCCTCACACTCGGCACGCCAATCGCCATCTACGTCCCGAATGGAGATCAACGTCCGTCGGCTTATTCTGAGATGAAAGATAAGTTCCGCCCCTCTCATGCGGACTTCACCTATCAAACAAAATTTGGCATACGCAACCACGAAGGCGGCGGACGCTCATCAGCCCGAGAAACGATCGGCAGAGTCGCTGCAGGAGCAGTGGCAAAAAAAATACTCTCACTGGCAGCAGAGATCGAAACGCGCGCATATATCACCCAAGTGCATGATATTGAAATGCCTCCGCTAGATCGTTTTCCAACACTAGAACAAATCGAAGCCAGCCCGGTGCGTTGTCCTCACCCAGAAACTGCGACAAAAATGGTTGAGCGCATACGCGCAATACGCAGCGAAGGTGATTCAGTTGGCGGCATTATCGAATGTCGTATTCGAAACCTACCAGTCGGACTCGGCACACCAGTGTTCGACCGCTTAGAAGCAGATCTTGCCAAGGCCATGCTCTCGATACCGGCAACCAAAGGGTTTGAAATCGGCAGTGGTTTCAAGGGCTCAACCATGTGCGGGTCTGAACACAACGATACATTTATCAACAAAGATGGTAAAATAGGCACCAGCAGCAACCGCTCAGGTGGGGTTCAAGGCGGCATCAGCAACGGCGAAGAACTGGTGTTTCGCGTAGCTTTCAAGCCAACGGCCACAATTATCCAGAATCAACATACCGTAGACAAAGATGGCAACGAAACGAAACTGATGGGCAGAGGACGCCATGACCCATGCGTAGTCCCGAGGGCGGTTCCGATCGTCGAATCTATGGCATCATTGGTATTGATCGACCATTGGATGCGCCAGGAAGCACAATGTAGCAGCTTTGCGTTCGAAGCTGAATGACCGGAGCCATTCGATTTATTCAATGCCAGAAAAACCTCTAGTTTACATCGTGTTTGGAGCACCCGATTCTGGGCGTCGAGAAGTCCTCTACGACTTAATAGATAGTGGTATTGAAAAGAGCACAGAAGTCCTACTCTTTCTCCCAAAGGGCGAGACACCCTCTACCTGGGATGAAAAAATCGCGGCCATCGAAAGAGTGACCAAAGTAAATTGGACGCTAGACAAAGCTAAAGTCGCACATGGCACCATTTCCGCGGCGCCTGAGGTTATCATTTTCCTAGCATCTGGCACTTCCGATCCAGCCGACATAGCTGAAGCGCTAAAATCATGGATCGACCACAACAATTGTGAACTTGGCAGGGTTTTCACTGTCGTCAATTGCGCCCTATTGCAGGAAAAACCAGCCGCCCTTAGTTGGTATGATGCCTGCATTCACTTTTCAGATGTGATCCTACTCAATCGCCGCGAGAAGAACGACAATAAGTGGATAAAAGATTTTGAGTTATATTACAAAAAGCAATGCACACCAGCACGGTTCATTTTAGTCAAAAAGGGGCGCATTCCCAACCCAGCGGAAGTTTTAATCCCAGAAGCTCGACGATTGTCTCTATACTTTGATGAATTAATTCCAATCGAAGAAGACGGACTGGAAGAGGGCGAGCAACCCGACGACACCAAGCCCGACAAATATATTGAGCGCTTAGAGAACGGGCACCGTGCCCACAAAATCCCCGACATACAAAGATATCTTTAATACAAAAAAGCCCGCAGTCTCTCGACTGCGGGCTTTTATTTAAAAACAATAAAAGACTAAGACTTAGTTTCCAGTGTTGGCTCAACAGAGCCAGCCAACTCTTCTTCAAACTCCTCGTCGTTATGAATATAATAGTCTTGGTATGTCTTATCTGAATAGTTTGAATAGTAGTAACTAGACAATGTGCTAGTAATGTTATTCAAGATGGCTCCAAAAACAGGAGTATTCGACTCCCAAAGACGGCGCACATTCATAACAGCAGTTTTGCGTTTAACCGTATTAAATTTAATCACGTAAAGCACACCGTCAGCTAGTGGCAATAGGTTCAAAGCATCACTCACAGCTGCAAGTGGCGGTGAATCAACTACTATGCGATCGTAACGGTCTCTAAGATCAGCAAACATTGCTTCAAACTTTGCGCTATTAAGAATCTCTGTAGGGTTTTTAGATGTACCGCCTGAAGGAAGCACATCCAAATTCGGATACACCTCTTTAATAATGACTTCGTCTACGGCCACATCTTTTTCCATATGATCCAGCAACCCAAAGTCATTCTCGAGTTGCAACGAACGGGCCACATTAGGCAAACGAAGGTCACCATCTAACAATAAAGTCTTGTCACCGTGATTGGCAAAAGTTAGCGCAAGATTAGAGCTCACAAACGATTTACCCTCACCAGGAACAGTACTGGTTGTCACAATTACCTTCGCATTCTTACTCTCATCATTGAGCTTTAATGCAGAATGAATCGAACGAAATGTTTCAGTCACATGTCGATCTACATTCGATGCAACTGCCTGCGCCTTTGAATTCGAATCGAGCTTCTTAATCCGTGGGACAATTCCTAGCATAGGTAGTCCAATCGTGCCTTCAATATCGAAAGCGCTCTTCACACGATCATCCAAGAATGCAACCAAGAAAACCAGCCCCATACCTACTGCAACACCACCAAATAAGCCAGCAGCCAAATTCATGACCACATTGGGAGAGGAATGTTTAATAGGCGGAAACGCTTCGTCTACAATACGTGCATTGGGATTTTTTAAATTCACTTGCGCCTTCTCTTGAGTCATACGAGAGGTCAGCGCCATGAAGAAGCTTTGTTGAACCTCTAAATCACGTAACAGTGAATTGTATTCCACACGTGTCCTACTCAGTTCAATCAACTCCTGTTCTTTTTCAGCAAGCCTTTGACTCGCCGTTTCATAGTTGCTATTGGACTCAGCAAAAATCGCGGCCAACTTATCGACTGAGTTCTGCACTGCGGACTCCAATTCAACTTCAGACTCTTGCAAAGTCTGCAATAGTTGAATCATAACAGGATGCTTTTCACGGTATCGCTTACTTAAGGAAGAAATTGTTATTTTAGTTTCACTGATTCTGGCAAGAAGTGCGGACACTCGTGTTTGTTCTGCAACAAATGACAACTCCCACAACTTTTTTCCTTCTCGCTTATAAGTTTCAACCAAGTTCCATTTAGTCTCAACTGAATCATATAGACTCTTAGCGGACAATTTCATTTCATTCAAACTCGCTAATTGTTCACGAGCGATGTTCTCTTGGCTGTCTAACGAAACGGCATCATTCTGCTCACGATAATCCGCCAGTTTCATGTCCAATTCTTCAACACGTTCTTTCTGTTGATCCGCGCGTATGCGAAGATCTTCAACAGCCTTCATTGAACCGTCGATGTTCAACTTCAAGTTGTAATCGATAAATTCTTTAGCAAATAAATTAGCGACATCAGCAGCGATGATTGGATCAGGGTGCGTATAAGCAATATTGATCATCAAGCTCATTCGACGTGGCATGACTTTACGATTACGCGCCAAGACTTCAACCGGTGAAAGTGGGCCAGACAAACTTAATGCGTCAGCATAAGGTGCCATAAAGCGCTCACGAACATCATCCTGAATCCGCTGCTCAACGCCTTGAATGATAGATGCACTTTCCAGCACACTAATCTGCGTATTTAAATCCTCTGAGGTGCGTATTTGATTAGGCTCCATTTCGATACCGGCTCCCAAAGCGGAAGGGTCATCACGAAGTAACTGCACCTGGGCGACTGCTGTATAAACCTTCGTTTTATTGAAAGTATATAGAATCGAACCAGAAAAAATTATGAAGAACGCTACAATCAGATACCAAATGCGTTCACGAAACATCAAGAAATAGTCCATGAAAGATCTCTGCGGCGCTCCTGAACCGCCTCCACCTTCATAACCGCCGCCACCGTAGCCGCCAGCACCATAGCCATAACCATAACCACCACCATAACCATAACCTCCGCCATAGCCTCCAGAATTAGGGTCCGGTGCACCCCTTACGTAATCGTTTTTCATAAGAAATTTGAATTAAAAATTAAAAGACTCGCTCAGGCACCCATATCGTGTCGCCCTCTTTCAAAATAATATCTTTCACGTTCGGATCGGTAAGAATTCGAGTGAAGTTCACCTCCATTTGACGAGCTCGTCCATTGCCATCTACCCGTTTAATTGTAATCGATTTCGGGTTTCCAAGACGACTCACACCATTCACACCAGCAATAGCCTCTGTAAGGGTTAAATCACGATCAGGCGGAATTTGCACAACTCCAGCGCGATTCACAGAGCCTAGGATCCGCACCACTTTGGCTGAAAATGAAGTCACGATAAGTGAAATTTGCGGATCCACTAGGTAGTCTCGATTATACAAATCGGTAATGAGCGACTGAGCCTCTGCAACAGTCATACCCGCTACTTTAACTTTACCAACTAATGACAGAGCTACAGACCCATCCCCTTCGACACGAACTTGCTTATTCAGATCTTCCTCTTGATATACTTCAACACTGATAATATCGGAAGGTTTCAAAATATAATTTTCACCGACAATCATACCAACACCAGATTGACCAGATGCACTTGATGCCCCACTCCTCGAAGAACTTGCCCCAGAATCACCACCGAATGAAGTTGATGAGCTATCCTGAGCATTCAGATAGACTCCAGTGACACCAAGCAATTGAACGATGATTAAAGTAACAATTTGTTTCATAAATTAAAAAATGCCTCGGTTAAGAGGCATTTCGACCGTAAGAACGGATTAAAGTTCAAATTAATAGCGGAGATTAACAGAAAGATCTAACATGTGGTTTTCATAGCCACGATCATCCACATTTGAGTCATTTGTAATATAATTATAACCGCCACTGAAGCGCCAATACTGATTTGGAACATAACTAAGACGAGCGCCTAAGTTGTATTGATGATCTTCGCGATTACCATCATACTCATGCAGGGTATAAGCTAAATTCGCAGTCGCAGACCAATTGGTGTCGATTGAATAGTTAACAGATGTTCCAATCCGTGAATTTTCAGTAGTTGTGCCCTCACCTCCGACTCCAAAATCACGCGACAAGTCCAACCTAGCTGTAATTTTCGGCGTCGCTGTCCAAGTGAAGTTAGCGTCTAATCCTAGCATTCCAGTCGAGTCTCTGTTTGTTGAAAATGGCGCCCCACTGGGTAAACCATCTAGACCTAGTGGTTGAATTGTTGAGTCGTCTGCATCTCTGACGCGATAGCCTACCTTGAAAAAGCCTGACAGTTTCGGCAATAAGTTACCTCTAGCACCAACATTAAAGAAGTGAGACTCAGTTTCGTAGTCACTAACATATCTAAAACCGGTAGGTGAATTCGTCTCACCGACTTCAGTTTTCGTATAAGCATATCCTAAGCTCAGATCTACCTTCGGAGTTAACTCATAGAAAACATCCAGTGGCACCGTAATCGTTTCAAGATCCGCGAAATACTCTTCGTATGTCTGATATTCGCGATCTTTATAGTTTACCCCAGAGCCAATACTTAGCTTAGGAGATATGCTATACTCAGCATCAAGTCTTGCCGAGAAGTCATTCCACTCAATTAAGTCTTGAACGTTAACATCACCAGTCGAACTTTTCACTTCATCAAAACCAATAGAAGCGTTTAGATCCAAACGGCTGGACTGATAAGAGCCCACTGCTTTGATATGAAACAATTCCGTATCGAGCTGATCCAAGTCCTGGTAGCGAACAATATCATAGCGCGTAATAATACTAAGGTCCGCATTCGAGAGGCCTCGCCCGACATTAATATCGAAGCCTGGAGTTACACTCCAAATGAGATCGTCTTGCTCATTATTTTCATCCCGAAAGACATTGGAGGTCCAGCGTAGACTTGAGGAGCCGTTGAAAAAGATGTCAACATTGTCACCAACTGATACCAATGGAGCTGCATGCGTCGCGCTAGGAAAGATAGCAGCTCCAATAAGGGCGCTGCCGAGAGAAAGTAGAGAAGTTTTTTTAATATTCATATAGCAGAAAACAGGGGAGAATGTATTTAAGTTGAAATGATGAAAAGAGTAACTGAGATTATTTCAACAATTATTTTACGCCTAAGCTAGGGCGTGTTCCGTAAACTGCAATCAGAAAGAGTCATTGATTTGAGCTTGGCGAAACGCTCACAATGCATCAGCACTATAGTAACAACTATTTTATCTAAACCGCAGGCAATGAAAAACGAGAATCGAACAAGAAACCCAATCACTAGAGAAAAGACTATACTTCTAGGCTTCGCCACGCAGCGAAAGGGCATAGATGGAAAGATTGAAATCTCAATCAAATGGGGCCGAGTGATGACCAGTTTTTTAGTGCTTTTCGTCAGTGCTTGGCTTGCGGTTGCAGCATTATTGTTCTTCTTTTTTAAATATAAGAAAGATTTTGATGAAGTCACCTTCACTGGAATGATCGGCTTGCCATTCAGGATGGATGCACATCGAAAAGAAATGGGGGACTTTCATATCAAAACAGGACTCCAAGAACTCGAGCAAGCGAACTATCGCGACGCGCTGCGCCTCTTAAGGCTCGGAGTCACTCGATCTCCCAGCAATCTTGAAGGTCGTAAAGTCCTAGCCGAATTCTATGAACTAGCACTCAAACGCACTGACATTGCCGCAGACCTCCTAAAAAAAGGCTTAGACTTAGGTGGAATTGAAGACTTAGACTATCTAAGAGCCACTTTGCGCGTATTATTACGACACCAAATGGATGCCGACATTCAAGGCATTGCGGATAAATTTTTACCTGAGGGCGCTGAACAAACTGATATCAACAAAACACTCGCATTTGGAGCTGCAAATGCAAACTACTTGAGGGGCAATTACGATCGCGCAGACGATTATCTACTTACTTTTAATCTAATTGAAAACATCGAAGGACTACTATTATCAGCTCAAATTAGCTGGGATCGAGGCAATCAACGCTCCGCAATCAGCAAACTAAGTGAATCTATAAGTAAATTCCCCAACTCAGAATCACTCTTGATGCTATTAAGTCGATATCACCGAGAACTGGGTGAGACCGATGAAGCCCGCAGATACGCGATTCTTAGAAACGTAGCAGATCCATTAAGGCCTGCACCTCGAATAGAACTCCTTTACATTTACAATAAATCAGGCGAAACCGAACGGGAACTCCGCGAAACCCAACGTATGCTTCAGCAATTTAATGAAGACTTAGATGCGTTACAAGCACTCGCAAACTTTGCTGCCGACAGTGGCAATGTTAAACTGGCCCGGAGAACCTACGAGGAAGCACTGGAGAATGAATTTAGTATTGAAGCCTTTGCACTACTGCTCATCGAAGCTCATTTAGTTAGCAAGGACTACAACGGAGCACTCGAATTCTCAGAAGAACTTCTCAAGGAGCGACCAGAATGGTTGACGCGCAGATGGGCGATTTTTAATAGCTTACGAGCTGTTGCATCTTACGGCATAAACCGCCCAGACCTGGGAGAGATCTACCTCCAGGACTTTTTAGACGAAGCGAGGAACCCACCACAGACCTATCTAGCAGTGGCTCGTCGCTTCAATAGAATAGATCGGCCACAGCAAGCTAGGAAGGTGCTAAACGCTGCCTACCAAAGAGCATCCACGAATCAAATGATTCTATCTGAATTAATTCGAGTTGAACTCACTTTAGGCAACACAGAAGACCTCAACAGACTGCTCACTCGCCTACTTCAAATGCGTCGCCCGCAAATGGAATTACTCCATGAAGCCTACCGAAAACTAGGCAGCGATCTGTTTATCTTCACTCCAGATAGAGAAAGCCTACTCATACAGCTTAGTGCAATCCTTCGTGAGAATGCACAGAATTTACCTGGCTCAAACTCTTAGTCTCAAAGTTGCTTAATCACCGTTGTTGATATAACGCGGCGATCATCCACTTCATCTATAATGACGTCGAGGCCATAAGCAGAGAGCTTCTCACCCCGCTTGGGGATGTGTCCAAGTTCGCCAGTAATCAAACCTCCAAAAGTAGACACCTCGTCATTATCGATCTCCAAGCCGAGCCGCTCTTCAACTTCATGAATGGGGGCGAGGCCCTTGATGCGGTATCGATTAGGATGATGCAGCTTGATGATATCGTCCTCTTCGCTATCAAACTCGTCTTGGATTTCGCCGACGAGCTCCTCAAGAATACTCTCCAAGGTAATAACTCCAACGATCCCACCGAACTCATCCACGGCGAGAGCCATGTGAAATTTTGCCCTCAGCATTCGCTCAAGTGCTTCCTCGAGAGGTGTTTCCAAAGGGAATACCGCGACATTGCGCTTTAACTTCATCGGATCCAGTGTATCCACAGACTCACGACAACGAAAGATGTCCTTGATATGGATGATCCCTAAGCAGTCATCTAAACCACCACGACACAAAGGGAAACGCGTATGCCCCGCCACCTTCATATTTTCAAGATTCGCCCCTAGGTCCTGTTCCAAATCGTATACGACGACCTGACTACGCGGCAATAAGACGTCATGGACAACCAATTCTTGAACTTGCAGCGTTCGCGTAACGATCCGACGAATAACAGGCGAAAAACGAGAGCTATCTTCCCCCATCGCGCGTATCTGAACATCGACATCTAAGGGATTTAGCTCATCTTCAACTGCAACTCCTAGTTGGCGGAACAGTATTTTTTTAAGCGCTCGAAAGATGAGCATAACTGGCAGAGTAGCTAGCTGAAAAATAAGTAACACGCGGTAAGAAAGCAAAATAGCTTTCACCGGATCTCGCATCGCTAAACCACGAGGGAAAATTTCTGCAAAAAAGAAATGGGCTGAAACAGCACTGGTGAAAGAGACGATAACAACAACCCATCGATCTGGCGCATTCTCAAGATCAAAGAGACTGAAAAAGTCACTCACCAAAGGCATGAGCAACAAGCCAACAGCGACCGTGCATAAAGTCTTACTAAAGCGAACCACTCGCCCTGTCTGATCTCCTTGATCAATCAAACGCGCCACACCACGTCGAGATTTCAGTTGGGCAAGCGCCTCTGCGTCAAGGTCACCATAGCGAAATTTCACCAGGCTGATTTCGCACATAACCAAAAAAGCGTGCAGCACCAGCATCAGCGTAACCACACCAAAAAAGACGATAAAACTAAACCATTCTGCACTCATCGAGCAATCACGACTAAGCCGTCCTCAACAAGCTTAGCAAATATTTCAAGTAAACGCTGATTTTCTTCGGGCCTTCCAATCGTAATACGCACATACTCAGACATGCCATAAGGAACGAGCGGTCGCACAATGATGCCTCGTTTTTGGAGATGCTCAAAAACCAATCCGCCATTACCCACATTCGATAATACGAAATTTGCAGAGCCGCCATATGTATCAAAACCGAGCTCTTGAAGCCCCTCGCATAACAATTTGCGCCCGTTCGAGTTCTCTCGTCGACACATCTCTAAAAACGAATCATCTCCTAGGGCAGCCGTCGCCGCAGCTTGAGCAATCAAATTTACATTGAAAGGCTGACGCACTCGCTGTAATAAACTGATCAGCTCTGGATCACCATAAGCATAGCCAACTCGCATGCCACCTAGCCCATAAATCTTAGAGAAAGTGCGCATGCAGATGACCTTGCGGCCAGACGAAATAGCAGCTCGTAAATCTGGGGCCTTATCCAAATACTCGGCATATGCTTCATCTAAGCAAAAAATAACATGTTCCGGCAAGCTCTCCGCCAGACGGACTAGGTCCGCCTCCGCATTCGCAATTCCAGTCGGATTATTCGGACTGGCGACAAATAATAAGCGAGTGCGCTCAGTCACCGCAGCCAACATCGCATCCACATCATGACAGAACCCAGGCATTGGCACTTCAACTGGCGTCGCACCAAATAACCTCGAGACCAGTTTATAAACGATAAACGCCCGTTCGCCCATCACGACCTCATCTCCTGGACGAAGAAATGCGTGGCCGAGCAGTTCAATAATTTCATTCGAGCCATTCCCGACAATTATACCGTCAAGGGGAACACCACGAACTTCCGCAATTTTCTCACGCAATTGATAGCAGCTACCATCAGGATACAAGTGCGCAGACTTCAGCGCCCTTTCGGCAGCAGCTATTGCAAGCGGTGACGCTCCAAAAGGATTCTCATTGGAAGCGAGCTTCGCAATTTTTGAAGGATCTAAACCATATTCTCGTGCAACAGACTCGATTGGTTTTCCTGGTTCGTAGACCGGTTGCTCTAGGACACCGGAGTTCGCAAGTTCAGCGTATTTCATTGATTGATAGGATTTGAACTTGCGTCGAGACAGCCCGATTGCAACAAAAACCACCTCTCAAACTATGAAGATTTTACTTATTGGCTCTAGCGGACTCCTTGGCAATGCATACGCAGAAGCGGCAACTCGTCGCGGGCACTCAGTCATCGCTCTCTACAACAAGAACGCGCCATCGGTTAGCGGACTGCACCAAACACTCAAATTTCATGCGGAGCAGCCAGAAAGCCTCACCTCCACCTGCCTTAGCATCTGGCCCGATGCGATCATCAACTGCGCGGCCATATCATCGCCCTCTGAGGTCGACGCGAATCCTCAATTAGCAGAGAAAGTAAATGTAGCACTACCTCGATTACTTGCCCAAATATCCACACATATTGGCGCACGCTTAATACACATCTCCACGGACATGGTCTTCGATGGTCATAGCGCTGAGTCCTACCGATCCACCGATATGCCCGCACCAACAAATCTCTACGGGCAGACCAAGCTCATGGCTGAGCGCGAAGTATTAGAGCATAACCCTGAAGATCCAGTTGTCCTTCGCATCCCGATTCTCATGGGCAACAGCCCTAGCGGCCAACGAAGCGTGCACGAAAAGCTCCTCGCGGCCATCACCGCAGGTGAGACACCTCAACTTTTTTGCGACGAAATCCGTCAACCATGCTCCGCGTCAAATGTTGCCGAGGTAATGCTCGAGCTCACCGAACGTCGCGATCTTCACGGCATCTTCCATTGGGCAGGTAGCGATGCACTCAGCCGATTCGCCATGGGGCAACGTATTTTACGACACTTCGGACTACCAGTCGACTCAATCAAGTCCGTATGTAAAGAGGACAGTCCAGAATTCGCCAATCGTCCCACGAACTTAACCTTCAACCTGCACCCTATTGTCAGCAAACTAAAGACCAAGCCAGCGAGCTTTGATGAGCAACTCGAAGAACTCACTCAAAATCGCCCACTCAACGCCTAACCGAATCGATGCTCATTAGCCTACCTAATGCTTTTGGTGACGCCGCCACCAATATGGCAATCGATGCCTCCCTTCTAGCGACACTACCTGCAGGCATCTCAGTATTTAGGCACTACGGCTGGATCGAGCCTGCAGTCACTTTCGGTTACACCCAAAAGCACAACGAAGTTTGCAAAACAGTCAACAATGCCACGCTCAACCTCTGTCGACGAATCACAGGTGGAGGCATCGTCGACCACCGCAATGACTGGACTTACGCTCTGATTCTCCAAAGCGAGATAAAAGCCGCTCACACTCCAGCGAATGCACTTTATACGGTAATCCACCGTGCGATACAGGAAACCCTCTCAAAGCAACACGTTCAAACACAGCTAGCGCCTTGCCCCAATGTTTGCGGCAAACCAACCAAACGCCACAGCGAAGCCGCCAGCCAATGTTTTGTCACCCCAGCTGCCAGCGACGTGCTCTTACCGACAGGTCAAAAAGTTGCTGGCGCTGCGATGAAGCGGACCAAGAACGGTCTCCTGATACAAGGATCTATCGATAAAGACAGCCTGCCTGATAACTTCGAATACGAGCGCTTCCAATCCCTACTCATCGAAAAGCTTTCATCCTCCCTAGGCATTACTGTAGGCTCGATAGAAGATTTAAGAACACTCTTCAACAGCGATCACATCCAAGAAGAACGCCAGCGTTTCGAAAGCGAAACATGGTTAAAGAAACGATAATTCTCCGTATATTTCGCTTCTGCTTGCATTGCTTTTTCGAGAGAACAATCTAAACGCTCATGCCCGAGAAAGATACTGAGTTCGTCCACCTACACGTCCACACTGACCATAGTCTTTTGGATGGGTGCTCGCGAACCGACCGGCTTTGCGCTCGCGCAGCTGAACTAGGGATGAAGGCGCTTTCCATTACAGACCACGGCGTGCTTTACGGCCTAACGAGCTTCTTCAAACAAGCAGAAAAACACGGTATCAAACCCCTACTAGGCTGCGAAATCTATTTAGTTTACGAAGAAGAACTTGCTACCGAAAACTCCGAACGCGCCAAACAAAAATCGCGCCACATGGGGCTCCTCGCTCGCAACTTCAAGGGCTATCAAAATCTCTGCAAACTGGTCTCTAAAGCACACACTCAAGGCTTTTATCGCAATCCTAGAACCGACCTAAAGACCCTCGTCGAACACAGCGAAGGATTGATTGGATTCTCGGGCTGCTTGGCGGCCGTCATCCCCCAGTATTTACTCAAAGGAGAGTTCGACAAAGCTCGCGACGCCGCGGCCAAGTTTGTCGATATTTTCGGTAAAGATTACTTCTTTATCGAGATCATGGATCACGGTATCGAGGAGCAGCGCCGCATCATTCCAGATCTGCTTAAAATCGCCACCGAATTTGGACTCAATGTCGTCGCCACCAACGACGTCCACTATGTAAAAGACACTGATTGGGAACCGCATGATTCCTTACTCTGTATCCAGACGGGCGCAAAAATTCGCGACGAAAAACGCATGCGCTACGATGCACAGCAGTTTTACCTAAAATCGCGCGCGGAAATGGACCTCGCTTTCAAGGAAGTGCCCGAAGCGGTCACCAACACTTCCGCCGTCGCCGAGATGTGCGACGTCAAGCTCCCCTTCGGCGAAGACCACTATCCTGTCTACGAGCGCCCAATAGAAGTTGAATCGGGCAACGACCATAGTAATTTCGACCGCGTGCTCGACATCTACGTCAAAAGCAAGAACACCGTGCTCACACGTGATGGACACGATCCGATTGAACTGAGCGAGACCGACCGCCAAAAGCATAAGAGCAACGGCCTTTACCTATTCGAGCTGTGTAAAGAAGGCTTGCAAGAACGCTACGGCACGAACTACGACGCGTGTCGTGCTAACTGGGACCAAGCAAGTGACGAAGACAAGCGCTATTGCGAGCAACTCGAATACGAACTCGCGATCATTACTGGAACTGGGTTTGTCGACTACTTTTTGATCGTTTGGGACTTCATCGCATGGGCACGAGAGCGCGGTATACCCGTAGGCCCTGGACGTGGATCTGGAGCAGGCTGCATCGTCGCATACGTGCTCAAAATCACGGACATCGATCCACTCAGCTTTGGCCTACTGTTTGAGCGTATGCTCAACCTAGAGCGTGTTTCACCGCCTGATTTCGACGTCGATTTTTGCATGCGACGCCGCGACGAAGTGGTCAACTACGTGCGTGATAAATACGGCAAAGATCGAGTCGCCAATATCATCACATTTGGCACTTTCGGTGCCAAAATGGTGATCCGCGACCTCGCCCGAGTCAATGACCTCGATTTCGCAGAGTCGAATAAGCTGGCGAAAATGATACCAGACGAGCTGAACATCTCACTCGACGATTCACTCAAGAAATCTCCCGAACTCGCAAGCGAAGTAAATCGCAATCCGGTAGCAAAAAGTATCATCGATCAAGGACGTGTCATCGAAGGTATGATTCGTAATACAGGCAAACACGCTTGTGGGGTAATTATCGCCGACCAAGATATCACCAACCTCATTCCTGTCACCTTACAAGAAGGCGACTTGACCACTCAATACCCCAAAGGTCCGAGCGAGGACCTAGGGCTCCTAAAGATGGACTTCCTTGGGCTGAAGACATTAACCGTCATTTCAGATGCCGAAGCAAACGTTCGCAAAGCACGCAATAAGCCCGACTTCAATGTCGAAAAAGTCTCGTTAAACGACAGCAAGACATTTGATCTCCTCAACTCAGGTCGCACGACAGCAGTCTTCCAGCTAGAATCTGGCGGCATGCAACAACTCTGTCGCCAAATTGGATTAAGTTCTTTCGAGGAAATCATCGCGTTGATTGCACTCTATCGGCCAGGCCCGATGCAATTCATACCTCAATTCATTGAAGGCAAAAAAGACCCGTCAACCGTGGTCATCCCCCACCCATTGTTAAAAGATCTGGTGCAAGAAACTTACGGTGTCCTTGTCTATCAAGAGCAGGTCATGCAGTCTGCGCAGATCATAGCAGGCTACACGCTCGGTGGCGCCGATATCCTACGCCGCGCGATGGGTAAAAAGATCAAATCGGTGATGGATGCACAGAAGCAAGTGTTCATCGATGGCGCAAAGGCAACCAACAACATCGACCGTAAAACCGCAGAATCGATTTTCGCCCTCCTAGAAAAGTTCGCACAATACGGCTTCAATAAATCGCACTCTGCCGCGTATGCGATGCTCAGCTATCGGACCGCGTATTTGAAAGCCAACTACCCTGTCGAATTCATGGCAGCCGTGTTGACTTCTGAGCAAGGCAACTCTGACAAGCTATCCCACTTCCTTGCCGAATGTAGCGCAATGAATGTGCCTGTTTTAAGCCCTGATGTAAATGAGTCGGGCGCAAACTTCACACCCATCGTCGAAGACGGTCAAAATAGCATTCGCTTCGGCATGGCAGCAATGAAAGGTGTTGGTGAAGGTGCCGCACAAGTCATAATTCAAGAACGCGAAGAAAATGGCCTCTACCAGGACTTCACAGACTTCATCGTTCGCCAATCTGAAAAAGCAGTCAATCGAAGGGTGATTGAAGCTCTCATAAAAACAGGCGGTTTCGATTCACTTGGAGAAGATCGCGCAAGCTTGCTTGATGCCCTCGACTCGGAGCTTGCTGAGGCAGAAAGCGTGCGTAAAGACCGCGAAGCTGGGCAAAGCTCCCTCTTTGATATGATGGGCAACGATAGTGGAATAGCAGATGAGGACAAAGTGTCGGGCAGCCGTAAGACCGTGCCCGCGATGCCCATGGCAGAGAAACTAGGCTACGAAAAAGAGCTCCTCGGCTTCTATATCTCAGGGCATCCCATGGATGCTTACGCCGGACTGGACAGCGCGATCGACACCTTTAGTCACCCAGACGATCTCGTTAATTTCGATGACCGAACGACCTTCCGCCTTTGCGGCATTGTGAGTAATCTCGCAATCAAATATACACGTAAGGACAGCAAACAAATGGCGGTGTTTAACCTCGCGACACGTTCACACAATTTCGAGATGATCATGTTTCCCGACCCCTATGCAAAATGTGGGGAGCGACTCGTAGACGGGAAACTCACACTCGTGCATGGCTTAATTGGTCGCCGAAATGGAGAGATGAGCCTTGCGGCGCATGATGTATTCGATCTCGAAACTTCAATCCCTCGCATTGTCGAGCGAATCAATTTCATTATCCATCCAAATAGTGGCGCACCAGAGTTCCTCGAGTTACTACGCAAGACAATCGACGATGAATACAACACCACAAAGACAGGAAAGATCGAAAGCGAACACACCTCTGAAGTCGCCGTCAGCTTTCTAGTCGACAATCAGATAGTCGAAACCAACTCCTCAAAAGCACTCAAAATTGCCATTAATGGATTAAACTATAAGGTGCTACGCAAGCACCCCTCTGTAGCCGGCATTCGGATACACGCGACAGAGCTCACACCGATCGATGACCGCAAGCCTTGGGAAAAACGCGGAAAACGATTTTAGGCTGCGTCAGCTGAAGTGCCCTTGGCGGATGTTTTGCTTGCAGACTTTTTCGCCTGCTTTGTATCCGCGTGCTTCATTTTCGGTTTACCACGGCCTTCGACGACCGCGCGATTGATCACCACCTCTGCGACATTCTCAGTTTGAGGGAGTTCATACATCACATCGAGCATGATACGCTCCATAATCGAACGCAGCGCTCGTGCACCAGTTTTAAGCTCGATTGCTTTATCGGCAATCGCCGCAACAGCATCGCGGGTAAAGTGTAGGTTCACACCCTCCATTGAGAACAGTTTGCCATACTGCTTCAGCAATGAGTTCTTCGTATTTTGTAAGATATGCTCGAGGTCGGAACGGCTGAGTTCATCAAGCACAGCAACCATCGGTAAACGACCGATAAACTCTGGTATCATACCAAAGTGAACGAGGTCTTCTGGTTGTGTTTCACGAAGCAGCTGACTCAATGGCACTTCATCTTGGTGCACATTGTGAGTGGTATCGAAGCCCATTGCCTTGGAGCCGCTACGGCTCTGAACGATTTTGTCGAGCCCGACAAAAGCACCTCCGCAGATGAATAAAATATTCGTCGTATCGAGCTGGATGTATTCTTGGTTCGGATGCTTACGTCCCCCTTGTGGTGGGACATTGCAAACGGTGCCTTCTAGAATCTTCAAAAGTGCTTGCTGCACCCCTTCGCCAGATACGTCTCGGGTGATGGAAACATTGTCCGTCTTACGCCCGATCTTATCGATTTCGTCGACGTATATGATGCCACACTCTGCTTTGGCCACGTCGTAGTCGGCAGACTGCAAGAGGCGCAAGACGATGTTCTCAACATCTTCACCGACGTAACCAGCTTCTGTTAGCGTCGTCGCATCAGCGATCGCAAAGGGCACATCAAGTAGCTTTGCTAAACTACGCGCGAGAAGCGTCTTACCACTACCCGTTGGCCCCAGTAAGAGGATATTACTTTTTTCGATCTGCACATCGGCAAACTTGCCATCTAGGTCTTCGAAGGCCGCATTTGCCTCCAATCGATCCTCTGACCGCAGGCGCTTGTAGTGATTATAAACTGCAACCGCTAAAGCACGTTTTGCATAGTCTTGGCTAATAATGTGCTCGTCAAGCTTGGCAGTGATCTCAGCTGGCTTGTATAGATTAAAACGTCCCTTCGCTTGATCTTTGGCAGTGTCGTTTCCTGCACCACCTTCTGCGGCCCCACTCAACTCACGGTCGATAATCGTTTTACACACAGAGACGCAGGAGTCGCAAATGTGCACGCCTGCAGGACCTGCGATCATCTTACGCACTTCGTTTTGTGCTTTGCCGCAAAAAGAGCAAAAAGTCATCCGTGTGGATTTAGCCATAAATTGATTCGTTCAAAAAATTCGTTGTATAGAATGCGACACATCTATGCCTAATTAAAGACATTGTGCACTAAAAGTTTGTAAAAACTATCGTTTAACGGCTGACGGCTCAACCAGTAAATCGCAAGCACTTACACCGGCTTGGACTCGATGACCTTATCCACGATACCATACTCGAGGGCATCTTGAGCGGTCAGGTAGAAATCACGATCGGTGTCCGAGGCAATTTCTTCGGCCGTCTTATTGGTGTGATTGGCCATTAGCTGATTCATTTGTTCACGCCAGCGTAAGATTTCCTTCGCAGCGATCGATATGTCGGAGGTTTGGCCCGTTGCCCCACCTGTGGGTTGGTGCATCATAACACGACTGTTTGGCAGTGCATAACGCTTCCCTTTTGTGCCAGCAGCGAGAAGCAAGGTGCCCATGCTCGCAGCTTGACCAACGCAGTAGGTGACAATGTCACACTGCAAAAAATTCATCGTGTCGTAAATCGCCATACCATCGGTCACACTGCCACCGGGCGAGTTGATGTAGAGACTGATGTCTTTCTTAGGATCTTCCATCTGTAAAAACAACATCTGGGCGATCACAGCATTGGCGACAAAGTCGTTGATCGGGGTGCCGATAAAAATAATACGGTCGCGCAAAAGGCGACTGTAAATATCCCAGGCGCGCTCGGTGCGGCCTTCGCGCTCATAAACAGTAGGAAGTGGAACGTAGCTCACAGTATTTGTATTTTTCGTGTATGGATTAAAAAATAGGCACGGTATCGACCGTGCCTATTTAATCAAATGCTTTTCTAAAATTAAGCTTCAGCGGTCACGGCAACTGTTTCGCGCTCTGCCTTATCGAGAATAAGATCCATCGTCTTGCCTAAGATGATGTCGCCACGCATACGGTCGATACGGCTACGATCTTTTTGGATTTCCTTGACGAGCTTTTCGGGCTTAATGCCAGATTGCTGCGCTTCCATCATGATCATGCGGCTGAAGTCGTCGTTCTCCGCTTTCACTTCCTCCTTCTCGGCAATCTTGCTTAGGATGAGACGTGACTTTAGGCGATCACGAGCTGCGGTGCTGGCGCCTTCGTGAAGCTGATCTTTGTGCTTCTCAAATTCTTCAGTGGAAACACCTTGTTGCATATTACGCTGCATGAAGTCGCGAAGGACCGCGTCTGTTTCGCTTTCGATACCACTTTCAGGAATTGCAAATTCAACCGCTTTAAGGAGCTGCTCTGTAACTTGCTGGCGCTCGGCCGTAGCATTTTGCTGCTTCTTTTGGTTTTCAATATTTTCGCTGATGCGCTCACGGAGTTGCGCTTCGTCTTCGACTTGTATGCTCTTAAAGAACGCTTCGTCCATCGCTGGCAGCGTTTTCTCACGCACTTCTTCAGCCTTGAGTGCATAAACTGCAGTCTTACCAGCCAATGCTTCAGGCTTAAAGTCCTCCGGAAACTCCATGGTGACTTCCTTCTCGTCGCCAGCCTTCATGCCGACTAGGCCTTCGATAATTGCCTTCACACCTGGTGAATCTTCCGAGCCTGCTTCTTCCCAAGTTGACTTCTGAGTGCCATACATTGGCGAGTCTGGAACAAGGTCCGCTACTGATTCTTCGCCGATCTTACCCTCATAGCTGCAGTGAACGTAGTCACCCTTTGCGGCTTCCTTTTCGACAACGTTATACTCAGCACGCTGGCTGAGGATTTGGTTGATCATTTTCTCTACTTCTTCGTCACTAGCATCAGTTGGCTGATTTGTAAGCTTAAGCCCTTCGTAGGCAGGGATTTCAAACTCGGGGACAATATCGACTGTGAAGACAACCGTTGCGTCCTGACCGGCAGCGATTTCGCCTTCTTCAACATCAACAATGTTGAAGACGTTCAATTCCGACGTGACCACGCCTTCTTGGTGCGCTTTAGAAACAACACGTTGGTTGAGCTCTTGCTTTATATCTTTGGCATAACGAGTGCAAACTATCGCCTCAGGAGCCTTGCCAGGGCGGAAGCCTGGTATTTTGGCATTACGCTGAAAGTCTTTGATAAGGGCAGCTTCTTGCTCAGCAATTTCTGTAGCGGGAACGCTTACAGTAACTGTCTTGCGGGTTTCGTTGATGTCTTTGACGTCGGATTTTACAGTGCTCATAAGAAAAAGTTTTGGGTGATGCCTTAAGTGGCTGATAATGAAAAAGCGCGCCAATAAAGGGGAAAGGTCTTTTTCGGTCAATGCCTATGTTGCATTCCTGACGCGGAATGTAGATTCAAGACTACTCTCCGGGCTTTGGAGGCTGAAAACGGATATGATCTGGCTCCACAGAACTGAATAATGACGCCCATGGCTGAAGTGCTTCGATGGTGGCTGGCACTGCATCCAGGTCGGTGCTGATGACGCCCACGACAACAAGTTGCTGTTTGCGGTTAAACATACGAAGTCGCAGTCCGAGCTCATCAAGTATGGGCTTTAGATCCGTCACATCGACACCCTCAGCTAGCTGAATACTGACTTGGTCAGCAGCCATGTAGGACAACTCTTGAGTTTGTAAATCTTTGACCACCCTCACATGCGGATAGCTCTCCTCGAAAGTTAACAGCCAAACAGCTTCCTTTGCAGCCCCTTCACTCGGGAAATAACCAAAATCGATGACTAAGCCTTCACGAATCGAACTAGGTGCGGTCATAGGAATCGGCTCAGCTCCAGCATCAACCATCTTCTGGTTATGCTCCAGCCAAGGGTCAGGCTGAGCAGCTTCTTTAGCTGTGCGCCGTGTAAGTATCATCGAGACGAGCATCATGCCGATGAGAAAACCGCCCAAGTAGACACATGTTCTTTTAGTATTACTCATTATGTTGAAAGCCCCCCAGTCGGATGTGCGGCCAAATATTCTTTACGAGCTCTTAGCACACAGAGCACAATCGCTGCACCACCTGCCCACACACCACCGTAATTGAGGCCGTTCAAGAAGCCAAATGCTGCAAAATAGGCAAGATCTGGCTGATCCTTAACAATCAAAGCGAACAGCACATGCGAAAGCACTCCTCCCATTGCCCCAATCAAGCAAATAAGAGACACAAAATACATCCAGGATACGATCCAACGAATGACAGCTTGCACGATTTTCAACATGGGCGCGGAAGGTGTAAGGTAATTGCAGCTTTTGCAAGCTGCTTCACAAACACAGCAACCAAAAAATAAAAAGTGCACATTCAACCATTCAGTGACTTCTCGGTTGTAAAACCAAAGCACTTACGCAGCCATATTACTCATCCCCGCAACCAGAAATTCAGAATTATGATCAATATGACATTAGGCTCCGACATCGGGGGCACAAACACATGCATCGGCTCCGTAGACCCAGAAGGGCAAGTCATCGCTCGAACAAGTTTCTCAACAAGTGATTACAGCGATAGCGAGCTCTACGCCGACCGTCTCGCCGAAGCCACCAAAGAAGTCATGCGGAAGACCGAAGAAGCGCAAACGGATCACATTTCATGGCAAGGCTTAGGTATCGGCGCGCCAAACGGAAACTTTCGCACAGGGGCCATCGAAGAACCAGCGAACCTCAATTTCAAAGGGCACACACCTCTCGTCGCCTTGCTCAAAAAGCGACTGGATCTGCCGCGTATCGAGCTAACAAACGATGCAAATGCAGCAGCTATCGGCGAGAAAATCTACGGTGGTGCAAAAGATTACCAAGATTTCATCATGGTCACACTTGGAACCGGTCTCGGCAGCGGAGTATTCGTTAACAACCAACTGGTTTATGGCCATGATGGTTTTGCTGGCGAATTGGGGCACATCAGTGTCATCCCCGATGGTCGTTATTGCGGATTCGGCCGACGTGGCAGTCTCGAAAACTACTGTTCCGCCACTGGAATACGCCGAACTTTTTTTGAAATGATCGCGCAACGCGGTGGGCGAACGAGCCTTGATAGTATGCGCATCTCAGAAATCACCGCGAAGCATATCGCTGATGCAGCCTACGATGGCGACCAGATTGCCATCGCTACTATGGATTTCACAGGTCGTTTGCTCGGGGAGGCTCTGGCTTCGATTGCACTTGTCACCAGTCCCGCAGCTTTTTTCTTGTTTGGAGGCCCCGTCAACGCTGGCGAAGTGCTCCTGGAACCCTTACGCAATACATTTGAAGAACACCTCATTCCTCCCTTTAAGAACAAAATCAAAATAATCGCCTCTACCATAGAGATGGGTGATGCTGCGATCCTAGGTGCTTCCGCACTCATACTGGCAGATTAATCACATCAATGTATAGGATCGGCTCAAGAACTGCTCTATATAGACACACAAAAATACCCAACATGTCATCACCCATAGAAGATCTCGAAAAAGTCATTATCGATAAGGCTGCTATCGAAAAGCGCCTAAAGGAACTCGGCCAAGAAATTACCGATGCCTATGCAGGCCGAGAAATCACGGTCATTGCGATCATCAATGGCGCAATCATCTTCGTTGCCGACCTAATTCGAGAAGTCAGGCTCCCGATCAAGCTCGATTGTATCCGCGTCTCTAGTTACCGCGACTCCACCAGCCCCGTCCAAGAGCCAGAAATTATCGACCGAATACGGCTAGATATCAAAGACGCTGATGTCTTACTTATCGACGACATACTCGACACGGGCAATACACTAGCCCGCGTGTCTAAAATCATCGGCAACATAAAGCCTGCCAGCTTGAAGACATGCGTCTTACTCGACAAATTTACAAAGCGCAGTGTCGAGTTAGAAGCTGACTTTGTGGGGTTTAAGATCCCGGACGAATTTGTCGTCGGTTACGGTCTCGATTTCGCAGAGCGCTACAGACAGCTCCCCTTAATTGGTGTGCTCAAAACAGAACTACAGAACCCTCCAGAATGGACGTAGCTCAAAATCACTACAGGAAGCAATAAAACCTACCATAAAAAGCCATTTGGACTAATGTTAATTTTACGTTAGATTAGCTAAACTTATCAATTGCCCATCTAAGCTCTACCGTATGCAAAATGTATATTTCGCATTACCTGCGAGCTTGGCACTAAATATTAAAATCAAAAAAGAACACTATGGAATTCAAGACACAACTTGGACTGCATCCTGAAAGCGCAGCATCTACGCATGACGAGAAAGCACTCATCGATTATGTAAATTTAAAACTGATCTCGATCGGTCAGCCAATTTACGGGGACGCTTTAGACTCAGAGTTTTTCGGTCTAAGCAAATCACTACTCGATAGCTACCAAGAGAAGTCACGCCTCCTTGCGGATTACTTGCCGCCGTGCGACCAACGCATTCAAAGTTTCCTGATGGAGTATTTTAACGACCTCGATGTGAATGACATTCCGCACTTGCCGAATAACACATTGATCTTGGATCGTCATGGTGTTGCGCGCACACTATCATTGCCCGCGAAAGGCGACCACTTCTCCTCCGACATCATCGATTCTTACCGCATCCAGCAGGGTGTCTTGCATAATCCGAAGAGCGATCGCCGCACAACTAAAGGCGTCTTCCACGTCGCCGAAGGCGGACTCCCCATACCAAACGACAAAAAGGCGGTGCCAAAGGTTGCTGCCGCCCGTCTGCTGCAGAAAGCACTCACTACTGCGCCAGACTCGCTCACAACGATTCCATTTCTCGCCAACCAAGAGACTCCTGCCAAATCATGGGTCTCATTACTACTTCGACCCGTAGTAGTTCCTGAAGTCGACGGCTTTACCAAGCAAAAGACAATGGAAGTTCGCTTCTTCGCGCCTGGCAACATGGTCAGTAACCTCGATTTCGTTGAGTCCATCTTTGGCAACGCAGGCGACCCATTCATCGCCGAAAACGATTCTGGCCTGACACCCGAAAACTGGACCGGCACTAGTGGCTGCGTCATCTTGGCCCCTCACTTGATGGGCACGACCAAAAAGGAACTCGGTCTCCCCCATATATCAGAAGCAACCGATCGCCAGAAACGCGATGGCATGTGCTGGGAAAAAGAAGACGAACTCTACAATGATGGGGGCGCCTTCAAGATAACATGTCGCGACGAATCAGGCTGCATCGTAACAGCGATCGCTGACAACTATTTCGGATACTGCAAAAAAGAAGTGAAGACCCAAATTGGCTTTTCCGCCAACTTACATGGGCTCGCCGAAGAAGAACACGCAGGGGGCACGCTTGCATTCACCGGCTATGACCTCGGTGAAGATTTCCAGCTCAGCCAATACTATCCTGAAGTGGATCAATCCTTCGATGACGTCATCGAACGTTATGCCGATCGTATCGATGTGCAAGGAGAGGGCTATGCCATTGATAAAACTTACAAGGACATCTTCTACATTCCTGCAGATGCACGTATTGAGCTCAACAATCAGTCGATTTCTTGGACCAACTCAGAAGGGCCGCAAAAAATCAAGTTGCTCCCAAAGAACACCTACATGCTACCATCTGGATATAAAGTGCAGATGATTCAACCCGCGCAAGGCCGTCGCTGGCGCCTTGTGGGGCACACTGCTGAGAGTCGAGTGTGCCATAAACCGTGCACTGTTTCTGGTGGTGGAAAATCTGAAATTTCCAAGCCGATTACGGACGCCATCATTTCGGGTCCTGTATTTGTCAGCGATTTCCAGAAAGACTTCGATCTCGCTGAAGAAATCATCAACTACGAATACGGTCAGCGGTTCCTTGATGAATCTAAGAATCGCCCAACAGGTCGTCCACTATTGAGCAAAGAACGCTCACTCGGATCCGTGGTAAAACTCCTCACTCCGTCAAAATCAAGCTACAGCGAAGAGTTCAATGCTTGGCTAAAGAAGATCCCACAACACGTTAAAGAGCTAGTCCTGATCATCAAACGCTTCTACAAAGAGGACTGGGGCAGCGACTGGCGCAAACGATTCAGCGTCGACTTGATCAATGGCGAGCCAGGCAATATCCTGCGCTACCGCGAGCAACCCATGCTCACCCAATACCTACGTGTTGGCTACACTGAAGATGGCTCATGGCGCACATTCGGCCTGCGCAAGGACTTCATCCCGGCTGCTAAGATATCTCTTGAGGATGACATTACTGCATCCACTGTGGCTCCGAGCTCCAGCATCAAGAGCTTACCGAATGATTGGGCTGCACCCTCAGCAAAATTCGTATTCAACTGTGAATACCGCTTCTTCCAACGTCCTGACGACGCCGTCATTCGTGGCTATGATCACCAGGCTGAAAAAGATCTCAGTTCTGATGGCAGCTTCTTGAGTAATTACGAACCTCTCGACACGGCTCACGGCAAAGACGAAGTCGAAGATGCCATTCGCTTCGGTCAATACACACAACCGATGCAAGACATGATCAGCAAGTTTGTGAATGACCCTCACAGCGACTACTACTCATCTCCAGCATATCCACGCATGGTTGATGGCAAGCCAACGAAAAACCCTCGCTACTTACAAGTTCGCCCAGACTTGATGGATAAACGCGCGGTCTATCTTGCCGAAATGAGTTCACGCCTCTATCGCCGCCAAGATTCACAATCGCCACTGCTTCGCCCTGTGACTTCAATTCTCCCTGGTCGTCGCAACAATCCAGCGGAGCCTGAAGCGGGCGTGAAACCATTGTGCACATTCAGCCCGATTCATCATATGGAGCTGCCTGAGTTGTTCATGGAGTATATCGCAAGTATTACTGGCAAGTCCCCATCGACAACAGGCGCGGGTTCTGAAGGTGCCCTAACAAAAGGCCCATTCAACGCCCTACTGCCAATCTATGACATGAACAACGCACTAGTCTCCTACTTGGCGACTGAGCAACCTGCGTTCATCACAGCAGCTGGCTACGTCGGCCCGAACTTCCGCGTTGACCACGATATCAGCCTACTCGTCCCTGAAATCTGGTGTCGCCTAAAACCTGAAGAGACTGATCCAAAATGGTTACTCGAACATGGCTATCTCGAAAAAGTCGAAGACTTCGAACATGATGGCAAGTTGGTTAAAGCAAGCCTCCTAGGATACCGTATCACAGCGAAGTTTGTGCGCATCTTCTTCGGCCGTGTATTCAACAATCCTGAAACAGTCCTCAGCGAGGAAATGCTCAAGCCAGAACTTCAAGATATGGACACCTTCATCGTTGGCATGGAAACCATTCAAGCAGCACACAAGCAAGCGGCGCAGAATTACTTCGACGACAACTCAGTCGAGCAAGCTTGCCCCCCGCTGAAAGCACTGCTCCACATTATGGTCCACGGCGAATACGAAGGTAAGACGCTTCATGATCCAGAGGTTCGTGAGCTCTTCACCCGAGAATCGATGCTGAATAGTGACTGGTATAAAGAACGTCTCCAAAGCCAGCAGGCGAGCGACAAGAAAGTTTGGACGAAGCATGTAGAATACCTCAGTGTATTCCTCAACAAGAGCACACACGCTGGTGTGGCAAAACGCCTAGACATCGAGTCACGCTTAACTGCTGCCAAGGAACAACTCAAGGCCGTCAGCTCACCAGAATACGTCGATTCACTCGTCGGAACACTTGGCCGTCAGCCGATCTAAATCAGACCCAGCTTAAAACAACAAAGGCACTTCTCGTATGGGAAGTGCCTTTTTATTGCTTACAATACGCTCTAGCCACGAAGTGCACAAAATAGTGCACGGAGCTGATCATCGTCTTTGACGCCTGGCTCCACCTCAACACCACTATTCACGTCGATACGATCGGCGCCTGTTTCGCCAATAGCCTGAACAACATTATCTGGGCATAGGCCACCTGCCAAGATCCATTGCTTAGCCGCATAAGTCTCTTGCCACTTTGCAAAGCGCCCCCAATCACCTGTTAAACCGGTGCCTCCCACTTGCTGGCTAGAGTAAGTGTCGACTAAGAAAGTATTCGCATATGGTAAAAAATGCTCCGGAAACGCTTCCTCCGGCTTCAATCGCGGCGCCAACCAAAGCTTCGAGACTCCGACGACCTCCGACCAGGCTTTCAAGGTAGATTCATCTGTCGACGCGTCGGAATGGATTTGAAAAAAATCAAAACCATGCGCCTTGAACTCTGCTATTTTCTCCACACTGGGAGCAACATCGACCAACACCCGACGATCGCGGGGGACCAATGCCGCCAAATCACTCGCACGAGCCAGCCCAATACCACGAGGAGATGGTTCATATGCTATAAAACCGAAAAAATCGGCACCATACTCAAGGGTGCGCTTCACATCGATCTCTCTGGTTAAACCACAAATCTTAATCACTGTTCTTTCGGGCATAAAAATCTACTACCTGTAGCCTTTTTCCGGAGCAAAGTATAAATTCAGTTAAATACTAAATAAATACGCGCGCATACGCATTATCGATCATAAAGAAAGAAAAAATTAACAAAAATTATGTAACTACTTGTAAGTTTCCTCATGGCGAATACGTTACATATCATTGACATAAATGCATAAAAACATTTAAATCACTGATATTCATCAACACTAAAGATATTCTAGAAACACTATGGCACGTTCAAAAGCAAATAAGGGCATCAGCAGAATTGATTCTGGCTCAACACACGGTTGGTTCGTTCGCGGCTACCGCAACGGAAAAACCTACTCAAAACTATTCAGCGACCGTAAATCCGGAGGTAAAGGTAAAGCACAAAAGCTAGCTAAAGCTTACCGCGATGAACTCAACGCAGAGCTGGAACAAATTCCAAAAAAGCCGCGTCAACGTCGCATCGTGCTCTCAGACTCTCGCAATAAAACTGGCGAATTAGGCGTCTCCCGCACAACCAAGGTCGGCCCAAATGGAACGAAGCACGAATGCTACTCTGTGAGCTGGCGCCCAAAACCTGGCACTCAAAAATGCACCTCTTTTTCCATTAAGAAATATGGAGAAAAGAAGGCATTCAAACTCGCTGTGGAGCACCGTCGCAAAATGATGCGCGAAATTCACGGAGCAGGATTCTACAAGAAGCTCAGCATCCAGAAACGTGCTCGCGAAGCATAGTTCGTTCTGATTACTTTTTACTGCAAAAACGTAGCTCTCAGGAGCTGCGTTTTTTTGTAGACTAATCATTCCAGCACAGGTCCAACAACCATGCGCACACCTTTTTCTGGAGTGAAATACTTGATCGCAAAGCTTGATAGCTCTTTAGCCCCAATAGAATCCAACTTCGCGGCGTATTCCTGGTCATCATCAATAGGCAAACCATAGGTCACCTGAATGGCCGCATGCATTGCTCGAGCGCCAATTGTTTGACGCCCCATCAGTCGGGCCGCCTTCAACCGAATCCGACAGCGCTGTAATTCATCTTCCAACACATCGCCAGCCGCGACGCGGGCAATCTCACCATTAATTTCCTTGATGACCTCTGCGGCCTGACTCGGATGCGTGCCAGCATAAAAGACAAACATTCCTGTCTCCAAACCAATAATTCGGCTCGACCCAACGTAATAGGCCATACCTCGATCTTCACGAACGCGCTCAAAAAGCCGACTAGACATGCCACTGAATAATTCATTAAGCATCTCAGCCACGACGTAGTCTATATGCTGAATGCCGACATCAGGAAATGCATGTAGCACCACCGCTTGCTCGCGATCCATTGACTCATGTAGATCGAGCGACTCAGCAGGACCTTCAAATCTGGCATGCTGAGAGCTCACTAAATCTTGCCTTGGCAAACGCTCCTCCATTAACGGGCGGAGCGTATCGACCAAGGCATCTCGATCAAAATTGCCACAAACCGAAAGCACCAAATTTGGCGCGGTGACTACAGACTGAAAATGAGCCATCACATCGTCACGGGTCAATGCCTCTAAATCTTCGATGCGCCCCTCTGAGCCGACGCTGAACGGATGGTCTGCAAAAAAGCGCTCACGTAATTTTCGAAATCCATAATCAAGGATTTCATCTTCCTGCTCCCGCAGACCAGCAACCTGAGCCTCACGTTCTATTTCAAAAGTGCTTTGCTCAAAAACGGGACAGCTCAGTGCGTCGCCAATCAATTCCAAAGCGATTCTCATATCGGAGGGTAATACCTCTATCGAAAAGCTGATCGTATTATTACCTCCAGCTCCAGCGAAACGTCCGCCTATACTCTCAATTAAGGTTGAAATCTCCTCAGCCGTTTTGTGCCTCGTATCTTTAGTCAACAACTCTGCGAGCAATGCTGAAACACCTCGCTGCTTAGCAGGCTCATACATGGGCCCTGCTTGCATCACACACCTAAAGTGCACCTTAGGCAAACGCGCATCCTTTTGCAAAAGCAAGCGAGCCCCACTGTTGAAAGTAATCTCCTCAAATGGAGTGAGAGTAGACAGCTCTGTAATTTCGTCCGACGCTTCAACCAAAGCTCTCGGGCCCAAAGTTACGGAAGACATTGTCGACTCCACTAAATACTTTTTAGCCACCAACTGCAGATCACCTGCCAAGACTGAGTTCAAGCGCTTTAAGTAACGTCGCCCATAGTAGATATCACCGACAACTACTTCTCCAAGCCCCAGTCGTGAGGCTTGTCCACTCATGGTTTTTCGCCCATTTATCTCAGAGCTCAAAGCTTGTCGACGTGCTTTCTCAACGACCGCTTCCTCAACACCAGTCGCTACGACCCCCTTGATGACACTCAAAATAGCCGCTTCCACTTGGGATTGCTTTTTAGCATCACAAACATACGAAATCCAAAAGAGCCCCTGCGTCCCCGGGTTCCAATTACGACAGTCAATATAATGAACTAGTTTTTGACGATTTCGCAGGCACTCCCATAGCGCGGAACTCTCGCCTCCGCCTAATGCAAGGGCTAGCGCATCCAACTTTGGCGAATCAGGATGACTTAAATTTGGCACCTTAAAGCCAAGTCCGCCACGAAAGATGTTATATTCACCCTCAAGGTCTTCACGACGCGGTGCGAGTTGAAGAGGCTCTTCCTCAATCCGGACCGGGGCAAGGCGGCCACGTGGCACCTCACCAAAACTTGTCTGCACGGCTCGTAAACACGTCTCTGACGAAACGGCACCCACAATCGAAACCACCATATTATTGGGCACATAGCGGGCTTTATAATAGGCACGCAATTCGTCTCCAGTCACCTGCTCATAAAGTGCTCGATGCCCAATAACTGGCTCGCGATACGGATGCTTCTGAAACGCCGTGCGAAAGAGCGCTTGGCTCAACTGCCGATCTGGATCGTCGAGCCCCATGTCGATCTCTCGCAAGATCACGTCACGTTCCTTATTCACCTCTTCCTCTGGCAAGGTCGAATGTAGCACGATATCTGACAGCACATCGACGATCTGAGTAAAAGCAGATGACGGCGCATCAATATAATACACAGTCCGGTCAAAGGTCGTATAGGCATTAATGCTACCACCCATAGCGTGCACTTCACGGCTGATCGCTTTGCCAGTGCGGCGTCCAGTGCCTTTGAACAACATGTGCTCCAAATAGTGCGACAAGCCTGAGCCCATCATTGCATCTTCGTGGATGCTCCCCGTCTTGACCCACACCTGCACCGAAACCACCTCGCTAGAAAAATCCGCACGGTGAACAAGCGTCAATCCATTCGATAAGGTGTGTCTTTCTACCGGAGCTTGATAGAGGCTTTCAATCAACTCGTTCGATGCATGGGTCGATAACTGGGGAATATTGATATCCATAAATGAACTCACTATCTCGCTTGAATGGTAAATATCCACAAGAAGTTTACGAAAATCCGACATTTCTCTCAATTGATGCACCTCACTAACTGACGACGGGCAGATGCATACCGTCGATTCACACATCGATCACTTCATTCAACCTTGCATTAAACCCCTCAGAGGGCTAAGCATAACACCCTACGAAAACCCTATAAACATGTTATAAAAGTGTTTAACTCACAGATTATCAATCATATCCCAATCTGAGAGTTGTCAGCCCATCGATTGTTCAGCAATTTAACAATCTCGACTAAAAACACTTCTATTAGCAGACTATGAATACAATGTGTGCAAAAAAGCTACCACCTCCGATTCGAAAAGTAAAACGCCGGCTGAGCCTAAAGACGGCGTTCGCAACCATGTCAGGTAAGATAAGTAAAACTTCAGAGCCCCTAATGGAACCGATCGGTGAGTTTCCCAGTGCTATCGATGGAAAAATCCACGAAATCGAAAACAACCTACTGGAGCTACAAACCGATATCATTATTCGTGAAGGCTTAATCAACGAAAAAGAGAGAGCGCTGCAATGCCGCGAACGCGAACTTGACGAACGAGAAGCCTTACTCGAAGCACACCAACAGATCATCAACAGCAACATCGACAAAGCAAAGAGTCAGCCTTCCAACAAAGTTTCCGATGACGAGCGCAAGGCCTTAGACGCATTGAAGCATCAACTTGAACTACAAGAAGCCTCGCTAAAAGATGCACGTAAGATGCTTCAAGAGCGCGAAGATTACATCACTCAATGCGAGAATGAGTTAGTCGAGCAATCGATGCTGCTCACCGAACGTGAGGCAATGATCGAACAACGTGAAGAAAATCACGAAGCAAAAAAATTCTTCGATCAAAAAGAAGCGGCTGAAGCGAGCTAACGAAGTGACGGGCGCTTGATCGTGGGCTTCTGTTTCGGCAAATATGGGCGATCAAATGCATCCTTAAAATGGTAACCGTCATTAAAGTCCTCGGGGCTATCTTGGTCCGTTTTCCCAAGCACCCGACACTCGACGAGGTTAAACACGATATTGCCAAAATCACGACACTCAGAGACGCCCCAATACTTCAATACGCTACGTGCCATCGGACCATATTGATCAATCGCATACAGGCGAATGCCTTCCAATAGTTGCTGTCCACTTAAGTGGTTACTCTTATCTAGATCGCCCTTGTGATGCATCTCCTTAAGGCTAAAGTCCAAAGCTTGACGTAGAAAATAATACGCACCCCGCGCATAGCGTGGATCTTCCTTCCGGATCGTGCGTATCACTTCATTGAAATCTCTATTTGGATCGTTCACTAAATGAAAATAGATGCCGAATATTGAAAGAGGTCAACCACTGGCTCCATGCTTTAGTAAACTCTATTGCACTACAGATAGGCATGTGGTCTGCTCAGGGTCCACAAAATGAAAACTCCAGAAGCAGACCATCAACCAACATCGCCCCCTTCGAACTGGCCCGCATTGCTACGGGGCTCCGTATTGAGTAGTGCGCAATCAAAACATGTGCAGTATATATCCCTTGCTGACCGGCGAGCTCAAGTCATCATAACAATTAACGCGTTTCTCATCCCTTTAACGCTTTCTGGATATACGAAGCCAGAGATCAGAATCGGCATCATCCTATTCAGCCTCGCAGCCGCTCTAAGTATCTTCTTTGCGATTATCAGCCTCATGCCAAAGCGCTACAAAGTAGATGCCTCAGGCAGTGGCAATCTGCTACACTTCTCTGGGATTTGGCAATACGATGAAACTAGCTACAAAGAACTGATGAAAGGAGCGCTGGAAAGTCGAAACACGATCACTGAGCTCATGGTCTCAGACATTTACCATTTAAGTAATGACGTGCTCCGCCCAAAGTTTAGGTGGATTCGCCTCAGCTTTTATGCGTTCTTAGTAGGCTTAAGCTGTGCGTTGATCTTTATTGTTGGACCGCTGGTTAGCTAATCAACTTTAAGCAACTGAACTTTACGCGCTTCTACGGCTTCCGAATAGATCGATTCATAAACGCCAGCAGAATGATCCCAACTAAATGACTGTCCCATCGCATTCTGTTGTAATTTTACCAAGTCCTCTGGGCGATCATAATAGGTAGAACACGCCCAACCGATCGTGTAATACAACGCATCCTCCGTCGCAAATTTAAAGATAAAACCAGTGCCCGTTTTACGCTGCTCAGAATAATTCTCAACGGTATCAATTAAGCCCCCTGTCGCGCGAACAATTGGCAGGGTTCCGTAAGTCATCGCATATAATTGACCGAGTCCGCAGGGCTCGAATCGACTGGGCATCACAAAGAAGTCAGCGCCCGCAGTCGTTAAATGGGCAAGCTCGTTACTAAATGTAATCTGCGCGCCAAAGCGCCCTGGATATCGACTTGCCAATGCTCGAAAGGCCTCTTCTAGCCAAGCTTCGCCAGTGCCAAGAACCGCTATCTGAATGTGCATATCAGCCATTAAACGATCGCTAATAGCCGCTAGGAGATCCAAGCCTTTCTGATTCGCCAAACGGGAGACCACCGCGAAAACGGGAATATCTGGAAGCACCTTCAAGCCGTAGGCACGCTGCAACTCTGCCTTACAAGCCGACTTCCCTTTCAAATCCTCAGCGCTAAACTGAGCCGGAATTAAGGGATCGGTTTCAGGGCTCCATTCGCTTTCATCGATTCCATTAATGACGCCAAATAAATCATTTTTTCGAAGAGCCAATATATGGTGTAAGCCTGCACCACCTTCAGGAGTCTGCACCTCCTTAGCATACGTAGGACTCACTGTGGTGATTTTTGACGAATGGTAGATGCCACCTTTAAGCATATTGGCCTCCCCCATCGATTCAAGTCCCTCCGCACGGAAAACGGAAGCGGGCAACCCAGCATAGTCGACCATGCCACGATGGAACCAACCCTGATGCTCCATGTTATGCAGAGTGATGACTGAGGCTGCCCGACCAATCGGCTTATCGAGTTCAGTCGTATTCAAGTAAATCGGAGTCAAACCTGTCGCCCAATCATGACAATGCACTATATCCGGAATCCATTCCAAATGCTCTGTCAGGTCTATGGCTGCTCGACATAGAAAAGGGAAACGCTGCGCATTATCATCTTCATTCCCGCTTGGCCCCACGTAGACCGATGGCGCGTCGAAAAATTGATTATGCTCCAGCATATACAGTTTCACTTTCGAATCAGGAAGTGTATCGCGCCACACACGAGCATACGCCTCATGGCCTCCCAGTCGCACGATGAGCGGACGCGCGTCAGGCTTCGCGCCCTCGACCCTCTTCATTTGCGCATACCGAGGCATCACGATACGCACATCATGCCCGCGTTCAACCAGTGCCTTTGAAAGCGCACCAACGACATCAGCCAGACCGCCAACTTTGATGATAGGTGTCACCTCTGGCGCCACCATTAATATCTTCTTTCTACTCGCAGCCATTACTGCTGGGGTTCCGGCTCATCGGTTTCTACATGCTCCTCAAGGCCATCATCAAAGTCCTTAAGCCGGAAATTAAATATCGGTAGTAACAAAATAAGCCCAATACAAGTAACTCCCAAAATAGCCATTCCAGTCACATCATGCACAGTCCCGATATCGCCAATAAGCGGCAGCACCCAATGTTCATCAATCGCTTGTGAGCCGTTATAATATGCCCATAGCGTCAGAAAGATGCTTCGCATTAAATTGGTCACCACTGCAAACACCATTGCAGCGCACACCAGAAGGATCTTTTTCCAAAAACGATTCAAGAATACCGAAGCCAAGAATGAACCTGCGAACAAACAAGCAGTGAGTGATCGGATCCCCGAACAAGCTTCCTCAACTCCAACCTGACCATCCGGGAGAATCAATACATTGCCCTCCCGCTCTAATTCGTAACCCAAAAGGTCAAACAAACTAAAGACAACGACCGTGACCTTAGTGAGTAGGAACACCTTTATTTGCTTTTCTAAGACGGAAACAAGTGGTGCAGAGAGCAACCAAATCAACGCTGGAAACAAAAATAAACACGTTAACGCGATCCGTCGCTTCAGTGGCATCGGCTTTCCATCTGCAGACTCCTTCGTGAAGATGAAAACCGTGCACAACATGACACCCGCAAAACCAGCTGCGATCGCTAAAGACGCCGGATTTTGTGGCCCAGTGACTCCCCTCAAAAGCGCGCCAATACCATACAAGCCAGCAGCCCCAATAAAACCAGCAAGCGCGATCCATTCAAAGAGCTCTGTCGGACCAGAGCCTGCTGCACCGCTTTCCGAAGAATCGTCAGGTCCACGACCAAAAAATAAATAACTACGGATAACAGGCCAGCGATCATAGATGACATAAGCCGCAAATAAGGGCACCAAATACCCGAAACTATAGTCTTCTCGCTCGCCCCACCAATAAAACTGATCCCACACCATGTATAACGCAAATCCGACCAGCATAAAAGCCGCTAGGATTTGCGTGCGAGGCAGATTGGAAAAACTCAAGTTCTGTTTAGAATCGGTCACAATGCAGGGATAAGAAGTGAAAGACTGGAAATCAAAGCAAACCTCAAAGGTTTGAGATGAGGACCATAAACGCAACACCGAAAGGACACCAGATGCCCTATGTTTGCAAGTCCCCGTAGAAATCTTCGTTTTCTATTGACCTACGAGACGGGGATCATTTGCTCATCGGCTTCCCAAGGAGAGATGACAGAGTGGCCGATTGTGCATCCCTGGAAAGGATGTGTGCTGGAAACGGCACCGAGGGTTCGAATCCCTCTCTCTCCGCCATTTAGCAAAGCTAAATGGCAAGTATCCGGCTCAATAAATCAAAGTGAGCCCAGACCCGATCCAATGAGTCCAATTCCAGCAATAAGCTGAGCAATCAACGCGGCGTTGAAGAGTATGGGGTGCTTGTGCCGATAGAGGTCAAACCAGATCCAGTCCCAATCGAGTAGATAGAGAGTGTCTGTTTCACCGTCAAAAAACTCTTTAGCGGTCAGTGCGAGGAGCAGCACTCCTAAGGCAATTAGTATCCATCCCATCGTAATGATGTTTCTATATTCTTTCTGTTAGTCGCCTAAGCTAGTTGCATAGATGAAAGAGTGCCCTACTAAGGGTTTAAAACTTCCCCTTAGGCAAGGCAGGTAGTGTGATACGAGCCCGTTCTCCCTCTGGGCCACCACCTTCGACAATCGCGCGTCTTTGGCCTTGTAGAAGAATCATACGGTGACCGGAAACACGACCTTTGGCGTCGTTCACCACCGCATTGCCCTCCAAGATAACTTTGCCCTCTTCGGGTAAAATAAAGGCCTTATTCGCAGTCGCCACGCGGCCATCTTGCTTCACTTCAACCTGATCCACAGCTTCGATTCGCTGCACTTCAAGACGCCCCTTAAGGTCACCATTGGTTGCGACCGCGGTCTTCTTCTCGATCGCAACAATATCGAGTAGTTCACAAGTGGCTTCGAGGTTGGTCGCTGCGATTTCTACATTGTCGGTAAAACGAAATACCGTGCGCGTCGGTTCCTCAAGCATACGAAGTAGTTGACTGCTAACCATTGTCTCACTGGGCACTGCCTTTTGCTTCGGCTCCAATGGCTTAGGGCTATTTGCCGTAGCCACTCCTGTAAACGCATCGTAACCTAGATCAGGCATTTCGGGAAGGACCACGTTAACGGGTTGCGCATCACTTCCGCGAATAATCGCGAGGCTTGGCTGAAGCTCCATCTTCACACCAGTGACAATGGCTTCGCCATTCGTCACACGTGGAGAGCCCTCAAGCACGGCACGCTCCTCGGCAGGATAGAAAGTCACCCGCTCACTGGTCGCGATTTGCCCGTCTTGCTCGATTTGAACACCGCCCTCGGCAACCATTTGACGCACATCACCGACTTTAATTTTAGCGTCTTCGGCCGCGTCTGTGACGAGTGCTGAGGGATCTTTGATTGCCGCTTCATCTGAGGATTTATCGGCGTAAATAGTCATCTTTTTAGCATGCATTTGAACGGCTCCTGACATGACCTCAACCGAACCGGCGAAGAGAAACTGATTTTCTTTTTCGAGCTCTAACATCGTAATCGAATCTGCCAATACGATGGTCTCCTCTGCGAGGGCACTCCCGCCCTGTATACCCAGTCCACCTGTTTCAGTTAAAATCATTTGCGCACGACCAGCCCCTTCATCACCGCTAACCACAAATCTCCCCTCTTGGCTACGGATCGTTGCACCACTCAGATAGACGCCTGGTGCCTCAATCTGTGGAGTGCCACTTAGATTCACCCTCTTCTCACGAGGGAAAAACTCTGCATCTCCTGCTCGAACAATGCGCCCCTGCTGTTCAATAACCACATTATCTCGGGCTATAATCTTTCGCACCGCGTCCAACTTACTCGCTTCTACTTTCGGGCGACCCTCTTTACGACCTTCAGGGGCATCGACTAGTGCAATCAGCAAATCACCTTTCATATCCATATCACCGGAGACGACGTGCACATTGTTCTTAAATTCAAACTGATACTCTGTTTCGGTGGTCGTAAGCTTCAAGCGCTGACTATGAATCACTGTCTTCGGAGCGAACTCTGAACTGGGTGCCGCCTCGACACCTAAAGAGTCAGATAGAGTTTGAGTGAATTGCACAACGGTATCAAAGAGCACTTCGATCTCCTTAGTCTGGCCATCCCAGGTCCACCCCACTCCAGAAATTTTAAAATTGGCACCAACAATCTCGATAGTGCTTTCAGAGTATGCCTTGTTTTCTCGGACACGCACAATCGCTTCGGGGCTATCCATGCTCATCTCCAAAGCCATACGCTCATCTCCAGTATACACGCGTAGCCCCATATCTTCGATGCGCACTTGCTCAGCACTTTCATACTTGCCTTTCGAGCCCTGTAAAACCCACTGCGTGTAGCCGTTATCGGCTAAACGTGGCAATTTAAAGTTCTTAATCGGCGCATTGGGCGTCATCTGCGCACAGAGTAGGTTGCCCACACATAAGCAAAGACTCACGCAAGATACTGTTTTTGAGATAAATGACATCTGCATACTAAGAAACCCGGACTTGCCTCCGGGTTCCAGTCGAAAAGTGATTAAGTATTTAGTCCTAATCGTAACCTTGATCGTCTTACATGGTAGGGATCGATATCCTTATCGATCCACCAAAATGCCAAACGGCTTGTTAGGGATAACAAGCCCTACCTTCGAAATAAAGACAAAGAGGTTTACGCCTTTGGCGCGTCTTTCTTCGGCAAGACAGCTTTTACGTGGAGATCACGCAACTGCTTCTCGGTCGCAATGCCAGGGCTCTGCGTCATCATTTCCTGTCCCTTTTGATTCTTAGGGAAGGCAATCACGTCGCGGATACTGGTGCGCTGACCGAGGATCGTCACGATACGGTCGAGACCGAATGCGATGCCACCGTGCGGAGGCGCGCCATATTCGAATGCCTTGAGCATGTAACCGAAACGGCTCTCGACGACGTCTGGCTCAATCTTGAGCACATCTTCGAAGACCTTCTTCTGCAAGTCCGGCTGGTGGATACGAATCGAACCACCACCGAGCTCAACACCGTTGAGAACGAGGTCGTAGTGTTGACCGCGCACCTTCTTCGGATCGCTGTCGAGGAAAGGAACATCTTCTTCAACCGGTGCCGTGAATGGGTGGTGAGACGAAACGTAGCGACCTTGCTCCTCATCAAAGAGCATAAGCGGGAACTCAATCACCCAGAGGAATTTGTAATCGCTTGGATCGATGGTGAGCTTCTCACGCTTTACCAGCAACTGTGCGGCTTCAAGACGCACGCGACCAAGGATCGTGCAGGCACGCTCCCACTCTGTCGCGGCAAAGAATACGATATCGCCATCTTCGACTTGAAGCTGCTGCTTGATCGCTGCCTTCTCTTCATCGGAGAAGAACTTGAGGATCGGAGATTTCCATTCGCCACCGACAGACTTAATGAATGCGAGGCCCTTGGCACCGAGCGACTTCGCAGAGTCTTCGAGACCACGGAGTTCACCTTGTGTGAGGTCGGCAAGCCCCTTGGCGTTGAATGCCTTGATCGCGCCGCCACCATCAAGCGTGCCCTTAAAAACCTTAAACTCGGAGTTCGCGAAGATGTCACCACAGTCCTGAAGCTCGAGACCGAAACGCATGTCTGGCTTGTCGACACCGAAGCGGTTCATCGCTTCGAAGTAGCTCATACGGAGGAACGGCGTTTCGATGTCTACATTTAGCGTATCCTTCCAGATGCGCTTCATGAGACCTTCGATCAACGCATACATGTCCTCGCGGTCGATGAACGAAAGTTCGATGTCGAGCTGAGTGAACTCAGGCTGACGGTCTGCCCGGAGATCTTCGTCGCGGAAGCAACGGGCGAGCTGGTAGTAGCGCTCCACACCCGCAACCATAAGCATTTGCTTGTATTGCTGTGGGGACTGAGGCAGCGCGTAGAACGCACCTGGATTCATACGGCTCGGCACGAGAAACTCGCGAGCGCCTTCCGGTGTGCTCTTGAAAAGCATTGGAGTTTCCACTTCGATGAATGTCTGCTCGTCCATGTAGTTACGGATCGCAGTGGTGGTCTTGTGACGCAGGCGGAGCAAATTGAGGTTGGAGCTACGACGTAGGTCAAGGTAGCGGTAAGTCATGCGAAGGTCTTCACTGGTCTTGTCCGCAGAATCATCCATTGGGAATGGAGGTGTCTTGGAAACATTGTGAATCGTCAACTCAGTCGCGTGCACTTCCACCTCGCCCGTTGCGAGATTTGGATTCACCGCTTCAGCGATACGCTCTTGGACGCCGCCAGACACTTCGATCACGGACTCCGGCTTGATTGAGCCAAACTGTGCTTCGAGCACCTTATTAGCAGGGTCGAGAACGATTTGGGTCAAGCCCTCGCGGTCGCGAAGGTCGACAAAAAGAATACCGCCGTGATCGCGAACAGAGTCAACCCAGCCGCTAAGCGTAGCAGTGGATCCGGCGTCGGACTTACGGAGTTGGGAGCAGTGATGGGTGCGCTTCATAAGAGCGGGGATGAAAACACCTTCCAGACTCGAAACAAGCACGAAAACCGCAGTTTACCGCATCAAATCGTAGCGGCGCGCGCGTGCCAAGTCGGAGCGTTCGCGAAGATGGGTCCTTGTGCGCCATTCATGCACTAGCCGATGAGAGATCAACCTTACATGCGTATGGCGCGCGGGGACGTGCGCCGCTACCGTAAAAATACCGTTGCCTCTGCTGCAGTAGCCGATTGGCTCCCCTACCTTTTCCTTTTATACTGAAATGCTCGAAAATCTTACAGACAAACTAGGCTCTGCGCTCCGCAACTTGCGTGGCGTTGGCAAGCTCACCGAAGAAAACATGGAAGACGCGCTCAAAGAAGTGCGCCAGGCCTTACTCTCGGCAGACGTCCACTTTAAAGTAGCTCGCGAGTTCGTCACCAACGTCAAGGAACAGTGTGTCGGGCAAGAAGTCCTAAAATCCGTCACTCCAGGTCAACAGGTGATCAAGATTATTCACGACGAGCTGGTAAAGCTCCTCGGCGAAGGCACTACCGAGTTAGAAGACAAAAAGCCTCTACGCGTGATGATGGTCGGTCTCCATGGTTCGGGTAAAACCACCAGCTCTGGAAAACTCGCTCAATATCTCGCCAAAAAACGCGACTATCGCCCAGCGCTAATCGCTTGCGACGTTTACCGTCCCGCTGCGATCGACCAGCTTGAAATGCTCTCCAAGACAGTCGGCTGCACTTTTTACGGTGATCGCGCAGAGAAAGACGTCGTCAAAATCGGCAAGCACGGTCTCGAAGCAGCCAAAGATGCCGATGCCAATCTCATTATTTTTGATACCGCGGGTCGCTTACAAATCGATGGCGATCTGATCGAAGAAATCAAGCAGCTCAAAGACGCCGTCCAACCCGACGAAATCCTGCTCGTTGCCGACTCCGCGCTCGGTCAAGAGGCAGTCAACGTCGCTAAACACTTCCACGAAGCAGTCAACATCACTGGTATCGTGCTCACTAAGCTCGACGGTGACGCCCGCGGTGGTGCCGCGCTCTCGATGAAGACCATCACCAATGTGCCGATCAAGTTCATGGGTATCGGCGAGAAGGTGGATGAGTTTGAAGTTTTCCACCCCGATCGCATGGCATCACGTATCCTCGGCATGGGTGATGTGGTTTCGCTGGTTGAAAAAGCCCAAGAAACGATCGACGAGAAAGAAGCTGAGCGCCTAGCCGAAAAGATGCGCAAAGCGGACTTCAATCTCGAAGACTTCCTCAAGCAAATGCAGCAGGTTAAAAAGATGGGCTCCCTAGGATCTATCATGGGCATGATGCCCGGCATGAGCGGTGTCGAAATTGGCGACGAAGAAGAAAAGAAGATGGCGCGCACCGAAGCCATCATTCTATCCATGACCGTCCAGGAACGCCGCACCCCACGTTTGCTGCGTGGCAGTCGCCTAAAGCGAATCGCCGATGGCTCTGGGGTTCAAGTGCGCGACGTAAATGCCTTGCTCAAGCAATTTGGTCAGATGCAGAAAATGATGAAAATGATGAACGGCGGCAAAGGTCGGAAGATGATGAAAGCCATGAAAGCCCAGATGGGTGATGGTGGCGGCATGCCAGGATTACCTGGAATGTAAGTTTACGCTGAATCCGAATTTTACTTTTAATCTTAGCGATGTAGTTGCTCAATCAACTCAAGCAGCTGCTCGCCATTTCGTTTAGAAATCGCATTCACCTCTTCGCGTGCAATCGCCTCGCGCTCCAGATCAACCCCCGATTCCAGCGAGTCCCAATCAGCGCGAATCGCAGAGGCAATCGCCTCTGGTTGATCCGGATCGAAATACACTCGCTTCCCGAGAGCTCGACAGTCCTCTACCAGCATCGACCAACCTTCAAAATACGATGGTTGCACCACAGCAACTGCCGAGCGAATGAGTTGAATCTGATCCAAACGCGGCAAGGTGCCAACATGCCTGATAGTATCCTGCAGGTGATGCGTCTCTATAAAGTCATCCAATGACTGAGCAAATTCAGGATTTCGGTAGTCTTCCTTATGCCCCGTCAAAACGAGCGTAACATCATCCAAACCAGACTGCTTCAATTGGTGGATCGCCTGAAATAAATTCCAGTGATTCTTGTGCTTCCAATACTGGCTCGGAAAAATGAGAAACTTCTCTGGAAGACCTAGACGACGCACCACCTCTGAGGCATCTGGCACAAACCATGAGGCATCCGGTAAAGTGCAGAAACGGTAGATACTCACTTTGCTAGGATCCGCCGTATACCACCGCATTAAATCATCATAACTATCCTCACTGCTCACAAGCATGTGCGAGGACTCATTGATCAAAGTCTGAAACTGCGCATCGCGCTCGCCGCGTTCCTCATCGCTAAAGAACTCAGGCATTCGCAGATGCTGAAAGTCAGGAATCCACCCTATCCATGGCACAGGAAAAGCAGGCCCTAATGAATGACGGCACGGCAAAAGCACATCCAATTCCAGGCGCTCAGCCATTCGCTCTACGCTTTGCGTGCCCAATACCCCTTTTCGCAAATTCCTACGAAACGACTTCACCGACTTAGGCTGCCAACCTTTGTGCAAAAAATCATATGCATGATTTGTATCGACAAAATTAATACATTGCTCGAAAGGTTTAAGACCGCTCTTCCTTGGATACAAAAGCGACGTGCGACCACCTGCGTTCGCGGCATCTTTTAGCGCGCAGGCAATCGTCTTCAGATACAGCACCCCCGCCATCCAGACGACATCCGAATGCGAATAGAGCCCGACATGTTGATCTGAGCCCCCCCATACGATCAAATTTGACGATAAGGCATCGACCACACTGAGTTGATCACATCGCCCGGACGAAGGTCCGTCTGGCTCATTGAGCGCTGCCCGCCAATGATAAATACTCGATCCTTCCAGAGCGCAGTTACTTTCGCCTTCATGAAATACGGCAAGCGCTCATTATCACACCATTCATCCGTCTCCACATCATACACGAACGTGCGGTCACACATTTTATCCCGTCCAAGCACACCTCCTGCCACAAAGATTTTCCCCTCAGATAGAAAAACTCCGTGCTCACTGTGTGCAACTGGTAGAGGCATCGACGCGCAATCCACTTGCTCCCAAGTCTTTAGATCGATATAAAAGACTTCATCAAAAAAAGTATCCTCGCTCGTATCAAAAATACACCGATACTCAGGATCGCCCTCAATACGAGGCACATCGCCCATCTGCCCCCCGAGGACATAAAACTGGTCGCCGACCAAACATGATGCGGTGTGCGTGCGCGCCCAATCATACGATTTTTCTACACGCCATTCCGACTCGGTCGCGGCTCCGTCACTCACAGCGATACTCCAATGATCCTTTGCAGGCGTAATACGATCAAACGAACTACCTGAAATACAATGAATGCGTCCCTCATATAGAAACACCAGCGGCATGTAACGACCTTCTGGCAACGACGGCAGCTCAGAAAAACGCTGCGTTTCAAAATCAAACGCAAAACAAGCAGACGTGGGCGGTGAACAATAAGCGCCCCGCTGGCCTGAGATTATATACGCATACCGCTGACCATCCACAACAACTCCATGGTGCGTCTGTCCCATACGCTCTGGAATCTTACCAGAACCACTCCACTTTCGTGTTTCGAGATTAAATCCGAAAAGTCATCTGACCCTTCAGCCAAACTTTTGTAACCTCCAAAGATATACAATTGCTCATTGATCTGAGCACGCCCCGCTTACACCACTCGAACTGGTGCACGTGGCTCAATACGCCATGGCATCTCAGGGTTCTCCTCCACATGCTTACGCTGCTCAGCGGCCTCCAGCATACGGCGAGTCACCTCTGTGCGCCGAATCTTTTTCATAATCGACTTCCTCAAGCGGGCAATTGGCTGAAACGGCTTTTTCTTCTTATCCATGCTTCTGAGATTTGCTAAGTTATGAGGTCGCCTCTATTTGATACCGCTTACGCACGCCATAGCAACGTGGATACTGCTTACAAATTTTACGTAAGTGCGCCACGAGGCATTCCTCCTCGAGAGCTTCCTCACAAAACACTACGATACGGTTTTCGTAGCCCTCCATTTTAAAAACCATACTATGCGGAAAACGCTTTTTGAGTTTCACATCCTTATAAAGCGCAAGATGTGGCACCTTGCGCGGCTCCACCATATTAAAGACAAGCATACCACCAGGACGCACAAGCTCAGCCAAACGTTGGCACCACTTCACATCCATTGGTGCGCAGCGAATGGGCAAGCCATCCTCCTCGCCGTAGAGGTCGTCGAGAATGTAGTCAAACTGTGCGACCTCATCCGTTTCATACACCCACTCCACTGCATCCGCAGCCACGAGTTCGCAGCCCTCGGCACAACCAAAGAAACCATCCGCAATCGATAAGTGCATCGGATCGAGATCAATACCGACAATTCGCTCGGGTGAGACCAACTCACGCAACTGCGCTGCCACCGTGCCCGCCCCAAACCCTAAAATCAGAGCATTCTCAATACTACCCTTCGGGCGATATAAAGAGGGCAAGGCAATCAAGTCCCAAATTGAGCCTGATAGCGGACGGTTCGGATTCCATTGAGAGTGATTCACCCCGTTGCGATACAGACGCAGCGTCGCGCCCGCCGAACGCACTTCGTAAAGATTCCCCTCAATATTCTGACTCCAAACAATTGCCATGGCTACCTAGGCAATCAATTCCAACCAAAGCGTCGAGTTCGGAATGATAGGTAGCGCAGGTCAGCAAGATCTCAGCGTAGCTTAGCGCGAAGACGGATCCCAGACCGAACCATTTCGAAAGGTAGCGCAGGTCTGTCCCAGACCTGCGCTACCATGTAGAATATGCCCCCAACTGTTCACACCACTCGCTTGCATGATCCACAAAAACCGCTTCTATCTGTTTCCATGAAATATCTAAAACCATTCCTTCTCTGCCTACTCTCCATTTTCGCGATCAATACCGCAAACGCACACTGCCAAGTCCCTTGCGGAATCTTCGACGACGAAGTGAAATTCAATGAGCTGGAGCAACACATCGAGACCATCGCCAAAGCGAGCAGACTCATCACAGAGCTCAGCTCGAAAGAATCGCTTTCAGCCCACGACCATCAACAGATCATTCGCTGGACGAACACCAAAGAAGACCACGCTAAAAAGATCATAGACGAAGCTGCCAACTACTTCCTCGCCCAACGCGTCAAACTTGACGCCGATCACTACGCTGAAAAAATCGAGCTCCTACACCACATCATCGTCTTCTCGATGAAATCCAAACAAAGCACCGGCACGGATGCCACCAAGGTGCTCAGCGAGAAAGTCGCAGCCTTCAAAGAGCTCTACCTACACCACGAGCACTCACACGGCGGCCACCACTAATTAAAGGCAGCGCTCCCCGGAACGGCTACATACCGATTTCCGTGTAGCCGAATCGGTAACGATTTGGACGTATTTAGGACTAGCTCCTAACCGCACGACGCAATCGCGAAGAACACCTCCTATTTTCAAAAAAAGCCGAGTGGCGCATCACGCACACTCGGCTTTTTTTTAATCAAGGACAGGTAGCGCAGCCGTGTCCCCACGGCGCACCGAATGGAACGACCTCAATAGACATTTGAGAGCAGAGACGCACATCCTAAATCAATGAGGCAAACTCAAAGCAGCAGACAGGCACCGTAGGAAATCCGTCTAACTCCTAATCCTACTCTTAATCTTAAT
>CAKZOI010000048.1 GCA_937136395.1 uncultured Opitutia bacterium | reverse complement strand
ACGCGCTCACCATCTTTTATTTCTTCAAGGCAATCCATTACCTTTGTCCACGGCTGGAAGAGGCCCGGCGTGATTTGTTCCCATGTGTAAACCATTCCTAGGTGGTGGTCCCAATTGTAAACGCGGCGCACATCGTATTGATAGGCGATGTCGACAGTATGTGCGTAGAGGCCAACAAAGAACTCGGTATTACTGAGTGCATCGCCTTTGCTCAAACACTCCATTAACTCGCCATATTCATGAACTTCTAGTAGTACATGTTCAAGTTGTGGGTACTTCGCGAGTTCTTGGCGACTTTTCTTCATGCCTTTCTCAAAGTTGAAGGGCTTCGGGTTCCAAGCATACACAGAGTTAGCAAAAAACTCGATACGTGTGCCGGTCTCACCTGTGTAGTAATTGGTGCCCTCTGCGCAGTGGCGCAGAATTTCAAAACCCCAGCGGCCCTTTTTAGATTTCTGAGCGCCACTCCACATCAGCGTATTGCCTGGGCCAATGCGAGGCTCTGCGATAACACTTTCAACGGCGGCGACGGTGTAGTCGTAATGCTTGAAATATTCTTCTTTCGTTCCTGCCCAGTGCTTGGGGTAGAGATCAGGCTCGGTGCCTACGCGAAAGCGCCAAGTCGACACCTCTTCGAGTCCAAACTCGTCGACGAGTGCTTGGACAAAATCGCGAACGTATTTGAACCAAAGGTCAAAATCCTCCGGAGGGTGGCACTGCCCATAGAAATGTCGCTCTTGTGACTTCGCCATACCCCAAGGCACATTATCAAGTATGATCCACGGAGTGAAGCCGACGCGTTTTTGAGCTTTCATGTATTCTATGAAAGGGGCGAAGTCAGTAATTGGCTCACCATCTTCGTCCACGCCTTTAAACCACTCGCATGCCCCACTGTGAGTGCCACCGAGAGAGCGAACATTTACGATATAATTGGCATGCTTTGAGGTTGCCTGCATCATTTCGGCAAAGCCGGGCTCACCCCAAAGTTCGGGCACGTTAATTACGCGAACATCCCATAGGTTGTAAATTTCACCAACGACTTTGTCAGTGTCGATCGTGATCGTATGCTGCTCTCGTATCGGTTTCTTGGTGATGCTGGGCGCTGCGTTAAGTGTTAAGCTTAGTGTCAAGCCGCAGATAAGTAATTTTGTTAACATAAAATATTTCGAGTCGGGTTCTCAAAGAAGTAGCGATTCATAATTTCTAGTTCGTCATACCTTGATACGATGTAGGATTTTAACGAATTGTAGAACTTGCTCTTAATCTAGAAATTGCGCCGAATCTCGGTGTGTTTTTCGGATAAAGTCTCGGTCTTCTCTACTGAGTGGTCGGCCGCTAAAGATCTTAGGTTGTCCGCCTTTTTCTTGTATTGTCAGCCAAGCACCGAATAGGCCGCCAGGGTTTTCCACAAGTAATACTTCCATATCGACAGGTTGTCCTTGCTTTAGATTAAACCAATCACCGTATATTCCTTTAAACCGTTCGTTAAAGTCAAAATATGCTTTCCCTAAATCGTCTTCTTTGGGCGGAGGCTTGCTTGTGTATCGTCGCCCAGTTTGAATTGTAGCATCCAATACGATTCGTTTGTTGAGTCTGACGATCAGTGTATCATCGCCCAGTCCATAAAAGCGAAAGCGGCCATCTGCAGGTGGAGTATAGGTTCCTTTGTAGAGCACGGCAATTTGCCTAGGCTTTACCTTATTGTGTGCATTAAAGGCTTTAGGTGCGCCCTCCGCACGTTGAGCCGGTATTATGAAATAGGATGCATAGAGTGGTTTATCGACTCTGTAGTATTCGCGATCCCATTTGTTGGTTGACCAAGATGAGCTGGTAAATTTCCGGATGACACTAGCTACCTCGTTGCGGGACTTCATGTCTGCTAATCCATCTTTGCCAGTCTTTATCGACTTCATTAGGTCAGAGGGCTTTCCTTTGGGATTTTGCTTTAGATCGTATAGATACCCTTCTAAAGTGCCTTCGAGAGCTTGGTCGAAGCCGAAACTCGTAAGGCGTAATGAATCTAAGGCACCACCACCAATTTCGCCAAGACCACCACCAAATCCGCGGCCAGCACCAAGGCTGAGGTCGGACTCTTGCATGTCGATTGACGGAACGCTCATGTTCTTCGGGTTTTGCACCGCTAATGGTTGTGGTCGTGGTAGACTCCGCTGCGATCGCTTTGTCGTTGGTGGCGGCGGAGGAGGTGGGGGAGGTGGTTTGATTGCCTCGACTGGCGGGGCTTCAAATTCTGGTGGCTCAGAAATCGTTTCGACGATCTTAATCACCCCAAAAATCCCGAGGCCTAAGACATGCACCACGACACTTGCTACGATAACGATAAAGACCGCACCACGCTTCTTTTTATTTCGAAGCGGTTGGCCTAATTGATTTTCATTGTGTGGAATTGTCATATACTAAAAACAAGAATTTAATAAACGATACGTTTCTGAATCTCACTTTTGGACAGCTTTCCACCATGGATAAGGTTCACCATGAGATTGAGTGCTTGTTGGTTTTTGACTGTATTCTTTTGCCTGCCGACGATGAAATAGACAGTCGTCTCGTCTGGTTTTTTTCTGCCTTTCTTTTTGAAAAGTGCATAGTCACTATTTACCTTGGCGACTTCAGCAAAAGCAATATTGGGTTCGACCATAAAATAGATAGTGTCTGGAGCGGGCTTCATGGAGAACGCGGCATTAATGGCTCCCCAGAAATTAGTGCCCGTAACAAAGAAGGCATTTTTGCTTTTACGCATAGCATCTACGCTGCGCACTTCCACGCCAGGAGCTGAAGCATCTATCGGAATTAGTTCTGCTTTAATTTTTTCAGCTTCACTACTTTCAGCGGCCAACCATTTGGGGCGCGAACCTAATCCTTTGGGCATCCAATAGTCATTTTTAACCTTGTTTTCTGGGTTATTTCTATCGGTATAACCGCCAAAATAGATCACTGCAAAGCGCGACTCTCGGTTATTCTTCATCATATCGATGGTGCTAAGTAACTCCGTCCGCGTTTTATCAAAGATATTTCTACCGGAGCCAGTGCGGTCGAATAAGATGACAATATTATCACCTGTGGACTCGACCCCGAAAAAGCTAATGTCGACTCTATCGAGCATGCCGCCACCGACTTCACCAAGACCGCCGCCAAATCCGCGTCCAGCGCCTAGGCTGAGGTCGGACTCTTGCATGTTAATTGAAGGCACACTCATATTTTGAGGGTTCTGAACTGCTAACGGCTGTGGTCGTGGGAGGCTGCGTTGTGACCGCTTTGTCGTTGGCGGAGGGGGCGGCGGTGGAGGTGGTGGCTTGATTGCTTCCACTGGTGGGGCTTCGAACTCTGGTGGGTCAGAAATCGTTTCAACGATCTTAATCACCCCAAAAATGCCGAGACCTAAAACATGCACTGCGACACTCGCTGCGATCACTACAAATACAGCACCTCGCTTCTTCTTGCTGCGAAGCGGTTTTCCTAGCTCATTTTCATTATGTGGAGTTGACATTGTATTAAGTCGTAGGCCCTACATTTGACTGAAGGACACGAACTTTAAGTTCGCCTTAGAGCAGGCATTCAACACGTCAATTGAGCGGAAATGAGGAGAGAATTTGTCGGCTTGTATCGTTACGATGGTGTGTCGCTTTAGACGGTCGGCAGATGCTTTTAAGCCTGCTAGCATAGTCGTCAGTCCACTTAATTCACCATAAATATCGTCACCTGTGTTTCCTCCGTTTAGTAGAACTGTGCCATCAGGCAAAATATCAATCGTATGCTTAGAGGGGAGTTCTGGTGTTGCAATGGGCGGGGCTTGTGAGGGCAATTGTATCCCGAGGTCAGCTTCCTGTTTAATTAACTCCGTGGTGACCATGAAGAAGACCAACATTAGGAAAACCACGTCAATCATTGGGGTCAAATCAGGTTTGCCCGCACTTTCAAATATATCAGATGCTTTCATTTGTGGCTTGGTTATAGGTCACTCTGGTACGTTGCGAAGATGATGTCATTGATACCGTGTCGTGCACAGATCTGGAGCATCTTGTTGACATGTTGGTGTTCTGCCATGCGATCCGCTCGAAGTACAATTTTCACATTTCGGCTGGTCGTAGCAACTCGTGCGATAAGCTCTTCTAGGCGCTCCGCTGAGACCTCTTGTGGACCTGCGAAAAAACGCCCATCATTGAGCACCGAAAATGTGTACCGATCCTTAATTTCTTTTGGGATCGCAGATTCTTCGGCAACTGCGAGATTTAAGTCGATTTTATCGGCTGTTAACATACTTGCCACCGTCATGAAGAAGACGATGAGCAAGAAGACGACATCGATCATAGGAGTTAGATCGAAGCCTTCGCCCTCTTGGGGCACTTTGTAGCCTTGTATGCTCATAAAGGATTGTCGGTGCGTTTAATGTGGCACTAGCCCCTAGACGTTTGTGCTATCGGACGAACCTTTGACACGCATGCCGTGCACAAGATCGCCGTACATGTCGTCAAGATACATAGTCATATCCGCGACTAATTTTCCGTATTGATTCTTAAAGAAGAAAAAGAAGAACATTGTTGGGATACCGACAAGCATACCGGATGCAGTGGTGATCAGAGCTTCGGAAATGTTACCTGCGAGGAGGTCGGGCTGTCCCATACCAACCGTTGCAATCGAACTGAAGGCCTTGACCATACCAGAAACGGTTCCAAGGAGACCCAGCATCGGTGCGATGGATGCGATGATAGAGAGGTAGTTGATGATAACAAAGGGTTGCGCCAATTCTTTACCGGAGCCAGCTTCGAGACGTTGATGGAAGAGGGCAGTGTCGACTTGTCCACCACGCACGGAGTCGAGCCCATGTTTTACGATCCGTGTTAAAGGTGAGCGATGCTCTTCGCACAAAGATTTGGCACCTTCAATATCGACTTCGCTGAGCTTTTCGCCCAATTGGGTCGCCACTTCTTCATTAAAGAAATCTTTGGGGCGTAATGCCATAAAGTTGTAGATTGTGAGTGCGAATGCGGACATCGAAAGAAAGCCTAGGGGATACATCGCCCAGCCGCCTGCCGCGATCATTGAGAGGAAGCTCTTTTCAGAGGCTTCGACGACAGCTTCTACATTATCGTCAGTAGCTGCAGTTTCTGTTTGCGCATAGGCAAGGGTCGAGACGCCCGCAAATAGCAGGGCGCAGCATGCGATACGTAACTTGGAGGATTTGATATATTTAATCATAGGGAATAATGGTCTGGTTTTAGGAATTAGAGTGTTTCAGTTTGAGTGGTTAATTTGGCTGTAAATGCGCCATCTGGAAAAAAGAGTTTCATTTCGTCGAGGATTGACGTTGAGATCTCTTCATTCTCTAGATTTTCATAGCTTAAGAAATTATAGTGGAGCCCAATTTGTCTGATATGACTGGTCGGTTTCACCAAAGCTAAGCCATGTCCTAAATGCTTGAGCGCGAGTGCTGAATCGCCTTGTTGGAATGCTTGAACGCCTAGCACGATTTCTGATGTGCCCAATGTCGCATTGGACTCATCTGGGATTGCTTGCGCTTTTTTTAGGTACTGTGCGGATTCACCATTGCCGAGTTCCATGCTCAAGTATGCGCAAATATATAAGGCTTCTTTTGCTTGTGTTTCGTCACCACTGGATGCAATTGCACGATACAAACTGTATGACGGTTCGAACAATCGAAGACTAAGTAAACTTTGTGCAACAATTAAGGACTCTTTGCCAGATTCACTGGCAGGTCGTGCGGCAACGAGTTGGTCTAAAAGATTTAACGCTTTTTTATGCTCACCAGCCACGAAGAGGTTTACCGCGATGGAGTAGAAGTTCTGGATGATTGTCACCGGAGTTCGATCCAATGCCATTTTTTGAGAAATCTCGTAGCCTTCTAGCCAGTCTTCAACATCTACTACAGCTTCAATATAGGCCTCGATGAGGTTATGAATATTCGTGGTGCCTTCCTCTAGACTCGACATCGGTAGCACAGGGTCGAGTTCGAGTTTAAGTAATCGCTTTCGCTCGCTGGCGAGTGGATGTGCAAGTGCATCTTCCATGCGCTTGGTCATGGGCATGTATATTTGGAATTGATCCATATGCCCCCATTGAAGGATGACGCGACCACCGCCTTGTATCATTTCGATTTCAACGCCTTCGTTGGTTGCGTAAACTAAGTATTGTCCCGTGCGGCCACCTTGTTGCCGCACCTCAAGTTTTACTGGTTTTGTCTTAGTGAAATCGGGTGCAATGTAGGGCTTCGAGTCTGCAGCGGCTAATTGACTGCAAACACTGCTGGCCAGTAGAGCGCTGATACTTGATAGGGTGATTAGTGACTGTATTTTCGCTAACATTATTCAAATTCCTTTCTGATCAGTTTCGCCGCTTCTGTATCCTCTAATCCAGGTGTCAACTTAAAGGCCTCATATACCGTCTGAACGCTCGCAGTATCTCCCATTTTTTTGAGTACTTGGATATCTTCATAATATCCTTGCGCGAGTAATTCGGGGAACCCTGGGTAGCCCAACATGATCCGTTCAAAAAATCCATGTGCTTCAGGGTATTTTTCTTCGGCTACATACGCACGGCCGATCCAGAGTAGGGCATCGCCATGCATTTGCCCACGCCAGTCGTTTCGATGGAGAATGGTCTCTAGTTGATCGCGTGCAGCTTGATAGTTTCCTAACTCGATTTGCATGCGTCCAATGGCGATCATGGCCTCGCCAGATTCATTTGCTTGTGCAAAACGCTTAATCAACACTTGGTATGCTTCGATCGCAGATTCTGGCTGCTCGGCTTGCTTGTAAGCTTTCGCTCGTAAAAGGTGTCGCTCTAACTCGAAGTCAGTGTTCATGTAGTCAACACGTGAGATTTCTAATTCTTCAATCACTCTCGCTGGATCAAGCTCTGCAACCTTACGGAGTATCCATAATTTTGGGGCTAAGCCCAGTTCTGACCATTGCTCTGGGTCATCAAATAGTTGAACCATTCTGTGATTTGGTGCACTTTCGGGATCTTCGGCTTTAGCCAAAGCAGTTTGAATGCGTAGTTCGAGTGGAATATTATTAGCCGCCCGTGCTTCGGCTAATTGTGACTTTAGCCAATCGTCTGCCGTCTGCTTTGGCATGCTGGCATTTAGCTCGGCGACCTGTTTTCTAAGGTCGATTAAGACTGCGAGTTCGCCGACGGGGTGCATCGGTTCAAGCAGTTTTGGCTGTGTTGGAGGTTGGCTGTTTGCGGCCTCTTCTTTAGCCGTTTCGTTTGCAGCCTGGATTTGATCCACCTCTTTGAAGTAAGCTTTAACTGCATTTCTGAAGTCTTCGTTCTCGAGGAAATAATCTCTTACTAGACCATCCACACTGCTGTGCTCTTTAAAATAGCGGTATTGCTTTGCCCGGTCGATGACTAGGTCTCGGAACAAGTCTGGTGAATCAGTAATCTCTTGGAAGAATGCTTCCGTGGCGACTTCCATTTCGCGTACGGCTCGATCTTTTGTGATATAATTAAGCAGTAGAGTGTCTAGTTTGTCGATTTCGGTTAACGTAAAAAAGCGAATGATCGGTTCTTTAATCGTTTCAAGGGCAACGCGTGGCTTCTCTAAATCCTTATAGATATCAGCTAAAGCAGCGACTATAGGTATTGTCGCCGCATCTTCAACATGTGTGTCAATGAAGGAGCGGAGGCGGCCTATTGCAGTGTCGATTTCATTTTGATCTACCAAGATTCGTGAAATTTTCAGTTCTGCAGAGGCATTCAATTCAAGATCGTCGGAGTATTGTTCGACGAGATAATAGTGCCCTAATGCTTTGTTTGCATCACCGAGCAAATCTACGAGATTACCAAGAATCAATTCAGCTTGAGCGCGCAAAGGATTGTCTGGGTAATTCTCAATGAATTCTACGACAAGGTCTCTGGCTTCCGGGATACGGTCTAGGCCCATCACTGCGAGTGCTTTGCGGAAGGAGGCATCTGGCTTGTAGCGAGTGTCTCCTTCTGCGAGGACGAGTTCAAAATTATCGAGAGCCCCTTGGTGGTCTTCTTCGATCAAAAGGCCTAAGCCCAGGAAGTAGCGAATGACAACTGCGCTGTTAGTCTCACCATATTTTGTATTGAAAGTCTGGAAATCATTAATGAGCTCTGGATTTTCAAAACGTCTCAAACGAGCCATGCCATGCTTGAAGAGCAATAGTGCTGATGCGGCGTCGCCAGCAGAATGAGACAAATACTCACGAGTCATCGCGTAGAGTTCTTCGTATTTTTCATACTCCAGATACATGGATGACATACTATCCGCAACGGTTGCGCGGTAGGTTCTGAAGTTTGGATTTGAGAGATATCGCTTCGATAATTCTTCAGCAATGTCATATTGATCTAATTTGTGCCCAAGTGAAAATGCGGAGAAGAGAATGCTTTCCGCGTATTCATGGTCAGGATACTTATCCACCATCTTCCTGAAGCGCCAAAACGCTTCCCAGTCGCGTTCCATGTCTAGGTAAACACCAGCAATACGCCAGTGTAAGAGTGGGGTGTAGTTCTTGGTTGCTTTTACTGCGGCCAGGTCAGCCGTGGCGTTGTCCAATTCTGTTTTTGCATCAATGTAGAAGTTGCGTAGAACTACATTGCCTTCGAATTTCGCTACACGCTCTTTTAAGTTTGCGATGTGGTTGGTAAGGCCGAGCTCTAGGCTCTCGTAAGAACGGACAAACTGATAAAAGAGACTTGCGGTTGGTAGGTCGCCTTCCGTTTTTAGCTGGTCGCCGACTTCCATGAGTGCCGCATTAAAGCGTGGGGTATAGAAAACAGGTGCAGGACTAGTGAAGAACTGTAGTAGCTGTCTGGAGTCAGTGACGATCCCTTGTTTCGCTTGCGCAATTAGTAAATAAGCAGCTGAAGTGGCTCTATCTGTGCTATCTTCTGCAATCCGCATACTCGCTTCAAAGTAGGGCATGCCTGCCTCCCATTGTTCTTCTGAAACATAAATTAAAACGATTTTCTTTAAAATGTCTTTACGGTCGATACCCGGTTCTGGGTTTTTATAAAGCGGAATGTATCCCTGCAGAGCTTTTTTGAAGTCTTTCTTAATCGCATGAATGTCAGCAATATTATAGCGGGCAAGGGGGACCAATGAGTCCTTCAGGTAAGATTTAACGAAACCTTGAAACTTCTCTAGTCCAGTATCTAACGCAGATGAATTATTCTTTTCGTAGTATTCAAATACGTAAGACAGGGCGATGTAGAAATCCAGATTTGCGTGCATCGCTGGATCGACTTCAGGGCGAAGTTGCACAAGTAGTGGTCGTGCTTTTACCAATTGTTTCGCGTGAATTAAATCGGTCGCTCGTTTGACTCGACTTTGCATCGATTCATTCCCTGGGGCCTGTGCCTCAAGGGTTCCCGTGGTGCAACATACCATGCATAGTAATGCAAAACAGTTGATTATGAAGCGTGCTTGCCTGAGGAATTGTTGATGCAAGCTGTGAAGCGTGATTTGACCGCGCACGTGCGCGAGACTGAATGTTATACTAGTAAGGGCGTTTTTGGGCATGACTGCGTCATCTGGGCGAGGGTGGAAAGGGTTGTGTAGCAACTAAGCTAATACTCTAGGTTGAACGTCGTAAAATGTGAGGACAAGTATTTTATGTTTTTTTGATAGTCGTGGGGCTTGGAAATATAAAAGATATTGAGATTTTGCTTTGGTTCAAATCGTAGAAATCTGGAAGTGTTTACTTGGTGGAGAGGGTGTATTGAGTGAAATGCGATTGGTTTGTATGATACATCCTAGACTTATGAATCTGACTGATTGATTAAAATTTAGAAAAATGATTGAATAAACAAAAACCTTAGACAGAATTTGTTTAGTTTTAAAATTAAAGGATATATCTTTGAGTGGCAATGTCCAAATTGCTGTAAAATGATATATAGTCACTAAAGTAAAATCAGAGTTATATGAGTAATAGTTTATTTCGCCCCTTGTTGCCTATTTTTGGCATTATATTGTTAGCTCATTCAGCTATTGGATCATCCACGCACTTGGTTGATGAAGCCCCAGTGAGTATTAAGCGTATTTCGAATGACGTAATTTTAGTCGATTTTGGTAGGGCGGCGTTTGGTAACATACGTTTATTGCCTTCTAGTAGAACGACGGGTGAAGTTGTCGTTCATTTTGGTGAAGACTTCGTTGGTGGGCGTATCAATCGTAAGCCAAAGGGCACCGTTCGCTACAACAAAGCGACCGTTAATCTGGACGGACGCAGCCCTGTTGTGGTCGCACCGCCAGCAGACAAGCGGAATACTGAGTTGGTTTCCACTCGTAAGCACTATCACCCGCCAGCGATTTTAACTCCAGAAGAGTGGGGCGTGGTCTTACCGTTTCGTTGGGTCGAAGTTGAGGGCTGGAAAGGAGAGTTGAAGTCCGAGCAAATTATCCGTCAATCTGCATTTTCGTCAAGTTGGGACGATAATGCCGCTTCATTTGAATCTTCTGACGATATGCTCAATCAAATATGGGAGCTGTGTCGTTATTCAATTAAAGCGACGACATTTGCCGGTGTCTATGTTGATGGCGACCGTGAGCGTATTCCATACGAAGCCGATGCGTATCTCAATCAATTGAGCCACTACTATACTGACTATGACAAGGAAATGGCGCGCGATACTATTAACTATATGTTGTTGGATGGTATCGGCACATGGCCCACCGAATGGTCTCCACACATGGTTTTTATGGTCTATGCAGATTGGATGCATACGGGGGATGTCGGCTGGATGTCCGGACGTTATCAAGCATTGAAGTCCAAATTGTTGTTACATCGTAAAGGCGATGATGGTTTGATTTTTAGTGAGGATGTCGATATGAACCGCACGGATATTGTTGATTGGCCGAAAGGAGAACGCGATGGGTATGTCTTCACTCCGCGTAATACTGTTGTGAATGCGTTCTACCTGCGCGCTTTACAAAAAATGGCAGAGATGGCGAAAGTCATCGGGTTTGTTGATGAGGCCAAGCAATACGAAGCCGATTTTGAGATCGGCTACGCAGCGTTTAAGGAGCAGCTTTTCAGTAGTGAGAAGGGGCTCTTTCTTGATGGTATCAACACGGATCATATTTCTTCTCACGCGAATCTCTTTCCACTGGCTTTCGGCCTCGTGCCAGAAGCGAGTCGCGAAAATACCGCTCAATGGCTAGCAGCTCGTGGAATGCGCTGCTCTGTATATGCTGCACAATATTTGATGGAAGGTCTTTTTGAAAATGGCGCAGCTACCGAAGCGTTGGATTTGATTTTGGCCGACAATGATCGTAGCTGGAAGCATATGGTGAATAGTGGCACCACAATTACATGGGAAGCGTGGGACTTGAAGTATAAGCGAAACCAAGACTGGAATCATGCTTGGGGCGCAGCACCAGCGAATCTGCTCCCGCGCTACATACTCGGAGCAGAACCACTAGAGCCAGGTTGGAAGCCCGCTCGTATCCGTCCACACGTGGGTCATTTAGAGTTTGCTAAGGGAACCGTGCCCACGCCGCGTGGCCAAATTGCAATTCATTGGAAAAATGGACAAAGCTTCAAGATTTCACTGGGACTGCCGGATGGTATGGAAGCGAAAATTGATCTGCCAGCAATTGCTAATTCACAAGGTGTTTATGCTGCTGGTAAACGAGTCGAGGCACAGCGCATCGGGGACCGTTGGGTGCTCGATCAGTTGGTCTCGGGAGACGTATTTTTGGAAGTTAAATGAGCATTTGTAGTCATAGAATCCCTATGACTATGAAGCGGATTGGGCACGCTCTGTATGGGCTCTACATCGTCGTGGCTTCTTCCAGCCTAGCGAGTCAGTTAACAGATGAAAATATAAGTATTTCTGTCGTTGCTCAGAATGGGATGCCGAAGCATATAGTAAAGCTGGGCAGTAGGTGGAATTTTGGATATGGTTCGTTATGGACGCACAAGGGTTGGCAATATGCCGCCTATTGGGATGATGCAAAGCAAGTTTCAATTGCGCGACGAGAGCTCCCCAGTGGGGACTGGTCGGTGGTATCGCTACCTGATTACCAGCGCACTGAAAGTGGAGATCGCGGAAAGGGTGGCCGTAAGTCTAGAGGCTTTGGCGATGGTCATGAAAAGGTAGTGATGGGCATTTCGCCCGATGGTATCATACATTTATCCTTCGATCATCATCTCTCTACTTTGCGCTATCGCACCAGTTTAGAGCCGGTTGCGAATAATCCTGCCGCCTATGAATGGACTGCAGATTTATTCGGACCCGTTCAAGATAACCTCGGTGGCCACAAAATCACATTTGTAACATATCCTTCATTTTCGACTGACGGTGAGCATTTTGCGCTGTATCTACGATTGGGAGGTGGATCTGGTTCCGCAAATTCACACTTTTTTGCATACAAAGATGGGAAGTGGTCTCCAAATACTGAAAAGAACAGTCAACTGATTGATAAAAGATGGTCCGGCGGCAATGGAACCGTGAACGCATATCCTCATGTCATGGTCATACATAACGGACGCCGTCACTTGACATGGTGCTGGCGTGATACACCCGACTCGTCCACTTGTCATGATCTATGCTATGCATACAGTGATGATGGAATCACATGGAAAAATAGTCGTGGCGATGTAGTCGCAGAGAAGGGTAAGCGTTTTATCGCTGCTGATACACCAGGGATTGCGGTTTGGGATATTCCACCTGGTACTAGATTCCTCAATGGTGGCTCTATGGCTGTCGATGCCGATGGCCGTGTTCATGTGCTCATGCGTGGCGAGGATGGTCCGTATGTTCATTTTCAACGCGATCCAACTAGTTGGGAGTGGACACGTAAGAAATCTGCTTCAGGCAAATTAATTGCAGGGAAAGGCCGATATCTGTATATCATTTCAAATCGTGAGCTAATGCGCACATTGACAAAAGGTTTTGGAAAGATAGAAACAATCGCCTCAGTAAACGACGAATTATTTAAAGATAGCAGTATGGGGATCGACCGAACCCGTGTTCAGCAAGACGGTTGGATTTCAGTGATCGGCCAGTCTGGAAAAACAGTTTCAGTGGTCGATTACCAAGTGGAAAACCGTTAACAATTATAGAAAAATTTATGAAAAATAGACTACTAACAGGTTGCGTAGCTACGGCATTATCCGTTGTTGCGCTTACAGCATCCGCGCTCCCCTATAAAGACGCCTCTTTGCCGATTGAGGAGCGTGTCAAAGATTTAATCGGGCGCATGACCTTAGAGGAGAAGGTGGCACAAATGCGCATCTTTCACCGCGTCAAGGGCATCGAATCCGGAGACAACGGGGAACTGGTTTTATCGAAAGATGTTAAAAAGCGTCTGGAGTATGGTATTGCCGGTATCAAGAACCCCGGTGAGCTCGATACACCGGAACAGGCGGCGAAGCTGACCAACGAGTTACAGAAATACATTATAGACACGAGCCGTCTCGGAATTCCGGCTATGTTTGTCTGCGAGGCTTATAACGGTGTCGACGCGAATGGCAGCACCCGCTTTATGCGTCCAATCAATATGGCGGCCACTTGGAATGTTGATTTGGTGAATCGCATCTGGACCGTGACTGGTCGCGAAGCGCGTTTGCGTGGGTTCCACATGTGCCACTCTCCGGTAGGGGACATTATGCGTGATCCGCGTTTTGGTCGCATGAGTGAAGGATACAGTGAGGATACTTGGTTGGCCACGGAAATGGTGGTTGCGGCAACAACCGGTGTTCAAGGTGGATACGACGGTTCTGGTGTCAACAGCACACACATCGGCGCAGTGACCAAGCATTTTGCTGGCTATGCACAGGTGTTGGGCGGCCGTAACTTTGCCTCTATCCAGATTTCTGAACGTGATCTGATCGATCAGATATTTCCTCCATTCAAAGCGTCAGTAGAGCGTGGCCATTCATTTGGAATCATGCCTTCACATGGTGACCTCAACGGTATTGCAAGCCACGCCAACCCGTGGCTGTTGACCGAAGTTCTTCGGGAGCAGTGGGGATTTGACGGATACATTGTGTCCGACTCCAATGATATCGCCCGATTGCATGATTTCATGAAGGTTGCTGAGTCGCATGAAGCTGCCGTTGAAATGGCACTTAAAGCCGGTATGGATGTCGACCTTTACAGCGATTTGGCCTACATTTATTTGGCGGATATGGCGAAGAAAGATTCCAGCCTGGTTCCGTATATCGACCGTTCGGTGGGCAACGTGCTGCGGACTAAGTTTAAACTTGGTCTCTTTGAGAATCCGTACACAAACTTGGAAGACACTAAGAAAGAAGTGCGCTCCGAAGCTTCGCAGGCACTTGCACTCGAAGCCGACTTGGAATCGCCGATCCTTTTGCAAAACAAAGAGAATGCGTTGCCGTTGAATAAAGATGAATTGAAAACAGTCGCATTACTCGGACCCTTGCTGTATGAGAATACTCAAAAACAGTTTGAGCAGGTGACTGGATCTTCAATCACATATATCAGTGAACAGGGCTTCGACCTGACCAATCGGAAAAAGGGCAAGCCTAACCTGCTGCCCCGTGACGAAGCAAAAATTGCTTCTCTGGTTGAAAAAGCAAAGGCTGCGGATGTCGCCGTGCTGTTTCTTGGCGGGGATGAGTTTACGGCCAAAGAGGCCTACTTCAACAACACCGTTGGCGACCGCGATTCGATTGATCCGGTCGGCCCGCAGGATGAATTGATCCAGCGCGTGAAAGCGCTCGGAAAACCAGTTGTCGTCGTGCTGAAGCATCGCCGCACGCTTGCAATCAACGTTATTTCTGAAGAGGCCAATGCGATTCTCAGTTGTTGGGATCTTAGCGAATTTGGTGATATTGCCGTGGCTAAAATTCTGTTCGGTAAGGTTTCACCGTCTGGGAAGTTGCCTGTAACTGTGCCCCGCTCCATTGGTCAGTTCCCGTTCCACTACAGTCAGAAGGAAATCAACTATAAGAAGGGATATCTCTTCCAGAAAGACGGACCACTCTTCCCATTCGGTCATGGCTTGAGTTATGCGACATTTAGCTATTCAGAGCCGAAGCTTTCCAGTGAGGAAATGGCCAAAGATGGAACACTTGTCGCCAGCGTCGAGGTTACAAATAGTGGAAGTATGGTAGCTAAGGAGGTGGTTCAGCTATATATCAAGGATTTGATTGGCACTGTTATTCGTCCCGACAAAGAGTTGAAGGGTTTTCAGAAAATTGAACTCAATCCGGGCGAAACCAAAACGGTCGAGTTCACAATCACTCCAGAGATGTTAAAGTTTACTGGTCTTGAGATGAAACCGGTGCTGGAAGCAGGCGACTATCATGTAATGCTTGGAACTTCTTCTGTAGATTATCAGACTAAGTCGTTTAAATTGAAATAAAGGGCTGGCTTTGTCATCAATCTCACTCAATCAGATCTCAAATTAGCTATGTTGTTTAAAAAAAGCGGCACCTTAGCCATGCTCGCTATTGTAGCATGTTCCACTGTAAATGCTGAAACTGAGATCGAAAGACCGAACGTGGTCTTTTTGTTGAGCGATGACCAAGCTTGGAATGATTACGGCTTCATGGGGCACGAGCATATACAGACCCCGAATCTAGATAAGCTTGCTGCCGCAGGGATGCTTTATGAACGTGGCTACGTAACTGCGCCGCTTTGTCGTCCGTCCTTGGCTAGTTTAGCAACTGGCCTTTACCCTCACGAAACGGGAATTCGAGGTAATGATCCTGTTATGCCAAAGGGGACACATCGTAAAACACACCTAGAGCTCTTCGGTGAGCTGCGTAAGAAGATGACGGCTCCTTTTTCGGAGTGCACAACATTTATAGAAGTGCTCAAAGAGAATGGATATCTCACACTGCAGACGGGTAAGTGGTGGGAGGAAGATCCCTTAGATCATGGTTTTACACACGCGATGACACATGGGGTCGCCACCGCAGGCGGCAGGCATGGAGATGTCGGGCTTAGAATCGGTCGTAAAACGATCAAACCGATTACCGATATAGCCGATAAGTCGAAGGTAACAGGGCAGCCCTTTTTCATTTGGTATGGTGTGTATTTACCACACTCCCCACATGATGCTCCCGATCGTTTGTTCAACAAATATAAGGGTATTGCGCCAGATAAACCAACGGCAAAGTATTGGGCAAATGTTGAATGGTTAGATGAGACCTGTGGCCAAATCGTAGACTATTTGAAGAAGAATAATCAGTATGAAAATACTATATTCGTTTTCACATGTGACAATGGATGGGTGCAGAATCCAAATAAAATGAACAGTTCGATTCGTTCGAAGCGTCAACCAGTGGAAGCTGGTATACGAACACCCATTTTCATTACTCACGAAGGCACACTTCAACCTTTACGTGATACAAGCAGTCTCGCTAGTAATCTTGATATTGCCACGACTATTTTAAAAGCCTGTGGCATTGAGCCTCCCCAGGAAATGAAAGGCTTAGATCTTCGCGACCCTGAGGCGCTCAAGGAGCGTGACCGTATTTTTGTCGATGTTTATGACCATGATAGTGATCTTGAGAAACGCAAAGATGTTAAGGACGGATACAAGGCCTTTGTTGTTATCGATGGATGGTATAAGTTGATTCAAACCCCAAGCAGTAAAGAACTCTTTAACCTTAAGACTGATCCCGATGACCGAAATAATTTAGCCTCAACGCATCCAGAGAAAGTCGATTACCTTTCGAAGCTCCTAGATCAGTGGCTAAAGGAAACGCCTCCGCGATATTAGGCTCGTTTTATTTTTACCCCTCCACTTAAGCCCCTTATTGATGAAGTATTCAAAACACTTGTTTCATAATGTTGTCCAATTTAAATAACGTTTAATTAATTATGGATAGAAGGGGTTTTTTATATACAATGGCATTGAGCTCTGCGGGACTGGGTCTCGGAGGGACTAGTTTACTAAGTGGTTGCCGCAGTTATGTAGGTGAAGGCAGTTACGGTAGTTATGATGCATTGACTAAATCGCTACTGAAAGACTGGTGTGATGGCATGATTGCTCACCAAGTGAATGATCCGTCAAATCCTAAGCTTCACGGGGTTTTACAATGTCCAGCTTGTGAGTCACGAGGTATCATCCATGGTCGTTGTCACGACGCGGTGTATCCTTTTATGCATATGGCGCATGTGACAGGCGAACAGAAGTATCTAGACGCGGCCATTAATGTAATGGAGTGGTCGAAGAATGTCACAGGCCCCGATGGTCGATGGACGAACGACTTACCACCCAAATCCTGGCACGGCACGTCGATCTTCGGCGCGATCGCACTTGCCGAGGCGATTCACTACCACGGGGAAATGCTCGACGAGGCTAAATTAAAGGAGTGGACAGAGCGATTAGCTAAGGTCGCAGGTGAATATCTTTGGAAACACTTTGCCAAAATTGATTTCACAAATGTGAACTATGGAATGACCTCACTGTATGGCTTTAATTTGATTGGCCATGTTCTTCACGAACAGAAATACATCGATCGGAGCCGTAAATTCGCCAAAGAAGCGAAGAAGTATTTCATAGAGCCAAATAAGCTGATCTTTGGAGAAGGGAAGCCCTACGACAATCGCAGTGATCGTGGATTGTTGCCCTTAGATTTAGGTTACAACGTCGAAGAATCCTTGAATGGTGCGGTGCTGTATGCTTTGGCAGAGCAAGATGCAGAACTGCTGGAATTAGTTACAAAATCCCTCGAAGGTCATTTACAGTTTATGCTGCCAGACGGTGGCTGGGATAACAGTTGGGGAACGCGTCAAGCCAAGTGGACCTATTGGGGCAGTCGCACATCCGATGGTTGTCTACCAGCTTACAGTATGATGGCTGATCGCAATCCCGCCTTTGGGACTGCGGCATATAAGAACGCTGAGCTTCTCCAACGCTGCACTGCTGACGGCTTGTTGCATGGCGGCCCAGATTATGTGTCGCACGGCATCAAGCCTTGCATTCATCACACCTTCGCGCACGCTAAGGTTTTGGCCTTTGTGCAGGACAGTATGATTCACATGCCGAAGGTTGACAAATCGACCCCACTGCCGCGTGAAAGTGCAAATGGAATCAAGGAATTTCCAGAACTCGCAGTATGGCTAGGGGCCCGTGGCCCGTGGCGCGCAACGGTATCGGCATACGATTCCCAATACAAAACAAAGAAAGAAAAGCATCTTCAGCAGGCGACTGGCGGAAGTCTGGCGGTTTTGTATCACCAGAAAGTGGGGCCCATTTTGACTTCCAGTATGGCCGATTATGTCATGGTTGAACCGCTGAATATGCAGCCACTGCCAGGCGAAGACTTTGCGTTTACGACACGGGTAGAAACTGAAAAAGATGGAATGTGGTACACTAATTTATATGACCTGAAAGCCGATGTGAAAACCAAGGATGATGGAAAGCAAATTCGCTTCGATGTGAATGCTAGCCTGAATGACCGAGAGCATCGCCCACTGATTGGGGACGTTGTGAATTATAAGATGAGCTATGCGATGAATCGTGGGAAAGTCACGATTCAAGCAGCTTCAGCCGATGGTGCAGTCAGTCAGAACGCGGCATCTCTAGTGGTGCCAATTATGTCGCCTTCTGGCGAGAAAGTGCGGCAAGTCTCAGATAAGCGAATTGAGGTTACGAAGTCCGAAGGCACCGTCGTGGTCGAGTCCACAGCGCCGATGAAGATCAAGAAAAGCCCGAAAGGTCGCATCTTCAACATGGTGCCTGGTATGGAGTGCGTACCGATTATTATCGAGCTACCTAAATCTGTAGGCATGAAGGCGGAGTGCACAATCTCGATTATATAATAAGTCATTTAAACATTCACTGAACAATGGAAAATAAAACTGAAGCCCGACAGTCTCGGCGTAGCTTTGTCAAACTATCGACTGCAGCACTTTCGACGGTAGCACTCGGTGCCCTCAGTCCGACTGCAAGTGGGCAGGCTGAAAAGAAATCGAAGCCCGTCGAGAAATCCTCGCGGCCCAATTTTGTTTTTATCATGTGTGACCAAATGCGTGGCGATGCGATGGGCTGCCTTGGTAGCCCTGATGCTCACACACCACGTCTAGATGAAATGGCCAGTAAGGGCACTTTGTTTGATCGTGCGTTTTGCAACAATCCAGTCTGTGCACCGTCTAGAATGTCGATGTTTTCGGGGAAATATCCGCACCAAGTCGATCGTTTATCTAATATCAAGGGCAAGACATCCCGATACTTAGACTTTAAAGGTTCACTTGGTGATTATTTTAAGCAACAGGGATATACTACTGCATATATCGGTAAAAATCATACGTATGAAAGATTGGAATTACAGAACTATGATTTTGTGAGTAATCGAGATCGTGAGGCGTTTCGCGCTTATAATAAGTTTGTGCAGCCGAGTTGGCATTCGAATACACTTTGGCCGCGTGAACGTTGTCACCCCAAAATAAGTACGGATGCGGCAGTCGAATTCATGTCGAAGCAGGGTGGTGAGCAGCCGTTCTTTATGCACATCAGCTATTTTGATCCGCATCCACCTTACATGGCTCCTGCTGATGTCGCGAATACCTATGCAGCGAGTAAAATGACCTTACCTGAGTATATCGATCCTTCAAAGTTGTCCAAGCGTCTGTCGGATCATCAGAAAGCATTGAACTATGATAAAATTTCGGACGCCGAGCTTAAATCGACTAAGAAGTATTATCATGCCTCCATCGAGTGGGGCGTGGATTATCAAGTTGGTCGGATTCTCGACTCCTTGAAAGAGCAGGGGCTCGATAAAAACACCATCGTGGTATTTACGTCTGATCATGGCGACTACATGGGCGAGTATCGTATGGTGCGCAAGTCGATGCACCTATATGACGCTTTGATGCATGTTCCCATGATATGGTATGGCCCAGGGCATATTAAAGAAGGCGCCCGCATATCCAATCTCGCGCAGTGTCTGGATATTTATCCAACGCTAGCCGATTTGTCTGGTGGCACAATTCCTAGTCAGCTGGAAGGGCGGTCGTTAAAGCCGTTCCTCGATGGTGAATCTACTGAGGAACCCGACTATGCTGTCGTAGCGACTGCAGCTTACAGCGATCTGCCAGAAAACTATTTTGAAAATCCTGAAAAGCCGTATGACACCTCAAGTGGTGTGCCCTTCCATTCTCGTGTTGAAAAATTGACTTGGAAACCCGAGCACCGCACTGCGATGGCGCGGACTAAAGATTGGAAACTGATACTGAGTGAATCTCAACCTGCGGAGCTGTATCATATGAACGGCGGTACGATTGAAAGAGAAAACGTAGCTGACGATTCTCGATACGCCGAAGTGCTCAAAAAGTTAAAGGCTGAGGTTCAGAGTAAGTGGTACGCTTTCGTTGTATGACAACATTACCTACTATAGTAATTAAATGATGACTCTATTTTCTATGATAAAAAAGACTTCGCCCGTTGTATTCTATCGAGTACTCTATTGCTCGTATCGCTAAATTGTTTCGGTGCTCTCACGCCATCGCGCAAGTCGATGTTGGCGAGGATATCGGCCGTGCAGCAAAGGATTGGGGCACCACGGTTGACGGAGGCGTCCCCTGTCATCATGCCGATATTTTCGGGACCGAAGTCGCGACAGAGTTCGAGGAACTTCTCATTGATCAGCGCCTTGATCGGGTAGGTGTAAATGGATTGTTTGCTCTGTGAGGCAGATAGAAAATGCAGCACCGCTGCGACCTGCGATTTTCCCGAACCCGTGTGCGTGTTGAGGATGACGTTCTTGCTCGAGAAGATTTGAAGGATAGCTTTTTCGACTGTGCGGGGTAGAGCTCGATGCCATTCGCCACCGCATAGTCGAGGAAGCGCTCCATCAGCGCATCGGGGTCGGTAATGTAGGGCAGTGGCTTGAGCGAGAAACCCATATTTGAGGGCCATTCGGTAGACTGGTTAGGGCGCAAATTTGCAAGCGCTGGAAGTGATCAAATTGATTATCGGAAATGCTGTGCCAAAGGTGGGGATAGTGGTGTCGATACACGCCGCTAATTATGAGATTCAGACGTTTAAATTGCCAAATGTAAACACGCCGGAACAAATTAAAAAGAGTGATAGCGATTTGCCGTCGCATTGTTGGTCTATGGATCAATTGCGCCAGGCGCAGTCGATTAGTGCGCCTCTGCGATTGATTGATTTGCGCTCGGAATCGGAGCATTCTGCGCGCCCAATCATCGGCGCTGAGGCGATCATTCCTGAAGCGATTTTAGAGCATGGTATCAGCGATGATACTACGGGCATCACACTTCTGCTAGTGTGTAGTAAAGGTATGATTAGCTCATTACTCGCAGGTGCTTACGCAGTGTCGGGCCTGCAAATGTTTATCACATCGAAGGTGGTTATACTGTCGTGTGATGATTGTTTAATTGTGCTCGTAGGGGCTTCATTTGTGAAGACCGTCGAGCAAAAGCCTAAGGCACTGCGGTCTTCACAAGTGAAGCCCCTACGGATCTGTGAATATTTTCGATTACTGTCCCTGCGCCTTACGCTGAGCGCGTGCGGCGTCTTCGGGGCGATTGAGCTGTTGGTAGGCTAGGGCGAGATTATACCATGCGCGGTAGAATTCCGGCTCCATGGCTACCGTCTCTTCAAGGTAGCCGACTGCCTTGTTCAAGTCGCCCGTTTCGGCGGCAAGGAGTCCTAAAGAATAGGGGAACCTCGCATTTTGAGGAGCCATCTCCCAGCCAGTATTGAGGTAGCGTGTGGCGGCATCGTTGAGCCCTGCTGTGCTGAGTAGAATGGCGCCCTGATGATACATCTCAGGATTTTTTGAATCCATTAGTAGCGCTCGTGCGATGAATTTTTGCACATCCGCAGGGCGGTTATCCACAGCGGCTCGACTTGCCTGCATCAGGAGCGATTGTGGACGGTCGGCGTTGAATTTTAGGTAGCTGTCCCATTCTTCGGCAGCTTGTTCATCTGGGATTGCTTGATTGCGCGAAGCCATAGCTCGTGCCGCATTGATACGCACATTACGTTTCGTGTCACTGAGTTTATCTATGATGATTGAATCGAGTTCAGGGAGTCTGCCAAGTCCGCGCACTACGCGGCTACGCACGAGTGGGCTTTCGTGATCGGCAAGTGATTTTAGATGCGCCACAACCTGTTCATTCGGCACGTAGTTGGCGAGTAGGCCAATGTAAGTCGCTTGCCATGCATCGATCTCTTCGTCAGCGGATAGTTTGATCAGAGCCTCCATCGCCTCGGGTCTATACTCGTAGGCGGCAGAGATCGCACGTGCACGTGCGCGTTGACGGCTCTTTTCGAGACGTTCGCCATACCAGTTTTCGGCATGTTCCACAGCCCAATCGAGATCTTGATCCTTATGGCATTTGCTACAGGCATTAGGTATGCCGAGCTCTTTAGTCATCAATGGATCAGGCGAGTGGAAACCATGATCGGCACGCGGATCGACCTGCATGTAGGTGGTTTGTGGCATGTGGCATTCCACGCAGAGGTTACCGGTGCTACCTTCTTTGTGGAAACTGTGCTCAACTGGCTTAATGATTGGTGCGTTCATCGTGCCGCCAGCTTCATGGCAACGCATGCAGAGCATATTGTTTTCGAAGGGTAAAACATGCTCGAGTGTGTGTGGGTTATGGCAATCGGTGCAACTGACCCCTGCATGTGCCATACGGCTCATTTTAAATGATGCATGGACATAGACTTCGTCTAGGATTTGACCGTCTGCATAATAGATTCCTGGTTGATCCGGGAGTGAGACATCGAAATGGTCGTGAAAATCATCACCGACTTCGAAAGCATCCGCGGTGAGTTGGTCACGGCGTGAGTGACAGGTAAAGCAGTTCGACTCCGTTTGCTCTCTACTTAGCTGGCTCAGCCCAGTGGTATAATCGCCTTTTCTTGCCGCCTCTAAATGCTCGTCCACTCCGATGTGGCACTCGATGCAGGAGATGCCTTGTTGCACCCATGTCGTGTGGTAACTGTTGGATTCGAAATCGAATTTCTTGTCAAATTCTGTGGTATGACAATACGCGCAGTTGGCGTTCCAATTCATACCTTGACCAGTCCAATACCCCCATTCTCCAGGGACGCGGTTTTCGCCAGCAAAGACATCGATCCAGGTATCATTGAGCACATCGTAAGTAGCGCTAATTGTTTGAAATTTGTTACCAGGTAGCACAGCCAAGTATTGGCGAATAGGGGTTTCACCGATGACGCCGACTAATTTGTATGTTAAATCTGGGCCATCGGGGTTGAGCACGCGGAGTTCAAACTCGGTGCCATTGAGAGCCATCTCATACGTAACACCAGACTCTTCGATTTGGCGAACTGGTGTAAATGCACGTGCATCCAGCTGCATGGAAGTAGGGCGATTTGCCTTGGCATGGTGACTGGTCTTCCACTGCTCAACTTCTTCGGCATGACACTCGACACATGCCTCGTGAGTGATTTGAGCTAAGCGATCAGAATCGTGGCTATAGGGAAACACTTCAGTGCTCTTTTCTTTATTGCTGGGAGTCGCCTGATAGGCGTCTGAATCAGACTCGCTACAACCAAGGAAGAAGGCTGGTGCGATAAGTGCAATGAGAGTGGCGTGCACCCAGTGTCGGGGAAATGGTAACATACAATAAGAATGTCTATTGAAACGTTCAGCGGTCAAGATGGATTGATGGAATCTGAGCTGTAATGCAGTGAGGCTTGTGGGTGATATAAGACGTTCATTTGGAGGGCGTTGCTTTGTCAACGCCGTAGGAACGCCTGAAACGTTCGACTTACACGACGCGGTTGCGACGGAGCGCAACCTTCCAGATTAAAACAGCGGGAATTGGTCGTCTATTTCCTGCGATAGCTGCCAGGCTTGCGTTGGTTGTTTCGCTGTTTTTGAAAGATTGGAATGAATTTGTCCTCGATGAAACTGAAGGCAGCTTGTAATCCTTCATTCTCATAGACAACACCGATTTCGGCTTCCATCGCGGTGGGCTCACCGAGTGCTGAAAGGAATTTATTAGAAGTCATTTGAATGAAAACTTCGGCTCTTTTTTCGGGTTGGATGTCGTCTTGTTTCAGGATCCATTCTCTCGCAAATAGTGCGAGCACGGCATCGCCGATCCATGCTTTGGTGCGTTTTTCGTTCATGGGTCTAGTGTGCTTCTAGCCAATTGTCGCCGAGGCCGATCTCGATTTCGATTGGGGCATCGAGCTTGAGTGCGTTTTGCATACCTTCTGTTATGAGTGCGCGCACGACTGTTTCTTCGGATGGATCGAGGTCGAAGACTAGTTCATCATGCACTTGTAACAACATGCGCGTGTTGAGACCTTTCTCTGTAATAGAATTTTGAATACGCACCATTGCGATTTTAATCATGTCAGCTGCAGTGCCTTGGATCGGCATGTTGATCGCGTTGCGCTCAGCTGCGGCGCGAATGGTGCCGTTGCCTGAATTAATATCACGTAAGTAGCGGCGACGCCCTGTGATGGTTTCGACATAGCCTTTCTCTTTGGCGCTCTCTTTTATACGCTCCATATAGCCTGGGATACCTGGGAACTGTGCAAAGTAACTATCGATAATTTCCTGCGCTTCAGTGCGAGAGATCGTGCCGAGGCGCTGCGCGAGGCCAAATGCGGAAATACCATATGGGATGCCGAAGTTGACCATTTTAGCGGTGCTACGCTGGTCGCGGTCGACCTCATCGAGACTAACATTGAAAATTTTTGCGGCAGTGGCAGTATGGATGTCGCGGCCCTCGCGGAACGCAGCGAGTAGCCCTTCGTCGCCTGTCAGTGCGGCTAGGATACGGAGTTCGATCTGCGAGTAGTCAGCGGCGAGTAATTTCCAGCCTTTGCGAGGGACGAAGGCTTTGCGAATTTTGCGCCCTTGCTCGCTACGGACAGGAATGTTTTGGAGATTGGGGTCGTTGGAGGTGAGTCGACCTGTCGAGGTTTGCACTTGCCCGTAATGAGTATGAATACGTCCGCTTATTGGATCGACCGAGTTGGGTAGTGCATCGATGTAGGTGCTCTTCAATTTTGTGAGCTGACGATACTCCAGAATATTAGCGACAATGTCATGTTTGGGGGCGAGTGATGAGAGCACTTGTTCATTCGTCGCATATTGTCCTGTTTTCGTCTTCTTAGGTTTCTCAACCAGCTTGAGTTCGTCGAACAGCACTTCGCCGAGTTGCTTTGGAGAGTTGAGGTTGAATTCACGTCCTGCAGTCTCGTAGATGGATGCTTGCAAACTATCGATGTGGTCGACAAGCGATGCGCCGGTTTCGGCGAGGGCATCCTCATCCATACGTATGCCTTCACGTTCGATAGCGACGACCACGGGCAGTAGGGGCGTTTCAATTTCGTAGAAGATTTTGGCCTGTCCGCTTTCTTCAAGCTTCGGTTTGAAGATGTTCCAGAGTTGCAAAGCGACATCGGCATCTTCGATGGCATACTCCGCGAGTGCCTGTGGTTCGACATTTGAGTAGTCAATCGTCTCTCCCTTTGTGGCGTTGGGTATGAGCTCACTGAAACGGATCGGCGAATACTGTAGGAAGTCTTCAGACAGGGTATCTAGATTGTGACGTTGTTCAGGATCAATGAGCGCGTGTGCGAGCATTGTATCATAGCAGGTGCCAGCGACGGGCACTTGCTGTTCGGCTAGAATGGAGAGATCGAACTTTAGATTGTGCCCAATTTTAGTGAGCGTGCTATCTGCAAATAGTGGACGTAGCGCTTCGAGGGCAGTGGCATTTTCGAGCAGTGAAACGAACCATCCAGATTGTGGAGCAGTGCTGAATGAAATGCCGACAAGTTGGGCGCTTCGTGGGTTTAATGCAGTTGTCTCCGTATCGAATGCAAATGTGCCCGCGGTTCTCAGTTCCGCAATCAGTTCGGCTGTCGTATCGGCATCATGTGCGATGCGATAGTTTACTTTGAGGTCGGCGAATTTTTTGAACGTCACTTGTGGAATGAGGTCTAGTTGTGGCGACTCTGAATGCTCTTGTTGAGCACTTTTTTCATCGTCCTCACTCATGAGGACTAGATCCGTAGCGGCTTCTTGGACGGAGAAATCGCTACCAAAGATACGCTTGCCTAGGGTGCGAAACTCAAATTCGGCAAAAATTGGCACGATCTTTTCTTTGTCAGGGGTATCGAGCTTAATCGCATCCCAGTCCGAGTTTATGGGGACGTCGAGTTGGATGGTCGCGAGTTTTTTGGAAAGTCGTGCGTTATCAGCGTGCTCGCGTATACGCTCTTGTTGTTTTCCCTTTAGTTGATCGACGTTTTCAATAATCCCTTCGACCGTGTCATAGGCGGCGAGTAGTTTCTCGGCAGTTTTGGGCCCAATTCCCGGCACGCCAGGAATGTTGTCGGAAACATCACCGCAAAGTCCCAGCATATCAATCACTTGGTCGACGCGAGCAATGCCCCATTTTTCTTTGATCTCACCAATGCCCCAGATCTCCGCGCCGTCGCCTTTACGCGACGGGCGATACATTTTGATTTTTTCAGTCACCAGTTGTCCGAAATCTTTATCTGGAGTGACCATGAAGATTTCATCAAAACCATCTGCCTCTGCTCGATGGGCAAGAGTGCCGATAATATCGTCTGCCTCGTAACCATCCATTTTAAGCACAGGAATGCCAAAGGCCTCGGCAATACGACTTAGGTGCGGCATCGCTGCGGAGAGGTCTTCTGGCATGGCCTCACGCTGCGCTTTATACTCTGGGTATAAAATATGGCGCTCCGTAGGTGCGGAGGTATCGAACACAACAGCTAGGTGGCTCGGGGCTTTATTGCTGATGAGCTCAATTAAAGTGCTGGTGAACCCAAAAATCGCAGATGTATTGAAACCTTTCGAGGTATAGATAGGGCTTCTTATGAGTGCGAAATGGGCTCGATAGGCGAGAGCCATGCCGTCGAGTAGATAAAGCGTTTTGGACATGAAAAAGTAAGTTGGAGATCGAGCGTTGAAGGTCCAACATTATTCGTGTTCAGGTGAGAAGTTCACCGCGTGAAATCATCGGAAGTGGCTCGATATGCATGGGGTATACGATGATTGCCCCGAACCGCTTCGGCTTCTGGAGTTATAGAAAGGTAAAGATTTGCTTTACCCACACTAGGAATGCCTGTGTTTTAGGCGGTTGCCTAATGAATACCATTTTGATCACATTCGTCTGCCTACTAGTCTTGAAGCTTGTTACAGGCATTATCTTAGACTTCATGAATATGCGCCATGCGCGTGCAAAGTCGGCTGAAGTGCCAGATGCATTTAAAGATTTTATCGATCTTCCGACCTATCAGAAATCGATCGATTATACGGTCGCTAAAACACGTTTCGGAATTCTCAGTGAGCTGTATGATAGCGTGATCTTAGCAATTGTTCTGCTCGCAGGAGCTTTGCCTTGGCTATACAGTTGGCTGAGTGGAGTTATTGGCTATGGTGTGTGGGGGCAAGCTTGTGTCTTGTTTCTTATTGGTATGATTCTCGGTTTGCCGGGTTTACCATTTGATTGGTGGAGCACGTTTCGTTTAGAGGAACGCTTTGGTTTTAATAAAAGCACTTTGAAATTGTGGATCGTCGATAAGGTGAAGGGCTTCATTCTTGGTTTTATCATCGGGCTTCCTCTGCTAGCACTATTAATTTTTCTAGTTGAAGCAGCGGGTTCAGTTTGGTGGGTATGGGGCTTCTCTGTCTTTTTCATTTTTCAACTCGTTATGGTGGTCGCTTATCCGATGTTTATTATGCCGCTATTTAATAAGTTGGAGCCGATGGAAGCGGGCACTTTAAAGGACCGTTTATTCGCGCTTGCAGAGCGCACTGGCTTTAAGGCGCAGACGATTCTAGTGATTGATGGGAGTAAACGCTCGGGGCACTCCAATGCATTTTTCTCCGGATTTGGGCGTTTTCGACGGATTGTGCTCTATGATACCCTGATTGAGCAAATGGATGAAGAGGAGCTAGAAGCAGTTCTCGCTCACGAAATCGGGCACTATAAGCTCGGCCATATACCTAAGATGATTGCGATGTCTGGTGTAAGCACGCTTGGAATGTTCGCGCTACTTGGTTGGTTAGCGAACGGCACATGGCTGGCTCAGGCTTTTCACTTTAGCGATGCCGATTCGGTTCATATTGTTCCAGTTTTGCTATTGTTTTTACTGCTCAGTGGCTTGCTGACCTTTTGGTTGTCGCCATTAATGAGCCGCTTATCACGCAAGCATGAGTATGAGGCAGATGCGTTTGCCCGCGATGCGATGGGAGGCGCGGCGCCCCTTAGTCGTGCGCTTCGCAAGTTACACAAGGAGAATTTGAGTAATTTGACACCGCACCCAATTTATAGCAGCTTCTATTATTCACACCCGACATTATTGGAGCGTGAAGCTTCGATGAACCAATAAACGCTCTCCTAAACTTGTTAGCCATGCACTACGTTAAACCAATTGCTGGGTTACTTCTATTGATGTGCCTCTTTGTGGTTTCTCTGAAAGCGGAGGATCTACGTATTGCGACGTATAACATTAGAAATTATCTAGTCATGGATCGTCAAGTGGCAGGCACTTGGCGGCCTTCGTATCCTAAGCCTGAAGTGGAAAAGGCAGCGGTTCGAAAAGTGATTCATCATGCTCGCCCAGACATATTAGTGCTTCAGGAGATGGGGGACGTGGATTTCCTCGAAGAGTTGAGATCGGACTTGCACCAAGAAGGCTTGCACTATCCCTATGCGGTGCATCTTCAAGGCGCGGACCCGGTGCGACATGTTGCAGTGCTTTCGATGGTTCCACCCTTGGAAGTGAGGAAGCATAAATACCTTGATTTTAAATATTTGGATCGCCGCGAACGCGTGAAGCGAGGCTTATTAGAAATTACTTTCGAGGGCGCCAATGGTGCTCAATTTACACTGTTCACATTGCACCTGAAAAGTCGTTGGACAGACGAGGAAGCCGATCCATTTTCTGAACTACGTCGCACCCGCGAAGCGGAAGCATGTCGAAACCTCGTTGTTAAACGGATCCTTAATCGAAAGTCGGATAGGTATATGATCGTGGGTGATTTCAATGCGCCACCTAACAGCGCAGCGCAGCGCCGATTTCAGCGTAGAGGCAAGTTAGAGATTGGTTCACCTTTGCCCGCGTTTGACTCGCGAGGGGAGGTCTGGACTTACTTTTATAAGAAAGAGTCAAGCTACCAAGCGGTGGATGGTTTCATTGTTTCACCAGCTATGGCGAAGCATGTTGAGGGCGGTGCTGGTGTAATCGTGGACATTGAGGGAGCACTTGATGGATCCGATCATCGATTGGTCTATGCCGATTTTCAATTCACGAATACAGAGCCTAAGAAGGCAAAATAGTGTAGTGCATTACATGATATGGAATTAATCTTTTTAGGAACAGGGACTTCACAAGGTGTGCCAATGATTGCGCAGCCCGAGGGCGAAGGCTGCGATTTAAATAATCCGATGAACTGGCGCACGCGCACATCGATTCATGTCGAGATGGGAGGGCATTATATTCAAGTTGATGCTGCTCCAGAATTTCGAATGCAATGTATCCAAAATGAGATACAGAAAATTGACACATTTATTCTGACGCATCCACATGCCGATCACATACTTGGAATGGATGATTTGCGCCGTTTTTGTGATTTAAATGGCGGTGTGGCTTTGCCGGTCTTCAGTAGTTTAGAAGGCTTGCGGCGTATACGTGAGATTTTCCCTTACGCAATTAAGGACAAGCCTGTGGTCAAGGGTTACCCTGCATTTCAGCTACAGGAAATGCCCAAAGAATTGGAAGTCCCTGGTGGCACCATAGAGTCGGTGGTTTTACAACACGGACCGATGGAAGTGCTGGGCTTGATTTTTACCGAGAAAGATACTGGCAAGAAGTTGGCGTATTTTACTGATTGTAAGGAAGTAGGTGAGGAAGCACGATTCCTTGCTGAAGACGCGGATGTTGTGGTGCTCGATGGCTTACGCCCAGAACCGCATCCATCTCACATGACAGTGGATGAAGCGACGCAAACAGCTGTCGAAATGGGCGCGAGAATTTCCTTCCTCACGCACATGACCTATATGGTCGACCATGAGCGCACGGAAGCTCGTTTACCAGATGACGTTCGCCTCGCCTACGATGGCTTACGTGTCGGTTGGTAAGTGTTTACTGGAGGGGAGGGCTCTGTCACAAGCAGACCAGCGGACGCTGGTAAATCTCAAGTAAGTTGAATGCTTTCGTTGCCCGCGGTGTTGTTGGTTGAGGCCTGCGACTCCTACTTTCGCTTAAGCTTCGGCAAAGATTCCGAGGTTGCGGAATTTCTTATAACGGTCATCGAGTAATTTTTCCATGCTCTTTTTCTCGAGTTTCGAGAGTGAGTCTAGAATCTCGTCTTTGACGGCCTTAGCAGCAGCGGCGTGATCACGATGTGCGCCACCGATAGGTTCCTTGATGATACGATCGACAACCTTGAATTCCTTTAAGTGTTTTGGGCTAAAGCGTAGTGCTTCAGCAGCCTTTGGAGCGGCGGCGCGATCTTTCCATAGGATCGCAGCACAACCCTCAGGGGAGATGACCGAATAGTAGCTATTCTCCATGATCATTACTTCGTCTGCAACAGCCATGCCAAGCGCACCGCCTGAGCCACCTTCACCGATAACAATGGTGATGACTGGCACTTTGAGTGCACTCATGTCACGGATGTTGACTGCAATTGCCTCGGCAACGTGTCGTTCTTCAGCACCAATTCCTGGGTAGGCACCTGGTGTATCAATAAGTGTGATGATAGGCATCTCAAACTTTTCAGCCATTTCCATCAGTCGCATCGCTTTACGATAGCCTTCAGGATGTGGGCAACCAAAGTTGCGCTTCAGGTTGTCCCTAGTGTTTCGACCTTTTTGTTGGCCGATTACCATAACAGCTTTACCATCTAAAAATGCAGGTCCACCAACGATGGCTGCATCATCGCGAAAACGTCGGTCGCCGTGAAGTTCTTCAAAATCCGTAAAAATGCTCTCGATGTAGTCGAGCGAATACGGGCGTTTTGGATGGCGGGACAGCTGCACTCGCTGCCAAGGCGTCAAATCGGAATAAATATCTGCCTTGGTTTTTTCGATTTTTTGCTCGATTGCCTTAATTTCACTGCTGACGTCCACTTTAGACTCATCAGAGACGGTGCGTAGTGTGATTAATTGCTTCTCCAGCTCACACAGTGGTTTTTCAAATTCTAGGGTGTAAGTTACATCTTCCATGTGCGGATGATTTAGTCGTTCAGACCTTGAACTGTCAATGCCGAGAATGGTTAAGAAATGCTGTCCGTTTCGGGGGGCGATTTGAGCTCATCTTTCCAGCTCAAAGTTCGTGCTTGAGCCCCGAAGTGTTCGGCCTGCGGCTTGTCGCCTCGCTCCATCCATATACGTGATAAACTCGTGTTGATGTGGATGTCGTCTGGTTTGAGTGCGTGTGCGGCTTCACCGGCTTTGAGGGCAGCATTGAAATCGCGCTCTGAAAAGTGGACTTCGGTCAGTGCATGCCATGCTTCAAAGGAGTTTGGGTGTAATTTGACCAGCTGATTCAATTTTTCAATCGCCGCGGCGCTTTCCCCGAGCGTGAAGTCGAGTGTCGCATCGTCGATTTGGTCTTGTAGTGAAGTGTCGCTCATCGTGTCTTTTGTGTTGCTCTGCAGTCTAGTGAGTTTTGAGTGTTCGTGAGTATTCTCAAATATGTCTGACCCGCAAATCGAAAAGCTTCTTATTGTCCAGGACCGCGACACATCGCTACAAAAAATCGTGCAAGAGCTCGAGCGTATACCCTTGGAGCGTGCGGCGATTGAGAAGTTGATCCACGAGGAGGAGGCGAACATTGAGGCAGCTGGACATGCCCTCAAAGAAAAAGAGGTGCAGCGCCATGAACTTGACGTCGAAGTGAAGTCAAAGGAAGCCGCACTTGCACGTTTTCGCACGCAGCAGCTCGAAATTAAGAAGAACGATGACTATCGAGCGATGACTCATCAAATCGAGCAGACTGAGGCCGAGATTGGCGAATTGGAAGAGCGTGAAATCGAATTGATGTTGGAAATCGATACTGCACGCGAGTCATTCGAAGCAGAGCGCATCAAGATTGAGGCACGTATCACAATACAGCGTGAGGAAATTGAAAAGCTCAGTGAGCGTGAGCAAAATTTAAAGACGAAAGTTGGAGCGGCACAAAGGGCTGTTGATGACTCTCGTGCCGATGTCGATGAGAGCTTTTTAGGGCATTATGATCGGGTGAAGAAATTAACCAAGCGCCCGCCCTACGTGACGACGATTGAAGCACATAAATGTGGGGGATGTCATTTACGTGTGTCGAATGAGGTTTCAAAAATGGCTTCAGTCGCTGGTGAGCCACATTTCTGTGATCAGTGTGCGCGTATAGTTTACGCATAGTTTGCCTAGGCAAATTCATGCCTAGGGTTTGTTCATGAAAGTCGTCTTAGCAGAGAAGCCTTCAGTGGCTCGAGATATCGCCAAATTTTTAGGTGCGACGAGTCAAGGTAAGGGGTTCCTGAAGGGGGATGAGTGGACAGTCACATGGGCCTTTGGGCACATGGTCGAGTTGCAAGAGCCCGAAGACTACAATCCGCAGTGGAAACCATGGCGGCTGAGTAATTTACCCATTATTCCAAATGAATTTAAATTGCGCACTCGTAAGGATGGTTCAGCACATGAGCAGTTGCTGACGATTAAGCGACTTTTTGAAGAGGCCGATGAAATTGTATGTGCAACGGACGCAGGTCGTGAAGGGGAACTGATTTTTCGTTACATTTTAACTTGGGCAGATTGTGAGTCGAAGCCATGCCAGCGACTATGGATTAGTTCGCTGACAGAGTCGGCTATCAAGAAGGGCTTTTCGGAACTCGTTTCCAGCCACGATTACGATCGCCTTTACCAGGCGGCTAAATGCCGTAGCGAGGCAGATTGGATCGTTGGTTTAAATGCTACACGTTTCTTTACGATCGAGTATGGACAGCGCAACTTGTTGCTGAGTCTCGGACGTGTGCAGACTCCTATTCTCGCGATGATCGTGAATCGCGATCTTGATATCGATTTTTTCAAAGCAAAAGATTTTTGGGAAGTGCATACCATCGCATGCGGTGCCAAATTTAAACATACGGAAGGTAAGTTTGAGGATAAGGAACAAGCCGAATCGATCATTCAAAAAATTAAGGGTCAAGAGTTGGTAGTCGAGTCAGTTATCAAAAAGAACGAAAAGTCGAACCCTCCGCAATTGTATGACCTGACATCATTGCAGCAGGATATGAACAAGCGTTTTGGTTTTACCGCCGATCAAACGCTAAAGATCGCTCAGAATCTATACGAAGGGAAATTTCTAACCTATCCAAGGACGGATAGCCGTTATTTGAGCTCAGATATTGAGCCGACAATCGCACCACTTTTAGAGGCCTTGCGTCAGCTTAAGCCGAAAGAGTTAGAGCCTATCGATACCGCAAAGTTGACATTCACAAAACGAATTGTTGATGACAAAAAGGTGTCCGACCACCATGCGATTATACCGACCGAAGTGCTTGGTAGCCAACTGAGCGGAGATGAAGCACGACTGTATGATGCAGTCGTGACTCGCTTAATTGCAGTATTTTATCAGCCAAGTCTTAAAGCAGTTACTGTTATAGAAGCGATTGCAGCGGAAGAGCCATTTCGTGCACGTGGAAAAGTGCTCGTCGATCCGGGATGGCAAGCTCTCTACCCGAAGGAAGCAAAATCGAAACCTTCAGATGCTACGGACAAGGGCGATGAAGATGATAGTGCCCAAGAGCTGCCCGATTTTCAAGAAGGGGAGAGTCATCCGCACGATCCATCATTGCCTCAGTTTAAAACCTCACCACCTAAACGTTTCAATGAGGCAAGCTTGTTGCAACTCATGGAAACCGCTGGTAAGATCGTCGAAGATGAGGATTTAAAAGAAGCGCTTAAGGATAAAGGTGTTGGCACACCTGCCACTCGTGCTTCGATCATTGAAGTGTTGATACAGCGCAAGTATATCGAGCGAAAAGGGAAGGGCTTACTGAGCACAGAGTCTGGACGTGCATTGATTTCGTTAATACAAGATGAACGATTGAAGTCTCCCGAGCTGACAGGCGAATGGGAATTTCGACTCAAGCAGGTTGAGCGGGGCGAATACGATGCTACCCAGTTTATGTCTGAGGTGGCTGATTATACGCGCGAGATTTTACAGTGCACTGCTGAGAAAACGATTGATGTTTCTAATCTGGGGCCTTGTCCGATTTGTAACTCTGCCGTGATTCGTGGTAAGCAGGCGTATGGATGTTCAGACTGGAAAAAGGGCTGTAAATTTGTGCTGCCGGCTAAGCATTGGGGATTAGCAATTGGGCCACAGCTTGCCCGTGAAATACTCTCGCATAAGCGTAGTCTCACTCCGCACCCGATTACCGTGAAAGGGAAGTCACTTTTCGCAACCCTTGGCCTAGATAAAAAAGGTAAGCTGCATTTCGAAGAGGCCGCGGTTGCCAAAAAATCATCTGGAGAGGAAGTGTTGGGTGCCTGTCCCGTATGCGGTAGCGATATTGTCGTCGGCAGCAAAGCGTATGGCTGCTCAAACTGGAGAAACGGCTGTAAGTTTGTTATATGGAAAACTATGGCAAGCAGAGTAATCACGGAAGAGGAAGCAAGGACAGTCTTAGTGGCAGGCTCCTCAGACTTGCTATCGGGCTTCAAGTCAAAGGCGGGAAAAGGTTTTGAAGCCAAGCTCAAGGTCGTCGGCAGCGAGGTGAAATTCGATTTTACTTAGTCGCGGCATCTTAAAGTAGTTCTGATTGCTGATCATGAAGTAACGCGGTATACGGTTTGTTTGTCTGTCAGTCTCGTGATATAAAAAAAGGCCGCTATAATATAGCGGCCTTTTGTTTAAGTCGGAGTTTAGTCAGGCTTACGCTTCGCCTCCTTCTGCGGGCGCTTCGGATTCAGCTTCGCTTCCTTCTTCACCTTCGCCTGCTTCGTCTTCTTCGGAGGCAATGACTTTGCTTATACCGATGAGACTATCTTTTTCAGCAAGGTTAACGAGTTTGACGCCACTTGCGGCACGGCCAGTTATCCGAACGGTATTAATCGGGCTGCGCACGGCTTGTCCCTTCTGTGTGAACATCATGATCTCGTCTTCGTCGGTGACGCTGAGTGCGCCAGCGACCTTGTCTGATTTGATCGCGATGATACCAGAACCGCCGCGTGATTGGACGCGGTAGTCGCTGAAGTCGGTGCGCTTGCCGAGACCATTGGCGCCAGCAATGAGAAGTTTCTCTTCGTCGTTGACGATCTCGATCGCGACGACCTTGTCCTTGTCGGTCTTGAGCTTGATGCCTCGAACTCCACGAGTGGCACGTCCTTGATCGCGTAAGTCTGCCTCATTGAAGCGAATAGACTGGGCGTTGCTGGTAACCAGGAGAATGTCATCGTTACCATTAGTGAGGCGTGCGCCAACGAGGTTGTCGCCTTCATCGATGTTAATACCGATAAGGCCGCCTTTACGGTGGTTGCGGTAGTCGGAGAGTAGTGTCTTTTTAGTGACACCTTTCTCAGTCGCAAGGACGATGCGTTGCTCAGATTCGTCGAAGCCTTTCACGCAGATCATTGCAGCAATCTTCTCACCCTTTTGGAGTTCGATGATGTTTGCGATCGCACGGCCCTTGGCTGTGCGGCTACCTTCTGGAATGTTGTAAACCTTCTCTACGTAGACTCGCCCATTATTCATGAAGAACATGATATTGTCGTGGGTGCTTGCGGTGAACAGGTGTTCTACGAAATCGTCTTCGTATTGACCAGAACCGATCACTCCCTTGCCGCCGCGTTTTTGTGAGCGGTATTCGTCGAGGGAAGTGCGCTTCATAAAGCCCTTATGGGTGATGGTAATCATGCAGCCTTCATTTGGAATGATGTCTTCCATGCTGAGATCGCCATCGACTTGGAGAATCTTGGAACGGCGCGGGTTGCTATACTTGGCTTTCATCTCTCCGAGCTCTTCCTTGATCACTTCGAGCAAGCGTTGCTCGTTGTTAAGGATGTGGCGAAGCGACTCGATGAGTGTCATGAGTGAGAGATATTCTTCTTCGATCTTGCCACGTTCGAGACCAGTGAGCTGGTAGAGACGAAGTTCGAGGATCGCATTGGTTTGAAGTTCCGAGAGCGGATACTTCGCCATTAAGTTCACCTTCGCTTCTTCGCGGTTCTTTGATGCGCGAATGATCTTAACAAAGTCGTCGAGATTATCCAAAGCGACTTTGAAGCCTTCGAGGATGTGTGCACGTGCTTCTGCTTTGCGTAGCTGGAACTGTGTGCGACGGTAGATGACTTCGCGACGGTGGTCGATGTAGCAGTTGATCATCTCCTTGATGTTCATTTGCTTTGGCCGACGATTGTCGAGTGCGAGTAAGATGACACCGAAAGAGCTTTCGAGTGGTGTGCTCTTGTAAAGTTGATTGATGATAACCCGAGGGATCGCGCCGCGTTTGAGCTCAATCACGATACGAGTGGTTTCTGTGGACTCGTCGCGTAGGTCAGAAATACCGTCGATTGCTTTAGTCTGAATAAGTTCAGCAATACGCATTACGAGTGAAGCGCGATTCACGTTGTAAGGGATCGCTGAAATGATGATCTCTTCTTTGCCCTTCGACTCAACGACTTCTGCAATACCCCTTGTGCGAACAATGCCGCGGCCAGTGCGTAGGTAGCTTTGGATACCTGCAGTGCCGTGGACAAAGCCACCGCCAGGGAAGTCAGGGCCTGGAATGATCTTAATCAAGTCATCCATTTCAATGCTCGGGTTGTCGATAATTGCGCAGGTTGCGTCGATGAGCTCGCCGAGATTATGCGGTGGAATGTTCGTGGTCATACCAACCGCGATACCTGTTGAGCCATTCATTAACAAATTTGGCATTGCGGCTGGGAGGACAGATGGCTCTGTAGTGCTTTCCTTGTAGTTGGGCACGAAATCGACGGTATCTTCGTCGATATTCTTGAGCATTTCTTCGGCAATCGATTGGAGTTTACACTCGGTATAACGATACGCAGCTGGTGGGTCGCCGTCAATGGAACCGAAGTTACCCTGAGGCATAATGAGTGGATAGCGCATGACCCAGTCTTGCGCGAGACGCACAAGAGTGTCGTATACGGAGCCATCACCGTGCGGGTGATAGTTCTTCAAGACTTCCCCGACCACACCGGCGCACTTATCGAAGTTGCGGTTGTGGAGCAGTCCTTCACGAAGCATCGCGTAGAGAATGCGACGTTGCACGGGCTTGAAGCCGTCACGTGCGTCGGGTAGGGCGCGCGAGATGATGACGGACATCGAGTAGTCGATGTAGGCCGTCTGCATGATGTCGATAATCGACGTCACTTCAGCGGGATTGTTCTCGCTAGGTATGGATGGTGGTAATTCTTCGGACATATTGAAAGGAGTTAGATACTAGGAGTTAGCAGTTTGAAGGCTTCGTCCCGTGGTCATTTATAATTAGCTATGAGCGATTAGTTGTTTAGACGTCTAGGTGAGAGACGTTTAGCGCGTTATCCTCGATGAAGGCACGCCGGCTAGGAACATCTTCGCCCATTAGCATGGAGAAGACACCGTCGGCTACGGCGGCATCAGCGATATTAACCCTAAGCAGGTTGCGGGTCTTTGGATCCATGGTGGTTTCGAAGAGTTGCTTTGGATTCATCTCACCGAGACCTTTGTATCGCTGGATGCTTAAGCCACGACGACCGATCGTGCGGATGTTTTCGACGAGTTCGATAATGGAGTGGAGCTCTATAATGTTTTCCTTTTTATCGACGCCTTTATTCTCGATGAGGTGATAACGAGGTTCATCGGATTTAGTGAACTTGTTGACGTCCATTCCTGTGGCAGAAAGTTCGCGTAACAATTTCGTCATCTCAGTTGATTCGAAAATCTCGTGTAGGGAGATGCGCTGTTGGACTCGTTGACCATCTTCTGTTTCGACTTCGCGAAGCAGCGTGTCATCTGAATCGGAGTTGCCGAGCCCGAATTCTTCGTGGAATGCGGCACGCTCATCATCACCGATCAAGAAACGGAATTTTTCATCATTACCTGTGCGGATACGAACGATATAACGAGGTAGTTCCTGGGTGTCTTTGTCGTGTTGATCGAGATATTCTGCGAAATCACAACCATAACGTGTGACGCCTCGTCCAACCATTTCGAGGCGTGATAAGATTTCGACAATTTTATCAATAGTCGTTCCTTCGAGGTCTGTGTTATCGCGGAGGCGCACGAGGTCGACATCTTCAGTGCCAAGCTCAAGTAGGATACGGTTCAGCTGCGCATCATTATCGATGTATTGCTCACGACGCTTACGCTTAATTTTATAAAGTGGTGGTTGCGCAATGTAGACGTATCCAGCTTCGATGAGGCCTTTCATTTGGCGGAAAATGAAGGTCAAAAGAAGTGTGCAAATGTGAGCGCCATCGACGTCCGCATCAGTCATTAAGATGATTTTATGGTAGCGTGCCTTGGAGGCATCGAATGCGCCATCACCTTCATGATCACCAATGCCGGTGCCGAGTGCGGTAATGAGGCTGCGAATTTCATTGTTGTTGAGGACCTTGTCTAAGCGCGCTTTTTCGACGTTCAAAAGCTTACCGCGGATTGGAAGGATCGCTTGTGTGGCACGATCACGACCCTGTTTCGCGGAACCGCCGGCGGAGTCACCCTCCACAATGTAGAGCTCTGATACAGCAGGGTCTTTAGAGGAACAATCTGCTAGCTTGCCAGGAAGGCCGCCGCCTGAAAGGGCGCCTTTGCGGACGGTTTCACGGGCTTTACGAGCCGCTTCGCGCGCACGCGCTGCGTGGAGGCACTTTTCGATGAGCGCTTTGGCGACTTGCGGATTCGTTTCGAAGTAGAACTTTAACTCTTCACCAGTAATCTTTTGCACGATGCCGTCGACTTCGCCATTAGAGAGCTTGGTTTTGGTTTGCCCTTCGAAGCGGGGTTCTGGGACTTTGACTGAGACTACCGCGGTTAAACCTTCGCGAGTGTCGTCACCACTGAGGTTTGGATCTTTGTCCTTAATGAGATTGTTTTGCTTCGCGTAGTTATTGATCACGCGTGTGAGGGCAGTGCGAAAACCGGTAAGGTGAGTGCCGCCTTCAAAGTTGTGAATCGAGTTTGCGTAAGCGTAAATTTGGTCGCTGTAGCTGTCGTTGTATTGTAGCGCTATGTCGACGACTATGTTGGCGTCGAGGTCGGGGTTCGGCGTCGGTGCTTCACCATGAAAACTGATTGGTTTGTCGTGAATGACGTTTTTGTTTTCATTTAGGTAGAGCACGTATTCGGCGATACCATCCTTGAAGATATAGGTCGCCGTTTTGTTGATACGCTCATCAACGAAAACAATTTTGATGCCTGGGTTGAGGAATGCGAGTTCGCGCAAGCGTTTGGCGAGTAGCTCGAATTTGAATTCACGAGTAGTGAGGAAAATTTGTGGATCTGGAGAGAAGGCGATACGTGTGCCGTTGCGCTTGGTCTCGCCGATGATCTTCATCTTCTTTTGAGTGATACCACGAGAGAACTCCATCTTGTGAACTTTGCCATCGCGACGGACTTCGACTTCAAACCACTCAGAAACGGCGTTGACGCACTTGGCACCGACACCGTGAAGGCCGCCAGATACTTGATATGCGCCTTTACCGAATTTACCACCAGCGTGCAGGTTAGTCATCACCAGTTCGAGGGCTGGAATGTTATACTTCGGGTGGATGTCGACTGGAATACCGCGACCGTCGTCCTCAACAGAGCAGGAGCCATCGTTGTGGATGCTGACTGTTATTTGCGAGCAATACCCCGCAAGGGCTTCGTCGATGGAATTATCTACGATCTCGAATACGCAGTGGTGGAGACCACGCTCATTGGTATCGCCGATATACATATCGGGGCGTTTACGCACACCTTCCAGGCCTTCGAGCTTCTGAATTTTGGACGAGTCATAGACATCTTCAGGAGCGTCGTTTGCAGCGTCTTTTCTGGCTTTTGCAGGTTCTAAATCTTCGGGCTTATCTTGTTCTGACATAAGAGCAAGAGGATGTTGAGGGTGGACGCCCCTTGCCACTAAAAACGTATCAAATGTCGCAGTTTTTAACGGTTCGTCTTGGACCTTGAAAGATAAAGGCGAATGCGGGGCTTTTGTCTCATTTAAAAGCCGTAATTTTAGGCCATATTCGACGTATTTAACACTCCTTATTCGATGTAGTGTTTTTTACGTATTTATGGCTGCTTTTTGGGGGCGTGCTGGTGGTCTAGTTTAGCTAATATTTGTTCCGCGATACGTTGGCTACTACCTCGGTTGGAGGCGTGCCATAAACGTCCAGATTCACTCATTTCGGAGCGTTCTTTTGGGTCGGTTGCTAATTGTGAGATGACGGTAATTAATTCATCTAGATCGGCCACTTTTCGGGCGGCACCTGCTTTGATTAACGACTTACTGACATCCTTAAAGTTGCTCATTTGTGGCCCCATCAAACTCGGGGTCCCCAGGCCGGCTGCCTCAATTGGTGTTTGTCCTTGGTGATGTGGAGGCAGGCTCTTGCCGATGAAAGCGACATCTGCTGCTTGGGTGAGCCGAGTGAGTTCGCCGGTAGTGTCAGCTAAATGGATGTGTAAGTATTGAGGTGCTCTCGTTTGAGTTGAACGCTGATGCCAGCTGTATGGTTGAGCGGAGAGGGTCTTTGCGATCTCTGGTCCGCGTTCTGCATGACGAGGCACAAGAAGAAGACGACAGTCGATGCCTTGGTCGATCAATGCTTGTTGCACCTTAAGTAAGGCATCCTCTTCTCCAGGCCAGGTTGAAGAGCCTAGTAGGATGAATGGATCACGATTGTCGCTTGTTTGAAAACCGAGCTCATGTTTGAGGTTCAGCCGTTGGTTTTCATTCATTTGATCGGGGATCGAAACGTCGAATTTGATACTGCCGTGCATATGCACTTGTGTCGCATCTGCACCGAGTTCAATGAGGCGTGCTTGATCTAATGAACTGGCTGCAAATATGATCTCAAATTTGCGAAGCATGCGCGCGGCGATCTGCGGTATTTTTTGATAGCGTGAGAAGCTGCGGTCTGAAATACGTGCGTTAACTAAAAACGCAGGGGTTTGCCGTCGTTTCGCTTGGTGTAGGTGTTCAGGCCAGAGTTCGCTTTCAGTAAGAATCAAGACGTCAGGTTGAATGCGTTTCCATGCAGTTCGTGAAAAGAGCCAAAAATCGAGTGGGAATATGCCAATGGATAGGATTTGTTTTCCATATCGTTTTCGTGCTTCCGCATAGCCCGTGCTGGTTGTTGTTGTGAGGACGATCTCAACGGTGTCGTCCTCATTTAATGCAGTAATAAGTGGGCCAATGGCTAGCACCTCTCCGACGCTAACAGCTTGTAGCCAAATGCGCGTTGTTGAGACAGAGGGAGCCGGAAGTCTACGGAAGCGTCCGAAACGGTGTTGGAAGTCTTTACTGTAGCCGCCTCTACGCCACATTCTCAGAATGTAGTAGGGTAGGGCAACAAGTAAGCCCGGTAAGTATAGCAGCCGATAGAACCAGATCATCTGGTGATGATATGACCTGTGATTAGCGGAGTTTTAAAGGATAAAAGTGATTCATTGGTTGCGAGAACGAGATGTGTTCACAGTTTAGCAGCGATGGATCCATTATCACAGGCAAGCATAGGGGCTGCGGCTGCCGCGCTACTGAGTCGACGTGGCACAGTTCGGCAAGCGATTGTAGTTGGTGCGTTGGCTGGGGCGGCGCCCGATCTGGATGTATTGATTCGTTCGGATGTCGATCCGCTCTTGTCGCTAGAGTATCATCGTCATTTCACGCATGCCTTGCTATTTGCACCAGTGGTCGGCTTGGTTGTCGCTGGATTGTTTAAACTGCTGTTTTTCTGGAAGAGATGGCGCTACAAAGAACTTGCTACCTTTGCGGTGCTTGGTGCGTTGACTCACGGCCTGTTGGATGCCTGCACAAGTTATGGCACCTTACTATATCTGCCATTTTCAGGCCATCGTGAATCTTGGGATATTATTTCTATCATCGATCCCATTTTTACACTGCCCTTGGCATTGTTGACAGTTATTGCATTTGCATGGCGAAAGCCGGGTTTTGCTAAAGTTGCGATAATTTTGTGTCTGTCATATCTTTGCTTTGGAGTGCTCCAGAGATCACGTGCGATTGCATATTGCTCAGAGCTTGCGAGGCAGCGTGGTCATGTCGCTGTAGAGCAACTCACAGCGCGACCCTCTTTTGGGAACACTATTTTATGGCGGATCGTGTATCGCGTAGAAGATACTTATTATGTCGATGCGGTTCAATTGGCCCCGTTTGCATCACCGACGCATTACGCAGGTGAAAGCGTCCAAGCGTATACGATTGAAGACCGGCGTCTTGTGTTGGAGGACACCTCTGTTTTAGCAGCTGATGTAGAGCGCTTTCGCTTTTTCTCGCAGGGCTATCTTTATTTACACCCTGAAGATCACACTGTTGTTGGGGATTTGAGGTATGCAATGTTTCCAAACTCCATACAGCCATTGTGGGGGGTTCGTGTGGTGGCTGAACGCTCAGATTCACATACGGAATTCGTTACGTTTCGCGACCCTTCACAGCGATCATTTGATCGCTTGTGGCAGATGATACTTGGTCGCTCACTCAGTGACTAGAAGGTGAAGTCGATTCCTAGTGTATGCATATCTAGGCCAGGGTTCGGTTCATCGAGGCCGGCATTGGAAGTGTGTTGGTAGCGATAATTGATATTTATCGTTTCCGTTATGTCCCACGCCAGACCGATACTGTGATTGAATTGAACGTGGCCACCAATGTCATACTTGTCGAAAGTGTCCTCTGAATATAGGGAAGGTGTGGAACTGGCAACAATCATGACTGGGAAATCGCCAAACGAAATTTCGACAACTGGTCCAATTCTGCAGTAGGCAGCTGTTTCGCCTTCACCTGTTAAGGCTCCAAATGCTGTTTCGAAGTCCAGGTCTATTTTAATGCTATCTGTAGGCTCCAAGTTCCACGGTGAATCCATGGTAGCATAGACTTCATAGCTTCTAAGGCTGATGTCTTGTTCATCATCAAGGCCCACGCGTAAGCCGATTTCTTGAAAGATACACTCGTCATCAGTAGCCAATAGTGAAGACGTGCTGGCGATTACGGCAAAGGCGCAAAGGGCTGATAGACTTTTCATAAAGTAGGCGTATGGATTATTTATGAATAGGAATATGAAGTAGTATAACGCCTGTTTAGTCAAGTAGTTGGTCGCTGGGACTCGTTTGAGGTTTTGAGTAGAGTTCTAGCATTTGCTTGAAATCTTTAATACTGTATGGTTTTCGTAAATAGTTGTCCATGCCTGCGTCTAAGCATACTTGGCGGTCATGAGTTGATGCGTTTGCAGTGAGTGCGATAATCGCAATTCGCTCTGTATTTTGAGGGGGCGGAATGTAACCGTATTGAGCGAAGCACGCGTAGAGTGCTGCAAGTAATGCATTCGCAAATATACGATTTGTTTTTACCCAGTGGCTTAATGTATGCCTATAGAAATCGCTCGCTGGCATGAGGTGGCGAGGTGATATAGGAAGAGTGACAATTATCGAGGATAATATAGCCTACATGCTCTCTGTTGAAAACCAAGCAAATTACGTAAGCGACTCTTCATAGAAATTTTTGTATTGGCGGGTTTCTCGGCTCGTCAAGAAAGCAAATTTTCAATCTATTTTGAGCATGTCTCATTCAATCAAGCAAAGACTTCGCGAAGAGTCCAAGTTGTTGGGCTTTCATTCCCTTGGCGTCACATCGGTGCCATTGGAGTTGAGAAGGCAATACTACTTGGACTGGATTGAGAGTGGGAAGCATGGCACAATGGAATGGATGGAGCGTAATAATGATCGACGCATGTCTCCGGAAAGTATCGTTCCTCAAGCAAAGTCCATTATTGTATTGGCATTCAATTATTACCAAGCAGAGCCGCAGCGCGGGTATCGAGTCGCAAAATATGCCTTAGGTGATGACTATCATAACTTCATGTTACGTCGCTTGAAACGCTTGTGCCGTATTTTGCGTGAGGAGTATGGTGGTGAGCAGCGACCGTATGTGGATACAGGTCCTTTACTTGAAAAACCAATAGCAGAGGCTGCTGGTTTAGGCTGGCAGGGAAAGAGCACGATTCTGATTGAGCCGAAGCGTGGAACTTGGTCTTTTCTTGCGAATATTATTACGACGCTAGATTTACCCGCTGATGATCGGGTGAAAGATCGCTGCGGTTCATGCAGACGGTGTATCGATGTCTGCCCAACTGGTGCAATCACTGCACCTTATCAATTGGACGCATCGAAGTGTATTTCATATCTCACTATCGAGCACGACGGTGAGATTCCAGTCGAATATCGCAAGGCGATAGGCGATCGATTGTATGGCTGTGATGAATGCCTAGACGTATGTCCGTGGAATAAATGGGCGACGCCAACAGTGGAGCCGAAATTCGTCCCACGTGAATTGCCGCAATTAGTCGAATTACTCACTTGGAATGAGGCGACATTTACTGAACGTATGCAAGGCTCACCAATGCGACGGCTGAAGCTGCAGCGGTTTCGTCGAAACATATGCGTCGTGTTGGGCAATGTGGGAAATGTCGAAGATATCCCCGCCTTAGAGGCTGTTGCAATAGGGGATGATCATATGGTTGCGCAGCATGCGTTGTGGGCTATTCAGCAAATTCGACAGCGCGAAAAGCTCTAGGCGTGTATCGTTATTTTTCTTGCGAGGGGCAAATAGAGTAATTCCATAGAGAGTAATGAAATTTCAAATCATGCCCCTCCTAAAAGCAGCCTTATTGCTTGGGAGCTACTTTCTCAATGTAGCACTTTGCGCTCAAGGTTTCGGTGTTGTTGATGATCCTAGGCGAGGAGGCTCTGTTAATGGTAGTGAGGCTTCAAATAGTAATGAAACCTTAGAGCAGCGAGTGGAGCGTTTACGTAAAGAGCTCGCGCAAGCAGAAGAGGCACTAAAGCAATCAAAAGCAAAAAATGGAGAAACAGATGACCCTAAGGAAGCCGTCGCAGAGGCTAAAGGAGAGGGTGGCGAAATGCCGACGGGAGCGCTCGTCGTCATCACTGGTGAGCATGGTTCTGGTTCAGGTTTTTTAGCGACCATTAAGGGGCGGACATTCATTGTAACGAATATCCACGTGTTGGGGGCTGCGCGAGGTGCTGCTGTGACTACGATTGATGGTATGAATATATCGCTAGGTGATGTCGCGTTTTTAAGTAAAGCACGTGATGTTGCTATAGTTCCAGTTCAGTGGGATGGGCCCGTCTTGAAATTGTCACCATCTTTGCGTTTTGATGAAGTTCAAATCGGTCAAGACATTACCGTCATGGGAAATTCCGGAGGGGCGAATGTTGCGACACGCTTAGAAGGGGTTATTCGTGGTATTGGACCAGAGGAGTTGGAAGTGTCTGCTAAGTTTGTGCCAGGAAATAGTGGCAGTCCGATTGTTCATAATGATTTAGGGACAGTGATTGCTATCGCATCTTATTTAAAGGATTTTAGCTCTGACAGTAAGTGGACGAAGGATACTGGACTGGATAAGATTCGTCGTTTCGGGTATCGACTCGATGGTGAAATCGAATGGGAGCAAGTGGGCTTGTCAGACTTATATAAGCAGGGAGAGGCTTACCAGTCATTTGAGGAACGCACTGCCGCCATGTGGAATATTGGGTATACTTTAACCTATGAATCTAAATTGCTGACGTCATATCGAGATCACAATTCGATCGGACATTTATATTCGGATATTAGTAGTGATTTTGATTGGAATCGTGGGACTGCTTCTGCACACAATACTCAATTATTGCGCCGTTTTGTAAATGGTATGAGGTCGGAGCTGCAAAGTGATTTGTCGGTTACCGATAAGGTGATTTCTATAAGTTATTACCAGCGGCAGTATGATTCGATCAAAGGATATCGAGATCAGATACATAAGAACTTAACTCGCTTCTCCGACTCGCGTCTCTAGCCTGTAGCTTATCGAGCTGTTCTGGACGCTTCTTTACGCTTAGCCAGTAATCGAACCAGGTGTTCTTCTAGCTCTTTAGGTCGTATCGGTTTTGTTAGGAACCCGTCCATGCCTGACTCTGGCGATGCTTCTTGATCTGATTTTAGAGCGGCAGCTGTCAGTGCTAAAATGTATGGTTGGCGTTGTGAGGGAAGTTCTTTTCGGACGCATCTGGTTGCTTCTAGACCATCCATTCGAGGCATGTGAATATCCATTAACACCACGTCGACATCTTTAGCGTGAAGGAACGCTAGTGCTTCCATGCCATCGGAAACGAAGTCGATACCCGTAAATCCGAGTCGCTTTAGTAAGATTCGCAAGACTTGGGTATTCACCTTGTTGTCTTCGGCTACGAGAATTCTCAATTGGGTGCGTTCCGTTCTATTTTCATCGTCTAAGGATGGGGTATTGGTCGCTGATTTGTTAGTTAGTGGTAGCGCTTTCCTCGCCTTCGGTGCAAAGACATTACTAATGTCGCCTAAGAACTCTTGGATATTAATCGGTTTTGAAATGTAGTTTAAGCAGTTGAGTTTTATCGCCTGGGCACGTGCGCTACTATCCGATCGACCTGAAAGTATGATGACGGCCATGTTTCTTACTTTTGGGTAGTGATGTTGTCTGATTGCTCGGACTAAAGTGATTCCGTCCATTTCAGGGGCAAACACGTCGACCAGAATTAGATCGATGAGGGTGTAAGAGGCGTCAATGACTTCTAGCGCGTCGTTGCAATCAGCAACGAGCGTGACTTCAGCTCCACAATCTAGCAGATATTTTTCGAGTAACTGTGCATGGGAGTCATTGCCCTCTACAATCAAAATACGTTTTCCACGAATCGGGCTTGTATCGATACTTCGATCTTGGATTTCGGGAGCGACGCTCACTTGGATAGTGAAAAAAGAAGCTAGTGCCTTGAGCCACGACACTCTCGAAGTAGATACGTCCTCCTAAAAGCGAGGTTAATTTTTGCGATATGGCTAGGCCTAGACCCGTTCCGCCGAAACGCCTTGTTGTGGAATTGTCGGCTTGGGAGAAGGCTTTGAACAGTTTATCTTTCCGGTCATCAGGTATGCCGATTCCAGTGTCTGATATTTCAAACTGTAAGGTCACTAAATTATCGAAATTATTCAGATATACAACTCCATCTGAGCCATCAACTTGAGACACTTTAACAATGACCTCTCCAAAGTCTGTGAATTTAATAGCGTTTGCCAGCAAGTTGACGAGCACTTGTCGAATGCGCGTCGGATCTCCAATAACGTCCAGAGGGACATCTGGTAGGATTTCGTAAATCAGCTCAATCTCTTTTTGTGAGGCTTTAGCGGTGAATAGGTCGAGTGCGCTTTGGACCAATTCCGACAAGTCGAAATCTACTGTTTCTAAATCAATCTGGTTGGCTTCAATTTTAGAGAAGTCGAGGATGTCGTTGATGACATTTAAGAGACTTTCATTGCTGCTGGCGATCGTTTGAAGGTAGTCTTTCTGTTCTTCATTCAGTTCGGTTTCAAACATCAGCGAGGTCATACCCATGATTGCATTCATTGGTGTTCGAACTTCATGACTCATGTTCGCGAGGAAATCACTCTTTGCTTGATTTGCGTTTTCAGCAGCCTCCTTGGCGCGAATCATTTCATTTTTATCAATCAGTTGTTGGGTGATGTCTTTACAGGTAGAAATCACTTCAATAATCTTGCCGTCTTGAATGATTGGCTGAAGTGCAACGTAGAATGTGTATTTGTTAGCAACATCAGCAACTTCATATGTGCAGAGGTCACCCGTCCATGCGAGGTGGTAATGCGCCTTGTTTAACTCGACGAACTCTGCGTGCTTGGTAAAGCTTTCTTCGATATACTTATTTTCTATATCGTCGGGCTTATAACCAAGAGTTTTCAAGAGTCTACCGCGAGCGAGGGTATAGCGAAACGAATCACCGTCGCGCACTAATACCAAGTCATACCATTTTGGCGCGATAACGTTCTCTCGTAGCGGTCGGCGATTTGCTTGAGTTGACGCTGAGAGGCTACGAGTGCTTCTTCATGGGGGACAGGTATTGTAGCTGGTGACTCTTGCTTGCGTGAACTTTCAATCTTTCGCTCAAATTTATCATAGCTACGCTGAACTTTAGCCACGAATTTACGAATACCAGGGTTGTCGAAGTCGGCAGCTTTGAGTGATTCTTTTATCTGTCTTTTGAGAAACCGATGCATGAGCAAGCTTTATGGGCCCAGTGTTTGGGGATATTCATGAAAAGTAGACACTATAATAGATCAGAGAAACGAAAAAATATATTTCTGGATGCTTTACGTGCAACAGGCTTTTCATCGCTCAGTGCGGATAAACATCACTCCAAATAATAAAATATATGCCCGCTCCCCAATCTTTGGTGTAGACCCTGTAGACCCTGGTGTAGACTCTGTAGACTCCCTAAATGGCGAAGGCCCCATTCTTGCGAATCGGGCCTTCATTGGGTGCAGGGCTAGGATTTGAACCTAGGACCTTCAGGTTATGAGCCTGACGAGCTACCGGACTGCTCCACCCTGCATCAAAGGGAAGGCGGGAATAAATGCGCTAAGTTCGCTCCTGTAAAGTGATTTCTTTCAGAAATGGCATTTTATTTTACCGACGAAGGTTTGACGCTAAGGAGTAGAGAGGGCAATTTAACCCTACGATGTTGTCATAAGGCTCATATATACTTTTATTGTGACCTAGTGCGTTACCTAGCTATTAGCGATGAATTTACTATTTATTGAAGACGAAAAAGAATTGTTAGAGATGGCGATGTCTCAGCTACAGCGTCTTGGGCATACTGTATACCCAGCAGTGGATATCGCCGAAGCCCGTGAGATACTTTCTGATGAAAAAAAGAATATTCAAATGGTGATTACGGATCATCGCCTGCCAGATGGCTTAGGCATCCAATTTGCAATTGAAATCAAGGAAACCTATCCAAATGCAAAAAGTGCGATTGTTTCTGGTTGTTTAACTGATGACGATATCAATGAGATTGAGGCGCATGGTCTATTATTTTTTACCAAACCTCTCCTTTATGGAAAGGTCGTAGAGAAGATACGGAAACATTATTCTTCTATTGCGACTGTTGCAAAAATTCCTGAAGAAGAGCCGGAAGGCGAGCAAGAGAAAGAGCCGTCTATGAAAAATAAGTTGTGGACACTATTTGGTAAAGATTCACCTAAATCTGAGGATTCGGATCGCCAATAGGTTTGATAGGAGGGGGCTGTTCTATGTGCACTGGGCGTCCGTCAATTAAGAACTGTAGTGCTGCCCATTGGTTTAGTCTAAGGTTTGACTCTAACTTGGGCTATTCATCGAACGTTGCTACCAAGGCACCTAGAAATACTAGTTCAGTCTCGCCAGTATTACGTATTGCTTGAGTTTCACCATCGCGAGTGATTTGCAAGGTGCCGGGTGTGAAGGGGTGCTCGATGCCATTATCTACGACAATACCTGTTCCCGATATGCAGAAGTAAAAATCTTCGTCTCCGTGATGTGAGTGATCTCCGATGTTGGCACCAGGTTCGAGACGAACGACCCCGACACTTTTGATTGCGCTGCCTGGAAAGATGTCGAGGAGCTTGTGTGCGTGAACTATTCCAGTGCCGCCTCGCACGTTTTCGGCAATGTCTGCAGTGATTTCGTTAAGATTTTTGATCATGGATTACAGAGTATTCAATTCAGTGAAAATGTCATTAGTAAATCCTCCCAATTTATAAATGTGCGAACTTACTGATTATGAGAACAACACAGAATAGTATCGAATTCACGCGGATATGTATTAATCATTAAATTCATGCCTCGTATATATCTTTCACCCCCGGATATCAGTGCTGCTGATCATGCAAGTGTTGATGCCGTGCTGAGTTCTAACTGGGTGGCACCTGTAGGTCCACATCTGAATATGTTTGAGTCCGAAGTCGCTTCGATAGCTGGTGTTGATCATGCAGTTGCTTTAAATTCGGGAACAGCGGCTTTGCACCTAGCATTAATTTTGTTGGGTGTGGGGGCGGGTGATTCAGTGATTTGCCCCACTTTGACTTTTGCTGCCAGTGCAAACCCGATTCGTTATCTAGGTGCAAATCCAGTATTTGTAGATAGTGAAGAGGCGTCTTGGAATATAGATCCAGCACGACTTGAACAAGCCCTGCAAAAAGAAGCGAATATCAAGGCGGTTATCGTTGTTCATTTATATGGGCAATGTGCAGAGATGGACAAAATTATCGAGCTCTGCGAACGATATAATGTGCCGATTATTGAAGATGCAGCCGAGGCTTTAGGTGCTAGCTATAAGGGGTGTCCAGCTGGGTCTTTTGGGGCACTCTCATTTTTTTCATTTAACGGTAATAAAATTATAACGACTTCGGGCGGAGGAATGTTGCTTTCCAATAGTGAAGCTTGGATTGAGCAAGCACGTTATTTAGCAACTCAAGCGCGTGAGCCCGTTCAGCATTACGAGCATAAAGCAGTCGGCTACAACTATCGGATGAGTAATGTGTTAGCAGGCTTAGGGTCTAGCCAATTGTCGGATTTGCCTCGGCGAATCAAGGTTAAGAAGACGCATTATGAGGCGTATAGTGTTGCTTTGAATAGCCTTGATGGTGTGTCTATGATGCCGATTTCAGAAAGCTGTCAGAATAACTACTGGTTGTCTTGTTTTACGATCGACCCTAGCCAAAGCGGTGTCACTCGAGATATGATTTTAAACGCATTGAGCACTGCTGGTATTGAAGCTCGTCCAGTTTGGAAGCCTTTACATCTACAGCCGGTTTTTGCAGATTGTCAGGTGTATGGAGGCGATTGCTCTCAGCGAATTTTTGATCAAGGAATTTGCCTGCCGAGTGGTTCAAACCTCAGCGATGAGGAGCGGGGCGAGGTGATTGACATCATTCGTTCCTGTTTCGCTATCAACTGAAGTTTAAACTATGTGTGCTTGTGTTGACGGTGCACCATCTCGAGGGCTTCTTGCGGCACCCATTTCTCCCATCCATCGGCTCCTGACTCAATCAGCCGGAGGGTTTTGCGACTGGTCATTGAAAGTAGGGCCGGGTTACCCACACCAATTGCGTGTATGCGCTGATTCTCAATTAAGTGTTGGTAGAAATGTTGCCAGTTTTTTGGAGCTTTAAAATTGTCAGCGGTGACAAGTTCTTTGCTTTTTGAATTATGCCACGGATACACAAAAAGTTGAACGTTGTTTTTGAATAGACGGCCAAACGACTCTAGGATCCCGCCTTGAAGGTTTGCGGCCCATTTCTCTTTGAAGAGTTCGTTGAGCAGGCCAATGCTTAGGATGATTGCGATTGGTTCAGCTGTGTAGCGACTTAGATAAGTCGCTATTCTGTGAAATTCCGCACTGCGTGTAATCAGCACTGTTTTATTTAGGGCCTGAAGGGCGTCGGCTCGATTAATGAAGTCTTCGTGGTCGACAGAGCCATCGCGCAGAAGGTTGTTTGTGCTTATTTCGCACAACTCCATCGATCGCTCCATTTGCTGAGCTGATAGCACGTTTGAGTAAACGGCTCGAGATTGCTCAATCATATCTAAGTGCAATTTCAATACGGGATTGAAACTACCTCTTAGTAGCATGATCGGACGCTTGTAGAGGGCATCTGCGGCTTGGACAACTCTGCCGTCTTTATTAAACATCGCGGCGTCTGTAAGTCCACTTTGGACCAGTTGTAGTGCACAGAGTCGATTATCGACATAGCGAAAGCCTTCTCCTGAAAAGCGTAGCATGTCGATTTCGACCCGGCCATGGACAATTGTTTCTGCGAGTGATTCTACAAACTTTTGTAAACTGTCTCTGTAGTAAAAGGCGGCGTATATGAGATTCACGCCGACTTTACCTAAAGCCTCCATTTGATCTGCATTCGTTTCATCCAGCAGACGCAGGTGCAATACGATTTCACAAGGTTCGGTTTTAGGTTTTAACTGAAAACGAACGCCGAGCCAGCCATGGCATTCGCCATTGTCCTTGTAGCCGCGTGCGCGAACCGTATTACAAAACGAAAAGAAAGTGGTGTCTTCTCCTCTGCTGGGTGAGAGGCGCTGGTCGAGTAGGTCATACTCGTAACGTAGCATGGACTGCAACCGATCTTCAGAGACATATCGATTCGCTTTCCCGTAGAGCGCATCGCTCATGGTCATGTCGTATGCGGAGATCGTTTTAGCTACGGTCCCAGCACTACCAGATGCGCGGAAAAAACAGTTTGCGGTTTCTTGACCTGCCCCAATCTCTGCGAAGACGCCGTATTTGCCAGCGTCGAGATTTATGGCGAGTGCTTTTTGATAGGTGCTGAGTATTTCAGATTCGGCCATGGCTAAATATGGATTCAGCCAATAGGAAAAAGCGATTCACAGGTAAACCGCAAGCCCCTTGCGTGAGATTGTTTGATTGGGCCAATTGCGAGCGCTGAATTGCCGTTTGGTCTCTAACTAAAGAAGAACTTGATTAATGGCATCAATTAGAGCGTCTGAGCTCACAGGCTTCGCTAAGAAATACTCTCCGCCACTTTGATACAGCCCTTTGTGTGCTTCGTTGCGAGATACCATCGCAGAAACAAAAATAATAGGTATCTCTTTAGTTGCTGCACTTTCTCGGAGCATAGTCGCTACATCACCACCATCGGCTTCAGGCATGACCACATCAAGAAGGATAATGTCAGGCTTAAATTGTTTGGCTACAATTCGTGCTTGTGGGCTCTCATTGAGTGTTTCGACTACGTAGTTTCCTGCATTTTGCATATTTAGTTTTACCATCCGCGTGAAGGGTGCTTCGTCGTCGATGATAAGAATACGTGTCGGTTCTGTTTTTTGATTTTCGTTCATACTATGCTTTATCTGCTGTGGGGAAAAGGATTTGTGCGCAAGCGCCTGTTTTGTCTTTGCGATTAGTAAGTGTGATCATTCCTCGATGCATGTCGACTATACTTCGAGTGACTGAGAGTCCAAGCCCAGTTCCTTCGCCTGTAGTCTTTGTTGAAAAGAAGGGGTCAAATACTTTGTCTTGATGGTTCCCTTCGATACCGTTGCCTGAATCGATTATTTCAACAACAACAATGGTATCGCCAATGCAAAAGTGCTCGGTCATCTCGCTTGAAACATTGGAACCAGCTTCTCGCATTCGCTTGGTATATGTGCGCACAATCAGTTCGCCTCCATCGGGCATTACAGAGATGGCATTTAGTATTAGGTTTATAAAGACTTGATCAATCTTTGACCCATCTATGAAGACTGGGGGCAGATCTTTGCCTCTTTCATCGATTAGCGTGACGTGCGCTTTACGTAAATTGTGGCGCATCATTGTGAGTGCATGTTCAATAGTGTCGTTGATATCTGTAGGCACTAGGCTCATCTCGTGCGGAGAAGAGTAGTCGAGTAGTTCAAAGACTACATCATTTGCCTTTAGGGCGGCTTGACGCATATCGTCAAGTAGCTCTTTTACTTCAGGGTTATCTTGTTCTTTACTAAGCAAGTATTCGGAGCCCAATAAGACGACTGAAAGTGGGTTTTTAACTTCATGGGCGATACCTGCAGCAAGGCGACCGACCGTCTTCAGTTTTTCGGCTTCGATTAGCTGTAATTTTGTTTCTTCAAGCGTTTGGATCGTCGATTTTAGCTGTAGTTCGTTTTTCTTTTGTTGCGTAATGTCTTGCGTGATTCCGACCATACCAACGCAGTCTCCATTATCATCGAATAAAGGAACTTTACTGGTAAGTTGCCAACGGCTGTCCCCATCCCGTGTCGGTCTTTCATCAATCACGTTTTCAACACCTTTTCCAGAGCTCATGATCTGCTCGTCGAAGGCCATAGAGCGCTCCGCATCTTCTGGGGAGTAAAAATCTTTGAGTGTTTTTCCGATACAGTCTTTAGCGCATTTCGCGTCGAGGTTTTTGGCATGACGCTCATTGATGACAATGTATCGGCTATCGCGGTCTTTGACGTATATGCCTGCGAGGGCATTATCGAGAATCGTTTTGAGCAAAGCGGTTTCTCTAGAAAGTGCCTCCTGAGCTTCTTTTAAGTCCGTGATTGAACGTGAAATTCCCATGGTGCCAATGATGGTCCCATGTTTATCTCTTAATGGTAACTTTGTTGTGGTTACCCATTTAACGTCTCCATTCGCCAAGGTCTCTTTCTCGATTTTTCCAATCAAAGGATCGCCTGTGCTAATAATTTTTTGCTCATCGTCATAGGCTGGTTGGGCATGTTCCTTAGTGAATAGGTCGAAGTCGCTCTTGCCGATGATTCGATCGGGTTCTGAGTGTCCGTATGAATCAGCCATTGCTCGATTCACTTTTGTAAATCGACTTTTGGTGTCCTTGAAGTAGACGGCATCTGGTATATTATCCAATAGGGCTTTAAGCAGATTTTGTTCGGTAAGTAGTTCGTGCTCTTTTCGGCATCGGCGTATGGCGTGGGTAATGCGTGTAGGTAGCTCGCCATTGGTTAGTGATTCTGCTAGAATATAGTCATCAATTAGATACATGATGTCTTTAAACTCATGTAGCTGAGAATGGTTTTGACACAGGCATATCAGAGCGATCGGTCCCTTGTTTTCAGCGAGATAGCGTATCGAATCGAGCGCTACTTGGTGGTCGATGCGTAAGTCCAGTAGCACTGCGTTGCACAGTGACTGGAGTTCAAACTGCTTTAGTTTATCGAGTGCCTCAATGCTAAGTAAGGAATAATTGAATCCTTGGGTATTACTTAGGTTACAATTGAGAGTGGCTTCTTCTGACTTGTCGGAACTCAGTAGTAGCAATTTATAGGGCCTGTCGTTGAGCGAAGTAGGGGTAACCTTAGGCACAAGTAAAATAATTGTAAGTCTATGGATAAATCACAAGGTATTAATCCATAAAAGATTATGCATTCTTTAATCCGAAGACATGCCGATGAATCCCTTGATCCAAGTTTTCATATCTTCCGCCGCTTCAGGGCCCCTGCTGTAGAACAGGTAAACTATACTGCCAGAGATTACCGCGGCAACTATTGAGCAGATTAAGGCACCGATCGCGATGAGGCCGTCCTCCTCAGCCATGCTGACTCCGATAACGAAAATTGCCATTGCTGGCATGGTATTGGTCCCAGGGATGGGGATCATCATAAAAAGAGCCATAGTCAAGATGATCAAGGCTAGTAGGGAATGTCCTGCCTTGGAATGCATCCAGCGTATTCTTGGCTTAATGAGTGTTTCGATGCGCCGTAGGAAAGAGGCTCCTGTTCCGACCATTTTGGAGGCGAGTTTGGGGTGTATCTTGAAGTTTAAAATCTTTTCAGGTAGCCAAACAGTATCGCGTCCAATCATTATTTGAACGGCTATTATGGCCATTGCGATACCGAAAGGGATGCTATATCCAGGGGCAGGTATTGGCAGTGCGCTTGGCAAGGATAATAACATGAGCAAGACGCCAAACCCTCTATCGCCAACAGCTTCGGTGAGGTCTCGGATAGAGGGCCCCGCTGTGTCTTGGTCTAACAATACATTTTCTAGTGTTTCTGCCAGAGAATGGTGCGTGTTTTGATTCTTGTTAGATTGCATGTCTGGAATGTCTATATAGTATCAGCATTTTTAGCTCTAGCTATAGAGTAAAAGCAAATTAAATAGAGAGGCGAGTATGGCGGCACAAAATTTAGATTTACAGCGATTATCCTTATTTGGTGGATCTTTTGACCCTGTGCACAATGGGCATTTGATGTTCGCGCGTTATGCACTTAAGCAGGTAGGCTTAGATCGTATTGTCTTTGTTCCTGCAGCTCAGTCGCCATTGAAGGAGCATCGCTGTTTTGCTAGCGATGATGCTAGGGTGGAGATGCTTGAGATTGCTACGCACGGAGAGCGCCGATTTAAAGTGGATACGTATGAAATCGAAGAAGGGGGAGTCAGTTATACGATTGATACCGTCGCTCATTTTGTTGGCCGTTATCCACAGGCCGAGTTGTTCTTTATGATTGGTGCCGATCAGTTTGAGCAATTAGACCAATGGCATCGTATTGATGAATTGGTCGGCATGGTCACTTTTCTTGTTTTTGGAAGGCCAGGAGTGGCGCTTCAACCGTGTGAGATCGAGGGGATGACCTACCTAGAGGTCGATGCGCCTTTGATGGAAACCAGTTCGAGTGAGATTCGTAGTCGTTGCTTAGGGGAACAATCGCTTTATGATTTAGTTCCAGAGTCAGTTGAGGCTTTCATTTCCGATAGAGGTCTTTATACCGATCTTGATTGATTATACATATGCCGAACTCTAACAATATACCTAAACGCACGACCCTTGACGAAATTCGTATCGCGGTGACTGCAATAGAAGACAAAAAAGGCGAATCAGTTCGCATTTTGGATGTAACAGGAAAGTCATCGATTACCGATTATTTGATCTTAGCGACTGGAACTTCGGATCCTCATTTGAAAGCGCTTAAGGGAACTTTAGATCAAGCTTTAAAAGGGGCAGGCGTGCAGCTCATTGGCGAAGACCGTGAAGTCGGTAGCGGTTGGTTGGTGGTCGATGCATTTGATTTTATGGTGCATCTTCAGACCGAGGAGATGCGTGAGTTGTATCAACTAGATCGCCTATGGCGTGATGCTGAGGAAGTTTCTCTTAGCTAGTTGATTGAAACCTTGATGTGTCCTGAGAAAACTGGACACGAGATTCTCTTAGAAAGAGGATCAACGAATGAAAAAGCAACGTTACACTGC
>CAKZOI010000047.1 GCA_937136395.1 uncultured Opitutia bacterium | reverse complement strand
TGATGTGTCCTGAGAAAACTGGACACGAGATTCTCTTAGAAAGAGGATCAACGAATGAAAAAGCAACGTTACACTGCCGAGTTTAAGCGCGAGGCGGTCAAAATGATAATTATCGACGGAGTATCTGTGAAGGAGGCCTCCGAGCAACTGGGCGTGCCGGGCAATGTTTTGTATGCATGGCGTCAGAAGCATCTGGACGAGATGGAAGCCGCGTCACCTGAAGGAGCACAGAGTCCTAAGGCCATGGCAGCTGAGATCGCGGATCTGCGTAAGCAGTTGGCGAAACAGAAGCGGATGACTGAGATTCTAAAAAAAACTGTGGGCTACTTCAGCGAGGACACCTAATGCAGTATCAATTTATTGAGAACCATCAGGGGCACTACTGTGTTGATGAGATGTGTGAGTGCTTCGACCTAAGTCGCAGTGGCTATTACTCGTGGAGCATTCGTGAACCCAGTGCGCGCGCTTTAGAGGATGAGCGTTACAAGGAGCGTATTTGCGAGCTGCACCATCAAGCGAAAGGTCGCTATGGCCACCGACCAATTTACGAGCACCTTCAGGAGGAACAGCTCGGTTGTGGCCGAGACCGAACGCTACGTCTAATGCAGGAGCTGGGCATCGCAGGTGTGCAGAACAAGGGCTTCAAGCCTTTAGGCACCGATAGCAATCATAGCTTCGGCTACAGTGCGAATCTACTAAAGATACTGGGTAAGCCGGAGCGCCCCGATCAAGTGTGGGTTGCGGACACCACTTACTTACGCACCCAGGGCGGCTGGAGTTATTTAGCCACTGTGATGGATCTGTTCAGTCGCCGTATCGTTGGCTGGAGTGTCAGTGATCGCAACGACTCAAAACTGGTTTGCCAGGCATTGCAGGCAGCCGTGCTCACTCGTGGTGGCGATATCCCCAAAGGACTCATTCATCACAGTGACCGTGGCAGCACTTATGCCAGCTACGAGTATGCGGATATGCTCGACAGTCTAGGTATCGAGCAAAGCATGAGTGCTAAAGGCAATTGCTACGACAATGCTGCGCAGGAATCCTTCTACGGCAGATATAAGACATCGTCAGTTCGAGGACGTATCTTTGCTTCGGAGGAAGACGCCAGAAGCAATGCCTTTGAGTATATTGAAGTCTTCTATAATCGCTTTAGAAAACACTCATCTCTGGGTTACAAAAACCCAATACAGTTCGAAGAAAAATTTTGCCCCCATGGGGGCAAGCAACAAGCTAGCTTACCAGCTTGCTTATCACACAACTAATCACATAACAGAATTAACGAGAATCTTATGTCCACCAAACTCAGGGCACATCACCTCTTGTGAGATTCGCGCATGACTAAAACGACCACAAAGTCAATAAGTCGCCTTTTCTTGCTCCATGCTTGCCTACCGATTTTCCTGGTTCTGGTCATCGTTGTAGGATGGCTGACGGCTGAAAATATCGCGAAGTATGAAAATGCTGTCGACCAAGCCAATGCAGAGATTCAGCGACTTGCTGAGGCGGATGGCTACACGCAAGATGAAATCGATATTATCCGATTCGAATCTAAACGAGAATTAGGCATAGAGCTGTATAAAAAGCTCGGTTTGTCTGCTCTAATTCTTGCGATTGGTATCGCGGCACCATTGCTTGCTTCGAATTCGATTGCTAAAGGACTTCGGCTCAATTTGGACTTGTTGAATCAATACTTTAGTAGAGACGCAAATGGTTCAGAGCTGATTTCTCCAGTATTTGATTTGAAGGAATTTAGTCAGATTGCTGAAACGTTTCGCACTTCAGCGCGACAACATACTGAAGTCGAAAATAGGAGGCACCGAGCGGAGTATGAACTTGTAAGTGCCAATGAAGATTTGGTGCGTCGTGCTCAAGAACTCAAAAAAGAGCGACAGGTGGCTCTGCGGGTTATGGAAGAGGCGAAGGCGGCGCGCTCCGAAGTCGAATTTGCCAACGAGCGACTAAGTGAAGCTATCCGGCAAGCAAAAGAGTCTGCGCGCGTTGCTGAAGCTGCAAATGCTGCAAAAAGTGATTTTTTAGCAACGATGAGCCATGAAATACGCACGTCATTGAATGGAGTCATTGGTTTTATGGAAATGCTGAATAGCACGAAGTTAGATGATGAGCAGCGTGACTATGTTGAATCTGTAAAGACAAGTGGTGAAGTTTTGATGGCATTGATTAACAATGTCTTAGATTTTTCGAAAATTGAGTCAGGGCACCTTCATTTAGAATTGAGAGAGTTTTCATTGGCAGTCGTCGTTGAAGAAACAGCTGCAACTTTTAGGCGCGAATGCAAGCAACGAGGGCTTCAACTACAAGTTGATATCACCCCGAACGTGCCGTCTGCAGTGATTGGAGATGAAAATCGTATTCGCCAAATTTTGACTAATTTGATCGGCAATGCAGTTAAGTTTACGAACTCGGGAAGTATCACCGTTAATGTGCATTCTAAGGACGCCGAACCGTCAGGACTTTGTGATATCCAATTGGAGGTTCGTGATACAGGTATTGGAATGGACGATGCGCATTTGGATCGTTTGTTTCGTCCATTTTCACAGGGAGATTCCTCAATGGCTCGACGGTTTGGTGGCACTGGCTTAGGCCTTGCGATTACGAAGCGCTTGTCGGAAGCGATGGATGGGCGTGTGTGGGCTACGAGCACTTTGGGTGAGGGATCCAGTTTCTTTGTTCAATTAAAGCTGCGTATGGCATTGTCAGATATTGCTTCACCGCCCCCTAACCAAAGTGAATCGTCAAAGAAGGTTTCAGATTTGAAGATCGGTGAACGCTATCCGCTACGTATCGTCGTGGCTGAAGATAATGCCGCGAATCAACGTGTATTGATGATTATGCTTAAGCGACTAGGATGGCGTTCTCATTTTGTCGATAATGGTAAAGAACTCATTGATTATTTGCAGGAGAACATGGTTGATTTGATCTTTATGGACCTGCAAATGCCGATCATGGACGGTCTCGAAGCAACAAGCCGTATACGGTCAGGGGAGGCTGGCGAGTCATTCAAAGCGGTGCCTATAGTAGCACTTACGGCTAATGCACTTCAAGGAGATGAAGAGCGTTGTTTACGCTCTGGTATGAGTTCGTATATGACGAAGCCGCTAAAGCTAGATATCCTAGAAAGCAAGATAGTTGGTATCCTTGAGCAGATTAAGGGGCATTCTCTCGATGAGGAAGCTTGAGCGATTTGCTTAGTCGGCTGAATGTTTCATCATAATCCGCGTGCAGTGTGATGATCTCTTTTGATCTTGGATGAGCGATTTTCAATTTGCATGCATGTAGTAGTAGGCGATTACAATCAAAGTGTTCACGTATGAAACGGTTTTGAGCGCCATCGCCATGGCGTGTATCACCTAGTATTGGGTGCCGAAGGTGGGCGAGGTGGCGACGCAGTTGGTGCTTTCGCCCGGTAAGAGGCTGAAGCTCCACTAATGAAAAGCGTCCCTTACTATAGCGACCTACGGGGAGATCTATTTCACTTTGTCCAATGCAGCGATAGTTCGTCTTGGCTTCAAAGTATTTAGATGGCATGTCTTCGGACCGTAGCTTATAATCAACGACACCTTGATGATCGACCCATCCACGGACGATGGCATGATAGGTTTTGACGACTCTGCGCTCGGAGAATTCAATTTGAGCGTGACGTGCTGCGTCAGCGCTCAGTGCGAACAGCAGTGCGCCGCTGGTAGGTCGATCCAAGCGGTGGCATGGATACACAACTTGGCCAATCTGATCGCGTAAGAGCTGTAGGGCGAATTGAGTGGCATGCTTATCCAGTGCAGATCGATGCACCAAAAGCCCTGAGGGTTTATTGATGGCGACATAGTGCTGATCCGCGTAGAGTATGTTGAGATGCATTTGAAGGATTCAGCCAATGACTCGATAAAAATTCAACGACACAAAGCCACTTTTCCTGAATAACTGGACTTCTTATTTGGCTTTCGATTCAATTTTACATTTATGAGTCAAGAGCCCAACATTTAGCTGTGAAACTTTCCCATAAACTCGAATACGCCTGTCGTGTCCTAGCTCAACTCGCTCGAAGCTTTGGGCAAGACAAGATGGCGCACATTGATACCTTGGCTGAAGCTGAGCAAATACCTGCGAACTATCTTGTGCAGATCCTCAACGAGCTTAGAAATGCGGGTTTGATTGCGAGTAAGCGTGGTAAGCAGGGTGGCTATGCTTTGGCGATCGAGCCCGAGCGTATTCGTCTAAATGATATCGTGAAGGCTGTCGAAAGTGAGTTGCTAGAAAGTAACTTTCAAGGGGATGGGCAATCAGGCGCGCGCGTCGCTGAAATTTGGGATGAGATCGGTAGCGATTTTGAACAGAAAATTAGCTCTTACACTTTGGATCAATTCGTCGTGGATGACTCTAGTGAGATGTATTACATCTAAGCTTTAGAATTCCCAGAACATGGGCACGACAATCACCGTGACGATAAAGCAAATAATGTTGAGCGGTAGGCCGACTTTTGTGAAGTCAGCAAAACGGTAACCACCCACACCATAAACATAAGTATTGGTTTGGTAACCAATAGGCGTGGCAAAACTCGCAGAGGCTGCAATACAACTACCGACTACAAATGGTCGAGGGTCGACGCCTAGGGTCGCTGCGATCCCTAATGCAATTGGCACCATGAGCGCTACGGCTGCATTATTCGACAAAAATTCAGTAAAGGTTGAAGTGATGATGTAAATAAATGCGAGCATCACGACACTCTGCAAGTGCTCTGGTGCGAGGCTCTTGATGAGCCCCGTCATACTTTCGGCGATCATCAGGCTTGCACCAGTTGAGTCCATTGCCTGACCCAATGCGAGCATGCCAAAAATGATCACTAATATGCTCCACTCTACAGATGCGTAGGCATCCTTAGGTTTCATACATCCAGAGAGTAAGAGGATCGCGACCCCCAGTGAGACGGCTGCGAAAATTGGCACGATGTTGGTCGATGCCATGAGCACAATGCCTGTCGTAATCGCAATGGCGATGGGCATCTTTACGCGTAGACTGCGCGTGGGCACACGGGGGCGATCGAGGATAATGATTTCTTCGCTATTCGCCAACGAATCAATTGCTTTTGTAGAACCCATCATCAATAGTGTATCGCCTTCCTGGATACGAAGGCTCGCTAATCGCTCGCGTTGATTGGTGCCTTTTCGGTGGACGGCGACAACGACCATCCGGAAACGCTGACGGAAATTGATTTCACCGAGCGTCTTCCCTGTAATTGAAGCATGCGGGGCAACGACACCTTCGACAATCGCACCTTCATCGGTCGCAATTGTCTCAAGACCTTGCGTGAGCTCAGGCTGGATATCGATACCTTTCATCGAATTTGCCTCGGCAACACCTGAAGGCCGACACGCCAAAACCAGTCGATCACCGTATTGAAGTTTTGTATTTTTGGGGTCGCCAATAACTGCAACGCCGTGACGGACGATTTCCAGTAGACGTATGCCACGGCCCTTAAGCATGCCGCTCTCTTTAGCCGTCTGTCCATGTAGGTCGGAACCTGCTTTCACGAAGGCTTCCGTGATGAACTCTTTGCGTTCTTCATCGCTCAAAATCGAAGTGAGCGTTTCACGGTGTGGCAGTAGTTTATTGCCAAACAAAACTAGGTAGATGCTACCAACTACCAGAATCGGCAAACCGACTGCAGCGAGTTCAAACATGCCTATAGGCGCATGTCCGGCATCGCGAAGAATTCCGCTGGCTAGTAAGTTGGTGCTCGTGCCGAGCAATGTGCAGGTGCCACCGAAGATAGATGCGTAGGAGAGTGGTATCAATAGCTTCGAGGAGGCCACACCCATTTCTCGCGATAACGAGAGAATTACAGGCATCAATACAATGACAACTGGAGTATTGTTAACGAATGCCGATACGGCAGCTACACCGATCACCATAATGAAGAGGAAACCTCGGTATGGAAGCTTTACGAGTTTTCTTAAATAAGAAGTAATTAGGTCGATTGCACCAGTTCGTTCTAGAGCTCCACTGACAATAAACATCGCCGCAATCGTGAGCGGTGCTGAGTTGCTGAAGACGCTGAGCATTGCGTCCAGATCTGGTAGCTGGTCACTCTTCGTGAGCATACTTACAAAGAGTAAAATCCCAAATACGGTCAGTGCAGTGAGGTCAGCAGAGATACGCTCCCATACAAAACTGATGATTGCTAAAACGAGTAGCGAAAAGACAAATATGATTTCCCAAGTCATTATGGAGCGCGATTGTTCAAATAGAAATTATTGATGAGAGGACGCTTTTTTAAGCGTAGACTCAGGGTCAGCTGTTTCACTTATTGACCAAGCATAAAAGGCTGTTCCTAGAATTGTAAGCGAAAAACCCATATTGATGACTTTCATGATGATGCCCCCTAGGATTTGATCGTTTAGCGGGTCGAGGTCAATAATGCGCGGTGCCCAAATATAGGTGGGGTAGATGGCATCTCCAGCAAGTGTTAGAAAGGCGAAGACAGGTAGCTGTCCAACCATCAGTAGAAACATTCCGAGCATTCGAATCCCAAATGAACGACGTGGCACGTATTTAGAGAGTGTGATGTATGGCCAAAGCATCAACAGAGCTAGGCCAAACATGGTCCAGTGCTCTAAGATGTGAATGCGTTTATCTCTTAATGCGAGCTCATAGAGGCCCGGCACGTGCCAGGCGGTATAGACTACCGTAAAGAGTAAGCCGCCACAGGCTGGATGCGTCAGAATTGACATGATTTTACGAACTCCAGTCGGTTTTATTAGATAGTCAATCAGCCAGCTAGGTGTGCCAAAAATGAAAAGAGTGGGTGCAAAATAGATCAGCAACATGTGCTGCACCATATGAGCTGAGAAGAGGAATTGTTCACCGATTTGATCGAGTGGTGATCCGACAGCCAAGTAAGTGACGATGAGTCCGCTGTAGAAGAGAAAAGCCTTCGATAACGGAAAGCGCTCTGTTGGATCGATTTTACTACGTAAAGGGCCAGTGCCGAGTGCATACAGCCATCCTACCAACAGTAAGCTGATTAAGAGTAAGGGTTCTGTGTGCCAATGGAATTGCATGTCTATCAAAAAGAAAGGACGACGAATTTACTCCGTCGTCCTCTAAACGCTAGCAATATTAACAATTACATTCCTGGGATTTCGGGAGGAGCGACGTATTCATTACTCATAATGAACAGTAGAGCAGTATAGGTGCCCGCTGCAATGGCGAGACCCGTTCCAAAAGCTAAGGTCAGTAGTAACTTATCGTAAATCAAGTGCATGAACCATGCGATGACGGCTGCGAATTTAAACAACGACAAGCTGACCAATACCGTGAAGATGAAGACCGTATTAATTGGTAAATAAACCAAGACAAGCTCGACACCCGTAATTGCGGCAAGTGCGAGTGCGAGGTTTACGAATACGTGATAGCGCTCGTTTTCGGCACTGTGATCTGCTTCTGGAGAAACTGGCAATGGGTTGTAATCTGCTTCAGACATAATAAAGAAAATTTAGCTCTTAGACTTTTCCGATAAACTCAATCAGGTAAACGACTGTGAAAATGATGATCCAGACGATATCGACAAAGTGCCAATACAGGCCCGCTACCTCGACATCGACGGCGCTTTCGTGTGCATCCATTTTACCAGTGTAAGAGTAAAATAGCATACATATCAGCCAGAAAACACCAATTGCAACGTGCACACCGTGCGTTCCCGTCATCAAGTAGAAGGTGGAGCCGAAAGTGCCACTTTCAAGGGTGAGCCCTAAGTGCGCGAACTCTGTAAACTCATATACTTGGCAGGCGAGGAATATTAATCCGAAGAAAATAACTCCGACCGTATTGCGACGGAAGCTCTTGATTTGCCCTTTGTGCATAGCCGATACCGCTAGGGCCATCAGGAAGGAGGACATCAATAGGATGAAAGTCGAAAATGATGTCAGCTCGAGACTGAACATTGAAGTCGGATCAAACTCTTCCGGATTCAGCTTCCTATAGATCAGGTGTGTTGAGATCAGTGTTCCAAAGAACATACAGTCCGAGCCCAAGAACAGCCACATCAGTAGCTTTTTGTTGTCGATGATCAGACTTTTGTGTCCGTCTTCGTGGTGTGTTGCAGAATCGCTCATTACAAAAATGAATAGGAATTTAAAATAGAGTGAGGGTTACTTTTCCTCTTCAGGGTGTAGGTGATAGCCTCCAGGGCCTTCAATTGCCCATAGTGCGACGCCAAGGGCGATCATGAACAGGCCGAAGATTGCTACGTAACCCATGTAAGGAATGCCCGCTTGCATTAAAGATAGTCCAAGTCCGAGGGGCACAAAACCAAGGGATGCGATCATGGGCATCCAAGACTGACTGGGCATATGAATGCCGTGTCCGTCGTCTTCCTCATAGGTGATGCGACGATTCTCTGGACCATGCTTGTGTTCCCATAGAGCATCGCGAGCGGCGATGACTGGCGTGCGTCCAAAGTTATAGACTTGCGGGGGCGATGTGGTTTCCCACTCAAGTGTGCGTGCATCCCAAGGGTCATTACCGGCTGGTTCACCACTGCGGACACAACGTATGATGTCGACGACAAGCAGGAAGATACCGAACGCTAAAATGTAAGAACCAATCGTGCAGACTAAGTTATAAGTCTCCCAGCCAAAGCCCTCAAGGTATGTATGCGTGCGACGAGGCATGCCGAGTAAACCAAGGAAGTGCATCGGGAAGAATGTGATGTTTAAGCCAACAGTTGAAAAAATCGCGACCCAAATGCTAAGTTTGCCCTTCCACATTTTACCGACGATTTTAGGTAGCCAAAAATAGATACCAGAGACGACCGCGAGAAAGATACCACCGATAGCGACATAGTGGAAGTGGGCGATGACGAAGTAGGAGTCCTGTTGTTGCGCATCTGCGGGAGCCGATGCGTGCATGATTCCTGAGAAACCACCCATCATAAACATCCATACGAAACCGAGTGCGAAGATCATCGGTGGTGCAAAGCGCACGCGCCCGCCCCAAAGGGTGCCGACCCAATTGAAAATCTTAACACCCGTCGGGACCGCAATCGCCATGGTGAGTAAGGAGAATGCTGCGGTGGCTACCTTACCCAGTCCAGTCGTGAACATGTGGTGCGACCAAACCGCGAATCCAAGGAAACCAATCACCGCTCCTGAGAACACAACAATGGCATAACCAAACAGTGGTTTCTTAGAAAACGTGGGAAGCACTTCAGAGACGATGCCCATCGCTGGGAGCACTAGGATGTAAACTTCTGGGTGTCCAAAGATCCAGAAAAGGTGTTGCCACAAGATAGGCTGACCGCCACCAGCTGTGACGAAGAAGCTAGTTCCAAAGGTGCGATCAAACATCAGTTGAGCGAGGGCAATGGTGATCGCGGGGAACGCAAAAACGATCAATAGAGAGACAACGAGTGTCATCCATGTGAATACAGGCAAACGCATCATCTTCATACCCGGTGCGCGCATGTTGATAATCGTCACGACGAAGTTCATCGCTGCCGAAAGTGAAGCGACACCTAGGATTTGCAGACCCATGATCCAGAAGTCTGTGCCTGCGCCTGTAAACTCAATGCCAGTTATGGGCGCATAACCGAACCAGCCCATCGAAGGAACAAAGTCATTCATACCAGCGGTAGGACCAGAGGCGGAGAAAAGCCCCATGACTTCGACGGCTTGAAGCACCCAACCGAAGTTGATCACGAGTGCACCTGCGACAAATGCCCAGAGGCTGAAACTATTAATTCTAGGGAACGCCACGTCACGTGCCCCGATTTGAAGCGGCACTAGAAAGTTAAAGAACGCGGCATTGAGTGGCATGATCGCGAGGAAAATCATCGTCGTGCCATGCATGGTGAAGAGCTGATTGTAGCGTTGAGCTGAAATCAGATCATTCTCTGGGAATGCCAACTGTGTGCGAATGATGAGTGCTTCGACTCCGCCGACAAGCAAGAAGAAGAGGGCGATGGCACCATACATGATACCGATCTTCTTGTGGTCGACCGTCGTCAGCCAATCAATCAAGACACTCTTGTTGTGATCGGGGCGCATCAAGCCGAGATTGCTGCGCTCTGGTTTTAGGACGTGTTTATCCTCAGTATGTGTTGAGGGTGCGGGCGTTTCGGTAACCGTGCTCATTGTAAATACTTACTTAAGAGATTGAAGGTAGCGGGCGAGGTAGTGGATTTCTTCGTCCGTTAATAGTTTGAGTTGCTCTGGATTGTCAGGGTCGGTGAGTTCGCCGATTCCGTTACCATTAGCCTTCCACATTAAATTGCCTGGTTTGACGACATCAGTCTCTTTGATCCACTTTACGAAGTTGGCGTATTGCTCTTCCTCGATGAGGACGTCCTCTTCAGTGTGGTGATTGAGCCAGCCAGCTGCTATCGAGAGGCGCTCGCCCACATTCGTGAGGTTCGGTCCAGCGACCCCGAGGGCGCGTGGGTTGCCTTCAACGGAGTGACAGGCGATACATTTGCCGCGCCCCATAAATACTTTAGCTCCTTCATTCAAATCACCTGTAAGCGATTCAGGCTTGCTGTCGTATATTTTATACCATTCATCCCAAGCCATGCCGTCTGGTGCAGTGTGGCCAACGCGTTCACTATCGACCCATGCTGCAAAATCGTCGTCGCCAACAACTGTGGCGCGGAAGAGCATACGTGCGTGAGAATCTCCGCAATACTCAGCGCATTGCCCATAGTAGTAATCGTGGATCTCTTCTTCAAGATACTTATTGTAAGCGGCTTGTAGCTCAAGTTCGCTACCTTTAGCACCATTCTTTTCAGTCCAAGCCTCAATGTTGTCGCCTGCTTGAATCCACATCGCGTTGGCACGACCAGGAATTAAATCCACCTTTCCTGCGATACGCGGCAGCCAGAAAGAGTGGATCACATCGACTGAACGGAGTTCAAGGTGCACGGCTTTACCAGCTGGAATCACCATTTCATTGGCTGTACTGATGCCCAGTTGGGGGTATTCAAATTCCCACCACCATTGATAACCGATGACGCGAATGACGAGCACTTCATCTTCGCTGCCTTCGGCGAGGTCGTCACCAGGATACCAATTGCCGAGTTTGCTGTGTTCATCAGTTGGTGTGTCGTGTGTATACCAAATCGCTTGTAGGGTCGGCACGGCGATGATGACGAGCAAGAGGACAGATGCGCCAATCAAACCAATTTCCACGAGGGGATTGCCATGCCCTTGAGATGGCATCGGGCGATCATCATTTGGTCGCTCACGAAATTTAACAATCGCGACCACAAAGACGCCTCCGACAACGATGAAGATAAACGTAGTGACCCAAACAGTCAGCATGAAGAGATCGAGTTGCGTCTCCGCAATGGGGCCTTTCGTGTCGAATGTCGACATTTTGGTGTTCAAGTCGCATCCGCCAAGAAAGACCATGGCGAAGAGTGCGATTGCTAGAGATGGTAAACGGTTCAATCCGTGGGTGAGTGTCTTCACGGGTGCAGTGAGTTCGGTTAGTAGGAAAATAAAATGAGGCTTCTATTAGAGATGCAAAAGGATTAAGGAGCGTAATCCTGTGTGACAAGTATATCTTGTAATAATGCTGTCAATCAGTGGCACTTAAGTGGGGTATTAGGTGTTTTAATTCCAAGGATTAGCACTCTTTTTTAACTTCGTAGAATTGCAAAGCGTTTAGAGGGGACTATTTAAAAGTTATGAAATCTGTTTATTTCCTCTCTGTTTTATCCGTTTTTTTGCTCTCGGCTTGTGGTTCGCAAACTGATGATACATCGGTGGAGCCACTCTCAGTTTCTAAAGAAACATCGTCTCTTGCTGCGATTCAGACATTGGGTGGCGTGACTGCAGTGCGTATTGAAGGAAATGATCGGATGCAATTCAGCCTCACTGAATTTTCCGTAAAAACAGGTGATCGGGTAAAAATCATTTTTGAGAATACGGGTCGCATGCCTAAGACTGCGATGGGGCACAATGTTGTCGTTTTGGAAAAAGGCGTCGATGCTAATGCCTATGCTGGCAAAGCTGCTCTAGCGCGTGACAATGATTTTATTCCAGAAAGTGAAGCCAGTTCAGTAATTGCCTACACGAAGCTACTGGGTCCTGGTGAGTCGAATACGATCGAATTCGTTGCCCCAGAGGCAGGTGAATATGTCTACCTTTGCTCCTTTCCGGCCCATTGCTTTGCTGGGATGCGTGGCGTGATGACTGTGCTTCCGGCCGAATGATCGGGTCTAGAACCACTGATAGAGAAACAGATAGACCAATACACCTGTGATCGAAACATAATACCAAATTGGAAACGTCCACTTAGCCCAAGCTTTGTGTTTTTCGTGTTTTCCTTGTATCGCTAAGGTGAGTGTGCGGAGCACTAAGGGCACAATTGCCATGGCGAGCACAATGTGGGTAGCGAGCATGATGTAGTAGATGTCACGCCAAATACCGTCGCCGGTGAAACTCGTGTGCACACCTTTGACGAGTATTTTGTGTAAGACGTAAAAGACCAGAAAGATGACGGAAACCGAGAATGCGGAAATCATGCACCCTCGATGCGCTTTTTCTTTACCACTCTTTATGCAGATAAAGCCCGCAGAGAGCAGGAGGGTCGAGACCCCGTTCAGGCAAGCGTTCAGTGTGGGAAGGAACTCTGTAAATGAAGACATTTCAAGGGCGCGCTGGCTAAATCAACCAGAGATCTAGCACTAAAGGAAACAGGAGTGCTGGAAGGTAGAAAATTGAGGCGAAAAAAAGTTTCCGGGCTGCGACATCGCGGTTTGATTCGTTTAGAAATGCGATCGAAGGTCTCAAGATGTAGATGCCTGCGATTGTTGCAATAGCACCATATACCCAACTTGCATAGCCCAGTATAGCTGGAAGCAGGGTGCTAATCACTAGCGCAAGGCAAAATACGAATGCTTGCACCGCAACCTTTCGACCATTGGCATCTGCATTGGAAAGCATGACGAAGCCACCTTCGGCGTAGTCTTTCCGATGTGTCCAAGCGATCGCAAAGAAATGCGGCATTTGCCAAAGGAAAAGAATGGCAAATAGAATCCAGCCCAGCGTGCTGATGCGACCTTCTGCGGCTGCCCAGCCAATCAATGGAGGCAATGCACCCGGTATCGAGCCGACAAGTGTGTTCCAAGTTGTGAGCCTTTTAAGCGGTGTGTAGAGTAAGACGTAAGAGGCAATCGTCGCTGCTGTGAGCGTTCCAGCTAGTAAATTGGCACCTGTGTAAAGTAGATAACAACCGACAACACTGAGGCCCATTCCATAGATGAAGGCGTGGGTTGGATTGATACGACCTGCGGGAATGGGGCGACTACGCGTGCGCACCATCTTGGCATCTGCTTCACGTTCTAACCATTGATTTAGAACTGCAGCGCCACCAGCGGCAAGCGAAGTGCCAATAAGTAGGCTTATTAGGACACTAAAGTTACGTGAGGGGTCGGCTGCTAAATAGCCCACAACTGCAGTGATCACGGAGAGGAAGCTCAATCGAGGCTTCGTCAGTTCATAGAAATCCTCTAACCGCGCACGCAAAGGCAAGGCAGATTCAGAAGAATCCGAGTAGCTTGAGGTGTCTGTAGATGGTTGATTCAAAATTTGATAACTCTCGTGATGAAGGTGCCCTAAAATTAATAGACGTTTATTCTATCTTAATTGGACGGTGCGCAAGCAAAGTAAGCGCCCACGTGCTGGCAAGTAGAAAAGCGCCTATCAACGCATGGGCAGTCGCCACATAGGGGTTTTTAACAGTCCAGATTGTTAGCGCACCAAGATATATTTGCACAACTAATAGTAGGCTAATGAAGATGGCGATCCCTCTAAGTGCTTTTCGGGTGCTCTGGTGCGCCCAAACTTTACCGAGTAAGATGCTTAGGGCGATGAGCACGCCGACCGCTCCCACACGGTGTGCGAAGTGCACACCCACATCGAAGTTCCAATACGCTGGAAGTAGGCTACCATCCTGAGCAAGTGGGAATTTGGCAATCGCTAAACCAGCATCTGCATGGCGCATGATAGCGCCCACTAGAATTTGTAAGAAAATACTGACGCAAGCAATAAGGCTCCATTTTTTAATCGATTTTGGGACCGCTGCAATTAGTCCGCCTTGTTTCTCAATCCATAGGCGAGAACTGCTTATTGTAAGCGCGACAAGCAGTGCGAGTACGATTTGTGCACCACAGGCATGTGCGACTGCAAAGGATTGGGCTATAAGATTGTGATCGCTGAGAATGTTTAATTGGTCGAACCGCACACGGGCGCCACCTAACACACCTTGGAGGACGACGATCAAAAGGAGCACGCGGGCGAGCGTGCGCACTTGAGGGCGCTCTTCGCGGAGCCAGGTCCAGATCAAGAGTCCGATTGAAAGCAGACCAATTTTCATACCCAGTAGGCGGTGACTGTGCTCTGCCAACTTATCCGATTCGGTCAACCAGCCGTCAGGGTTTACAGAGCCATTTGAAAGTGGCCAATCAAGAAAGGCCATGCCTGCCTTGATACTGGTTGTAAAGCCTCCTGCATATAAGAGTGCGGTGATCCAGCATAGTGCAAAAACGCAAAATGCAAAAAGAAATGGTTTATATCCGGAGGTGCGTTGTGAAGTAAGTGAAGCCATGATTATGATCGAAATGCCAGACAGTGCCTACTTTGCTACTCAATTCAAGCGAACTGTCCGAACATTTTCGTTTGAGTTTTCATCCTGTATGTAGATTCTTGAAGTTTACCTCATGAACAAGACACTCTTTTTTAATGCCCTCATTGACACTTTACGTGAAGAATTGATTCACGCAGTGAACGCGTCAAAGGATGCGGCTGAGTATGCGACAAACGATGAGTCGCGGGCGGAGTCACAGTGGGATACCCAAGGCTTGGAGGCATCCTACCTCGCCGCCGGTCAAGCGGGGCAGGCAAAACAATGGGCGGAAGCAATCGAAGAGCTTCAATCGGAACGCGAAGATTTGTTGAAGCCGAATGATAAAATATCACTGGGTGCTTTGTTTAAATGTGATATCGGTGGCAGTGAAGAGTTTTTCTTTTTTGCAGGAGTCGCAGGTGGCCAAGTGATCAATGTAGATAATATCGAAGTCACTGTTTTGAATTCGCATTCACCTTTAGCGTCTCGAGTGCTCGGCCGTAAAGTCGGCGAGACCTTTGTCTTACCAAATGGTAATACTGGTGAAGTGCTGCATATTGAGTGAATTTAGTGCGAACCTTTGCTGATCGTAACTTACTACGTTGCGATATCAACGAAGACTTCGGTTTCTTGAGTTTTTGACTAGCTCTGTGTCGATGCTTGTTACATAAAATGTGTACGAGAAATGTATACTTGCTGTAGTTTGTTTCGCTTTGCCGTGTTCACTTTTCGCCGATGATGATGCCTTTCGCAGTCTCGTTCGCGGGATTTCAGCTCCACCGCCGGAGCAACAGCAACCAGAGCGTGCCGCTCCAGTACCACCCCCTGCACCCAAAGTCGTAAAGGAATACCCGTTTAACCCTGATTACCCTAATATTTATCTGGGTGATAATGGCTCACAGAAAGAGTCGATCTTTATAGAGATTGTGATGTATGGTCAGTCTCAACAAAGCCAAAAGCACTTTGTTTTAATCAGCGGTAAATCTTCGCAAGGGGTTTTCCAAAAGAAGATGACTTTTGCGAGCCTTGAAGAGTTGTTGCACTTTTAAGGCATTCTCTAAACTCAGGATTATCATCGTATCTATTTCTACGCTGCACGCGTGAATGATGCAGATTACACAGTCTTAAAGAAACCGCGTCTCACTGCGGTGAACCCATGACGCTCCGCGATGCGCTTTCTATGCGGTGATCAACTCGGCTTGGTCCTTTTCGATCTTTAGATTCTCGATAATAAATTCCTGTCGGTCGGGCGTATTCTTACCCATGTAAAAGGTGAGCATGTCCTTGATTGTCATTCCTTTTGGTATGATAACTGGATCGAGTCGAATGTTTTTGCCGATGAAGTGCTGGAATTCATCAGGAGAAATTTCACCGAGTCCTTTAAAGCGTGTGATCTCCGGTTTTGGACTACATTCCTCAATAGCGGCAACACGTTCTTCCTCTGTGTAGCAGTAGCGGGTGACTTTCTTGTTTCGCACTCGGAAGAGTGGCGTTTGGAGGATGTGTAGATGTCCTTGTTTGATCAACTCAGGGAAGAATTGCAGGAAGAAGGTGATCAATAGTAAGCGAATGTGCATGCCGTCGACGTCGGCATCTGTCGCGATCACTACATTGTTATAGCGTAAATCATCTAAGCCGTTTTCGATTTTCAGCGCGTCTTGTAGGAGGTTGAATTCCTCGTTTTCGTAGACCACTTTCTTGGTAAGCCCAAATGAGTTGAGCGGTTTACCTTTCAGTGAGAAGACCGCCTGTGTATTGACATCACGCGCTTTGGTTATGGATCCAGATGCAGAATCGCCCTCGGTAATGAATAGGGTCGAGTCCAAGCGACCGTCCTTTTTAGTGTCTAGGTGGATACGGCAATCGCGCAGTTTTTTGTTGTGCACTTTGGCTTTTTTCGCGCGCTCACGGGCTAGCTTTTGTATGCCTTTTAGCTCCTTACGATTTCGTTCAGATTCTTGGATTTTTTTGCCAAGGATTTCGGCAGTCTCAGGGTTGCGATGTAAGTAGTTATCGAGCGCCTGCTTAATGAAATTAATCATAAAGGTGCGCACTGTCGGCCCCTTTGGTCCCATTTCTTGAGAGCCGAGTTTGGTTTTTGTTTGCGACTCAAATACCGGTTCTTCAACTTTAACGCTTACTGCCGCGCAGATAGAGGTGCGTATGTCGACGGCGTCGAAATCTTTCTTGTAGAAATCTTTAATGGTTTTTGCAAGCGCCTCACGAAACGCTGCGAGGTGCGTGCCGCCCATGGTCGTGTGCTGACCATTTACGAAAGAGTAGTAGTCTTCACCGTAAGATTCGTTGTGCGTGAAGGCTACTTCGATATCTGTGTCTTTAATATGGATGATCGGATACATCGGATTGCCATCGATTTTATTTTCGAGCAGGTCATGGAGCCCTTTGTCCGATTTGAATTTTTTGCCGTTATAGACAATCGTCAGACCGCTATTGAGGTAGGCGTAGTTCCACAGCATGTCTTCAACGTAATCATCGCGAAAACGCACTTTACCGAATATTTCTGGGTCTGCATCGAAGCGAAGCGCGGTTCCATTGGCGACGTCTTTTGCTGCTTTATCTCGTTTGTCTTCGCTGACGACTTCACCTTGTGAGAAAGAGACACAGCGAGTTTTGCCATCTCGAAACGCTTGAATTTCGAACTCTGAGGAGAGGGCGTTGACCGCTTTGATGCCAACCCCGTTAAGTCCTACGGATTTTTTGAAGGCCTCGGAATCGTATTTCGCTCCTGTATTGATCTTAGACGCACAGTCCTTGAGCTTCCCAAGCGGAATACCTCGACCAAAGTCACGCACAGCCACATGAGTGCCGTCGATATTGACTTCGATTACTTTGCCATTCCCCATGACGAATTCATCGATCGAATTGTCGATAACTTCTTTGAGTAAGATGTAGATACCGTCGTCTGATGAGGAGCCGTCTCCAAGCTTACCGATATACATCCCGGGGCGGAGGCGGATGTGTTGTTTCCAGTCAAGTGATTTGATGCTATCTTCGGTATAATCTGCGGACATATTAAAAAATTGGTAGTGGGGCCTCGAAATTTAGTTGTTTGGTAGACTTGGTTAAGTTGAACGCCGATCAACGAACGTCCAACACTGAATTTTAGAAAAGTAGAGTTTAGGGCGATCTCGGTTCTCTCCGGGATCGCTTTGTTACAAAACGAGTGTCGACTTTTGACCCAAGTCAAGTATCGCTATGAAAGATTATGACGAGTGAACCAATCGATCCGAATGTCCACAAAAACACTGGAGGGAAGCGCGTCTTTAAGGCGTTTTTATATTCACTTGAGGGTATTGGCTCTACGTTGAAGCATGAGGCCGCCTTTCGCCAAGAGGCCATCTTAGCATGTGTCTTGATACCAGCTTCATTTTTTTTGAATGTGCCTTTGGTTCAGCACTTGATTCTAGTGCTGAGTATTTTTCTCGTGTTGATGATGGAGTTGATTAACTCAGCGATTGAGGCTGTTGTGGATGACATATCACTTCGAAATCGGCCTTTGGCAAAACGCGCTAAAGATATCGGAAGTGCCGCGGTGCTTATGAGTTTGCTTAATTGTTTTATATGCTGGCTGTCAGTGATTGTGGTCAATTGGGAGCGATGGTTTGGCTAGAGGGATGGGTGAGAATCTTTGAATTCAGTGTTGGATGTTCTAAGTTCAGTGTTCAACGTTCCTCCGTATGCTGCATATTGTTTTATTCAATCCCGAGATTCCGCAAAATACTGGGAACATTGGTCGGCTTTGCGCGATCACGGAGACGCGTTTGCATCTGATACACCCCCTAGGGTTTACGATCACGGACAAGCATCTAAGGCGCAGCGGTATGGATTACTGGCATTCCTTGGATGTGCACCACCATGATGATTGGGATGCGTTTTTAAAGAGTGAGCATCGCCCAGAGCGACTTTGGCTATTTACGACTAAGGCGAATCATATCTATTGGGATGTGGAATATGCTGAGGGAGATGGGCTTATTTTTGGGAGTGAAGGGCACGGAGTGCCGGACTGGCTGCATGCACAATTAGAAGGACAACGGTTGACGATTCCGCATAAAAATACCGCCATGCGTTCGTTAAACTTGGCAACTTCTGCTGGTATCGCGACTTACGAAGCCATCCGGCAGCTGGAATTGAAGTCTTAATCGAATTCCTCTGGCTGATGTTTGGGACTAGGATCAGCAATTCGATGTTCAGCGTTGGGCGTTCGATGTTCGACGTTCTCTCCCTCTCACCTAACATCAGTATTTTAGGCTTGCAGGAGAGGGTGTTTGACCTACTTTCCCGCGTTCCTCCCAGTGATTGATGTCGCTGGTCGTGTCATTCTGGCATGGGGACTAAACAATAACATCCAACCAGCTACGCGCTATCGCGTAGCACACACACAGTATATGAGTCTAATGGAAGAACTGCTTTCGAGCAGCAACCTAGATAACCTCAAAGAAGGTTCCATCCTTAAAGGAACTATTATTGAGATCCGCCCCACAGAAGTCGTTGTCGATATCGGTGGTAAATCCGAAGGCATCGTTCATGCCAGTGAGTTCGTCGATATGAGCGAGCTTCAAGTCGGCTCCGAGCTCGAAGTTTTCCTCGAGAAACTCGAAGACAAAGAAGGTAACCCTGTTATCTCTTACGACAAAGCTGAGCAGAAAAAGAACTGGGAGAAAATCGTCGAGAACTGCGAAGAAGGTTCGATCATTCAAGGTCGTGTCCGCTCTAAAGTTAAAGGCGGTCTTATCGTCAGCATTGGTGTCGATTCCTTTATGCCTGCATCTCAAATCGATGTGCAGCCACCTAAGAATTTGGATCAATACGTTGGTCAAACATATGACTTCAAGGTCATTAAGATTAACCTCGATCGTAAGAACATTGTTGTTTCCCGTCGTGAGCTCATCGAAGAGCAACGCATGGAGAAGCGCCGTGCACTTCTCGAAGACGTCAAGCCAGGCGATACACGCCGTGGCCAGGTCAAGAACATCACCGACTATGGTGCGTTCGTCGATCTCGACGGTCTCGACGGTCTCCTACATATCACCGATATGTCATGGGGTCGTATCCAGCACCCATCTGAGATGGTGAAGCAGGGCGAGGAAATCGAAGTGATGATCATCGAAATCGATCGCGATCGCGAACGTGTTTCCCTCGGTCTTAAGCAACTTGCAAACAACCCATGGGAGAAGATTGAAGAGAAATACCCAATCGGTGCTACCGTTAAGGGTAAGGTCGTTAACCTTGTGCCTTACGGTGCCTTCATCGAAATCGAAGAAGGTGTTGAAGGTCTCGTTCACGTTACCGAACTTTCTTGGACCAAGCGCATCTCCAAGCCTAGCGAAGTGCTTCGCATCGGCGAGGAGGTCGAAGCAGTTGTGCTCGGTATCCAGAAGGAAGAGCAAAAGATTTCCCTCGGAACTCGTCAGCTCGACACCAACCCATGGGATATGGCTCGTCACAACTACCCAGTTGGCGCACGTGTCCGCGGTAAGGTTCGTAACCTCACAACCTACGGTGCTTTCGTCGAACTCGAAGAAGGTATCGACGGTATGGTCCACGTTTCCGACATGTCTTGGACACGCAAAGTCAACCACCCATCCGAAGTGGTCAAGAAGGGCGACGAAGTCGATGCAACCGTTCTTGATGTCGATGCAGACAGCCAGCGTATCTCACTCGGCATGAAGCAACTTTCAACTGATCCTTGGGATGAGATTGAAACACACTTCAAGGTCGGTGACATGGTTAAGGGCAATATCTCCAAGATCACAACATACGGTGCATTCGTCGAACTCGACAACGACATCGATGGTCTCGTGCACATCTCGCAAATCAGCGAAGAGCGTGTTGAGAAGATCAAGGACGTCCTTAATGAAGGCGACGAAGTTGAAGCACGTGTTGTTAAGATCGACAAAGAAGAGCGCCGTATTGGTCTATCCGTTAAGGCTGCTAACTACAGTGAGGCTGACCTCGCTAAGGAGCGTGCCGCGTTCGAAAATATCACAGCCGACGAAGACCTCACCAACCTTGGTGACCTTCTCGACGAAGCGACTAAGTAAACCTCGTTTACTCAAGCAATTATCCAAAAGCCCCGTAGGCAACTGCGGGGCTTTTTTTGTTTACCGGCGATGACTGGTATGAGCCATCGGAATCCATATGGTCGTGGTTTACCTCCAGAATGAGCTGATGTATACACATCTAAACTAGGGGAGATACTAAATAGTCGCGATGGGAGTCATCTTTATGATTGCGAATAAATATTGGCAATGGATGTATCTAAAAGGTATTTGTATTAGACAGCGCTCATGAATGAAGGTATGCGAAAACACTGTTTCCTCTTACCTGAATATGTACAACATATTTCAGGCGATGACGCAGCGATAGAGGCTTTGTGCCAACAGTTCCGCATGATTTTTGACCGCTTAGGAAGAATGCACGCTGTGCATGGCGATTTCAAAGCGACTAATTGGATTGTGGGAAGAGACGGGGTCTTGCATTTGTTTGATCTCGATGCTTTTAGCTGCGGGTTGAGCTTAGAGGCTTTCAAGCGCTGGCACAAAAAGGACGTGGAGCGCTTGTTGGCAAATTGGGATGCAGATGCGCCGATTCGCAAGGCATTGAGCAAAATGCAAATTGCATCGTAAGGCATTAGGCGCTTATTTTGTATTCAATATGCAAATTCTAGTGATCAAACCCTCCTCGGTTGGGGATATCATCCACGCGCTGTTGGTGGTTGAGCGTTTGAAGCTAGAGCGTCCAGATGCGACGATTAGTTGGATTGTTCGAGAGGAGTTTGCCCCGTTAATCGAAGCGGCCGAAGCGGTGGATCGTGTATTCTTATTTCGGCGACATGCGGGTTTTTCGGGTTTCGTGGAGATGATGCGGGAAGTGCGTCAGCATACCTTTGACTACGTGCTGGATATGCAGGGCTTAGGTCGATCAGCTTGCATGACCTTTGTTGCAAAAGGTCATAAACGGGTCGGCCGTCGAGATGCCCGTGAATTCTCATTCCTGGCTTATAATCATTTCATTCGCACACCTCAGCGTGGGGCGCGACTACATGCAGTCGAGTTTCTCGCCCCGTATCTTGAGTGCTTTGGAATGGATGCTCAATCGGCGGATCGTATTCGTTTTAAATTCGCACCGACGGGTCATTTATTCCCAGACGCTTTTTCTCAAGAAGGAGATTTGATTGCATTGTTTCCTGAAAGTCGACGGGTGGAGAAGAATTGGAATGGTTTCCCTGAATTAACAAAGCAGTTGCTCGAAGAGTCATCGAGCAATCGAATCGTATGGTGTGGGCATCAAGCGATCGAAGATGGAGGGAGTTTCAGTTCGGATCGTTTTTTGAACCTGACAGGTAAGACGCATCTCAATGAGTTGCCCAGTTTATTGGAGCGTATGAGTTGTGTGGTTTCCAATGACAGTGGCCCGATGCATTTGGCGGCAGCTTTAGGGGTGCCGCTTGTGGCGCTCTTTGGCCCTACCGACCCAGAGCGTTTCGGGCCTTATCCGCGCGATGAAGCGAGACAGCGAGTGCTCTCTTCTCCAGATGGTCTGTTGGCGTCGATTGATGTGGCTGCGGTTGTTCCCGCCGTGAAGGCCGTTATTGAGAGTGTTCCTGCTGGCACAGGTAAAAAGGCATTAGTCGTATGGCGTATGCTAGATGGCAAGTCGGGGCATGAGGCGCAGACGCTAGGCTTGGTAAATGCACTTCGTAATAAAGTGGTCGTTCAGAGCTACGAGCTTGAGCGTATCTCAAGGGCTAAAGCACTCTATTATAACTTAATCAATCGTTTCGGTCCTGGGCGTAATATGCCGCCGCCTGATTTAATTATTGGGGCTGGGCACGGCACACATCTGACCATGTTAGCGGCCAAGCGAGCATGCGGTGGTCAAACAGTCTTGTTGATGCAGCCGTCTTTATCGGTTTCTAAATTCGATTACTGTTTCATTCCGGAGCATGATACGCCTCAGCAGCTACCGCATGTATTTCCGACGACGGGTGTTTTAAACACAGTTCAGAGGGCCACGGGACAATCGTCAAAGAAGGCGCTCATTTTGCTAGGAGGTCCATCTTCACATTACGGTTGGGATACAGCGGCAACAATTGCGTCGGTGTTAGAAATGGTTCGAGCAGACGCAACCATGCAGTGGACATTAACCACCTCGCGTCGAACACCCAAGGAGACCGATCAGGCATTACAAGAACTGAACGAGCCTAACTTAGAAGTGGTGCCATTTGCCGAAACACAGCAAGGATGGGTGAATGCACGACTGGATGAATGTGCGACTGTGTGGGTTACAGAGGAAAGCGTTTCGATGGTTTTCGAGGCCTTAACTTCAGGCGCAGGTGTGGGTCTCTTACCCGTGCCACTAATCTCGAAAAAGAACCGTGTCAGCGCAGGCATAGACCAATTAAAGTCTGATCAGCGTGTGCAAGTATTTATATCAGGTGCTGCCTCGTATCGAGTCGAGAGCCAAGGCATTGAACTTGCAGAAGCAGATCGCTGTGCGGATATCCTTCTTGAAGCGTTAAAGCTGTAAGAGGCGTCTACTTTTTGGGTGCGTTGCCCTCAAACTGATTGAGGCCGAATGTCTCAAAGAAGGGCATCCATGAATCGTTTGGAGCCTGCTTGCCGTAAAGGCTCCTCGTGAACATACGAATAGAATAATTGGGTCAATAGCTGCAGCATGATACCTCTTTTCCGAAGGGCAATGCCTTTGAATGCTTGAACTCAGGTTAAGTAATATTGCAGCCTTAGGAGTGCCACATACGGCATGCCCCAAGTGCGACCGCTAATCTCACTAGGAGTCCCGTAGTGGCTGCCATGTAGCACTCGGGTGGGCACTGGGACATGGCGACTGAAGTCGCCACTACGGATCAAAGACCTAAGCGATCACTCTTGGCGCTAGACGCGTGCTATCGTTCAATCGTATGCCCGTTCCTTCAGGTGCGGGCGCAGCAGCTCGGCCAAGGCCCGACCACCTAAAGAAAGTCGGATACGATTTAGACGACTTTGATAATTATGGTATGCGTCGAGAAGGGGTGAGCCACAAATTTCACAGAAAGCACTGATTTAGAGATAAGCTGAAGGCGAGGCACCTCTATCTATCTCGGCATTTTGTGGTTGAGCGGGGCACTTGACCTGCAAAATCAGTGTTGATCAGTGTCTATCAGTGGTTCAAACTATCCGTATCACCTATGCCGCACCATAAGAAACCAGAATCCGAACGCTTCAGAGGCCCTGTGAAATACCTCGAGTATCTCGTCGCGCGGGCACTGGTCACCGCCCTCCAGCGCCTGCCCATTCGCTTCGCCTACCGCCTCGGCCGCGCCGTCGGCTGGCTGGCTTGGAGGACGATGTCGGGCCGTCGCCGTATCGTGCGCAAAAACCTCGAAATCGTGAACGCTTGGATGGACGGGAGGGCGGCTGTCCCCAGCCGCCGAGAAAATGAGAAGAACTGCCAGTCCCCTGCAAGCGAGTCGGAAAGCACCCTCGACCCCCATCCGCCATCATTGATCCGTCATCAGTCATCACTTGCGCTTCCTCTGGAAGCACAAGTGAAAGAAGTCTTCCAACGCGCCGGTGCTAATTTATTCGCCGGCTTCACCTTCAACCGTATGTCACCCGAGCAAGCCGCCCAGCACATCGAGATCGAAGGTGTTGAGCATCTGAAAGAAGCTCTGGACGAAGGGAAGGGTGCCATTATCCTGCTCTCTCATATGGGGCCCTGGGAGGCGCTCTCGCAGTTGCCTGGCTTTGCTTCGCGTCATGGTATCGAGGCACCTTTCGGAGCCATGTATCGACCGCTTAATAACACCTATCTCGACGACTGGTTCAAGCGACAACGTGAGGCCAGTGGCACTCGCCTATTCAGCCGCCGCGATGGTTTTCATAAGCCCGTCGATTTCATCCGAAGTGGTGGAATGCTGGGCATTCTGGCCGATCAAAAGATGCGCGAAGGCGTAGTGGTTCCTTATTTTGGTTGTGAGGCTAAAACGAGCCCGATCCCGGGGCTTTTTCTACGTCGCAGTCAGGCTCCGCTGCTAGCAGTCTCGATTGAGACATTGGCTCCTGCTCGTTGGAAGATAAGAGTCCGCCAAATCGAACTTCCCGAAGGCTTAGACTACTCTAAGCGAACGATTTCCGCGGAGCAATGCAATCAGGCCCTAGAATTAAGCTTAGCTCAAAGTGTTTGTGATGGCTTTTGGCTGAGTAGCCGTTTTAAGAAAGTCGACGGCGTTCTCTTGTAGAGGAGGTTCTTGATCTTAGAGCCGTGCATGACAAAAGAACCTATGATGTCGAACCCCTAGATCTATTGTATTGGTGATAGTCATGCGTCGATTTGTAATCGAGCGCTGGAGCATGGCCTCGCTTGTGGTTCTTGCGATGGCTTATGGATGCATAAGCGGTTTTAACTTTTAAAGCTAAGGAATCTACTGCACAGTCATTGATCAGTAATTTTAATTCATCACCTTCAACTGATGCCAATTCTCAAACGCCTTCTTCCATATTATAAATACCTTAAACCTGTTTCACACGTCATGCTCTATGGGATGACTGTGATTAATTTATTAAAAAATGATCATTAGTCATCGATATAAATTCATTTTTATAAAGACCCATAAGACTGCGGGTAGTAGTATGGAGGTAGCTCTTGCTCCGTTATGTGGTCCGGAGGATGTTGTTACTCCGATGGAGTCCAACGCAGATACAGAGTTGCCTCGTAACTTTCATGAAGATAGTTTGATTGGTCGTTGCTATGCGAATTCACGTTTATTCAGAAAATGTGTTAAGCGTCATTCGCCTATACTGGGGACTTGGTACTACGAGCATATGCCTGCATGGCGCGTGCGTCAGCAAATTGGTGAGGACGTTTGGAATAGTTATTACAAGTTCTGTTTTGAGAGGAATCCATGGGACAAAGTGGTCTCGTACTACAATTGGAAAAAGTTCGGACAGAAGCGACGTATGCCTGACTTCAAAACCTATGTGATGGTGAAATCGCACCGACTTCCCATAGACGCACGGCTCTACTTTGATGATGACGAGTGCATGATGGACGAAGTGGCCGACTTCTCAGGTTTCTTGGGGCAATTCTCTGGCATTTGTGATCGTTTGTCGATCCCGTATGGTGGAAATATGCCTCAAGAAAAAACCAATATTACATCGAAGAATTTAGATTATCGAGATTACTACGATGATGAAACACGGGAGAAAGTTGCGGAACTTTTTCATCGTGAAATTGCGTTGAAGAACTACAGGTTTTAACCAAAGAAATGACACGCTCAGGTAAAGTCTTACGCGTTTGTTGGATCAAGGATCAAAAGCCGGGTCATCTGACTAAGGTGCGGGGTTTATTAAAGGCGATTGGTCAGCATCGTTCTATTGATTTGACTGAATGTGAAGTCAATTGGGTTACAAAGTCGATGCGGTTATGTTTGCGATACCTTCCCTTTTTGAAGAGTAAATACCCTTTGCGCTATTGTTTGGATTTACCGCATTCATTGGATTCATTCGACCTTGTTGTTTCTGCTGGAGGTGCCACCGAGTGGCCTAATGCGCGGCTTGGCCAGTTGTCTGGAGCTAAGAATATCTACTTGGGGTCTTTGAGAATGTTTGATTGCTCTGCATTCTCCTTGTTGCCACGTATTGACGAAGGCAATGGAGATAATGTGGTAAAAATGACCATTGTGCCATCTGAGTTAAATCGATCTCAAGCGGCTCTTGAAGCCCACCGAGTGTTTCCTAAGGATTTCGGGAAGACATGGACGGTATTGATTGGTGGCGATGGCTCGGGTATTGCATGGACTATTAGTGATTGGCTTGCACTTGCAAAAGGAATCATAGGGTCTGCTCGTGAAGCCAGAGCTCGATTAATTGTTACGACATCGCGCCGAACAGGACGAGTGGGTGAGAAAACATTGAAGGCAGAATTTGAAGCGAGCGGCTTGCTTGCTTGTGGAGTTTGGCATTGCGAGGGACCGTCCGATAAGTCGCCAAGTTTGGTCGCTATGATTGGGCAATCTGAATTAGTCTGTGTGACTGAGGACAGTGCTTCCATGGTAAATGAAGCAGTTGCGTCTGGTAGGCCAGTGTTTACCTTTAGGCCCGAGCGGAGCCAACTGTCTGATTTAATAGAGTCTATGTTATGCCGCTTGGAGGAGGCCTGTTACATCCATCGCAATAAACATTTGGTAAGTCTTGAAATTGCCATGACCGCGAAAGAGTGGACATTGATGAATGACGACTGGCACTATTTTTTTGGAAAGCAAATTTTGAAACTTCTCAATATGGCAAAGGAGGAAGAGTGTATTTAAAGGATTATTTGATGCGTGCGCGCTGGAAGCGGCGTGGAGTGAAGCTTTCATATGGAACCCGCTTGGAGTCGGAAGTGGGGATTGGATTTGGGACCCGCGTTAACGGTGCATTCACTGTGAAAGGAAAAGGAGCCTGCAGTATTGGCCGTTATTGTGCTTTTGGAGCAGATATTAAAATCATCACATCGAATCATCTTGTGTCTTATGCTAATATCCAGTGCTCATTACAGCGTCGCATTCGTGCTGATAAATTAGATGTGGCCAAGGGGGATGTTGAAGTCGGAAATAATGTCTGGATTGGTGATTCGGCTACCATACTAAGTGGTGTCAAAATTGGTGATGGAGCAGTAATAGGTGCGGGTGCGATTGTTACTAAGGATGTCTGTAAATATGGTGTCTCTGTTGGAGTTCCTGCAGAAGTGAAATCGATCCGCTTCGATGAGCATATCTGTCAACAACTTGATGAAATCGCTTGGTGGTATTGGGATGAGGCTAAAATGTTGCGTAATCGTGAATTCTTTAGCTTGGACCTCACATCTGTGAATAAGGGGGTTAACCTTAAAACCTTATTGCATGACTAGTAGACCTAAAGTTGTTTATGTCGGAGATGTGAGTCTTCGCACGCCACATTTTGGTTGCCAGCTCGTTGGGCAAGCGTTCCGTGAGCAATTTGCTCGGGTTGGCTTGGAATTGTTATACACGCTTCCAGCGCGTCTGGAAACGGTTGCTAATTGGCGTCACTATCTAGAGCGGGCAGACTTGGTCGTTATCAATGGCGAAGGATCTATCCATCACGGTCGCTTTCAAAATCTGATTGATCTGGCAGGTGATTATCCCTGTGCGTTAGTGAACTGCGTTTATCAGGATAACCCTGTGAACCCAAATTTGAAGAAGTTTAAGTGGATTAGCGCTAGGGAGTCGATGAGTGCATCGGTGATTCGAGAGCAGGGCGGTAGCGTCAAGGTTGTCCCTGATGTCTTATTCGCATCATCATTTTTACGATCGTTTGTTCCTTCGGTCCCCGCATCGAAGGATTTTGGTTTTACAGATTGTGCAGAAAAAGTCGTCAAGCGTTTGGGGCCAATGCGCTTCCGATATCGTCCCGGATTTTCACCTAAAACCAAAGTGGTGGGTGACTATTTGAACTTTCTGGCTTCGCATAAGCGTATGGCTATCGGTCGCTTTCACGCAGCCATTTGTTGCTCGGTTATGGGTATACCATTCTCAACCTGGGATTCAAACACATGGAAAACGGAAGGGCTGATGTATGATATGGGAGTGCCTCAGTTGCATTTTGGATCACGGGACGAGGCGTTGAAAAATGCGCCAGAGGCTTTTCCCGATGAGATTGTGCACTTCTGTTCAGATGCAAGGAGGCTAATCGAGCTGATGTTTAACCGACTTGTTGAAATTGCTCAGGCCTAGTCTGTTGTATTGAGTATCTGCTTGATTCGGTTTATTGGGAAAATGAAATTTCTCTCGAGAAATTTACCATTCTTCAAGAATGTGTTTCTTGAAGGGTGTGTTGAGTAGACCCTTTTGATTAGGGAGTTGGGCAACATAGGCACACCAAATCGGGTTGGCCTCGATTAAAGTGGGTCCGGTTGGAAGAATTGCGACGTCCCATCCAGCCGAAGGGAGGTGTTTTAACCAATGCTTATGTGCGTTGTGGACGAGTTGCAGGATTTCTCTCCAATAGGGAATCGAAAGGCCTGTAAATGCGATTTGGCTATGTGGGTGTGATGTGACCCACCTTACCCATAACGTCCGTCCTTTTGGCATGCAAGACCAGTCACCTTGCCTGTTTGTAAAGGGGTGTAATCGGAAAAATTAATTCCTGCCTAGGAGGTCAATGTTCGGACGATAACCTAAAGTCGATTTTGACAATGACTAATTTAATCCCTAGCGCCTCTGCCGCTGCTTTTGCATGCGAAAGGTCTTTTCCGCTTCCTGTGTCTGCGGTATAGCAGGTGATTTCGCTTGTTAGTTGCTGGTGTTTGGCCAGCGCCACGAGGAGTGTGCTATCGACTCCACCGGATAAGGCGAAGCAAACTCGTTTTCCTTCATGTTGTTGGAGGCTTTTTTGTATTTCAGTGCAAAGCAGTTCTTCGATTTCTTTTGGTTCGAGGCCTTGCTCAGTCTTTTGTGCCTCTCTAGTGATTTTGACGTCTCCTGTTGACGGGATTTCGACCGTAAAGCCTGGAGGGACTAGAGTGATATCGCTGTAGATTGACTGATTTTGAATCCTGGGCCCGTTCTTAATATAATCTCTTATTGCCGATTTTGAGAGGCGATCCGGAGGGGGCGCAGTCGTAGCACTGAGTTCGGTTAGGGTATGAGACACGTCGATTCGGTTGCCCTGCTTGGATAAATAGAGTGGAGCTGATAGCCAATCGATATGTCCACGAAGAGCTCCGTTTTTTTCAGTTTTAAACGTTACAGAAGAATCCGATAAATTATCTCGAATGTCTATTTTTGCGGTCTCTTTGCCTAATATTATTGTTTTCACTTAAACTATATATTTTTTACACGCTGATTTTCTTTTGGGGTCGTTAGCTCGAGGAGCAGTGTTTGTCTTATTCATGTGAGGTTTGTTTCGCTGCGTTGTAGACTCGACCTGTTTTTTGAAGCATTTGGTTCAGTGCAAAAAGGTTGTTTTTGGTGGGAATTTGTTGCTGCGAGAACCAATCTTTTAACAGGTGAGACATTCTAGTGGTGTCGCCTGTTGGAACTTTGCCATCGGTTAGCATTGCTTCGAGCTGTTCATGCACGCCGCCATGGTCGTAGCTAGCAACAGGTTTACCTATGGCCAAAGCTTCCAGCGTGACCCGTCCAAAAGCTTCCGGGTCGGTGGAGCAGGAGACGACGACGTCGGAGACTGCCATGACCTCGCGCAGGTCGCTGCGATGGCCGACGAGGGTGATGTCGTTTTCCAGGCTAGCAGTCTGAATGGCGGCTTTGACCTCTTCGAGAAATTCCAGCTTTTTAGGGTGCGGTTCGCCGACGATGAGGCCTTGCACGGGTAGCCCGCGTTGCTTTAGCCCTGCAATGACTTCAATAAAATCGAGCTGTCCTTTCCAGCGGGTGATGCGGCCGGGGAGGGTGATGACGTATTTGCCCTCTAGTTCGGGGTAATCGCTTTTCCACTTGGCCAGCCATTCGGCGGGAGGCTGGTAGCCGTAGGGGAATTCCTGTGGGTCGACGCCTCGGTGGATGACAGTGAGGCGCTCCTCCGGGACTTTGGGGTAGTTTTTGAGCACGTAGTCTTTGACACTGTTCGACACGCAGATGACCTGCTCGCCTTTAGTCATGATCGCAGAATAGGCGTTGACCGAATAGAAGCCGTGCACCGTCGTGACGAGTTTTGGGCGCGTGGTGGGGTCCATCTTCCGCCAGGCCAGATAGGCCAGCCACGCAGGCAGGCGGGAGCGGAGGTGGAGAATGTCGGGGCGTTCCTCTTCGAAGAGCCGACGGAGGGCTTTAACCTGCTTGAGCGAGCTGAGGCGCTTTTTGTGGATGGGTAGGGTGATGTGGCGGCTGCCTTCGGCCTCCAATTGCTCGACCAGGCGGCCGCCGTTGGAGATGACGATGGATTCGTGGCCGTGCTCCACTAAATACTTGCCGACCTCCAGCGTGCCGCGCTCAACGCCGCCTGTATTGAGCTCGGGTAATATCTGAATAACTTTCATTAGTTATTGATTAAAGGTGACTGTGTTTGTGTGCACCAGTCTTATTTGAATACAAAAAAGATTAAGATTTTTAAAAATACAGTCATTTGAAGCTCGTCTCTTCGCAGGTTTTAGGTTTTGTGTCGAGGATTGCGATGGCGACTACTATAAACAGATTGGAAGGCCTAGAAGGTTTTGAGCGACTTGATATTGGCGAGCTTTATTATATCGGAAATCGTCAGTTCGTTGAACGCGGTTTGGCTTACTACCGCAATTTTGCTGTCGAAGGTTGCGAATGGGACAACGAGGCAAGACGTATCAATGCAGTGGTTCAAGGTAGCCGCCGTGAGCCATATGATGTATGGCTACAAATACGTTCTGGCGAGTTAGAGCATGGTTGTGAGTGTCCAGCATGGGCGACTTATGGTGGCTGTAAGCATGTGATAGCGGCTACTTCTGCGGTGCTACTTGCTGTTCAAGGCAAGAGTGTTGGTAATTTTGAAATGCCACCTGACTACGCGCAGGACTTGCGTAAGCAACTTGGCTATCGTGATGTTGGTGGCGAAGGCGGGGCATATGGTGAAGAGGGCGAAGTCGAAGAGACGGAGCTATGGCTTATGGAAGTGCGTGAATTTGGAAACTTGGATTTTCAAATCCGTGGTGATGTGCCGCAAGAATTCTTGCGCTCGGTTGGAGTCAGTTTGCCGAGCAGCTATGGATTTTCAGTCGCGCGTGAATTTTCTCTCGGTGATGTAGACAAAAACTTCCCTAACTTTCTGACTAAAGCGAAAAAAGCGGGTATTCCTGTGATCGCTGGTGTGAGTGGAGATTCTCAACGCCTAGAGATGCGTAAGCAAGCGTGTCGCATGCAAGTTGTATACGATTATGTGAATGATGAAGTGAATCGTCGTATTTGCTTTAAAGATACAAAAGGTAAGCCTTTGGAGCCCTATTGTCTCATTCCCGATAGCCGTTATGTCATACTCGCCAATGGTAGCGTTTGCTCGGTGAAGGAAGATCCACGTTCTTTACCCGAAAAAGCCGGCCGCCTCGTCTACTCAACTGATGGCGAAAGCTTTAACGATTTGGCACATCGTCGTAGTTATTCCGCAATGATCGCCAGTAAAGGCATCTATTCGTTTCATGTGGATGGTGAAGCGATTGTCCCAGAGGGCGTCGACGCAGACTCCGTAAAAATAGAGCTTGATCTACACGCAGTCGAAAATGCTGCAGGCGAGCGTGAATCGCTCGAATTCGATCTATTTGCATGTTTTGGCTCCCTTAAGTTAGACCTGAATGCCTATCAAGAGTCATTGCTTGAAGTTGTGTTAAGCAGTGCTTACGGTGCCTTGCTTTCAGCCAAGCGACGCGTGCGCGCGCTAACAGATTTGCTGCGCCGTGTGCTGTCTGCCAACCAACAATCAACCACTGTTGATTTGCATGAGTTAGCAGCGGATTTCCCCGAGCTTTTAGGTGAAGAGTATGGCACTGTAGTGCGTCACATTATTGACAGAACAGTGAACTACATTGGAGCGACGCGAGTCGATGATCCCAGGCTGGTGATCGATGAACTGCAAGCTCGATGGTTGGCATGTCCACTTCATCTCGGAAAAGTAGCGATGTTACTTTTCAGTATGTATGATGCAGTTTCTCGCGATGACCTCAAGGGACTTGCAGAAGGGCGCTTGTTGCTCTCTCGCCACGATAATGACGACGGTGTGCTGCAACGTCTGGTATCAGTGTGCGCCGCGTTAGGGGTGCGTGTGCGCTTTAATGATCAAGCAATTCGCTCGGCACCATTGGCGATCAATTTACAAGGTCGCCACGGCGGCGAGGGTAAAGACATCGACTGGTTTGAGTTGCACCCGTCCATCACTTGTGGCGACCGCACAATCACTCAATCTGAGTGGAAACGATTGATTCGGGGGCAACTTTTTCTGGAAGCTGATGATGGTAGCTTAATCATGCCAGAAGTTGGCGATGGCGAAGCTGATGGCCTGCAAATGATTGCTGAGATCCTGCAACGTGGGCGACCGAGTCGAGGCGAGAGTGGTCTGACTACAGAAGGTGGCTTGCAGATTTCACGGCTGGAAATGCTTGATTGGATCGCACTGCGTCGTCGAGGCGTTCAAGTTGAGCTACCGGATGAGGTCGAAGCGGTCTTTCAAAGCTTAAGCAAATTTAATGAATTACCCGAGTTTGTGCCCTCATCTGATCTACAGGCGGACTTGCGACCCTATCAGCGTGATGGGTGTGCATGGATTGAGTTCATGTATCAGCATCGTTTCGGCGCCTGCTTGGCGGATGACATGGGCCTCGGCAAAACGGTTCAAACCATTGCATTTTTAACGCATCGATTTGAACAAGCCGAGCAACAAGGGGAGACGCTTGCTTCCGTTTTGATCGTCGTGCCACCGAGTCTAGTGTTTAACTGGCTGGATGAATTTGCTCGCTTTGCACCGCATTTAAAAGTGGTGGATTGCCTCTCACCATCGAAATGGCAGCAATCTTTAAGCACAGCACAGATTGTGATCACGACCTATGATCGAGTGCGTATTGAAGCGAAAACGATGTCGACACATGAGTTTGACATTCTGGTATTTGATGAGGCGCATAACTTAAAGAATGTTTCCACTGCACGCACCAAAGCCGCTGCACGCCTCAATCGTCGCTTCACTTTGTGCCTTACCGGCACACCCGTTGAGAATAATGTGTCTGAGTATTACTCAGTTCTCACAGCATCCGTCCCAGGTATCTTTGGGCAATTGAAAGACTTTAAAGAACGCTATCGTAAGGAACCTCAGCGCACGCTTCGTCGTGCAACACCTTTTGTGCTACGTCGCACAAAGGAGAAAATCCTTAAGGAATTACCCAAGAAGGAAGAGCACGAACTCTTCCTTGAAATGTCGCCTGTTCAAAAGGAGATCTACACGCGAACTGTTTCTGAAGTGCGTGAAGAAGTGGCTGCGGCATATGAAGACCGCCCGGAGCAACAGGCAGGCATTGTTGCATTGGCGGCCATTCTACGTCTGCGCCAGGTCTGTGTGAGCCCGACCTTATTAGGTAAGCATATGGATGAGCCAGCGCCGAAATTCAGTCACATGGCGGATAAGCTCGAAGAGCTACAGGCGGAAGGGCACTCAGCTTTGGTATTTAGTCAATTTATTGGCGGGCTAGACCAGATGCAGGCAATCGCAGAAGAGCGGAGCATTCCGTATCTTCGAATGGACGGCAGCACTCCGGTTTCCCAGCGCAAGCACCTAGTTCAGAAGTTTCAAAGTGGTGAAGGGCCTAGCTTTTTCTTTATCAGTCTCAAGACTGGAGGAGTTGGATTGAACTTAACTCGCGCGAATTACGTCTTCCATCTCGACCCTTGGTGGAACCCTGCGGTCGAAAATCAGGCGAGTGACCGTGCGCACCGTATCGGGCAGACGCGCTCGGTGTTTGTGCAGCGTTTAATTATGCAACACACAATTGAAGCCCGCATGCTTGAATTGAAAGCTCGTAAGGCTGAATTATTCCGTCAGCTCGTCGAAGAGCCTGGTGGCAAATCGGCTTCAGCCAAACTGAGTCGCACGGATCTCGAATACCTCTTAGAAGGCTAGATCCGATTCATGTCTTGACTGATTGCCCGCTTCTGTCTTCTCAATTCTGGTTCATATGATCGATATTAAGCTTCTTCGCGAGCAGCCGGATTTTGTCCGTGCTGCCATTGCTAATAAAAAATTCCAGTCAGACATAGATTCTGTCTTGGAGCTCGATGCCGCGCGTCGGTCTAAGATCACTGAAGCGGAGCAGGCGCGTGCTGAGCAGAAAGCGGCTAACAAAGAAATGGCTGCGCTGCCAAAGGGCTCGCCAGAGTTTATTGCCAAGGTTCAGGAAATGAAAGCAATCGCTGCAAAAGCGAAAGAATTGGAAGTGGCATCTAAGGAAGCAGATGCCGCATTTCAGGAAGCGTTTCTTTCGATTCCGAATCTCCCCGATCCTTCGGTGCCAGTGGGCAAGGGAGAGGATGAGAATGTCGTCGCTTCCACTTGGGGAGATGCGGACGCACAGTTTCCTCATGCGTTACCGCACTATGATATTCCATGGTTTGAGTCACGTATTGATTTCGCACGTGGTGTTAAAACCGCTGGCGCAGGATTTCCATTTTACGTAGGTGAAATGGCTCGTCTGGTGCGAGCTTTGGTTAATTTCTTCCTCGAGGAAGCACGTCAGAACGGCTACGAAGAGGTGCTGCCTCCGATCGTAGTGAATGCCGAAAGTGCCACAGCGACAGGGCAGTTGCCCGATAAGGAAGGGCAAATGTATGTCGATGAAAACGAGGGACTTTACCTAGTGCCGACTGCCGAAGTGCCAGTGACTAATTTTTACCGCGACGAGATTCTCGAAGCCGAGCAAATGCCGATATATCGTTGCGCTTATACACCCTGCTTCCGCCGTGAGGCAGGAAGTTGGGGTGCGCATGTGCGTGGGCTTAACCGCCTACACCAATTTGACAAAGTTGAGCTGGTGAAATGGACCGATGCTGATTCAAGCATGGAGGAGCTTGAGAAAATCAGAGAAGATGTTGAAGGCACTTTGCAAAAGCTAGAATTGCCGTATCGCGTATTACGTATGTGCACTGGCGACATCGGTTTCCCACATGCCAAACAGTATGACCTTGAAGTGTTCGCGGCGGGTCAAAAACGGTGGCTCGAAGTTTCTAGTTGCAGTAATTTTACCGATTTCCAAGCACGCCGCGCAGGTATTCGATATCGCGGTAAAGACGGCAAGCCTGTTACTGCGCATACACTGAACGGCTCCGGTCTTGCGGTGCCGCGTGTGCTCGCTGCAATTTTAGAGAATAATTTGCAAGAAGACGGACGAGTGAAGGTGCCCGACTGCTTACAATATTGGATGCAGCAAGCCTATATTGGTGAAGCTAAATAGCGCTAGCGTTACGATTTTCGATCCAAATACGTGCTGCTTTCGTATCTACTGAAAGCTAATGCTTGCTTTAGTAACCCCCTTGTTAAGAATCTAGTTAATGGAAGAATTAAGAGAGTCTCTTTTATCAGGAAATATTATCGTCTGGATCGTTGCGATCGTGGTGCTGGTGCTATTTTTAAAGTTTCTCAAAAGTGCGGGTAAGATTGCCATGGCCATAGTCATCATTGTCATCGCAGGTTTTGTTTTGCATCAATTCGCACCTGGAGTCTTAGACCCTTTGATTGATTTTGTGAAAGGTGGCTGGCTTGGTGAGCATCGTCCGCCGGAACGTTAAGAGAAGTTTGGCATTGCAGGCGAGGTGAGTAGTTATTTGCTTGCTCCACTTATGGCTAAACAGGCACAAACTGCAATTACTCCCACACGCGAAGAAGACTATCCTGAGTGGTATCAACAGGTCGTCAAGGCGGCTGATCTTGCTGAAACTTCACCCGTGCGTGGCTGCATGGTTATTAAACCATGGGGCTATGCGATTTGGGAGAATATTCAGAGCGACCTAGATCGACGCTTTAAGGAGACTGGGCATAAGAATGCGTATTTCCCGCTGTTCATACCAATGAGCTTTTTGCAAAAGGAAGCCGACCACGTTGAAGGATTTGCCAAAGAGTGCGCAGTGGTGACTCATTCTCGGCTAGAAGCGGATGAAGACGGTAAATTACAACCTGCGGGGCAGCTTGAGGAGCCACTGATTGTTCGTCCGACATCGGAGACTATAATTGGAGAGCTCTTCTCTAAGTGGGTGCAATCCTATCGCGATCTGCCTTTGCTGATTAATCAGTGGGCAAACGTCGTGCGCTGGGAAATGCGCACACGGCTGTTTCTACGCACTGCAGAGTTTCTCTGGCAGGAAGGCCACACGGTGCACGCGACAAAAGAAGAAGCCATCGAGGAGACTCGCAAAATGCTCGATGTATATGCCGACTTTGCTGAAAACATTATGGCCGTGCCAGTGATCACGGGAGAAAAGACTGAGGCAGAGCGTTTCCCTGGCGCTGATGCGACCTTCGCGATCGAAGCGATGATGCAAGACCGCAAAGCATTACAGGCTGGCACCTCGCACTTTTTAGGCCAAAATTTTGCCAAATCAAGCAACATCAAATACCTCAGCTCTGAGGGCAAAGAAGAGTTTGCTTGGACGACTTCGTGGGGCGTCTCTACACGTTTAGTTGGTGGCTTGATCATGACGCACTCGGATGATGATGGCTTGGTGTTGCCACCTCGTGTTGCACCGTCGCATGTGGTGATTATTCCGGTCACTCCTAAAGAAGAAACGCGTGATGAAGTGATCGCATATTGCCGCGAATTAGAGCAGCAGCTTAAGGATCAGTATTACATGGACGGCCGTGTTCGCGTGGAATTCGATGATCGCGATATACGTGGCGGAGAGAAAGCTTGGGGATGGATCAAGAAGGGTATACCACTTCGCGTCGAAGTCGGCCCTCGCGATATGGCAAAAGATTCGGTCTTTGTGGGCCGTCGTGACCGAGCCCCAAAGGACAAGCAGAGCTATGCACGTGAAGCATTTGTGACAGGTATCGCTACATTGCTCGACGAAATGCAGGCAGGCTTGCTCGCCAAGGCAAAGGCGTTTCGAAAGGCTCATACTAAGGAGATCACGTCTGAGGCTGAATTTGTTGAATTCTTTACACCGAAAAATAAGAATAACCCTGAAATACACGGAGGTTTTGCTTCGATGGGCTTCTGCTGTGACTCAGAACTCGAAGACCAGATTGCCAAGAAATACAAAGTCACCGTTCGCTGTATTCCAAATGCGACTGTGAACGAAGAAGTGCCTTGCGTGTTTACGGGTAAGCCAGGTAAGCGAGTGATTTTTGCGAAGTCGTATTAACCTAAAATGCAGTCAGGATTCACAATCAACCGATTGCCGAAATATACGCTTCGCCAATTTGGCGAAGCTCTCTGTGTTGTTGATAAGATCCTCAGTATTAACTACTGACTCCTGACTTCAGTATTCTGGCTCCCGTATTTAGGATTAAGGCAGCACTTAAAGCTCGATTACCATAGAGTGGGGCTCACCCAAGACTCTAGCACATCTTTCGCATCGTAGCCGATTTCGGGTAAGAAGCGAAGTCCAGTTACTTGCTCGATCTTTTTGATCGATGTTAAGTAATCGCTAAGTGGTCTGCCGTCATATCCTTGCGTTGGCACAAGGAAGGCGATTGCCCTCAAGCCTCCTGAATCGGTGATGTCGAAAGCAATGAGGTAGAGTGCATTAGGGATCTGTAGGCCGCTCGCCAATTTGGATCGGTTTGTATCGTAGACTGGGCCAGAATAAATCCAAATCTCACCAAATCGTTGCGGATAATTGATGGCGACCATGTGATTGAGTGGCTGCCATACGCGCCCGACGAAGTCCTGAGTGAGTGGTGCACAGTTGGATAACAACATCGCTTCGTTGTGTCCTTTACTTCCAAATGCTTCAGAAAGGGCACTGGGAAGTGCGATCGGCTGGGGGAGCCATTCGTTCGAGTGCATATCACTCGCATTCAGATTGTGCACTCGTGGGTCTTTGAGTGCCTGATCGCTGCGAGTATTGTTCGCGGACTCAGTTGGCTGACCGATGCGATAGATAATGCAGAGCGATTGGCGCTCTTTTTCATCGAATAGATTTACGTAAGATGTGTTTTGCAGTATACGAACCGACTTTCTAGTCTGCGGTATACCTGCAAGTATTGGATTGTCGCCTCGACCTAGCTCGCCGCCATCGACGATGAGGCCGTCGCTGGATGGGATATGGTCATAAAGCGTATTGAAGAGCGCTGCGACAGGCTTTGGCATCCAGTTGGCATGACGCATGGGATTGATCATATTGATCGCGGCTGCATGTAGCTGGTTGCGCGTTTCAAATGAGCTGAAGTAGTAGACTGCACTCAAGGCAATCAATGCGATTAAAAAGCAGATACAAAGTAGGCGTAAGCACTTACCGAGCAGGCTTCGTTCGTTGCCCTTGTGATCACGAGGCGACCGCTTTGGCGTGTTCGTTTTTCGGGCCGTCTTTTTTTTAGCTGTTCGTTTTCGTTCCGCCATAGGCGAATACAAGCAACGCCTGACGCTTTATTCAAGTTCGAGCTTCTTCAATTTTGGCTGTATGACCATCTGGCAGAAGGGGGCAGTTTTATTCAAACGATAGTAGTCCTGATGGTAGTCCTCTGCCTCGTGGAAAGTAGATGCCGCAGTGATTTCAGTGACAATCTCACTGTCAAATTCGGCCTGTGCTGCCTGTTTAGATGCTTCAGCGAGCGTTTTTTGACGATCATCATGATAGAAGATCGCTGACCGATATTGAGTGCCACGGTCGGCTCCTTGTTGATTTAGCGTCGTCGGATTGTGAGAGCGCCATAGCCAGCTAAGTAAAATTTCAAAAGTAATCTTACTGGGGTCGTATTTAATTTGAGTGACCTCAGCATGTCCGGTTTGCCCACTGCAAACAGCTTCGTAGGTCGGGTTTGGCGTCTGTCCTCCCATGTAGCCTGACTTGACATCGATGACGCCGTCGAGTCCCTCAAACACAGCTTCGACGCACCAAAAGCAGCCAGCGCCAAAAGTCGCGATTTCGTATGAGATATCTTTGTCGGTAGTCATGATTGTAAACTTGCGAGTGGTCTATTGGGCAGAGGCGCCGAGGCTGATTGGTAAATACAGTATTTATATCGCTCAAAAAGCAATCCGTTGGCAGCAAAAGCTTGTAGTTGGGCAGCGATTTCCAGGCTCGTGAAGTGATATAATTACAGTGAGATCACGCCTGGCACTTGAGCAACACGCTGATAGATCGCAATGACCTCATCGGATGAGTGAACATTCATTTCCATCGTGTAGGCGGTAAAGCGTCCACTTGAAGACTCTCGAGATTTAACTGGATCGTCTGCAAATAAGTCCAATACCGCGTCGGTTTGGTCTTTGGGCACAATGAATTTAAACGGAAATAGGCAGGGCCATTCGTAATTGGCATCCAGCGATGAGCGAAATGAGTCTAGGGATTCGTCTTCTTTCATAAAAAACAGAATTTGTAGCAGACTCGGTGGAATCTGTCCAAAATTAGTTCTCAAAATCGGCAGTTTTCTTAGTTAGGGCTTCACTGGCATTGACGATAACCGTGTAAGGCGTTTGTATACGCAATTCGATCCTAGAGGCATGCTCTCTATTTATTTCTAATATTACATCAGAATCTGCGTAAATATTTCGCTGAATTTACTTACATTATGGCTAATAACTCAAAATACGATCTCGTCGTCATCGGCGGTGGACCAGCTGGTTATGCAGCAGCGATTCGTGCTGGACAGCTCGGTAAAAAAGTCGCGTGCGTTGAACAGGAGCGTCCAGGTGGAACTTGCTTGAACTGGGGCTGTATCCCATCGAAAGCCCTTTTAAAGAGTGCGGAACTGTTCAATAAGATCAACCATTGTGAAGACTTTGGCCTAAGCGTGAAGGGGGCGAGCTATGATTTCACCAAGATTATTCAACGCTCTCGTGGCGTGTCGGATAATATGGCGAAGGGGATCGAGTTCCTCTTCAAGAAGAACAAAGTCGATTACATCAAAGGTGTCGGCACGGTGTCTGTGCCAGGAATGGTGGAAGTCTCAGACGGTCCGGATCAGGGCAAAATCCTTTCTACAGAGCGAATTTTGATCGCTACAGGTTGTAAGCCACGTCAACTCCCAGATATCGAGGTGGATGGTGAGCGTGTGATGACGTCTCGCCAAGCGCTTGAAATGAAGACGCAACCGAAGTCTATCGTGATCGTCGGTGCTGGCGCGATTGGCGCTGAGTTTGCCTATTTCTTGAATGCATTCGGCACAAAGGTGACTTTAGTCGAAATGTTGGACCAGGTGCTGCCTGTTGAAGACGCGGAAGTCGCAGCAGTTGTGGAGAAAGAATTTCAAAAGCAAGGTATAGATTGTCGCACATCGACTGCGGTGCAAAACATCAAGGTCAACAATTCCAGTGTGAAAATGGACCTCGTTAAGGGGGATAAGACCGAGTCCGTCACAGCCGACAGCATTCTGGTTGCGATTGGAGTGGTGGCCAACACTAAGGGCTTGCTTTCACCACGCGTGAAGCTCGCGCAAGACCGTGGCTATATCACTGTCGACAAGAATTACGAATCGTCTGTAAAGGGCATCTACGCTGCGGGTGATATTATCGGACCACCGTGGCTCGCACACGTGGCCACTTACGAGGCCATTCAAGCCGTGCAAGGCATGTTTGGGCATGGTCAAGCAAAGCAAGTTACGGATTTCCCTGGTTGCACATACTGCATTCCTCAAGTGGCATCGATTGGCAAGACCGAGAAGGCGCTTAAGGAAGAGGGCGTTAAATACAAGGTCGGTAAGTTCCCCTTCATGGCATCCGGTAAAGCAGTCGCATCAGGAAATCCTGAAGGCTTTGTGAAACTGCTCGTCTGTGAAGAGTATGGTGAGATCCTTGGAGCTCACATCGTTGGTGGTGACGCGACAGAAATGATCGCCGAATACTGCCTCGGTAAGAAGCTGGAAGCGACGGCGGAAGAGATCCACAATACAATCCACGCACACCCAACACTCGCTGAGGCGACCATGGAAGCGGCAGCAGCTGTATTTGGCGAAGCGATCCACATCTAGATTGACTCGAAATTTTCAAAAAGACCGAAACCCACTTGGGATTCGGTCTTTTTTTGTGTAGAGATAAGCTGATGCTTAAACCAGTCTATAGAGGTGGAATCTGGCTTCCCGAACTCGGTCTTTGGATGGACCCACATAAACGCAAACCTTTTGCCGTGATTTCGCATGCGCATGGCGATCACGTTGCTCGGCACGAGTGCTTTCTGGCGACACCTGAAACAATTGCGTTGATACGTGTGCGAAATGGCAATGCCTTTGCAGATCGAGGTGTTGCGCTACCTTTTGGCGAAGTCTATCAAGGTAAGGGCTACCGCATACAGCTGTATCCCGCAGGACATGTGCTCGGATCGGCAATGGTGCATTTAACAACCGAGGGTGGCGAAACCTTTCTGTATACTGGCGATTTTAAGACGCGAGTCGGTCTTTCGGCAGAGGCGATCCAGATTCCGCAAGCGAACACCTTGGTCATGGAAACTACTTTTGGTAAACCAAATTATGTATTTCCACCATTTGAGAGCACCTGCGAGCAGGTGCATGCGTTCTGCGATCGAGCGCTGTCGGTTGGTAAAACGCCAGTTCTATTAGCTTATTCGCTCGGCAAGGCGCAGGAAGTTTTGAAACTTGTCGAAGCCCGTTCGCAGCCGATCATGGTGCACCGAACGATTCAGGAACTGAACCAAGTGTATCGCTATTTTGGAATCGATTTACCCACGACGCGCCCTTTGGATTTTCTAAATATGCGAGATTGCATCGTGGTCATGCCACCTGCAGTTTTGAAAAAACTACCCCGCAAAAATTGCTCCATTGCAATGGTGAGTGGGTGGGGCATCGATGACTCGGCGAAGTATCGCTATGGAGTCGACGAAGTGATTCCGCTTTCGGATCATGCAGATTATCCAGATTTATTACAATTCGTCGACACAGTCGGTGCAGAAGAGATTTATACCACGCATGGCTGGGAACGTGAGTTTGCTGCCACGCTTAGACAGAAGGCTTATTCGGCTTGGTCATTATCTAAGGATGATCAAATGGAACTGATGTTTTAAAATAAACCTAGCTTGCGGCTCGCCAGGAAAGATAATATTAAGGCTGTAATGAGTTTTCAAAATGACCCTAATTTCCAGCAGGCGCTTGCGCGGTTTGATGCACTCAATGCGCAGGATCCGAATCAAGTGAATGGTGCGCCAAAAGAATTACACGATGCGCTGGCGATGTCGCGTTGGGTCGAAACGATGTATCCAGCTGCGAGTGAAACGGTTCACCTTGCGGCACGTTGTCAGCATCTATGTCGCTGGGAGAAGCCACGTAGTAGTTATCCTGAGGGTCGTGCGGGATATCTAAAATGGCGCAGCGACCTTAAGCAGTTTCATGCCGATCGTAGCGCAGAGGTGCTCCGTCAAGTGGGTTATTCAGCAGCTACGATAGATGCCGTGACGACGATCAACCTGAAGCAAGGATTGAAATCGAATCCAGAGGTGCAAATCATTGAGGATGCGCTTTGTTTGGTCTTTCTAGAGCTTCAATTCGAAGGTTACATCGGCAAGTGGGAGGACGATAAAATTGTTCGAATCCTGCGAAAAACTTGGGGCAAAATGAGTGAAACTGGACATCAAGCCGCGATGAAACTTCCACTGTCTGAGAAAGCGCTCAGTCTCGTCCAGCAAGCGCTTGCTTAGGAAGCTTTGCCAACTCCCATACGAGCCCTCGCTTCAATGCACTGTTCACTGCCTGCTGTAAAACGTCTGCAGACCTCTGGTCGCGTTTCGTAGATTTGACAAAGTTGATCCTCCTTTAGAAAGGCACAGCTACTGTGAAAGGGGAGCGGATACAGTTGATAGGCCTTGTCGGGACTTTGCAAATGTAGCTCTAATTGTCGTGTTTCCCTTTGGATGCGTGGTTCACGAATGGCGTCTGTGTGGCTTGCAAATATAGGAAAACAGCGACAACAAGCGCCGCAATTCATACAATCATATTCAGGTAGACACATTAATGAAAAAAAAGCCCCGTCACATAACGTGAGCAGGACTTTGAAAAGTAGCGTATGACGACTAGTTAGGCAACTGCGTAGTCACTGGCAGAGAAATCAGATTCTTCACCAGCTTCTTTATCCTTGTCGCATCCTGCACCGCAGTTTCCTGCAAGCTCGGTGTGTGACGACTGGAAGTCTGATGTTTCAGTCTCAGCTTTCTTGTCACCGCAATTTTTGCCGCAGTTCTCTCCAGCCAATTGTGTGTCGATTGCTGTGTGGCCCGCTTCTTCAGTAGCAGTGGTCTTGTCACCGCCGCAGTTCTTGCCGCAATTATCACCGGCTACGATAACCGATGTTTCGAACGCGCCAGCTTTTTCGTCTTTTGAATCTTTGTCGCATGAATCGCCGCATCCAGCACCTGCATATGCAAGTGAAGCAGTGATCATCAGGAAGGAAATAAGGAGTCTTTTTTTCATGGTAGTTATTTATCTTGGTGTGAACGAATATATCGACATTTGATGAACGAGAGTTTCGTGAATATGCAAATTACTGAAGGTGATTTATGAACCTTTTTTTGAAGAAGTCTTGGGGATTCATAGGCAACTGGATTACCAGTCGAATGTCAGCTATTTCGATCTATTGAATTCTGATTCGTGGTCTGTCGACTTAGACTTGGCGGTAGATTTGTAGGTCAGATCGTTTCCTGAGAAGCGTGTTAATTTCCTGTTCAGAGGCGAAGGATAGACCGGTAGAAAGGGCATCTGCTTCCGTAGCGGTCGGCGCGATCACGCTTAAGCTTTTCCATCGTGTTTGCGGACGTCCAGATTTTGGGTGGATCAAATGGTGATAGTCACCCTCCGGTGTGAACGTGCTGCCGTAACTGCCACTGGTGGCGAGCGCTTGGTCCGTCAATTCGACGACTTCATGGATCTGCTCGGTATTGTTGGCATCTTTTATGCCTACGTTCCAAGGGCGATTTTGAGGGTGTTTGCCAATGGCAGAGGTCTCGCCAAGTTCAACGAGAACATGCAGGTAACCTGCATTACGTAACAGCTTTGTCACGCGATCGGTAATAAAGCCTTGAGCAATACCATTCAGGGTGAGCTGCATCTCTGGCTTGGTAAATTTGATCTGCGACGCATTGAAATCTACAAAGCCCCAACCAGTTTTTTCAAGGGCTTGTTGGACCCTGTGAGCAGGTATTTCATCGTCAGGCTGATTCGAAAAATGTGTTTCGTATACTTTCCATAGTGGCTGAATCGTTGGGTCGAAGAGACCACATGTCATAGCATGTGCATGGTTTACTGCCTGTAGAAGTGGCGTCCATTCTTTGGATGGATTGGCTAAAGCGCCTGTGCGGTTGAGCTGAGAGAGTTCCGAGTGATGATCGTAAAGGCTGAAGATCTTTTCTAAACGTTGAATTTCAGCAAAGCATTTGTGCAAACTAGCACTCGCTTGTGAGCGGTCATTTTGAAAGAGTGTAATGCTTCCTTTAGCGCCAAGTGTATATCCGTGCCACTTTACTGGATGCAGCGGCGCATCTGTTAGATGTGCGGCACTCAGCGGTAAGCTGGCTGCGCTGCTGGCTAAAATTTTGATGAAACGTCGGCGCTGCATGTTACTTAGGGAGCTTGTTTTTCAGTTTGTTGGCGGCGAGACTTGCGCAACCAGCCCATAAGCCCTGAGGTGACTAGGAGAATTATGGCGATTGCACTTAGGTCCATCAAGGTGCGGCCACCCCATCCAAAGAGGCGACCAGAATGTAAGTCCAGCAGGACGCGATAGAGCGTGACGCCGCCACCTTGAAACTGCTCAAGAATCGCGAGCTCGGTGGCTTCATCGATCTCTACCTTAGGGAGTGGTTCGACACTGTAAGCTGCTTGATAGCGGTCAAATTCTAGCCAATCAGAATCGGGGGTGTATTGCCCTTCGTCGGTGATGAGAACAGGTTGATTGTCGATGCTTATACCAACCGCATGCAGTGCTGAATAGGGTAATTGTGTGCTATTAATTTTTTCGATCAATTCACCTTCTGCGCTCAAGTAGAGTAGTTCATCCTTGGTCGCGATTACAGTGATTGGGTCGCCTTCAAGAATACCGAGTGGTGGATGCCCAGCGCTGAGTGCTGTGCGATTGTAAAAGAGCTGCCCGTCAAGGTGTGCAATTGTATTGGACTCATGAATACGAAAGGCGGAAATTTCATTGCCACCGGCCATCCCATAGCGGTCGAGGATGAATCCGTTGTGGATCGTAATTTGGTTGAGCCCTAGTCGCTCGGTATGATTGAGCAAAAGCCCCGTGATAGAGAGCACCACCAAGAAAAGCGCAGAGGCGACACCTAGCCATCTGTGCCAAGCAAGGATAGTGCGTTTTCGAGGGAGTTGTAGGCTCATAGTTGAGTGACCTCCTTATGGAGAAAGAGCGCTAGCTTTGAAAGACGAGTCAAGGCATTTACCGATAGGGTGGCGCCGCTGATGCCGTCGATTTTCTTGTTCAGCTTGTTGGACTCATTTCGCTCCAAGCCGACAAACTGATCGGTAAAGAAAGGGTAGCGAACTTCCCAGCCGTGGCTTTCTCTGTAGATGAGCACTTGCATTTGTAGCATTCTGTTTTCCTCGATGACAAAACCAGTCGTGATTGGCTTCACTTTACCGATTTCTTCCAAGATCCATGCAGTGCGTTTGCCAAGTTGCCAGTAACGGATACGCAGCCCTGGATACTCACGCCCAAAAACCTTCTTGATTTCAGCTTTAGCATCTTTGGTGAGCCAGAGGACTTTTTGTTCGGGCAATTCATCGAAGCTTTGCTCGATGAAACGATCAGGTTCGAGGTAAATGTCTTCTTTGGCGTGCAGCGAAAAGCTCGCCTGTATGAAAATACAGGCGAGCAATAAAGCTGAAGCTATTGGTTGGCTAAACATTCGATTGAGTAGGACTCAAGCTGTCTAGAAACGCAAATCTAGCAAGCCCAAGCCCTACAACCGGTGGACTAAATTTAAAATTGGTAACCCACGCCGAAGTTGACGGAGTGGTCACTCTCGTTGCCTTTAGAGGCACCATTATTTGCGCCGCTATCATAGTTTTCAAAATCCACCTTGAACACGACATTGTTGGTCGGCCACCAGTTCACACCGAGTGCGATGATGCCGTTTTCGAGTAGTCCGCTCTTGTAATATTCCATCTGACTGTAGCGCGCAAAGACGCCTAGATCACCGTAGCGCTCACTTATATTCCAGCGATACGATGGCTCGATATACCAGCCATACTGACTTTCTGCATCACTTGGCACTACATCGCCATTTAAGTTCCATTGTGCGTAGAGTGCCTTCAGTGTGAAGCCCTCATAATTGTAAACGAGGTGTGCACTTGTGAGTAAGCCAGAGAAGTCGATGTCGCGATCCTCTTGCGCAAGGTCATCTTGGTAAAATACTGAGGCTCCAAGCTCTAGCCCTGCAATACCCGTGAAACGAACGCGGGAAACAAATGCTGGTTCCTCAGCAGGAGCCTTAGCCACGTCATTTCGACCAGAGCGGATATTGTAATCATCACTCACGCTCAACCCTGAGGTAATGCCACCTTCAAAAGAGAGGCCGTTTCCGAAGCGATGCGTGTGGCGAACACCCCCTTCAAACCAAGTCGTCGGAATGATATTTGCTTCGATGTCGTTACGTTCAACTCCATAGAAAGTGGTGGGCTCGTGGTAATCATTCAAGATACCTACTGGCATCAAAATTAGACCTACATCGGTGCTGGAGTTCTCTGTCCAATTCAGTCGCACGAAGGCTTGTTCTAGCTTGACTTCACCGCTGCTGCTGCCGTCGCCAGTGTCACTGATCGATGTGTGCTCAATCTCAAGTTCAGAGTAGAGTGAGATCCAATCATTAAAGTCATGATTAAAGAATAATACAAAGCGGTGGAAGTCGATTTGGTTGTATTCCGAATCGTCATAAAAGTTCGCATGTAATTCACCGTAGCCACCGATCGAGGTGCGTTCCCACCAACCCGAGCTACCGAAGCCACTGGAACCTTCCTCTACGGCCAGCGTCGTTGCCTCAAGTTGTGCCTGGGTGCTTTGTAATTGCTTGCTGGTCTGGCTAGCCTGCGTTTGTGCATTTGCAGCGACAGCTCTTGCATTGGCGACTTCAGTTTTAGCTGCACTGACTTCCTGCTGGTTGGATTTCACGAGGGCAGAGAGCGTATCAATCTGTTTTTGCTGCGCTTGGATGATTCGCCACATTTCCTCAGCCGAAGGCATAGACTGTGGCGTGGTTTCCGCCGAAACCATTGATAGTAAAGTAGCTCCGCTGAGTGCGAATACCGTGAGTAGCTTTTTAGGCAGAATCATAATCATTTCTATTAGTCAAGGAGATTGAGTCTCAATAGCAGTCAAGGCGCGTCAAGCATTATTTGATACTGAATCTCATTTTCATTAAATGAGACACTTGTCGCAAGTAACAAGGACACTGATGTATACTGGGAAATAGTAGGCTGGACTCCATAACAATGAGATTGCCATGCGCTAGCGGCTTTTCGCGTTGACCAAAGAGAGTAAGTCATGAGTCTAGCGAAGTTTGGACAGCTCCCGTAGTTCAATGGATAGAGCAGCGGTCTCCGAAGCCGCAAATGGCAGTTCGAATCTGCCCGGGAGCACCAGACTACGGCTTGGCTTCTCTGACGTGATTATTAGCCACGGATGGACGCAGATAAACGCGGATGTGCGAAAGTCTGTAGTCGGAGCGTTTTAATGAAGCATAGACTCAATCTTCACAGGCGATCAATGATTCAGCGGTTTGCACATATTTGGTAAGTTTCAGCTTGTCCTTACGTAATGCGCGGAAGTCGCACTCCACCTGAATACCATGCCAAAAGTCTTCAGATTGTCTAAAGAAAGCTCCAAAACGGATCGACATCTGTGGAGTGATCGAGCGTTTCCCATGCACTATCTCATTGATTGCCCGCGGTGCCACGCCGATGGCTCGTGCCATTGCGTTTTGAGAGATGTTCATCGGCACTAGGTATTCCTCTAGAAGTATTTCGCCAGGTGTGATCGGTGGGTTCATGGGTATAACGTGTAACGTTACGAGGGCATTGTCAATGGTAGTCAATGATCTGCACGTCTTCAGGGCCTTGATCTGTCCAGCGGAAGACGACTCGCCATTGATTGTTAATTCGAATCGAATGGTAACCGAACAAATTGCCTTTTAGTGCCTCAAGTCGATTACCGGGTGGAACCATCAGATCTTCCAGTTTTCCGGCACGATTGATTTGGATCAGCTTTCGCAGTGCGACACGCTGAATTGATGAGAAACGACGATTCCTTTCCTCTTCGAAGAGTTGCTTTGTATCAGCATCTGCAAACGATTGAATCATATACTTAATTTTTTAACCGCTTATACACGCTATTATGCAATAGCTCTGTATTTTGTGGACCAGAGAATGCACATATGATCAATGTAGTCACTAAGAGATCATAGGCACTTTTGGCAAGTGTATGACTGGCTTCTCTGACGTGATTATTAACCACGGATAGACGCCAGATAAACACGGATTCCTGAAAGCTTGTAGCCGAAGCGGTAACGCTTTGGTTTGAGGTAGCGGCGCGGGTCCCTCCGCGCCATCAATGATGTGTATGCAAGAGCTTCTCTGGCGTGGTTTTTTATCGCTTATGCTATGGCTCTGTTTTTCATAAACCGCAGAAATTACATAAGGGCACAAAATGAGGTTCTCACGGAGGCGCAAAGACACGGAGTTTTTGAGGCAGGAGGTTTGTGCGTTCTGCTTGGATATTTGTATATTTTGACCCTGCTATGCCCTTTGGCAAATGAGCTTACTTTTTGGGTAAGATGACACGGCGACGGGGGATCGTGCGCTTGGTGGACCTGTTGTTTGTATTGGCCGCGTTTTGAAGGCCTGGTGGCAACTGTGGCTGTTTGTTGTTCTTTACCGTCGGCTGTTTAGTTGGCGGTGCGGATACGGCTACTGGCAGTGGACTATCAGTCGACTCCATTAGAGTTAATCGCTCACTGCGACCGTTTTGTGATATGGTAACAGACATACTACTGAGGTCGAAACTGCTTACGCTGATGCCTTCTTTGCTATCACCTTGCTTTATCCAGTAACCCTTTTGGTCTGTTTTATTAAACAAGCTGAACTGATAGTTTCCGTTTAACTCCACAACACCTCGAAACTCAATCTCACGTGAAATGGGTCCGTTTTGTTGCACGGGTTTTGGGGCGACCACTGTTTTCTTATTGTGATCGGGTGGGAGGAAAGGGCTTTTCGACTCAAGCGTGGAACTGGCAGTGAGTGGCAATACCAAGGCCAGGCTCACGAGCGCCATGCACATCACGAGTCGAGTTCGAAAATTACAATCTGTAGCTGTTTGGCGCATTAAAAATTAACGGGTGCGTCTATTGGAGCGTGGTTGTGTTGAATTGATTTGAACGGGTTCTTTTTCTTCGAAGCTACTGCCTTCTAAGTAGAGGTCGCCTGTAGTGCCTTCATCTAGATATTCCTTAATCGCCTCCTGTTCGGCGGCACTTTCAATATACTCATCAGATAAAGCTCCTGCTTGATCCGGACTTTGTAGGACGGTTGGTCGAATGAAAATAATGATTTCAGTGCGTTCGTAGTCGTCCGTAGAGCCTCCGAAAATATTACGCACGCCTGGGAATCGGCCGACGATTGGGAAATAATTGTTACTGTCGGTGCCTGTGTTTTCTTGAAGGCCTCCTAGGACAATGATTTCGCCATCCTTGACACTGATTGTGGAGGTCGCTTCACGAACACCAATGACGGGCTGGTCGTTGTTATCGATTTGAATGGTTTCAATCACATTTTCCACAGTTTGTTCGATCACCATTTGCACCGTGCCATCTGCACCGATCAATGGAGTGACAGTGAGCCTAATACCGATGTCTCGATACTCGACGCTACTACGTGAATTGAGACTATCGCTGACTCCGGAAGTCGTTGATGCAGTAATGATTGGTTGTGAGCGGCTGACATTGATCACACCTTCCTCATTATGACTAACGACGATTCGCGGCGCGGAGAGCACGCGTGTATCACTGTCGGTATTGGTCGGCGTAATGCCCGTGCCTAAACTGAAGGCACTTGGGTCATCGAGTGAGATCGAACCTCCGGAGAATGAAATGCCGCCTGCGGTGCCAGCTGCGATTTCACTAAATGTTCGAGTCACACCATCGTATAGGAAGCTGAAGTTGCTGAGGCCACTTGTTTGTTTTTCATTTAAAGTCACTTGAGTGATAATCGCTTCGATTAGCACCTGAGGCAGAGGAATATCAATTTTTTCGATTAACTCTTTAAGCGTCTTTAGGTCTTGGTTGGTGCCGTAAGCGACAATGGAGTTGGTGCGCTCATCGGCAGAGAGCCCGACGAAGTTGGAGAACTGTAAGGAACTGTTGGATTCGACACTACCGGATGAAGTCGTCGATGCAACTGGTGCGGGTTGGTTATTACCAGGAAGGTTGGGCTGATTCGCGTTTTGGTTGTTGCGGTTGTTTTGATTTTGGTTGTCGCGCGTTACTTTAGCGTCTTCTTCGCGGCCTTCTTTTTGACCGGAGATAATGTTTTCAATGATCGGGACGACTTCTTCTGCTTTAGCTTGGCGTAGCTGAAACACTTCACTGCCAGTGAGTGGTGCGGCGTCGACATCAACACTCGCGATCACATTCATGATGGGTTCCAGATTGCCAGGGTGCGTGATCAGAATGAGTTGGTTGGTTCGTTCATCAGCGGTGACACTGGTGTTCCCTTCTAGGTAGCTTTTGAGAGGGCCTTCAATGAGATTGTCGAGGCGTTCTTTCATTTCGCTAGCCTGCACATAATCGAGTTTTTTGAATATGATTTCTTCGCGAACGATTTGTGCGCGATCTGCCTCGCTAATGATCTGTTCGATGCGTTGTAGATTGACCAGAGCATCGGTCACCAAAAGTGCATTGGATTTGACGAAGGGAATTATGCTCGAATTCTGTGAGAGCAATGGCTGCACGAGTGTGCCACTGATCTGCTCTGCATTTAGATAATCGAATTTGAAGAGTTTTGCGTAGATTTGTTGGCTAGCAGGTAAATCTAAGGTGGTGCCGAGTAGCATCTCTGGGACGTGGCTATTCACGTTGGTCGCAGGCACCGCCTTCATAAAGCGCCCGCCCATGTCCGTTAACATAATGCCATTGAGCGTGAGTAAACTCTCCAGTGCGAGGACGGCTTCTTTTTGAGAAATCGGGCCGTTCGAATTGAAGTTGATTTTTGCGGGTGAAATATCCTGTCGGCGTAAAATGATCTTACCGGTCATTTGCTCCAGTAGATCGAGCACTTGCAATGCGGAGTCGTCGCTCAAAACGAGTGTGCCGAGCATTTTGTCAGGAGTCTCCACTTCTGGTTCGACAGGGCTGATGGCAGCTCCTGGGGGGGCGATTAGGTCCGGAACCTCGATTTGGGCATCAGATTCATTGGGGTCTTCTTGCGCAGTCGCTATGAGTGGGGCGATGACGCAAAGGGAGAGGTGGAGGGTTCTTCGTAGAAGGTGCATATCGAAGCGGTCAGATAAATAGGTGCGACAAAACTAGTTTTGGATTGTTTCGTCTATTAAGTCAAAAGAGTTGATTTCCAAGCGAGCGTCGAGCTGCTCTGGATTACTGCGATTCGCATTAATGCGGACGCTTTGTATGTTAATATAGGGCGTCTCCTGTTTGAGGAGCGTGTTAATTTTAATGAGTTGAGCAATGGAAATACGGCTCAGGCGAACGCGAAGGTTGTGGTCGTTGAATATCTCGCCTTCTCGTGTGCGAACGGGGTCCATATCAGCTTGTGTGGCCAGTGCGGCTTGGCGTAGTAAGCCATCGATCTTGCCTGATAGTTGTGAGGCTGAATACGTCTTGGCTGGATCCACTCGCTCTAAGGCGCGTGCGAGTCCTTCTGCGTAAAAGTCACCACGCTCGAGCCATTGCGCCTGCGTTTCCAGTTCAACGGCGGACAGTTGGCGTGTGTCGTTCCACCTCGAGGTGCGTTTGAACCAGCTATTTGCCCAGATGAAAATAAAGACCAGAGTGAACAGCAAACAAAGTAGCTTTTCACGCACAGTCATCCGCTTGTAAATACGTTTAGATTTGTCGATGAGAGCACTCATATTTCTGGGGTGACCTCCTCTGTAGTTTTTGATTCTTCTGGAGCGTCTACAGTCTGGCGGCGCGGGGTATCTGCGACTGTGTCGACTTCTGCAAGCGTGTCAGATGCTTCGTCGTTTGGGGAATCGGGGGGCGTTGCCTCCTCTGGAGCGACTTTTGGCTGACTTGCTACCTGATGACGATAATCAAGTGTTGCGGTAAATGTTGTCTTGCCCCCACGAGTGAGTGATTTCGGAGTGCCTACCAATTGGAAAGTTCCTGATTGACTGAGGATGTCTGTGTAGCGATTGAGATCGTTTACGGTGCTGGCGATGCCGTCGATCGTGATGCGATTTTGCCCCTCGGTTTCAGTGCTGGTAAAGTAAATACCGTCTGGTCGAGACGTGTTGAGCGCGTCGAGAATCGCTATCGGGCGCAGTTCATTTTGCGCAACTTGCTCCAGCTTATTCATGAGCGTCTGCTTATCTTCAATTTTGGCGACAATTGGCTGTTGTTTGGCAATTTGGTTGGCCTGAGTGGTGAGCCAAGCGTTGCCAGCTAAAAGCAAAATTTCTAAACCGACTAGTAAGAGCCCGCATAATGCTGCCCACATCGTGATTTTGGTTATGAGGCCACCTGTTCGACGTGCGCTTCGCTCCGCTTCTTTAAATGCAGTGCTACGTATATCCGATTGCCACAGAGACTTTTCTGAAGGACTCAGCTCCGTCCAATTGCCAAAGTTCTCGCCATTATTCGTGCCTTCTTCAATGTGATGGAATGTAGGTATGCCCTGCTCACTGACAGGGGAGTCGACCAAACGCAAAGAGAGTTTTCGCGGGTAGTCATCGTTGTCTTCTACATCGGCTCGAATGGATGCGATGACTTTCGATTCATTACTAGCTTCGAAGGGCAAAGACGCCGCCATGCGGGGCACTTCAGAGCCAGCATCATAATGCAGCAGGGTGACGCATTCTTCGGAGATTAATGTGACTTCAGTGGCCTCAGGGAAATGCGCTCCGTGTAGACAAGCGAAATCTGGAAGCACCCATGCGTAAGGCTCGAGATTATCCGTAGTGGCGCTTTTTAGGCGGTCACGATGTGCCGCGTATATAAGGATGAAAGTGGCGTCTTCAGTATGTAGAAAACCCCAGTTGAGCTGCTCTATCGGGAAGGGGGCGATGGACTCGACGGTAAGCTCGGCAAAATCAGCAATTTCTGCGGCCTCTAGGGCTGGCGGGAGTTCCACACTTTCGACGAAAAACAAGTGCCCGGGAATGCGCAGCACTTGTTCAGCCTCAATTAACTCAGGCTGTGTAGTTGATAGGTCTGTGGAAGGGTCGGTCACAATCGTTTAGAATGAATCGGCTTCTTCGCCAATGTCCATAGCGGAATAGCGCGCGGGAGTGCTCGTTTGATCATTTTGTGCGTATTCGCTGATTCGCAGGAGTTTAAAAGGGTATTTTATGGCATCCTGCTCACTGGTTGCGCCCGTTTTAGGAGCATCATCCGAAGCTGTGCCCGGTGCCTGACCGCCAGCTGAGTTGCTACTGTCGCCTTCAGTATTAAAATCTGGCTCCACCAACGCAGTTAAAGTAAAGGGTGAGTCGCCTCGATAAAGACGCACAGTAATACTTAAGAGACCAACTTCCACGCCACCATTTTGGGCATTTACCGATTCTGGTGTGGATTTTAGGTAGGGCTCATCGAGACCATCAAATAGAACGTCATCTTGAAAACCGTCTTCGAGGGCTAAGACTTCTAATACCTCTTGGGGGGCGGCGTTTAAATTAATCGCACCAGTGTTCACTACGGAGACGACTTGCGAGAGTTGGTCAAAGAGCTCATTCGGGTGGCCTTCTTCATCAAAAAATGTTTCATCCCAGCCCTGGATGTAACGTAACTCCTCTATGGATTGAAGTGGACCGTTGGCCGCTTTATAACCGGGGCGCCGGTCGAGGTAGTCCTCGGACTCAGCTCCGTTGAGTCGGCGCGTGCTGTCAGCGTCGATCCAGTCGAGTAGTGAACTACTGAGTTCGCGAGTGGTGCCAAAGTCTATATCTAATTGATCTTCCAGTAGACGATTCAACATTTCTTCGCTCATGGTATTGAGTGGGAGCTTGCCACCTTCGTCTGTAATCGTGATTTGCACCTCCCATCCGTTTGGAATGTTGATGCCTGCATAGCTGATGGGATCTTTCCAGCCTTGTTCGGGTGCGTGTAACTTGCCATCATCAATCAGTGCCACCTCTTGCACATTTGCGAGGGCGACCTCCAACATGCTATACGCAAACGATCGAGCATCTGATGGCTCATTGAAGAGTGCACGATACTCGAGGTCTTCGATCGCCTCTTGCATGAAACGGGTGATTAAGAATGAGAGCAGCAAAATGATGGCGAGAACGGCGACCAGAACTGAACCATCTCGCGAACGTCGAGGGATACGCGCCGAAATATATGACCTGCTCGGCGAGCTGGCGTGGACCTTGGGACGTTGACTGCCGTTTCGGAGACTCATTAGTTAATAGAGTAGTGCACTCGTAGATGGCACGGGTATCGTGATGGTGCGCTCTTTAGTTTCGCCTTCATATTCGAAAATGAGCTTTATAAAACGAGGTAACAAATATTCATCGTTGCCGTCTCCTTCTTTAGGTTCGTCTTCTTCCTCCCATTTTTCAAAGTCAGCATCCCAATAGATATATTTAATCGCAGTGACGAGTGGGCTGATTTCAGTGCGCACAAGGTCGTCCATATCTTCAGCTTCTTCCTGAAGCAGTGAATACCACAGCAGGCTAAGCCCCTCATCGGGTTCAAAATAAACAAAGGCATCGATCCCGATTGTAGGCGCGTCGTCTAGATTGACCAACAGTGGCGGTGTTGTGGTCAGCTTGAAGTTGAGCAGAGGATCTTTATATTCTGCGAATCCTGGTGGTTTGCCCCAGCCAACGGGTTCCTCAGACTTACGGATCAGCCCACCATTACTTGGAGTGGCAGTGTTCTCGCCAGTATTGCCATCGGTAGCGACATTCGGAGTGATCGTGCCCTCATTTAGGGTGCCTGTTTCCTCTTGGGAATCTCCTAGTGTGATTTCTGTGCCGGCGGATAAAAAACTCGCAGTCAGAAACTCAGTGACACCATCCACATGGTCTTCGAAAAAGTTGCGTTCTTCACGATCCACCCAGATGCGACTGATCGATACCACAAACGAAGTCGCAGCTGCTAAGACGAAACCAGTGATCGCGATTGCTAGTATGACTTCGAGTAGTGTGAAGCCACGGGGCGAATGTGTTGCATGACGAAAGTCGCTTGATCGAGGCGTCCTCAATGACGCACGGATGCAACGAATTGTATTGTTTGATCGTTGCATCATCAAAAGCGGCTGAAGTCTCTGGAGTCTAGCAAGGCCTCCTTCTTTTCTTGTAAAAGGTCTGAACGCTCATTCGGTTCTGACCAAGTGGGGCGGAGCAAGTAGAGGACTTCCGAGTAGGTCGGTGATTGCTCACCATGAGGATCAGAAAATTCGATTTCGAAGAAGACTTGAAAGAGGTCGACGACCTCGGTGGGCTCGATTTCTGCGCGCCAATTGGCTTCACCATTGTTGAGGGTTTCGTATCGGTCGCCGTCTTCAGCATCTTCGCGATTGGCTTCCAGTAAGAGTTGCATCCGCACAGCGCGTATGTCCGCATCGCGTATGTCGTTACTTTGCACACGATCTCTTGCTAGGAGTGCGTTGACGAATGTCGAGCTGAGCACGGCCGCTGCCATGGCAAAGAGAGCGACCGCGATCACGACTTCAATTAACGTGAATCCGCGCTGCGAGCGATTCGGTTCAGGCCTCATTCCTTCTCCTTTCGCCGTAAACTGGAAAAGGGGTCAAATGCGATGCGCTGCGGAGTGCCACTCCCATTGTCAATTTCGACCACAAAAGGGTTTGAGCTACGGTCAGCGGCAAAGCGAACCTCTGGCGTTTCTAATTGCGTGTTTTCTGGATCGGGATGTGGGCGAAGACCCTCAGCTGGGGGCACGAGATAAAAGCGTATTTCGCCTCGACCTTCTTCGCTATATTCAGAGCCGAGTTCAAAGCGCTCACCTGTGGAAAGCAATAGTGCTCCGGTTACTTCATCATAACTGAGTGAGACTACCATGCGTTCGCTTGCAGCGACGAACCGTGCCTGACGAATGGCAGCCTGCAGCGTTTCTTCAGTGCTGAGTTTTCCACCGCGGTCAGCCATCGATGCGAAGTTAGTGACAACGATCGCTCCAGCCAGTGCAATCAAGCCCAATACCAATACGACTTCAATAATCGTAAAGCCGCTGAGACGACGACGCTGTTTACCAGTTGCCGATGTCATCGGCGCTTTCTACTCCGTCGGCACCTAGTGACCAGACGTCGTAACCTTTCGCTCCATTAATATTTTTGGTGCCAGGGAAACGGTATTGATACGGGTTATCCCAAGGGTCCATCGGTAATTCTTCCAGGTAAGGGCCTTTCCATTTTCCCTCTTTACCAGCTGGGGCCTTAATCAGTGCCTGTAGCCCCTGTTCGGTTGTTGGGTAATTGCCCATGTCGAGCTTGTAGGGAACCACACCCAGTTTGACGGTCTGCTTAACAAAAATGTCAGCGACTTTTTCTTGTTGCCCACCGAAGATGCCACCGATGTTGCCCACAACGAGAGTGAGCAAGAGAGCAATCAAACCGATTACAAATAAGATTTCGATTAAACTGAAGCCGCTACGGCGGGCATTCGAGTGCTTTGAGGAAAGTAAACTAGGGCAGTTATTCATAGGATAGTTGGTAGTCACATAATGACCTTAAAAAAGAGTTTTAGTGCCAATATTTTTCATGTATCGACAACATGTCTAGTAAGTTTCGCCAAATATAGCCTGTCGAGGGTTTTTAACCGCTTTTTAGGACTTCATATTTCCTTGTTTACGTTAAAATTTTGTAAGCGTGTTGGAAACTTCTTTGATTTGTTGTGGCTTCCTATTGCTAATCATTCGATTTATTATTACTCTGTTTAGCTATGAATTCAAATAAGGTGATTCCTGCGCCTCATGCTTTTGAGACGGTTGAGCGTTTACGTAAGAATATTGAGCGGACGATTCGTGGCAAAACCGATGCGGTTGATAAGGTCATCATTTGCTTATTAGCGAGAGGGCATATTTTGATCGAAGACTTGCCAGGCTTAGGCAAGACCACTTTGGCATACTGTTTAGCGCGTTCGATTGATTGTAGTTTCTCTCGCATACAGTTTACTAGCGATATGTTGCCCTCAGACATTATCGGCGTTTCGATTTATGATGAGCGTGAGCGTGAATTTACGTTTAAGCGCGGTCCGATTTTTGCGAATGTGGTCCTGGCGGATGAAATTAATCGGACGACTCCAAAAACACAGTCGAGTTTACTGGAGGTGATGGGGCGCGCAAAACTTTCCGTGGATGGGCAAACCTATACCGTGCCACCACCCTTTATGGTTATAGCGACGCAGAACCCAGTCGACTACGAGGGCACGTTCCCTCTGCCAGAAAGTCAAATGGATCGTTTTTTGATTCGGATGGATATGGGCTACCCAGACTTTGAAAATGAGTTGAGCATCTTGAAGGATGGGCATTTGCACTACGATCAGCTAGATGCAGCACCCGTCGTCTCTAAAAAGGAGATCATCGAGCTACAAGCACATGTGCGCGAGGTCTATGTTGAAGACACTATTTATGAGTATATCGTGAAGTTAGTGACGGCGACACGCGAAGAAACACAATTTCGCTCAGGAGTGAGTCCGCGTGGCACGCTCTCTTTAAAAGCGGCCGCACAAGCACGCGCCTTAGCGCAAGGTCGCGCCTTTGTTCTGCCAGAAGATGTGGCCACACTTGTCTTACCTGTATTTGGGCACCGCTTAGTCTTACGAAAACCGATGTCAGACCCATTTGAGGAGCGTCGCTCAATCGAAGGTTTACTACAAAAGATTGTAGAAGTGACACCTGAACCGAGTTAAGCCAGTCAAAATGCCGAATCTCAATGAAGAGCTAAAGGGCTGGCATGATTGGACGAATCCAGACTTTTTTAAAAGTGTAAAGGGGCGCGAGCAGCGGCTCATCCCTCTATTTTTTAGGCAGCTGATACCAGCTCGTTTTCGCAAGACCACGCTCACTGCAATCGGTTGGATGCTGATCATCATTGCAATGGGGATCGGATCGGCGGCGTATAATACATCGAGTAATATTTTGTTTATGACTTTGTCCTTACTGCTGAGCAGTCTAGTGTTGAGCGGTATTTTATCTTTAATCAATTTCCGCCGCTTGACATGGGCGCTTTGCGCACCGCAGCATCTACAAGTCGAGGAAGTGGGCATGGCTGAAGTTGATGTCACCAATCATAAAACGATTTTCCCGACGATGGGTATTTGTTTTCGTGTCGGTAGCACCGCAGTGGATACCGAAGAACGTCTCTATCTGCAGCGCGCCTTAAAGCCAAAGTCGACGGCTCGCTTAGAGTGGACCTTTGTGCCAAAGCTTCGAGGCCGCTGCGATGTCTATCTGTCGGGGGTCACCTCACAGTTTCCATTTGGCTTTCTAGAGCGTGTGCTTGGACATGAGATCAAGGAGTCTGTGCTCGTCTGGCCCAAGCCTGTAGAATTCACATTTGATCCGCAGAACAACGGCCAGCGCTTTTTGTCAGGGCAGTCTAAACGGAATGCTGGCCTAGGGAACGACTTTTTAAATCTGCGCCCTTATGTGCCAGGAGATCCACCTCGCTTGGTGCACTGGAAGGCAACCGCGCGTCTGCAAAAATTGATGATTCGGCAACTCGCTCAAGAAGGAGAAGCAGGGTTTCACCTAAGTTTAGACACGGACAAGCATGTATGGGATAGGGACACTTTTGAGACGCTGTGTTCGGCAGCTTGCTCACTGTCTGAAATGTTATTTCACTGTGGTCGCCTTGACTCAATTCGGATCGATGATCAGTCACCATTAATCATTAAGAGTATGCGCGACTTGCATGACTTTTTTAATATCTTGGCCACTTTGAAGCCCACCGAAAATCAATCAGCGGTAAGCGATTACTCGCTAAAGAATCTTATTACCTTTAGACCGTCCGGGGAGCGGGACGTTGCGATTTTTGTCGATGAGAAAAAAGCTGGTCAAACTCACGACTGAGGAACTCTTTGAGTTGAAATGGCTAACTGGCACACTCTTGTGCCTGTTAGCATTCTGGGCATTGTCATCATTAGACTTGCAGGCGGAGTTGCATATCCTGCTCGGCGGCCTGGCACTAGTTATCGCATTGTTTAAGCCGATTTGGGTATCACGTATACCCACCTTTTTTTGGCGATCGGTTGGATTTTTTTTACTCTTCATTATCGGCGCCGATTTTATCCTGCACCTGCCTGAGTTTATGCCACCGCTCTTAAGGATGGTCATCTTGTTGTTGATCTATCGCGCCTTAGCGCCACGTCGTCGCAGGGAGGATTTGCAGATCGTTTTGCTTTGTTTGTTTTGCCTCGTGATCTCTGGTGTGATGACCTTATCGCTGCTGTTTGCGTTTCAAATTTTGTTGTTCACGCCCGTAGCAATGGGGGTGCTGTTTTTGATCTGCGTTTTAGATCGCGGCCCCGAAAGTCGACAGTATCAGGCAGATTGGAAAGCGTTTTCTCTATCTCACTTAATTGGGCGAGTGCTTCGGTCGCTGGACTATCGCGTGCTCTTTTTGGGTGCGACTATGTTCTTGTTTGTTGTTTCAGTATCGACCGTCCTGTTTGTTCTCACGCCTCGTGTGGACATTCACCAAGCGATCCCTTATTTAGAAATCAAGTCAGAGGCTAAGGCAGGATTCAGTGAAAATGTGAAGCTGGGGGAAGTGTCAGAGATTCAGTCGAACAACTCCGTAGCTATGCGAATCGATGCACCTTCAATAGATGCGATCGAAGGTAGGCCTTACTGGCGTATTCTAACACTTGATAAGTATGATCGTGGCTATTTCCGCATGTCCAATGCGCTAAAAGGACGCCCCATGCGTGCCTATCCTAAAACGCGTGAGCTTATGGGCCGTGATCTGCTCGATGGGGGCCAAGAGGTTAGCCGTCGATTTACCGAAAAATGGACCTTCTATTTGGAAGGTGGGACCAGCCAGTTTTTGCCGCTTCCGGGACTGTTTCACTCGATGCGTTTTGAGGGGGTTCAAAATTTGGCAATTATACCAGGTCCGCATCATGTGGGCCTGCTGTCTGTTCAACAGAGAGTGTTTTCCTATCAGATTGAGGATCTACGATGGACACATCGTTTCCCTGCGATGGCAGACGAGGTCGAGGCTTTTTCGAGTTTAACCAAGCCTTTTTCAGCCGCAGAGTATACCTACCCACTCACAACTTTAGAGTTGGATATGAGCGATGAAGACCGCGCGTTTCTCAATGAATTAAATGCGGAGATTAAAGGTGAAGCAGCCTCCTTAGATGTCTCTTCGTATAGTAATCTCTTAACGAGCTATCTATGGAAAAGTTACCGTTACTCACTTTACCCAGATATTGGAGGAGAAGGGGAGGATGCCATCGTCAATTGGCTGCGAACCGCGAAGGCAGGACATTGCGAATATTTTGCTGGCTCGTTTATTCTACTTGCGCGTGAGGCCGGCTATCCAGCACGTATGGCTGTCGGGTTTACGGGCGGCGCCTGGAATATGGTCGAGGAGTATTTCGTGGTCCGAAATGACGATGCTCATGCTTGGGTAGAGATCTATGATGCCGCTAACGAGGAGTGGTTACGAGTGGACCCGACGCCTGGTAGTGGCTCAGCGAATCCTGATGTGATCATGCCAAGTTCACAAAATTTTGAAGCAGGGCTGGGAGCTTGGACTGACAGTTTGCGTATTCAGTGGTATCGTCGGGTGGTTAATTTTGATCAAGGAGATCAGCTAGACATGGCGATTACGATGAAAGACATCTTTGATGATATCGCAGGAAAACTAGGTGAAAAAGCCAGCGATCTAGGCACACGCCTATCAGTTTGGTGGAAGCAGCCGTTTAGCGGCAAAGGTATACTGGGCATGGCATTGGTGGTTTCATTGCTCGTGGCTATGTGGGGGCTTTGGCATGCTCGGTTTTATTGGATTGGTATTTTCTACAGATTACTGAGAAGGCCTAAGGCACTCGATCCACTTCGCTTAGAAGCCAGTCGCTATCTGCGAAAATTTAAACGTAAAGAGCTGGGTGGGGCGATACGTTCTGACTTACAAGCGATCCGCTTTGGTCCACCAGCAAACCGCACCACTGCAAAAGCAGTCTTTAAGTGCGCGCGAAATGCGCTAAAGGGTTGAGCAATCTTCCTTACTTTAGACGAATGGTATGTGCCAGATTTTCGTCGATGCCTAGATAGAGGTGCCAGGTATCTTCAGGAAGGCTATTCGCGATACGCTCGGGCCATTCCACGGCGAGGCACCATGGCGAATGCATGAAATCGTCGATCATCAGCGCATCTAAATCGGCGCCCGATTCTAAGCGGTAGGCGTCTAAATGAATCAACTGGCGGTTGCCTTCGTAAAGTGTGTAAAGGTTAAAAGTAGGGCTCGTTACTGGCTCTTCAATATCCCACGCGCGCGCCAGCCCACGTATGAATGTCGTTTTCCCCGCTCCCAGATCTCCATGGAAAGCGAGCACGGTATCTTCTGGAACTAGCGCCGCTAGTTCGCGAGCGATCTGTTCGGTGGCTTCAGCGGATTGAGTGGTGATGCCCGCTTGTAACTGTTCTAATAATGAAGGCATTATCCTTTCAAATGCTCAAAACCCTCGGTCCATGGCAAGGCTTCATTTGTTACCGCATCGATAAGTAGATGACCCGAATTCGAGACTCGATCGATTTTGCCGATACGGCTCAATTTCAGGGATGGGAAGGATTGCCGCCATTGCTGTTCGAAATCTGCTGCAGGTGTTGATCCATGGATCGTAAAGAGCAGTTCGTAATCCTCGCCATCGCAAAATGCGTGTTCTAGTGGATCGCGCTTCGAATCTTGCGCGAGCTTATGTGCGTCACCTGCAATGGGCACTGCGCTTAGATCTATATATGCCGATCCATGCTGCGGTAGTAGCGCCCTGAGGTCTTTGGCGAGACCATCGGTGAGATCCATGAGGGCGGTGCAAGCTGAATGTCTTGCTAGCCAGGCACCCTCATCGAGTCGTGGACTAAATGCATAGTGATGCTCGAGGATACTGCCACCTAAAGATCCAGTTACGTAAATATGATCCCCAATGCGTGCATCACTGCGCAGTTTCATTGTATCAGCTGTGCCGACAAGCGTCAGAACGGCCGAAAATTGACCGATCGGGAGTGCGCTGACATCGCCACCTACAATGCGCAGTTTGTATGGCTTAGAGATTTCGGCAATGCCTTGAAAAAAGGCCTTTAACCATTCCAGCGATGTATCTGGTCCGCAGAGTAGGGCGAGCACTGCGTGCTCGGGTTTGCCGCCCATCGCGGCGATATCACTCAAATTGCGCTTAATCAATTTAGCTCCGGCATCTTTTGCGCTGACGCTAGAGTCGAAATGCTGCCCAAAAGTTACCGCGTCTGTAGTGATTATCTGTCGAGTGGGCTTCGAGACTTCGATCACAGCGCAATCATCGCCGATGCCATACGGTGGCTGTGGGGTCACAGCCTTGAGCCAATCTTGAATATTTTCAATAAGCGCACTTTCCCCTAGTCCCGCGACACTTTGTGCTTTGTTTGTGGTAAATATCATTCTGGTTTGAATAGAAACGCTTAGTCTACATTCAAATATTTATAAAGTGAGTAAATCATATTTGTGTATGCATTCAGGATGCCGCTATGACAAGGCTCACCTTGAATGGATTCATTTCATTTACGATGGGGGGGGTATTGCTTATTTGAACAGGTAAAGTCCTTATAGTGCATACGCTAATTTAACAGCAAAAATGAATGATTGACCTGATTGTTTTTTGATTTGATAAGTGTATCATAAGCATATGTCTTCTAATTCCAAAGCTAAGCATGGATTCTCGTTGATCGAAGTAATGATCGGCACATTAGTGTTTGCATTAGTATCGGTTGGGGTCGCTTCGGCTACCCTACAGACAGGTCGAATTGCTTACTCGAATGTATACCGGAACACTGCTTTCACAGTGGCTCAAGGCTTTAGTGAACAAATCAAAAGTATCCCTTACATCGTTATTGATAACGCACTTAGGGATCCTGCGCTATTTGAGATACCGACCAAAAGCTTAAGTTTTGGTGCGAGTGGCACGTCGGAAATCGATGATTATCTGGTGTTTAATGAGCGTATGCTGAAGGAAATCGTTATCGATGTTCAGAAGCAGAAAGATGGGACACTTAAAGAGAGAGTTATGAAAATGTGGATCACGCCAAAAGGTCGCGATTTAACTAAGGAAAACGATGAACTTAAAGTGATCGAGATTACCTTAGAATTTGAATGGGAGTTGGTGATGGCTGGCTTTTCAAAAATGAACAAAGAAACCCTCAAGTTCGTTAAAACCGATATCACGGAGTATTAGATTCATGCGCACACCTGAAAAAGAACTGACGCTACTAAGTTCGAACCAAAAATCATCTAAAGATGGCCTCACGCTTGTTGAGATAATGGTCGTGATGTCGATCTCTCTGCTACTCGTTACGGGAGTCTTATCATTTTATATTCAATTTTTAAAAATGGGCTATGTGAATGAGCAACGAAATCGAATTAACCGCGACATCAGGCAATTGACCTCGGAGTTGACGCGAGTCGGTAAACAGTCAAACGACTTTTTTATCTATGAATCGATCGCCAATGACGCTCGGGATGCACCGAACGACCGTCAGCTAGATGGAACCTCTGGCGATCTACTTGTGTTCACTTATAATTCCGACTCCTCGAAAAATGAGACGGAGCGTATCGTTGGCTATTACCGTGCATCCGAGGCATCCGATCCCGATGCACTTGGCCCTGTTATGCGCTTTGAGGTTCATTTTAGTCCTGCGAGTCAGCTCGCTATAGAAAAGCTGATACCTAAGGTCGATTCATTGCCAGAACCAGATGTCGTCATTGAGCTTTCTAAGGGATTAGCTGACGGTCGTTTGTTTTACAATTTCTTAGGTAAGAGCATTATGCTCAATGGACAAATCTATCATGGTAACGACGCTAAGCGTGTTACCGAAACCTACAACTATACTATATCACCCCGTGGCTAGCTCATTTACATATAATCGTGAGTCCCTGACTTGCTTCGGTTGTAATCAGAAAGAAGGCTCGGCATTTGTCATTGTCATTATTTTTACGGCAGCTTTGGGGATCATTGCGGCATCTTTGCTTCGCTATGGAGCGACAGAGATGCGACTCAATAAAAGCCACTTCCTGCATCAAGAGGCAAGCAACGCTGCTGAATCGATTGTAGAATATGGCTTTGCTGAATTACGTAAACGTTGGACTAGTCAGACTTCATTCACGCTTCGGGAGTTGCAGAACAATCCCTTATTGATTCCTTCGACGGTCCAAGATTTCTATGCGGATACAAATATTGTCTACGAAGATTTCGAGCTCGTAGGCGGCAATGTTCCTTTTGGTGAATGGAATTATATCGATCCAGAAGCACCTGCTAATCAGACCGATCCTCAGCGTGGAAAGATTGTATTCAGTCGAGATGTTGATGTATTTGGTAAAGCGGTGGTGAATCATCCAACACTCGGGAAGAAGACCGTATATTGTGCTCAAGTTCTGTCCGTTAGAGATGCCCCGTTGTTTTCTCATGCGATTTTCTATAACATGGACTTAGAGTTCCACCCCGGGCCGAAAATGGAGATGCAAGGGCCAGTGCATTCGAATGGTGATCTTTATTTGCAAGCAGTGAATCAGCTCCGCTTCCATTCAACGCTTATGGCGAATGGAGACATTCTACATGGGTCTAAATATACGGGCACTCACACGCAGGATGGTAAAGTTCTGATTAAGAACATTGATGGCGATTGGGTGGATGTGTATAAAGGTGGCAGTCGCAATGCTGATAGCAGCTATGTGGATAGTCGTATGGGTGATGAATGGCGTGAGGCTGCGATTGAGCGTTGGGATGGTAACGTGGGATCGAAGGACCATGATGTTCCTAAGTTAAATCCAGTCAGTATCGAAGATTATGTGCCGGACGATCCTAGCACGATCACTGATGAACGTGAAAATCATGCTTATGCGCTGATTGAGCCACAGGTTGCAAATACGCATGACAATTTTAAAGGTGCTGCGGTGCAACAAGAGCAGCTTTCTTACAAGGCAGGTTTAGTGATCGAAGTTCAGCGTGTCGCCGCACCGACATTACCCGGAGGTTACGATTATGCCGTCACTGCCTATAAATATAACCGTGATAGTCAGTTAAATCCGAAAAGTAGACCAAAGCAGAATAATGATGGCACCTTAAAAAGGAATTACCTGTCACTAGATAAAGTGATTCAAAAAAAGGGGAAGCCACTCGTGACTGTCAACAAGTATGCCGAAGACGCTACAGGGCATCCACAATCAGGCTTCTATGATCGACGCCAGCAGCAGTCAATGGACGTCATCGATCTCGATATCGGCCTGCTCGCGGACATCATTAACAACGGTGAAGCGAACGGAGGAAATGATGACCCATGGAACGGTCAATATCACTTAAATCCGGGCAAGGCTGTTGATTGGAATGGCTTAGTCTATGTCGAGCTTCCTTTCGATCAACGCACAAGCTCACGTGTGGATAAGGTCATGCCTGCGGACCGAAACGTCGCGCTTAGACTCTTAAATGGCGGGGAAGTGCCCAATCCTGATTTCACTAAAAAAGGTGGTTTCGATGAAGGTTTCACATTAGCAACCAATGGCCAACTGTATGTTCAAGGACACTTTAATTCAGATGGTAATCCTTCAACGGGAAGTTCGACTTCCACCGATGATGGAGATACGTTTACAAGTGCTGAAGCCAGCGCTGCGCTTTATGCGGATTCAATAACAATCCTCTCCGATTCCTTTGACGACACTAAGACCAAGTTATCCCCTAAAAACCGTGTTGCTGAATATACGGAGGTCAGTGCTGCCTTGGTGACGGGGCTAGTTCCATCAATTGAATTAACGGGGCAACAAAGTGGCGGTGCTCATAATTTGCCGCGTTTCTTGGAAAAGTGGAGTGGTATTGAATTCCGGTATCGTGGCTCTCTGGTCTCACTCTATGAAAGCGAAGCCGGTATCGCGCCCATGACTGATCGGCATAGCGCATGGTATAGGCCGCCAAAGCGTAATTGGGGCTATAATGATTTGTTCGGAGATGGTATCTATCCACCAGCCACACCAAATACTCGTGATTATCGGCGTATTGATTTTCGTTACTTGTCAAAATCTGAATACGATGAAGCGCTCACTAAAATTGACGGATTTGATCCGAATAGCAGTTCCCGAGGGCATTAAAGAGGTATGTGCTTGGTATTACTGCAGTGTTAAAGTCACCGGGCAGTGATCCGAGCCAAGCACCTCGTGGAGGATGTCAGCTGCTTCAATCTGTGAGCTTAAAGACTCTGACGCGCAGAAGTAGTCGATCCGCCACCCGATATTGCGTTGGCGTGCAGCCGCCCGGTAGGACCACCAACTGTAGCGTTGCGGTTCATCTGGGTGTAACTGGCGGAAACTGTCAACGAAACCAGCGTCAAGGATGGCATCAAAACCAGCGCGTTCCTCATCGGTAAAGCCCGCATTTTTGCGATTTGTCTTTGGATTTGCCAAGTCGATCTCTTTATGAGCGACATTCAGATCGCCGCAGAAAATCACCGGTTTACTCGCTTCCAATTCTTTTACGAATTGTAGAAAAGCGACATCCCACTTTTTAGTGCGATAGTCTAATCGACGAGGGCGCCGGTTCTCGTCATGGTTTTGAGCATTTGGCGTGTAAACGGTTGTTAAATAGTAATCTTCGAATTCAGCGGTGATTACTCGTCCTTCATTGTCATGCGCCTCAATGCCGAGGCCATAGGTGACGGAAAGTGGCTCGATCTTACTAATAATGGCAGTGCTCGAGTAGCCCTTTTTATCTGCACAATTCCAGTAAGTATAGGGATAGGCTTCAAATTCGAATTGATCGCATAAGTCGTTCGATATTTTTGTTTCTTGTAGGCAGATGACGTCTGGTGCTGCTTCTGCTAAAAAGTCGCTGAAGCCTTTTTTGAGAACCGCGCGCAGTCCATTGACGTTCCATGAGATGAGTGTTTTTGGTGACATTTTAACCTATTTGTGAGCCCTTTGATAAAAAATGCGAACGAAATGTCATCGCCTCAGCCCCGACTCCTGTAAATTTTTGTTAAATAAGAACTTAAGTTAAATTCTTTAGCTGCGAAGCTTCATTAAATGATTGATCTCGACGCATTAGATCGTATTATAAGTGTATGCTTAATCAACATGGAGCAAGGCGGCTCAAAGGTAGCGGTTTTACCTTAATTGAGGTGATGATAGCGATTACTATATTCGCGGTTGTTATCGCGAGTGGTTTTGCATGCGTCAAAATAGGAATGGGGCTTGCCGATAACTCACGCCACCACACCCGTGCGTCGCAGATCATGCAAAGTGAAATTGAGCGCATTCGCTCTTTAGCATGGGCGACGTTAAACGATGAGACGGCCACTGAAACGACCTTGTCGATTTCAAATAAGTTTAAAGATGCGAGCTACGCGGATTACGTTTTGAAACGCACGATAACCGGAACAGGTGATACACGTAAGATCACTTTAGTCATCACATGGAAAGATCTCTCGGGGCTATCGAATTCCAAAACTTATGTCACACAATACACGAGAGGAGGGTTGTATGACTATATCCAATAGCAAAGCAGCTTCTTCAATTAAGCCGATGCATCGGAGGCGCGCGTTTACCATGGTTGAAATGATGGTGACGGTAACGATCTTAGCCATTGCGATGGCCTCGATTTTATCGACCTCAATATTTTTCTCTAAAAATGTAGCGAGTTTAGGTAATTATAGCACCATGAGCCGTGATAGCCGTAAGGCACTCGAAGTATTGGCGAGAGATTTGCACGCTGCCGAATCCATCAACGCGGCGACTAGCGCAGGCTTAACCCTGGAACTCCCAGTAGATCTTGGTGGTGCCCTGGTTGCTTATGTTTACGATAGTTCGGCTGAGACGGTAACTCGTTCAATTAAGGACGCATCTGGAACCACGAGCGATGTGTTATTTGACGACGTCAGTGAGTTTGAATTTTTCTATTTCAATCGTTTAGGGAATTCGATTACCACAAATTTAACTTCAGCAAAGAGCGTTCAAGTGGATGCGACACTCGTCAAGAAAGTCATCACAACAGATACAACGGACTATATTATTTCCGCCCGTTTTTTAATGCGTAATATTTAGAACCGTAGACAGGATAGGGGGAATCGATGAATCAAAAACATATGTATAGATCGCAAAAGAGCCGCCGCGGTTCGGCACTGATAACGGCAGTTATCTTTTCGTTTATTATTGGGGCGTTGGCAGTTACATTTTTAAAACTTGCGAGTAATGAATACCGTGCGTCGGTTCGCTCGACCTTGTATGCATCCAGTTTGAATTTAGCCGAGTCTGGCGTGGAGATGGGGATCAATGCTCTCGCCACGGATTTAACTTCAGGATCCACCTGGACAACTACGTCAACTGGTTTTCTTACTGACGCTGCCTACACAGGCGACGTTAAAGTAGTCATTTTGAATGCAAGCTCTAGGGCTCCCACTATCTACGCTGAAGGTGAAATTAATGGCCACCCATCAGGTGCTGTAACGAAGCAAGTGCGTGTCGAATTGAGTAGTGGTTTCGCGCCTTACGAAACAGGTTTCTCTGCACGTAATGGTATCACATTTAGCGGTCGAAATGTGCTACTGGATAGCTACAATTCAAACTACGGCGCTTATGGCGCTGCATTGACTGCCTTAGGGAATCCACCTGTTGGATATGGCTACGGAGGCGATAATATTAATTCAGACATTACGGTCGCAAGTGATAGCCTGTCTAGCTCAGACGGCGTAACTGTAGTCGACGCAGGTAACGGCACGATCTATGGGAATTTGCAAGTTTCGGAGAACAATACATATACCATCGGTCCACGAGGTGCGGTTACTGGATACGGTGAAGCGCGTATTGCGAATCACGAAGACAATCCGCGCATATCCGAGGATTTCTATGCCGATTTTCCAGTAGAGACATACCCTACGGGTGGCACCAGTTTGGGCACGATTTCTAATGGCACGACCTTAATTGAAGCGATGGCGTTAGGCACCGAAGCGAGTCCGAAAGTGTATTCGGTGGATGCAATTTCCATGGGAGGAAGTGCCTCGAATATTTTGACAGTCTCGGGGCACGTTGTGCTTGTTATGGATGGTGACATTGCGGTTAACGGCAGTGCGAGTATTAACATCGTAAGTGGTGGTTCATTGACTGTTTACACGCAAAACGATGTGGCGATCGCAGGAAATGGTATCTCAAATGGTAACGACAACGCATCGTCATTCAGCCTCTATGGCACTGCTTTGCCAAATGGCTCTGGAGATTCTGAAGTAGCAGCTCAATCCATTTCAATCTCGGGCAACGGTCAATTGTTAGCAGCGGTGTATGCTCCTACAGCAGACGTTACTTTGAACGGTGGCGGCACCAATGGGCAAGTCATGGGTGGCGTGGTTGCATACAGTGCCAAGCTGAATGGGGGCAGTTCATTTCACTTTGATGAGGCATTGCGTGAAATCATTAATGGCGGTGGTGGCTATTCGATCGAAAGCTGGCTGGAGATGACCGGGGCGACAGCGGCGTCAACGCCGATTGATATGTCGGCGTATTAAAGACGACTGATTTTACCATCTGCTTCCGCATAGATCTCAGCACCATTTGTTGAGAGCGCCTGTATCTCTGAAGGGGCCATCAACATAAGGGTTGTGGACCACGCATCAGCAAAGGTTGCACTGTCTTCGATGCACCACATTCGTTTGTATGAGTAGCGCGAGCTACTATCGCGTGGTGAGATAATATGGCTGCCTTGTATGCCTGTGCCTGAAGCGCTTAATGCCTGATTCCGTAGCTCGATCGTATGCTTACTATTGTCACCTTGTAGCTCGATGCTCCATGTCGTCGGGCCGAATGCGAGCTGCGTGCTACCGCCAGCGGAGAGCAGGGCGGACTGAATGCCCCATTCTTGCATGAGCTTTCGTATCTCATCGAGTGCATAGCCTTTGCCAATCCCACCTAAGTCAATCTCTCGACCCGCTTCAGCGCAATGGATTGCGGGTTTGTCGGGGTCGACCATGAGTTGACCTTGCAGCGCGGGAGCGGGCCCCTCTACCTCATTTTTTTGGTGTTCGATTTGTCGACCTAAGGTGATGTCGAATAGGCCGCCAGTTTGCACATATGCATCCAGCGCTAGGCGTAGGCACTCGTAGCAGCGCTCACTTAAAAAACGTGTTTCACCTGATTGCATTTGGTTGATGAGCCATACGTCGCTACCGGCGACATAGCGGCTGAGCGTATTATCAATTTCGTCTAAGAGACCGATACTTGCGTGCGCTACATCATGTGCCAGTCTTGGATCTTCGGATACGATTCGAAACGTGAAGATTGTCTTCATCGCCTCGTGAGTATATACAAGCGCCTCACTCATAGCGCAGGCTCCTTCGTCCATTGTTGCCAAATATCATTGCGCAGGTAGAGGACCACGGGCACATCCGCGCGTAAAGAGCGTGGGAGTGCGGTGTGAGTGTCCTGAAGTTGAGCCGCCGTTCTTTGTGCCTGTCCTGGCATTGCAAAGACCAATGGGAAATCACGATGCATGGTCTCTATTTCGGGCCAATAGCCAATCGTCTCAAATGCTTTCAGATACCAAGGCAGTGGCCAATACTCATTGCCGACGACAGCGATTGTCGACCTCGTGATGCTCGGATTTTGTTCGATCAGTTCATCCAGCCAGACTTCTAGGGCTTCTACATTCTTACTGGTTGGCACGTAAGCATAGGGGTTGCGAGCATCGCTTGCATAAAGGCTATTGGCGAGTAGGCACTGTCTCGTTTGTATGCTAAAGCTGGCAATTAGAAGTAGTGTTAAAAAGATACGTGTTGCGCGCTTTGCTTGAGGCAGCTTTTGAGTCAAAAAACCTACGAGGAGGCAGCCGTGCGCCCATGGAACCAGCATGAGCCAAGGTGTTTTATAGCTGATCAGACTATAAATGAGTATATGAGTGAATGTTGCCGCAAATAGGAATCGACCTGTCTTTTGGCTCGTATCGCGATACTTCCACAATGCACCTACTGAGGCAATACCTAGGAGGAGGACGGAAGCTTCACTCCACCACATGCCAAGACGGTGCTTGGGCCATAGCAGTAGCTCAAAATAATAACTCCATGCTTTCTCATGCCCAGCAGTGGTTTCGTAGATGAAGTAGGTTCGGATCGCATCGATGACCCCTTGTGCTGATTTAAAGCCATTGCTATAGAAAAATGCGGCACTCACCGCTGTTGCCAATCCAAGATAGATGAAGGGTTTGAGATAGATTTGGAGTCGAGCCGATAGCGGAGGGCGGTCAGTTATTGGAGCAAAGCGATAAACAAAGCTCGCGACCACCCATGCGATGACGGATATAGCTGCGGTTTCCTTGGTGGCGAACATTAACCCGATGAAAAGCCCCGTCATTAGCCCGCTGCCGCGCTTTGGGTTTTCGAGTAGTTGGTAGCCAGTCGCCAATGCAAGCATCGCCAATAGGGCGAGTAGGCTTTCATGAATATACATTCGATTGTAGTAGACGATGATCGGCGAAGTCGCGAGGAGCATGCCTGCTGTCAGGGCCGCGATCGCACCGATCCGTCTTTGCCACAATAGGGGTGTGAGGACCAAGAGTATACCGGCGATCGCAGGGCCGATGCGTAGGCTGTGTTTGCTTAATCGCTGCCAAGAAGTTTCACCTGCTAGCTGAGCAATTGGCTCAGCTGTAATACTGAGCAGCGGGCCGTGGAAATGTTTCGGGTCGAATTGGTAAGAATTGGCCTCTAATCGATTGGAGAGTATTCGTGCACCCGTTGCCTCGTCGGCGTGCATCGGGCGCTGCTCTAAGTCATTAAAGCGCAAAAAAACAGCTAGGATTATGATTCCAAGCCATGTGCATATAATAAGAGGGCGTTTATGCATAAATTCGTGAATAGTGGATAATGCTTTTTGATTTGCTGCAACCCTCTTTGCCGTTGATGCAAACTCCACTTGTCCTTTAATCGTCGTCGTGCCCTCTGTTGATAAGCATATATTACTGGTGACTCCTGTGTGGAACGACTCGTTCCGTTTGAGCAAATTCGGCGCTGGGCTTGCGCATGCATTGGCCGCGTCTTCCTTGTCGGTTCATTGGGTCATCAGCGACGACGGATCGTCGTCTGAAGTTGATAAGTTGAAACACTTAGTTGCCGATTTTGCCGAAGTCTATCCTAAGGTCTCGTATCTGCGATGCCCGAATCGTTTCCGCAAGGGTGGAGCGATCTATCAAGCATGGGATAGTGACCAATCCGCCGATTTGTATGCATTTGTGGATGCAGATGGCGCCATCGGAGCGACAACTGTGGTTGACTTGCTTAAGCGGTCACAAGCATCAAACGATGTCGTTGTAGGTGTGCGTCAAAACACGTCGGATAATCCCGTGCATCGACCACTAGGACGTTCCTTATCTTTTGGACTGTTTACTTTCCTTGTGCGCAGTTTACTTGGTGTCGCGTTCACGGATACGCAATGCGGTGTTAAAGTCGTGCCAGCCGCGGCGTTTCGTTCGAGGCGCAGTCGATTGTTAGAATGCGGTTTTGTTTTCGATGTGGAACTGTTACTCGCATTGCAACAGTTTGGTTGTCGCATTACTGAAGTGCCGATTCCGTGGTCGGAAATGCCAAATGGTAAAGTGCATCCATTGCGTGATGCTTGGGCTATGCTACTTGGTTTGTTACGTATTCGACGCCGACTAAAGGACGGAGCTTATTAAATTGATGACTTTCCGATGCATGCATTTTTTACACCGATCCCTATGGATATGTTGTAGTGTAGTCGGTGCCGTCCAGGCTCACGAAAGTGATAGGAGTCAGGTTAAAATTAAGACGGATAACTGGAGGGCGGTGCTCCGTCACCGCCGCAGATGCTTTGAGGCGTATCGGACACAACGCGGTTGCGACAGAGCGCAACCCTCCAGGACCGATTAACAAATTGCGAAGAAGGTGGATAACTGGAGGGCGGTGCTCCGTCACCGCCGCTAACTCCCGAACCGTCCATGCTTGCGCACGACTTCAAACAGTAACATTGAAACGATGATGAGTAACATGCCCACAATCGCAACGTAGGTTGGGCTTGATTGACTGAGAATCCAATAGCCGATAAAAGGTGCGAATGTCCCTCGAAATCCAGTCATGGCCATGTGGATACTCATATAGGAAGAAGCTTTTTCATTGGGTGCGATCTTTGTCACCCAGAGACTCCATACGATTTTACCGCCGCCCACAGCAACTCCCTGCAGTGCCATCGCGATGGTGAGGACGACTAAGTTTGTCGTAAAAAAGAAACAACCAATACTCAGCACAAAGACAGAGCTGAGTAAATTACGCGTTGTGATCAGGTGCATGTGATCGAAAATACGTCCCCAGATTTTTGTGCTCAGGATACGTGCGATCGCTGGCACGATCAGCACCAGAAATGCAATCGTAGTGTTAGTCGCATTCACCCCATAGTCAGGATTGGCTAGGTATTCGACGCGAATGGGGAGAGCAATGAGGTTGCCGAACCCAAGCAACATCCAACTGCCGAGTAGGTAGCCAAAGAGTTTATCTTTCCAGATTAGACTAAAGCTCTGCCAAGGATTGCCGACATGTTCCGTATTGAGTGCATGACTCGGCATACGCGAGACCGCCCATGCGGCGCCCACGGCAGCCAGTGTGATCAAGGTGAAGAGTATACGATAGTATTCGATCGAGGCGTCGAGTAGCTTACCGCCAAAGTAAGCGAAGAGTATTGCGCTAAGTGCAGTGAGAATAAACGGCACCGTCATGCGCCCACCGCGTTCCCTCGAGGTGTAGTTATCCGCGTAGATCTGCAACATCAAGGGCCCTTGCTGTGCGGTCGCTATTTGGCTGAGCATGATCAGCAAAGTGAAAATTATCAGGCTCTGTGCGAGCGTTGCCCCAACCATGAGCACTGCAGAAGCGCCAAACATGCACGCACAGGCCATGCTGGAACGGTGCTGCAGTTTTGCCACGAGGTAGAGTGTCAACGGGGTGAGCAAGAACCCCATCGACCACGCACCTGCGATAAACGATTTATATTTATCTGGTGCCTCAAAGTAACGAATCGCGATCACCAATGCAAAGGTGCTCCAACCCGCTTCGAGAATCCCGTAAAAGGGCGCACGTAACTTATCGTAGTGATAGGTTTGCTCAGCGTTGTTGGATGTGTCCATTGGGTCTTAGGTTAGGTCTTAATCTTATTCATACTCTTAATCTCAATCTCGGTGCGAGATGCAATATTATGTGGAGATTATGAGTAAGATTACGAAGAGGGCGGATAACTGGAGGGCGGTGCTCCGTCACCGCCGCAGATACTTTGAGGCGTATCGGACACAACGCGGTTGCGACAGAGCGCAACCCTCCAGGACCGGTTAACAAATTACGAAGAAGACGGATAACTGGAGGGCGGTGCTCCGTCACCGCCGCAGATACTTCGAGGCATATCGGACACAACGCGGTTGCGACAGAGCGCAACCCTCCAGGACCGTATTAACAAGGTATCCATGGCACGGAGGAACTAGCCTTCTCTAAAGCTACGACCTAACATGCCCGTGCCGTAATCTAACCACACGAGAAGATTAAGATTAAGAGTCAGATTGCGATTAAGGCTTATAAAATGCTACCGGCTCCAGTCTAACATGCGTTTGAGCGGCACGAATGCCTGCTTGCGCACGGATTCTTCCATCTCAATCACAGGTGTCATGTCGCGGAGACAGTCGCGGAGCTTTTCGATGGTGTTCATCTTCATGAAGCGGCACTCGTTGCAGGCGCACGTATCCGTCGGACCAGCGATGAAAGTCTTGCTTGGCACTTCGCGTTGTAGGCGGTGAATCATGCCTGGCTCAGTCACCACGATGAATTGCTCGGCGTCGCTATCGCGGCAGAAATCAATCATCTTTTCGGTGCTGCACACTTCGTCGGCGTTGTCGCGCACCGTTTCCACGCATTCCGGGTGGGCGACGACGAGCGCATCCGGGAACTTGAGCTTAATCTTCTCGATCGCTTGTTGCGTGAACAGCACATGCGCATAGCACGAGCCTGGCCATAGCTGCATTTCACGGCCAGTCTGCTTGGAGACCCATTGGCCGAGGTTTTGGTCGGGCACGAACAGGATATCACGGTCCGCCGGCACGTTTTCGATTATCTTCTTGGCGTTGCCGCTGGTGCAGATCACATCGCAGAGTGCTTTCACTGCAGCGGAGCAGTTGATGTAAGCCACCACATAAACATTTGGATTCGCTTCCTTGTAAGCGGCCAACTTCTCAGCTGGGCAAGAGTCTGCCAGCGAGCAACCTGCTTCCATGTCAGGAAGGAGCACCGTTTTGGAAGGATTCACGATTTTGGCAGTTTCCGCCATGAAGTGCACTCCGCAGAATACGATGCAGTCTTGGTCGGCTTCCGCTGCGTGGTAGGCAAGGCCGAGGGAGTCGCCCACATAGTCCGCAACGCGCTGGATTTCGTCGACTTGGTAGTTATGTGCCAGAATTACGGCATTGCGCTCCTTCTTGAGCTTCAGCACTTCCTCCTGAATCGCAGAAAGCGGTGCCTCCTCATTGCGAGGGTTAAATACCATAGGTTCGTAGTTGAGTGTTGCAGTAGCCATATTGAAAAAATGAAGTCGCAGACAATCAGTGGCGGAGGGAATGAAGTCAAGTCTGTGGCTAGAGTGCATGGCTCCCTTCATGTCGCAAGTCGGATGGATTGAGATATCGCTCAGAAGTGATTGGAACCACCTATGGATACGAATGCTGAATACTTGTCGCACGTGCTTCTCGACGGGAGCGCGTGGGTTGGTTCGTCAAACGTGTTTTAACCTTAGAGATCGCCGAGGACGTTGAGATTGGATACTTTGTTAGAAGGTTCTCCTTATTGGTTTAAGCCCTCTGTGTTCTCTAGCGCAAGCGGGCGGTTAATCTACTCGTATGTGCGGTCTTTGGCGGATGTATTGAATCACGAAGGCACGGACTTTGAGGAATAATCGCATTTAATGACGATGTGGTAACCTATAATCTATATAATGTGAAATAGCAGATACGGGATAACGGTTAAAACTGCACTACCTTAACTCCCGCTCAATCTCGTCAGCCAGCTTCTCCAGTCGCTTCTCAGAAACCTTTTGTGCGGTGCCGAGTTCTTGGGCGAAGACGGAGACTTTGAATTCTTCTAAGAGGATGGTGTAGGGTTTGATTCGGGATTTTTGCTGAGCGATGCTGGATGTTGAATGTTTCTTTGCGCGTTGTTCTAATTGCTGAAGCTTTGCTTCGAAAGGGACGATGCGTTTTGATTTTTCAATATCGCGTTGGATGCTTTCTTTGGCGCGTTCGGCGCGGATGCGCATGGCTTTTAAGAAGCGGTTGAGGTGGGGGAGTTCATCGAAGTCGAAGTCGTTTAGGAGATTCTCTCCGGCGAGGCTTTCCATGTGGGCGCGCATGCCGGGGTAGCTGATGGCTTTGTTGGTCTTCTTTTGTTCGACAATGAGGGCGACGTCTTGTCGGGCTTCGAGGAGTTCCTTGAGGCGTTGGCTGAGTTGGTGGACGATTCCCTTGCGTTCGTCATCGGCGCGTTGGCAGACTTTTTCAAAGTGGGTTTGTTTGAGGGGAAGCTTGTTGTCACTGCGGAATAGGTGGCGTTTCAGATGTAACCAAGCGTCTTCTTTGATGGTATCCAAGTTTCCAAGAGGCAGGAGTAGGGCGCCGAGCTGTTTGAGTTCCTTGAGGTCGCGGCGCACCCAGGCGAGGTCGCGGCCTAGGATCTGTTCGCCGAGTGCGGGCCAGCCTTGTTCGGTGGCGGTTTGTGCGGTGTTGAGGTCGGAGAGTAGGCGCAGGTGCACGCCTGACTTATCGGCGACAAGCGCGGGGTAGGCTTTGAGTGGGAGTCCGGCATCACCAGTGAGATCGATGGATTCAGGATGGTCGCCGAAAGACCACTCGCTGAGCTTCTCTTTTTCGTAGCGCTCGGTCGCGGCCTGCCACGCAGGCACGGCATCGAGTCCGTCGCCTTTGGCGACTTCTTTGGTGGTTTGATTAAGTTGTTTGCGTAGGGTGTCGAGTTCGCGTCCATCGGCGAGAATGTCGCCTTTTGTAGTTTCTACTTGGATACGTGGCTTGAGGTATTTGGGGATCTCGGTTTTTGCCCAATCGTCTTTATAGGTTTGTATGCCGAAATCTTTGCGCAGCACTTCGGCGAGTTGATCGCGCAGTGAAACAGCGGAGGGCTGTAGTTGCTTTTTAAGTCCTGCAGCACGTTCCTTGAGCGGGTGTAGCTTGATGCGGATGGGTTTAGGTAAGCCACGTAGGATACTTTCGATCTTTTCCTCAATATGTCCAGGCACTGCCCAGTCGAGGGTGCCTTGTTGAATGGCACCGACTTGTGAGATCGGCACGCGTAGGGTGACACCATCGGCGTCGTTGCCGGGCTCGTTGCGATAGAGCAGGTCGAGTGTCGTGCCGCCAATTTGTAGTTCGCGTGGATAGTCTTCGATGCTCGACTCTGCTTCTGCAGTTGGAATGAGATCTTGGAGGCTGGCTTTGAGGAATTCGAGGTGACCACCGTGTTTTGCTTTAGCGAAGCGGCGCAGCTCGGCAAAGGAACCAACGCGTTGCATGCGTGCACGATAGAAATCGAACAGTGTATCTTCTACTACCAGCCCGGAGCCGAGACGGAGGCGAGCAATTTCGGATTCGGCTTTTTCGCGAACCTCGGCGTTGTGCGTGAGAAACTTTGGGCGTTCTTTGATACCTTCTTCCACGAGTCCATTGCGGACAAAGATGTCGGTTGCTTCCTCGGGATCGATGGGCGTGTAGCTGACATTGGCGCGGTTGATTTCTAGCCCGAAGAGAATTTTGCGTTGTTTGCACAGCACGGCGGCCGACTTCGTGCTCCAGAACGGCTCGGAGTGGCGGACATTAATGAGATCGGCTGCGAGTTCTTCGATCCACTCGACTTCTATTTTTGCCGCGGTGCGGGCAAAGAGTCGGCTGGTTTCCATCCATTCACCACAAACCAGCCATGCAGGTGCGCTAGTCTTGGCCGCTTTCGGTTTGGCCTTTTTCGCGTAAGAGGCCTTACGTTGTTTCTTCGCGGTCTCGTGATCGAATAGCCCGGAGCCCGGGAAGAGCAACGCTTTGCGGTTGCGAGGGCCGCGGTAGGTGTGCGCTTCTTCTTTAATCGCGATGTTGCTGAGGAGCCCGCTCAATATGCTGCGATGTATCGCCGTATAATGAGCGTCAGTGAACTTTATAGGGGAGACGTCCAACGATGTATTTTGGGGAACGTCCAACATCGAACGTCGAACGTCCAATTTTGAATTATTTTTCTCTTTATTCACCTTTGGACGTTCGACGTTGGACGTTCGACGTTCCCCTCGTTCCTTAAACTGTTGTTTAAGTATCCGTTCCAGTTGGTGATGGATGTCGCGCCATTCGCGCATACGTTGGTAGGAGACGAAATGCTTTTTGCAGAATTTACGCAGCTGCCCTTGTGAGAGGCGGTCCATCTCGTCGTGATAGGCATCCCATATATTGAGTAGGGTGAGGAAGTCGGATTCTTTATGGACGAAGCACTTTTGCATTTCGTCGGCTTCCTTGGCGAGCTCGGCGGGGCGCTCGCGGGGATCTTGAATGGATAGCCCGGATGCGATGACGAGCACGTCTTCGAGCACACCTTCATCTTTTGCCTGGAGCAGCATGCGTGCGACAGTCGGGTCGACGGGGAGGTGCGCGAGCTTGCGGCCGAGTTTGGTAAGGCGGTAGGCGTCTTCGTTTTGTGCGTGCTGATCGCCATAGACCGCGCCGAGTTCGTCGAGGAGTCGATAGCCGCCTTTGATCGCCGTATCGGACGGTGGATCGATGAAAGGAAAGGTGCGGATGTCGCCGAGTTTGAAGGCGAGCATGCGCAGAATGACCGCGGCTAAATTCGAGCGATGAATCTCGGGTGTGGTGAAGCGTGGGCGCCCTAAGAAATCTTGCTCGGAGTAGAGACGGTAACAGACGCCATTACTAACACGTCCACAGCGACCTTTTCGTTGATCGGCGCTGGATTGTGCGACGGGTTCGATGGGGAGGCGTTGGGTGCGTGAAGTGGCACTGTAACGACTGATACGCGCGAGCCCTGCATCCACGACGTAGCGTATGCCGGGGACGGTGAGCGATGTTTCGGCGATATTGGTCGATAGGATGATACGTCGACGTCTTCCACTTGGGTGAAAGATGCGCTGCTGGTCGGCGTTGGCCAGACGACCGTAGAGTGGCAGGATATCGCAGCTACGCGCGCGGGTGTCTGCGAGTTTGCGGTTTAGCTCGTGGATGTCGCGCTCGCCGGGGAGGAATACGAGGACATCGCCTTCGTGGTTGTCTTGAATGATCTCGGTGATGATTTCCGCAGCTGCCTCTATATAAGTGAGGTCGCCGGCGTCTTCGAGCATCGCTTCAAGAGGACGGTAGATTAAGTCTACTGGATACATACGCCCCGACACTCCGATAATCGGTGCACCGCCAAAGGCTTTGGAAAAGGTCTCGGTATCAATCGTTGCCGAAGTGATGATGATCTTGAGGTCTTTGCGCTTTTCGGAGAGCAGGCGCAGGAAGCCGAGAATAAAGTCGATGTTGAGGCTGCGCTCATGTGCTTCGTCGATAACGATGGCTTCGTATTTCTTGAGTAAGGGGTCGTCTTGGATCTCGTTGAGCAAGATGCCGTCGGTCATAACTTTGATGACGGTGTTCCTCTTGGTCTGATCGGTGAAGCGAATTTTCGCGCCGACTTCGTTGCCGTAAGTGACGCCGAGCTCTTCGGCGATCCGTTGTGCAACAGAGAGCGCCGCTACGCGCCGAGGCTGTGTGCAGCCGAGCAGTCCGTTTTGACCGAGACCTGCGTCGATTAGAAATTTGGGAAGTTGGGTGGTTTTACCCGAGCCCGTTTCACCTGCGATGACAACTACCTGATTCTCCAGTATGGCACGAATGATTTCCTCCCGCCGTGCATGGATCGGGAGGTCTTCGGAATAGGTTGGTTTGAGGGTCTGAGGCATGGGTGGGTTTGAGGAGTGGGGAGTGGCAGTTTGGTAGCGGCGTGCGTCCCTGCGCGCCATGGTTGGCTTGTGATTATGGGTGCTGACTCTGACGGGTGGCGCGGAGGGACCCGCGCCGCTACCTTTTAGTGCATTCTGCGTTTATTCAGAGAAATAAGGTAGGGTTCGATATCTTTATCAAACCGTCACAGTATGCCCGCGGAGCGATAAGGATAACGCTCCCTACCACCTAGGATACGTCAACCTAATTGCAGAATGCTCTAGAATAAAGTTTTCTGAAAATCTAAACACAAAAAAGCCTCGGACGAATCCGAGGCTTTTTAAAAAATTGTGCGAGCTGATTAAGCCTTGGTGATAAGACCTGCTTTGATCGCCTTAACAGAAACCCACATGCGCTTCACTTCGCCGCTTTCAAGGCGAACGCGGACACGCTGGACGTTTGGACGAAAACGACGTTTCGTGTTCTTAACTAAGCTCGTTCCGATTCCACCGCTTTTCTTGGTGAGACCTTTACGGATGATACGTCCACCTTTTACGGGGCGTTTACCTGTGATTGCGCAAATTCGTGCCATGGGAGTTCCTTCGTTTAAAATTAAAGGACGGGAAAGTAGGGCTCAATTGCACACTAGCAAGCGTTTTCTCGGAAAATTTTAAGCTTTTCGTAATCCCCATAATACTTGGAAGCGCTGCCCCATATGTGCGGGATGAATGAGCTCCATCAGCGTTTGGCGATCTTGGCTGAAATTTCCAGCATTCTGACTGACAATAGCTTCTGCTGCACGTTGGGCGCGCTGAACGATAAACGATTCCTGACTTTCGAGTGTAATTGAGGTGAATTTTGTCTGTTGAAGCGCCTCAGAGAGTCGATCCCAGCAGACATCGCAGGTGATATCTTTTTCCCCTGGAAGCGCTAAAAGGTCGTTGTCTTGAGTATGCTGATGGTAAGTGCGGGCCGTGCCACTTGGGCAATCGATACAGAGCGAAGTCCAGGTTTTACCATAATCAAAGAGCACAATGAGCCCCGTCCAGTCTTGCTGGCATAGCTCATGTAAGGCTGCTTCTGCGGCCAAAGGCAGGTCCAATTCGTAGCCGTCTTCAATCGATTCCGGTAACCGTGCTACGATTTGAGCGACAGGATCACTCAGACCGGAGAGTAAAACGTCGATCAATTCACCCTTTTCATTGAAATCGACACCGCGCTCTCGCCATGCGCCATCTTTAAAGATTAAGCGATGAAAGGGCAGCGCATCGAGCCATTCGTTGGCAAAAATCACTACGGGGCCTTCGGCATCGATCGCATCGCCTTGTCGAATCACGCGGCTATTTGCAAATGGATGGCTACTTAGATGACTTAGTAGCTCAGCGCCCGGCTCTGCCGCGATTTCGATAAATGTGCTTTGAGCGGCGACTCCATCAGGAAGCAGATCTTCAGCGGCTGTTGTGACTAACTGAGCAAAAACAGATCCGAGACTTTCTGCCGTATAGAAGTCACGATTCGGGTGACGTCCAACTCGTTCCCGTTGCTTCGTATAATAACCACAAGCTTCCGAGTAGAGCGCATGCTGAATATAGTCTGCATAGCTAATCGGGCCCTTCGCGCAGGCAGCGCGTAGGGTTTCGAGGACTGTTTGCTCGGGGTGGCTCATTGAACTTCAAGAATGAGGCTTCTCAGGTGGAGTCGAGGATATTCAGTCTTAATCCTGCGCAGATATGCGGGTGAATCTTTAGGTGGTGGCGGCTCGTTAAGGATAACACGCTCTAATTAAGAGGTAGGGTCGCCTCGCCGAGGCGACCGTTTGGTAACAGACACCGTATGCCTAAAGAGTGTGGATGATCTAACTCTATAAAACGGCCATCCACAACCTTTTGGCTGCTCCTAAACAGGGTAAACGGTCGCCTCGGCGAGGCGACCCTACCAAAAAAATCTCTGAAAGTAGTGTCATTCTAGGCATACGCGCGCTACCTGATTCCGTGGAGAGGACCAGGATTAAGATTATGATTAGGGGCAGATATGTGAGTGAATCTTTAGGATCCACCACACAATTATTTACAAATCCCGATCACGTGGCACAGTGCCACCTAATGAATAGACGCTATGTAAAGTGGCTACTACCGGTAGCACTGTTTTCAATTCTGGCTGCTCAGTTTTGGGCGCGACCCGAAATGCATGCTCTATTCTCCTTTGATTATTGGCAAAGTGTGCTGCGCTACGGAAAGGTGCTACGTATCGTTGAGGCACGCTATGTGCATGCTGATGATGTCGAATTCGAGCATTTTACAGACATCGCTTTGCGGGAAAGTGTGCGTTCGCTCGATAGCTATTCCGACTACATGGTCGCTGAGGATTACGATGCCTTTAATATGGCAGCCAACCAAGAGTATGTTGGTGTTGGCATTGAGGTGAGTGAATTCTCAGGTCGTGTGACCATTGCTCAAGTATTTGAGCAAGGCTCTGCAGGGCGGGTAGGTGTTTTGCCAGGTGACTACATTGTAGGTGTGGATGGCGTCGATACACGTGGCGAAACTCTGGCGGAGGTGGTGAAGCGTATACGCGGTGAACCTGGCACAATGGTGTCCATTGAGGTCGAGCGCCCGATGGATCATCAAATTTTTAATTTTGAGATGGAGCGCATCGAGCTTGTTTTAGATGCGGTCGTCGAAATCGAAATGAAGACCGATACGGTCGGTTATTTATTGATCCGTCAATTTACCGATGAATCCGATGACGAAATGGTGCGAGCTATTGAGGAATTAGAGCAGCAAGGGATGCAGCATCTCATTATTGATTTACGCGGCAACCCTGGCGGCCGATTAGATGCCGCGGCTCGTATGGCTGAAGTGTTTCTGGAGAAAGGGCAAACGATCTTAACGGTCCAATCACGCCGTGGCGTCGAAGATATCTTTCAATCCCGTGGGTCTAAACATGCCTATGATGGTGCCCTTATTGTCCTAATTGACGGTCGTAGCGCGAGTGCTTCAGAAATCCTTGCGGGTGCCTTGCGCGATCATGATCGAGCCATATTGGTCGGGCAAAAATCGTATGGCAAAGGTTCGGTGCAATCGGTGATTGGTTTTCCCGGTGGTGACGGACTAAAGATTACTAGTGCGCGCTATTTACTCCCCAAAGGAGAGGCGATTAATGGTTTTGGGGTCTACCCAGACGTCACGGTTGAGCATACGATCGAAAAGACGATGTTGTTGCTGTTGCAGCGTCACCATTTACGAAGTTTGTCGCCCGAAACCTTTCAAGAAGTCTTTGGCTTTGCGCCTATTGAAGATGAAGCCCTTGGGGTCGCGATTCAATTATTAGATAGTGATGCTGGTTGAAAAGATTCCATTTTCTAAGTTGAGCGTTCCGCGCACAGAGTTCATCTAGTCTGTATGTTACTCGCGATCGAAAGTTCATGTGATGAATCTGCTCTAGCTTTATTCGACCCTCAAACAGGGATCGTTGGTGAGTGGGTGCACAGCCAGATAGATTTGCATAAAGAGTATGGTGGTGTGGTTCCAGACTTGGCGACCCGTGAGCACTTGAAAAATTTCTTTCCTTTGTTGGAAGCATCTAAGGTGTTGGAGCATAAGGAAGCGATCACGGCGATTGCCGTAACCAATGGGCCAGGTCTCGCGGGTTGCCTCGCGCTAGGAATTGCGTTTGCGAAAAGTCTATCACTGGCTTGGGAGTTGCCGCTGTGCGGTGTGAATCATTTACGCGGGCATGCGTATTCGCCATTCATTGCTTTGCATGAAAACAATCCGTCGGATTTCGACGAAGCGTTTGATGGTTTGTTGCCACACCTCGGTTTAATTGTATCGGGTGGCAACACGATATTGTTTGAAATCACCAAGGCGGCACAACTGAACGTGCTGGCGGAGACAGTCGATGATGCTGCAGGTGAGGCACTCGATAAAGGCGCCAAACTATTAGGGCTACCGTATCCCGGTGGTCCCCACGTGGAGAAAATCGCCGCAAGCGGTGATCCGAAGGCTTTTGATTTCCCCAAAGCGATCGCGCCACGAAATGAGCGTCGATTTAGTTTTTCCGGGTTAAAGACAAGTTTGCGCTACCGTATCGAAAAGATGGACGACGCCGAATTGGAAGCCGCACTTCCTGACATTTGCGCCTCTTACCAAAGTGCCGTGATTGACCAACTTTTTGGCAAAACAAAGCACATCCTAGAAGTCGACCGCTACAAAAGCCTCGGCTTATCGGGTGGGGTCTCCAACAATAAAGCCCTTCGTGCGGCGATGGAACGTTTGGCGAAACACTACCGTATGCCATGCCTAATTGCGCAGCCAAAGCATACAGGCGACAACGCCGCAATGATCGCCTTTGCCGCATTTGCAGATTCAAGTGGAACCGCTCAAGGTGACTTCAGTATCCAGCCCGCGCTTCGAGTGGATTAGCGGCGAGTAGCCCAGGGCGTCTTCACGCCAAGGTTTCATTTAGACCTGCGCCAAATACAGATAACAACTGCGAAATACTTCGCGCATATTGCCTTGGTTACTATCGAAGGCGCACTTTGCCCGATTGTTTAGTTCGCTTGTATAGTGATCGCCAGCAATTTGCTCAACGAAGCGTTTTGCCAGGTTCCAGTCGGCGCGGGTATTCAGAGCCACCGAGACGCCACGCTTCTGGTGCAAAGTCGCCACTAACTTGAAGCCTTGCTGAATGGCAGCTCGCCGCAGCTTTCTCCACTGCCACCAATTGAGCACTTCAGCGCCATCGAACAGGCAGATGTCTTGCTGGCCAAGTGAGCTCAATTGCCCGATCGCATCACGTGTCGCTGTGCGAGTAGACTCCAGGTTCAATCTCACCCAATGCGTTTGGTAGCCACGCGCTCGCACATAGGGCTCTAAATCCTCCATTAAAGTCGTCTTACCCGTGCCCTTCGGACCGAGTAGACAACTACAAGCTTGAGCCAAAATTTGATCGCTCAGCGCTGTCAACTCTACGGGGTTGAGCGCGTAGCGTATCTGCTCAACTTTTGAACTTCGAAAAGGATTTTCGTTTGCCTTCATCTTCTATGGCCGTGAGTTCGACAGGGCTTAGGTTGGGAGATACGGCAATGGGTAAATCACATTCCGCCTGACCTTTTTTAACTGAAACGGATAGCTTCCAATTCAGAGCGATCAGTGGGCCGTTAAATGAATAAGGCGAGGGCGGTAGAGTAAACTCAAAGGCTTCCTCGCCACTAGTCTCTTGGGTATTCCATGTTCGTTCAGCTTCGATTTTTTTATCATTCGTGCAGCGGCCTTCTGTCGACCAACTGAGCTCAAGGCGTATTTCCTTTGGGGCTTTGGTTAAGGCCCAAAGTAGTTTCCCGGAAACCACTTGCCCTGGCTGGAATTGCGTCGGTTCAACATCAATGAAAATAGAGTCATCCATATTACTTTTAGCTAGTGGAGTTGGAGAGGGCGAACGGTGATAGGGTAGCAGTCTTTGATGTCAGGGAAACGCGGAATGTCCCCCAACACCTGCAGTTGCCATAGGATCTTATTATTGCCGCTATCGAAGCTATGCATGCTATCGATTGGTATTGCAATGGATAGCGTGCCGCGCTGTTGCGCTTTTGGGGCTTCCAGATCTAGCAGGACCGCTCTATAAAATGTGGAAGTGTCGGTTCGAGTGTCTGTGCCGCGGCGGTAGGTAGCCGCTTCTTGACCTTCTAGTAAGATACGTAGACCCCGAACTCGTGTAAGCGGCTTGGTGGCTTGCCACTCTAGATCGACGTGATCACCGAGGGCAGGGCTTGACTCACTGAGTGTCAGCTTAATTTCTGGATTTGCCAGCCCTAGAATTGCGTGAAAAACGGCAAATATAAGGCCCAATCCAATACACACGAAAGGAATTATGAAGAATGTGAGGAACCACTCCGGATCGCCACTCAAATGGCTTTTAACGGCAATCGTAACAAATACGCTCACGATACCATTCCAGAAACAGGCGAAAAAAGTGTAGCCAACGATTTTACCCATCCGTGATGTTTTTGCTTTCAATTGCTGGCTGCCAGACGCCTCGTTGCGAACACGCTTATGGCGATTACTTTGAAAGGAGATCGACCATTTTTTGGGTAAAAAACCAAAACTACCAAGTAACACGAACAGTCCAATAACCATAAAGATCGAACTAAATGGAATGATGATGTAGACGATACCTGGTATCTCACGAGAAAGCACCGCCTCGCTAGGATCCTTTGGGTTGACCCAACATGTTTGTGTCGACCCTACGGGAAAACTTCGGACCACCTTAGCCTTACCTTTGCGACCGCTCGAGCTACTGGAGTCAAAGTTGTAGGTGTCGCTCACATATGCTGTGCCGTTGATCGTGTAGCTAAAGCGAATCTCAATACTATAGGTGGTGCCTTGCTACTACTATGTGATTCGACTTCGCTCGATTCTATCACGCAGCTGGTTTCCATCCAATCCTCACTGCCGAGGGATTGGAGCAAAGGACTCAAACCCATCATCCAACAGAAGAGGGCGCCCATGCCAAAAAATATCCCACCAAAGAGGAAGCCGAAGACTTTATTTCCGGCTTTTTTTTCGTTGATTTTTCCTGAGACATGAAGGTTTTGGCGTTTGAAACTAAATTGCAATACGCTCTATTTTTCGAGTAATTCTAAAAACGCTCCTTCATCAAGAATCGTAATACCAAGCTTCACGGCTTTGTCGTATTTAGAACCGGACGATTCACCAGAGATTACAAAGTCTGTTTTTTTGCTAACACTCGAACTGGTGCGTCCGCCAACTCTCTCGATGAGATCAGTGGCTTCCGTTCGGGTAAGCGTAGGTAGTGAACCTGTGAGAACAAAGATTTTATCAGCAAACGCCCCGTCAGTGTTTTGCTGCCTCTTTGAAGTAAAATCAAGCCCATGCTTACGAAGTCGATCGATCAGCTCCCTATTATCGGAATCCGCAAACCATGCATGAATGCTTTGCGCCATAATTGAACCAATGCCATCAATTGCTTCAAGTTGTTCCTCTGTGGCTGTCGATAGGCTGTCGAGCGAATCGAAACTTGCCTCGAGATCTTTCGCTGACTGCTTGCCTACATGCGGAATGCCCAAGCCGTGGATTAACTGCCAAAGATCACGTTGCTTGCTCGCTTCGAGTGCATCGATTAAATTCTGTGCAGACTTTTCAGCAAATTTATCGAGTTTCAATAGTTGCTCTTTCGTCAGTTCGTAAAGGTCGGCGATGTTTTTTGCGAGCTCGCGCGAAACGAGTTGCTCGACGACGGCAGTGCCGAGGTTTTCGACATCCATACAAGCACGACTAGCGAAATGTTGCAGTGCACGTTGTTGGCGGATTGGATTGTCTTTACTGGCAATGCGCCAGACAGCGCCATCTGGATCGCGTTCGGCCTCGATCCCTAAGTCTTTAAGATGTTGCCCGAAATCAAAGGCTTGGCTATCCGCTGGGCGCTTGCTTTCAACGATTCCGAGCACTTGCGGAATAATCTCACCCGCCTTTTGCACGAGCACTGTGTCACCTGGGCGAATGTCTTTGCGGCGAATTTCGTCCTCATTGTGTAAGGTCGCTCGTGATACAGTCGTGCCTGCGAGTTGCACTGGTTCGAGGATCGCCACAGGGGTGACAGCACCCGTGCGGCCAATCTGGAGGCTGATTTCTTTTAGCAGTGTTTCGGCGCGCTCAGCCTCGAATTTAAACGAGATCGCCCATCTCGGTGCTTTTGAGGTGAAGCCGGCTTCCTCTTGCAGACGGAAGTCGTCTAGCTTCACAACCGCGCCGTCGGTAGGGTAGGTAAACTGCTGGCGAAGCGTATCCAATTCTTCAATACTAGACCATGCGCTTTCGATGCCATCCGTGAGCCAAATGTTTTCAAGCACAGGAAAGCCCCAGCCTTTGAGGCGTTCTTGAATCTCTGCTTGATGGCTGAAGAAGCGTGTGGGTTCACACGCACCCACGCCGTAAAGAACGATATCCAGTTTGCGGCTACGAGCTTCAGTGGGATCGAGTAGTTTGATCGTGCCTGCCGCAAGATTGCGGGGGTTGGCGTAGAGTGCTTGGTCTTCGGCTTCACGCACAGAGTTGATGCGCTCGAACTCTTCATGGAGCATATAAATTTCGCCGCGAACCTCGAGGATGTCTGGCGCGTTCTCGATCTGTTCGGGGAGCCCGGCGATGTGGCGGACGTTTTGGCTGATGTCGTCACCCTCAGTGCCGTTGCCACGAGAAACTGCGCGAATGAAGCGACCTTTTTCGTAGGTCAAGCTGACCGCGACGCCGTCGATCTTAGGTTCGACCAGATATTTGAGCGATTGCTCGGGGAAGCGCTTTTCGAGGCGTTTGCCGAATTCGATTAATTCTTCGCGGCTGTAGGTATTGTCGAGGCTGAGCATCGGCACGCGATGACGATAGCTTTCAAAGCCCTCTAAACGGTCATCACCTACAGATTTAGTCGGAGAGGTGCCGAAATCAAAAGATGGATAGGCTGCTTCAAGTGCTTCCAGCTCTTTTTTAAGGCGGTCATAGGCCTGATCGTCGATAGTGGGCCGTGCATCTTTATAGTAAAGACGGTCGTGCGTTTCGATCTCCGCACGGAGTTTTGCGATTGCTTTGTCAGGGGCTGCCATGGATTTCACATTTAAGAATGAGTTGTGTGGCAAGGAAAGCAGGAAATTTGTCCAGAGATGTATGAGCTCAGTATTGGTTTTCGGAATAAACAGGATGATTGAGCGGCGTGCCGCTTGGGCAAACGAACTGTCTTCAAAAAATCTACACTGGACGTTTCGAGCACTTGCACAATTACTGAAGCGAATTATCACTCCAATTATGCCGAACCGACTTTCAGAAGAAAATAGTTTATACCTCAAGCAACATGCCGAAAACCCTGTGGATTGGTATCCATGGGGTGAGGAAGCTTTAGCGGCTGCGGAAGCGCAGAACAAACCGCTGTTGGTTTCGATTGGGTATTCCGCTTGTCACTGGTGTCACGTGATGGCGCATGAGAGTTTCGAAGACGACTACATCGCGAAGTTGATGAATCAGCACTTTATTTGCGTAAAGGTCGATCGCGAAGAGCGTCCAGATGTGGATCAGGTGTATATGGAGGCGGTGCAGATGATTCAGCAGCAGGGTGGTTGGCCGTTGAATGTCTTTTGTTTACCAGATGGTCGCCCATTTTTTGGCGGCACTTATTTCCCACCGGAGGATCGCGGCAATAGTTTGATTCCTTGGCCACAGGTATTGATGCGAATTTCCGATCACTATAAGCGCTCAAAGGGCGAGCTTGTTGAAAATGCGGACGCGATTCAGAAGAATATCCTAGCATCGACTCAGGCAGCAAGCACGGGAGGTGCGAGCAGCGCGTGGGATAATCAAAATTTGATTTCCGCGGCTCACGGCATATGCGGCAATCACGATGATCAATATGGGGGATTTGGTGGCGCACCAAAATTTCCACCATCGATGACCTTGAATTTCCTGCGCGCACTACGTCGCACAGCAGCGGTTGAGGAGGGCGACACCGTGTTGGGCAAACGCATTGATGAAGTCACGCACACGACCTTGCGCGCAATGGCGCATGGTGGAATCTATGATCAATTTGGTGGCGGCTTTGCGAGATACAGTGTGGATGATTATTGGTTGATCCCGCATTTCGAAAAGATGCTGTATGACAATGCACTGCTAATTGATGCCTACACGCGTGGCTGGTTGGATAATAAGGACCCACTGTATGTCGCAATTATCGAAGAGACCATCGGTTGGTTGGAACGTGAAATGAGTGCGCCTTGTGGTGGATTTTATGCGGCACTAGACGCTGATAGCGATGGTGAGGAAGGGCGCTATTATGTGTGGACACCCGAAGAAGTCGACTCGGTCTTAGGTCTGGCCGAAGCGCGGGAGCTACGTGCGGCGTATAATATTACGAATGCAGGTAACTTTGAGCACGGCACGACGAATCCAGCCTTAGTGGAGTCAGACTTTGATATACGTGAGAAGCAGAGCGAAGCACGGGCAAGATTGTTGGCACACCGAGACGCCGAACGTGTGCCACCAGGTAAGGATACCAAAATCAGCACGGCTTGGAACTGCATGCTAATTCGCTCCCTAGTGGACGCTGGTTTTTATTTGAATCGCCCAGAGTGGGTGCGACGCGCCCAGCGAGCGGCAGACTTCATATGGGACTCACTGACTGAAGAAGTGGAATCGATGCGTCGCGTTAAGGCGGTGTATTATGAGGGTGTTGGTCCACAAGTAGATGGTTTCTTGCATGATTACGCTTTAGCGGCAGATGCCTTTCTGTCAGTCTCAGCGAAGATCGACAGTATTGAACCGGGTGCGTCGGCTCGTTATCAAGCGCGTGCGCAAGCATGCCTAGATAGTGCTCTGAGTCTGTTTTCGGATCCGCACACTATTGGTTATTACTTCACCGCACATGATACAGAAACACCAGTAGCACGACGTAAAGAGTGGTTCGATAATGCCACTCCTTCAGGAAATTCCGTAATGTTACATGCGCTGAGTGGTCTATATGCTTTAACAGGCGAGGCTCGTTATGCCGAAGAGTTACGTGAGACTTTGCCAGCATTTACCGATTATACCTTAAAGGTGGCGGCAGGCATCTCGCATGCACTAGAAGCTGCAACCGTTCATGCTGCGGGGATTCCTGTGATTAAAGTCAGGAACGGGGTCGACTTGAAACCACTCAATCTTGCCTTGGCTGAGATTCCCTGGCGGCGCAGCTTCATACAATTGGCTGATGACTCCACGCTGACTGCAGACTATCAGCTTTGCGTAGGCAATCAGTGTCTAGCGCCTACAAATGATTTAGCGGATGTCATCGAGGCGATTTAATCGGCGACGACTTTCATTCAATACTTAAAGGAACATCCTGTCAGGTATGGCATCGTATAAGGGTGTGCACCCTCATATACATTTAGCTGAAAGTCGTGGTTGAGTGTTTTGATCTATCTGTGCTATTGAATACTTTCCTTTGTCTCTTCGATTGAAGACGCGCATGAAGCCCTAATCCCCAAATGATGAAAAGCCTGCTATTAGCCTTTGTATTACTTGCGCTTGCTAGTATCGCCAACGCGGCATCTAAGCCAAATATATTGCTGATTATTGCCGACGATCTGGGGTATTCGGATATCGCTTGCTTTGGTGGCGAAATAGATACCCCGAGTATCGACCGACTTGCTGGCGAAGGGATTCGTTTTACTGAGTATCATGTAAATCCGATGTGCACGGTTACACGCACAAGTTTATTTACGGGGCACACCCACTCGCAATCGAACAATTATAAAAAATCGTTACCCTTTCCCAAATTTTTCAAAGATGCAGGTTATCATACCTCGATTTCGGGTAAATGGCATCAACCGAAGAATCCATTAGATTGGGGCTTTACCTCCTTTTATGGATTTCTAGAGGGAGCGATCAATAGCTGGACTGGGAAAATGGCTGGAAAGCACCGCATTCGAGAAGGACGTGAGTCGCCTCAACCGGTGGCATCTGATTGGTATGCGACTGACGCGTTTACAGATCATGCGATCGAGGAAATTAACTCAGCTGTAAAACAGGGAAAACCCTTTTTCACCTATCTGTCTTTTAATGCGCCGCACACACCACTGCATGCCTACAAGGAAGATGTCGTGAAGTATATTGATCGCTATTATGCAGGCTGGGAAACGCTACGCCAACAGCGTTATGCACGCATGTTGGCGATGGGCATTATTGATGAGCGGTATAAGCTTTCACCGCCTTTCGGAGATGTGCGCATCTGGGATGAGATGGCACCGGAAACGCAACGCTTAGAAGTCGGCCGTATGGCTTCCTATGCTGGCATGGTTGACCGCATGGATCAGAACATTGGTAGAGTGTTAGACCACTTAGACCGTCGCGGGTTGGCTGAGAACACCATCGTGATTTTTTTCTCTGACAATGGTGGAGCGTATAGCAATGGGAATTTTCGCACGGATGCTGAGCAGATTCCATGGGAGCGAAATAGTAATCCATTTTGCTCAAATGGCTGGAGCTATTTACGTAACACCCCTTTCCCCCGTTATAAGTCTTCGGCTGAAGAGGGCGGGGTATCCGCTCCTTTGATCGTAAAATGGCCCAAGGAATTGTCGAATCAAGCGGGAGCGATTCGCAAGCAGCGCCTGCACGTCTCTGACCTATATCCGACTTTTTTGGAACTCTTAGGCGAGGAATATCCTGAGAGGGATGGATCACGCAAGTTGGAGCCTCTCTACGGTAAATCAATGCTTCCGCTGTGGTATGATTCGTCACTGCCGAAGTATGCCATCCACAATGAAATCTTCTGGGCGTTTAACACGACTGGCAAAGGCTTGCTACTTGGGGATTGGAAAATTTCAAGTATCAGTGACGGTCCTTGGCGTCTTTACAATGTAGAGGAAGATCCTGCCACTTCACGCGACCTGTCCAAAGAAATGCCAGAAAAATTGGCGCAGATGAGTCAACGTTGGTTTGATTTTGCCGAAAACCGCACGGCGATGCCCGAGTTTTGGTGTCAGCCACTAAAGAACTATCAAGAAGGGTGGGGTTACCATCGCATTCGTATGGTCATGCCTGCATATATATCGGCGACACCGCATATGTCTGAAATGAATGTGCCGCTCGATACGGATTTAGTGTTTAATTTCTCGCAGCCAATTGGATTCGAAAATTCAAAAGGTAAAACACTTCGATTATACAGCACTAGCGAGCCAGGGCGTGTGTTATGGGAGCTGGATCCTGAACCAGGGCATGAGGCTGAGGGGAAGCGTAGGATCATCTTCAACGATTTGCCGCGCCTGAAACCAAATACAACGTATTGCCTCCGTTCAGACGCTGGATGGATGACACTGGGCGGCAAGCCAGTTGGTCCATTGAACGATGGTGCCTACTGGTTCCGCTTTCGAACAGGTGATGGCTCGTCCGTATTGGCTGAATAAATTCAAAAATGCGTGCAACTCCCCCGGTGAGGCAAGCGTCCTCTGATTGGATCATCTAGACTGGACCCTCTACACTTGCTTCCGATAGATTCGGTTTTGCTTTAGATTTGCCAAATGCGTTACGGCGATGAAAAGTCTCGCCTCATATGGCAAACGAATCAAAGCAAGCAACTTGGGGAGGGCGGTTCTCGGAAGGACCCGCTGAATTAATGCTACGCATTGGCGAATCGGTATCTTTCGATCAACGCTTGGCGCCTTTTGATGTGCTTGGTAGCCAGGCGCAAGCGGCAATGCTGGCGCATGTTGGTATCATTACCGAAGCGGAGCGCGATGCGATTCAAGATGGTCTCGATCAAGTGTTGGCTCAAATTGAAGCGGGACACTTTGTTTGGAATACTGAGTTGGAAGATGTGCACATGAACATCGAGCAAGCACTGACACAGGCGGTGCCTGCCGCGGCGAAGTTGCACACCGCACGGAGTCGTAATGACCAAGTCGCTACTGATATGCGTCTCTGGTTCAAGTTCGCCTGTGATCAATTGACTGCCTCTTTAGACTCGGTGATTACATCTCTTGTGGATCTAGCTGATCGCACGCAGACAGTTATCATTCCTGGCTACACGCACCTGCAGCGCGCGCAACCAGTCTCCATGGCGCATCATCTATTGGCTTATGTGGAAATGTTTGACCGAGATCGCACGCGAGTTGCCGCAGTCAAGGAGGAGGCAAATGTCTGTCCACTAGGGTCTGGGGCGATTGCTGGCACGACTTTGCCGATTGATCGAGAGTTTGTCGCGAAACTGCTAGGCTTCGTGGATGCTGATGGAAATGCAAAGTGCACACCAAATAGTATGGATGCAGTGAGCGATCGAGATGCCTTCATTGGTTTCGCCTCTGCTTGTGCGACGATCGGCGTGCATCTGTCACGTCTTTCGGAAGATTTTATCCTCTGGAGTAGTGCTGAATTTGGTTTTGTGAAACTGCCCGATGCTTTCACGACGGGGTCCAGCCTAATGCCGCAGAAGAAGAATCCGGACGCCTTTGAATTGATACGTGGTAAATCGGCTCGACTTACAGGCAACTTGCAAATGCTGCTGACAATGGTAAAAGGTTTGCCGCTTACCTATAACCGAGACCTTCAAGAAGATAAGCCGCCAGTATTTGACTCTCTTGATCAATCATTGCTGATGCTCGATAGTGTTGCGGCATGCCTGCACGGTGTGACTGCTAATGAAGCACGTTGCGCAGAGGCAGTTGCCGATCCTGCCTTGTTAGCAACCGATGTCGTCGATTATTTGGTTGAGAAGGGGGTCGCCTTTCGTGAGGCGCACCATGTTGTCGGTGCCTTAGTCGGCCTCTCTGAAAAATTGGAGACAGCTCTAAATGAATTACCTTACGATGAGGTATCTAAAATTCATCCGCAACTTGGCGAAGATTGGAATCGTGTTTTTGATCTTAAGCGCGCATTAGAGGCGCGTGAGAAGATTGGCATGCCTGGCCCGAAGCAAGTGGCAGCAAGAATTGCGCATTGGCGGGAGTGAGGGCAAGGCTCGGGGTTGTCGAGCAGGCAACCTAGAAAATAAAGTAGCCAATCAGGGCCAAAACCAGAATGAGCATTAGGATCGATAGCGATGTGCGTTCTTGTTTGGTTATGCGCATGAGTTAAAGTTCAATTTCTTGTTTCATCGAGGACAAGGTTTGAATTTTCGATTTTGATCGATTTAGTGTCAGATATGAAATCATCGCTAATACTTCCATTAATGACCCTATTCTTATTTGGTTGCGCAACCACGCCGCCACCAAACGCTGAATTTGTAGCTTCGGTTAATTTCTCAGGTTTGGAGACTTTTGACTATAAGCACACGTTGATATCGGGCATGGATTTCCGTAGTTCCGATGAGTATTTGATCGAAGAAATGTCCCAAGCAGTTTTGACACGTGAATTATCCTCGCGAGGGTTTGATGAAGTGGATTCTGGATCGGACTTTTATGTCGTGGTTAAGTGGAAGAAAGCCGTCAGCAGCTACCCTCAACCTTTCGACTCAATAAATGGACCATACGATTCCTTTAACGATCGATACCGTCCTAGTCACAAATTTGCTTCGCGCTTACACCTTACACTCGAGATTTATGAGACGGAAGGTAACCGGATGTTCTGGCGAAAAGATCTACCGAATATTTTCGATGCGGTCGAACTGACTGAAAAACGCCTGAATGCTTCTCTGGCTCGTGCCATTGAAAATTTCCCTAAGCGTATAGAAAAGGATCCAACGCTTCCGGATTTGGATTAACTCCAAGTCAGTTGTTCTAGTTAGTAAACTGGCGAAGGAATGCATTCACCGTTTCGACGCTAGCTCTCGGCTTTTCTAAATGTGGCATATGCCCCGCGTCGGGTATAGTGATGTGTGTGGCGTTCATTAATTCCCGCGCAATACGTTCACTAATCTTGGAATATTTTGTATCCGATTCGCCGGTTATACAGAGTAGAGGAATTTGTAGCACATCCAGCTTTGGCCATAAATTGGGGCAATTGCCCTGACCGAACTGACGCAAACTCTGAGCAAGCCCTTGCGTCGATTGTCGAAGTCGATTGGACTGCATCGTCTGTAGCCATTCAGTGGGTATGTTTTGCTGACTTTGAATAAGGGGTGTGGATCGCCAATACTCGAGAAAAGGCACCAAGCCTTCTGCTTCCATTCGCTGGGCAAGCGCTTCGTCGGCCTGACGTCGTTGTTCACGCTCTGGTTCATTTTCAATTCCAGGGTTCGGGCTAAATAGTATTAGGGCATCCCAAATAGTCGGGCTCTGTATCGCATGTTGGAGCGCAGCCCTGGCACCCATTGAATAAGCTACAAGTATCTTTGGTTCAGCTTGAGCTAAGCAATCGACTGCATGTTGAATCGATCGCACGGTTGATTGAGGTGAGCACGACTGTGAATTCGCTGCGCCATGTCCTGGTAGGTCAGGGCAATGCCAAGTTCCAATACATTGCTGAGCAAATGGTTCAAAGTCTGCGCCACATCCTGTAAACCCATGAAGTGCGATAATATTCATTGGTAATACATGGTGCCTACGTGCTCACCGTGTCCTGCTCGAGAAGCTCTGCCGTAGAGACGGGGGCCGTCCCAAGATGACTCACTGCGATGCCTGCCGCTCGATTCGCCAATGATGCGGCGGAAATCAGCGACTCGCCACTGGCTAGTGCCGCAGTCAATACTGCCACAACGGTGTCACCTGCTCCAGACACGTCAAAGACCTCGCGTGCTTCGGTCTCAATACGCCCAATGATTTTACCGTTCTCACCGAGTAGCATGCCCTCTGCGCCTAAAGTTATGACCAACATATCAGGGCAGTATTTCTGAAAGATGGCTTCTGCGACAGCTACGTCATCAAAATCAGCGCTTTGGCAATCATCCAACCCAGCCATAAACAGAGCTTCACTACGATTTGGAGTCATCAAAGACATCCCCGACAGGTCAAGTTGACGTTTAGGCTTGGGGTCTATGACTAACATTGGCGGCGTAGTCAGTGTGCGAACAATGGCACGAACCGTATTGAGCAATGGATCATTGATCACGCCTTTAGCATAGTCGGAAAAGAGCACTGCATCGGCGTTTGTGATGAGTTCTATAAATTCAGGATTTTCGAATAGATGGTCGATAGCGTATGCCTTAGGCTTTGCCTCACGGTCAATTCGGCATAGCTGCTGTCGTTGCACTACGACTCGTGTTTTGACGATCGTAGTGGCACCCGCTTGTTTGCCGAGGCTTGATAATGTGATTGCACGCTGAACCAGCACATCATTGAGCAATTTACTTTCAGGATCATCGCAATATGCACCAATCAGTTGCGCAGGTGCGCCAATTCCTGAGAGATTGTTGGCTACATTCGCCGCACCGCCCGGCACATAGGTATCACTTGAAACTGAAACCACTGGAACGGGAGCCTCCGGAGAGATGCGTCTCGCTTCGCCCATAATATAATGGTCGAGCATAATATCGCCAATAACGACGATGTTTAAATTAGAGAATTTGTTGAGTAAGCTTTCAGTATCCACTTCATGAAGGGTTATTCGCGGTCTTTCAATGAAGACCAATTATGGTTTTCGACGATTTCGAGACAAGCATGCAATACAAATGTGTGCAGTTCTTGAATTCGAGCGGTATTTTGACTGGGTATGAGGATTGAATGGTCCGCAAGCCCCTTGATTTTACCTCCAGTTTCCCCAGTCAGTAAGATCGTCGTCAGACCTTTTTTCTTCGCGGTTTCGAAGGCTAGGGCAATGTTCTCAGAATTGCCGCTAGTCGAGAATCCTACAAGGATATCGTTAGACTTACCTAAGGCCTGAATTTGACGACTGAAAATCGCAACAAACCCATAGTCGTTGCTGATGCAAGTAAGCACCGAGGTATCAGTGTTGAGTGAAACCGCAGGTAGTGGACAGCGGTCACCTCGATAGCGCCCAACCAATTCCTCGCAAAGATGCATCGAATCAGTAGCGCTTCCACCATTGCCGCAGGCAAAGAGTGTATGGCCCTTCGTTAGTCGATTTAATACAAGTTCACCGGTGGTCTCGATGAGACTTAACTGTGGTTCAATTACGTCAATACAAGCCTTGAGGGCTTGATAGTCTTTGGTTACTAGAGACATGAGTAGTGGTTGAGTTAGAGTGAGCCAGCAGTTTTGATTTTTTCAATCATACTTGTAGTGCTAAAGCCTTCGAGGAACGGCAGGAACTGAATGTCTGCTTCAATAGATTCGAGAGCCGCTCGCTTTCCTTATTCAGTGTTTCGATTGTGTAGTCACCGGCTTTTGTATAAATATCAGGAGTCAGCTGTGTGATTTTTTTGCTTATCCTTGGTGTATTGAAAATAATAATACGATCGACGCAGTTGAGCGCGGCAAGACAGTAGGCGCGTTCAGCTTGCTGGACGATTGGTCGGTGAGGTCCCTTGAGGGTGCGAACGCTTGCATCGCTATTTATGAGGATCCAGAGTTCATCGCCTATTTTCTGTGCTGCTTGTAAATACGAAATATGCCCAGCATGAAGAATGTCGAAGCAACCGTTGGTGAGGACCATGGTTTTGTTCTCTGATCGTAATTTTCGACGAGCTTCAAGGGCTTGCTCAATCGTGAGCAATTTGTCATTCGATAAATGCATAGTATTAGTACTCTTGACCGAGATGCTGGTTGGTAACTAAGTAGTTTTGCACATAGTCTTTAACGCCATCTTCTAAGCTGTAGCCTGGATTTGTATAACCACTCTTACGTAGTTTATCAGTATTCGCGCAGGTGTAATATTGATACTTACCTTTAAGCGCATCAGGCATGTCGATGTAGCGGATATTGGGTTCTTTCCCAAGTGCGCTAAAAATAGCATTCGCCAAGGTATTCCATGTGTTGGCCTGACCACTGCCTAGATTATATAAACCATTTGCAGTGTCTGTATTGGCGAGGTGCAAAGTCATTGCGACTGCATCTTTAACATAGAGAAAGTCGCGCATCTGATTACCATCCGTATAGTCTGGATGATAGCTTTTAAAAAGACCGAGTTGGCCCGTTTCTTGGATTTGCTCATAAGCTTTAGCAACGAGACTGCGCATGTCGCCTTTATGTGCTTCGTTGGGGCCATACACATTATAATATTTGAGACCTACAATTTGGTTGAGCCAACCCATGCGTTGCGCGTAGGGGTCTGCATTTGGCATACGGTTAAATGCAACGACGCCATCTAGGCGGTGTTTGGGTAAAATAAACTCTAGTTGCCTAAAGAAATGTCGATTACGAGCGATGTTGCTCCACCCCAATTTGCCTAAAATGTGGATTTGGAGACTGTCAGGCTGTTCACCTTTCCAGCTGCAGCAGAATACATGCACTTCATGTCCGCGACTCGCACACTGCAAGGCTATCGCCAAGCAATCTTCCTGCACCCCCCAAAAAAGGGTAATAGTCATAAAGCACAAATCCAATTTTCACTTGGGGATGAGAGCTTAGTGAGCGAGGCGCCGCAATGAGAAACCTATAATTTGTATCCGCCTTGAGACTTAAATTGAAGTGGAGGAGCCATACATCTTTAGGTCAATTTGGCAGTTCACCTGAAAGGCACCCCTTCACTCAAAGAGATAAAGTGCCACTCGTTAAGATCTTAGCGCGTAGGCCTCCATGACCCTTGAGGGCTTCGTGGACGCCAGGATTGACGGCTTCGTCCATCCAGTAACAGGGGCGGCATTCTTCGATGCCTTCAAATTCAACGCCTTGTAGGGTGAATTTTTGCCCGATTAATGTATTGAGATCGACACCTTCGACGAGGACGTTGCGCCGGAATTTTTCGGGATCAAGTTCGGGCAAGTTGAAGTTGTCGCGGATGCGTAAATAAACCGACCAATCAAAGAAGGTGATCTGACCTTTGAAATCTTCTTTGTGGTCGAGATAGCGATCACCAACGATTCCGCGCCCTTCGAGGCATTCAATAGTATCCACCTTTTCAATACCGTGATGCAATCGACCCTTGCCATGTCGACCCACAAAGTCGTGTCCGGCGGAAATGTAGATGGCTTTGATGTGCATGGTGAAGTGAGTAGTGGATGTTTTTTTTTGGGGGGGGAGGGCAGGAGTTTTGTCTTAATCTTACTCTTAATCGTAATCTGTTTTTTGGGGGTAAGATTATGACTTATTTGCTTTAACTACCCACTGTCTACTTTCCACTAATCGTCAATGATGATGCTCCAAGTTCTTTGGGTCGGCGCAACCGCAGTGATTACTTTCGATCCAAGCTTCAGTCTCGTCTGTATAGACTTCTTTCTTCCAGATTGGGAGGCGGTGCTTTACGTTATCGATGATGTAGCGACAGGCAAGGAATGTGTCTCCACGGTGGTGTGCAGTGACGCCGACCCATACTGCAATATCACCCTTATTCAGCGATCCCGTGCGGTGCACGACAGAAGCATCGAGGAGGTGAAATTTTGCGTTAGCCTCGGCCAGTATCGCATCTGCTATTGCTGGAGCGAGTTGCGGGTAGCCACTGTAATGAAGCGAGGCCACTGCTTTGCCTTCATTATGATTACGCACCCAACCTTCGTAGCTGCAGTAGGCACCTGCAGAGAGATCAAGCATCTCAGTCCGTAAGATAGTTGGATCGATTGTGGAGTCGGTGAGTTTGAATTTCATCCAGTTTCAAATTAATCGATTTGCACGGAGCTTGGATCATAGTCGACCTTGGGATAGCTTAATTGCATGTCTTCCAAGCAGGCGACCACGATACGTGCGACTAAAAGATTACGCGCCCATTTTTTATTCGCCGGTATCACATACCATGGAGCATGTGGTTTACTTGTTTTCTCGAAGACTTCTTCGTAGGCTTCAAAATACTGATCCCACTTGCTGCGTGCGACGATATCGGAGGGGTCGAATTTCCAATTCTTTGCGGGTATGTCGAGGCGCTCTTGTAAGCGCTGCTTCTGTGTCGTTTTGTCGATGTGTAAAAAGAACTTAATGATGACTGTGTTTTCGTCGACGAGGAGTTGTTCGAAATCGTTGATATGACGATAGCGCTTACGCCAGATTGCTTCGGGCTGCAAATTGTTGACTCTGACTGCGAGGACATCTTCGTAATGACTACGGTCAAAAATCATTATTTCACCATTGGATGGCGTGCGCTTGTGCACCCGCCAGAGGTAGTCATGATTGAGCTCTCGTGTGGAAGGTTTTTCGAAGCTGGCGACATGCACACCTTGTGGATTCACCCCTCTGAACACATGTTTAATGGTGCCATTTTTTCCGCTGGTATCCATACCTTGCAGCACGAAGAGGAGTTTTTTGCGACGGTCGACAAAGAAGCGTTGTTGCAGGTCTCCTAGGCGTATATGGAGCGAATGGAGCTCTTTATTCGCTTCGCTCTTGCTTTTTGGTAGGTCATCCCACGGGTCTGAAACAACTTTTCTTAAGTCATCATTGCGCCCTTTTTTGATGAGATAGCGGTTAAAATATTTCAAGTTCATGATATTTATAAAGTGAGCTATTTTATGTGAGTCGTTTACTGCCTGCGGTAGACCAATACAGTTTCACCCTCGCGGTCATAGAGGAGCCCTTTTAACTCTCGACCAGATTCACGGTAATACTGAATAAAAGAATCGTAGAACTCGTCTGGGATGAATGCGGTGATATTGCCGCCGGCTTCACCTTCGAAGGCGGTGTAAAGCGTGACTGATCGAAAGCTTTCAGGACTTGCTACCTTGGAGTCACTCACCGATGCAATGGATAGGGTGACGTCTTTGTTCAAATAGCTTGGTAGGTCTGCTAGGTAAAACTCAACTGTGTTTGGCGGTGGTGGTGGCTCGGCGACAATGATCAGCGACCTGAAGGCCGCGAGCTTGTTGGCACTGATTCCTGGGATATTAACGAGTGAATCAATAGTTTCTATTGGGCGAGCTTGTATGATTGCTTTGGCATATGCGGGTCCGATGCCTGGAAGCGTTTCGAGTTCTGCTTGGCTAGCGGTATTGACGTTCAGCATGCCCGTTTTGCTGGAGGCGCGGCTGCGATCAATTGTATCGAGTTTAGGCGCTCCTGCTTGAGAGGCGTTTTCGGCATTTTCGCGAAGCGACTCTAAACCTGCCATTTGCTTAGAGCTTCCTCCTACCGCCCAGATTCCAGTGCGGTCGCGCTGTGCTTGTCGCTCAGCATTTTTCAGGCGACTCAAATAGGTCCTAGGGCTGTAACCAGTTGGCCATGCTTGCTTGGTGGGCATACCGTAAATTCGCGCGAGCCCATTACTGACAAGTTCCATCGATAAATAGCGATCCTTACTTTTGACCAGTGCGTAATAGCGCTTCTTGCCGTCACCCCGCGCATCTTCCCACTTGGTATAGACCGTAAAGTTATCGCGCAAAAAGAGTTTGCTAAAATTGGCCGCGAGTTCGCCTGTGGTGATCACATCATCTGTGGGAATCGAAAAGTAACGAGCTTGGTCACGAACTCGATCCATATATTTTTCTGATATTTCAGGCGTGTCGACGTAATAGATTCGAAAGACACTACTTTCGTTTCCATGCTGAACAAGGAAACTATCGCCATCATTTATATCGGATTGGACCAAGCGACAATCTTCGAGAATCTGCCATACGCCGACTTTTTTATCTACCGCAAACAATGAGGTAGTTAATAAGCATAAGAGGATCGAATTCAGCAGAAAACGCATATATGTATTATCTGTAACACTGGCCCTTCTTCTGGCAAGAACTGGATGTGGGCATTTCAAAATCCTTAGCCGTATCGCTTTGCCCTTGTGCTATGAGATGCGTGCGGTTGTGTAGTGCCTGGGATGACGAAAAAGATAAACAGGCAGGCAAAAGCACAGCTAGATGTGCTTTTGCGGCACCGAATCAATGCAGGACGAGTGGTTGTGCGTGATCAAATTGCCTTTTTTGAGCGCCAATTTGGGCAAGTGGTCAGTGAATGGAAGGAGGATGACACACGTGTGACCTTTGCTGATTTTGCGATTTCTGAAAAAATATTTGCGGAATTGCGTCGCGATTTTTCAGAGGATGATTATTGCAGCGAAGAAGCGTGCCCGCTCGATGAGACCTTGCAGCTCAATGCGCGTTTTACGTGGCTGGTGGACCCGATTGATGGAACAAATAATTATGCCCTAGGCTTTTCCGTATGCGCTATTTCATTAGCACTACTATTGGATGGCGTGCCAATTTATGGCTTCATCTACGACCATAGCTCCAAATCCTTACTGGAAGGCGGCCCTGGTCGGGGGCTTTTATGCAATCAGAAGAAGGTAAATCGTAATGATACGGCAGCCGAAGCGCAGACGATGATCGGCTTACACTTTCCGATCGGCGCCGCACGTCTAAAACAGTTGTCGCCTTTACTAGAGACGCATCGGGTGCGTTGTCTGGGTAGTGGGGCACTGACGGCGACGTATGTGGCTACTGGATATTTGACAGGGGTATTTGATGATCGGGTAAAAGTTTGGGATATCGCAGCGGCACACGCGCTCTGCGCTGCGGTGCATATCGATTTTCAATTCCTCGTGGAGAACCCATTCCCGCTAAAAACATTTCATCCACATATGGAATTCTGTCCGTATTATGCTGGCACTGAAAGCTATATGAATGAAGTGGCTAAGCTTATTGATTGATCAACATACTTAGTGGCTTCATTTGTGAAGACTGCGGTTGCCCTCCATTTTACTAAGGTTTCGCAAATCCGAAGACGGATTCACCTAGTTCATAAAGATCGGAATAAATCTCCTCGGCGTCGGCGGCTTCTGTCAGTTGTTGTTTATCATGACTGCCTGTAGTCACTAAAATACTTCGTAGGCAACCCGCTTGGGCTGCGGCAAAATCAAAGGGGGAGTCGCCTATTAAGAGCGTTTCGTCCGACGTCGCATTCATAATCTCAAGAATATGTGCAGTAAAGATCGGGTCAGGCTTTCGATAGTCTGTGTCACCTGTGCCTACATTTGCACTTAGCCATTTGTCCATGCCGAGATGCTTGGTGATCGCTCGTGAATGCTCACCATACTTGTTGGTGAAAACGGCCATTTGATAGTTTCCATCTGCGTGCAACTGTTCCAGCAACCAAGAGGCGCCTGGCAACTCCTTGAGCCCGTTGAAGAGGTTTGCTTCGAAATGCTCAGTGAAAATGGGATGCGCACGCTTGGCATTATCTTCGCCCATTAGCCGAGTCAGTGTAAGCATAATGCCGCCACCGACAGTAGCGCGCACTTTCGCATAACTTGATTCCTCAAGTCCCATTGTTTGTTGTGCGTGTGCGATGCTATTTGTAATTGTGGTGAAGTGGTCGACGAGTGTGCCGTCCAGATCGAAGAGTATCGTTTGCATAGTAAAATTGTGCTTTATCTCGTTTTCGCCTTCTTGCAGGCTTGCGTGACTGAAATGGTGGGCTTTGTTAGCATTTGCAAGTGAAGGTATAGCAATCCGCACGAATAGAATGGCAATTAATTTAGATAGAAGGGCAGGCTTAAGCATTCGGAATGAAGGTTCTGTGCTGGTCTTGGTTTTTTCGAATTCTTGGACACTTGAAGCGGAGCGCCCAAATGTAGTCGATCTACTGCACGCAGAAATGGAGAAACAACGCTTCGATTGCCTTCGCTTTGAAGTCGATCAACTGGACCGATGGGATACTGCATTACTGATTTTTGTTCGCAGCGTATGCGTGTGGCTTGAGGATGCTAAGGTGAATTACCAATTTGGTGATTTGCCATCAGGTGTGCAGAATATGATTCAGCTCTCGCAAGCGGTTCCAGAGCTGAAGCATCGCAAAGCTGTAAAGCCGTCTGGTTTTTTAAGCCATATTGGCGATGATGCTGTAGACGCTTACTATGGGCTTGATAATTATTTCAGCTTTATTGGGCAGTTGGTGGTCGATCTGTTTCAATTTTTACGAGGAAAGGCTCAGATACGCTGGCAGGACTTCTTATACCTTTTGCAATCGACTGGACCCAAAGCACTCATGATCGTGAGCCTGCTGAGTTTTTTGACCGGCTTGATTATTGCGTTCATTGGCGTGATCCAATTACAGAAGTTTGCTGCGGATATTTATGTCGCTGACCTCGTCGGTCTCGCAGTGACACGTGAACTCGGCGCAGTAATGGTTGGAGTGATCATGGCTGGTCGCACAGGTGCAGCATTTGCAGCACAGATCGGCAGCATGCAAGTTAATGAAGAGGTGGATGCATTAACGAGTTTCGGCATTTCGCCGATGCAGTTTCTCGTTGTGCCAAGAGTGATCGCCTTAGTGTTGATGATGCCTTTGCTCTGCGCTTGCGCAGACTTCGTCGGCATCCTTGGCGGAATGGTGGTCGCAGTAGCGATATCCGATGTGAGCATGGTTCAGTATTTCAATCAGGTGGAGGCCGCAGTCGGGCTCAATGATCTGCTCGCTGGTATTTTTAAAAGTGCGATTTTCGGCTCAATCATAGCTGTAGCTGGTTGCTATCGCGGGCTCAATTGCGGCCGCGATGCCACTGCGGTTGGTCAAGCGGCGACATCTGCAGTGGTCACTTCAATTACATGGATTGTGATTGCGGATGCTATTTTTGCAGTCTCGTTTCACTTACTGGGTATATAGCGATGAGTGCGACAGATATAATGATTAAGGCGGAAAAGCTCACTATGCGGTATGGTGATTACACTGTCATGGAATCGCTCGATTTTCAAGTGCGCCGAGGAGAGGTGAAGGTGATTATGGGCGGTAGTGGTTGCGGGAAGAGCACTTTATTGAAACATTTAATCGGGCTGGAACGCGCAGCAGCTGGAAATATTTATTACGGTGGTCAAGTGTTTGATCCTGATAGCAAAGATAGTGACGTGATGCGCCGACAATTTGGCGTTTTATTTCAAGGAGGTGCACTCTGGAGTTCGATGAGTGTGGCTGAGAATGTTGCCTTGCCATTGGAGGAGTATACCGACCTGAAGCCCGCCGAAATTCGTGAGATCGTCGAGTTTAAACTGTCGCTCGTTGGCCTAGCTGGATTCGGGCATCGTTTTCCTTCTGAATTAAGCGGTGGTATGCGTAAGCGTGCTGGCTTGGCACGTGCAATCGCACTCGACCCAGAAATATTATTTTTTGATGAACCTTCCGCCGGCTTAGACCCACTGAGCTCACGACGCTTGGACGACCTCATTTTGGAACTGCGCGATGCATTGGGTGCGACAGTAGTGGTGGTAACCCATGAACTCGCTAGCATCTTTGCAATTGCGGACCGTGCACTATTTCTTGATGCAGAAACTAAGCGCGCCCTCTGCGATGGAAACCCTAATGACCTCATTGACGACATGAATGTCGATCCTAAGGTTCGCCACTTTTTGAAACGTGGCGAGACCGATGAGAAGTCGATGTAAACAATTGATCTCTCCACAGCCATCCTTCATTAACAATAGATCGTGAACCGTAAACCCAGTCCTAAAACCATCGGTGCTTTTGTCACTGCCGCTTCTGTTTTACTCGTGGCGATGGTGCTCTTCTTCGGCTCAGTATCATTATTAACAAAGTCCGATCGCTTCATCTTGTTTTTTGATCAATCGGTAAATGGCTTAGCTGCAGGATCACCGGTGAAGTTTCGTGGCGTGCCTGTTGGCTCTGTCGAGCGCATCCTGATTCGAGTGGAAGGGCAGCGAGAGGATTCGACCGCTATCCCCGTCATTATTAAATTAGACCGGTCACGTTTGGAACGCGATTTAGGCGTTTCTGAAGCATCGTTTTCTCCAGAGAATATTCATGAGTCGATTGATCGTGGATTAGTGGCCGAATTGAACCTCGAAAGTTTTATTACCGGCCAATTGTTTGTGGAATTTAATTTCGAAGATGAAGATGACTTGAGCACTTGGAAACCGCACTTAGAAGAAGTTAACGGTGTCATTGAAATTCCGACATTAGGCTCATCGCTCGATCAAATAACAAGCGATGTTGCCAAATTGATTTCTGGACTCGGAGCCATCGATATCCCGCGGCTCAATGAGAACGTAAACAGCGTTCTAGAGAATCTGACAGCCATGATCGCAGAAATTGATTCTGCAGGGATGAGTCGTTCGGTAATTGGTGCAGCCGACGAGTTTAAAGCGCTCGCCAGTTCGGATGAGTTGAAGGGATCCATCGTTGCGATTCAAGAGGCCTTCGAAGTGATTAATGAAACAGTTAAGACCTACAACCTGAATGATGGGCCACTCGGTGAAACGATTATCACATGGACGCAGCAGTATGAGAAGATGATGGAAGGACTCGATAGTTTGGTGCAAGAGGCAGGGGAACTGATCAGCCCAGAATTAGATCTACGCTATGAGTTTGAAACAACTTTACGCGAGTTAAGCCGAGCAGCGCAGTCGATTCGCCTGTTAGCCGACTATCTAGAACGCAACCCAAATGCAGTCCTTACAGGGCGCTCAGAAGATGAAGAATAAACAATCCGTATTTTTGTTACACCTGCTAATACTTAGTGTAGTTGGTATCACACTGAGTGGGTGTGTGAATCTAAAACCAAAGGCTGATCCCGTAAAAATGTATGCATTGGGCCCAGTGGATTCATCGGCAAGCGTAAGCGGGCAGGGGCCTTCGATTTATGTAGAACGCCCAAATATGCCTGCCTATCTCGACGGTAAGCGCTTACAATATCGGACTGCTTCGGGAGAAGTCGAAGCTTTGAAGTATGCTCGCTGGGCTGAACCACTAGAAGAGGGTATTGCGCGTTGCATCGCTGAACATCTAATACAATCAAGTGGTCAGCATGTCGCTGGGTTCTATCCATGGCCTGATCGGTCGAAGGAAAGCTTAGACCTATATGTCCAATTCTATAAGTTAGGAGCCTTTGAAAATGGCGAAGTGCGCATGGCAGCCACCTGGGAATTAAAGCTTGGCTCTAAAACTCAACGAGCGGGCACTTTTCAAGCGCAAGGCGTTACATGGGAGCGCGATAATGCGGAAAGTTTGGTGACTGCAATTAACTCATCACTGGCACAACTTGCCGAAGCGGTGGTTGGAGCCAATTAATTTGTAGATGTTGAGCGTTTAGATAAAAGGCGCATTCCCCGAATTTTCCTTCAAACTGCTATTGACAAGCACGCGATTAGAAAGAGCATTCCGATTCCTTCAGTGAGAAGCTTCGCTTTTCGCAACAGATGGTGGCTATAGCTCAGCTGGTTAGAGCATCGGCTTGTGGTGCCGAGGGTCGCGGGTTCGAATCCCGTTAGCCACCCCATTTTTTTATAAGCCGCTCAGAAATGGGCGGCTTATTTGCTTTCCACCCATTACAGTTTTGCGGCGAGCAGTTCGATTCTTATTGTCGAGTTCGCTGGGAAACTGTGTTTACTACATATTATGGCTCAGACATTTCATCAATTAGGCATTCCATCAGATTTAATTCTCGGCATCGAGGAGTTGGGGATTGAGACACCGACACCCATTCAGGAGAAAGTCATTCCGTTTCTTATGGAGGATGGTAGTGACTTGATTGCTCAAGCACAAACGGGCACGGGTAAGACGGCGGCTTTTGGTTTACCCTTGTTGACCAAGATGAATCCGAATAAGGCTGAAATTCAAGGATTGATCATCGCGCCGACCCGTGAGCTGGCAAAGCAGATCGGTAAGCAGTTATTTAAATACACTAAATACGCGGAAGATAGGATCTTCGTCGAAGTTGCGGCCGGTGGTGATAAGATCGCCATGCAAATTGAGCGCCTCTCTCGCCCAACTCATATCCTAGTCGCGACACCTGGTCGTTTGATCGAATTACTGGAAGCGCAAATGACCTTAGAGTCCGTAAAATACCTCGTGCTCGATGAGGCCGACGAAATGCTTAGTATGGGGTTCAAGGCTGAGTTGGCACGCGTTTTCAAGGAAACGAAAGCACGTAAGAGCACTTGGCTCTTTTCAGCGACCTTTCAAAAGCGCGTGCAAGGCTTGATCGATGGCAACCTCTCGCCGAGTGCACATATGGTTAAAGTGGCGGCTAAGGAGGTCGTGAATCATAACATTGACCACCAATTTTCAATCGTCGCCCGCGAAGAGAAAGATGACTTTATTGCCAAATATTTAGCCAACCATGAAGGTGAACGTGGGCTTATTTTCGTCCGCACACGTGCGGGTGCCATACGATTAGGTAAGGAATTAACTGCACGCGGGCATTCCGTAGGCGTTATCCAAGGTGACCTTAGCCAGAAGGATCGCGACAAAGTCATGCGGGCATTCACCAAAGAACGCTTGAACTATTTGATCGCAACCGACGTCGCCGCACGCGGTATTGATGTTGAAGGTTTGGAATTTGTCATCCAGCACCAACTACCAGATGCAATGCAGTATTACACACATCGCAGTGGACGCACAGCTCGCGCAGGGAAGAAGGGCGTTTCGCTTACACTGATTGAGCCAAATGAGCGTAGTCGAGTCGCACGACTAGAGCAGGAGCTGTCAGTTAACTTCACCATGGTGGAGTAAAGGCGTAGAGATCGGGTGTCTTTGGGTAGGGCGCTCTCGCTGAGAGCACCGTTCGGCAACGGGACTGAATACTGATATCTTATGGGTCGGCATTTGGCATCAACGGGCGAACGGTCGTCTTGGCAAGATAACCCTACCAACTGTGTGACACAGAAATGTGACATGGCTTAACACTGTGCCATTTACTGTGACACGGCGTCTCACTTTTAGCTGTCGGCTGGCCTGCAGATAAATGCGTGATTGGATTTAATTTATTGGTTATGAGCGGTTTATGATTTTGGCATGCACGTGGCATCTGGAATGCTATTTGTATGGCATGGGTAAAATCATTGGAATCGACTTAGGCACAACAAACTCCTGCATGTCCGTAATGGAAGGCGGCGAAGCTGTTGTGATACCAAACTCGGAGGGTGCACGCACGACTCCTTCAGTGGTGGCATTTGCCAAAGGCGGCGAGAGACTCGTCGGCCAAGCAGCAAAACGCCAAGCTGTCACTAATCCGAGCAATACAATCTTTTCAGCGAAGCGCTTTATCGGTCGCAAGTTCACTGAAGTTCAAGAAGAAGCAAAGAGCCTTCCTTACGAGATCGTTAAGGGTAAAAATGGCGATGCGTATATTGAATGCGAAGTGAAGGGGCAGAAAGAGCAATTTGCTCCCGAGCAGATCTCTGCGATGATCTTGCAGAAGCTGAAAGCGGACGCGGAAGCGTATCTGGGTGAAACGGTCACTGAAGCGGTTATCACTGTGCCTGCATACTTTAATGATGCACAGCGCCAAGCAACTAAGGATGCCGGGCAAATCGCCGGTCTTGATGTGAAGCGCATCATCAACGAGCCGACTGCAGCGGCACTCGCTTATGGTCTTGATAAAGGTCAAGACGAAGTGATCGCCGTATATGACCTTGGTGGTGGCACCTTCGATGTTTCGATCCTGGAAATCGGTGATGGTGTGTTTGAAGTTAAAGCAACCAATGGTGATACACACCTCGGCGGCGATAACTGGGACAGCGCTTTGATCGACTTTTTGGTTGAAGAATTCAAGCAAGAGCAGGGCATCGACCTTCGCACAGATAAGATGGCACTTCAACGCCTTAAGGAAGAAGCGGAAAAAGCTAAGATCGCACTTTCTTCGACACAAAGCACAGATATCAACCTGCCGTTCATCACTGCTGACGCCTCTGGACCAAAGCACTTGAACATCACGCTAAGCCGCTCGAAGCTGGAGCAAATTTGTGACGCACTTTATCAGCGCACAATCGCACCATACAATGCCTGCTTGAAGGACTCCGGTCACAGTAATTCTGAAATCGGCGAACTTGTCCTTGTAGGTGGTATGACACGTGCGCCTAAGGTTGTTGAGCTCGCTAAAGAGCTCACCGGTAAGGCACCACACCAAGGTGTGAATCCTGACGAAGTGGTTGCGATTGGCGCAGCAATTCAAGGTGGCGTGCTGCAAGGCGACGTGCGCGATGTGCTGCTCCTCGACGTGACACCACTCACACTTGCGATTGAAACTGCAGGTGGTGTGGCCACGGCGATGATTGAGCGTAACACCACGATCCCGACGAAGAAGAGCCAGACTTTCTCTACCTACGCAGACAACCAAACTGCGGTAGACATTAAAGTCCTCCAAGGTGAGCGCCCAATGGCGAAAGATAACAAAGTGCTCGGCAACTTCCGTCTCGATGGTATTCCCGCAGCATCTCGCGGCACTCCTCAAATTGAAGTGACTTTCGACATCGATGCCAACGGTATCCTTAATGTCAGCGCGAAGGATCAAGGCACAGGCAAGGAACAAAAGATTACCATCTCTGGTTCCTCTGGACTCGATAAGAACGAAGTTGAGAAGCTCAAGCGCGAAGCTGAAGCACACGCGGCAGAGGATGAAGCGCTTAAAGCAGGAGTCGAAGCACGCAATGAACTCGACAACATCATCTATCAGTCCGAAAAGCAAATCACTGATCTCGGCGACAAGATCCCTGAGGATAAGAAGACTGAACTCGAAGCTGCAATCGCTGAAGGTAAAACTGTTCTTGAAAATCAAGAAGCAGATGCCGATTCGCTCAAGGCTGCCAAGGAGAAGATTGTGGGCATCATGGAATCGTTTGCTCAAGACCTCTATGCTGCACAAGGCGCTGAAGGTGCAGGCCCAGATATGGGTGGTGCAGCGGCAGGCCCAGAAGCCGGAGCAGGTGATTCCGAGCCAAAGCCAGCTCAAGATGCTGAAACAGTTGATGCCGACTTCGAAGTCGTTGACGAAGACAAGAAATAATTTAATTAGCCGCGCTCTAACCACAGTTCGTGCGCGGCTTTTATGAATACTATTATCTCAAACCAAAAATAAAAAGATACTAAATATGAAAATCAAACCACTCGGTGAACGCGTTCTATTGAAGCGCATTGAAGAAGATGAACAAATCCGCGGCGGAATCATTATCCCTGATTCAGCTAAAGAAAAATCTCAGGAGGCTGAAGTTGTTGCACTTGGCACCGGCAAAAAGGACGAGTCTGGCAAGGCAGTTCCTTTTAACGTGAAAAAGGGCGATAAGGTTCTCCTTCCTGGCTATGGCGGCACACCTGTGAAAGTTGACGGCGTCGAATACATCCTTATCGATGAAGACAGCATCCTTGGTGTGATTGCTTAAGATCCGTATCCTAATTCTAAATACATAAACCAATATACATAAATATTATGGCTAAACAAATTCTCTTTGATGAAGCAGCACGTAAGAAAATTCTTAGTGGTGTTGAAACACTCTCTAAGGCAGTTAAAGTAACACTTGGACCTAAGGGTCGCAATGTGTTGATTGACAAGAAATTCGGCGCTCCTACAGTTACTAAGGACGGCGTTTCCGTTGCTAAGGAAATCGATCTATCTGATCCATACGAAAACATGGGTGCGCAAATGGTGCGCGAGGTGGCTTCCAAGACTGCGGATTCCGCAGGTGACGGAACAACAACAGCTACCGTGCTTGCTGAGTCCATCTACCGCGAAGGTATCAAGAACGTTGCTGCAGGCGCGAATCCAATCTACCTCAAGCGTGGTATCGATAAGGCAGTAGCCGCTGCAACGGCTGCATTTGCAAAGCAAAGCAAAAAGGTGAAAGACCGCGAAGAAATTCGTCAGGTGGCGACTGTTTCTGCGAACTGGGATGCTGAAATCGGTGACATCATTGCAGATGCGATGGATCGTGTTGGTAAAGACGGCACCATTACTGTGGAAGAAGCTAAAGGTATCGAAACATCCCTCGACGTTGTTGAAGGTATGCAGTTCGATAAGGGTTATCTTTCTCCTTACTTCTGCACAGACGCAGAAAACCAAGAAGTTAATTTCGATGATGCGCACATTCTCATTCATGAGAAAAAGATTACTAATCTGAATGAAATTCTCCCACTGCTTCAGCTCGTCGCTAAGACAAACAAGCCGCTTCTTATCATCGCTGAAGATATCGAAGGTGAAGCACTTGCGGCACTTGTGGTTAACAAGCTTCGTGGCACATTGAATGTAGCTGCGGTGAAAGCACCTGGTTTCGGTGATCGCCGTAAAGCAATGCTTGAAGATATCGCAGTGCTTACAGGTGGTCGTTGCATTACAGAAGATCTCGGTATCAAGCTTGAGAATGTTCAGCTTTCAGACCTCGGTAAGGCAAAGCGCATCTCTGTGGATAAGGAAAACACCATCATCGTTGAAGGTGCTGGCAAGAGCTCCGATATCCAAGGCCGCGTAAAATTGATCCGCAAGCAAATCGAAGCAACTTCCTCTGATTACGATCGCGAGAAGCTCCAAGAGCGCCTTGCTAAGATCGCTGGTGGTGTAGCTGTCATCAATGTTGGTGCGCAGACTGAGCCAGAAATGAAAGAGAAGAAGGACCGCGTGGATGACGCACTGCACGCAACACGGGCTGCGGTTGAAGAAGGTATCCTTCCTGGTGGTGGCGTAGCATTGCTTCGTGCTGCCAAGGCTATCGAAAAAGCTGCTTCTGAACTTGAAGGCGACGAAGAACTCGGCGCACAAATCGTTCGCCGTGCCATCGAGTCTCCACTTCGTCAGCTCTGCCTCAATGCAGGTGTTGAAGGTTCACTCGTCGTTGCCGAAGTGCTTAAATCTAAGGGCGCAATGGGCTACAATGTCGCCACTGGCGAATATGTTGATCTCCTTAAGGCTGGTATCGTAGATCCAGCTATGGTGACACGCACAGCACTTCAAAATGCAGGTTCCGTTGCTGGTCTATTGCTCACAACAGAGTGCATGATCACAGACGAGCCAGAAGAGGGCGGTGCAGCTGGCGGCCATGCTCACGATATGGGCGGCATGGGCGGAATGGGCGGCATGATGTAATCCGCTTGGGTTACTGACGCTCCGCAACACTAGGCTAAATAATTAGGCAAAGCCCCGACCTTAATTGGTCGGGGCTTTTTTTGTGATTTGATCTTTGCAGCCTGCAAGTCCAACGAACGAACTTCTTGGCTTTCAGATGATCGTTTCCTGAAGCGGCACGCTAGGAAGGTTGTAAAAAAAAGCCGGACGCATTAGCGGCCGGCTTTTGAAAAAAGAGTGTAGATTGAATTATACTGTGCCGAAGATGGTCTTGCCTGTAGAGCAAAGGTCTTCTGCAGCTTGGATCAAACGATCTGCCATGCTCTTCTCAGCTTTCTTGAGATAGCCGCGCGGGTCGTATGTCTTCTTGTTACCGACTTCACCGTCGATCTTAAGCACGCCTTCGATGTTTTCGCAGATGTGTGTAACCACTGGGCGTGTGAATGCGTATTGAGTATCCGTATCGATATTCATCTTTACCACACCATACTCGAGTGTTTCGCGGATATCGCTAAGCTCGGACCCAGAACCGCCGTGGAATACAAGGTCCATGAGTGCAGCTTCGCCGTGTTTGTCTGTGACTGCCTTCTGGCCATCGCGAAGGATGGTTGGCTTGAGTTTGACTGAGCCGGGCTTGTAAGCGCCGTGCACGTTGCCGAAAGTCGCAGCGAAGAGGAAGCGTCCAATTGGCTGGAGAGCTTCGTAAACTTCGACCATGTCTGCTGGTGTGGTGTAAAGCTTTTCAGCGGGTAGGCCAGATGTATCGTGACCGTCTTCCTCGCCACCAACGCAGCCAGCTTCAACTTCGAGAATGATGTTGAGCTCGGCGCACTCCTTAAGGAGTTCCTTGGAGATCTTAAGGTTCTCATCTAGATCAACAACTGAGCCATCAAACATATGAGATTGGAAGAGTGGACCCTTACCGTCGGCAATGCGCTTGCGCGACGCTTCAAGCAGTGGCTTCAAGAAACCGTCCACCTTTTCAGGGTGGCAATGGTCCGTGTGAAGCGCGACGAGCACATCGTGCTTTTCAGCAAGAATGTGAGTGGCTTCAGCAAGCACGATGGCTCCAAATGCAGCATCATTGACATTGAGGCCTGATGCAAATTGACCACCACCAGTAGATACCTGGATAATACCGTCTGTTTTAGCATCTGCAAAGGCTTTCAGTGCAGCATTGATCGTTGTGATAGAAGTCACGTTGACGGCCGGATAGGCATAATTGCCTTTTTGGGCCGCGTCGAGCATGGCTTCGTATTGTGTTGGTGTGGCTACTGGCATTTTTTGTATTAGTTTTAGTTATTACGCTTTATTCAAAGGTTTAGTTCCTCTAATGACTTATGTGTCATATTATACAAGATAAATCGACGCCCTCGTAATATTCAATCATCGAATTATGCGCAAGTGAACTGATTACAGTAGTAAAACGGAACTTGGAGTGCACAATTTGGAAGCAGGATTTGCGCAAGATTTTTTTTTGGAGGGGGCTGAGCCGGTATAGGCATTGTCCTAGTCATAACGTCTTCGTAAATTTGTGGGAAGGATGCCCAACTCCTCGCGATATTTAGCAACTGTGCGTCGGGCAATTTTGATGTCCTTCTCCTTGAGCAGATTGACGATGCCTTGATCGCTAAATGGCTTCGCAGGGTTCTCATCCTCCACGATATGGCTGATCATATCTTTAATCGTCTTATTAGAAACGGATTCACCGTTGGCAGAAGTGTAACCTGGAGTGAAGAAATATTTAAAAGGGAACACACCATGTGGCGTGCGTATATACTTATTGGCGATCGCACGACTAATAGTTGTCTCATGGACGTTTACCGTCTGCGCAATGCTGTTCATTGTCAGAGGGCGCAGTTTCGAAATGCCCGCTTCGAAGAACTCATTTTGGAAACTTAGAATTTCTCGTGTGATCCGTTCAATTGTCTGCTGGCGTTGCTCAATTGAGCTAATAAGAAATTTTCCTGAACGCATACGCTCTAACATGAAGTCTTTCTCTTTTTTGCTGAGTGCGCCTTTAGCTAAAAGATCTTTATAGGCTCCGCTAATACGCAATCGAGGTATATAGTCATTATTTAGGACAATCTTCCACTCGCCGTATTCATCTTTAAATACGGTTACATCTGGTTCAATAACCGAGTTGCTGTCCGCGCTGAATCGTTTACCCGGGGCAGGTTCTAAGGTGGCTATTTCCTCGATAGATTCTTGCACATCATCGGCTGTCGTTCCGGTCTTGCGGCAAATTTCTGGAATGCGGCGACGGACGAGTAGGGGGAAGTGATCGCGTAAAATACGCACTGCAAGCGATGTGCCGCGACCACGCAGTTCTAACTGAGTGATTAAGCAGTCCTGCATATCTTTAGTGCCAATACCGGGCGGATCAAAGGTCTTGAGCGTTTCGAGGCACTTTTGAATCGTTCCATAGGGGATACGCGCTGTCAGCGCGATATCCGAAACGGTTTCAGTTAAGTAGCCATTATCATCGATACTGCCGATCAAGTAGTAGAGTGCTTCTCGCTCTTGGTCGGAGCTGTCAGTGAGTTCAGCTTGCTCGATTAAGTGCTGCTGGAGAGACACTCCCTGAGTGAGCGAGTTCATGAAATGATCGCGCCGTTCTTCGTCTTCAGTTGTGTGAGATTGACCGCTGTTCTCTTGGGCAAATTGCTCACGCATATCTTCACTCATTTTGTCGAGAATGCTGTAATCATCGGCATCGAAATCTAGCTCCTCATCCGCGTCAGGCTCGTCGTCAACTGCGCTGTCGCGCTCTTCCTCAACGCTAATGCTATCGATTGGCAACTCTTCGAGCAGAGGGTTCACCTCTAGCTCTTCGAGGATGGAGGTGCGCAATTCTACTGCGGGTGCTTGTAGAATTTTTAGTGAATTCCGCAGTTGGGGCGCTAGGACTAGCGTCTGCGTTTGTTTTTGTGTCTGCTGGAAGCTTTGTGAACTCATGGGCGCATCAAAACGCTAATCGTTGAAAGTAGGTTTGACTCCGGGCGTTTTCTTGAGCGCCCAGCGACGTGAGGCCTGTGCCCCGTCGTCGCCATATAAATCAATCAGATAGCTCGCTAATTTTTCATTTGTGGGGCCGTAGCCATCGCCATAAATAAATTCCTCAAGCGCTGTGAGCATGTGCTCTGCACTTTGATAGCGTTTATTGCGATCACGTTGAAAGCCGAGTTGCAGTATGTCGTCGAGCCGAGGGTCGATCCGGCAATTCATTTCATTGAAATCGGGGATAGTGAGTTCTAGGATGTTTCGTCGAGTGGCAGCCTCTGAATTTGCCTCGAATATATTCTCTCCGAGCAACATCTCTGCCAATATGATCGCGCAGCTGAAAATGTCGGCTCGCGCGTCAGTCACTTCACGTCGCGCTTGTTTGGGCGAGAGGTATTCATCTTTACCTGCGATGACTTCACCTTCTTTATTATACATCAGATCAAATGCCTTCGCGATTCCGAAGTCGGTGAGTTTTACGTCGCCCTCATGGGCGAGCATGATGTTACGCGGGTTTACGTCTCGATGGACAATGCCAAGCGGATGACCTGCCTTATCGCATTTTTTATGGGCATAGGCTAGGCCACGACAAATCCTTGATACGATAAACGCGGCTATGTCAGCGGGGATTAATTGCTCGGTATCTGTGTGCTTCTGAATGAAGTCTTCTAAGTTGATGCCATCGACAAACTCCATCGTCATGAAATACTGCCCACTGATTTCCCCTAGGTGGTAGGTCTGGACAATGTTTGTATGGATCAAGTCGGCGACCAAGCGCGCTTCGCCTACGAAATTGCGGCGAAATTCTTCTATTTTCGAATACTCTTCGCGTATGAGTTTGATAGCGACACGCTTTGAGAAATTACCCGCCCCATGTTGAATGCCTTCGTAAACAATGCCCATGCCACCTTCGGCAAGTATATCCGTCGACTCGAAGTGTAATTCATCAAAGATATGTTTAAAATCGGACACTATGAATACTAAACTCGTCCCAATATGAATTCGCAAGTGATTTTATTCAAATCTAGCATGAAAAATGCTTACACCATGATTCCGCACTTCCACTGGTTGACATCGTTGCTAGCTGAGCTTTGATTCTATATATGATTACGCTTACAGATAGTGCAGCAAAACAAATACAAAAACTAGCCGATGAAAAAGCTTCCGAGGGGCAGCGACTTCGCATTTTCGTCGAAGCAGGGGGCTGCTCGGGCTTCGAGTATGGCATGTCTTTCGACGATGCTAAGGAAGATGACCAGCAGTTGGATAGTAATGGCATCTCCTTTCTGGTGGATGCAACCAGCTATGAATACCTAGACGGTTCAGAAGTTGATTTTGACGATGGCCTAAGCGGCAAAGGCTTTGAAGTGCGCAACCCAAATGCATCTAGCACATGTGGTTGCGGTCGATCATTCAATTAATACATGGCACTTTTCCAAAAGCGCATTACACACTTGCCTTTACGTAAGTATTTCTAATGCTGTAAACTTTTAAAATTAGAAATATAGATGGCTAAACCAGCACCACCGTTCCACTATCAGAAGCAATTTCCGCTTACGGCGGACCGCACAGAGTATCGTTTACTCACCAGCGAATTCGTCGAGACCGTCGATTTCGATGGCGAAAGTATCGTTAAGGTCGACCCTGCGGGACTGACTTTTCTTGCTGAGACCGCAATGCGCGAGATTTCGTTTAAATTACGCACAAAGCACTTAGAAGAGGTCGCAGCGATTCTGGAGGATCCGGAGGCGACAGACAATGATCGCACGATTGCGTTAACCATGCTACGCAATGCCGAAGTGGCTGCGCACGGTGTGTTACCATTCTGCCAAGACACAGGAACCGCAATTATTTTGGGCAAGAAAGGGCAGCGCGTTTGGACGGGGGGTGGCGATGAATCTGCGCTTTCGCAAGGAGTTTACAACACTTACACCAAGGAGAATCTGCGCTATTCGCAAACTGCACCCCTCTCCATGTATGAGGAAGTGAATACTGGCTGTAACCTGCCCGCGCAGATCGATTTATTGGCGACCGACGGCACGAGCTACGACTTCCTTTTCGTCGCAAAGGGTGGCGGTTCTGCGAACAAAACTTTCCTGTTTCAAGAAACAAAGGCGCTATTAAATCCCGCCAACCTTGAAAAGTTTTGCATCGAAAAGATGGGCACTTTAGGCACATCCGCCTGCCCTCCATATCATATTGCAATCGTCATCGGCGGCACATCCGCGGAGACTACGATGAAGACTGTGAAGCTTGCATCGACCAAATATTACGACGAGTTGCCCACCAAGGGCAACGAACATGGGCAGGCATTTCGTGACCTAGAGCTTGAACAGAAACTATTAGGCTATACACGCAAAATGGGCTATGGAGCGCAGTTTGGTGGCAAATATTTCGCTCTCGATGTGCGCGTGATTCGCTTGCCGCGCCATGGTGCTTCCTGCCCTGTGGGTATCGGCGTCTCTTGCTCGGCAGATCGAAACGCAAAAGGGCGCATCGATAAGGATGGCATCTGGCTAGAAAAACTTGAAGAGAACCCAAGCCGCTTCCTTCCTGCTGAGAACGGCGAAGTGAAACCAGATGAGTCGGTGAAGATTGATCTGAATCGCCCGATGAAAGACATTTTGACAGAGTTGAGCCAACATCCTGTCACTACGCCACTCTCGCTCACGGGCACCATTGTTGTCGCTCGCGATATTGCACATGCGAAGTTGCAAGAACGATTGGACCGCGGTGAAGGCATGCCCGAATACATGAAGAACCATCCGGTTTACTATGCAGGCCCAGCTAAGACGCCGGCAGGAAAGCCATCGGGTTCGTTTGGCCCAACTACTGCGGGACGTATGGATTCTTATGTCGCGCCATTTCAGGCAGAGGGTGGATCGATGATCATGCTCGCCAAGGGTAACCGTTCTCAACAAGTGACGGATGCGTGTAACAAGTATGGCGGCTTTTACCTGGGTTCGATTGGTGGTCCTGCGGCATTACTCGCGGAGCACAACATTAAGAGCGTCGAAGTGCTTGAATATCCAGAGCTCGGTATGGAAGCTATCTGGAAGATCGAAGTTGAAAATTTCCCCGCCTACATCCTCGTCGATGACAAAGGAAATGACTTCTTCGCCGGCATTCGCGACACGTGCAATGCCTGCGCCTTACAAGCTTTTGAAACTGCAAAGGCGGAAGTGAAGTAGGGCACCGCTATACTAAAATACTCCGAAACGGTGTTTCAAGGTTACGCACCATCAAAAAGACGAACTATGTTAGGCTCGTGATCGGGCGGCGCTTATTTCCCCTTAAATAGTGCAGCGTCTAAGATCGACCATAGGTGAATAATCCATCCTAGGAGAATGATCCACAATAAGCTGGCAAAAACGAAGTGTATAATCGCCATCAGCAGACGGCCTTGCACCAGTTGCCCGAGACCGGGAATGAAAAAACTACAGATGGCTGCGATAACGTTTCCTGTTGATCCTTGCGATGGCATAAAGTCCTTTAGTTAAGTGAATTTCGGTATTTTTGCAATATTACGTCAGGCAAAAGGGTTCATTCAATGCGAAAATCGGTTTTTACTGCATCATTGCGTAAAAAAGGGTTGCCCTCAGAGGCTGAACACTTACTTTCCGACGCTTTTTCGTCAACCACCATAGGAATTTAAGTTATGCCAAGAGAGCACGTTACAATCGAATGCACTGAAGCCCGCGCTGAAGGAAAGCCAGTTTCACGCTACATGACCACTCGCGATAAAAAGCAACAGCCAGATCGCGTTGAAAAGATGAAGTATAATAAGAATCTTCGTCGCCACACGCTACATCGCGAAATTAAAAACTAATTCTAGTTCTACTCTTTCTAAAAACCCGTTTCCTCACGAAGCGGGTTTTTTCATGCCTACCGACCTGGAAATCGTGGCCTCGAAACTCATTCTGGAGGCTAAGTTAAGAAAGTCTTCGTTAAAAAGCTGGAGGGGTCGCTTCTTTCTTCTCCAAGGTTATGGCGGACATATGCTGTCGCGACCGCTGATGGTTTGAACCGTTTAGGCGATTCTACGGCGGTGACGGAGCACCGCCCTCCATCAAGCCAACCTTAAGCGTAATCTCCCCCTAGAAATAGGTAGCGGCGCGGGTCCCTCCGTGCCATAGATACGGCGGCGAACGATCAGATGGCAGTAGGGGCGGGGCACCATGACTTTCATCATTAGATTCTAGAGGGCTACGTTTCCTCCTTCGCCAAGGCTATGGCGAAATATGCTGTCGGAACCGCTGATGGTTTGAACCGTTTAGGCGACTCTACGGCGGTGACGGAGCACCGCCCTCCATCGAGTTCAATTAACGCACAAAAAAACAGGCCATTTGCCTGTTTTTTTTTATTTGCTGTTCGATTTAGAACGATGACTGCGCCAGTTCTGACGGTGTCGGCGAATCCAATCCAATAAGGCACGCTCAAAGCCAATATCCTTACCGTGCTTCTCAGATTCCAACCACTTGTGTCTCAGGATCTCCTCGCGCTCAGCTAAAAACTCCTGATACAGGCTGGAGCGCTCCGCAAAATCGCCTTGCGATTGAGCTCCATGTAATTGTGTTGGCATATCTTTGTTTGCTTTATTCATTATGACGCCTCGAAAAACGCTAAAACCCTTAAATAGTTACGTAGCACATAGGACATTGGCTAGCCTAAAAGCCCTATATAAGTGTTACTTTTTTGCTAAACCATCAAGAATTTGACGTGCTACTGATAGGAACGCTTTCGTAGTGGGCGAGTCAGGTTCGCTGATGACAATTGGGATGCCTTTGTCGCAACCTTCACGTAGCGCAATGTCGATCGGCACCTGTCCAAGTAGTGGAGTTTCTAGACTATCCGCGGTGATCTGCCCACCGCCTTCACCAAAGAGAGCCTGGCGTTGTCCGTCTGGAGTTTCCATGTAACTCATATTTTCAACCACGCCTAGTAGTGGGACGTTTACTTTGTCGAACATACGAGCACCGCGTCGAGCGACATTAAATGCAGCTGGCTGCGGAGTCGTGACAATGACGGCACCATCAAGTGGAATCGTTTGCACCAATGAAAGTTGTGCGTCACCAGTGCCCGGCGGTAAATCGATCACTAAAATCTCCAATTCTCCCCAGTTCACATTCTGGGCAAATTGCTGAATCGTTTTCATGATCATCGGGCCGCGCCAAACCACTGGTGTATCATCGTCGACAAGAAAGCCCATCGACATAGTGCTGACCCCAAAATTACTCACGGGCAGAATTAAATCGTTCTCGATCTCAGGTCGTCCCGTCGCGCCGAGCATGAGCGGAACGGAAGGGCCGTAGATATCGCAATCCATAATGCCAACGCCTGGCTTGCCTGCTTCTTCAAGTAAGCGCTGAAGCGCACATGCGAGATTGACCGTAACGGTTGATTTACCGACACCACCTTTACCACTCGCAATGGCAATCGCATACTTCACCTTTTGCATCGTCGCAGAGGCTTGCTGCTTACCTTCACCGCCAGCTCCAGGAGCTGCAGGTTGCTGCTTGGGTTGAGAGATCTCCATGCGGACCTTCACCTCGTGAATACCCTCTAAAGCACCCACGACTTGCTTGATGTCAGCTGCAATGGTTTCTGGCACAGAGGAATCACCTGTAGTGATCTCGACTCCAATCAATACGTTCCCATCTGTATTTTCGACTTCGCGAACGAGTCCAAATGAAACGATATCCCGGCTGAAACCTGGAAACTTAACTGTCTTGAGGGCGGCTTTGATGTTTTCTGTATCCACGATCTAAAAGGTTAAAAGCTAGCACACTGAAACCCTTTGCACTCAATTCAACTCGAAACCGACAAAAATAGGCGTTTAATTATTGATGTGCCCTCATCCACACAAGATGGCAGCCAGCTCTACAAATTAATCATTCTTGGGCGACACGGCCTTATCAGTGGTGGCCGACCTATTCACTAAAAACGGCTTCTTAATCCATCCCATAATTCCTGATTCCTCTTTCTTTACCTCCTGCTCAGCATCATTGAGCGCACCCTCCCATGCGGCACCAAATCCAGGAGCCCGCGTATTCATAATACGAATCGCTTTTTCATAAAGGTGCAATGAGCGGATTTCCGCACGACCAGGCTTTTGCTTTAAGGCACCGATCGTTTGGCTGAGGTTCGCATTCACCTCCTTTGCTTTTTCAAGCTCCTCTTGGATGGATCGATTCCCTTTTGCGGTGATTTCCATTTGTGTATGCAAATGCTTTTGTAAGTGCTCAATTTCAGATTGAAAACGATCCTCTTTAGCCGCTGCCGCAGATTTGAGCTCCATCGCTTTGGCGACTCCTCGTATCCAAATAGCGAGCGCAATCGACAGTCCAATGCACATACCAATCACAAGTGGTTGGGTGAAGAAATTAATGAGTGCTTCTTGCATAATAATTCAAACGAGCAGAACCAAACATATACTGCATCTTAGAGGGATACAAATCATATTATCCATCAATCGATTCCGAGATTGCCTGCAGCATAAGGGCAGTCGCACACTATGTAGTTATGGATTATTCGCCCATCGCCTCATGCTATCACCTTATTGAAACGGTGACTATGGGGCGTGCACTACAAGCGGCACGGACCTGCCAATTATCGCGCTTAGTGCAGCTTAAATCGATTCGCCACGCATTACTCATTGGGGAAGGGGACGGGTCTTTCCTCATTGCGTTTGCCGCGCAATTCCTAAACGCCCAAATAACTGTTGTCGAACATAGCGGAGCGATGATTCAGCGCGCAAAGGAACGCTTCGCCAAAGCTGGATTCTCGAGCCAACGCGTAAGCTTCATCCAATCCGATTTACTTCAATGTGAGTTGCCCAACACTCACTTCGATTTCGTCACCACGCTCTTCTTTCTCGATAACTTTGATGATGCCACCGTTCGCCGCTGCATGGATCACATACGCCCAGCTCTCACCGAAGATGCCCATTGGCTCGTGTCCGACTTTTACATCCCCGCAAGTAGATGCTTACGCTGGCGCGCCATCATTTGGTTAAAGGTGCTCTATCAATTCTTTCGCCTCACGACCGAAATCGATACGGATACCTTGCCCACTATCCAAGCATGCTTTCACGAAGGCCCCTTTGAATTAATCAATTGCAAAAATTTGTGCGGCCAAATGCTCTTCAGTGCACTGTATCAGTATACTACCGACTCTAAGAATTCGTAGTCAAAGAATTCGTTTACATAATTCGGGATTATCAGACACAGAAAAGCCCCGTGCTTGCGGGGATTGAAGAGGGTATTTTGTGGAGCAAAATGGTGGAGGTGGCGGGAGTCGAAGCGGATTGAAGATTTCCTAATGGTTCACTAGAATTTCCTTATCTGCTGCTAATGAGAGTCTTGTGGAAATTGATTGTTGCGTCGAAATGTAGCCAGATGCACCTTTTTGAGGCGAAATCTGCAACTTTTCTGCAACTTTTTAAGTCCCGCCTAATAGTTTTCAGCGTCTTTCTTATCTCAAATTCAGCAGACTACAATTCTAGATCCGTAAACACTACCTCGACCTCAAATCCACCGAGGAGGTCGACCAGTTCTGGAAGATCGTCCCCCGGGGCACCAAGCTGCCAAAACTCGAAAAGAGGGAAGGGCGCTTTGTGCCGGCGATCCCAGCTCAATGATCGGTGTGCCTAGTCATGGAATCCCAACCTGTCTCCAGCAGGCGGGAGACTTTAATTATTTTCGTAGTTGCTTCCATTTACTAAAAATCAATATAGGTTCAAAGTATGGACAAAATTGGTATTAATGTAGAAAAGTTAGATAAAATTATACGTGAGTCGAAAAAGCCTACAATGGGCCGTGAGTGGCAGCTTAACTCTGAGCATATTGTAAATTCCGCAGAATTTAGTATGCGGAAGTCAGACTGGGAAAAATTAACAGAGTTAGATTTAATGGCCCATGAAATGGTAAAAGCTTGGGAATCGAAGAACAAGTAGTAGCCAGAAAAATTATAAGAGACAGGCTATTGAAAACTCTCGGTAGCGTCCATATCGATGAGCACGGTTACAGTCTCAGGCATAAGTGGTCCGCCAGTTTGTATTTGGAATGCGACCCAGTTTGACTGCTCGAGCGTATGAAGAAATTCTGCTACATCCCAACAAAAATCATCGTTGTCTTCGTTTGCCGCTACCCATTGGAGCCATGCTTGCTCAAGCTCACTGTTTTTAATCTCTGGTTCATTGGCTATTTCCTGAACCCATAGGCCCAGCACAGCCGGGCTGAAATGTTGCCCACCTTCTGAAAAGATTTTTACCCCTGTCACTGGGCAGTAGAAGTTGTAGTGTGATAAGTTTAGTTCAACGAGTTGCATATTTCATGGTTAGTAGATTTTAGGAAGAATCCTTTAATGAAGTGCTATTTAAACCCTTGCTAGTAATCGTAGCTGTAAGCTTGGATGTTCTCTAATGGCGAAAAGTAAATCTAAACGACTACCTACGATACAGAAAATTGATGCAGGGTGCTATATTGACTTTGAGGGGTTCGCTCCGAATGAGCATACCACATCGCCTCCACCGGTCTTGGTAGGAATCTTTCGTGATGGTTTATTTAAGCAAGTCGTCTTTACCAAGGCTTACAGGTGGGCAGCTAAGGATTCAGGAGTGAAGCATCTTGTAGAATACTGTGAGGACAGAGGTTCTTTTTTGAAAGAACTAGCCGATTCAACTTCAGGCAGTAAACCCTTGTTTGCCTTCAGCGAGCACGAGAGGACAGTTATTAAGAAGGAAATAGGGCATGATATTGAGAAGCGCTTTAGCGACGTTAGAGCCATAGCCAAACGTTTCTTTAATAAATACCCGAATGTTTTCGAGGAATTGCAGGGCATGAATGAGCATTCTCTGAAAAACGTAGCCGCGAAAGTTGGATTGAGCCTTACACAAAAACTTGAAAAGGGAGGTATGACTCGTCGCCTGCGAGAGGTTCGCGAATACAGTCAGTCCGCCAAGAAATGGGCTGCGGCTCCCGATAGTGCTCGGCGCTCCTGGAGAGAGGTTTTGGAGCACAACCGGGTCGACACCACATGCTTAATCGAAATCCTGCGGAAACTTGCTAAAAAGAAAGAACAAATCAGGTGCGAATAGTATACTGTTCGCCTCATCTGAGCCCCCAGCAAGTTGTGCCGTTGATTAGTCGGTGAAGGCCATGCCGATTGGTTCAAGTCTGGGTTTGAAGCATTTGTAGCATTTTACAGTATCATAGTCGTAGTCAAAAGGCACAGTGGGCTCGATACATAACTCACATTCACAGAGGGATTCAAACGTTCTGCCTTCGGCGTAGCTCAAGCGACAACTAAAAAAGCTGTATAGCAGCTTACACCTGGGGCATTTTCGTATTCCACGGCTACAGGAAACGTTCGACCAGTCTATGCTATGTTCACGGTCTATGATTTGTAGCTCACGGCGATCAGCCGGGTCTGATTGATGGAATACGTATTTCCTTACATCCTTTATAGGCATTCTACCAAAACCGGTATGGTAGCGCCGTTCATCTCCACAATCTTTGCATCGTGTTATAAGTGCTCTACCCATGATTAAACATCCTCCTCTCCGTCGAGGGTGATGTTCCATCCGGTCTCGGTTTCGATGACTTCGCATTGAAAGGCTTCTGCGGTATTAGGCTGCACATGTCGCAAGCATTCTAGCATACGGGGTAGAGATTTCGCCAAACTAAGTTCGCCGTTAATGATTTTTTCCAAATCCTCAGCGGCCTGAGGGCTCTTTTGGCGGACGGGTTCGATCAGGCAGCGCATGGACTCGAGTGATCCTTTGAAGTCACCTTCAAGCATGTTTTCGAGGAGCTCGTCGATCGGTAGATGGGTGAGGGCAGCATTGCAGCGACTGAAGCTGACGAGGGATTCAAGCGACTCGATGAGTTCGCGGAGGTTTTTCGGCATGAGCATGGTTTTCCTTGGTTTGGTATGGTTCCGGGGCAGGGTGCCTCGGTTGGGATGCCGCTGAAAAAGGAAATTTTAGGGCCTGTCAAATCGCTCGCGCCCTTAATGTTTTTTAACCCGTAGGGTTAGATTCTATTAAAAAATTTCGGCAGATTTTGCCGTGCAAAAGTTTTTTCAACTTTTTTGGCAAACGGCGAAAAATTTTGGTATTATAGGTGAATGATCCAACAGAACGACAGAACTATCAATCATGAGGATTCGGTCCTCGACGCCTCCGATGGGCGATCCTTCGAAGCGATTGGAGAGTCACTCGGGACTTCCAGGGAAAGCGCTCGTTTGCTTTTCAATTCCACGCTGGCAAAGTTGAAGGAACACCCTGACCTTCGGGAACTGAACCTCCACAAGCATTATGGAAGCCTTTAATTTACCTCAATTTACCGGTCGCGACGCAGAGGCTCGACTATCGGCCGCGCATCGATGGGTGTCCGAGCACTGCCCCGGCCGGCAACTTACCCTCGAAGAGGTTGGCACTATCATGGGTGTGACTCGAGAGCGGGTTCGACAAATTGAAGCGAAGGCCTTGAAGAAGCTGCGGCATCCCATTTAC
>CAKZOI010000046.1 GCA_937136395.1 uncultured Opitutia bacterium | reverse complement strand
GTTAGCCAGTTTGTTGCGGTTGCAAAAGATGCAGGGGTGAAGGAGAGCGGGTTATCTACGGCGGTGCCGCTGTCAGGTTCGCCGTCGTTTAGGGCAGGGTTACTCGCATACCACACGCCGCCGACTTTAATCGCAACGCGGTATTCATGGTCTGCATTGTCGCCACTTGCGAGCCAGTTGACGGATTTCAGCGCGTTAATATTAACTGGTGCAACTAGTGTCGTGCTGGCCAGTGCTGGGTTGTTGGGCACTGCGTCATTCCAAGGTGAACCATTGTCCACTCTCGGCGCATAGAAACCGTAATCATTCGTGGCCACGCCAATGGCTCTGGACTCACCTGTGTAGGCAGAAATTGTTCCATTTTCAGTCACGATTACCGACCAGTCGTAGTCACTTAGGGGCGTATCGCTAGAGGGGTTGTCAAAAGTTTCAATGTAGAATTGGCCCGACAGTGGTTCAGCTACCGTAATTTGCACAGCATCCTCCCAAATACCACTGTTAACGTCGGTGACGCGTAGGGTGATGTCGTGAACGCCTACTGGAAGAGAGGCGTAAGCGGTCATCCCCGTGGCAATCGTGCTGCCTCCCGAGATCCATTCATAAGTAAGCGCTTCGTCCTCGGGATCATTGGTGCCTGAGGCGTCTAAAGTCACCGTTGCACTCCCGAGCATATCGAAATCATAGATTGTATGATTGGGCCCTGCGTAAGGGGTTAATGAATTCTCAGCCAGAATGCTGAGCTCCGATGCGGCCAAGAGAAAGGCCCCGACGCCGTAGGCCTTTGTGTCTTCATAAAAGGAATTTCCAGGTTCTGCCGCGACGAGTTGCACATAGCCCAAGAATCCATCAGGGTGAACGGCTTCAGCGACCAATCCATTCCAGGCCTTGGCGACTACGGGTAAGTAGGTCGCCTTATCTAGGATGCCATTGTTGATGCCCCACGCCATCGCGTAGGTGAAAAAAGCGGTGCCACTTGTTTCGGGCGTATCGAACTGTGTCGGTTCCATGAGACTTGAGCGCCAAAAGCCATCTGATTGCTGTAAGGGAATCAGTGCGGCTGACATGGTTTGAAGCATAGTGACGTAATCGCTTCGGTGTGCGTAGCCCACAGGTAGAGCGTCGATCACGCGGCAGAGGCCTCCGATCATCCAGCCGTTGCCACGCGCCCAGAAAACTTTGTTGCCATTGCTAGAGGTAGACTTGGGATTTCCATTCCCAAAAATATACTTACTGTCCCGATACCATAGACCCTCGCTGGCGTCGTATAGATTCTGAGTCACTTTCGTGTCGTTATACATCGCCCACATCTTGTCTGTATAATCAGTGTCACCAGTGGTGATCGCGAGCTTTGCAAAAGTAGGTCCGTGCATGTAAAATGTATCGATCCATGACCAATAACCGGTCTCTGTTTCGCCCACGAGGTAATCGTTCGCGCGCTGTATGTCTGCAATTCGTATCGCTTGTGGATCTATTTCATAGAGGTCGATATAGGTCTGGCCGCAGCAGTGATTATCAGCGTCTTCGTCATTTTCTGCCTGTGTGCTATATTTCCATGGCTTTTCACTGCGCAGCCAGTTATTGGAGACTGCCCAGTCGAGCGAGCGTGTCAGATAGGCAGAGTTGCCAGTGATTTCATACAATCGTTGATTGCCTGTGTAGTAGGTCGCGTTCGACCATTGGGCATCGCCCAAGTTGTTGTTGGCAATCCAGTAGTCATTCACGAGGGTCGCCGTCGCGAGGATTTCGGTGCTCGACGGGAGGGTGCTCGATGCGGGAGCACCGAAAGCATAAATGGCTGAACTGCAAAGTATGAGTAGGGATTGGTGTGTCTTCTTGTGGATTAGGGGGCGCATCGTATTCTTGGTTGTCGGGTGTATTGGTGAGGTTTTCTGCGAAGTTGGTAGGGTTAAACTAAGTTGAATATGTTGACGGTTATAGCAAATATTAGGAAATGTTTCTTGACGGGTGGTAGGAAATGTTTCTTACATAGTTGTGTTGTTTGACAATCAAATAACGCCGAACCCCTAAATGTTAACATCATAATACAATGAAAATAAGAAATAGTGCTTTAATTACACTTGGATTTGTCGGATCGATGACGGCTGCTCAGGCGCAGTTTGTTCTCCTCGACGATTTCGAATCATACACTGCTGGCTCATCTATTGGCGCTGCTGCCAATTGGACATCGACTGTTCCAGCAGGCCGTTCAGATCATACAGTCGGAACTGAGACTGGTAACCAATATCTAAGCACCGCTAGCAATGCGCCTGGTGCTACTTATGACGGCGACGTACACAGTGTTTTCAATAACGGTAGCACGCTACTCGCTGATGCTGCGACAGGTACGTTCTTTTTCCGTGCACAAATTGGAACAGGTGGTGCTCATGCTGGTGTTGGCATGGGGATTACTGATGCTTTAGACGCAGGTTGGAATGATGCAGCTGGTATTGTTCGCTTGGGCAATCGGACCGATGGGGCTACGTCTAATAGAACAAATTTCTATGGTTACAACGCGAGTACTTACGATAATTTGAATGTGCCTGCAGCTGTGGATGAGTGGTATAATGTTTGGGTCGTTCTCGATAATGCTGCAGATACCTACGATGTCCATATGCAACGCGATGGTGATGCCACTGTGGCCACGCAAACCCTAGTTGGTGATGATTTGGTTTTTCGCAACACCACTGCTGCAGCCACGATTGAATCGATCTTCATCAGAGCTGCGCGCGATAACACCTTTGCAGCATTTGATGACCTTCACTTCGCCCAAGGCTCAAATCTTGCCAATCCAGTTCCTGAGCCAAGTGCATTCGCGCTGCTCGCAGGCCTTCTCGGCTTGAGCGTTGCAGCGGTTCGCCGCCGTTCGTAGTGTAGACTACTTTCATATATATTGAGTGAAGGGCACTGGATTAATTTCCAGTGCCCTTTTTTGTTTATAAAGACGATGTATTTAGAACTTTAAGAGCATTTTTTTGGTGGGGTCGCCTCGCGGAGGCGACCGTTTGCCCGCTGCTTACGATTCGCCAAAAGGTTTTAGATGACCGTTGTATAGAGTTGGATGATCCACATTCTTTAGGTATATGGTGCCGGTTGCCGCACGGTCGCCTCGGCGAGGCGACTCCACCTTTTATAAGGGCTGAAAACATCCTAAAGGTAGTGCCATTCGAGACACGCCTGCGCTAACGGATCAAACCATACTAGAAATGGTATTAGACCTCCGTCGCATAGGGCGCAGCGAACTGAGGCTGAGCATGTCACAAAAGCCCCCTCCTTATACTCTGCGAACTTCGCGACGGAGGTCTGCCGTAGTTCGCGTAGGAACTATGCGGTTAAATTGTTTACCCGTTTGAATCAGTGCGAGGTATTAGGTCCTGGTGCCGATCGCCGAGGCTACAAGAGAGTGCCCCGGATCAAACATTTTAGAAAACAGTCATAGATTAACGTGCATTCATGTTTATGAACGGTTAGAACTGATCGTTTCAGGTTTATTGAAAGGTCACCCTTTGAGTAGACGTGTAGATCGACACATGATTTTTAAGTATATAGCTCGCAACATCAGCATCCGTATCCTCATGCTAATCGGTATTGGGGTCTTTGCTGGTGGCCCTATGTTCGCCCGTCCGCTATTTAAGAATTCGGTCGCATCGACTGAAATCGATTTCATTCATACGGATGATCCGTCGGTCGCGTTTCGTATGAATGAAGTGGGACGTGAGCGTAAGGAGATGCCGGATAAGCGTAGTGGAGATGGGGATGACGCGCTTTTCCTTGAGAATGTGGGTGTGTTTGAACTGACCTATTCGGACGGTACGATAGTCGAGGTGTGGGCCTCCCCTCAGCTTGAAAGTTCTGCAGCGCTTTATGCGCGACACTGCGCTGACGCGATGGCTAAGCTCCCGCATGCGTTACGCTCCCAGCTTAAACATGTGGTGGTTCACTTTGGGAATGAAAGCGCATTTGCTGAAGAGAGGGGTGGCTTCTTTGTCGTTTATTCTGAGAATATTGAGATACGACTGGCTAATAACGATTTTGAAGAAACCGTCTTTCACGAGGCGATTCACGTGGCCTTAGAGGCAGAACACGCCCGGAGTGAAGGCTGGTTGCAAGCGCAGAAGGAGGATCGTGCATTTATTACCCAATACGCTGAGCAACAGCCGAAGAAAGAGGATCTCCCAGAGTTTGCTTTATTTGCTTGCACATATTTCAAGCACCCCGAGCGATTGCCTCAGCGTGTTCAAGATGAATTAGCGCAAAAAAATGCCCAATCGCCTGAAGTATCTTCAGCAGGTTATGGCCACTTGGGGGCCGATTGCAAAGTAGCGCTTTAGAGCACTAATTAAAACATCGTTTTCCTAAGTCACGCTCATCATCCGAATCCTGTGGGTAGATTCGTAGTAATAGTCTGTTGCTATTGCCATTAACTTGAAATACCCGAAATCAAACACTGACTCAAACTGGTAAAAAGTTAACCGCTGAGGACGCAGAGAGTTCGTGGAGGATTCAGTGAGATGATTTGCGTCATTTCTCCGCGTCCTCCGCGTTTATTCAGAGGAATAAGGTAGGGTTCGATATCCTTATCGAACCGTCACAGTATGCCCACGGAGCGTTAAGGATAACGCTCCCTACCACCTGCGATACGTCAACCTAGTTGCAGAATGCTCTAGCAGAAGCGGGCGGTTAAATATACGCCTAACAGTGGGTCGAGGTCGAGCAATCGGCCGCATGACCTCGACCCGATTTCAAGGTTCATTAATTTTTCGCTCTACAAGTGGCTCTCTTTCACTAAAACAATGCAACACTCGAAAATTAACCCCTAACAACTCGCCCTAGAGAATCGCTACGGATTTGATCGCATGATGTGATACGATCAATGCTATGGGAGCACTGCGACTTGGTGATCTGCATGACTTATTCTATGCATTCGCCAAGTGTAAGGTGCCCTGTAGACACGATCCGCACTGTCACAATAATTTGAGCCAATTGCTAATCAGGAACTTAATCATACGAAGCCTGACCCATATTTGATTAACTGTAGGCGCACATTGATAAACTCTAATTTTTAAACGACATTATGAAAATTCGGAAATTTAAATCTCTATTTGGAACGAAGTTCGTGGCTCTATTATGCAGCCTGTGCGCATTATTATCCATACACACAAAGGCGACTGCGAATACAGACGTTCAGTGGATCTGGCAAGCAGAGGACGGCCCGAAAAACTCTTGGGTGGCGTTCCGAAAGGACTTTGATCTCACGAAAGTGCCGAATGCGGCACTAGCTAATATTTCAACCGATACTAAATACTGGCTTTGGATCAATGGTGAGATGGTGCTGTTTGAAGGGGGTCTAGCGCGTGGTCCGCATCGGGATGGGATTTATTATGATGAGGTGGATATACAGCCTTACCTAAAATCCGGTAAAAACAGTGTCGCAATCTTAGTATGGTATTGGGGTAAGACTGCAAAGACACACGAGGATAGCGGTAAAGGCGGTTTATTCTTCTCAGCAGATCTAGGCGAAATGTTGTTAGCATCGGATCGAACCTGGAAACTAAAGCAACATCCAGCGTATGATCCCAAAGCCAAAGGCTTAGGTCGATCCGCCAACCGCCCGAATGCAATGGACGTGAAATATGATGCACGCAAGGCGATGGGCGACTGGTCGGATAGGGCATGGTATTCGGAGAAGTACACTATGGATGCGAGTTGGAAATCCGCCACAGAGAAGGGCGCGTTCGGAGCTGCACCCTGGGGCAAATTTGTTAAGCGTCCCATACCGCAATGGAATGACCGTGGTCTGGCAGATTATGAATCAATTCGAATCGGAGAAAAATCAATCACGCTGCCTTACAAAAACGAGGACAAAAAGCCTGTGACTGTTTTTGCAAAGCTGCCTTTTAACCAGCAAATCACACCCTATCTAAAAGTGAAGAGCGGAGGCGGTAAAACCATTCACATCGGAACGGAAAACCCGTTCAACTTAATTAACGCCCAGTATACCACAAAGCACGGTGAGCAGGCATTTGAAACCTACTCATGGATGAACGGGCATGAAGCCAAGTATAAGATTCCGCCAGGTGTTGAAGTGTTAGAGCTAAAGTATCGCTGGACGGGTTTGGGCGAAATTACTGGCACCTTTGAATGCAGCGATCCGTATTTCCAGCGCATCTGGTGGATGGCGGCGAACACGCTCTACATCTGTGCGCGCGACTGCTATATGGACTGCCCAGACCGTGAGCGCGGCTTGTGGATTGGCGATGTCGCCGACCAGACTGGACCTGTATTCTACACGCTTGATGAGCCAGGACGTTTGCTTCTGAAAAAAGGCATCGATAACACCATTGCCTATCAGGATAGCGATATCATTCAGGGACTTGCGCCAGGATTTGGTGACTACCGTGGAAAGAGCAGCGAGCTGACTGTGCAGAGTAATCAGTATATTGATCAAGGTATCTGGCGCTACTATTATAACACCGGTGACCGGGACACCCTAGCTAATGCCTATCCCTCCGTATTTAAGTATCTTAAACTGTGGGAAATGGAACCTACTGGTCTGCCTAAAATCCGGAATGGATACGCTACTTGGGTGGATTGGGGAACCAATCCAGATAAGCATCCTGTTGAAATCTGCTGGTATTACATTGCCTTGAAAGCGGGCAAACGAATGGCCATTGAATTGGGCGAAACCAAGGATGTGGCATGGTATGACGAGCGAATCAAAAGCATCGAAGAAAACTTCGACAGAGTTTATTGGCGTGACGGCTATTACGGCACTGAAGGCGCGGTTAAAGATGAGCGGGTGAGTGCGTTGGCGGTGCTCAACGGACTTGCCGATGAAAGTAAATATCCGGCCCTGTTAAAAAACGTATTGACCACTGAATACAACGCCAGCCCCCACATGGAGTGGATCATTGAAGAGGCAATCATTTTGGCGGGTGATACACCTGCTGCACTCCATCGCATGAGGAAGCGCCACGCTTTTCAAGTGAATGATGAGGCTATGACGACGCTATGCGAAAAGTTCGGCAAAAGACGCGGCACATATAATCATGCATGGAATGCGCCGAATTATGTGCTCTCTCGATATATCGCAGGTATATCTGCCACCAAGGTTGGCTGGAAAGAATATCAAGTTTTACCCGACTTGGCACACATGACCGCGGTGAAACAAATCGTTCCGAGTGTGATGGGCGATATTACCATGGAGATTCAGTTGACGGATAACACCTACGACATGAAGCTCATTTCGCCAGAAGACACGACCGCGATCGTCGGGATTCCGAAGGCATCCATCACTCCGAAGATCATTAAAGCCAACGGGGCAATCATCTGGAAAAATGGTGCTTTTGTAGAGGGCGTCGAAGGTATTGCATGGAACGACGAAGACGAGAAGTATTGGAAATTCGATGTCGCTCCCGGTGAGTGGTTGATCACAGCAACACAGTAAACCCTCATGAGTCGTCTCTTTCGCAGAAATATCGCATTCAGTTTAATTGCCGCTTTGACGGCACATGCTGGGCTGAAGCCCCATGAGTTTGTTCAGCCGCCTGATGATTGCAGACCATTGACTTGGATGCATATGATGAACGGCAATGCGTCGAAGGCGGGGCTCGAAGCTGACTTAAGGGCGCTGGATGAAGCGGGAGTCGGCGGTGCGCTGATCTTTTCGATTGCTTACAGTGGAATTCCTGAGGGCAACACACCCTTCAACTCGCAGAAGTTTCGCGATGTGCTCACGCACGGCGTAAAGGTGGCGGATGAATTGGGGTTGACCATCGGATTGCATAACTGCGACGGATGGTCTTCGAGCGGTGGTCCTTGGGTGAGTGTGGAAGATTCCATGAAGCATCTTGTTTGGGATGACGTAGTGGTTCAAGGAGGCGAGGTCGAAATCGAGGTGCCGCGCCCAGAAATTCGCTATAACTATTATCGTGATATTGCGGTGGTGGCGATTCCTTCGAACTCGGAAGAATTGAAGGCGGCTCACAATCGCCCAAAGGTGACCAGTGCGTCGGGTCCGCAAGAGGCGAAAAAACTATTTGATGGCGATTTATCAAATACTGTAGCCATAAAATCGAAAGCGCAGAAGGATCGCTGGATTCAGTTTGAGTATGCCGAGCCGTTTAGCGCTCGATCACTTTGGGTTGAGCATACGATGCGAGATGGTCAATGTAAGTTGCTAGTCTCTAACGACGGTAAGGACTTTACTGAAGTTATGGTGATCGAGCCGGTTCGTCCAGGAAAGCGCACATGGGCCAATGAAAGCAGTTTTCCAGAGGCTGTAACGGCACGATTTTTCAGGTTCGTGTTCATGGGTAGGCGAACGGGTGGTGTTCACGATATTGATTTGGCAGCGTATCCGCGCCGAAAAGATTGGATTCCCGAGGCGTGTATGTCGTATAACCGCCCAGGAAAAGGGCCAGCGATAGAGACGGAGTATATACCGCTCGATCGGGTCAAGGTGCTGCATCGTGGTGAGTTGAAAGGGCATTCCTTGTCGACTCAACTACCCGAAGGGAGCTGGCGAATCATGCGATTTGGTTACACCACTACCGGCGCGCAAAACACTCCAGCTACGAATGTTGGGAGAGGTCTTGAGTGTGACAAGCTCGATGCGAGTGCCTTGGATCGGCATTTTGAAGCCTACATGGGGAAGGTCATTGAGGAGAGCGGTCCCTTGGTGGGGAAGTCCTTACTCTTCTCCGAAATCGATAGTTATGAGATGGGCTGGCAAAACTGGACCGATGGTTTTGATGAAATCTATCAAAAAGAAATGGGCTACGATTTGACGCCGTTTCTGCCTGCATTAGCGGGTCACTTTATCGGTGATGAAGCAACTGTGGAAGCCGTTTGCGCGGATTTCCGTTCCTTGGTTGCCAATATGATGACCGAAAACTATTTTCAGCGTTTCACTGATCTCTGCAATGAGCACGGAATGAAATCTTACATTGAGCCGTATGGCAATGGCCCTCTGAATGACCTCGCAGTGGGGGGTGCCTGTGACATCCCTATGGGCGAATTTTGGATGAATGATGACTTCAATGTTCACTCCGCAGTGCAGTCGGCGCACATCTATGGCAAGCCTGTCATTTCGGCCGAGTCATTTACATCGTGGGCGGACTTAAACTGGAAGGGGCATCCGTGGTTGATGAAGGAATACGGCGACGCGTCCTGGGCGCGAGGAATTAACGAATTCATGTTTCACCGTTATGCGCATCAGGCCAATCCGCATGTTGCTCCGGGCATGACCATGGGCAGTGTGGGGTCGCATATCGACCGCACACAGACTTGGTGGTATAACGCCGGCAAGGCATGGATGAAATACAATCAACGCGGTTCGTTCATACTCCGTCAAGGCGTTCCAGTTGCCGACGTATTGGTATATATCGGCGACGATGAACCGAATGGTCCCGTGACGCGAGATCAAGCCTCGTTGCCCGATGGGTTCAATCATGACAGTTGTAATACCGACGTGTTGATAAACCGCATCACCGTGAAAGATGGAAAAATGGTGCTGCCTGAAGGAACCACCTATTCGATTCTTGTGTTGAATGATTGCGATCGCATACATCTCAAATCACTCAAGCGTCTACAAGCGCTCGCAGAGGCGGGCGTAACGATTGTTGGTAAAAAACCGATTGGGCCGATCGGTTATCTGGAGCGCCAGACCAAAGCGGATGAATTTTCTGACTTGGCAAATCAGCTCTGGGGCAAGCCAGGGAGCGTGAATCAGGTTGGCCAAGGTCGGGTGCTTTTTGCAGACAAGTTACCTGCCAACCTAAGTCTATTCTCGTTGGAACCTGATCTACTGATTAAAGAGCAACCTGATGCCTATTTCATGCACCGCAAAGTCGGAGCGGATGATGTGTATTTTGTCCATCACCGCGAGAAAACGCCACAAACGTTGCATTGCTCTTTCCGCGTAGGCGACCGAATCCCTGAGCTATGGTATCCTGATACTGGAAAAGTAGAAAAGCAGGCGCAGTTCGCGCAGAAAAATGGACGCACGGACATGCCGATCGACTTGGATCCATCTGGATCCGTATTTGTGGTCTTCCGTGAATCAAGTGCAGGTTTGGATCCGATAGCGAAAGTCACGCCAGCAGGTGGACGTGTTATTTTGGATGAAAATAACAAGATGCAGCTCATTTCTGAATCTCAGGGAGAATACGAAATCACACGGATCTCAGGGCAGATCGACAAGGTCGTCGTAGTAGATCTGAAACAGCCGATCCAGCTGAATCAAGCTTGGCGGGTAGAATTTGACGGGCCTGGGCTGACAGGCGATAGGATGATCGACTTCATGTCACTGTCAGATTGGAAGGATCACACTCGCGACGACATCAAACACTTTTCTGGCACGGCGGCCTATCGAACGATGTTGAATGTCCCAACTGGATGGCAGGGGGAAGGACAGCGTGTTTACCTCGATCTCGGACGTGTTGAGATTGCCGCAGAGATAATTCTAAACGGGAACAATGTAGGCATATTATGGAAGCCTCCCTTTGTGATCGATGTGACCGATCAGTTGGTCGAAGGAAGTAACCAGCTCGAAGTCCGAGTAACGAATCTTTGGAGCAATCGCTTGATTGGCGATGAAGCCCTGAAAGACACCTCAGGCTATGCGCGAGGTCCCGAGGCAAAAATGCCCGAGTGGTATGTGAACAATGAGCCAATGCCTGATGGGCCACGCTCAACATTTACCACCTTCAATTTTTATAGAAAAGATAAAGAATTGTTGCCCTCTGGTCTGCTCGGTCCGGTGCAACTCAAACAGGAAATACAAAAGGCGATTATCTTATCGAAGTAAGGAGTCATGATTATGAAAAAGTTAATTACATTTGGATTATTAAGTATTTGCGCAGTGATGTGTGCGATGGCGAATCAAGGTTCGGTCGACTGGCAGGCGCAGTGGATTTGGCAAGCTGAGGATGGACCTGACAATGCTTGGGTGTCATTTCGTAGGACCGTGAATATCGATGCAGTGCCTGATCAGGTGATCGCGAATATTTCCGCAGACAGCAAATACTGGATGTGGATTAATGGAGAACTGGCAGTCTTCGAGGGCAGTGTGGCGAGAGGCCCGAGCCCCGCCAAACCATGGAAACGAAAGAAGGAAATGTGGCTGGATCCTGCAGATACCAAGCCTTCCAACACTTGGTATGAAACGGTCGACATTACCAAATACCTCAAGCCTGGAGAAAATACCATAGCTGTATTGGCATGGTATTGGGGACGTGAGACACATAAGGGAACACATATCGATAGCGGCAAAGGTGGCTTTATCTTCCAAGCTGATATAGGTGGTCGCAAGGTAGTTTCCGACAAAAGCTGGAAGGTCAAAGCGGACCCAGCCTACGCGCTGGACAGCGGTGAGCCGGATAAGAACATTGTGCAGTATAGCGTGAAATATGATGCGCGCAAAGAGATGAATGGTTGGATAGAGCCCGACTTTGCCGATGCAGATTGGAAAGCGGCTACCGAAAAGGGAATTCCACCAGTGGCTCCTTGGTATAATCTAGAGAAAAACTACGTGCCGGCTTTAGTGAACCATGGTCTGGAGTTCTACGAGAATTATCCAGAATCCAAATTTCCCTTTGTCAGCAAAGGCGAAACGATCAGCTGCGAACTACCTTTCAATAAACAGATCACTCCTTATCTGGTCGTGGAGGCTGAAGCGGGGCTTCAAATTAATATCACCACCGACAATCGCTTGAACCGTATCAACGCATACTACACCACCAAACAAGGAAAGCAGTCATTCGAAAGCCTTTCTTGGATGAATGGTCACAAAATCAAATACGAAATTCCAGCAGGGGTCAAAGTGCTGTGCCTGAAGTATCGCTGGATGAGTGTGGGTGATATTGAGGCGGGTTCGTTTACATCCAGTGATCCGTTCTACGAACGTCTCTGGTGGATGGGGCGTAATACATTATTTGTCTGCGCTCGTGATAATTTCATGGATTGCCCGGATCGCGAACGCGCCTGCTGGATCGGTGATGTGGCGGATCAGGCAAGTTATTTGTTTTACTGCATGGACGATGCCGGACGTCAGTTGTTGAAAAAAGCCATTCGCATTACGATGGCGTATAGCCATGATGGGGTTTACGGGGCGCTCGGTCCGTTACGCCTTCGTGAGTTGCCCACGCAGAGCTTGCAGTTTGTGGATCAATGCGTCTGGCAGTATTATGTGAATACTGGCGACGAAGCGACCCTCCGCTACGCCTATCCCTATATTCGTGATTATCTTGATCTCTGGACGATGGGCGGCGATGGACTACCGAAGCGAGAAAAACGTTCCATGGATTCATGGAATTGGAGCGACTGGGGAGAAAAGGGAACCGTCGATGATAAACTGATCCTTGATTCGCTTTACTACATGGCGCTCAATAGTGCTAAGAAAATGGCGATCGTGCTGGGTAATCAAAAAGACATCGCCTGGTATGATAAGCGTATTCAGTCTATGGATACTGGATTTGATAAAAAGTATTGGAAGGGGGCATTTTACTCCAGTAACCCTAAGAAGTTTCAGGATGACCGCGGCAACTCTTTGACGATTCTGTCTGGTCTAGCGGGTCCAGACAAATACGATTCGATTGTCGAAAACGTTTTGATTCCTAATCAGTTCTGCAGTCCACACTTTGAGTGGATGGTGGAAGAGGCGATGTGCTATGCGGGACGCTATGATGCGGCACTGGAGCGTATGAAGGAACGCTACCAACTCCAAGTCGACCGCACATGGCTGAGCACGCTATATGAAATGTTTCCCCAAGGTGGCTCTTATAATCATGCGTGGAATGCGCCGAATACCATTCTAGCCAAACACATCGCAGGGATTGCGCCGACCAAACTCGCATGGAGTGAGTTTGCCATCCTTCCGAACCTAGAGCATTTCACAGCCATCAATCAGGTGATTCCCAGTGTGAAGGGCGATATTTCGGTGGAAATAAAGTTAGTGGACGGAGCCTATGGCGTGAAGCTCGATTCTCCGGAAGACACGACCGCGATTGTCGGTATTCCCAAGGCATCCATCTCGCCTAAATCGGTTACCGCAAACGGAAGTGTTATTTGGGAGAGGGGTGCCTTTGTCCGCAATCCCCTTGGTATCACATGGAACGGTGAGGATGATAAATTCATCAAATTCAATGTTCCTCATGGTTCGTGGAGTCTCATCAGTCAGGCACGCTACTAGACGGACAAGTTGCAGGTTTGAGTAGGCGGTAATTTTCAAATTTTAGATCATAATTATGCCTACTACCCGCTCAAACCTTTGTCATACGGGCTCTGAAAGTGAGGTGTGGAAATCCCGCTTTCAGAGCCCACCTAGCGAATATAAGCCAATGCCGTTTTGGTTTATTAACGGAGAGCTGACAAAGAGTGGGATATATAAACAGTTAAAGGACGCCAAAGAGCTGGCGGGATTTACTGGAGTGAGTCCGCTGCCATGCGTTGATATAAAGCCGAAGTTTCTGAGTGATGAGTATTTTGCGCGTTATGCAGACATCATGGATGCCGCTAAGGAACTAGACTTAGAGGTGATCTATTATGACGACGCAGGCTTCCCAAGCGGAATGGCTGGTGGCAAAATGGAAAAGCAATATCCAGAGCACACCCGCAAGCGTTTGGACCTAGTCGAAAAGCAGTTTGTCGGGGCCATGCGTTTTTTTGATCGCTTACCACGCGGTAAGCTCATGGGCGCGGTGGCGATGCATGCTGAAACTAAAGAACGTGTTGATCTACGCCCATTCATCAAAGAGAATGAGCTAGAATGGGAAACATCTCAGCTTGGCGTATGGAAAGTAATGTATTTCGTCTTGGTCACCGACGGCACTCACAAGGAATACAGGCAAGCAGATTATCTAGACCCTGAGGCAGTCGAGCATTTGATAACGTTGACCTATGATCAATATGCTCTGCGGTTTGGAGAGGAATTTGGCAAGACGATCAAAACAGTATTCTTCGACGATGTCGGGTTCTATCGTTATCCGCGCGGTTGGACTGCACGATTCAATGAAGCGTTTGAAGCACTCAATGGCTATGATCCTGCACCTCATTATCCAGCTCTCTGGTATGATGTGGGCCCAGAAACCGAAGCCTTGCGTCACGCATTTTTTAGAACGCGTGCAGAGTTACTGGCTGAAGGCTTTCCAAAACTGGTGTCTGAATGGGCAAAGAAAAATGGGCTGAAAGATACGGGGCACCCACCAGGAAACTATGGGCCGAACCCTGTGGCGATGAATGGCGATATTTTCAAGTTCTATCGTTACACCACCATTCCCTTAATGGATTCAATCATCGGTTATGGCTACGGTCAAAATGGTTTTAAGATGATCAGCTCGGCGGCGGACTATTATGATCGTCCAGATGTTGCGGTTGAAACTTATGGAGCCTTTCCTGAAGAAACATTCAACACCGACACGCTCTATCGCAATGCGATGGATCTGTTTACCCGTGGTGTGAATATTGTCATACCGCACGCGATGTGGAATGACGTAACCCTTGAGGAGCGCATTCCGCCCTTGGTTTCTAGCGATAGCGAAAAAATCGCGGCGGATCTACCAGACTATTCAGAGTTTATTGGTCGCGCGAGTTTTCTACTTCGGGGAGGCCGGCGAGTGTCAGATATCGCAGTGCTCTATCCGTATGAAGAATTGGCAGGTTGGTATCGCTTTGAAGATCCCGCGAATCATTTCCAAGGAGACTTCGTTTCACCGATCACCGATTATCTGGAAATCAGTGGGCTCCTCAGCAGGGAGCTTAGACGGGACTTCACCTTTGTTCATTCCGAATTTTTCCTAGAGGAAAAGTATCGTTTACAAGACGGTCGTATCCACCTGGACAACCAAAGAATCCATCAGGAATACCGCGCCATGATCATGACGGGCAGCAGTATCATCACTCCCGAAACCTTGGCCAAGATCAATGCGTTTTATCAACAGGGCGGAACCGTCATTGCTACGACACAACTTCCCCACAAGTCCACCAAGCTCGGCGGAGACAAGGAAGTGGTCGACCTTGTCCAAACGATCTTTGGAATCGATTCGACAGAGGATCAAACTAAGGAGATTCAAACCCAGCGGAACGATCGGGGCGGATGTGCTGTTTTCATCCCAGATCCGAATAGAGAAACGCTCTCTACGGTAATTGATGCACTTTTGCCAGTTCCGGACGTGAGTATTCTTCTGGACGAGCAGCTGCCAGAAGGGCCCTCGCATCTCTCTTATATCCATAAAGTCAAAGACGGGCGGGATATCTATTATTTATCCAATTCCAGCGACGAGTCGATCAAAGCTACAGTGCAATTACGCGGCCGCCTGACTCCCCAAAGTTGGAATCCTCATACCGGCGAGATTCAGGAAGAATGGTTACACCATGCAGTCAAAAAAGCTGAGGTTGAATACACAGAAGTCGTTTTGGAGCTATCACCAATTCAATCTGTTTTTATCGTCTCCCAATGAGCCGCGGAGAGGCACGTTTGTTGAGTTATCATTGATCAACTAAACGAGGCCGTCTTTGACTGCTTTTGTGATCGCACCAGAGAGGTTGTTGACATGGAGTTTACCGTAAATTTTTCGGACGTGATAATCAACTGTGTGGGGGCTGATGTTTAATTTATCAGCCACTTGTTTTTTGGCGAGACCATCCGCTAAGTAAGCCAGAATTTCTTTTTCGCGTGGCGTTAAATCCGTCGCCAGCTTTTTAGTTCGTGTTGCGGAGAATGCAGTAATTACATGACGGGCAATCTGCGGTGTGAGTGGCGATCCTCCATTGCGGACTTCCATGACCGCTTTTGTGATTTCGTTTGGAGTGGATGATTTGAGTAGGTACCCAGAGACTCCGGCTGCGATCGCTTCAAATACTTTTGGTTTATTATCAAATGCGGTGAGCACGATGATGTCGGTTTCTGGAAGATACTGTTTGAACAGAGGAATGGCCTCTAGTCCAGAAATGCCAGGTAAGCCCAGGTCTAGTAGTATGACATCGGGCATAGAGGATGGCATGCGTTTGAGCCGCTTGAGTGCGCTTTCGGCATTTTTAAAATCGAGTAGGGTTTTGATTTCACTTCGCGCACGGAGTGCTGCAGCAACAATATCTCGATAATTTTGGTGGTCTTCAATTAGCCACACGGATAGCGGTTCGGTGCTCATGTAATTTCTAGGCTCAATCGGTTTTCTTCGGCGTCTCTCTGATAACTCAGAAGCGCGGGTATTTTTTGTGCGCGCAATCTGAGTCCTTTAGGAAGAGATCCAGAGGGTAGGGGTATGCCGTTATCAATGATCACTAATCGTATGGTTCTCTTGTGTGAACTTAGAATAATATCTACTTCGCTCGCTTTACTATGCTTTGTCAAGTTGTGCAGAGCTTCCTTATAAAATAGTAGAAAATGATGTAATGTATTCATGGAAAGTTGATTGACTAAGATGTTTTCGGATTTAGCCAAAGTGTAATCAATGTCGGCTAGTAAACTCGCCGTTATATCCTGTAACCTTGTAGTTAAGCTAAGCTTATTTTTGCGATTAGGATGAAGTACCCATATAATGTCACGCATTGAGGAGGCGGTTTCCTTAGAGATATCGACTGTTCTTTGCAGGCTCTTTGCTAGTGAAGAATTAGGCTCGCATTGATCCTTCGCGGCAGAAGCTAATATGGTAATGCTCGCTAAATTACTGCCCACCTCATCGTGTAAGTCAGAAGCAATTTGGCTTTGAAGCTGTTGCTGATATTTTTTTTGTTTACCCCGGTTGTAAAGCATCATGCAGCCAGCAAGTAGGAGTGCGGCAAATAATACGATGACGGTCGTTCTGAGTTGTTGTGTGAGCCTAGCTTGTGAAATTGACCGCGCCTCGATCAGCGAAGCCAGTTCAGCCTCAAGCGTCCCTCTCTTTGCTAAGCCTTTAAGCCAAGTCAATAATGGCATGATTTTCCCACGGGTAGCAAAGCCATCGGTTAGCGCCCGCTCATCCCAATCGGCTTGAGCAGGCCTATACAGAGACGACGAAATGACTTCACCTGTCGGTGCAATATTGACTCCATTCGCGTAAACTTCCATCTCAGCTAAAGCAAAAGTGTATCTTCGAAAAGCGCTATTGGGTATGGTTAGTGCCTGAAGGCGCACGGCATCGGCTGGGCGCCCTCCAAGTGAAAAGGAGACAGGGCTATTGCCTGGTCTAGGGAATAGCTCTTTCGACCAGTCTTCCACGGTTATCCATTCTGAATGCGCTTGCTTGATCTGAAGTCGAAAGCGGATTGGGAATCCATAATCTACATTTTTAGGCCAAAGGCTGTGATAAACCGGATAGAGGCGTACTTCTTCTATCACATGCGAATGTTCAAATTGTAGTTCCACGGTTTCATCGCACATCGCATGGCTTTGAACATCGGCGTGCCATCCGCGCCATGATGGTCGTGGTCCGTTGTGCGCGACAGGCTGCCCCATTGAAGTTTGACCATCCACCAGATAGGCCTTGTCGAAAATAGCATCTAATGCTTGTGAGGTGGGGGCATCCACTGTCTTCTGCAGGGCTACATTTCTGCCCCCTGAAAAGACAAAAAATTCAGCTAAGGAAAACGCACGAAAGCGTCGAATCGTTGGCATGTCATACACGACGAGACGAATGTAACGGGCTTTGAGGGCACCCGCATTAAAAATAACTGGATACCCATTGGGGTCTGGGTAATTTTCATCTGCCCCATTGTAAAAAGAAACAGGAGCCGAAAAATCGGCCGTTGTTGACCCAATAAGTTCAAAACGAATGGGAAAGCCCACAGCCTCCATCTGCCTTTCTATGTCCTCTAAGCGCGTAGGAACCAGCGCAATCTGATCAATCGGATAAACCTCCTCTAAGTCAATTGTGACAGAGTGAAGGATGGGCTCTGATTCTTTGTAATGAACGACTAACAATCCTGCATTCCCTCCCGATTCACCGGGCTCTCGAATTGGTAAATGCTTCAGCTTTTCTTCGATCTCATGGATTCGCGTGTCAAAAGACTCCAAACTCTCGGCATAAAGATTCACCTGCAATAACAGGAAACATAGACATGTTACGACGGTGACACTGAATGGTAGAAACGTTCTCATTTATCCGAAAATACAAGCATTGCAGGTCAAAAACACGCATTAAATCACTACGTGATCGCGTAGTTGCCTATAGGTGCACAATGAGTTATATTTATGAAGACATTAATTATCAAATGGTACTCCGTTGTTATAGCTCAATTGCCTCTAATCTATGGGGGGATTTATAATTATTTCAATATATGTATAGCCCCCAATCAATAACGCATGAAAATATGAAAAAACACATTATAACGCTAATGGCCGCGGCCGCAACGATGACGGCTGCCCAGGCGCAAATTACAGTGGATACTTTCACTGCGGCAAGCTTTACGGTGTCGAACACTGACCTGCTTCAAACCCAGTTTGCCTCATACGGTGGCGATTCCTTGAGTGAAGGTACCAATGCCAATGATACTCTTTACTTAACTCAGCTAGCTGGCCAAGGAGTTACTACTGGTGAAGCATCGCTTCGCGATGGAACTTGGTATAATAATGATGCAGCGGGCTGGGGTAGTACCACTGGTGACTTTACTCAAATCGGCAAGGCTTCTGCTGAAAGCCGTGGCTCTGCGTTGGTGCAAAGCAATGAAACTGCCGTATTCAATTTTGATGTCTCCACCAACACGAATGGCTATGATATCACAGGTGTTGATCTTTACAGTAACTGGGGCAGTGGTGATGGCCGTAACGAAATCAATGTTACCATCAGTCTTGCACTCATCGGCACGCCGACTGTTTTTGATCAAGTCGTCCTAATAGGCGAAATTTATAACCCAATAAGCACTGGAGACGTGGACGGAACTCAAGGCTTGTTGCGCGTTGCTGGAATCACGACTACCAATGTTGCAGCCATTCAATTTGAATGGCTCACACAGGAAAACGGTGCTGTCGGCTACTCCGAGCTGGATGTATTTGGAACTGCTAGTGCAATTCCTGAGCCAAGCACATTCGCGTTGCTTGCAGGCCTATTGGCTTTCGGAGCAATTGTAACGCGTCGCCGCTAGTTTTAAACGCACCCATGGGTGTCGTTTGACCATTTCACGCCCCGCACCCTAAGCTGGTGCGGGGCTTTTTTTAAGCCCTAATAAACTAAACCCTAACTACGATGGCGATAGGTTATCGCTCGCCGTTAACAGCATTTACCCTAATGTATCTTAGACTTAGCCCCTATTTACTAGCCCTCTCGGTTCTTCTTTCGGCCACTTCACTGCTGCAAGCCACGTCCAACAATCAGCCCAATATCATTTTCATCCTAGCGGATGACCAAGCTTGGTGGGACTATAGTTTTATGTATCGTAACGACGTGGAAGGGCCTGCTTTCGATAACGCCATTCCAAACAACTATGAGATTCAACAGGTAGCGCAAACGCCCACGATTGATCAATTGGCCGATGAAGGACTCACTTTCACTCATGGCTACACGGTTCCCCTCTGCCGCCCCTCGCTTCAAGCGATGATCACGGGGATGTTTCCGCATCAGAATAAAGTAAGCGGCAACAATATTTCCGGCACATCGAATGACACTCCAGCCGATGAGCAGATCCTCATGACTCAGTCAATCGCTCGGACCTTAGTCAAGAGGCATGGTTACCGAGCCTACCAAACTGGAAAATGGTGGGGCGGGCATCACTCACTCGGCGGATTCACAGAGGGCGACACAGTCAACACCGTCTCCTCTGGAACGGGGCCTTCACAGTACACTGGAAGCCGACCAAGTTATGCCAATCAGGGTCGACATGGCGACTGGGGCTTGATGATCGGCCGTGTGGACTACGTGAACGATATCCAACGTCCGGAGCACTGGGATGCTGCGAATCAAAAGAGAATCAACTACGCCAACACCATCGTACCGCTTACGGATTTCATTGATGATTGCGTCGCTAACGACGATCCCTTCTTCGTCTGGTATGCACCCTTCCTACCGCACAACCCTTTTGATCCACCGCCAGCATTAAAGGCCAAATATGACCCTCTGGTCGATGATAGCCCTTACGAGGACCGCGACTGGACCGCCAAATATTATGCCAACATCGAGCGCTTGGACGGAGGTCTGGAAGCGATTTTAGATCATCTCGATGCCGCAGGCATTGCCGACAACACGATGATCATTTTCATTTGTGACAATGGCTGGATCACCAGGAAAGACAATGGTGCGCGGACCGGGGAGGCAAAAAGAAATCCCGCAGATGCCGGTACGCGGACTCCAATTATCGTCCATTGGCCGAGCAAAATCAAGCCAGGTGGCGAAATTGAACCACAAATCATTACTCAACCTGTGAGCGTGATTGATATGGTGCCAACCGCTCTGGCGGCCGTTAATCTCAAGCCTACGCTCGAACAGCAAGGGGTCAATTTGATGGATCTTGATGCGGTTTACGCACGCGATGCCATCTTCTGCGATGTCTACGCTCATGACATGGCCAGCCTCGAGAATCCTGAGGAAACTTTGGAGGCAACCTTTGTTGTAAAGGATGGTTGGAAACTGCTCGAATATCCGAGTGGCTCTCGTTATGGCTCTCCTAGTTCCCCTGATCTCTTTCATCTCTATAATACAGCGACGGGAGACCCAGTCGATCCTTTCGAAACCAATGACCTGTCAAGATCGAACCCGTCCAAGGTTGCCGAATTGTCGAACCTGCTCAACACTTGGTACAATGATCCGAAAGACATGGTCTGGTCTACCGAGTTCTCACAAACCCAGGCTAGTAATTCGATCGCTATTCCCAATTCTATTGGCCAGTCCATTACGATTACCAGGGACGGCTTCTTGACTGGTATCAACCTTCCGTTCGAACACACTGCTCCTGCTGAATCGATCACTGTGGAACTTCGTCAACTCGATGGAAATGGCGCACCACTCGGCGCGCTGCTCGCTAGTTCGACGATACGCCCAGACCCCGTCTATCAAGCGGGCTTCTATTGGAGCCTTTTTCAATTCGGAACGCCCGTTTCAGTCACCAGTGGACAGCAACTTGGCTTCCTGGTAAAAAGCAGCGCTCAGCCCAACAACGGCTTTGATATGGCCTACAATAGCACCGGAGGCTACGCTGGAGGCGCGATGTACTACTCGGGGCTGATCGATGGACTCAACTGGAGTAGTGCTAATTTCGATCTACCTTTCCAGATACTCTATGGCAATTATGGACATGCAACCAATGCCCAAATCACTTGCGACGGCGAAGACGTCATCATATCTGCGGATCTTGGTGTTAAAGACCAGCCTGTCTTGATTGAGGCTTCGACAGATCTTAGTGTCGGCTGGGTTGAAGTCGCTAGTGATAGCAACCTAGACGGTCTTGTCGCCATGACAGATAGTATGCTCTCAGATAAGAAGTTCTATCGCTTTGGAATTTCCTCTATTGGCGAGCCTTTTACGGTCAATACGCCTCCTCCCGCCGTCCTCACAGTCACGAACTCCGAAGCTGCGAGCTTCACCGTCTCGAATTCCGACCTGCTACAGACTGCCTTCAGTTCACACAATGGCTCAGACTTGGATAACGCCCCCGGTGGAACGGACACAACTTACTTGCAAGGATTGACCCCAAGTGGTGAAGCCTCACTCCGAGACGGCGTGTGGTTCAATAATCAAGCCAATAGCCGGGGTTCCGCCATGGTCCAGAACGATGAGTTCGCAGAGTATTTCCTCGATCTGACCGCCAGTCCAACGGGCTACGACATCGACCAGATCGACCTTTACTCGAACTGGGGAACGGGTGACGGACGCGACGAAATCAAAGTCACCATCACAATGTCCCTTGTCGGTAGCCCCACCGTCTTCAACCAAGCGGTCGTTACCAACGAGGTTTACAATCCGCCCTCCCAGACTCAGGGCAAGATGAGTATTACCGGCATCGGTGCCTCGGGGATTGCTGCGATCCGCTTCGACTGGCCGAGTGGCCAGGAGAACAACGCCGTCGGTTATTCTGAAATTGATGTCTTCGGCGGTGCAACTCCCTAGGGAGGCTCTGAAGAACGGCCCGAAATCTTCTCAAACCAAAATCGCCCCTGCCTAAATGCCGGAATCGCTTAAAGAAGCCTCAGAGGGATTCTTTCACTGGTAGAATTCCGAGATTAGCCTTTCCATTTACTCTATGGCTCTTGGAAGCGTCGCACAGAATTACAAATACCGATGAAGTTATCTAATCTATTTAAGAAAATCCTGTGGATCGTATCATGCGTATTGATGCTAAGTCACTCTGCGGCAGCTGAACCTTTGCTCGACTGGCAGGCGCAGTGGATCTGGCAGGCTGAAGACGGCCCTGACAACGCGTGGGTGGCATTTCGCAAAGAGATAAAGGTCGATAAGGTGCCTGAAACGGTAATCGCGAATATTTCTGCAGACAGTAAGTATTGGATGTGGATCAATAGAGACCTGGTAGTCTTTGAAGGCAGCGTCGCGCGAGGGTCTAGTCCAGCAAAACCTTGGAAACGAATCAAAGAGATGTGGGATCTCCCGCCTGAGAGAAAGCCTTCAAACACATGGTATGAAGCGGTGGACATCGCTCCTTACCTCAAGCCCGGCGAAAATACGATTGCTGTGCTCGCATGGTATTGGGGCAAAGAGACTCACAAAGGGACGCATATCGATAGCGGTAAGGGAGGGTTTCTTTTTCAAGCAGATCTCAATGGGGAAAAGTTAATTTCAGATAGTAGCTGGAAGGTGAAGGCGGATCCAGCGTATGCGATCGATGGTTGTGACGCAGGAAAAAATATTGTTCAATTCAGCGTTCGGTATGATGCGCGAAATGAAATGGGTGATTGGACCTCTCCTGACTTTTCTGATGCAGCTTGGAAAGCTGCGACAGAAAAAGGTAATCCACCTGCGGCGCCGTGGTATAATTTAGAGAAAAACTATGTGCCTGCGCTAATGAACCATGGACTAAAGGATTACGAAAATTATCCTGCCGCAAAATTTCCCTTTATCAGTAAGGGGGAAACCATCGTCTGCCAATTACCGTTTAATAAACAAATCACTCCCTACCTAATGGTGGAGTCCGATGCGGGTGTAGAGATTGCAGTCACGACCGATAATCGTCTCAATCAGATCAACGCTTACTATACGACTAAGCAAGGCAAGCAGTCCTTCGAGAGTTTTTCATGGATGAGTGGGCACACCATTAAATATGACATCCCCGCCGGTGTGAAAGTATTGGGGCTAAAGTATCGCTGGATGAGTGTGGGGGATATTAATGCAAGTTCTTTTGAATCGAATGATCCGTTCTACGAACGGCTCTGGTGGATGGGGCGCAATACTCTGTTTGTCTGTGCCCGTGATAATTTTATGGATTGCCCAGATCGGGAACGGGCACTTTGGATCGGCGATGTGGCAGATCAGGCTAGTTACCTGTTTTATTGCATGGATGAGTCTGGCAGGCAGTTACTAAAGAAAGCCATTCGAATGACCATGGCTTTCAGTTATGAAGGTGTTTATGCCGCGCTAGGGCCATTGCGCTTGCGTGAGTTGCCCAGCCAAAGTCTTCAGTTTGTTGATCAAGGAGTTTGGCAATATTACATTAACACGGGTGATGAGGAAACGCTTCGATACGCCTATCCATATATCCGTAAATACTTAAATCTTTGGACCATTGGTAAGGATGGTTTACCCAAGCGCAATAAACGTTCTATGGATTCATGGAACTGGAGCGATTGGGGAGTCAAGGATACGATTGATCAGAATGTGGTGCTCGATGCGCTTTACTTCATGGCGCTTAATAGCGCGAAGAAAATGGCGCTGGAGCTTGGCGAAAAACAAGACCTTGCGTGGTATGACCAACGGATCTATGCCATTCAAAAAGGGTTTAATGACAAATACTGGACCGGTAACTATTACAGCAGCAATGCTACAAAATTTCAGGACGACCGCGCCAATGCGCTGGCTATTCTCAGTGGTCTAGCCAGAGATGATAAGCATGCTGCGATCGTTGAAAACGTATTGATTCCGAATCATTTTTGCAGTCCGCATTTTGAGTGGATGGTTGAAGATGCTATGTGTTATGCGGGGCGTTACGACGCGGCGCTCAAGCGTATGAAGGAACGCTACCAAAGTCAGGTGGATCGTAAGAGCCTTAGCACACTCTATGAAAAGTTCCCTAGCGGAGGGTCGTATAATCACGCTTGGAATGCGCCAAACACGATTCTCGCTAAGCATATCGTTGGCATTGCTCCAAGCAAACCAGGCTGGCGTGAATATCAGATTCTGCCAAACTTAGCGCATTTCACATCGCTAAAGCAGGTGATCCCCAGCGTGCAGGGCGATATTACAGTTGAAATCGAGCGGACGGATAAAGCCTATGGCATTCGTTTGGATTCCCCGCAAGGCACCACGGCAGTGGTCGGCATTCCAAAGGCGTCGATTTCTCCAAAGACGATTGAGGTGAACGGTATGAAAGTATGGAGTAATGGAGCCTTTATTGGAAATGTTCCGGGCATTACTTGGAACGGTGAAGATAATAAGTATATTAAGTTTAATGTTTCTCCTGGGGCGTGGACGGTTTCGGCGACCAGGTAGTAGCTTTTGATCATTTAAACACTATGGCATATGAGCTTTAGGAAATTGATTACCCATAGATTGGCACTTTTGATGGTGCTTTTTTGCGCCAGTACTAGTTTTGGATATGAGGTCTGGTTCGGCTTACCTTACATTCCAAAGGGGTCCCATGATACACTCAAAGACCAGTGGGATATCGTGGCTGAGCAGATCGAAGGGATCAACACCAACAATGTAGACACCCAGCGACCCAGCGCCGAAAAAAACACCGCGGCCGAGTGGAAGGAGATCGTGCAGTGTATGCCAAACGGCAAGAACAATGCCGTCCTCGAGTTTCCCCGCACGCATTTCGCCTATGATGGATTTGGCGGCGATCGTCGGGATCCTCTGCCTGATACGTTGGTAGTGAAGTTCAGGAAGGAAAGCCAGCTGGGCCTCAAGATCAAGTGGGTGATGCCCTTCGACAATCAGCCTGGCGAAGATCGCGACCTGCCGGTGGAGGAGTGGTCTGATGCCGACCTGCAGGAGTTGCGTGACTGGCTGGACAACAACGGTCGGGCGGATGTAAAAATCATCAGCAACGTAAGGAACAATGGCTCGCGTTCCCGTTCCTTTTCGCAGAAGGCAATCGTAGCAGGGGTTTCCATCGAAGCCAAAGCGCAGCTTTGGTTCGAGAACAATGGGAGCCGGCAGGATTACCTCCTTTGGGCCTTGGGAAATTCCCAAGTGAAGGACAAGTTTTTCAAGTTTCAGGTGCCTTTCAACACCAACGGTAGCGACAGTGGATTCCAAGGAATGCGTGAGTTCATGAGGTGGCTGTCGACCCCCGCGATGCTTGGGAGCACCGACTTCATTCGTCGTGATGACGTCGCCTTCATGATCATTACCTACTCGGACAATTTCCCCTTGCTTCCTGAAACATCCCCAGATGGAACGCAATATGAACCGACACTATTCTCAACGGCCCTATCCATCATTGAACAAAGAGACCTCTTTGAAGGAAGGGGTCCTGGTGGACTGATTTCATTGGAGCAAGCCCTGAGCTATGATAGGGGCGAGATTGTCGTTGGGCCGGATTCCGGTCTGGTGGCTCACTGGCCGCTGGATGAAGGTTCAGGGAATTCGACGGCTGACGTTTCTGGCTTCGGTTCGGACGCCTCGCTTCTCAACGGTGCGTCGTGGGGCAGCGATGCCACCCGTGGATCCTACGTGGTCTTCGACGGCACCGACGACCGCATCGAAACGGCGTTCAGCTACGCCCTCGCCGACACGGACGACTTTACCTGGTCGTGGTGGGCGAAGAAGGAAGCGACCTCACATTCTGGCTCAATCATGGTCGGCAACCGTTACGGTGGCACTGGCTCCGAAAGCTTGGAGTTCATCAAGTTTATGCCAAACAAGGCAGCATTCGCCGATACGGGATCTGCTGCCAATATCGAAGATTATAATTACAGCGACCTGCCCTCGAACCAGTGGCACCACTACGCCATGGTCAAAGACGGCACCAGTTACCAATGGTATGTCGATGGTGTCGCTCAGGGCAGTCCAGTCACCATCAACTATAATGAAACTGCACCGCTTCCATTCTTTATCGGTGGCGATGGCGATAACAAACCCAACGAACACTTTGAAGGCTCTATCGACGACGTCGTGCTCTATCGCAGCGCGCTGACATCGGTCCAAGTGATGGATGTCATGAACGGCAGCTATGCGCTGACCATCCCGATGGCTGGCGCCGCGCTCGGCAGCCCGGTCAATGTGAACGACGGCAGCACCTGGGAAAACGGCCAGCCACCGGTCGTAGGATTCAATTATCTGATCCCCGACACGGGCAACGTGCGCGGCGAGGGCGGCAATTCGACCTTTCCAGGATTCTCTCTCACGGTGGGGCCGGGCGGCCGCTTCCAGGTCCGGGCGATCGAAGAATCTGGGGAGGTGACGACGGTCGACTCCTTGATTCTCCAAGGCGGATCCAGCTACGGAGCAGGGGACTTTGCTGAACTAGCGGCCGGAACCGGTTCGTCGATCACCAATGCGCTTGCAGGGGGCATCACCAACTCGGGAACCACGCGTTTTCTTTCCTTTGGCAGTGCGGGCGGGGGGCCGATTGAGAGAAGCCTCAAGGTGTCCTCGCGGATCGGAGGAAGCGGCCGGATTCTGGCAAAGGAGAATTCAGCCGAGGGCCTAAGCTCGATCACGATCACGAATGGCAACAATACCTTCTCAGGCACCTGGGAAGTGGCGGAGGGAAGCACGCTCGTCTTCGAGCAAGGCGGTGCGGTGGGCGATGCCGATATCGAGGTCGCCGCGGGGGGCAGCTTGGAGATCCGTGGAGACTGGGACGAGGATGCTATGCTCAACGTGGCGGATGCCCCTGGGACAGAAGTCAAGGTGGCCTCTAATCGATGGGCGGTTGCCGGCCTGAGTCTGGGCGGTGAAGCCGTTGCCGATGGAATCTATACCCCAGCCGATCTCTCCGGGCTCGGAAACGCCGTCTTTTCTGGTAACGGCACGATCATCGTAGGAGACCCGTCGACCGGAATACAGGTGGTCGCTGGTTGGGACCAATGGTCCAGCAGCACAGCCCCGGTCGCGAGCGTGACCGCCGTGGGAATCACGGCGACGGCGACAGCTTCGACTACCGGCGCGAACTGGAGCACAACGGACAACAGCAGCAGTGGACGCGGCTCAAGCGGCGACGGCACCTGGGGATCCTTTGATGGAGGAGGCGTCGCTGCGAGCGGGGTAACATCCGGAACGGGTGCGAACATGACCGCGCTCAACGGGGTCGCCAGTGCCGAGATGACTCTGACTCTCACCAACAACGGTCCGACTTCATGGAATCTCGATGGCTTCCACATGGATGTGCTCGCCTTCCGTCCCAACGCGCCGAGAGCCTACGAGCTGGAGGTCTTGAGTGGTGACATGACCACCGGCAGCGTGTTCGAGTCCTCGGCCGAGGAGATCAACCATGCGGCGGGAACGCTATCCGGCACCAACGACACTCACGACCAGGTCGATCTTTATTTCGTGGAGCTCGCCGACCGAACACTTGAGCCCGGAGAGTCGGCAACCATCAGGATCACCTTCGATGGGGGCGCGGAAGGTAGTCTGGGACATCATCTGTTCCTGGATAATCTTGCGATCTCGGGATTCACAGCCCCGTTGTCTCTGTCCGGTATAGAAGCGTGGCGGTTCGAATACTTCGGCACCATCGAGAACACCGGCTCGGCAGCCGACAGCTACGATGCGAACTTCGACGGCGAGAGTAACTTGCTCGAATTTGCCACTGGGCAGAACCCACATGCCGGCACCTTGCTCTCGACACCCGTAGAAGTCGACAGCAGCACCTTGGAGTTCCGCTACACCCGCAGCAAGGCGGCTCTGGCCGCCGGCGTCACCTTCAGCGTCCAATGGAGCGATACACTACTTCCTGGATCATGGAGCAGTGTCGGCGTCACCGAGTCCGCAGACCCAGAAAACCCCGACACCAGCGAACTGGAAAACCGACGCGCGACACTTCCGAAAGGTTCAGGCAAACGATTCGTGCGACTGACTGTGAATCAGCCCTAGCAGTTAATGACTACTTCGATCGATAAATATTGCGACATAGGCACCGACAACAAATGACTACAGTATGATAAAATACCTCAAATATTTCACTCTCTTACTCATAACGGGTATCACTGCCGTGCTGGCAGAAAAGTCCACCGATATTCTTGCCTATGATTTAAAGGTTGAGCATCTGCAAGACCCGATACAGTTGGATGTCCAGCAACCCCGTCTCAGTTGGAAAATGAAGGTATCTGATCCGGAGGCGAAGCAGATCTTACAGGAATCCTACCATGTTTTGGTGGCGAGCGACCCGAAGTTGTTAGCGAGAGATCAAGGTGATCTATGGGATAGCGGTCGTGTTGCCTCGGAACAGTCGGTGCTGGTTCGCTATGAAGGGAAAGCGTTGCAGAGTCGTCAGGCATGTTACTGGAAAGTGCGGATTACAGATAATAGAGGCCATCAAAGTGACTGGTCGGAAGTCGCGTCTTGGGAGATGGCATTGTTAGATGCGAGAGAGTGGGGCGGTTCACATTGGATCGGCTTGGAAAAGGACACTCGCGATTCAGAGTTCGCGAGTCGTAAACCGAATAACCAGCAGGAAGCGCTGCGCTCGAATCCTTCACCACTGCTGCGTAAGGAGATCCATATATCTAAAAATGTCAGCAAAGCCCGTGCGTATGTCAGTGGCTTAGGCTATTGCGAATTCTACGTCAATGGAAACAAGATCTGCGATCATGTGCTGGATCCCGGACAGACCAATTATGGAAAACACACGCTCTATGTCGTGCACGATATCAGCGATGCGCTGAAGCCGGGAGTCAATGCCCTAGGTGCTTGGCTCGGGAACGGATTCTATGGCCAGAACCTCGCCTTCAACCCTAAGTTTGAATATGGGAAACCAAGACTCCGCGCCAAAATCTTCGTAGAGTATACTGACGGAAGTAGTGAAACCTTTGTGACGGACAGCAGTTGGAAGGCCACCGTAAGCCCGATTTTATTCGACAATGTCTACTGGGGCGAAAGCTATGATGCGCGGAAAGAAATTTCAGGCTGGTCGAAACCCGGCCTCGACGATTCGAGTTGGCAGCAGGCAGTCAAATTGCAAGCGCCGTGTCCCGACAGTAAGTTGCGCCCACAGCTTCTGGAACCGATTAAAGAAGTGGAACGATTTAAACCCGTCTCCATTAAGAAAGTAGCCGCTGACACGTATCTGGTTGATTTCGGAAAAAACTTCTCGGGTTGGTATGATATCACACTAAACCAAAAAGCTGGTGACGTGATACATTTTTATCCCACCGAAATTTTAGATCAAGATACGGGGCGGGGGGATCAGAAAACCCGAGGTGGTGCCCCTGGCGCTCCAGAAGATCATTATTATATCTGTAAAGGAAATGGACCCGAGTCCTACTCACCTCGATTTGTCTATTCTGGCTTTCAATATCTCGAAATCACTGGCTTGGCTGAAGCACCCACTGCAGAGACGATTGAAGCGGTCTTTGTGCGTAGCGCGATTGAAAAAACGGGCTCGTTTGAGTCATCCAACGAGATGCTTAACAAACAGTATGCTGCCAGCCTGCTGAGCCTAGAAGGCAACTGGCACTCGCTCCCTGAGGACTGTCCGGCTCGTGAAAAGTGCGGATGGCTCGGCGATGCCCATGCCACAGCGGATCTCAGTCTTTACAACTATGACATGGCGCGGATGTATTTGAAGTTTATGCGGGATGTGCAGGACAGCTTGAGCAAAGACCAGAAAGCCAAACGGCTACTTCCCGACAGCCCGGGTATTCCGCCCATGGTGGCGCCAGGTAAGCGCGCTAATCGCGTTGGAACCATCGATTGGGCGGTGGCCTATGTCATCATCCCCTGGCGCATGTATGTACATACTGGCGATGCGGAAGCCTTCCGCCCACACTACAAGCACTTCAAGGACTTTATCACCTACTACAAATCCTTTAAAACCAAGGATGGCGTGATTGATAACGGCCTTGGCGACTGGTGCCCGCCGAATTGGGATCGCAAAGCCGCCCCCGAATTCATGGAGTGCCACCCCTTTGTATCCGGTACGGCGTTTTATTTTCAGGCCTTGGAGCTCATCAGCCAAATGGCCCTGCTGATGGATGAACCGGACTACAGCAAATGGTGTCTTGAAGAAGCGGAACGGACCCGGAAAGCCTTCGACAAAGTTTACCTCAAACCCATTGAGGGCAGCAAAGGACTGAAACACTACGGCAGTCAGACCGCCACTGTGATGGCGTTGAAGCTAGGCATGGTGCCTGAAAGTGAAATTGAAGCACGCGTGGAGGCCTTACTGTATGACATCAATGAACGGCACGATGGTCACCATGCCTGTGGTATCCATGGCCTACGGCACCTCTATACGGTATTGGCTGACAATGGCCATGATGAGCTCGCTTACCGTATGCTGAACGACACCACCTTTCCTGGACCTGGTTTTGTTATGAACTTGGGTTTGTCTACTTGGCCCGAACGCCGTTTTGATTGGACGAAAGTGAAGTTCAGAAACTCATTCAATCATCCAATGAACGGCGGATTTGCCGCCTTTATGCATGAATCACTCGGTGGTATTCGACCTGATGAAAAAACCGTTGGATACAAGCATTTCCAAATAAAGCCTCAACTGAGCGATCAAATCGACTGGGTGAAATCCAGCGTGGTATCTCCCTACGGGACCATCGGTAGTGAGTGGAAAAACGATGGAGATGAATTTCTCTGGAATGTTGAAATTCCGCCAAACACTAGGGCTTCTCTATTTATTCCATACAAGCAGGGGAGAGAACTCTCTTCAGGCGCACATCGCGATCTCCAGAAAAAATTTACCTTGGTCACTGAAGGTGGAAGGAAATGGCTGCGCTATGAAGTAGGCTCTGGCAGCTATCAATTTAAATACAAATAAACAATAAGAGTTAAAGTATCTGATACACTAAGCGCTCAACACTACTGATTTGAGTGTATGCATATGAGATACCAGTTGAGATAAAACAATAAGATGAATTTTAAACGAATGATATTAGCCTTGGTCGCACTCTGTGCGTTCACTGTGCAACTGAGAGCGGATACCCTGGATAAAGACTTTGTCAGTCCACCGATCGAGAGCCGACCGTGGTGCTATTGGTATTGGATTAATAATAATATTTCGAAAGAGGGCGTGACCAAAGACCTTGAGGCGATGGCAGAGGTTGGTATTGGCACGGCACTGATCGGAAATCAGTATTTCGCGGATGGCGATAAAGGTCCGGTTCCGATGCTGAGCGAAGAGTGGTGGGACATCACAGTCCACGCGGTTCGGGAAGGAAAACGTTTAGGTGTGGATATCGGGCTGTTCAATTGTCCAGGGTGGAGTCAGTCTGGTGGTCCTTGGATCAAACCTGAACAGTCGATGCGTTATCTTGCATCGAAGGAAATTCAGGTGAGCGGCCCGCTCTCATTTAATCAGGTGCTCCCGGCTCCGGAGGGTGACTTTCAAGATGTTGCGGTGTTGGCGATTCCAGTATCGAGTCGTGTCGACAAGCCGTTCAGTGCACGCAATCCTAAGGTAAGAAGCTTGCCCAAAATTGAGAATGCGCAGCATTTAGTCGATGGGGATCTGAGTTCCAGTGCAAGCTTGGCGATCAGCAAGAAACAAAAGAAACAGCAACTTGATTTTGAGCTCAGTGAGCCATTTACAGCGCAGGCAGTGGCGCTCCAACCTGATCTCGGGATTTTTATGGCGGACGTGACGATCTCCGCATGGGTGGACGGTCAATATAAAGTGATTCAAACTGGAAAGTATGATCGACGCAGGAAGGCTAGAAATGCCGGTCCCATGGTCGATGGAGCCTTGTATCTCTCGCTGCCACCGACAAAGTCGGATCGTTTTCGCATTGTCTTTTCAAATTTTAGAACGAGCCGTGGTGATGAGGGCACTGGTTTTGCCGAAATCGAAATCCTTTCTGCTGCGCGTGTGGAGTATGCCGTTGAAAAGCAGTTGGGAAAAATGTATCCCAGACCGACTCCGAAATGGGAGGACTACCAATGGCCCTCTGCTCGAACTGATTTGGATATGTCGTCGTTTATTGATCCCTCTAAGGTCTATGATTTGACGGACCGAATGAATGATGAGGGCCGACTTGTCTGCCAAATTCCTAAGGGAGACTGGGTGATTCAGCGAATCGGGATGCTGCCCACTGGTGTGAAGAACAGTCCTGCAGCGCCGAATGCGAGCGGCTTGGAAGTCGACAAAATGAGCCGTGAGCATCTGGATTCGCATTTTGATGCATTTGTTGGTGAGTTGTTGACTCGTCTCACGCCTGAAGAAAAAACTGCTTTTAAATACGTGGTTGCCGATAGTTACGAGCAGGGCTCGCAAAATTGGACTGACGACCTACAAAGTGATTTTGAAGCAAAGTATGGCTATGACCCGATGCCGTTTCTGCCAGTTTTCAGTGGTCGTGTTGTTCAGAGCCCAGAGGCTTCAGATCGTTTTCTTTGGGATCTGCGCCGGATGATCGCGGATCAGTTGGCGGATGTGTATGCGGCTGGGTTGAAAGAGCGAAGCAATGAACATGGTCTAAAAACTTGGTTGGAAAACTATGGCCACTGGGGCTTTCCAGGAGAGTTTATGCGTTATGGGGGTGCATGCGATATGGTGGCAGGTGAATTCTGGGCCACTGGCACTCTCGGCAACATTGAATGCCGATCGGCGGCATCGACCGCACATGCCTATGGGAAAAAGGTTGTGTATGCCGAGGCCCTGACGTCGGGGCAGAACTGGGAGTTAACTCCTTATAAAATGAAGGCGCGCGGCGATTGGGCTTTCACAGAAGGTATCAACCATTTTGTGCTGCACGTGAATATCCAGCAACCCGACGAGCAGATGCCCGGTATCAATGCTTGGTTTGGAACGGAGTTTAATCGTCACAATACTTGGTATTATGAGGGCAAGGATTGGATCGATTATCTGCGCCGCTGCCATGTGTTATTACAAGAGGGCCAGCACGTTGCCGATTTCGCCTACTTCATTGGAGAAGATGCTCCGATTATGTCAGGAACACGTCAGCCCGAGCAGCCGGTTGGATATGATTTCGATTTTATTAATGCTCAGGTATTGTTAGAGCGCATGTCGGTTGAGAATGGCCGATGGACGCTTCCCGATGGCAAAAGTTATGCCGTGATGGTGTTACCGCCGCTCAAAACGATGCGCCCCGCAGTATTGAATAAGTTTAAAGAGTTGGTGGCTGCTGGAGGGATTCTTTACGGCGAAGCACCGGAGCATTCACCGAGCCTACAGGATGCGAAGCAGGCGGATGCGTTGGTTCAGTCGATAGCCAAGGAAATGTGGCAGGGGATGAAAGCAGGCGATAACGGAGTCAAATCGTTTGGAAACGGCAAAGTGATTCAAGGCGTTGAGCTAGCGTCTGTGATGCAGTCGATCAATCTTCCAACCGATGTCTCAAATATTGATCCTGAAGCGGTATTGTGGACCCATCGTCAGAGCGATGATTTTGACATCTATTTTGTTTCGAATCAGAAAAAGACAGTCGTCGAGCTGGAGCCCATCTTTCGAGTTTCCTCAGAATTAGAGCCAGAGTTGTGGTATGCCGACACAGGACGCATCACAAAGACGACACACTTCAAGACAGTGGAAAATGGAATCCAAGTGCCCTTGCAACTGAATCCAGCGGGGTCAGTCTTTGTCGTGTTTAGAAAGAGCGACGAGAAAGTCAGTAATCCAGTTGTGGACGTGAAGGGACCGAAGTTCCTTTCGATAGTTTCCGAAAATGGAAACGAGGTCGCGTATGCTACAGCAGCGGGAAGCTATGCGCTCAAGCGTGCGGATCAATCGGTTGAACAGTTCAAGGTAAATCCTATGCCGAAACCGTTGGTATTGAGTCGTAAAGGGTGGACCTTGGAATTTATGCCGGGGCGCGATATGCCCAGTTCGATTGCACTCGATACCCTTGGTTTTTGGACCGACCATGAAAAACTTTCGGTGGTTCATTATTCAGGAACTGGGGGCTATTGCACCACGTTTGAAGTCGCCGAAGATCAGGTGGGGCAGCAGGGCCTTCGTTACCTATTGGATCTCGGCAAAGTGGATCCAATGGCTCGCGTCTGGTTAAACGGACAAGATGTGGGACTGCTTTGGAAACCACCATTCACAGTCGATGTGACCGAACACCTGAAAGCTGGAAAAAATGAGCTGAAAGTGGATGTGACGAACCTGTGGAGCAATCGACTGATTGGAGAAATGCAGTATCCAGATGCATTTCCCGGTGAAGGTCCACGCACGTTTAAACCGAAGTGGATCTCTAAGCGTAAGTTAAACGAAAACCGCGCTATTCAGCCCTCCGGACTGGCGGGCCCCGTTCAAATCAAAGCGATTCAAAAAGTAGCCTTGCAGCCTTGATGAGCAATTCCTCGAGAATTTTAAATTGAGCAATATGAATACAATACAATCAATCATACTATCCGCCGTATTGATGTGCATCGGTGGACTCACTAGCGCCTTTGCTGCTGAAATCATTCAACCGGGCGAACTTCGATGCGAATATCATGTGAACCCATTGGGTATTGATAACGCTAAGCCGCGCCTTAGCTGGCAATTGGAATCAGATCAGCGGAATCAACAGCAAAGTGCCTATCGTATTCTTGTGGCGAGTTCGCCGGAGAGGTTGGAAAAGAATACAGGCGATCTTTGGGATTCGGGAAAAGTGCGCTCGAATGAGAGCATTCAGATTGAATATCAGGGAAAGCCGTTAGTCTCCCGCCAGCGTTGCTATTGGAAGGTAATGGTTTGGGATGGAAGCGATCAACCCTCAGCATGGAGCAAACCAGTTTTGTATTCGATGGGTTTGCTGGAGCCGACAGACTGGACTGCTCAATGGGTTGGTTTTGATAAGATTCCCGATTTGCCCGAAGACACGGTTCGGGAAGAGCCAGAGATAGTCATCCTTAAGGCGCTATACGGCCAAAGTGGGAAACCTTCAAAGCAAGTAGATCTAAAGTCAAAAATTGCGAAACTTGTGGCTTCGGGCACCTATGAATTCAAGATCACCAATGAGTTTGCTGGTGGAGATCCCGCCGACGGGGTGAAGAAGGTGCTGGAGTTGGAATACACACTGCAAGGGAAGACACGAAGGGTTGCTTTAAACGAAAATGACCTTGTTAAATTAGTAACTCCCAAAGTTCAGAAACTGTTAAACAGACGGTATCTTCCAGCTCCATATCTGCGCAAAGAGTTTGAGGTGAAAGCTCCGATCAAGCGTGCGGTGCTGTATATCACGGCTCAGGGATTCGCTGAAATGCACCTGAATGGCCAACGTGTGAGCGACGAATTTTTCACGCCGGGCTGGACTGACTATCGCAAACGCATTTATTACCGCACATACGATGTCACCGATTTACTGCAGCCAGGCGACAATGCTATAGGCGGAATTCTCGGCGATGGCTGGTTCCGTGGCAATGTCAGTAATTTGGGTCAGAATCAGTATGGAGACAAGATTCGCCTACGTGGGCAGCTGCATATTGACACTGCGGACGGACGCACAGAAATCATTGCCTCCGACGCTTCTTGGAAGGCAGCTTTCGGGCCGATTCTCGAGTCTGACATGCAGGCAGGTGAGATGTATGATGCGCGTTTAGAGATGCCCGGTTGGAATCGCCCGGGCTTTGATGATCGCCAATGGAGTGCTGTTGACACTGGCACGGCTCTCAATGTAGAGCCTTTAATTCAAGCGTATCCAGGCGTTCCAGTCCGTCGCACGCAGGAACTGGCAGTGGTCAACTTGTCCGAGCCGAAGAAAGGTCATCATGTGTTTGATCTGGGGCAGAATTTCTCGGGTTGGATACGGCTAAAAGTGAATGGTCAGGCTGGCGAGAAAGTCGTGATGCGTTTCGGTGAAATGCTTAACTCCGATGGCTCCGTGCATACTAAAAACCTCCGTTCCGCCCGCGCTACCGACACCTATATTCTCAAGGGCGGCGGTCCAGAGGTATGGGAGCCGCGCTTTACATTTCATGGGTTTCGGTATGTTGAAATTACTGGCCTAAACGGAACTCCAACGCCGGATATGGTGACGGGAATTGTAATTCACTCCGACGCGCCAATGACCAGTTCATTTGAGTGCTCGAATCCAATGCTGAACCAACTGCATAGCAATATTCTATGGGGGCAGCGCTCGAACTATCTTGAAGTGCCGACCGACTGCCCGCAGCGCGATGAACGCTTAGGCTGGACCGGCGATACCCAGGTCTATATTCGTTCCGGGACCTACCATCAGGATGTCGCCTCTTTTTTCACGAAGTGGCTCGTGGACCTTGAAGACACCTTGAATGAAAGAAATCTCTATGGGAAACAGGCGCCCGTTATGCATGGACGTGGCAGCCCGGGGTGGTCCGATGCCGGAATCATTTGCCCTTGGGTGATCTATAATGTGTATGGGGATACTCGTGTGATTGAAAAACATTACGACGGGATGGCTCGCTACCTGAAAGCCTGCGGTCGCAAGGGACTGAATGGTCTAGGCAAGGGCTTTGGCGACTGGCTATCTGTTGGTTCCAAAACGCCTTTGGATGTGATTTCCGTAGCCTATTACGCATACGTCACCCAGTTGATGGCGGAGATGGCTGATGCAATCGGTAAAGAAGCGGACGCCAAAAAATATCAGGAACTGTTCGGGCGTATTCGTGAGCATTTCCAAGCCTCCTTTGTCGATGCGGACGGTCGGGTGAAGGGGAATACACAAACTGCGTATTGCATGGCCCTGCACTATGACCTACTGACCGAAGCGCAGCGCAAGCAGGCGGCAGATCATTTGGTTGAACGAATTCAGGACAAAGATTACCACCTCTCAGTCGGGTTCCTTGGAGTGCCCATTATACTGCCGACTCTCACCGAAATCGGCCGGAGCGATCTGGCGTATCGCTTGTTGCAAAACAAGACCTATCCGTCTTGGGGCTATTCCGTTGAACAGGGTGCGACGACGATTTGGGAGCGTTGGAATAGCTATACACATGAAGGCGGGATCAGTAAGAGCTCGATGAATTCATTCAATCACTATGCCTACGGTGCCTGTAGTGAATGGATGTTCTACACGATGCTCGGGATCGACACCAATGGCGTGGGATACAAGGAGATTATAATGAAGCCAGAGGTTGGGCACGGCATCACCTGGGCGAAAGGTCATTACGACTCCATTCGCGGACGTATCAGTAGCGATTGGAAAATCGAAGAGGGGACCTTTCATTGGAAAATCACAGTGCCGACGAACACGACCGCAACAGTGTATTTTCCCGTTGGTAGCACCAGAGGAATTACAGTGGATGGGCGAGCCGTGCCACCCTCAAAAGTTAAGCTGGAAGACGGCCGCTTGATGCTTCGCGTCGGATCGGGCACCTATGAGATTGCAGTGCCAAATAATCAAATATAGTTTAGGCGTGTATGCATTGGATTTGTTGCGGCGCCTTACGATTTGACCAATGACTGCCAATTGATGCGGACTCTAACATAGTAAAAGATGAGCTTAGCCAGAATTCTAGCAATCATTTCCCTTGTTGGTGTGACGAACAGAAAGACCTGCGCTACGAATTGGATCTCGGCAAGGTGGATCCAATGGCAATCGGCTGTTTGTAGAGCTCAAGTATCCAGACGGTTTCCTAGGAGAGGCGAGCGAAGCTTTAAGCCAGTGTGTCTTCGACTCGCCGGTTGAACGCATAGCGTGCCATTCAGCCGTCTGGGCTAGCTGGTCCCGTTCAGGTAAAACCAATTAAAAAAGTAGCGTTATAGAATTGAGAACAAGTCGTTAATTCGAATTATTTAGAATATGCATACCATGTCTTTTTTGCAGTCCTCTCTTTTGCGGACGACGTGCCTAGCTTTACCGCTATTGCTGATTACACAGGGCTTACTCTGCGCAAATGTGATCGGCGAGAAAAGTCCCTTGTCGACCTTCAATGTCTCCGCCAAGCGAATCGTATGGACGAGTGAACACGGTGTTCGAAACGGCGAGACACTGCTTGCCAAGGGCACCGGTCAGGCGAGTCTTGTGAATGTGCACAAACCTTGCGTGTTGTTGCCTCCGACCGACACGCAAGCAGGCGGTTCGATCCTGCTGGACTTCGGTGTGCAAATCGCTGGCGATGTCGAAATTTACACGGCACGCACTCGGAGTAAGACGCCTCCTTTAGTGCGTGTGCGCCTAGGAGAATCGGTCGCAGAAGCCATGTCGGAAGTTGGCGAAGGACACACCGCAAAAAACGATCATGCGATACGCGATATGGTCCTGACGCTCCCATGGCTTGGTAAGCGAATCATTGGTCCTAGTGGCTTCCGTTTTGTCCGTATCGATAATGTGGATCCAAAACTACCCGTTAACTTGTCGGAGGTGCGTGCACTTCTGAAAGTTCGTGATGTCCCGCAGATTGGTTCCTTCGAGTGCGACGACGAGCGCCTCAACAAAATTTGGCAGGTCGGCGCCTATACGGTGCATCTCAACATGCAGGAATACCTCTACGACGGCATTAAACGGGATCGCCTTGTTTGGGTGGGCGACATGCATCCCGAAGTCTCTACCATCAATGCAGTGTTTGGTTACAACGACGTCGTTCCCGACAGTCTCGATTATATACGCGATCTCACTCCAGCAAGTAAATGGATGAACAACATCAGCTCTTACTCGATGTGGTGGATCCTGATCCACGAACAGTGGTGGATGCATCACGGAAATCACGAATACCTAGAGGAGCAACGCGAATACCTGAAAAGCCTCTCCTTAAAGTTAGCCGATCTTGTGGGTCCCGATGGCACCGAGCAAATCAACGGCAAGCGTTTTCTCGATTGGCCTAGTTCTAGCAATCAACAAGGGGTGACCGCAGGTCTGCAAGCATTGCTAGTGATGACACTCGAAGCCAGCGAGCGCATGTTGACGGTGCTTGGCGAAGATGCGACCGCAGCGACCTGTGCAGAAGCGGCTGATCGAGCCCGCCTCGTCGTTCCGGATACCAATGGGTCGAAGTCTGGCGCGGCTTTATTGGCTCTCGCCAAGATGCGTTCTCCAGAGCTCACCGCTGAGGATACGCTCATGACTGGAGGTCCGACTGGTATCTCCACATTTTATGGATTCTATGTGCTTCAAGCCCTTGCAAAGGGTGGACATGCGGATACCGCAATGGACTTTATCTCCGAATATTGGGGAGCTATGCTCGACCTCGGTGCGACGACTTTCTGGGAGGACTTCAATCTCGAATGGGCAGAAGGCGCGTCGCCGATTGACGAACTCGTGCCGGAGGGTGGAGTGGACATCCATGGCGATTTCGGAGCGTATTGTTATATTGGATACCGTCATAGCCTTTGCCACGGTTGGGCGAGTGGACCTACTGCATTTTTGAGTGAAACGGTTCTCGGTATCACACCGCTGGAGCCCGGCTTCACCAAGGTAAGTGTTGCGCCGCAACTGGGTAAGTTGAAATGGGCTCAAGGAAGCTATCCGACGCCGCACGGTCCGATCCAGGTGCGGCATGAGAGAAAAGCCGATGGCACGATCGATTCGAAAGTGGATGCACCTGATGGCGTGACTGTGATCATGGAATAATCAGCAAATGAAATTTGAAAATCATACGATGAAGGGAATCAGGAAGAATCTGTTGGGGCTGTGGAAACAGCCCACTGGTGTGCTTAAATCTATTGTTCAAGGTCATCATACTCGCATGATGCGCACCTTGCTGGCTTTCGGTAGTCTCCTGTGTGCTACCGTTGCACACGGCGCGGATGCTTTAGAAGTGGGCTTTAAAAATCCTCCGTCTTCAGCCAAGGCTTATACCTGGTGGCATTGGATCAATGGAAATGTGAGTCGTGAGGCGATTACGGCTGATTTGGAATCCATGCAGCGGGTCGGCATTCATGGCGTTCAGTTGTTTAATGTCACACTAGGAACTCCAGAGGGATCCGCTCCGTATCTGGGAGAAGAATGGTTGGATATGTTTGAGTTCTCGGCGCAGGAAGCGAAACGGCTTGGTCTCGAACTTGGCTTTCATAATTGCCCGGGATGGTCATCGAGCGGTGGTCCTTGGGTGACGCCTGAGTTTGCCATGCAGCACCTTGTTTTTAGCGAGGTCTCTCATACTGGGGGTCAGTTGTTTTCGGGTAAACTCGCGCAACCTGAAACCAAGTTAGAGTATTATCAAGACATCGCCGTCCTCGCGTTTCCCAAGCCGCAAAGTGATCAACGTATTGATGAACTGGATATCAAAATTATATCCGAGCGCATTCGTAATCATATGGCACCCGATGCCAAATCGATTTCAAAATCGGCCGTGGTTCGTAAGGACGCGATCATCGACTTGAGCGCAAAGGTGTCAGCCGACGGTGTGCTCGAATGGGAAGCTCCCGCAGGGGAGTGGGTTATTTTACGCTTGGGGCACACACCCACGGGTGAGTTGAATCGATTTGCTTCAGCGGGCGGCGTCGGCTTGGAGTGCGACAAGATGAGTCGTAAGGCGGCAGATGTCTTCTGGGAAGGCGGCGTCGCTCCGATTATTGATCGCCTCGGTCCGCTGATTGGTCCGGTGGTTACCAAGTGTCACATTGATAGCTACGAGGTCGGCACTGCCAACTGGACACCTGATTTTGCAGCAGAGTTTAAACGACTTCGCTCGTATGATTTGTTCGGCTATTTGCCGACCATCGCGGGTTACTATGTCGAGAGTGGCGAAGAAACGGAACGCTTTTTGTGGGACTTTCGTCGCACGATTGGCGACCTGATTGCGCAGAATTATTACGGACGTTTTCGTGAGCTGAGTAATCAGCATGGAATGAAGTTTTCAACGGAGCCGTATTGGGGACCCTTTGATAATATGCAGGTCGGCGAAACGGCTGACTTGGTGATGGCGGAATTCTGGAGCGGCAGCCTCGCCTTTTTCGATTCACCCAAATTTGTCGCTTCGATTGCCAAGCTCAACGGCAGCCCGTTCGCCGAAGCGGAAGCGTTTACTGCGATGGGCGGATGGAACGAACATCCAGCTTCACTGAAAGCGATCGGGGACATGGCTTGGGCGCAAGGCATCAATCGCTTCGTCTTTCATACCTACGTGCATCAGCCGTGGGAGCTTGGACCTGGTTTAACTTTGGGACCCTTCGGCATTGATTTTAATCGCTTGAATACCTGGTGGGAACAGGGGAAGGGCTATATGGATTATATCGGGCGCGGCCAATTCCTACTGCAACAAGGAGAAAGCTTTGCCGATATTTTAGTGTTTACTGGAGAGTCGTCCCCAAACGATGGCATACTGATGCCGCAGATCAAAGCACTCGGCTATGATTACGACTTGATTGGTAAAAATAAAATCGACGAATTGAGCGTCGAAGATGGTCTGATCCGCACACCGCATGGGGCGACGTATCAAGCGCTCGTTTTGCCGGAAACGACTTGGATGACACCTGAGACCATGCAGGTGATTGAGGATTTGACACAAGCCGGGGGCACTGTTTTTGGCACACAGGTTCAGAAATCGCCCAGCCTCCAAGGCTTCCCGCACTGTGATACACAAGTGGGGCAAGTGGCGGAAACACTACAGGCGGCTGATTTAATCAAAGAAGGATCCATCACTGATTTCCTAAAGCATGGATCGCTGCCACCTGATTTTTCCATCGAGTCAGGAAGCGCTGACCAGATCGATTTCATCCATCGTAAATATAATGAAATCGATATCTATTTCGTGGCGAACGCTAGGCAGGAAGCTCGGGAAGAATGGTGCCGTTTTCGTGTCGCAGGTCAGCAACCCGAACTCTGGAACGCTGAAACCGGAGAGATCTCCAATGCCGCGATTTGGCGGGAGAATGGAGATGGAACCACATCGGTCTCGGTTCAATTCGAGCCAGAGAGTTCGGTGTTTTTCGTATTTAGAAAACCCGCTCCTGTGAATGCTCATATCGTGCGTGCCTCTATGGAGCTGCAAAAGCCCAAAGCCGAGCCGCTACAACAACTACAGATCCTAAAGGCAGAATACGGAACGTTCTTACCTGACGGCTTAGCAGATGTGACCGGCGTGTTGCTGGAGAACCTTCAGAATAATGCGTTAACGATCACCGCCAGCCGAAAGATGCTACGCTCTGGCGATCCAGCGCCGGGGTATAAAAAAGAACTGCGCGTTGCTTACACGATTGGTGAAACCGTTTACGAAAAGAATGCGATTGAGAATGAGCCGTTTAGTATCGATGCCAGTGGTCAAGAGGAGCTGAAAATCCAGAAGGCTGTCTTTGGGAGATTTGGAAACGGCGTCGCGGGTATCCCTCCTGGTGGTCCCGTCTATGATGTGACGGAAGCAATTCAAAGGGCAGTTGCGGCGGGCGAATTAAACCTAGCGGTGGATGATCATCTCGTTGATTCGGCCTTTGAAGCCAATCGCAAGCGAGCCCTGCGTGTCGTGTATTCGGCGAATGGTGAGGAATACACCAAGACGATACCCAAAGGCCGAGTGTTCAGTTTTGCTCAAGCCACCCCGGCTTCCAAACTGATCACGAACCAAGATGCACTGTATTGGGTGACTCCATACGCTGGCAGCATGACCTACACCACATCCGCAGGAGCTACCGAAACGATCAAGGTCGAATCCGTGCCCGAAACGATTGAACTGGCGGGTGCATGGGAGGTCAGTTTTCCAAGTAAAGATGGGGAGCCCACTCAAACCACCTTTGATGGTTTAAGCTCGTGGTCGGTCGCTTCCGATGACGCGATTCGTTATTTCTCGGGAACCGCTAGTTACCAGAAGCAGTTCACACTCTCGCAGCAAATATTGGATTCTGGTAATTCCCTAGAGCTGGATTTAGGCAGTGTCTTCGTGATCGCAGAAGTGAGCGTAAACGGGCAGGACGCTGGCATAGTGTGGAAGGCGCCTTACCGAGTGAATATCGATGATTTTGTAAAGGAGGGCGTCAACGATCTGGAAATTAAAATCACCAATCTCTGGCCAAACCGTTTGATCGGCGATGAACAACTCCCGTCAGATTTTGAGAGAAAGGGACCCTATGTGAAGCAATGGCCCGATTGGTTGTTGAATCAAAGCAAGCGGCCCAGCGAACGGGTGAGTTTTACCGCCTTCAAGCATTGGCATAAGGATTCCAGTTTGCAGACATCTGGACTGCTCGGCCCCGTGCGTATCATTCCATCCGCCGTGCGAAAGGTGGAGCCGTGATGTTATTTCGCAATGTATTTTCCCTCAATAGCTCAAAATTGAAACGATGAACCTCAGCAGAATCCTATCCATCAGCGCTCTTATCGGCGTGATCGCATCCAATATGTTTGCTTCCGAATCTTTGGAGCAAGGCTTCCAAAATCCACCGAATTCGGCAAAGCCGCACACCTGGTGGCATTGGATGAATGGCTATGTCTCGGAAGAGGGGATTACCAAAGACCTTGAGGCGATGGAGCGAACAGGGATTGGTGGCTTTCAGGCCTTCCAGATTGAATACAAGATGGATCCCGGGCCTCTTAAATATTTGAGTAAAGAGTGGCGACGACTTATGACGCACACGATTCAGGAGGCGGATCGTCTCGGTCTGGAGGTATGCTACCATCAATGCGCAGGCTGGTCCAGCAGTGGGGGGCCATGGATCACGCCTGAATATGCGATGCAGATTGTGCTGTGGACGGAGCAACAGGTCGCTGGTCCTAAATCCGTAAATCTGAAATTACCACGCCCGGAAAACCTTCGGGATAATTATTTTCAGGATATAGCTGTTCTGGCTTTTCCGACACCAGAATCTGAGAGAGGCGGGGACGATGGTTTTCGGGTGGATAACTGGAAGGCCAAGGCTGGGTTTGAACGCGACAATAAAATCAATTCGGATACCCGCAAGGTGGCTGCCGGTGACCAGATTGAGATCGAAGCCATTGTCGATCTTACCGATAAGATGGATGCCGACGGGCAATTGAAGTGGAATGTGCCGAAGGGCGATTGGACGATTGTTCGCTTTGGGCATGGCGTGGGCGGAAAAAGGAACCGTCCTGCGCCTAAGGAAGGCCGCGGTAGTGAATGCGATAAAATGAGTAAAGCCGCTGCGGCTTGGCACTGGAAACATACCGTGCAGAAGGTAATCGATGATGTCGGACCACTGACGGGCAAGGCATTTAATAATGTGCTCATTGATAGTTACGAAACCGGTGAGCAGAACTGGACCAAGGGTTTTGAGAACGATTTTAAGCAACGCATGGGCTATGACCTGATCAAACACCTGCCAGCTGTCACGGGACGCGTCGTCAATAACCTGGATCATACTGAACGCTTTCTCTGGGATTTTCGCCGGGTGATCGCTGATATGTGGACTGAAAACTATTACGAATATTTTGCCGAAATGTGTCACAAGAACGGCCTGGTGCTTTCGTGCGAGCCCTATGGTCGACCTGGCAATCTCGATAACTTTGCTGTGGCGGACGTTGTCGATATACCGATGGGCGAATGGTGGGTGTTGAAGCCTGTCGACTTCCACAATAGCTCTTCAAAAATGTCTGCGTCCGCCGCCCATACCAATGGACGTCGTTTTGTCGGAGCGGAGGCCTTTACGGCGGGACGGCAAGGGGCTGCGTTTGTGAACCATCCGTTTCTCTTAAAAGCGCAGGGCGACTATTATTTGAGTCAGGGAATCAACCGTTTCATTTTCCACACCTTTGTTCATCAGCCGTGGGAAGACGATGTGCTCCCCGGAATGACGATGGGACCGTGGGGATTTCAGAATAACCGTAACAACACATGGTATGAGCAGGGCAAAGCGTGGAATGAATATCTAGCGCGTAGTCAATATCTCCTACAAGAAGGAACCTTCCAAGCAGACCTGCTCTATTATCCAGGTGAAAACGCGCCACAGGTAGCGGAGCTAAAGGATGACCTTCAGCCAGCGCTTCCGCGAGGGTATGATTACGATATGATTTCACGCAAAAACCTCATGAAGTTGACTGTTCAGGACGGTCGTCTGGTGCTTCCTGGGTTGATGGAATACCGATTACTAGTCATGCCAGAAGGACCGGTTCGAATTGAGGTGTTGAAGAAAATTCAAGACCTGATTCAAGATGGTGCCCATGTCGTTTGGCCCAAGCCAGACCGCACGCCTGGCCTACAGGACGCGCCGAATGCAGATCGTATCGTTCAATCGACGGCCGATAGGATCTGGGGCAAATGCGACGGGGTCACCGTTCAGGAGAATCGTTATGGTAAAGGAACCATTTATTGGACGGATACATTAGGTCCAATCCTCACATCCATGGGGGTCTTGCCAGCTGTTGAGTTTAGTTCGGTGCAGAGTCTTGCGCCGACGCTACACGCAGGAATCGGGTATGAGTGGATTCATCGTAAAATTGGATCTACGGATGTCTATATGATCTCCAACCAGCAGGAGGTGAGTCGACAAGTTGAAGTCACCTTGCGGACTCAGGGGCGTGTCCCGCAATTTTGGAAGCCGCAAACGGGTGCAATTGAACAAGCACCTCTTTACACGTCGACGGACGATGGACGCACTCTGGTGAAGCTCTTTATGGAGCCCGCCGAATCAGTTTTTGTAGTTTTCCAAGAGGCTGCGGAAGCGCCGAGTATTGTGAAATTACTGCACAATGGAACCACGCCGTTTGATTCAAAAGCTCCGAAGCCATTGCCATTGAAGATTCGTAAAGCAGTCTATGGAGACTTAGAAGGGGATGCCGGCCGGCAGGTCGACGTAACGGATAAAATTCAATCAAGGATTCAAAATAATTCGATCGAAGCGGTCGTGAAATGGGACTTGGTTAAGACCGACCCTGCACGTGGAACGATGAAGCAATTGCATGTGGATTACTCGATCGGTGACGAAGATTTTACCGTCACTGTGAAACAAAATGACACCTTGCAACTCAACCGACCATCCGACCCTGTTTCGGCAGATCCCGAGCCCGCGAACCTATCGATCACTCAGGATGGTGCAATGCTCAAGGCATGGGTGCCAGGTGAGTATGAACTGATCTATTCCGACGGAAAACGTCACTCAGTTCAAGTGGCGACCACACCCGAACCGGTCGATCTTTCGACGGATTGGGATCTACAATGTCCTGCAGGATGGGGTCCTCGTAAGGTCCATTTGGATCAACTCATTTCATGGCCCGAACATAGCGATCCAGAGTTGAAGTATTTCTCTGGAACCGCCACGTATCGGAAGCAGTTTGATGTGCCTACCGATCGACTTGGAGACCAGCATGCGGTCAACTTGGATCTTGGAGACGTGCAGTTGTTCGCAGAAGTCGTTTTGAACGGTAAGGATCTCGGTATTTTATGGAAGCCTCCATACCAACTCGATGTTTCGGGCTTGCTCAAAGCGCACGATAACCAGCTCGAGATCCGAGTCACCAATCTGTGGGTCAACCGTATGATCGGAGATGAGCAGTATCCGGCTTTGGATCAGAAGAAATCAGGCGAGCTGCTCATCGACGCAATTCCTCGCTGGTTAAAGGATGAAACGCCGCGACCTGAGACTCCTCGCAAAACCTTCACTACCTGCCGGTTTTATACCAAGGATTCGCCTTTAGTGGATTCCGGTCTCTTGGGACCAGTGGAGCTGCGCTTTGCGGTGAAGAAAACAGTATCACAATAATTTAATGAAAAATAACTATGAATAAACATATGAGAAAGAAATTTCGTTTAAATGTCCTGTTGTTGGCCGGGCTATTTATTGCCAGTATAGTGTCCGCCGTGGATCGGCCCAATGTAGTCTTTATCTTGAGCGACGATCAGGGGTGGAATGACTACGGATTTATGGGGCATGAGCATATAAAGACTCCCCATTTAGATAAGCTTGCAGGGGAAGGCATGCTGTATGAGCGCGGCTATGTCACGGCGCCGCTTTGTCGTCCGTCATTGGCAAGCCTAGCAACTGGTTTGTATCCACATGAAACCGGCATTCGAGGCAATGATCCAGTGATGCCAAAGGGCACGCATAAGTTTAAGAATAAAGAAGAATTTGCCCGTATGCGTAGTCTGATGACGGCTCCTTTCTCGGAGTGTGTCACATTTATAGAGGCGCTCCGTGACAATGGTTATCTAACCCTTCAAACTGGTAAATGGTGGGAGGAGAACCCTTTGGATCATGGGTTTACCGATGCGATGACTCACGGCGATGCGCGTCGAGGGGGGCGGCATGGTGATAAAGGCCTAGAGATTGGCCGCACTACAATGCAGCCATTTTATGACTTCGTCGACAAAGCACAGTCCCAAGGAAAACCGTTCTTTATGTGGTATGGAGTCTACCTACCCCATTTCCCGCACAACGCGCCAAATCGTCTATTAAAAAAATATATGGACATTGCACCCGACGAACCAACTGCTCGCTATTGGGCGAATGTTGAGTGGTTCGATGAGGGCTGTGGGCAAATTATGCAGCATTTGAAAGAGAAAGGGCTCTACGAGAATACCATCTTTGTGTTTACCTGTGACAACGGCTGGGTGCAGAATCCGAAGAAAACGAATCGTTCAGTCCGTTCGAAACGTGAACCCACAGAAGGCGGCATACGGACACCCATTTTCATCACGCATGAACCATCTATTAAGCCGATACGTGACCGTGAAACACTAGCGAGTAATATTGATGTGGCACCAACGATTTTACGTATATGTGGAATTGAGCCACCAGCTGTAATGCAGGGACTCGACCTACGCGACCCAGACCAATTGAAAAAGCGGAATCGTGTTTTTGTGGATGTATATGATCACGACTCGGACCTTAGTCAATTAGATGACCTAAAGCACGGATTGAAAGCGTGGGTCGTGATTGATGGGTGGGACAAGTTAACCATGTGGCGAACGCGAAAGGAATTATTTAACCTTGAAAATGATGCAGATGATCGCGTGAATTTAGCATCAAACAATTCTGCAAAAGTGAACAAACTTTCTAACCTTATTGATCAATGGGTGAAAGAAACACCTATGCTGGTGAGTGAGTGAGATATCTAAAGATATCTGATGCGTTACTTAGAGATTAAACACTACAAAGAAGGAAACAGATGAAAAAAATAGAAATCTTAATATGGGTTGTAGGGCTGATGGCATCGACCGCGATGGCGCAGGAAAAAGCGCCGCCCAATGTCCTGTTCATAGCGATTGATGACCTGCGCCCGGAACTGGGGTGTTACGGCGACACCGTTGTAAAATCGCCTAATATCGATCTGCTGGCTTCTCAAGGAGTGCTTTTTGATCGAGCGTATTGCCAGGTTGCTGTTTGCGGGGCCTCGCGGGCCAGCATGATGACCGGCATTCTACCGACAAAGACGCGATTTGTGAACTATCTCGCCAAAGTGGATAAGGATACCCCAGGTGCAATCACGATGGCTCAGGTATTCAAAGAGGCTGGTTATACCACGCTGGCGAATGGTAAAATATTCCACACGAGTTCCGATACCGCTGAACGCAGTTGGAGTCGGCCAGTAAAAAGCCCAGGAATCAGTCATACCGCAAGCCTGGACCCCGCTAGTGCTGAGGTTAAATCTAAAAATGGGCATGGACTGTTCTATGAGTGCGTTGACGCGCCGGATAATGCGTATGGGGACGGCGTCGTTGCTGAGCATACGATTGCCGACCTACAAAAACTAAAGGAAAGCGGAGAACCCTTTTTCTTAGCCTGTGGCTTCATTCGTCCACACCTGCCATTCTATGCGCCTAAGCAATACTGGGATCTGTATGACGAAGCAACTATCCCGCTCGCCAGCAACCCGTATCGACCTCGTAATGCACCCAAGTCCTTGCGGGGAAGTGGAGAGTTTAAGGGCTATGGTCTCGGTGATTTTAAAGTCGGTTCCGACGCCTTCCAGCGCAAGATGCGCCACGGATATTTTGCTTCGACCAGTTATGTAGATAAACTCACCGGCGATGTCTTAAACGAGCTTGAGCGCTTGGGGTTGGCAGACAACACGATTGTAGTCGTTTGGGGCGATCACGGATGGCACCTTGGCGAGCATACCTTTTGGGGAAAGCATAACACGATGCACAACGCTCTACGTGTTCCGTTAATCGTTAAAGCACCCGGAAAATTCGAGGGTGGGAAGTCTAACGCGTTGATCCAGAGTGTGGATATCTTTCCGACCCTTTGCTCACTAGCAAGGCTCGACGTTCCAGAATCGGTGCAAGGGACGAGCTTTGAGGCCGTTTTGGATGACCCTACATCCAGCATCAACGAATCGGCCTATGCACGCTTCAAGGGCGCAGATGCAGTGGTCACTGATCGCTTCAATTATACCCGATACGAAAATGGCGAAGAGATGCTTTTCGATTTACAGAAGGATCCAAAGGAAAATCAGAATGTGGCAAACAACCCCGAATACAGCAAGGCTCTCAAGGGCATGCAATCACTGCTGAAGCAACAGATTGCAAAGGCTGAAGCGGTCTCACTATAGAGAGAGAAATTGATTAATAATATGAAACCGAGCTTAGGTAAGATTTTTAACAAAAAAGATTAAGGGAGTGATAAAGTGAGATATTCGATATTAATTGCAGTTGTTCTGTGCGCCTTTTCATTGAATGCAGCACAAGCGAAAACCGGCATTAAGGGGTCGCGACCCAATGTGATTTTCTTTTTAGGCGATGACCAGAGTCGCTTTGATCATGCGGCGTATGGAAATGATAAGGTGCCAACGCCGACTACCGATCTATTTTCGCAGGAGGCACTGGTTTTTGAACGCGCCTTTACCGGTCAGGCGATCTGTGCGCCGAGTCGTTCCATGCTGTATACCGGTATGTATCCGGTTAAAAACGGATGCTTTATTAATCATAGTAAGATTCGCAAGGGGGTAAAAACACTTCCCCAATATCTCGAAAAGCTGGGCTATACCGTCATATTGGCCGGAAAATCCCACGTGCAACCCAAAGGTCAGTTCGCGTGGACAAAGCATTTGCTATCGGTTAAGAAAAAAGGCGCACCGCGGAAGTGGATTCCGCTTGAAGCAATTGATGCGTTTTTGGCGGATCCCGGCCCGAACCCATTCTGTATCATTGTAGCCAGTGAATATCCGCATCCCCCTTACTTTGATGAGACGCCTTACAAACCTGAAGACGTAACGGTTCCTCCGTTCCGTGCAGGTGATCCGAATGCCCTGAAAAGTGCCGCAAACGATTATCGAAGTATTCAGGAAAAGGAAGCTGAGTTTGCCGCGCTGTTGGAAGTGATCGAGAAGCATGGCATGAAGGAGAGTTCCGTGGTGTTCTATGCTGACGATCACGGTTTGCATCGTGGAAAGTTTACGACGTTTGACTCCGGTTTGAATGTCGCCTTCATGGTGCGCTGGCCGGAAAAAATCAAGCCGGGCCGCACCGATTCCTTAACCAGTTTTGCTGATTTTGTTCCGACCATGATTGAGCTGGCGGGCGGAAGCCCACCGAAAAATCTCGATGGAAAGAGCCTGCTCCCGGTTCTGGAAAACGGCGGTGGTAAGCATCACGACTATGTCTATGGTGTCGTGGTGAGTCAGGGTATTATAGCACGCCACGTGTTCCCGCAACGTTCGGTCCATGACGGACGCTATCATTACACCTACAGCTTCAACACCATGGAGCGCGCTGAAAAGAACCCGAGTGCGGATCCAGTGATTAACTATTTCCTCAAGCGCGGTGCCGCGAAACATCCGGAAGTGCCGGAGGAAATGTTGTTCGATACCCAAACCGATCCGCACGAAATGACGAACATGGCGCAGAATCCGGAGATGGCGGAGATCAAACAACGGCTGAAAACCGAACTTTTCCGCTGGATGGCGGCACAACACGACTATCTCACAGAAAAAGGTCCCGCTCCATTTTTGGAAGTCGGTAAGCGATTTGGTTTAGACCACATGGACAATAAATATTCCTATTCCATCCCGGAAGAAAAAGTCGGGGCGCTGAAGGGTAAGACGATTGATCCCCACGGTGCTACAGCTGCTAGGAATAAGGAGTAGAACATGAAACGATTTGCTTTTGCGCTATTTTTATTAGTTACCGGGATTGCGGCGGTTTTTTGCGTCGGATGCACTTAAAGATGGGTTTAAGAATCCTCCATCGGATGCAAAACCAATGACGTGGATGCATATGATGAATAGCAATGCGTCAAAAGAAGGGCTATCGAAAGATCTGCGAGCGTTGTCGGATGCTGGAATCGGAGGGGCGATTCTTTTTTCGGTTACCAAGCCAGAGATTGCCAATGGTGCCTCATCATTTAATTCGCCAGCCTTTCGCGAGCTTTTGGTGCACGGTATCCATGAGGCCGACCGTTTGGGCTTGAAAATAGGGCTTCATAACTGCGACGGCTGGTCAGCGAGTGGTGCTGGATCTTGGCCGAGTAGAGATCGCGGCGGAGGTGATCATTAACGGTGACAACGCGGGCATTCTCTGGAAGCCGCCTTTTCAGATCGATGTCACTGAACAGATCCGTTCCGGAAGTAATGATTTAGAGATTCGCGTGACCAATCTCTGGGCGAATCGGCTGATCGGTGATGAGCAGCTGGAAAATACATCAGACTACTCAAAAAACAAACCAATGCCAGACTGGTTTATCGACAACGAACCGATGCCCGAAGGACCACGCTCAACGTTTACGACTTATAACTTTTATTCTAATGATCGGAAGTTGATGCCTTCAGGCTTGCTGGGGCCGATGGTGCTGAAATTGCAAGCGATTCAGCCAATAAGCCATTTTTAACGAAGTAATTCACTGGCTGTATTTAGATTAAAGTGCTTCACTCATCGGGCTATTTCATTGTAGCTAAAAATTGATGGATTAATGAAGGGGATGCAGATGAAAAAATATGTAGTAGAACAAATGGATGCGATTGATTCCGTGCCATGTCCCTGCGGAGAATCGCGCCGTGCATTTGTCAGTCCAGATAATCCAGTGGCGACGCTTCACATGGTTGATATCTCTGAGGATGCTCGGGTTCATTATCATAAAAAGCTGACCGAAATCTATCTGATCCTGGAAGGAGAGGGGCATATGGAACTCGATGGAGATATTGTGCCAGTAAAGCCCATGGCCTCTATACTCATCAAGCCGGGTTGTCGCCATCGCGCTGTCGGTAAGATGAAGATCATCAATATTCCGGTCCCCGCGTTTGACCCGAATGATGAATGGTTTGATGACTAAGTTAAGGAGCGTATCTTCTGAAGCCTTAAAAAATAGAATTATGAATATGGATCGAAGGACTTTTATTAACAGAACATTTTTGGCGTCGGCTGGGTTTGCGTATGCATTGAGTGGCTGCAAAGGCGTTGCTTTTGAAGAACTTGGCGCAGACGGTTTTAATGAGTTATCATATAGTCTTCTTAAGGAGTGGTGTGATGCGATGATCGAGCATCAAGTTAACGATCCGTCCGATCCAAAAACTCACGGGATGTTACGATGCCCATCTTGTGAACCCTTAGGAGTCGTTCATGGGCGGTGCTGGGATGCGATGTATCCGTTCATGCATATGGCGAAGGTAACGGGTGAGAAAAAGTATCTGGATGCCGCAATCCATGCATTCGAGTGGTCGAAGAATGTGGACGGTGAAGATGGACGTTGGACCAATGATCTGTCTCCGACATCTTGGGCGGGGACGACAGTATTTGCAGCCATAGCCTTGGCCGAGTCGATTCACTATCACGGAGACCTGTTGCCTCCAGCTCTTCTAGAAGAATGGAAGGAGCGTTTGGCCTTTGCAATGGAAGGGTATATTTACCCGACGTTTACCAACTTCACTTACCGAAATATGAATTATGGCATGACGTCTTTGTATGCTTTTAATTTGATTGGACGTGTTCTTGGGGAGCAAAAATATATCGATCGTAGTCGAGAGTTAGCGAAGGATGTTCGAAACTACTTCACAAAACCGAACAAAATTATCTTCGGAGAGGGTAAACCGACCCACCGTAAAAGTCCGAAAGGGCTGTTGCAGGTAGACCTTGGCTATAACGTCGAAGAGTCTTTTAACAATCTCGTGCTCTATGCGCATTTGGAAAAAGACGAAGCACTCTTACAGTTTATCACTGAGTCGATGAATTGTCATTTGGAGTTCATGTTGCCTGATGGTGCATGGGATAACAGTTGGGGGACACGTCAGGCAAAGTGGTCGTATTGGGGAAGCCGAACGTCCGACGGGTGTCAGACAGGCTTCAGCATGATGGCAGATCGGAATCCAGCTTTTGGAACGGCAGCGTTTAAGAATTTAGAATTGTTGAAACAGTGCACTTCGAATGGATTGCTTCATGGAGGGCCGCATTATGTTTCGCACGGTGTGAAGCCTTGTATTCACCACACCTTTGCTCATGCAAAAGTGTTGGCGTATCTGCAGGATCATAAGCATGAGATTCCAAGGGTGGATAAGTCGGCACCCTTGCCGCGTGCAGTCGCGAATGGCGTAAAGAAATTTGACGAACTGGATGTGACACTGGCGGCGAGAGGGCCATGGCGTGCGACGATTTCGGCTTATGATTCGCAATACACGCGTGCTAGGAAACGACATATTCAACAAGCCACGGGCGGTTCGCTAGCGGTGCTCTATCACGATAAGGTGGGCACTGTGTTTGCGGCTAGCATGGCGAAATACATGCAAGTAGAACCTCATAATACCCAACCGCAGCCTGGTGAAGAATTTGCCCTCACACCTCGTATTGAAACGGTGAAAGATGGCCTTGCTTTTAATAATCTCTATGACCTGCAGGCGGATGTGATTGCGTCGGATGATGGGAGCGCGATTCGCTTCGATATTCGGATGGGGCTCTATGACTTAGATTATAATAAATTGGATGATGATGTTGCTGATTACAAAGTAAGCTACCTGATCAGTGGTAAGGCTGTTACGATTGAAGCGGAGACCGCCAATGGGGCGGTCAGTAAGCGCGCAACTAACCTAGTGCTCCCAGTTATCTCAAGCACCGGAGAGCCCGTTAAGATCGTTTCGGATAAACGGATTGACATCAAAAAGCCTGGCGGCACGGTGGTCGTTGAGTCGACTACACCAATGAAGATTAAAGAGAGCGCAAAGGAGCGAATTTTTAACATGGTGCCTGGCATGGAGTGTTTACCCATCATAATGGAACTTCCAAAAGCGGAAGGTATGAAGGCTTCATGTTTGATTACAGTAATTGCTTAAGGTGAGTTTTTGAAAATAGATCCGAAAAATTTATGATAACTGATTTAAAAAATATACGTGGGCGTTTTAAGCTGAACGGGGCAAATATTTGGGCTTGTTCTTTTGCACTTCTGCTTGGGTCTGCCATAGCACAGGCAGAGAAACCGAATATTGTATTCATCATTGCGGATGATTTGGGCTGGGCGGATGTGGGCTACAGCGGAGCCGAATTTTACGAAACGCCTAATATTGATGCGTTGCGCAAGTCGGGCATGGAGTTTTCGATGGCTTATCCTGGGGCGGCCAATTGCTTACCCTCACGCTCATGTATTATGAGTGGTATGTATACGCCTCGCACAAAAATGTGGCAGCCCGGAAAAGTATCAAAGGGGAACTCCGCGTTGATGCGGCTTCTGGTACCGAATGAATCCAATAAGAAGGGCGATGGGAAAATCCGATCAACCACCCATCTCGATCCGTCGGTGGTTTCGCTTGCTGAAATGTTGAAGCAGGTTGACTACAAAAGCCTGCATCTGGGCAAGTGGCACCTTGGCAAGGATGGTCAGGGTTTTGATCAAAATAATACGGATGGACGGGGTGCGGGTCTGGAAATGGACAACAGGCTCTATGGTGACGAGAATGTCGCCGAATGGATCACAGATGCGGCAGTGGACTACATTGCCGAAAATAAGGACGAACCGTTTTTTCTCTACCTCTGCCACTGGGATGTGCACGTCCCGCTCAATGCCCGCGAACGCGTCGTCGAAAAATACCGGAGAAAACGCGATTCTAAAACCTGGAGTCGAGATTGGGATCCGGTTTATGCAGCCATGGTCGAAGCGGTTGATGTCTCCGTCGGACGTGTCTGGCAGGCGCTGAAAGATAACGGCATCGCTGAGAATACGCTGCTTATTTTTACCTCTGACAACGGAGGGTTAGGCAATGCCACTTCGAACGCACCGCTTAAAGGTTCCAAGGGCGGGTTCTATGAAGGCGGTATTCGCGTGCCACTTGTGATGAGCTGGCCAGGCACCATTCAGCCGGGATCCGTTTGCGATACGCCGGTGACGGGGGTGGATTATATGCCGACTTTCGCTGAGCTGTCGGGGGCTCCGTTGCCTGATGCCGCAAGCCAGCCGCAAGACGGGGTGTCGCTCGTTCCGCTGATGTTGGGAATGTCGATTCCAGAGCGTCCGATCTTTTGGCACTATCCGATGTATCTAAACGGCTCCGTGGCGGTCAAACCAATTTACGGCACGGACAAAATGGTTTGGCGTGCGACACCGTGCAGCATCGTGCGCAAGGGCGATTGGAAGCTAATGGAGTTTTTTGAAACAGGGACCACCGAGCTTTACAACATTAAGGAGGACATTGGGGAAACAAACGATCTCTCCGATCAGTATCCGGAGAGGGGCGCCGAACTGTTGAAAGCCCTCAAAGAGTGGCAAGTTGCAACCGGCGCAGATATCCCATCCACCTTGAGCCCAGAGTTTGATCCGGCCTTCCAAACGAGATCTAAGAAGTTAAAATGAAGTCCCGATTATCGAAACAGTAAGAATATGTTTTATTGCAACGTCTTTAGCATGGCTCGTATGCCATTCAAAATAATCATCCATTCATGATACTGGTGCGATAGTGTGTCGGTGAGCATCCTTGCACTTTTTTAAATGCGCGACTGAAGTAGTAGGGATCTTCGTATCCAAGTTTCAGGCCGATCTCTCGCACGGTCAGGCGGGTTTGATAAAGCAGATCGCAGGCTTTTCGGATTTTAAGTGCCGAATAGTAGGCCATTGGCGACTGATCCGTACGCTCTCGAAACAACTTGCTGTAATGCGGAACAGATAATCCGGATCGTGTCGAGAGGTCGCTTAAGCTCAGCGCCATATCCAAGTGGTTTTTCATAAACTGAATGCTGTTTTCAATACATTCCTCTTTGGTATGCCTATTTCGATTTGAAGAGCTATGATCGAGTTTCATTCGGCTGAGTAGTCGCATCAGTTCGCTGGTCATGGACAGCAACCCGGCATCAGAATAATTATAATTCAGACACGCGTAGACTTCCTCAAAACTTTGCCTCATCGACTCAACGTCGGGGACATAGAGCAGCGGGGAACTACAGTTCAGTTGCAGGCTATCCAGCACGCGCTGGGTTTGCGGTCCGGTAAAATGAATCCAGAATAAGGACCACGGATCGTTCTGATCTGCTCCGTAAACATGCGGCGTATACGGCGGAATGACGACGGCATGGCCAGGTAGAATTGAAAAGCGCTGCTGATCCAGCTCAAGCCAACCGCGTCCGGCGGTGTAATAAAACAAAATTGCATACGGATGCTCACTCCCCCGCTCTACATAATGATGCGGTGCTTTAGGAAACGATCCAATATGCGTAATGTGTAGTTGACTGACCATCGGCAGCGCATGGCAGTTCTGTAGCGCCTGTGGTGGCACAAGCACCAGTCGTTGATGTGGGAAACCCTCACGAATGCGCTTATCAGAATGTTGTGTATCTTGATCCACTCGATGAACCTATTAATTATAATAAGATAGTCCATTTAAGAATCAGCAGATATGCCATTTCTTTATGAGTATCGCGATGCTATAATACGCTCATTGTCGAGAAGATCATTCATCATTGGAAGAAACATGAAGCAAGAATTCAATTCAAAGTTTATCTGGAATATCTGCCTGGTAGCCGCCATGGGTGGGCTGCTGTTTGGTTATGACTGGGTAGTGATTGGCGGTGCGAAACCGTTTTATGAAGCCTTCTTTGGTCTATCAGGAGACGCGAATGCCTGGAAGTCTGGCTGGGCAATGAGTTCGGCGTTGGCGGGTTGTTTGGGCGGCGCGTTGCTTTCGGGAGCCATTACGGATCGGATCGGTCGTAAAAAAGTGCTCATCATTGCGGCTGTTCTCTTTACAGCGTCGGCAATCTGGACCGCGCTTTCACAAACCTTTAATGGATTTATTGTCGCCCGTATTCTGGGCGGCATCGGCATCGGGCTAGCGTCAAATGTGTCGCCGATGTATATTGCCGAAGTCTCGCCTTCAAAGATGCGCGGTACCTTTGTATCGGTCAATCAGCTGACCATTGTGATCGGGGTACTTGCCGCTCAGATTGTGAATTTGGTCATCAGTCGCGTAAATACGCTTCCGGATAATGCGACAGCCGAAATGATTCTCGACTCCTGGAATGGCCAAGTGGGATGGCGCTGGATGTTTGCGGCCGAAACAATTCCGGCGGGACTCTTTTTCCTGCTGGCATTGATCATTCCTGAGTCTCCGCGTTGGTTACTTAAAAAAGGTCGAACGGAAGCCGCGCGGAATGTATTGGCAAAAATTGGTGGAGCAGACTATGCCGATGCGGAAGTGGCCGACATTCAATCTACGGTCGAAGGCGAAGTCGGTAAGGTTGCTTATAAAGATCTGCTCAGCCCCAAGGTATTGAAGATTCTCGGACTCGGCATATTCATCGCCGTATTCCAGCAGTGGTGCGGCATAAACGTGATCTTTAATTATGCGCAGGAAATTTTTGAGGCCGCTGGTTATGATGTAAACGCGATGATGTTCGGCATTGTGATTACGGGTATCGTGAACCTCGTCTTTACCTTTGTCGCCATTCTCACCGTAGACAAATGGGGGCGGCGCCCATTAATGCTGCTGGGATCGGGTGGCTTGGCGGTGACCTATGCAATCCTCGGCGCCTGCTACTATTTTGGACTGCAGGGCGTCGTCGTCATCGCGGTGGTGATGGTGGCCATCGCCTGTTATGCCATGACGCTGGCTCCGATTACCTGGGTGTTGCTTTCCGAAATTTTCCCGAACCGTATACGCGGCACAGCCATGAGCTTGTGCGTGTCGGCATTGTGGATCGCCTGCTTTGCGCTGACGGTTACATTTAAACCAATCAATGTCGCACTGCAAGCACACGGCACTTTTTGGCTCTACGGTGCGATTTGTCTAATTGGTTTTCTAGTGCTCTATTACCGAACTCCCGAAACCAAGGGAAAATCGCTTGAAGCTATTGAACGCGAAATTGCGGATTAAACATAGGGCGGAGAAATAGAATGAGTAAAGTTCAAGCAACCCGTGAGCCATTAACCATTCCAACCTATGGACTGGGAGCGCCGGAAAAGAATCCCTGCTTTTTTGAAAAGCGGGTCTATCAAGGTTCCTGCGGTAAAGTCTATCCGGTCCCGTTTATCGATAAGGTTTTCGATACACCTGAACCGCAAGAATATGATTCGATCCGACTGGAAAATGACTATGTGCGCATGGTACTGCTTCCAGAGATTGGAGGCCGTATTTTCCTCGGGCAGGATAAGGTCAATAACGACTACGACTTTTTCTATCGGCAGGACGAAATTAAACCAGCGTTGGTCGGACTAGCTGGACCATGGATTTCTGGAGGGGTTGAATTTAACTGGCCGCAGCACCATCGCCCCGGCACTTACATGCCGACGGACACGCATGTTGAAGAACAGGCAGATGGCACTAAAACGGTTTGGATGTCGGAGCACGACCCACTCAATCGGATGAAAGGAATGCATGGAATCTGCCTGCATCCGGGCAGTGCGTTGGTGGAACTGAAAGCGCGTCTATTTAACCGCACGCCCTTCACACAGACCTTTCTTTGGTGGGCCAATGTCGCGGCGGAAGTGCACGAAAATTATCAAAGTTTCTTTCCGCCGGATGTGCACTATGTTGCCGACCATGCGGTACGGGCGCAAAGTTCATTTCCGATAGCGAACAACGAGTATTATGGTGTGGATTATGCCAACCGTCCGGGCGCGAATGATCTGAGTTGGTATAAAAATATTCCGGTGCCGACCAGCTATATGGTGTGTGATACGAAATTTGATTTCTTTGGCGGCTATGACTATGACGCCGAGGGTGGATTTATTCATGTTGCCAATCGGCACGTATCGCCGGGTAAAAAACAGTGGACTTGGGGCAACGATGCATTTGGCTGGGCGTGGGATCGCGAACTGACGGACCGCATCGGTCCAACTGGAAAACCAGCGCCATACATTGAGTTGATGGCGGGTGTCTATACCGACAATCAACCGGACTTCACCTATTTAATGCCCTGCGAAACCAAAACCTTTTCTCAATTTTGGTGGCCCTACAAAAAAATTGGCCCCGTTCAAAATGCCACCAAAGACGCCGCCGTTCGACTGGTGCAGAATGAGGACGGCACACTCAATCTCGGCGCAGTGGTTTCACGTAAAATCGATGACTGCCGCATTGTGCTGCGCGACGGAGAAACGGTCTTGCTCGAGGAAACGGTCACCCTTTCGCCCGACCTCCCGTGGCATCAACCACAGTTTAAGTGGGATGGAAAAGACTTCTATGCATTGGAAATTTCGGTGGACGGTTTTGTGGCTTATCAACCGATCAAGACAGAAGCTTTGGAACGCAATCGTGACGTAGCCACCGAACCGCCGATGCCAGAAGACATCCAGACCTTGGAAGAGCTCTATTTGACGGCAGAGCATCTGGAGCAATATCGCCACCCAACGCGCTACCCGGAACTGTATTGGGATGAAGTTTTGCGACGCGATCCAAAGGATGCACGAACGCACATCGCGTATGGCCGAAAGGAACTTAGTCGAGGAATGCTAACTGAAGCCGCCGCGCATTTTGAGACGGCCATTGAACGACTCACCAGTCGTCACCCGAATCCATGCACCGGCGAAGCGCATTATTTCCTTGGCCTGGTTCGCCGTTTTCAAGGGTTGGAAAATGTGGCGTATTCTGCATTTTATAAATCGACTTGGAATTATGAGTGGCGTGCTGCCGCCTATTATGAGCTTGCCGCGCTTGACTGTAAAAAAGGCGATTTTATTCAAGCCTTGGAGCATTGCGAAGCGTCGCTCGACACGAATCGTCAAAATAACAAAGCCATTATTCTAAAAGCGCTGGCGATGAATAAGCTGGGGCAAAACGGTAACGCCGTGTTGACGGACTTGCTCAATATCGATCCGCTTGATCACTGGGCACGGCACGCTTTGGGCGAGATCGATGGTTTTATCGAAAAGAGCCGTAACGATGCGCAGACGATTCTAGATGTCGTATATGATTATGCCGATGCCGGTTTTGTGGATGAAGCCATCGAGGTTTTGGAACTTCATCACACGCATGAGGTATCCGAAGTTTCGGTTCCAAATCCATTAGAAAAATCGCAGTTGACCCATTATGCGTTGGCTTGGTTAAAAAACGATTTGCAAGCATTGCAGCAAGTGCGTGGGTTGTGTCCTGATTATTTTTTCCCATCACGACTACACGATCAGTTAGTGCTGGAATGGGTGCTGAAGGTCGGCACGAATCTTCGCGCCTTCCACAGCGGCGCTATAGGAGAAAGCGCCCTGCCAGTTGATGCCAACGCCGCCTACGGATTAGGTAATTATTATTACGATAAAAAACGGCATGAGGATGCTATTTCAGTATGGGAGCAGGCGGCGGACTCGGAGAGCCAACCCGGCCACGCGACGCTTCATCGCAATCTCGGCATCGCCTATTGGAATGTGCGGCGCGATGGAGAAGCCGCGCGCAATGCGTATCAGAAGGCGTTGAAGCTCGATCCGAACGACGCGCGGATTTTTGCGGAATATGATCAGTTGCGAGAAAAGCTCGGCGATTCGGCGGAAGCACGGTTGGAGACCTTATTGTCGTGTCCGAGTTTGGTGAATGAACGCGATGATTGCTCGGTCGCGCTGGCCACTCTGTTTAATGAAACAGGTGCATCGGAAAAGGCGTTGCACCGATTACTTAATCGCCGATTTCATCCGTGGGAAGGCGGCGAAGGAAAAGTGCTAAATCAGTATAAAACGGCAAGGCTAAAGCTGGGCCAGCAATCATTAAACAGCGGCGATCCAGAAATGGCACTGGAGCACTTTGAACAAGCGATGCAAGCTCCAGCAAGTTTGGGCGAGGCCTATCATTTGTTACAGGCGAAGGCAGATGTGAGTTATTGGACCGCAAAAGCTTTGCGTGCTTTGGGACGTGAGTCGGAGGCCACTGCATTGTTCGAATCGAGCGCGAATGAAGCGGGCGATTTTCAATCAATGGCAGTGACGGAGCATTCGGAGCTTTCGTATTATCGCGGGTTGTCGCTGACGGAGCTCAAGCGTAAAGACGACGCCATAACTCTATTTTCGGAAATGAAAGATTTTGCACAGCGCAAAAATGAAATGGAGGATCGAATCGATTACTTTGCGACATCGCTTCCTAATTTATTAGTGTTTGAAGAAGATTTGAATGAGGTAAAGAATCGAGACGCGGATCGCTTACTGCATTTAGCGGAAAAAGGATTAGATCTGGTTTCAAAGCAAGAAAGGGTATTATGAAAAAATGGATCATCGCTTTATGGAGCCTCTGCTCAATGGTGCAGGCGGCTGAAGTTATTGACTTAAAATGTGAAGGCCAAGTGACCCCAACGGGGATTACCGTTGCGCGCCCCTCGTTTAGTTGGACGTTTGTGCCAGACGAGAAAAAGCCAGCTCAGGGCGGTTATCGTGTCTGCATGGCGACTTCTCCGGAAAAGCTGAAGTATCCAGATATTTGGGACACAGGCCCGACGAGCTCTTCGGAGACAATCGTCAACTATTTAGGAGAGCCGCTGAAGTCAGGGCAAAAAGTCTATTGGCAGGTGTTGTCGTGGAGCACCGAGCGCGGGCTGACCAAAAGTGAACCGAGCTGGTTTGAAATGGGCAAGATTACAAATCCCGAGAAAACGTTTGAACCGCCCGTTCTTCAAAAGCTTGGAAATGTATCGATCATTACGCTGAGCGGAAAGGATTCCGGGCGCACTTTTGAAGGCATCGGCGCGGTGAGCGCGGGTGCGTCTACGGATTTACTTTATGACTATACCGATCCGGTGCGTAGTGAGATTCTCGACATTTTGTTTAAGCCAAAATTTGGCGCGGCGTTCCAGCATTTAAAAGTGGAAATGGGCGGCGGTGAAAATTCGACCTGTGGCTCCGAACCGTCGCATGCCATCACCAAAGCAGAACTGAAAAATCCAGTTTCACGCGGCTATGAATTCTGGTTGATGAAAGAGGCGAAGGATCGGAATCCGGACATGATTCTTGAATATCTGCCGTGGAGTTTCCCAGGTTGGCTGAAGCCGAATATTTTCACACAGGACGGGGCCGATTATTTTGTGGCATTTCTTGACGTGGCGAAGCGGGATTGGGGCTTGGATATTGATTGGGTCGCGGCGGCAGAAAATGAAAACGACACCGATCGCGACTGGCTCGTCAATCACATGCGCCCGACTCTGGATGCGAAAGGCTACACGAATGTAAGAATCCAGGGCCCGGATGATAATAGCGGCGATTGGCAAATCTTTGAAGATCTGGAGAATGATCCCGAATACCAAAAAGTGATCAAAGCTGTGGGTTATCATTATGTAACGGGTCGTGAGTTTACCGACGATATGGTGGATGGACGCGGGCGTCCGACAACGGATAAAGCCAAAGCCTCTGGTGTGCCACTGTGGGCGAGTGAAGATTGGAGCTGGACCGGTAAGGAATGGGGCGGCGCGGGCGCGCTCAATCTCGCGCGTATGTATAATAAATTTTATATTCGCGATCAAATTACCAAAACCCTGATCTGGGCTCCGATTGGTTCGATCACGCCGACGGTGACGTGGGATAAAGCTGGTGCGATGAAAGCAAACCGTCCGTGGAGCGGATTTTATGAAGTGTGGCCGTGCATCTGGGCGACGGCTCACACCACACAGTTTGCTGAACCGGACACTTGGCAGTATTTGGATAGTGGTTGCGGGCTTTTTGATGCGAGCACCTACAAAGGCAGTTGCGTGACGCTGAAGGAAAAGAACAGTGACAATTGGAGTATGATTATCTGCACCGAAGACGCCGAAGAGCTGACCGTTAAAATTGAGGACGGTCTTTCATCGGGAACCGTTCAGGTCTGGAAATCGGACGCGCACAATCAGTTTGTTCAACAACAGTCAATTCAGCCAGAAGCCGGTGTGTTCTCCATTAAACTCGATCCCAATTGTATCTATTCGCTGACGACCACAACCGGTCAGCAAAAAGGCTCCTACGAGATTCCGAAGGACAGCCCTTTTCCATTTCCGTATACGGAGGATTATGAAGACCGGAAAGTCGGCGACCTGCCGAAATATCATTCGGATCAAAAGGGCAGTTTTGAAATTGCTGAAAATCCGCAGGGAGGGCAGTGCCTGAAACAGATCTGTCCGGAAGAAGGCTATGATTGGATGCGGATTTATCGCCGCTCCAATGACAAACCGCATACCTTAGTCGGCGATGAAAGTTGGGTGAACTATACCTGTAAGGTAGACGTGCTCATTCAAGGCGGACACGTTGAGTTGGGCGGTCGCGTTCTGGGCAGTTTTTTGAAAAACGGGCCGCGACTCATGGTAGATAAGACTGGAAAGTGGACACTACTGAACCACCAGAGGACACTTGCAACAGGACTCGTAGAGGGATTTGATGGTAATGCGTGGCATGAGCTTAAGCTTCGTTTTTTTGACAAGCAGGTCGAGGCGTTCATCGATGGGAAATCCATCGCCAAGTTTGAGGGGAAACAGCAACGTGGCTATGTCTCCTTGGCTAGTTCGTATGATCAAAACTTATTCGATAATTTATCAGTAAGTCGGTAAGCTTTTTTCATCGTGAGTTCAACTAATCTGCCTTCTGATAATAAATAGTATGTTTAGTATACAATATCGAAAAATTTCAGGACTCCTTTTAGGGCTCATCGCTCTAATGGTGGTTCCTGTCTTACCTGCGTTGCCCAATAAAGTAGCCCTTGCGCCAGATGTGAATGAGGCGACATGGATCGTGTCGCAAAGTGATGGGGCGAGTGCTCCGGCGGTTTCCCATTATCGGCTACGTTTTAATCTGAGCACGGTTCCCGAGTCGTATCTGGTTGAAGTGTCAGCCAGCACGATTTTTCATCTCTACCTAAACGGAGTTCGTATCGCCTCGGGTCCAGCGCTGGGAGATCCCGATCATTGGCGCTATGAAACGGTTGATTTATCTGCGCATTTAAAGTCGGGCGAAAATGTTTTGGCTGCGGTCGTATGGAGTCCCGGTGGGGAATAGCTGGCTCCTGTCAGCTTTATGGGAGAGTCCGCTGGGTTTTACCTGAAAGGGGTGACAGATCCGTCAATCAGCACAGGTAGTGGCAAGTGGAAGGCTTTGGAGAATTCGAGCTACCGTCCTCTGCGCAAGCCTCGGCTGCATTCGTTCTATGCTTTGGGTAGTTTTGAGAAGTTTGATGGTGCTCAGTATCCTTGGGGATGGGAGCAGCCGAAGTATGACGACAGTGCGTGGGAAACGGCTGTCTCGGGGACCATTAACTACAGTCTGGTTTCGAGTCGTATTCCGATGCCAGAATATCGGTTCGACCGCTTACATCGTATTCGCGAGGCGAAGGGTATCCAAATATCAGATGCCTTTTTACACGGTAAAGCACCGGTCACAATACCACCGAATAAGACGGTGACGATTTTATGTGACCGAGAAGAGCTGGTGAATGCGTATCCTGAACTCCGTTTTAGCGGTGGCAAAGGAGCCTCCATCGAAGTGGGCTATGCGGAGTCCTTGTTTGAAGATCCAAAGAAAAGGCAGAAAGGAGATCGGAATGAGATTAAGGGTAAAGAGTGGCTCGGCTCGTTTGATCTAATTGTAGCCGATGGCGGCGAGCAGCGGATTTATCGGCCTTTATGGTTCCGGACATTCAGATATCTACGTTTGAAAATTCAAACGGCAGACGAGCCCTTGGTCTTGCGAGACGTGTCATACGAATCAGTCGCATATCCGTTTGAAGAAACTGCTGAGTTCGAGGCGAACCGGAAGGACTTGGATCGTATTTGGGATGTCAGTTGGCACACCCTGCGCTTGTGTGCTGTCGATATGTTTTACGACTGCCCTTATTATGAGCGGCTCCAGTATGTGGGGGATACTCGCATACAGGCATTGATATCAGTTTATGTATCTGGCGATGACCGATTGATGAGAAAGGCAATCGATTTGTATAATGATTCCTTAGGAGACGAGGGTTTAACGGCCAGTCGATACCCGAGCCATATTCGCCGTATCATTCCTACCTTTTGCAATTGGTGGATTGCCATGATCGATGACTATCGCCTGTTGAATGGCGATAAGGAGTTCATCCAAGATATGCTTCCGAGTATGAATACAGTGATTGAACGTTTTAAAAGGTTCACCGATGAAAGTGGACTGGTCACGTTCAGCGCGATGGAAGAGTGGGATTTCGTCGACTGGTCTGGACATCTATCGCACGGAAAGGAGCGGAAATCGGATGAGCGCAACCCGTCAGAACTGTTGTCTTTAAACCATGTCTATGCCTTGGATCGAGCGGTTAAGCTAATGCGCTATGTGGGAGATGAGCCAACGGCGCTGGAATACGAAGCGAGGAGTGAAATATGAAGCAGGCCATTTATGCGCAGTGTTGGGATGCGGACCAGGGAGTGCTCTCGGATGATCCTCGCATGGAGCGCTATTCGGAACATGCCAACCTATTGGGCATTTTGACGGATACCATTCCGCTAGAAGATCAGCAGGGTGTAATGCGTACCATCATCGATAAAAAGGTGAAACTGGCACCAGCGACTATCTACTTTCGTTTTTATTACAATAGGGCATTGGTTAAGACGGGCTTAGCAGATCTGTATCTCGACACCTTGGGTCTTTGGCATGATCAGTTGAAGCTCAACCTTACAACATGGGCTGAGAAACCAGAACCTTCACGTTCCGATTGTCATGCATGGGGCTCCTCTCCGAACTATGAATTTTTGGCAACGGTTGCGGGAATTATGCCCGCGTCTTCAGGGTTCGCTACGGTGCGAATTGCGCCTGCTCTAGGGGAGTTGGGCTCGGTGGATGCACGTATGCCGCATCCCAAGGGCATGATTGAAGTTAAATTGCGCAAGGTTGGCAAAGGCTTGAGCGCGCAGATCAGCCTGCCAGATGGGCTTACAGGGACGTTTGAGTGGGGTGGTAAAACGATTTCACTCAAGTCGGGAGCGCAAACAGTTTTTGTTGAGTGAATTTGGGCTTAGACATTGTTATGGGGGTGAGTGAAATACAGCATAGAGTGGCTGGAATAATGAAAGTAATTAAAGTATTTGCGAACGGTTGAACGGATAATGATAAATGTCAGAATGAATAAGCTCAGAACTCTCTATTTATTATCGCTCATGGTTGGATTGTGGTCGTCATCGGGCAGTGTAGTAGAGTCTGCGACAGTTCAAGAACGTCTATTCGAAACATCGCCAGAGGCGACCAAGGTGCACGCGTGGTGGCACTGGATTAGCGGAAACATCACGAAAGAGGGCATCACCAAAGATCTTGAGTCGATGAATCAGCAAGGTGTTTCTCAGGTGACCATCCTGAACATCGGCGGTTTTGTTAGTACGAAGCTTCCAGTGCCGAACATTAAATTTAATTCATCAGAATGGTATGACATGTTTCGGCATGCGTTGAATGAAGCTGATCGGATCGGGATGACAGTCGGTGCGCACAACTGTGGAGGTTGGAGCACTAGTGGCGGCCCATGGATCACACCTGAAAATTCGATGAAAGAATTTGTGTGGAGTAAGACGTCCCTTGTGGGTGGGGGAGACGTTACGGTAAAACTTCCGAAACCGCCATTTGCGGAAAATTACTATAAGGATGCCGCTGTGGTGGCGTTTCCCAATGTGCACAGGGAAAACGAGTATGTGAAAGCAAAGCCCACGGTGACGATTAAGCAATCATCGCTTGAGAGGACCTTGTCGGATGGCAATCCGATGACCAAAACCAGCTTTAACGAAAAGGCATCTATCACCGTTTCTTTTGAAGCGCCGTATGAAACCGACGAAGTGATGATTCTTCCTTACATCGTCTTTTCTTGGGACGCCATAAATACAATTCCGATGACCTTTACGCTGTCGTCTTCGACTGATGGAAAGAAGTTCTCCAAAGTTGAGACATTGGAACTTGTGGGTGCTAATATTCCGCATCGAGTCAAGATACCAAAAACGAAGGCGCGCTATTTTAGACTGACGTCTGTAAAGAATAAGAACAAGTGCTCGCTCGCTGAATTTGAACTCTTGGATCGCGGAGAGCCCTCGACCTATCTGACTGGCGTTCACGGACTCTTGCAGAAGTCGGTGGCGGTGAAGACGAGTAACAATGAGCTCTATGAGCCCTCCGTATCTGGTGCGCAGGCGGCAATCCCTGCCCATCAAATTATCGACCTCACCGAATTCATGAGACCTGACGGCACATTGACTTGGACGGCACCTGCTGGAAACTGGAGTATCGTTCGTTTTGGATATACGTCCACCGGCATGAAAAATAAACCAGCCACGCCTGAAGGAACTGGATTAGAAATTGATAAAATGGATGCGACAGCTGCCCAAATTCATTTTGATGCCTTTACTGGAAAACTACTTAAAACGGCCGGGCCAATGGTCGGAGACATTTTTAAGTTTATTATGATCGATAGCTGGGAGTGCCATTATCAAAATTGGACACATGCTTTTCCGCAAGAATTCAAGGCGCGACGTGGCTACGATATTATACGTTGGATTCCAGTGCTCTGTGGAGAGGTGGTCGAGAGTTCCGAATTGTCAGATGGATTTCTACATGACTTTCGCAAGACCATTGCAGATCTGATTGATCAAAATTATTACAAGGCAGTCAGCGATTTGTGCCATGCGAACAATTTGGAATTACATGCAGAAGTTATTTATGGCGGAGGTAAGTATCCGCCGCTCGATATCTTAAAGTCCAATAGTCATATTGACCTGCCGATGCTTGAGTTTTGGGCGACGCATAATTCGGATACGCGCTTCCAGATCTACAAACCGCGCGCAAAACCGTCGGAAACTCTTTCTGCGTTCTCTTCGCTCGCATACAATAAGCCAGTGATTGGATCCGAAGCTTATACCAGCCGCGCGTATTATTCGGAATCTCCCGCAAGTCTGAAGCGGTTTGGTGATGAGGCGTTCTGCGCGGGAATCAATCAGATGATTCTGCATAGCTATGTTCACCAGCCCATTGAAGATAAGCCTGGGGTGACGCTGCAGCAGTTCGGCGCGCATTTTAACCGCAATAATCCGTGGTGGAATTTGGCTTCGGATTGGATGACTTATCAGGCGCGCGCGCAATATTTGCTGCAAAAGGGAGAGCCAGTCGTGGATTGTATTTTCTTTCTAGGAGATCAGTATCCCCAAGAGCGGAAGTATTCGATTTTAGGAGAGCTGCCTGCCGGTATTCGTGCCAATCCCTGCAATTTTGATATGCTGAAAAATAGGGCATCGATTGTGGATGGAAAACTATCCTTTGGTGGAATGCAGCAATTCGCACTACTGGCTTTGCCTAAACGCGATTCCATGGAGCTTAAAACCCTCAAGCTGCTTAAATCCCTCGTTGAAGATGGTTTAGTTCTCTATGGCCCACACCCCACACGGATGTTGGGTGCCATGGAAATCGCCGATGAGCAGGACGTGTTTGATCAGTTGGTTCATTCGCTATGGGGTGACGATGTCATCAGTAAAACGGGTGATCGCAAAGTTGGAAAAGGACGTGTCATTTGGGGAAAACGGATTTCTGAAGTTATTCATGCACTGGGTATGAAGCCTGACCTCGTTTCTACAACGGCCTCAGAAAAGGAGATTATGTATATCCACAAACGGACGGCTGCCGAAGATATCTATTTTATCTTCAACCAGACTGATGAAGTTTTGAATACGGAGCTCACCTTTCGAGTTGCAGGCAAGCAGCCAGAAATTTGGCAGGCGCAGACCGGTGAAGTGAAAGATCAGCCGATTTATGTGGTTGAAGGCAACCAGACCCGTATTCCCGTCACGTTTAAGCCGAGCGAATCGTTCTTCTTCGTCTTCCGAAATGTCGCCGAAAAACCGCATGTTACCAAGGTGACCAAGGATAATGAGTTGCTGTTTCCGCAATCAGGCAAATTGGCTGGGCCGATTCCGACGGCAAGCTATGTCAAAGAGAATATTCTATTCACATCCGACACGGGCGGGGCCTATATCTTTGAGCTGAGTGATGGATCGCGAATTGAAAAGAATCTGGCGAAGCCCATCGTGATGGACCTCGGTGCGGGCACTACGCAACTCGCCTTTGAGCCGATCTATGATGCGAAGCTACCACCGATTACCTTGAGCCCACTCAAATCGATCACAGAACTCGATGATCCAGCTATTCAGTATTTTGCGGGAACTTTGAATTACACTCTGACATTTAAGTTAACGAAAGAACAGTTAGAGAATTCTAGAACGGGTCTGATCAATTTCGGTAAATTTGATGCGACCGCAGCGGTTACTCTAAATGGGACATCAATCGGAAACATCTGGGCGCACGATACCGTGATTCCGGTTCGAGCATTGTTACAGGAGCAAAATACATTAGAAGTATCGTTGGCGACGACTTGTAGGAACCGATTGATTGGCGACATCAGAGAGTATGGGGAAATTCAAACTATCTTCACGACGGCACCTACGGTTAGAGGCAAAATGCTCAATGCCAGCATGCCGCTGAAACCCACAGGCTTAATCGGTCCTCTAACGCTGACTTTACACATGGTGGAGTAATCGCGAATGAAACACGGATGGTCTAATGATCGGCAGTGATGTTGTATGCCGAGTGGCCATTGACTACAAGCTAGACAAAGGATTTTATCGCCAGATCGATCCGAATTATGCGAACTGAAGCACTTTGGCCGAAATCGTATCTTTTGGGGGAAGTTTGTTTGTAACTATTTGAAATTAAGAATGTATTTCAAGTATGCGAAAATTATGGATTCTGTGTTGTTGTTTTGGTGTGGCTTCTCTAGCGGCACGTGAGCCTCTAAATATTGTTTTTATTCTGGCTGATGATCTAGGCATTACGGACATTGCTGCCTATGCCAGTCATTATACTGGCAAGCCTGTGGAGGATCTTTACTATGAGACGCCGCACATGGATAGGCTAGTGGGCGAGGGCTTGGCCTTTTCACAGCACTACGCGAACCAACTTTGCTCACCGACTCGAGCCGCGATCATGAGCGGACAATATGCCGCGCGCAACGGCTTCACAACAGCAACGCCGAAAAGGGAGACCTATTATAATCAAGATATGGAAACCCCGGAGGGCTTCTATCCGCACGATGTGCTAGAGCATAAAGATCCAATTAAAGAGCAGCAGGCCTGGATTAACGGGAGAACAAATACTGCGTTGGATCCTGCACTGACGACCCTACCGAAGGTGTTAGCAACCCATCGTTCGGCCTTTATCGGCAAATGGCATCTTGGTGGGCACGGTGCCAAAGGCTTTGGTCCGTTGGATCAGGGCTTCGACGAGGCACCTGCTTGGTTTGATGCGGGTGGCTCGGTCTATTTTAACTGGGCTGGTGGCTGGAATAGCAAGGCACTTCCGTTTCCAAAAATGCCACAAAAAGAATCAGCTATGGGAACGGCTGGTCCGCCGCCGTATGCAGATTATTTGACCGACGATTTAACTGATCGCGCGCTGCGCTTTATCGAAACGGCGGCTGCCGATCAGCGCTCTGGAGCTGACACGCGACCTTTCTTTCTGTATTTCAATCATTTTGCGGTGCACACACCGCTGCAGGCACCGAAAGAGACGATGGCTCATTTTGAAGACAAGCCGCAAAAAGGCACACTGGGTCATGATCAGGCGGTGTATGCGGCGATGGTGAAGCACCTCGACGATTCGGTTGGACGCATTCTCCAGATATTGGAAACTCGGGGCTTGGTCAAAAATACCTTAGTGGTTTTTACTTCCGACAATGGTGGGGTGGAGTATACCAATCCGGCCGCAACCGACAATTTCCCCTTTAAGGGCGGCAAGGCCTGTCTATTTGAAGGGGGAGTGCGCGTGCCACTTGTTTTCTGGATGCCTGGGGAAATCAATGGCGGTGTTTGGTGTGATACCCCGGCTAACTGTATTGACCATTTACCAACGTTGGCAGAGCTGACGGGCAATGCCATTCCTGATGATATTGACGGTATCAGTTTGGTGCCGCTTATCGAAAATCCGAAGGTCGAGACCGAACCGCGCACTTTTTATTGGCACTATCCGTTTAATGTGATCGTGAAGCATCCAGATAACGGCTTGCCATTGACACCGCACTCAGGGCTTAGATCGGGCGATTATAAACTGATCTGGGACTGGCATGGCAAGGTAGAGCTGTTCGATATAGTGAAGGATCCCTACGAGGCCAACGACCTATCAAAAGACATGCCAGAAAAGAAGGCGCAGCTAATGCAGCAATTACAGTCGTGGATTAAGGAGAGCGTGGCGGAACGTTATTTGCCGATTTTAAATCCAGAGTATGATGCATCGAAGGATGAGCGTTTGTATCCGTTAGTAGATATGAGTGCGCCAGCTCGCGCCGATAAATGAGGCTATTATTTTTCTCACAAATAAGTCGTTAGGTCGTGGTTTACTTATGAAATTCACTTCAATTTTTAATAAGGAGATGAAAACGAAAAAGTTACTCTGCAGTATGCTCGCATGTGTTATCGCTGGAGTTGTGAGCGCCACTACCGTTGATCCCCTAAAGGAAGGCTTCCGTAGCCCGCCTGATTCTGCAAAGCCACTGACTTGGTGGCATTGGATGAATGGCAATGTTTCTAAAGAAGGGATTACGGCCGATTTGGAAGCGATGGAGCGAGTGGGTATTCACGGCGCTCAACTTTTTAATGTTAATTTGGGACATCCTCCCGGAAACGCGGCCTATTTGAAGGCGGAGTGGTTGGAGCTGTTTAAATTTGCTGCTGAGGGAGCTGAACGTTTGGGGCTAGAGCTTGCGTTTCATAATGGACCCGGTTGGTCGTCGAGTGGTGGCCCGTGGGTGACTCCGGAAATGGCCATGCAGGAGGTCGTCTTTAGCGAGGTGAACCATCAAGGCGGCAAACCGTTTCATGCTCGTTTACCGCAACCGCCAACGAAACTAGATTATTATAGAGATATCGCCGTGTTGGCTTTTCCGACGCCAAAAGTGTCCGAGCGGATCAACTCTCTAGATTATAAAACACTTTCAGGGAAAGTGCGTAATCGTTTGATGCCTGACACAAAAGAAATTCCTGCCGACGCGGTTATTCAGGCGGAAACATTGATTGATCTTACGGAAAAAATTTCAGCTGATGGCATGTTGAAGTGGGACGCGCCTGAAGGCGAATGGACGATCCTGCGGTTAGGACATACACCAACCGGTGCTAAGAATCGACCCGGTGTCGTTGGTGGTCTCGGCTTGGAGTGCGACAAGATGAGTCGCAAGGCTGTGGACGCCTTTTGGCGTCACGGCATTGATCCGATCATTCAAAAGCTCGGGCCATTAATTGGCAGCGCGGTGACTAAATGCCATATCGACAGTTATGAGGTCGGCACTGCCAACTGGACCGCTGATTTTGAAAATGAGTTTAAGCGTCTACGTGCTTACGAGTGCGCTCAGTATCTGCCAACATTAGCTGGGTATTATGTAGAAAGCGGAGAAATTACCGAACGATTTTTGTGGGACTTTCGTCGCACGATCGGTGATCTGATGGCTGAGCATTACTACGGTCGTTTTCGTGAGTTATCGCATCAGCATGTTATGATCTTTTCCATGGAGCCGTATTGGGGACCCTTCGATAATATGCAGGTGGGCGCTCATGCCGATGTGGTGATGGCTGAATTTTGGAGTGGCAACTTGACCTTTTTTGATTCTCCAAAATTTGTCGCTTCGATTGCAAAGCTGAATGGTAATCCAGTCGCGGAAGCTGAATCCTTTACCTCGTTTGGAGGCTGGCATGAGCATCCGGCGATGCTGAAAGTTATTGGTGATCAGGTTTGGGCTCAGGGAATCAATCGGTTTGTTTATCATACCTTTGCGCATCAACCTTGGGAGGCGAAGCCGGGCTTAACTTTAGGGCCGTTTGGTCTTGAGTTTAACCGGCACAATACATGGTGGGAGCAAGCGAAGGCCTATTTGGATTATGTGAAACGCGCGCAGTTTTTACTCCAGCAAGGTCAAACGGTTGCAGATGTCTTGGTCTTCGTCGGTGAATCGTCCCCGAATGATACTTTTCTGGTGCCAGGTATCAAAGAGCTTGGTTTCGACTATGATGTTATTGGGCATAATACATTGTCTAGACTGACCGTTCAGGATGGGGAGATCCTTACGCCTGCAGGTGATCGCTATTCGATTTTATTACTTCCCGAAACCATTTGGATGCGCCCGGAGACGCTTCGTTTTCTGGCTAAACTCGCCGAAGCGGGCGCTACGATCACGGGTCCTAAACCGACTCGCTCTCCGAGCCTTCAAGGGTATCCGACATGCGATGATCAACTGTCTAAAATGGCAGATGCCTTGTGGGGTGAGGGCATCATCAAACGTGTTCCTATTCTTGAGATGCTTGAACAAGGCGCATTGGCACCTGACTTTGTTGTCGAGAGCGGCTCCAGCGAAAATTTGAGTATGATTCATCGTAAGGCAGGTGACAGCGATATCTACTTCTTAGCCAATTCCAAGACGAACAGTCGCGTCGCGGTGTGCCGTTTTCGAGTTTCTGGCAAGCAACCTGAGTTCTGGGATGCGCATAGTGGAGAAGTTTACGATGCACCGGTTTGGCAGGATAACGGAGATGGAAGCACGACTGTTTCGGTTCAACTCGAATCAGAAGGATCCATTTTTGTTATCTTTCGAAAAGCTCCCGATGCGTCCGATCATATTGTGAATGCCGGCATTGAACTGAACAGTGAGAAGCTGACACCGCTCCCGGATTTGAAAATACTCAAGGCTGAATACGGCACGTTTATACCGGATGGTTTAGTTGATGTGACGGCAGCAGTCGCTAGCCAAGTTCAGAATGGAAAGCTAAGCGTGGAAGCAACCAGGCAACTCTGTGACAGTGATCCGGCTCCAGGATATCACAAAGAGTTACGTGTGGAATATCAGATTGGGAGTCATCGAGCAGTCAAATATGCCAAGGAACGTGAGCTGCTCGAAATTGATGCTGAAGGAAAAGGAGAGCTGGAAATCTTAAAGGCCGTTTTCGGTAAATTTCAAATAGGCAAACAGGGTGTTCCTACGATCTATCAAACGCATGATGTGACGGCGAAAATCAAGTCACTGGTTCACGCAGGAAACTATGAGATCGCAGTGGGTGATAACTTGGTCGACGGCAAGTTCGTTGAGGGCGACCGAACAGCATTACGTATTGTTTACACCTCTGAATCGGAACAATTCGCGCAAACGATCCTTAAAGGAAATACGGTAAAGTTACACATGTTGTTACCGGATTCGAAATTGACTGAGCAAGACGGTGCGGTCATTTGGACGACGCCTTATTCTGGAACTTTGACTTATGATATGGCATCCGGTAGCACGAAAAAAGTCGAAGTGGAATCGGTTCCAGATGCGATAGGCTTAAAGGGGGAGTGGGACGTTGAGTTTCCTACAAACTCGGGCACGCCAAAGAAAGAAAGCTTCAATAAGCTGGATTCATGGACGACCTCGCCACACGACGACATTCGCTATTTCTCTGGCACAGCCAGCTACAAGAAACAGTTCGATTTACCAGAAAATTGGGTGCAATCAGATCAATCATTGGAATTGGATTTGGGGCGTGTTCGTGTGATCGCAGAAATCTTGGTGAATGGAGAGAACCTTGGTGTTTTATGGAAAGCACCGTTCCGAATAAATCTGGATGGTCATGTCAAATCAGGCGTCAACCATCTTGAAGTGAGAGTTACCAACTTATGGACAAACCGTTTGATCGGCGATGAACAACTTCCTAAAGATGTGAAACGTCGTGGTCAAAGTGTGAAGCAATGGCCGGACTGGCTTTCTAATCCGACAGAGCGCCCATCTGGTCGGACGACTTTCCAGGGACATAAGCATTGGAATAAGGATTCAGAGCTGAAAACCTCAGGCCTATTGGGACCGGTAGTGATTCGTCCTTATGTTCATTCGGCCCTCTAGGGCATTCTACGTTTATTCAGAGTCAGGTAGGGGTCGATATCCTTATCGAACCGCCTCAGTATACCAGCGGAGCGTTAGGGATAACGCTCCCTGCTATCTACGACACGTCAACCTAAACGTAGAATGCTCTAATCGCAGCTACTCATTGAAATTCAGATTCGGATGCCGCCTTGTCCTGGATTCAGCCCTCGCTTGCTTTGTAGGCGCTTGGTGAGTATCCTGTTTTTTGTTTAAACAGTCGGGAGAAATAATAGGAAGAAGCGAATCCTGTGCGCTCGGAAATCTCAGCAATCGACAGGTCGGTGTGGCGCAGTAGCTCACTGGCTTTATTGATGCGTATAGAGATCAGATATTGTTGAGGAGATACGCCGGTATGGCTTTTAAACAGGGCTCTAAACCGCGAGTAGCTTAGACCGAGATCTTTGGCCAAGTCCTCCATCTTGATATCTTGCTGGCTATATTGCAGTAGATGATAGCGAACTTGCTGGATTTTGCGGTCGGCTTCTAGATCAGCCGAGTGGTAACTCATTGAGAGCGAACGCACAATGGCCAGCGCTTCGATCGTGCGAGCTGCCATTAACTGTTGGAAACCGGGTGGGGTCTCACGTGTTAGTTCGGCGACTGAAAGGATGAGATTCTTGAGTTCCTGATCATAGCCAATCGAGACCACTGCCTTATCTGCTGAGAAAAATGAACCCATGATACGATCCGCTACATCACCCCCGAATCCAATCCAACTTTCGTCCCAACCAGTTTTTTTCAAAGGTCGGTAGCGATGCCAGACTCTTGGAAAAAGCAAGATGACTTGTCCTGCCTTGACTCGAATCATTCCGGTTTCGGCAGTTTCGAAAACGCCACGACCGCGTGTAATGTAGATGAGTTGATACTCCTGCAATCTACGACCGCTACTCCAAGTCAAATTATACTCATCTGGATGCAGGCCAGGTGGGTAGGGTGAATCGACGGGAACTTCGGTATTCCCCGCGTCTTTAACATGCATACCCCAATGCAACGCATTTGTCTCAAGCGGCAGGTAGTGGGAGAATCTGGATGGATTATTTAAAATGGCAGTCAGAATATGCAAATTATTAATCAGAATGTCTATTTCAAAATAGGTCGAATTTGTATACTTTAACCCTTCCTAAAACGATAAATATTATTATGGATACGAACCCATTTATAGGCGTCCTGTTACACGCGATTGGAGGACTGGCCGCGGCCAGTTTCTACATCCCATATAAACGAGTGAAAGGTTGGGCTTGGGAGGTTTACTGGTTGATCGGTGGATTTTTCAGCTGGATCGCTGCTCCTTGGGCACTGGCGTTGATTATTCTTCCGCAGACCCCGGATATTCTTGCGGCGGCTCCGGCCAAGACCTTGTTTTGGACATGGATTTTTGGTGTCATCTGGGGTGTTGGTGGACTGACCTTCGGACTGACGATGCGTTATCTCGGAATAGCCCTCGGCTATGCGATTGCTTTGGGCCTATGCGCAGTTTTTGGAACCCTGGTTCCACCTATCTTCAAAGGTGAACTGCTGTCTATTATCGGTAGCGGTTCCGGTCAGATGATTCTTCTGGGCGTGTTCATTTGCCTAGTGGGCATTGCGCTGAGCGGTCGTGCAGGGATCCTCAAGGAAAGGGAGCTGACCGATGAGCAAAAACAGGAAAGTGTTCAGGAGTTTAGTTTTGGGAAAGGCGTCTTGGTGGCTTTGATCGCCGGTGCGCTCAGCGCATCCATGGCTTATGCATTTGCTGCTGGCGCGCCGATTGCCGCGCTATCCATCGAGCATGGATCGCCCACATTGTGGCAAAACCTTCCAGTTCTCATCGTGGCGCTGTTTGGCGGCTTTGTCAGTAACTGCATTTGGTGTGTAGGCTTGGCAGTTAAAAACAAGTCGATCGGGCAATATCTAGGTCAATCAGAGGGTGGGGCATCGGCGCCGAAGGTTCCAGTCATGAACTATCTCTTCTGCGCACTCGCTGGTGTCATCTGGTATTTACAGTTTTTCTTCTACGGCATGGGCTCTACTCAAATGGGGGACTATGACTTCTCCAGCTGGACGCTACACATGGCCTGTATCATTATTTTCAGCACGTTATGGGGCATCGCACTCAAAGAGTGGAAAGGGACGAGCAAGGCTACCCATCTATGGATCGGTCTTGGATTATTGGTTCTGATTATTTCCACCATAGTCATTGGTTGCGGTAACACGCTTGGAATGAGCGAAGGGCATTAAGTCTACGAACTTAGAATAAGAATATGAAGGCAGGAATTTTTTCAATCGGGCTCGATACTTACTGGGATCAGTTTGACGGGCTACTGGACAACCTGAACGGCTATCATGCCCATATCCGTGACCGTATTGCGAGTATGGGTGTCGAAGTGATTGATGGGGGAATGGTGGATAATGTAGACAAGGCGGGCGGTGCGGCGTCGTTGTTTAGACAGCAGGAAGTTGAAGTGATTTTCTTGTTTATCTCCACCTACGCGCTTTCTTCCACAGTTCTTCCGGTAGTGCAGAAGGCCAAGGTGCCGGTGGTGATGCTAAATCTCCAGCCAGTTGCACAGCTGGATTATGAGAAGTTTAATGCGATCGGCGATCGCGGCACGATGACTGGAGTCTGGCTGGAACATTGTCAGTCATGCTCGGTGCCGGAACTCGCCTGTGTTTTTAACCGCACGGGAATCGATTACCATGTTGTGACCGGCTACCTACAGGAAGAGGAAGCTTGGCAGGAAATACAGGATTGGGTGGATGCCGCAAAAGCAGTCGCAGGAATGCGCGAGAACCGAGTCGGTGTTATGGGGCATTACTACTGCGGCATGCTGGATGTGTATAGCGATCTCACACAGCAGTCGGCCGTCTTTGGGAATCATTTCGAACTCTTGGAAATGTGTGAGCTCTCTGAGCTCCGCAATGCGGTGACTGATACCGAGGTGCAGGAAAAAATCGAAGTATTTAATGATGAGTTTGAGATTTCCGAGGAGTGCGAGCCATCCGAACTCGAACGCGCGGCAAAAACTTCGGTAGCGCTGGATAAGTTGGTCGCTAAACACAAGCTCGGTTCCATGGCCTATTATTATGAAGGTGTGGGTGAATACGAAAACATCGTTACGTCGGTCATTGCTGGTAATACCTTGCTGACAGGCCGCAATATACCCGTGGCCGGCGAGTGCGAAGTGAAAAATGTGCAGGCGATGAAGATTATGGATTTGCTCGGTGCTGGCGGTTCGTTCTCTGAGTTTTATCTTTCTGATTTTAAAGACGATGTGGTCTATCTCGGCCACGATGGCCCAGCGCATTTTGCAATTGCCGAAGGCCGCGTCGGTCTGGTGCCGGTGCCAGTGTATCACGGCAAGCCCGGCAAAGGTCTGTCGATTCAAATGACTGTGAAGCACGGTCCGATTACGATGCTTTCCGTCGTTCAGCGTGGGGATGGATCGGTCTTCCTGCAGGTGGCAGAGGGCGAATCGGTTCCCGGACCGATTCTACAAATCGGCAATACCAACAGCCGCTATAAATTCAGCATTAGTGCCAAGGCCTTTATGAATGATTGGAGCAAAGGCGGCCCTGCGCATCACTGCGCTATTGGGACAGGACACATTGCCGGTAAAATCGAAAAGCTCGCCGAACTGCTGGGCATTGAAGTCCGAAAGGTTTGCTAACACTTCATGACAAAAGCTTGCTCCATCCTGAACACGAAATTCGAGACAGAAGAATTATGAAGACGATACTTTTAAGTATTGTCTCGGTTTCTCTGCTTGGGCTGGGAGGGGCTAGGGCGAATCTGACCGCTTCTGACTCATTGCAGGAGAACTTTCAATCGCCGCCGAACTCAGCTAAGCCACACACGTGGTGGCACTGGATGAATGGCTATGTTTCAGCTGAAGGGATCACTAAAGATCTGGAAGCGATGCAGCGAACTGGAATCGGTGGATTTCAGGCCTTTCAGATTGAGCGGCTCATGGATAAGGGGCCGATCAAATATCTGAGTAAGGAATGGCGCGAGCTGATGACGCATACGATTCAAGAGGCCGATCGTCTCGGCTTAGAGGTCTGTTACCATCAAACGGCAGGTTGGTCGAGCAGTGGTGGACCATGGATTGCAAACAAATGGACGGTTGATCGACAACACGCTGAGTGGATACGTGAGTTTTATAAGTACTGTGAGAAAGCGGGAGTCGAAACGCTTCCAGATGCAGCAAATTTAGGGATTCACTTCAACTTACGATTTGGCGATGGATGGAAAGCCGTGATCGAGGAGAATTTCGACAAATACAAAGCGATTGCTCGTCGGCAACAGACTGCATCGATGCGTCCTATTAGTTTGAGTGATGATGGAGCGCTTGCCTTCAACGTCGCACTTCCGGCACACACCGTGAAGCTTATCGAATTGAAGATGAAAGACTAGAAGCGATCAGCTGAATATTTAATAATTGATAACGATATTAACAGAAAATGAAGAATACATTGAACTTTAAAAACCGATACGCCTCACGCGTATTGCTCGTCTTAACCTTTTTCCTGTCGTTAAGCTGCTACGGCTCGATTATACCGACGGATCTACGGTGTGAGTATCGAGTGGATCCACTCGGTATCGAAAACACGCAGCCACGATTAAGTTGGAAGCTTGTGGGCGATGAGTCGACACGTGGTCAGCAACAAGTCGCTTATCACGTCCTCGTTGCGAGTAGTCTGGAGAACCTCAATGCCAACCGTGGAGATCTGTGGGACAGTGGCACGAAGGAAACTTCAGAGTCCTTTAATCGCATTTACAATGGAGAAGCACTGACGTCAGGGCAGACTTGTTACTGGAAGGTTCGTGTTCGGGACGCGTCGGGCGAGCTCTCTGAGTGGAGCCAGCATGCGATGTTCTCTATAGGATTGCTCAACCCGGAAGATTGGAAGGGTGAATGGATCCTCAAGGAAGATCAGTTAAAAACCGACCATAACTGGTATCGTAAAAATATTACACTTTCAGGTGAAGCGGATTCAGCTTTTGTTTATTTAGCCTCTCACGGCTACCATGAACTCTATGTGAACGGTAAAAAGATTACAGAGAATGTGCTGAATCCTGTTTCGTCGTATATGAAGAAGCGCATTCCCTATTTAACCTATGATATTTCCGAATATTTAGAGCAGGGTGATAATGTGATTGGAGTTTGGCATGCTGCCGGTTGGGCGCGCTGGAGACGGATTCGTGAATTTCGCAACATACCCTTCGTGTTTAAGGCACAGGTGGAAATCACTGCTGGAGCACAACACTTGTCTTTTGGTTCAGACACGACTTGGAAGTGTAAGAAAAGCCACACCGAATACTATGGCGATTGGGATATCTTACGGTTTGGCGGCGAAACGATCGATGACCGTTTGAAGGAAGACGATTGGAATACCGCGAGTTATGACGACAGTGATTGGATGAATGCAGTCGTCTTTAATACGGCCGAAATAAACGCAAAAATTCCCGAAGGCGACAACATCAGCTTTGCGCTGAACGGCGCTAAAGACCGATCATTGAGGGTCGAGTATCGCGACATCACTGCTGAACTCAGTGCGCAGATGGTGGAGCCTCAGGTTCGCTTTAAGGAAGTGAAGCCCATCGCTGTGAGGGACAACGAAGACGGCACTTATCGAATCGATATGGGTGAAAACTACACCGGCTTTTTCGAGATGAATTTGTATAACGGCGCTGAAGGAGATGTCGTTTCCTTCGAAATCAGTGACCAGATTGGATTGGTCGTAAACTGGAAGCAGAAGAGTCAATATATCTTTGACGAAAGCGGGCAGGGGCATTTCAGCAATCGATTCAACTTGGCCGCTGGCCGCTGGGTGACGGTTTCAGGATTGAGCTACAAGCCTAAGCTCGAGGACATTAAGGGTTACGTGGTCACCAACGACCGAAAGCAGATTAGTGCGTTTGAATCGTCGAGTGAATTGCTAAACCAGATTTATCAGATTAACCTGAATACCTACATTGCGAACACGATGGATGGCATATTAGTCGATTGCCCACACCGTGAACGTCGGGGTTGGGGTGAAGTGACCGTTGCGGCTATGTATGGTGATGCGTTGCCAAACTTTGAGAGCGGTGCCTACATGGAGCAGTATTTTCAGTTTCAACGCGATGCACAGTTAAGAGACGGGCAGATTCGTGCTGTGATCAACGAGGAAGACCGCCCATTCCTAATGTGGAAAGCGAACAGCCCGATTACCGTCTGGGAAACCTACAAGATGACGGGCGATAAGAAGATTCTTCGAGACAACTATGCGTCGATGGAAAGATGGATGGATTGGCTACTTAAAAACTCCAATTATTCGACCGGTGGTGCATTGATCATCGGCGAACAGGGCAAACGCGAGATGCCGGGACTTGGAGACTGGTGCACGCCTAGAGGGAATTTCTGGGATAGCAGCAATTCCCCGAATGCCGCACATTTCAATAATTGCGTTTACGCCTACATGCTTGGGTGTGCGATGAAAACCGCCGAGGCGCTGGGTGAAACCGAAGATGCTAAAGCATATGCTGATCGCCTTAAGGTGCAGCAGCAGGCGACGCATAAACTCTCATACGATCCTAAGACTGGGAAGTATCTGGATGGGAAGCAAGTCGACCAAGCCTTTGCTTTGCTGACAGGGGTCACGCCTCCTGAGGAACGAGAAAAGGTCAGCGCGCAACTCGTGGATAATGTGCTCTATACCTTTCCCTATTACGATACTGGAAGTTCCGGTCAGGCGTTATATACTCGATATTTTATCGAACATGGTGAGCGCATGGATCTAATTTATGAACTCCTTCAAGATACACGCCATCCAAGCTATGGTTACTTTATCAGAGAGGGGAAAACGGCGTGGCCCGAGCGCTGGTCAGCTGTTGGGAACAGTCAGATACACACCTGCTATACCGGTATCGGTGGTTACTTCATTAAAGGCTTTGGTGGCATTCGCCCGGACCCTGAACATTTAGGAATGCGCCATTTTCTGGTTAAACCCGCTCCTGTTGGCGATTTGTCCTATGCAAATACGGAATTCCATTCTCCTTATGGAAAGATTGTCTCGAATTGGAAACGATCGGAAGATTCTGCAAGTTTCCACATCGAAGTGCCTGCGAATAGTTTGGCAACTGTCTATATTCCAGCCGTCGGCAAGGAACATGTTAAGGAAGGCGCTCTTTCTGCTGAACAGGCCGAGGGCGTTCGCTACGTCGGGACTGAGCAAAGTGAGGCCGTTGGAAACTACGTGATCTATGAAGTCGGCTCAGGTGTTTATCATTTCTCAGTATCTGCAATGCCAGAAGTGAGCTTCCCGGATCCAATCAATCAAGCGGATAACTTGGCGATGATCGCTCGAATGAACGCCTCTTCGATGCATATTGTGACAGAGAAGAACCCCGGTTTCGAGGCATTCAAAGCGAGTGATGAGAACCCTGAGACTTCATGGCGTGCAAAGAAAAACAAAGCGCAATGGCTTGAGGCCGAATGGGTGAAGCCTCAAACGTTCAACTCTGTGCAGATCAATGAAGTCGGGGACCACATCACGGGGCATCGGGTTCAAGTTTGGAAAGAGGAGACCTGGCATGATTTAGCAATTGGCGAAGCCTGTGGAAATGCCCGGGCATATACTTTTGAGCCCGTAATCACTACGAAGTGTCGCCTGCTCGTGACTTCATCCACAAACGCACCCGAGATCTCTGAACTGATCATTGCAAATTCCCAGTGACGCTATGATTCATGGCACACTGGCCAGTTGCGAACGAATGAGTGGTATGACGGATTTAGAAGAAAATTAGGTAGTAAATTACATACGAACTTAGATCAATTAGCTGATTCAGGAGTCAGGTGCGCCGCAGATTATGCGACTGCTTCGGTCCGTGGCCGAGTCGAGCTGGCTTAATGCATATATTTCAGCACCATACTTTTATTACGCCTATATCGAAGAGAGTTCTGGGCTAGCCAATTCGAAGACTGAGCTAGCGGCGGCGGAAACTGATTCAACAGTTGCAGCTATTGTATAAGGTCATACCATTCGTTCGGTCGTAGAACTTTACAATTTGAAAACTATATGAAATACACGCTACTAATTACGAGTATTGCTGCTTGTGTGGTCGGATGCGTTCCTGAAGGAATTAGTAAACCCGCAGCTAGCCATACCCAACAGCATTTGGATGTCTCCATAGATACGGACAAGTCTATCGGTGTGAATCACCGCTTTTGGACAGTTAGGGTACTCACGCATCAAGATCGATTCACAAACCCCGGCTTTCTCGAGAAGTTTAAGGAAACACATCCATTTTCTGAAACCATTAACTGTGTTCGGGTCTTAGGCGGGCGTACTGATAATTTGAATCAATGGTATCAAGGCATGAACCCCGACGGCACGATCAAAACGGATTTCACTGAGCTGATGCCCAGATTGCGTGCACTCCTAGACGTAGGTTTTAAGCCCGGTATCGTGCTCGACAATGTCCCTCATGCGATGAGTAAGGACAGGGTCATGCATAAATACGGAAATTCGAATGCCCCTGACGACTTCAATGTATGGCATGCTTATATTACAGCCTTTGTAAATGCTCTAGTGGCTGAATTCGGTATGGATGAAGTCCAAACCTGGCGCTATCGCGTCGGCACGGAGCCGGATCTCTTTCCGGGACACTGGGTCGGCACACGTGAACAGTATTACGAACATTATGCAGTAACAGTCGATGCACTTACACGAATTATTCCGAATGCCGATATTGGTCCAGGTAACATTCTCAACCCTGCTAAACCGCCTCCAGGCTCAAAGAGAAAGAAAACAACGATGCAATTGACTGGAGATGGTAAAGGTTGGGGCGTGACTATGATCGATTATTTGGCCAAGGAAAAGCCACACGCTACATTCTTCGCAATTTCACACTACAGCCACGTCAATGAGCCGATACAGCTTGAGGAAAGTGTTCGTCGAGTTCGTGAGCGTTTAGATCTGTTCCCTGAGATCAGTGATATCCCACTTGAAATACATGAGTCTGGTATACTCGCAGATGAAAATAAGCGCCGTATTAATGGCAACGATGGCTCAGAGTGGGGTGCTAGTTGGTATGCGGCGATTGCGGATATTGCATACCGTGAAAATATCCGAGAAATCTACGACTGGGGTTATACAGCAGCCGATGTTCCTACGCCTCGTCAGCTTGTAATCGAGATGCTAGATACCATGGCAGGTGGCGAACGATTAGCGCTTCGAGCAAATGGAGACGGTGTTGGAAAGAGTGGAGTGATTGCGGTTCGGAAGGATACGTCTATCTTTTTACTTCTATACAATCACCAAGCGCCACGTGAATCGAATGTTCAACAGTCGATGACTATCAATCTGCAGGGTGAAGCAATCTTAGCATCTACGCAGTGGGCATGGGATGAGTGGACTGTCGACAAACGGCACGGTGCATGGATTCATGAATTTTATAGGGATTGTGAGGCAGCGGGTGTAAAGTTACTTCCCGATGCTCCGCACCTGGGCATTCATTTTCATCAGCGATATAGTTATGGCTGGAGAGAGGTTCTTAAAGAAAATCTCGGTAAATACCATACGCTCGCTCGTCTGCAAAAAACGTCTACGATGCAGCCAATAAGTTCAACTGATGGCACGCTTATGCTTAATTTCGAACTTCCAGCACACACGGTAAAGCTTATCGAATTGAAAGCTGTAGAGACTCCCGTGGCGCAGGAGAAACAAGAGGCACAGGAGACGCAGTCAAGCTCAGCCAGCCGGATTATGCGACCAAGACTGTAATGGAACTGAGCTATTAGAGTGAGGTGACTCGCTTCACATTATTAGCTTAGTGTGTATACCCGTGATTGGCTTGTTGTGCCTTTATACCCTCAATACAGTCACTGCCAGTATGTTCGCTTTTTGAAGGCTCCTGAGATTCCTGAAATGATAATTCAAATTTCCGATTGATTCGATGAGCACTTGCTGGCACACTGCCAGTCCTATGCCCTAAGAAGCCTAATGCTTCCTTGCCTTAACCCTAGGCCCTAAATGATTCTCTACATTAAACAAGCTGGACTGCTTTTGTTCGTGCTCTTGCTCTATTCTATCCAAGTTCAAGCGAGGGCTGCAGATTTCTATACACAAGAGGGTTCTGACCCGACGTTTACGGAGGTTATGGATAGCGGTCAGCTACCGCAGGGAAAAAACTCAGGGACTGGATTTCTAGGTGCTAAAATAAAGATCAACCATGATTTGCTGAAAGACGGCCCGAATGCTCACCGTCCGTTATTAAAGGAAATTAAGATACACACACTCGGTAACAGCACGATTAGTCGAAGGGATTTTCCGAAATGGTCTAGGTGGTATCAAGAAGATGGAAACACACAAATTTTCCGACTTTTTGAGGGCGAAGAAAACGTTCGCAATTCAAGGAAATTAGCTGCTCGAATTGAGGCGTTTAGTCTTTTCAGTTGGGAAGAGGGTGATTGGCAGGAATGGGTCGGCACCTATACAATTATCAAGCCGCATGGTTGTGCCATATTTCAAGCCAAGAATCCAAAGAATGATTGGTCGGTTCAATTGAACATGAGTTCAAAGGGGGACATTAAGATAAATCATCGCAGAGGGCAGGATCAGATCATTGCCAGAGATATGACTGGAAAACCGTTTCATATCCGAATTCGGGATAATGGACTTGAGTATGAAGTCTATTTAAATGGAGAGAAAGTGGGAGCTGGATCGTGGCCACGCCCGACTCATAAAACTAATTTTCGATGGGGGATGTATCTCGGAGCGAGTCCAGTGAAGCATGATGCGATGCTTTTGGTTACCGGAGCTGCGGTAAATCCCACCACCACCGGCGATAGCTACGTTTATACACCTAGTGCGGATTCTGAATCCGAAATTCACATTCCCAGTCGTGTGTGGACAAACGCGGAGGGGAAGACAATAGAAGCGGAGGCTCGCTATGATTCTAATAGTCGAGAGTTTACGCTCAAGGTTGGCGGCAGGTGGGTGGCCTATCACCCCTCGAAGCTTTCGGATTCGGACCAAAAGGAGTTGTTGCGCTATATTGAAGCAGCGCGTTGATGTCGCCTGTAAGTTAATTTTTTTGAGAGATAATCCAATCATGAAGCAGTTGCTATTATTATTGATCACGTTCCTTTGGGCATTTCAGGGCTCTGCTCAGATTACGCTCGAGTGCGACTTTACTTCGGCAATGGATCGGCGGGAGCCGATGACTGATCATTGGGATATCAGCAATCGTATTTCCCCGATACGCGGAATGAGTATGCCAGTTAGTGACGAGCCTGCCTTCTGTATCGTTCGTCCATTGGGAGGAAAATCGAAGGATGGTGAGAAGCTTATAGTCGAAGACACCTACAAGTGGGATGGGCGGAAATATGTTTACGATTGGGAACCACTTAAGAAAATCGTAAACAATGTTCTATCAAGAGGGAGGATGCACCAGCTGCTAATCGACAATCCACCTTGGGCCTTTCAGCGAGGAATTGACCTAAAGGGGCAACCTGAAGTTGAGACATACGGTAATGCATGGCCACCGAACGATCCAAATGCATGGTCAGAATATATTCAGGCAATGCTTAAGGAACTCATAAAAACGTATGGCAAAGATGAGATTGAGCAGTGGCGGTTTTGCATCGGCCGTGAAATCGGCACCAAAGGACATTGGCGTGGCACTCCGTTGGAGTTCTTCGAGCACTATAAAAACACCGAAAATGCAATACGCGCGGTGCTGCCTGATGTTGAAGTGGGCACTCACTTTCTGTGGGCTTCGTCAAAGCATTCCTTAGGTCCCGAATTTGTAAAGTGGGCTAAGCAGAATCGAGTGGATTATGATTTTATCGGCGTTTCCTTTTACCCTTTTTATAACCGGATGAATCGTGTCGATTTAGAACATGTGTATAATGTGGATTTCGCACCGATCAAAGACATTCCAGAATGGAACCCCGACGCGACCTTGGAAATTCATGAATTTGCCTTGATCTCGAGCATGAGTAAGAAAGGGAATAGCTTTGATAATGCGCCGAAGGCACATCAGGAGTCATTCACTACCATGCTAGGTAAAATGATGTATGAGCACGATATGGTGGATGTGTTTCGATGGGGCACTGGAGAAAACAAATTAGCGGAGCAGGTCTTCCGTTCGATGGAAGGCAATATCTATTACACTAGCTCAAAAATCGGCGAAGCTACTGGAAAGGGCAATATGGTTGACGCTGTGTTTGCGTTGGATGAGGCCAAGCATCAATACAACATCCTCGCCTATAATTATAATGCGAAGCCAAAAGCGGATGACACAGAATCGCTTACGATTTTCACGACTCTCTTGGTGCCACCAGGCACACTCATTAAATACCGTGATGTGGCACTTGATAATGATAATTTGAGGTGGTCCAATTGGAAGACGCTTCGGACAGAAGCCGTGAGTGGATCCAGTTATTCTAGCTTAAGTTTAACAATTCGCTTGGCTGCCTTTTCGTTTCAAAAAATCGAGCTCTTGGCGGAAGGCCTTGAACTGCTACCGACTGCCGGGATTAAGCGTGTCTTTACTAAACGCGGAACTAATCAAAAAGCTGAATTGGAGTTAATTGATGTTAGAAACGGCCATCTGATTTGTTCTTCGAATGGTCGTCGATTCACCATTCCTATCTCCGAGCTTAGTGATGAAGATGTGGAATTTTTGAAGCAGTGGAAACTAGGAGAGTAGAAGGGGTAAATCGAGGCTGCCTCAAAAATGACTGTTTAGTGGCAGAAAGGCTAACGTTTTGGTCATTCTTGAGACAGCACTTGTTCAGTATTTTAAACTTTCCCGAGGGACTTCATGAGTGAAGTCCCTACGTTTCTCTTATTCTTTAATTTCTATCTCGTCAATAAAGGGTGCCTTCTTGTCCACGGCGGTGAGGCGGATTGTATTGGCACCAGGCTTTATGGTAATTGGAATCGTGGCAGTTCTCCAGTTTTTGCCCCAATTTGCTGAGGGAGTCAGTGAGTGAACCTTTGATTGTCCATTCACATCCAACTCAACTTTCATCGGAGTGCGATCTCCAGGTTTACCGCTGTATCGGATGACTAATTTTACGTCGGCGGTGTCGCCGTCATTTTCGCGATACCATTCTACATAGGCACCCACAGTGTCGATTCTGACATATGCAGATCCGTTGTAGTTTTTACCTTCGGTTGAAATTTTAGCATTACCTAGCTCTGCGTCCTCAGCTTGATCGCCACCGAAATCGGTGTCCAAGCCTCCGCCTTCCCAGAGCAGACCGACGTCGTTCGCGAAGCGTTCTTCCATCATTAATACTTGCTTCCCGTTCTTCGTAACAAGGGCTTTGACAGTGGTGCCTAGGTTAACTTCGAAGCCATCGGTGTAAGGAGTCGATCGGGTCGAGGGACTTGATCCGTCGGTCGTATAGAAAATCTCGAGCGACTTGTTTTCTGGCTTACCGCGCAATGCAATTTGTTGCACGTCGATATGAACTTTATTGGAAACCACGAGTTTCTTGTCACCCAAAATAGCACCCGCAATCAAAGCAATGTCGCCTGATTCTTTCTTTGACTCTATATAGGCCCGCGCAAGACCGAAGAAGGCTGTGCGATCCGTTGTTCCGAAAAAGGGCTCAACATCATTTGGCTTACCGTTATCGAGTGCTTTGATACTCGCAGGTCCCACGAGATCGAACCAGACTCGGTTCTCACCATAGGGATAGAACTCGCCTTTAGCATCGAGAAAGGTGGTGCGGACTTGAACGATGTCTTTACCAGTATCGGCTAGCGGTTCTCCATCTACGGACAATTCAATTTTCGCTGGAGTGCCAGCGGTTCGGATCACTTTTTCGGCGACCTTTTTGCCATTATTGTAGGCAACGGCGACCAATTCGCCAGGCGCCCAGCCGACCATCCACTGGCATTGCATTTCCTGCCACTTGGTGCCGGGCTTTTGTTTACCGAGTGATGTGCCATTGAGGAAGAGCTCAACCTCGTCACAGTTTGAATAGGCCCAAACTGGGATTTCTGTGCCCAGCTCCATGACCGGGTGGGTCCAGTGTGGAAGAATATGCACCATTGGTTCGGTGGTCCATTGGCTTTGGTAGAGGAAGTATAGGTCCTTCTTGAAATTAGCCAAATCGCAGGTGCCTCCAGAGAACAGTTTGAAGGGCCAAGCTCCGCTGGCTAGGCCTGCTTCGCCGAGATAGTCGTGCCCAGTCCAGCGATACATTCCTGCATTGTTTGGGATGTCGCGAATCTGCTCAATCATACGTCGAGCAGGGGAGCGCACGGTGGCATTGTCGTAGCTTGATTTATAGAATTGCTTTCGATTGCTACGTTGAGAGTTATCTGTCCAGTCTACTGTGAAAATCTCTTTTTCAGTTAGGTTGGGGATGTCTACGGCTTCGCGTAACTTGCCATCACGATACCAAGTCTGCGTGCGGTAGTAGCCACGTGTCTGCCAAGTGTGTGTATTTTCAGTGCCGATGAAGACACGATCATTTGGGAGATTGTCGAACCAACCTTTGCCTTCACTGGCGCCATTCACACCGAGTATGTCCATGTATTCAGAGGCCGAGGCTCCTGATGTTACGGGCCGAGTGGGGTCCAGTTCATGGCACTTTGCCACCATCTCTTTTCCAATCTCGCCATGTGTTTCGTTACCGACACTCCAGAGAAATACCGATGGATGATTGCGGTCACGCTTGATCCAATCGGTGAGGTCGCGCTCCCACCATTCATCGAAATCATGTGCCCCGTAGTCATGGCGTGCCTTTCGGTTCCATCCATCGACAAATTCATCCATCACAATCATGCCGATTTCATCACAAATTGCGTAAAATTCTGGTGTGTGCGGATTATGGGCTGCGCGAATCGAGTTGCACCCCATATCCTTCATTTGTTGCACGCGATAGCGTAGAATCTTCTCTGGAGCGGCTGCGCCGAGTGCTCCTACATGCTGGTGCTGACAAACACCTCTTAGCTTTATGTTTTCGCCATTGAGCCACATCCCGGAACCTGGCTTCCATTCGATATCACGCACTCCAAATCGTGTTTCGATGTGATGCTGTGTTTCTGAAGCGAGCACCACCTCGCTCACTGCTACATAAAGGTATGGATTGTCTGGCGACCAGAGTGAGGGGTTCTCAATTTCAATTTTTTGCTTTACCGAGTCAGTCTGACCGGCTTCTAAGCTGATGGCAGACTCCTTGACTGCTAAGACCTGCCCCTTTGAATCTAGAATAGTGGTTCTGACTCCACAATTTTCAGTAGTTGAGGAAGTATTGATGACTTCCGTATCAATTGAAACGGTTGAGCCTTTTGTGCGAATCCAGATTCCCGATTTTGGGATATGTATTGCTTCACGCACGTTTATCCAAGTGTTTGCGTAAATTCCGGAACCGGTATACCAGCGAGCTGCGTGTTGTAATTTATTGTCTACTCTTACGGCAAAAGTGATGCGATTGGAGTCGTCAACAATGTCGCTGATATCGTATCCGAAGGAGATCCAGCCATATGGGCGCATACCAAGTTTCTTCCCATTCGCCCATACGGTGCTGTTGCGGAAAATGCCGTCGAACTCTATGGCGACCCGCTTGCCTTTCCATTCAGACGGGACATCGATCGTTTTGCGGTACCATGCGATACCCGTAGGCAGATAACCACTGCGATCTGTGCTGGGGTTTTTACGGTCAAATTTCCCTTCGACACTCCAGTCGTGTGGAAGGTCGAGTGTACGCCACGCTGAGTCAGCGTAATCGACTTGCTCAGCTCCTTTTTTATCGGCTTCGATAAATTTCCAGTCCTCATTGAAGAGCACTCGTTGCGCTGAGCACAGGGTGCCTGCCCATAGCATTAAAAAGATAGGCAAGAAACGACTCACTATGCGGCTGGCAATAGATGGTGCGGATCTTTGCGTATGCGGGTGGCAGTGAGTTTTTGTGAGCTCAAGGTTACTTGTTAGATTAAAAATCGAAAGGGTTCGTAGCTTCATAGCAATTGGGAATCGGAATAATGTGAGTTCTGATGCGTAGTGTAGTATTTGACCTTCTCCTTAATGGCAAAAAGAAATCGCATAAAAACATAGGTTTTGGAGGGCGATTGGCGAGGCGGAGTGGTGACACTAAGTTTTGGTTTTAGTGGATCGTTTGATCACCTTGACTTGTCTTGTATGGAACAAAAAAAGACTCGGTGCTGCCACCGAGTCTTTCTAAAAGAGAGGTGCAAGGCAGTTTGCCGAACACCGAAGATTGAAGCGTTTTTATTCGGCTCGAATTTGAACGAACATAGATGGATCTGTCAGTGGTTTATCCCCTGAAAGCGTCACTTCGACTTCTTGTACATCGCCATCGATGATGACGCTTTGGCTCGCAGATGAATCGAGTTGCCAGTCTGATAGATCAGTCGATTTCCAAACTTGATAGTCGTTGCCTGATAGCTCGGGATTTCTTCGTGTGTAACGAAAGGTCCCAGTCGTTGGTTCAGGTGTCTTCGTCATCGGAGCAACGGAACTTGGATTTGAAGGGTCGAGACCAAAGAGATACTCGAACCAAGTACTCAGGCCGTCCAAGTCTGCATCTCCGCTAAGCGATGTGTCGGCCCCCTGTGGGAAGGTAAACGTGCTAAGCCAGGTGTTCACGTCTTGTGGGACACTCGTGGAGTAGGCAATCCGCGGACCATTGTTGCCCGCCGCATCCGCAGAGGTCACGAAATGGCGAAGTAGACCGGATATTGGTGCGTTTGTGCTCAAGCGTAGGAATACATACTCTCCGATCCCGTTACCATTGTCATACTGGGCATTCAGGTAGGTGGTAAGTGCGCTGCTTGCGCTGGAGCTCTTGCTGCCTGTGCCTGTGCTTGAACTTAGGATGTTGGTCTGAATTCTGACGGCATCGGTAGGGTCGGCCGTTCCAGTTTCACCGAAATAGTCACTAGCGAGTACAGTAGGCGCGCTCCGTTTTCCAAGGCCGTAAAGATCGACTCCTGGAGGGGTCGAGCTAACGCTATCGACGTTGAAGGTGAGCGTGGCAGTTGTGAACGGAGCTGAGGCGGGCCCTAAGTCAGGTAGCTGGAAGACTAGAATCGAAGAGCGATCAACTCCACCACCTCCACCTGAGCGTCCAGGCACCAAGGTGTCGGTGTTTAGGTTTGTAATAACCGCATCCGAGCGGACATCTGCATCTTCTGCAAAGCCATTCATGACGTCAGAGATGGTCGGAATACTGGTAGAACCGTTGGTCACATAAACCACCCAGTCATAGCTGGCGGAAGAGGGTGCCGTTCCCAGGCTTACTGTAGAGCCACCCGTCACTGATGTGACCGAACCGCTTTGAAGTGCGCCGCCGTTACGTGGATCATACCAGCGGACATCAAAGTTACCAGTTGCGCCGCTTAGGTCGAGATTGGTGGTGCCACCGTTCTTCAGATAAACGATGTAATGGCTGCCTGCCTTGCGTAGACACCATGAGTCGGCATTCGAGGACAGGGCGTTTTCATTACTCATGTCCTGGAAGGGGACGTTGTTGTTTTCGAAGAACTGGATCATGAAGCGGCAGTAATCCCAGAAACCATCACGGGATCTGAAATTTTGCAGATTTAAGTCTGATTCGGCGTGCTGATAACCAAAGTAGAATTCCACTCCGGCACCACCAGCCATGACATTACCCCAAAGGGCGTTGATGCGTCCATCGACCCAACTGTTTCCTTCGTCGCCAGCAGGACGAAGAGCGTGTTGCGCATCACCTGGCTCGTCACAAGCGACCACCCAAGGCACACCAGCGCTTGCTGAGTTCTGCACCCAAGTTAAGGTGTCAGGGAAGACGTTTACGAAGTCTGCCTGATTGGTCTGGAGGGATAAGCCCGTTAATTTGGACGCTGCCCCAAGCATTGGTGTGTAGACTGCGCTCTTCGCGAGGGGATAGGTGTGGAGCACCACGTTGTGGCGATAGGGATCGTTGTCGTAAAACCACTGGGCGAAGGCCTTGCGCTGCGTATCATTGTTGGTATTTTCCTCTCCCAAATTCCAGTTCAGTGCAAGGTGGTGACCGTAGCGGGCAACGAGTTCTCGGTAATAGAGTGTTCGTTCTCTACCCAGTTCACCGCTGTCCATGCGATCGTCATTTTCAGTTTCCTGTGTCTTGAAGTGCAAATACATGCCCTGTTGTGTGCCATATTCGAAAACGCGCTCCCACTGTGCCATTTTGGAAATATCGAAGCGATCGTGATACACGCCATTCGCACTCGCCCAACGTCCGTTGTCGGCTACAGCTTCATAGGCCGCCACTGTTGACTTTAGGCGGTGCGGGAAGACGTTGTCGTCATCTCCATCGAGACTGAAAGTCAGGAAGGAGAATACGTTTAGACCTTCTTGAGCGAGGTAGCGGACCGCTCCGAGGATTTCGGTGCCTTTACCACTTTGCCAAGTGAATTGTGATGCGGAAGCCGCGTGATAATCTCCAGCATGAGGACTCCATGATTTACGGAGATTTGGCTGGTTGTTTTGATCGTTTGGCGTGCCATCGAAGTCATCGTATGCGAGGAAGTTCTCAGGTGCGTCGGGTCCAGCCTTGATGAAATACTCGCCTGTCTCCGCGAATTGTAGGTGGTGTTTGCCGACGTATTGAAGCCGTCCTTTACCACGCAGATCGCGTCCGGTCTTGTCAGTCGCGGTGATCTGGAAAGTTCCAGAATCTCCATCGAAGGATCCCGCCGAAGCTCCAGCTCCTGCGACAGTGCTGATCGCTATATCTGATCCGGTGCGGAATGAAACGCTGTAGGTCCATTCACCAATTTCGTCGGGTGCAAAGTGTGCACGCCATACATCTCCGGAATCAGCAGAGCTTTCAGCAGCATTTCCATCCGCAGCAAAGTAGCCCGGCACGGTATAGCTCTTGCCGCTTCCAGCGTGACTAAAGGTTACGTTGAGGCGATAGTCACTGAATGGATTCGTTCCAGCCGTTTCGCTGGTGCTTGGGCCATTCCAGGAGAAGGTAACCTTATGCCACTTTTTCAGCTCGCCAGTGATCGCGGCGCTGCCACCGCCCTCTGGTATTACGTTTACGCTAACCTCATCGTAGGCGGTATTACTTTCATTGTCCGTGGCTGTGAGGCGGAAGATATAGGTGCCTTGGATGAGGCCAGATGCAAACAGGTTGAGCGTGTTTTGTTGGCTCAATGCCGCGGTGTTGGGGCCAGATTGTTGAGTCCAGACTGTTGAAGTTATGGAGCCATTGTCACTGGCGCTACCGGACAGGTTGATCGAGCTGGTGGGCAGGGTGATCGCCTGATCAGGGCCTGCATTGACTGTAGGTAGTCCCAGGTCGGTGTCCACAACGGTAAAGTTGATAGTCAGCGGTGTTCCCGCATCGCCAGCGCCGTTATCCTGGTCATACGGAGTCGCAGTCAGAGTGTGTGCACCATTATTCAGTGCGCCTAGCTTATAATCACCAGCGGTGTCGCCAAACAAGGCCCAGACCGGGATGCTTTCGGTGACGTTTTCTGTGGTGGCACCCGAGAGGGCGATAATCACACTACCGAAATCGGTCGAGGGTGAGGTATTCACACGGATGTTAAAGGAACTTGTTCCAACGGAGGCTTTACTGATCGTTGAGCCATTCGGGATAGGATCGAATCCGGCAACCGGTTGATCGGTATCTGCGTTGATCAGGGTATACGAGGTGACTGCCGCAAAGGTTGTTACCTGAGCGATCACTGTTACAGAGACATCGTCGGTGCCGATGTTACCTTCATCATCGGTGGCGCTCAGGCGGAAGGTGTAAGTGCCTTGCACTAGATTTCCAGCAGAGAGGTTGTTGGTGTTCGCACCGGTCAAGCTGGCTGTGTTCGGTCCAGCTTCCTGAGTCCAGAGATAGGAAACGACTGTTCCGTTGTCGATAGCGGTTCCAGTCAAGTCGACTTGGTTTTCAGGAAGGGTGATGGACACATTCGATCCTGCATTGACTTGAGGTGCGTAGACCGGAGTCGTCGTGACGGAGTGCGTCACGGCTAGGTTATCCAAAAATAAGTGATGCCCGCCAGATCCGTCACCGTCACCTCCTGAAAAAGCGAGTAGGAATTGCACGGCTTCACCGGGTTCAAGTGTATGGTCTGCGAGTCCATCCAACGCGATATCGATGTCGTCGTGTGCGCTGTTGCTGTTCGTGCCTCCCACACTAGTAATTGCGTCGTTTGCTGAAGTGAATACGGTTCCTGCGCTTATGCCGCCGCCAGCTTGCACGCTCAAGGCGTAGGTTCTTGCGGCCTTGGGACGGAAGGCATACGCATCAAAATGGAATGCATCCAAGACGATGTCTTCTGCTCCATTATTCGTGATTGTTAGCGTGATTGTTCCGTCAGTTGTTGCGTTTGGTAGTGTTAGGTTTTCGCCATCAACGATAGCCGTGCTTGCAGTAGGCGAACTCGCATTGCTTCCCCATGTGCCGTCGTTACTAGCGCCTCTTTCATCTGTAGTAACCCAATCTTGTTGCGCAGTCGTTGTCGCCGCTGTAGCAGATATATTCGTTGCTGTGACGGAGGCTGTTGGAGTCGTTGCACTATCCCAAGTATCCCAGCCTGCAAGTATTTCAATGACTGGGGGCGGTGGGAAGTAGATGCCGCTCTGGACATCTACAATCTCATTTGTGGTCAATGCGCGCTGATACAGCACCACATCATCAATGCCGCCCTCAAAGTGTTCGTTCACCTTAGTGCCGCTGCCATCATCATCGCCGCCGATTAGAACCGGAATTGATGAACTTTCGTTGTAGTTGATGGTTTGAGGAGCACCTTGGGCGACACCATCGACATACCATTGATAACTATTACCGTTCTTCACCATTGCGTAGTGGTGCCACTCATCGGAGGGAAGATCCGTGTAGTCATAGCTCTCAATTGAACTGATCGAATCGGTGTTTGCAAATGCTCCCCCATCGGGCTTGAGCTTGATGAATTCAAAATTCTGCTCACCTGTGGCTCCATAGCGATTGCCCACCATGATGGAACCTTTCTGGGTGGTGTCCGTCGAGGGAAGCGTGCTTTTCGCCCACCATGCCCAAGTGAAGTCGTCACTGGAGGAGAGTGCATAACTAAATGGTGTTGAGATGCGATCATCGATGCCATCAAATTGAGCATAGACGCCGCGGGTCGCATCATTTGCCCAAGTGACACCGTTCAGAAGTGCACCTGTGTGACCATAGTCTGAAGCGTCTGTGGCGATAATACCACTGCCTTCATCGAGTTTCCAGTGGGCTACTGGAAAAGTAACATCGCCTAAGCCAGAATTGGGGTCGTTCAGCAGCATGTCTTTGATTTCGACTGGTGTGGAAAATTTGTTTCCTCCGTTATTCGCACCAGTGATCCACCAGTAAATCATTCCGGCGTCAGAGCAGTCGTAATGATTGTCCTGGAAGGCGACGACACCGTCTGCTTCGGCATACTTGAGTTGATCTAAGATCCATACCATGGCGGGGTTGATATGGTTCTCGGCCCAGTCCCAGAGACCGGTGCTGATGAGCACTTTAAGACCGACATTCTGGTCGCCGATTTGGTGTTCGGTAATTCCGAAGTCTAGAATCTGCTGCCAAGTGAAGAAGTCACCACTGTTGTCGTTAGCAGGGTGGTGTGAAATGATGTGGACGTATTGACGTTTGGAAGCGGTGGCGGCATCGAGTGCGTAACCGATTATGTCAGGTTCGCCGGCTTCCACAATCCAGAGCGGATCATTTGCTGAAGAAGCATTAATGGCGTCGCGAAGATCATTGACGGCTGCAGTTTGCTCAGTTCGGCAGTTATAGTAATCAGTAAGGTTCGGGAACGGTCCGAAAAATCCGATGCCTTCGCCAGTGAGCGTGTGCAACTTGTTCTGGCGACGTAGTTCATTCGCGGCGTCAATAGTTTGGCTTCCACCAGTGGCTAATGGATTGAGATCACAGGAATTTGAGAAATGCACGAGACGATCCTGTAGACCAGCGCCTTTCAAAAGTCCTAATACAACTGCATTTGCCCCGATGTCGTCTGGGTCAGGCGAATTACCGTCGGCGACGTAGGCGATCCGACCAGCGGGTGGTTTGACTAGGTTTGTGCTTGTCGAAAATTCGATTTGGCGCCAACGGCCCCGAGCCCATGCGGTGCCACCTGTTTCTGGAATTTCACCGTTGGTGTCGGCATTCGATTCGATGGCGATGGTGTCTCCGTTTGTTACGGCGATTCCTGACCACGTGTGTGTATTTGTTTGCAGGTCAAGTGGAGAGCCTGGGCCGATGTAAGGGTTAATATAGGTGGCGACAGGGGTTCCATTAACCAGTAAGCGGTAGGTCGATTCGCCGTCTTCTTCAGTCATCGTAGTGATGGTCACATCGTAGCTACCGGTGGCTCCACCGAAGGTGCGTGATGCCCGAGCGAAACCGGTGCGGTTGTCAACGATATTTGCCGCGATTGCTAACACGTCGTTACCGTTGTCTTGATAGTAGGGAACGTCTCCGTTGGTGATATTGGAGAAATCATCAATGGCGTCGTAAACGATACTAGAGCCACCACCTGTTATGGTTTGTGACTCTGGCGTGTTAAGGTTTTGAGCGGTAGACTGTGCAGTGTTCGTATGGCGAAAGACGATACGGTTGATTCTGAAGAACTTGGAACGTCCTGAAACGACTAGCTTATAGGTTTCGCCTGCCTTGAAGTCGTAGACGGCGACCCGCTTGTTGGCATGTCCGCCGGGATCGAGATTGCCTTGAGCACCAGATGAGTTTTGGCCGTTTTCCCACTTCCAGTTATTGACAGCTCCGCCGAAATACTTGGTGTTACTTTGCAGTAAGGAAAGCGAGGCGTTGTCGCCGTGATTAGTATACGGTCCAGGTCCTGCATTGTAGTCCCCCTCAACGCGCACATAGCAGTCATTGGCCACATCGTTTCGTCCCTCATGGATTTCTTTGGCACAATGCAGATGTAAGTAATAAAGACCCGCTTGATTGATCTTAAAGGTGTATTCAAGTGGGGAGGTTGCGGGGCCAGTCTCGAAGGTATTTCCCAGAAAGCGAAGGTATCCAGAGCCTGAATAGCCGGAGAGTGAGCTTTCTTCCTGCCATAGCCCTAGTGAGGAGGGCGTGTTTTCCACTTCCATTACTACGAGGCCGCCACTTTCATTATAAGTCTGTGCTGAAGCAATGGCGGTCGTAGCGAATAGCGCGAGTGCTAATCGTTTGATACAATTAATTTTCATAGGGTGGGCTATTTAGGGTGTTTACTCGGGAGGGCTAAAACGAGTTATGTTTAGGGACATAGGTCGTTCGAAATCACATTTGTATAGTAACATTACAATTGTAATGTATAGCAAAGATCTTTACTGATGAAGATCAATTCTATTATGGCAGTTCAAGTGATTTACTGGTAATTTACAGATCATGATATGAATCATTGCTTATAAGTTGCTCAGATGCTGATTTCAGAGCGTGTCGAGGTGTGATCTTGTCATTCATTTCATTAAAAAAGACATCGGGCCCCAATGTCGTATCGTTGCCTTATGTAGCAGTCTGTTCAACAAAAGTTCTAGGGTGCCAATAAATTTAGGAATCAGAGGTCCGTTGTGTCATTGTATCGGCCAAGTCGTGTTGCAACGAAAGCAGACGCGTAGAAACGCATCCTTCCATCATTTTGAGTCCGACTTTATGCAAGTGCTCTGGACGGGAGCCGTCCCTACCAGTTTCAATCAGGTTATAGCTTTGGGAAATCGGTATAATTATGCGATTCGTAGTTCCGGTTCCACTGCCATCGTCTAGTTTTCAGTGGGCAATGAGATGGGTTGCATCATCCATGTCTCAATTCAGTGCGTTGAGTAGTATGTTCTTGATTTCGTTTGGTGTGGCATGCTTGTTGCCACCCTCTGTGGCACCGCTAATCCACCAGTAGACCATGCCCGCGTCGGAGCAGTCGTATTTGTTGCTTTGAAAGCCGACGACGCCGTCAGCTTCGGCATATTTCAATTGATTTAAAATCCATACCATAGCTGGATTACTGTGACCTTCGATCCAGTCCCAGTGACCAGAGCTTATACGGACTTGTAAACCGACATTTTGGTCGCCGATTTGGTGTTCGGTAATTCCGAAGTCTAGGATCTGTTGCCATGTATAAAAATCACCGCTGTTGTCGTTGGCAGGGTGGTGTGAGACGACGTGGACGTATTGACGTTTGGAAGGCATTGCGGCATTAAGTGCATAGCCGATAACGTCCGGTTCGCCAGCTTCGATAATCCAGAGCGGATCGCTTGCCGAAGAAGCATTGATGGCATCACGCAGATCATTTAGGGCCATTGGATTATAATCGCCGACCACTTCGGTACGCCAGTTGAAGTAATTAGAAAGATTTGGAAATGGACCAAAAAATCCAATGCCCTCTCCAGAGAGCGCGTGCAACTTCTTTTGACGCCGCAGCTCATTTGTAACGTCAATTTTTTGACGCCCTGGATTGGTGAAAGGGTCAAGGTCACAAGAGTGGGAGAAGTGAACGAGACGGTCTTGTAAGCCAGCGCCTTTCAGCAGACCTAAAATGACAGCATTGGCACCAATATCATCTGGGTCGGGAGAATTACCGTCTGCTATCACAGCGATCCGACCTGCGGGTGGTTTGATCAGTTCTGTGCTTGTTGAAAATTCGATTTGGCGCCAACGACCACGTGCCCATGCGCTACCGCCGTCTTCTGGAATTTTACCGTTGGTGTCGGCATTTGATTCAATGGCGATGGTGGCACCATTTGGAATGGAAATGCCCGACCAAGTGTGCGTGTTCGGTTGTAGGTCGAGTGGTGAACCTGGCCCGACGTAAGGGTTTGTGTAAGTGGCGACTTTAGTGCCGTTGACGAGCAAACGGTAAATGGACTCACCGTCTTCCTCGGTCATCGTGGTAATGGTCACATCGTAACTGCCAGTGGCTCCATCGAAGGTGCGTGAAGCACGTGCAAAGCCAGTTCGGTTGGCTACAATGTTGGCAGCAATGCCGAGTACGTTGTTACCCTTGTCTTGATAGTATGGAACGTCGCCGTTCGTGGTGTTGATGAAATCATCTCTAGCGTCGTAAACGATACTAGAGATACTGTCTGCGATCATATCTGATTCCGGTGTGTTTAGGTTTTGCGCGGTCGCCTTATCTGCGTTGGCATGACGAAAGACGATACGGTTGATTCTGAAAGCCTTTGAACGTCCTGAAATTACCAACTTGTAGGTTTCGCCCGCCTTGAAATTATAGACGGCGACTCGTTTGTTGCGATGCCCTCCAGGGTCGAGATTTCCAGCACCTCCGGATGAGTTTTGACCGTTTTCCCATTTCCATTTATCCGTGGCACCTCCGAAATACTTCGTATCACGCGTTAGCAGAGAGAGCGTGGCATTGTCACCATGATTGTCGCCAGCATTGGGACCTGCGGTGTAGTCGCCCTCTACTCGGACATAGCAGTCATTCGCCACATCGGTGCGTGTCTCACCCTCGATAACATGAGTTTCCTTTGCGCAGTGTAGATGTAGGTAGTAGAGGCCCGCTTGGTTGATCTTGAAGGTGAATTCAAGTGGCGATGCGGCAGGCCCATTTAAGTAGCTGTTTCCAAGAAACTGCAGGTAGCCATCTCCCGAATGACCTGAGAGTGATGACTGCTCTTGCCAATGACCCAGTGGAGAGGAGGTATCTTCCATTTCAATCACTACGAGACCTCCGCTTTCATTATACGTCTGTGCCGAAGCAACGGTGGCTGTCACGAGTAGTGCGAGGGCTAATAGTTTATTACAGTTCATTTTCAATGTGTGATTCTGTGGCGGTTTATTCGGCTCGATCAATGGTAGAGACTAATAGAGGGATATATTCCAATAGCACCACAGATTAACTTTGTATGGTTTCATTACAAAGTTGCTGGCGTTTGTCCCGTAGTCAAGGCGGAGATCAATGTAATTCAGGCAGACTCAATGATTGAATGGCAATTTGCGCGAAACCACTTGAATCACTGTTAGTGCATAGCCAGAAATAGAACTTCGCGAGTTCGGGGTAAAAAATAGTCTATTTTTAGTTAGATCCTTTCAGTGACGAACAGGGGTTGACCCTGCGTCGCAAGAAGGGTTTGTCTTCATTGCCTTTAAGAATAGTAATGAAACGATCCTCTACCTGTGTATGGCAAGATAATCACAGCCGAGAACATCACTGACGTAGCGAGGTCGTTATAAATGCCGTGTTTCCAAAAGTTTAATTCGATCGGACCTACTTCTTTTTGTCTTTTCGCAGGGGCTTGGTTTCGATCAATTTACGGGAGTTCAATTGCTCGGATAGCGAGGCGATGAGGCTCGCATATTCCGGATTGCTTGCCTCGTTTATATGGGAGACAGATGAGTCTTTGTGGTCGTAGAGTTCGCGCCATTTTATTTCTTTGGTCGGCTTGTGAATCCACTCGGTGTAACGCCAGCGGCCATCGTTCATACTAAATCCAGTGACCGATCCGCGTGGATACATCGTCAGGGCATAGGGGCGGAATTCCTTGGATGGATCTTTCAGGATTGGCTCCATGCTCATGCCATCGCAAGACTCTGGAATTGCTCCACCGGTGAGTGTCGCCAGGGTCGGGAAAATATCGATCATTTCAACCAGTGCACCGGAACGCTCACCCTTTGCAAAACCCGGAGCGGAAATGATTAAAGGCACTTCAGCGTCGAGCTCGAAGTTGGTGTGTTTGCACCAGGTGCCGTATTCACCGAGCTTCCATCCGTGGTCGCCCCAAAAAACAACGATGGTGTTGTCACGCAGTCCCTGACGATTCAGTTCAGCCATGACTTTCCCGACTTGAGCATCCATATAACTTACCGATGCGGCGTAGCCATGCTTCAGTTCACGAGTTAACTTATCGGTTAAAAGACCGTCTTTCGGCATCCCGCGGTAGCCGCGGAGTTCGCCCCAGACAGTGAAGGCTAGAGAGGGTGCTCCCTCGGGGCGCACTTTCTTGGGTACTTCAAATTGGTCACGCTCGTAGAGGTCCCAATAGCGCTTCGGTACTGCAAACGGCAGATGTGGTTTTGGGAAACCTACACACATGAAAAAGCGTTCGTTTTTATGCTTACGCAGGGATTCAACTGCCTTATCCGCGATCTGTCCATCAGGATACGCATTGTCCGCGACATCCGCACTCTCAACGGCCGGACCTTTGCCCAGAATTCGAATCTCATCAATGCTTAGGCCCTTTTTTTCTCCTTCCGCCACGCGGTCTTTAATCCCCTGAAGTGTTGCTGGATTAGCGTATTTTACGGTGAGTTTCGGCATGAGCTCTGTCCAACTACCTGTATCATCACGTGTGTGATGATAGACTTTCCCGTATGAAAAAGTTTTATAACCGCGCTCCTTGAAATAACGCGGCAAACTCATCGCATTGGGAATGGCTTTGGTGAGCGGCGTCCACAAATCCATGACCCCTGATGTGTGCGGATACATTCCAGACATCATGCTGATGCGCGAGGGACCGCACAGTGCCTGTTGGCAATAAGCTCGATCAAAAACAACACCGGAGTCTGCTAAACGATCAATGTTTGGACTCTTGATATAGTCCACCCCGTAACACCCGAGCTCAGGGCGTAAGTCATCGATGAAGAAGATGAGCACGTTTTTATCGTTACTAGATCCCGCGATTAAAGACGAAGCGGATAGGAATAGTGCTGTGGCAATTAGGCGCAGAATTCGAGTGAAGTGTTTAGGGGCTTGTTTCATGGTGATGTGTTGTTTGGAAGGGGATCCGCTTTGACTGTATCTGGTGCCGCATATTTAGCTTCTGATTGCAAAGCTGTCTAGTCTGTTTCGGATGTTTAATCAACATGAACACCCATGTTTTATAAGCGCAATGCTTGCTGGAGGGATGCGACTGGTATCGGGAAAGTCTAGGAGAAGAAGCTATTGCGAGATTTTTAGACGGATAAAGCGTTTACCCTCGGCTCCTTCAGGGAGGGTCGCGATGATGTCATCAACCTCGCTGCCGCTGGGGTTCTCTGGGTCAATGATTTCGGTGACAGCGGCGCTGCTCCATGATCCAGGAAGTAGTGTATCCTCCATTGGACGCTGAAGTTTACACCGGTGGCCAGTGCCGCTTTGTTGCGGCTGTAACGGAACTCAAGGTTATCGCTGTAAACCATGATAGGAGTGTAGATTAGAGTTGCGGCGTGGGGGTCGTTGGAGCCGGCTAGCGTTCTTTCGACGTGATTGATGTCGTCGATGGACGATTCGAATACGCTGCCGTTATCCGTCGTGCTCCAGTCCGCTCCGGTTGTTGAAGCTGTCACCGTCGCCGTGATTCCCACGGTGGTAACGCTCGCGACCAGATCTGTGCCGGGGGACCATTCATTCCAACCTGCGACCAGAAATATCGCTCGTACTGTATTCCTTAAACTCATTATATGCGCCTCTTAGTCTTTTGTTTTTTACTAAAATTGTCCTAGCGCACGGTTCATAAACGCTTCGTCGATTTCGCCTTTTTCAATTAAGGAATCTACCCAAGCTATGGCTGCTGGCTGGTCCTTGGACGCCCATACTCTCAAGACGTTGCCAAACAAAGTTTCTCGATCCTTGCCAGTCACATTTTGGGCACTTACCCAATCCGCCGCAGCGACTGGATCGCTATCTGTCCACTTTACGGCGACTCTTAATCGGGTGACAGGCAGCACATCGGCGCCGCGTTGTTCTAATTGATTGAGCCCAATTAGCGCGCGCTCAATATCTTGATCAGCTAGAATCCAGGCGCTTTCGGCTAGGGCGGTATTTTGATCCGATTCAGGTAACGTATTCAGCCAAGCATCAAACTGATCGCCATGATCTCGTTGTATCGAACGTGCGGCAGATTTGAGTGCATAATACTTCAATTTAGAATCTGCAATGTTGGCCAACGCAGAATCGAGTAGTTCAAAGTTTCCGTTCAAAGCGCTCCCTCTGGCGAGTGCACCATGTGTGAGATCTGAAGAGACACGGTTAATTTGTCCCTGCTCAAGAAGGCTCCAAACTTCCTGTGGTGATTGGCTCGCCCAATCTTCGAGGAAGACTTCCATCCTGGAATTTTTTTGACTCGCAGACAGTGTCGAGGCATCCATCTCTATGAGTGCGGTATAAGGGTCTAATTGATACCAGCGCTCGTAGGCCGCCGCTTTCATACTGTCTCTATAGCCTAATGAATAATTAGCACTGTCTTCACTGGCGGCGAGCAATTCCTGAACGTCTTCTAGGGAAGCTTCATGCATCAGGTCAAACAGCATGGAAGGCCACTCCTTGTAGTCGGGTTCTTTTAGGATGTCATCCACGGTCATACGAATGCTTGATTGCGCAGCCTTTAGCGGCACAGCAGTCGTTTTTTCCATTAGATCGGTATTCATGGGCGTGGCTTGGTCTTCCACAACTGACTCAGGGGGCGACATTGTTTGAGTGGGCGATTGAGGTGATTGCTCGTCAATGTCTGTTGTTGCTGAGTTTGAATCAGTTCGACTCTGAATAATGAGGGCAACCGTGACGACGATTGCTGCACTGATCACTATTGGGATGATTCTTTTCATTTTTTGGTCGTTGGATTTACAGTTGTAAGACTCTGAGTCGGACGAAGCGCTTGCCAGTGCTTCCTTCGGGGACGGTGGCGACACGGTTTTCAATTTCGCTGTCACCAGGGTTTTCACTGTCGATTGCATCGACGACGCCTGCGGTGCTCCATGAATCTGGCAAGAGTGTATCGCTCCATTCGACGATAAAGCTGACGCCACTGTTGAGCGCTGCCTTGCTTCGGGTGTAGCTGAAATCGAGATCGCCGCCATTCATCTCGATCGGTGTGGAGACCAGAGTGTTTGCGCGTGGGTCTTGAGCAGTGGCAAACTCCATTAGATTGAGCTCACCGTCGAAGTTCACATCGTAGCTGTCAGCTGCGGTGCCTGTGTTTTCAAGTGTGCCGAAGTGGAGCATACGCCAGTCTTCTTGCGCCGTGGTCGGTGGTGAGATATAGATACCAGCGCCTAGGTTCTGGATTTCACGCGCACTCAGTGCACGATCGTAGAGCACGACGTCGTCGATGAATCCTTCGAAGTGTTCATTCTCGCGGCCTTCGGGAGTTTCGTTATCGTCGTCTCCGCCGATATTGAAGGGGATCGGAGTGGTTTCGTTGTAGTTGATCGTGACAGGGGAGCCTTGCGCGATGCCGTCAACATACCACTGGTAGCTGTTGCCGGTTTTGACCATGGCGTAGTGGTGCCATTGATTTGGGGTGATTTTAGTGTAGTCGTAATCTTCGATTTGTCCTGCATCACTGGTGTTGGAAAAAGCGGCCTTGATCGGCATAAATTTAATGAACTCTAAATTTTCCGAGCCCGTGCCACCGTAGCGGTTGCCTACCATGATCGCACCGTTGTCACCGCTCGTGCTCTGCTGTTTCGCCCACCACGCCCAGGTGAAGTCGTCGCTGCTGGACAGCGCATAGGTGAAGGAGGTGGAGATGCGGTCGTCGTTGCCGTCGAAGGAAACGAATGACTCGCGTGTGCCATCACTGCTCCAGTTGGCTCCATAGAGTAATGAGCCGGTATGGCCGTTGCCCGAAGAGTCGGTGGTATTTTTGCCGTTGCCATCATCGAGTTTCCAATGGGCGATCGGTGCGTTCGGATCTACGGTGTTGTAGTCGGGTAATACGATGTAGGAAATAATGATTTTGCCCAATCCGCCATTGCCGCCAACTTTCTGAAGATCCGCACCTGAAGAGACAACAAATCTACCAGTTCGAGCGCCACCGCCGCCACCGCCGGGGCTGAATCCATTGCCGCCGTTTCCAACGTTTGCGGCTCCGGTGCCACCTTCGCCGCCGCCTTGTTCGCCACCTGCTCCCGGTAGTGAGGCAGAATCAGCATCGTCAATATCTTCGAGGTAGCCGTCCCCTCCGTCCTCGGAATTGCCAGCACCACCGCCGCCGGAGCCTCCTTTGGTGGGTGGGAAGTAGCCGTCTCCGCCTGCATAAACAAATCCAGTTCCATCGCTAATGGAACCCGTAGTCGTGCCCGCACCGCCAATGCCGCCTTGAGTTTGTGCAGGGTTGATCACGCATTGTCCACCTTGTCCGCCTTTGGCTAAAACGGTGATGCTATTGTCGCCGGTAAAGCTGATGTCGGCTCCGTTGACACGATCACCTGTCGAGGCAGTGCTTGGACTCAATGCGACTGCCGCAGGGGCAATCGTTACCGGATATGCGTTACCCGGTGTCACTGGAATAATGGATTTTCTCGCATAGGCACCTCCTGCACCGCCGCCGCCAGCCACATAAACTTGCGCGGCACCTGTGGTGGAAGAGCTTCCTCCTGCACCGCCGCCCCCCCAGCATTCTACTTGAATGGAGGTGACGCCTTCTGGGCATATCCATGAAGTGGTTCCGGCAGTATCGAAGCTAGCCGATTTAAAGATGGTTCCAGGAGGCAGGACGCGGATGATGCCGCTGCCGGTAAACACAGCATTTGATCCCAAGGCATTTAACGCGGATGCGGTATAGATACCTCCAGTTACAGGTGAACCGCCGAAGATCAAATTCGAAACGGTCCAAGCATAATTGCCTAAATCGACCGTGGTGTTTGAAGCGTCGGCGACCGTTAATTCGGCTCCGATGTCCCAATTGCCCTGTATAATCAAATGGCCGCCATTCTCGACGTCGATATCGGCTGAACCAACACTACCCGCATTGTAAAAGGTTAGCGTTGCGCCCGTGGCGACTTCCCATGTTCCAGAGAAGGTGTTGCCTTCATTATCAATGATAGCCCCTTCGCCGACAAGTTGCAGCGTTCCAGAACCATTGATTCTTGAAGCGACCTTCAAGCGTCGATTAGTCGACCCTCCATAGGTGACTAAGCGCGTGGCTCCGGATTGGGTGATTGTGCCGTTGAGTAGGTTGATTTCATTGTTGCCAGTTCCAGCTGCCAGTTCGGCAAATTGTCTCGCACCAAATCCAGCACCTCCGCTCAAGATCAGGTTGTCCACTGTGGTGGCTTCATCCGAGCTATCGAGCGCCCGCACTTGGAATTTGCCGCCAGCCTCAACAGTCAATGAGGTTCCTGGGAACGTCGATGTGCCGGATTCACCTCGTAAATTACCAGTGGCAGGAATCGTGTAATGTGCGTTGCCGTGTGCGGGAGCGCCGTCCGACCATGTGCTGCCTGCAGTTGAATCTGCTGGCGTTCCCAGTGTGACCATGGTGATCGTCTGGTCGTAATTACCGTTAATGACATTAGCAATATCCTGCTGAGTCAGTGCACTACGATAGAGCAGGACATCGTCAATGTAACCTTGGAAGTGCTGAATCTCTTTTCCACCAGGAGTGTTATCGTCGTCGTCACCGCCGATTTTAAAAGGGAGGGGAGAGGTTTCATTGTAGTTGATCGTGACGGGTGGCCCTTCCGCAACGCCGTCGACATACCACTGGTAACTGGTTCCCGATTTGACCATTGCATAGTGGTGCCAACCACCAGTTGCAATATCGGCATAGTTGTAGTTTTCGCTGCTACCGTTGGTAAATTCTGCCTGTCTAGCCGTCATCTTGATAAACTCAGAACTCTCCGAGCCAGTGCCGCCATATCGATTGCCGACCATGACGGCAGCGCCGTCCAAGTTACTAGGGCTTTGTTTGTTAGCCCACCATGCCCAGGTGAAGTCGTCTGTATCCGAGAGGGCATAAGTGAAGCCCGTGTCGATTCGGTCGTCGTTGCCATCAAAAGACACATAGGAATCGCGCGTCGCATCGCTGCCCCATGACGCACCGTAGCGCAGCGTGCCGTCGGGACTGTAGCCTGTGGCATCTTCCGCGGTGTCACCTGTTCCTTCGTCCAACGGCCAGTGGGCGACCAAGCCATGGTCTGGACCTGGCGGTGTGGTTGGAACGATGATCCGATCATAACTCATGGCTTGCGCTTCCGTGATCAAGCCGCCCGGAGCAGTTCCGTCAAACAAGGCTTGCTGCTCCATAATGGAGAGTAGCACTGAGCAAACGGTATTTTCGTATGCGGTTCCATCGACCGATTTTTCCGGAAAATGCTCACCGGGATCATAGACGATCGACATAAATGTCACATCATCACGACGGATGAAGTCTAGATCGCCTTCTAGCACATCGGCAACCAACCAGCGCATGCATACACGCATCGCCTGATAGCCATCCATTGTAGGAAAACCATAGCCTGCAAGGTGTCGTCCAAAAGGCATCTGAAACTTAACATGCTTATCTTTGACTGAGTTTGTGCTGAGTGCCCATTTCAGAAAATCCTGCCGGCGCCCGTTGTTTTCAAACCACAAAGTCGCTCTTGCTTCAATGGAATAGCCTTCCATGATGGCCTTCTGCACGTTGGCTCTAGGACCGGCTCCGTTATTTCGAACATTGGTGATGATTCGAACATTCGCATGCCCATTATTATCCAGCCAATCCCTTAACTCCTGAAGTTGGGCATCGGTCCATTGCTGGATTGGTAAGGTTCGATCTTCACCCGGTTGATTATCAAAGGGCATGACCCATTTTACTTTATACCCATATCTTGGCTCGTTTTTGAATGTCCTGACTAAATACTCTGCCAGTGTCCCTCTATCGGTTCTCGTCCCGTAGTTGAAGTGGGTTCTCGGCATTGGGAACATCGCATTGTTTTTGGCCGTTGGCATCAACTGAATGATATTCTTCCAGTCAGTCGTGGTATTTCTTTCGTCCACAGGTGTTTTTGTTTGCGAAAGATTGGGATTGAGTCCGCCAAGCATCGGAGCGGTCAATTCCCATTGATCCTTAAGTGTGCTGTCCGCTCCCTTTGGAAAGTAGGGTAAACCAAGCCACACGTCGTAGGCGATGGCACTCGTGCTAGACAGAGCGAATAAGCACAGAGCCGTGAGTAATTGCCTTATGTTTCTTTTGATATATTGTTTCATCGTAGGGCGATGGGTTGATCGTTGAAGCAAGTGTTTGTAGTTTTAAGGTGCGGAGATTTCCAAGCGCGCAAAACGTTTGCCATTCGTTCCCTCTGGTATGGTAACGACTCGGTTTTCGACGTCGCTGGTGCCAGGGTTTTCGGTATTGAGGGCATCGACAACACCTACAGAGCTCCATGAGCCGGGAAGGAGGGTGTCGCTCCACTTGACGGTGAAGGTGACTCCACTGTCGAGTGCTGCTGTACTGCGGGCATAGCGGAACTCAAAGTCGCCGACATTCAGCTCCACTGGAGTGGCGACCAGAGTGTTTGCTTGCGGGTCTTGGGCGGTAGCGAATTCGAGCAGGTTGCTCTCGCCGTCGAAGTTCGCATCGTAGCTATTGGCTGCGGTGCTTATGTTCTCAACCGTTCCAAAATATTCATAGCGCCAGTTCTGCAGCTCATTCACTGGGCTCAGCACGCCGCTCACTGCGACATTGTCTAAGAACAAGTGATGCCCACCGCCAGAGCCTGTTCCACTCGAGAACGTAATTTTGATAACCACCGTTCCCCTTGCATCGAGGGTCGAGTCCGCGAGCCCTAGGAGGCTTACGTCGATCTGATCATGCTGATCGTGGTTGCCAGAAAGAGTGCCTCCAACTTCGTTAATTTCATCATCTGTTGAAGTGAAAACGACACCATTGGTGATGGATCCACTGAGCACTTCCAGTTCGTAGGCTCTTGGTGCATTGCTGCGGAATGCGACCGCATCCATGTGAAACGCATCCAACTCCCAATCCGCTTCGCTGTTATTAGTGATCGTGAGTGTGATTTGCGCGGTGGTGACGCCGTTTAGGGCTGCCATGTTTGCCCCAGTGCCAGATGTGACGGAACTGGCTGGTGTCGTATTCCCATCGAAAGTTCCCCACGTGGTATCGCCGCTGGAGCCGCGACCATCGTCGTCAGAAATGCTCCAATTTCCTGAGGCTGTAGACGCTGTCGCGGTTGCGGTGATCCCAGAGCCAGTCACATTCGCGACGGGAGCGCTGCTGCTGCTCCAGACATCCCAGCCAGCAATGATTTCCTGGTTGAAAACAGGTGTGCCTACGGTGATGCGACCTGTTCCTGAGAATTGTGCATTGCCTAGTGCGTCTAACTCGGAGGGAGTGTAAATGCCATCTGCGATACTGCTGCCTCCAAGAGTTAGACTCGAGACCTTCCATCCATACGAACCTACTTTTATTACGGTGCCTGAAGTGTCGGCCACGGTGAGTGCTGCATTTTGGATCCAACTACCTTTGATTTCTAAACTGCCACCAGATTGCACCTCGACATCTGCTGTGCCGACGGCGCCGCCGCTGTTGAAGATCAGTGAGGTGCTTGTATCCCAAGTGCCAGAGAAGGTATTGCTGTCATTGGTAATTGTGACGCCTTCGCCGACGGCTTGTAGGGTTCCATTACCGCTGATCTGAGAACGTATGATTAGGCTACGAGCAATGGCTCCACTGTAGGTGATCAAGCGTGTGGCTCCGGATTGGAAGATGGTGCCATTTAATACATTTGCATCATTAGTGCCTGTGCCTGCTGCCAGCTCAGCAAATTGCCCCGCACCGAAACTCGGTCCACCGGCCAGAATCAGATTGTTGACGATGGTGGCGTCACCATCTGAGTCGAGTGAGCGAACTTGAAACTTGCCGCCAGCTTCCACAGTTAATGAAGTTCCGGGGAAGGTCGATCCACCTAATTCACTTCGTAGGTTTCCTGTGGCGGGGATCACATAGAGTGCGCCGCCATGAGCAGGCTCGCCGTCCGACCATGTGCTGCCATCTGTCGAATTGGCTGGCGAACCTAGGTCTATCATAGTGACGATTGGATCATAAATTCCGTTAATGACATTGTTGACCTCTTGCGGAGTTAGTGCGCTGCGATAAAGGACGACATCGTCGATGCAGCCTTCAAAGTGTTCATTTACCTTTGTTCCCGTGCCATCGTCATCGCCACCAATGAGGAATGGGAGAGGGGAGGTCTCGTTATAGTTGATCGTGACGGGGGAACCTTGAGCCACGCCGTCGACATACCATTGATAGCTGGTGCCGTCTTTGACCATGGCGTAGTGGTGCCACTGGTTCGAGGGCAGGTCGCTGTAATTATAATCTTCGATATTGGCAGCAGATCCCGTATCGGCGAATGCTGCCTTGTTTGGCATAAACTTGATGAACTCCAAGCTTTCGGAGCCAGTGCCACCGTAGCGGTTGCCGACCATGATGGAACCAGAATGTGAGGTTGCTTCTTTCTTGGCCCACCAAGCCCAGGTAAAGTCGTCGGTGTCGGACAGCGCGTAATTGAAGGCTGTCGCGATGCGGTCATCGGTGCCGTCGAAGCTGACATACGAGCTGCGGGTGCCGTCACTGCCCCAGGATGCGCCGTTCAAGAGAGCTCCGTCGTAGCTGTAGCCTGATGCATCTGCTGCGACGGTTCCCGAACCTTCGTCCAAAGGCCAATGGGCGACTAGGCCAGAATCGGGGCCAAGGCTGACTTCGTAGCGATCGTAGCTGGTGCATAAAGCTTCGTTCACCACGCCCGTGCGGCCCTCGAAAATGAGTCGCTGCTCAATCAGGGAAAGGGCAAGGCCTGACTTGGTGTTTACATAGAGAGTGTCATTGCTCGCGGTTTCTGGATACGTGTCGTAGGTATCACTATAGTTACAAACGATAAAAACAACTTGATCGCTGCGCATGAACTCATCGCCCATGAGGTCTTTGATCACCCACAAGGCTCGTCGGGTCTCGACATATTGATTCATGGGAGAAGAGGGGACGCCGCCGCGTTGATTGAGAGTGCCAGGCGATTCACTGCGCGGAATTTGAAAATAGATCGTCTTATCGCGCGTGCTGGGATCTGTCCATAAATCCTGTAGTAGCGTATGCACATTAAAGCGATCTTCCACCCATCGGGTAGCACTCGCTTCAATCATCACGCTGTCAAAGATCGGATTCTGCGCCAATGCTAAGCGTTCCTGGTCATTGTTCCGAAGGTTAAAGCAAAGGCTAACATGTGCTTGCCCATTGTTATCCAGCCAGTCACGAACCTCTTGAGCATCCGCAAGGGTAAACTTATAAACGGTGCCATCGCGCTCCTCGTCGTAGAGCATTATAATATCAATCACGGCACCTCTGTTTTCAACCGTTGCAAACTCGTTTTGCATCCTGGAGTCTAAGCTTAGATTCTTTGCAGGTGAGTATTGAGAGCGTGCAATTTCGGCCATGCCGGGAATGGACTGATCGATCTCCCCGATCATGGTATCCCAGTCGCTGGCAGTCGCTCCCTCACCAGTCGGCCTATTCGGTCGGGCATCGAGCAATACGTAGTTGATGCCTTCGATTTTATCGAGCACCATGTCCCATTGATCTAGATTGTCGGCACCGGAGCCCTCCCATTTATGGGTTCCTAGCCAGACTTTATAAGCGGATAAATCGGCAACCAGAAGAATGAAGGCAAGGACGATGATTAGGAGCTTATTGTTGTTCATGGGAATGATGGCGGGGACTGCTAATGTAATTAGGTGCTACTATTTCAGTCGTTAATGTTGGTCCGCGCAGTGAGATTTAGACCTTATGGGATTGGTCTGCTGAGTTCGTATTGTCATCGAAGTGTTTATTTCAGTCGATGCATACAGATATGAGGGTGCAGAAGCATCTCATGGTAAAGATAATTGCAGTGCAGGAATTTTAGGTTTAGGGAGGAGGTATGCGCGGGTTAATGGCATACATGTTACACATAATGTATCTACGAAATGAGGTGGTAGCCTACATCGATTTACATCGTTGAATTTTCGAATTGCTAGACAAACTAGCTCTTTTACTTGCACCGCTAAATGTATAGCGAATATTTAAGCTCTTAAGCGGTTCTTATCCAGTTCTTAAGGTGGATTCCTCTGGGCGGGATGAGGCTGCTGGCAGTAGGTCTAATCGTGCAAATATAACTAGTAAGTTAATGAGGGCGCCAGCTTTTACGGGCATTTTGAATGTTTTTTTACGAAAAGGGCCCATCTAGTTCTACCGGAAGCGTGGTATTTTACTCATACCAAAATAGATCAAATAGAAATTACTTGAAGTAGTAATCAACCACATTTAAGGGGCTAGGCATACCATCAATCGCGCCTGGTAGATTCGTGCGGATGATTTTTTCAGGTCGTTCTTGCGCATAGATCGACATCACTTGTTCAAGCTCCCAGCGCTCCATATCAATCAGTGGTTCCGCTTCGCACAGTTGCTGTTTGCTAGTTGGTTTGACTGCAGACCAGATATAGCTGGTGCCATATCGATTGGGGATGCCTTTGGCGATGCGTACTTTATCATTGAAGCTATGAATCAAATACAGTGTGCCAGTATCGTCGCCGATGATTTTAGGGCGACTTCCTTTAAAGCCTAGCGTTTGAGACTTCCACTCGCCGCTGCGTGTCCTCCAGTAGTGATGGTAACTGGTGCCTTTGCCGGTATCACTCTTGTGAAGCAGGATTACGTGAACACGTCCGTCTGGGTAGGCGTAGTGGCCGTTTTGATTGGTGAGGCCATGATTTGTTGGGATGTCTGCGACGACGAGTCCGTGTGAGTTAAGATGGATCGGAGACTCGCCTGTTTTGCCGATAACACTGCCATCGGAGTTGTGCCACGTGCGGCCATCATCGTCGCTATAGGCGTAGCAGAGATCGTGATTGTTTTGCATCAGCGTTTTCTCAAATCGATCACGCCATCCCCAAGAAACATGTAGCCGGTCACCAGAGTAGCTAATTCCATTGATGTAGGGGCAGCGGAATTTACTTTTTCGCTTGCCGTCGGTGTATACGCCTATGTCACGTGCGATGAATTTTCCCAGACCAGGTGTCCATTGATGCAGATCGCCATCGTATTCTTGAATCATGCCATCTCCGTTGGCGGAGGTGACTGAGCGATAATACAGCATAAGATTGCCGTTTGGAGCAGGGAAGAAGCGAGGGTACGTCAGACGCGTTGGAGTGGCCGCATCACCGAGCGAGTGCAGGACTCCACTAAAAAGATCTGCGTTCCATTCGACACTGTCTGGATGAAGGGCGACGCCTATTTTTGAGACTCGATAGTTGAGCGGATCGGCGTGGTGATCAAAGGCCATGTGTATCGTGCCATCCTTTTTGCAGATTCCAACCACTGCGGTGTTGTGAGAATCATTCTTTTCCATGCGATGGTCCTCGAAGTGTATGACATCCCACTCGCCTGATGGTAACTTTCGTCGAGCAAGACAGACACGGCGCTCTGCATCGAAATAGGTCCCATACTGGTACCCTCGAAAAGTCGTGAGCGGTGATTGCTGGTGCGTCTTACCGTTGATTATAGTAGCAAACCTAGCCGCGGGGCCCCTAGCGTAGGTAAGGGCTTCGGCATCGAGCGTGCTATATTCCATTCGTTCAAGCTCTCGAGCATGGGTAGGGTTCGGCAGTAAAAGGTGAAGGGTGCCAGCAAGGAAAAGCCAAAGGAAAATCGTGTTTATTGATTTGTAGGGGGACATTGTTTGCTAGGGTAGGGATATTTTAGTGTATCGTTAGGGTGAACGGTGCATCAATATTTGATAGGTTCAATATCAAGGTGCAGATTTCAGGTATGGTCTTAGGTCAGTTGAATAAATTCTTAGAGACGACTATGGCTGCTCGGTTTCAATCGTAATGTAAAAACAGCCGCTAGATTGCTCTAGCGGCTGTTAACCCTAATAACATGTCAGAAGCCCTACTTCTGACTATTACCCTAAAATGTATTTTTGCGACTAAATCGTCACAGCGTTCGTACTTAAAAGATCTGTAACTTGTTATTGTTTGTATCGTTAATATGCAAGAGTTAATGTGATTTGTTTACTCTTGATAGATCAATTTATTTTACATAGTTAAATTGGTTAAACAGCGTCCGGTATTTACCTTGGAGAAACTATGCCGCGAACTTGAAATGGTGGAGCATAGGAGAGTCGAACTCCTGACCTCTTGCATGCCATGCAAGCGCTCTACCAACTGAGCTAATGCCCCTTTAAAAAAGGAAAATGGGTAAGATGAATATGGTGGACTGTCCGTCAATAGAAAATTGATTTCGATGTGCCGTGTCTTGTTTTTTTTTCGAAATGTTGTTATGAATCTAGAAGGCCAGAGATAGGTATACATGCCAGTCAAACTAGAGGTCAGTTCACCAGAGCAACCAGTGGTCATGTATCAACGATGGGAGGAACTGCTTTTTTTGCATTGGTCTGTCCTGCCCAAAGTTATTGCGAAAACGTTACCTCCTGGCTTGCGAGTGGATACCTTTAATGAGCGTGCTTGGATTGGTGTGGTTCCATTTTTTATGTCGGGCGTGCGCCCACGGTTTTTGCCAGCATTGCCCAGCGTGTCTTTTTTTCAAGAGTTGAATCTACGTACGTATGTAATCGATGAGCATGGTCGTCGTGGGGTCTGGTTTTACTCTTTGGATACCTCACATCGCCTTCCGGTCTGGATCGCTCGGACCTTTTTTCATTTGAATTATGTGCATGCGCGCATGTGGGCGACGCGCTCAAATGACGGTGTAGTGGATTATTTCTCTGTGCGAAATCGGCAAGAGTCTCCACAGCGTTTTCAATGGCGGCGTGAGGGGGATGTGGGGGCGGCCGAAGAGGGAACGCTCGAGTACTTTCTAGTCGAACGGTATCGACTCTACGCTTATAACTATAAGCGCCGTCATTTACTGACTGGCTGCGTGTCGCATGAGCCATATCAGATTCAGGGCGCGGCAGTGGATGCATATTCGAAGGAGCTGTTTCAGTTAAATGGTGTCGAGGTGCCGGCGAGTGCACCTGAGTCCGTTGTCGCCTCGAAGGGCGCGCAGGTTAGGATTCATCCTCTGACAGTGGTGTGAGTATTCATTCTATGGCTAAAAAAACGCCGTCTCCTTCGAGACGGCGTTGATGAAAGCGTTGTGCTTAACCCTAGGCTTATTTGAATGCCGCTTCGGCTTCCGCAACTGTCTTGGACACGCGGGAAACGATTTGGTAAGGGTCGCCTTGTGAGTTTGGACGACGGTCTTCGAGGTAGCCTTTGTAAGCGTCGTCCTTGACGAAGCTGTGTGGGACACGGATAGAAGCACCACGGTCAGCAACACCCCAAGAGAACTTGTCGATGGACTGTGTTTCGTGTAGACCTGTGAGGCGCATGTGGTTGTCCGGGCCGTAAGCAGCGATGTGCTCGTCCTTGTATTCTTCGAACTTGTCCATGAGCTTGAGGAAGTATTCCTTGCCGCCTGTTTCGCGCATATAATCAGTGGAGAAGTTGCAGTGCATGCCGGAACCGTTCCAGTCACCTTGGTATGGCTTACAGTGGTATTCAACATCCACTCCATACTTTTCGCAGAGGCGCTGAAGGATGTAGCGAGCCACCCAGATTTGGTCACATGCAGTGTGTGCACCTTTACCAAATACTTGGAATTCCCACTGACCCTTAGCTACTTCAGCGTTGATGCCTTCGTGGTTGATACCTGCGTCAAGGCAGATGTCGAGGTGCTCTTCAACGATTGCACGAGCGATGTCGCCAACGGAAGAGTAGCCCGCGCCACAGTAGTAGTCACCTTGTGGTGCTGGGTAGCCTTCTTGAGGCCAGCCGAGTGCGCGGCCATCTTGAAGGAGGAAGTATTCTTGCTCAAGACCGACCCAAAGACCTGGATCTTCGGCGATCGTTGCGCGAGCGTTGGATGGGTGTGGAGTGCCGTCTGGAAGAAGGACTTCACACATTACGAGGAAAGCGTTCTTACGAGTGCTGTCTGGGAAGAGAGCTACTGGCTTTAGGAGACAGTCAGAGCTGCTGCCTTCGGCTTGTTGAGTCGAGCTACCGTCGAAGCCCCACATCGGGCAGTCTTCGAGGGACCACTTTTCAGGGTCGCCGTCTTTCACGCAAGTCTTGCCACGAAGGTTAGGCACTGGTGTGTAACCGTCGAGCCAGAGGTATTCTAGTTTAATTTTTGCCATTATATTGTGTATTTTGTCAGGTTGAGATTTGACTGTTTGCTTGTCCGTAGGGCGGCTGTTTGAACCTAAAAAACCTGCGGATAAGACGATTTAGCAAAATGTATGCCAGAGATGTGTCTGCAAGTTTTTTTGCTCAAATTCTTAAATCTGTTGCTGGCGATGCTCAATTCTTGCCATGCGGTCAATTAAATCTAGTACTGTTATCTCACTATGCATGAAGCAAAGAATTCTCCGCGTGCGACTGTTCATATTGGTTTTGATGGCAGTGTGCATAAACGTTTTAAAGGACCTCAGGCTCAGGAGCGCTACGAAAACGAAGTGCGTGTGCTGCAGTTTCTTGAGAAAGCAGGCTGTGGTTTTGTGCCTAAGATCATTAGTAAGGAGGACGATAGCCTGTATTTGGTTACTTCCAATTGTGGCGGACGCGTGGATCGAATCAGTGGTGAGAAGGTGACGAAAATTTTTGCGAATTTGGAAGCCTTCGGGGTGCGTCATGAGGATGCGGAGGTGCGAAATATTACTTACAGCGCACAATTGGGACGCTTTTGTGTGATTGATTTTGAATTTGCGACCATTCTGGCACCCGGGTATCCGCCATCGCCTGAGATGCGCTCAAATCCTGATCGTGCGGCCTGGCAGAAGGAAGGCGGTGACGCGTGAGTGAGTCTGAGGAGGAGTCGGCTAAGTTAATCCAATGGTGGGGGCTCACGGATGTGGGGCGCTACCGGAAGAATAACGAAGATGCCTTTCTTGCGCTTACTGTGGATGGTGAGGGGGTTCGCCGCTTGGGGAAATACGGTGAGGCCGATATCGAAGCGACTGATTTTATTTTTGCGGTAAGCGATGGAATGGGCGGTGCAAACGCGGGTGAGTTTGCCAGTCAGATTGCGGTAGATAAGATTACGCGACTTTTTCCGCAGACATTTCACAGTGCGGCCAAGGGGATGTCGGTCGGATTTCAGGATTTGTTGGGTGAGTTGTTTGATCAAATTCATCGCGAATTGACGCACATGGGGCAGGCTTATGAGGAACTTAGTGGCATGGGTGCAACTCTGAGCCTCTGCTGGGTGCGCCCTGGTTGGGTGTATTTTGCCCATGTTGGCGATAGCCGAATTTATCATTTACCGAAGGATGGTAGCATTAATCAGGTGAGTCATGATCACACTCATGTTGGTTGGCAATACCGTGAAGGGAAGTTATCTGAGATGCAGGCTCGGTCGCATTCCGGTCGGAATGCATTGCAACAAGCAATGGGTGGTAAGACTCAAAACTTGAGCCCTCAGTTTGGTGCGATTGGCTACGAACCGGGAGACACGTTTATGCTCTGCTCCGACGGTCTGGTTGAGGGCCTCTGGAATAGTGGCATGAAGCGCCTGATTCGAAACCCCGGCCCGTTGGATAAGGGCAACCCAGCAGAGCGCCTCGTGGCGGAAGCGGTGCGAACCGATGGTAAGGATAATACGACCGCAGTCGTCTTTGAGATGGTTTAGTCTTTTAAGAACTCGATGCAGGTGGGGCTGCCATCGAACGGAATGTTTTCGCCGTGAGGTTTGAGTCGGCCAGTGCTTGTATCGATTTTGAATAGGGCGAGATCTTTGGATTTTTGCCCCCCTGTGATCAACCAGTTTCCGCTCGGATCGATATTGAAGTTGCGCGGTATCCACACACGTGCGGGCTCGTTTTGAATAAGTGTCAATAGCCCGGTCTCTTGGTCTCTAGCGTAAACACTGATTGTGTCGCGACCATTGCCTAGTAGGTCGCGATTGCTGCTGTAGATAAATTCCCCGCTTGGGTGAACTCGGATTTCCGCGCAGGTCATGCGCTCGATGTCGCTACGATCCTGCATGGTGGAAATACTGGCAATGTATTCTAGTGCGCCCGTTTGAGAGTCGGCCGAATAGGTGGCAACTTCTAAGCTGAGTTCGTTGAGCACATAGGCGAACTTGCCGTCCTGCGAAAATTTCATATGCCGTGGGCCTTTTGCACCACCGGGCACCTCAGCGCTACCTACGGCAGTCAATTTAGCCGTATTTGCGTCGAGTGCATAGATCTCAACTGAGTCCATTCCGAGGTCTGGTACATAGGCGAACCGGCCACTTGGATTCGCAAAAATGGAGTGTGGGTGTGGGCTGGTTTGACGTTTGGGATCAGCGCCGGAACCTTCGTGTGTGTGGACTGACTGCGGAGGTGTCAGCGAACCATCTGCTTTGACTCGGTATGATGCTATGCTGGCATTACTGTTGTAGTTGGCAACCATCAGTGTAGAGCCACTTGGGTCCATGCTTACATGGCAGGGGTTCGTTCCTTCGGAAGATTGCTTGTTGAGTGGTGTGAGGGAATGGTCGCTATTGATTTTAAATGCAGCGACTTGCCCGATTCCTTTTCGCGCATTGTTGGAAGCTGTCGAGTAGAGGAATTGTTTGTTCGGATGGATGGTGATGAAACCTGCGTGATTGAGATCTGCAACTTTGGTCGGCGTAGTTAAGGATCCGTCTGTGCTGTCAAAGATCGCGTGCTGAATGCCTTTATCTCCAAATGTGCCGAAATAAACATTAAGGGTTTCCGCATGGCTTACGAGACCGATGAGGCAGGATAAAAGGTAGATGCTTTGTTTGATGAGGAAGTGCATTGGCAAAGGCTAGCTGCGTATTCCCCGGATGCAATGTTTTCTGAAGGCCGTAATTCCTGTGGGGTGCAATTTTAAGTGCGGGGAGAGTTCAAGAAGGATTGTAGCCGAAACTGTAAAGTTTTGGTCGATCTACACCGCAAGGCCGCATTGTCCAAAGCGTCACCGCTTCGGCTATGACCCCGCACTTAAAATTGCACCCATTCCTGTGCAATGGGCGACGGTTGGGTAGGGTAGTTGCACATTGAAGCAGCTTCCTTTTACCACATCTACGAACTGTTGAGTGGGCAGTTTGCGTATTCGACTAACCCGTTGTGCGGAGTCCCGCAGCGATGGCGTTGACGACGCGAAGTAGATTGTCAGTGGTTTGTGAGTCTAGCTTCTCTGCGGCACGTGCTTGTTGAAGCAAGTCGATCTGTTTTTTATGCAGTGCGGCGAGCGGAATGTCGCGCTCTGTGAGCGTTTTGTAGAAACGTGGGCGGCGCTCAGGAAGCGGGCGAGTGAAGAGCTTTTCGAGCTGCTCGACGGTGCGTTTGCGCTCTTGCAGGATCTGCCCGAGTATGCGTTTGCGAAGTTTTGCATCTTGCACGAGTCCCGCATAGGTGCGCATCCATTTCTCGTCCGAGCTGCTGATGCTGCTTTCGATGTTGTAGAATACATAGCGCAGGAATGGTGTGTTCTGCAGATTCTTTTGAATCGCAGCGTAGGCTTTAGGGTCGTCTTGTTCGAGTGCATCCAAGGCGCTACCGACTCCATACCAACCCGGGACGTAGTAGCGGGACTGATTCCAACTGAAGACCCATGGGATGGCGCGTAAATCTTCGAGGCTTGCCTTGCCGGTGCGGCGTGAAGGACGTGAGCCGATACGACTCTGCTCGATGGCGTCGATAGGTGTCGCTTGACGATAGAAATCGATAAAGCCATCGGCTTCCAGTAGCTCGCGGTATGCTACACGCGAACTTTTCGCAAGCGTTTCCATTGCGGTATCAATTTGCGGCGTAGCTTTCTGTTTTTCTGCGAGGAGTTGAGCGCCTAAGCTACCTGCGAGTAGCCATTCTAAATTCGCGGTTGCCGTCGCTGGCGTGTTATACTTTTGGGCAATGACTTCGCCTTGTTCGGTTACGCGGAGACCACCATTGAGGGAGCCTTCCGGCAGTGCTTCGAGGAAGCGGTGCGTAGGGCCGGCGCCACGGCCGACCGTGCCGCCACGCCCGTGGAAGAATGTGACCTTAACGCCGTGGTTTTCGCCAACATCGAAGAGCTTACTTTGTGCGCTTTTTAGGATCCATTGGCTGGCGAGGATTCCGGTGTCTTTGTTGCTGTCACTGTAGCCAAGCATGATGATGAAGCGAGGCTTTGTATTCGATTTACCAATACGTAGACTGTTGCGTGTGCATGGGTGAGAGAGGAAGGCATCTGAGATGGAGGGCGCTCCTTCAAGGTCTTCGTAAGTTTCGAAAAGCGGCACCACGGGGAGTCTGCAGCTTAGCTGTCCATTTTTATCTTGTGCGGTGAGTCCTACTTCTTTGGCAAGCACGTAAACGGTCAGTAAGTCGACGAGGTTTCGTGTCATACTGACGACGAGCGCTCCGATACCGGAGGCCCCATATTTTCGTATGTGCTTGGCGACCACTGCGAGCGTATCGCGTGCTTCACTTGCTTCTTTGGGGAGCGTCATTGACGCATGTGTAAGTGGGCGAGGGGTCGCGAGTTCTTGATTTAGGAATTCAAGCCTAGCTTCCTCGGTCCATTTTGAGAAGTTCTTTGCATCATGCACGCCAGCAGCTATCATCATCTGGCTAAGTGCTTTTTCATAAAATTCACTGTTCTGCCGTATATCGATGCGCGCTAAGTGGAGGCCGATGCTATCGATTAAGCGAAGTAGTGGGCGCACATAGGACTTAATCACTCGTTCAGAGCCTGCTTCCTGCAACCATTCGATCAATTGGTTTAAGTGAGCGCGCAATTTGCTTTCAGGTAGAGTTTCGATTCTGCTGGATAGGAGCTCTACAAAGTGAAGCCAAGGCTCTTGGATTTGTGGATTGCCGTCCCAGGATTTGATTTGCTTGAGCAGTCCTTTAGGGATCGGAGCACGCGCGTTGGACAGCGTCAGTGTTTGTGCGAGTTCATCTAATCGGGTGCGAACGATCTGAATCGCAGTGAGTCGCATCGCTTGTAATGTCTCAGCCGTTACTTGAGCCGTCACAAGTGGGTGCCCATCGCGGTCTCCGCCCACCCAAGATCCGAATTGAAGATGTGGCATTTCCACGGTTTTTAGTGGAAGCTCGTCTGGCCATGTTTCACGCCATGCATATTCCAAATTTTCATCCAGGCGGTTAAACATGGTTGGGAATACTTCACGCAGATAGTAAAGCAGGTTGTTGAGCTCATCCTTAACCTGCGGCTTGTGCATATAGATTTCACCCGTTAGCCAGAGGCGCTCGATGATTGCACGAATTTCATTTTCGTTTTGCTCTTTCTCTCGTGAGGTGCGTTCGCCTTCTCGGTGGCGTAGTAGGCGAACAATTTCTCGGTGTATGCCGAGGACGGACCATCGTTTCGCTTCGGTTGGGTGTTTTGTGAATACTGGCTCGACCCAAAGATCGCTTATTTGTTTGCGAATGGAGTCTGGCTTAATACGCGCTTCTTTTAGTCTATTCAGATAGTGGCCCCAGTGTCCCGGCTCGGACGACATGCCAACTTTTGCTTCACGTGTGCGTCGCATACTATTGGCGACATGCTCTTCCGCGAGGTTCAGTAATTGGAAGTAAAATGAAATCGCTTGCACACTTGCGTCGTCTAAATTATCCGGCGACACGTTGTTCAATCGGCTCTTTATGAGCGCGGCAGCGTTGCTTTGTTGCATCGATTCTAAAACATCAGTGAAGGCTTCAATGAGAAAATTATGCTCTTCCTCAACTTGTTTTAGGCCTTGCTCGACCAATTCTAGGAATTGTTTGTTCGTTTTTGATGTCATGGTAGTTGGCTTCAATGTGTTTAAGCACATGTGTCATTTGGCTATTAGAAGTCCAGTTAAGTTTACATTATAATATAAATACCATGCAGTTTTTGTGCTAAATTGCATTGTTGCGCTATGTTCTTCGTGATTTACACTGCGCCCATTCTTTAGAATGTTTAATTTTATGTCGAATGCAGTAAAATGGAACCTTCTCTCGAATCATGCGAATGTGCTGGTCATGTTGTCGCGTGAGCCGAAGCAACCACTTCGTGAGGTCGCCAAGGCAGTGGGGATCACGGAAAGGGCGGTGCAGCGAATCGTTGCTGATTTAGAAGAAGCTGGCTACCTAAGTAGAGCGCGTAAAGGGCGGCAGAATGAGTATACCATACATAAGGGGATTCAAATTCGTCACGCATTTCTTTCTGATTGCACGATAGGGCAGCTGTTGGAGTTGTTATCACCTAAGGTCGAATCGGAGGTCGATGAGGAGCGTTTGCTCGGTAGTTGGACAGTGGGGGAGCATGGGTCAGAGATTAAATAAGGAAACATATCAAATTATCATGATATGTTGATGTAATACTTGCTTTTTTCGAAAGTGGCGATTACTTCATCGTTTTATGAGCAAGAATTTCATTTTTTCCTCCGAGTCGGTTGGTGAAGGCCATCCTGACAAAGTTGCCGATTACATTTCTGACAGCATTCTTGACGCATGCTTAGCGCAAGACCCGAAGAGTCGTGTTGCCTGTGAAACTTTAGTTAAGAGTAATTGTGTGTTTCTCGCAGGTGAAATTACGACAGATGCTAAACTTAACTATGAGGAGATCGTTCGTGAAGCGATTCGTGAGATTGGCTACGTGAACGACGACGATGTGTTCCATGCGGACAAGGTTTTTGTGTCTAATATTTTGACGGCACAGTCCTCGGACATCGCGCAGGGCGTGGATGCGGCTGAAGCTGAAGGTAAAGACACCGCAGAGCAAGGCGCAGGTGACCAAGGAATCATGTTTGGCTATGCATGTAAACAGACACCCGAATTGATGCCTGCACCAGTGATGTATTCGCACCGTCTATTACGTGAAATGGCTCGTCAACGTAAGGAAGTCGGAGTCGAATGGCTCCGTCCAGATGTGAAGAGCCAAGTAGCGCTTGAGTATGTCGATGGTAAGCCAGTCACGATTAAGAACGTCGTTATTTCCACGCAGCATGCTGCGGACAAAAAGCACGAAGAAATTAAGCAGTTTTGTATCGAAGAGGTGATCAAGAAGGTGCTTCCGACAGAATTGTTGACGGATCAAACCGAGTATTTGATTAACCCAACAGGTAACTTCGTCATCGGTGGGCCACAAGGTGATGCTGGTCTTACTGGTCGTAAGATCATCGTGGATACCTACGGAGGTTGGGCGCGTCACGGTGGCGGTGCTTTCTCTGGTAAAGATCCATCCAAGGTAGATCGTTCGGCAGCATATTTCACGCGCTGGGTTGCCAAGAACATCGTTGCTGCAGGCCTTGCAGATGAGTGTGAGCTCGAGGTCGCCTACGCGATCGGGCACCCATATCCGACCAGCATTCACGTGGATACTTTTGGCACGGGTAAGTATGATGACGCCAAGATCGCTGAAGCCGCACAGAAGGTCTTCAGCTTCAAGCCGGCTGATATCGTCGAGCAGCTTGACTTGCTTCGTCCGATCTACCGTGAGTCGACTCACTACGGTCACTTTGCAAAGGAAAACCTTCCATGGGAGTCCACCGCCAAAGCCGAAGAGCTAAAAGCAGCACTGTAGGGCTATGTAGAAGCGACACTCTTGTCGCTTTGTTTAACGCAGATTTAAGCGGCAAGAGTGCCGCTTCCACTTTAATTAAAGACAAATTTATGAGCACAGAAACTATTACCAAGACCGACTATAAGGTCAAAGACATCAACCTTGCGGACTTCGGTCGTAAGGAAGTTGAAATCGCACAATTTGAAATGCCGGGTCTCATGGCGACTCGCGAAAAGTATCGTGACGAGCAGCCGCTCAAGGGCGTCCGCGTCATGGGTTCGCTCCACATGACAATTCAGACAGCGGTTTTGATTGAAACGCTCAAGGAACTGGGTGCGGATGTGCGTTGGTGCTCATGCAACATATTCTCCACTCAAGATCATGCGGCTGCCTATGTTGCCAAGAACCTTGGGGTGCCGGTCTTTGCATGGAAGGGCGAAACCCTCGAAGAATACTGGTGGTGCACCGAGCAAGCGCTCACATGGCCGGATGGTTCTGGACCACAGCTTATCGTCGACGACGGTGGCGATGCGACACTGCTCATTCACAAGGGTAAAGAGCTCGAGGATGGCAGCGACTGGGTAAACAGCGATTCCGCGAGTATGGAAGAAGCGGTGATTAAGAGCTTACTTAAGAGGATCAATGCCGAGAAACCGAACCATTGGAACGAAGTCGTGAAAGAGTGGAGGGGTGTTTCTGAAGAAACCACCACAGGTGTGCATCGTCTTTATGAAATGCACAATGCGGGTAAGTTACTCGTGCCTGCGATCAATGTGAACGATTCGGTCACTAAGTCTAAGTTCGACAACCTTTATGGCTGCCGTGAGTCCTTGCTTGACGGCATCAAGCGTGCGACCGACGTCATGATCTCAGGTAAGGTCGGTGTGGTCTGTGGTTACGGCGACGTCGGTAAGGGCTGTGCTGCAGCACTTAAAGGTATGGGGGCTCAAGTCGTGGTGACTGAAGTGGACCCCATCTGCGCACTGCAAGCGGCGATGGAAGGCTACCGTGTCTTGACTGTTGAAGACACGCTCGGTTGGGGCGATATTTACGTGACCACCACTGGTAACTACGGAATCATCACTGCGGATCACATGTCCAAGATGAAGGACCAAGCGATCGTCTGTAATATCGGTCACTTCGATAATGAAATCGGTGTCGACGCACTCAACGATATGCCCGGCGTTGATGTCGAGTCCATCAAGCCCGATAATGAAGGCGCGGTAGATAAGTATACGTTCCCTAATGGTAACAGTATCTACTTGCTCGCAAAGGGGCGCCTTGTGAATCTTGGTTGTGCAACTGGTCACCCATCATTCGTGATGTCCAACAGCTTTACCAACCAAGCACTCGCTCAAGTCGAGCTCTGGAAGCAAGTTGAGAAATATACACCAGGTGTTTACATCTTGCCGAAGCACATCGATGAAGAAGTTGCACGTTTACATCTGGAGAAAATCGGTTGCAAGCTCACGACACTCTCTGAAGAGCAAGCTGGCTACATCGGCGTGAAGCCAGAAGGTCCATACAAGTCAGAGCATTATCGCTACTAGGCAAGCAACGAGTGAACTTTACAAGCGCCCTAGGTAATAGGGCGCTTTCTTGTGCCTTACTTGCTAGCCAGTTGGTGTGCAAAATAACTCTTTATATTGCTTTTTATGAATGGCGGGTTCAACTAACAAGTGCAAGAAACAGGAAGCAGTATACTGTTGTTAGTTCTTAGTGTTGTGGTTGTTGGTTGAAGCCCTGAAGGGGCTAGGTCTTGCGCTGCTGCCGTCGCTCCGTGGAGGCCGTCCCCGAAGGGGTGCCGCGAAGCGGCAAGGCCGGAGAGCGGAGCGACGGCAGCAGCGTCATGGAAGATGTAGCTTCTTCGTTGTTCATGACGCAATCAATTTGTCACGATAATCAATCGGAGCAGCGAAGCCCAATCTTTTGCGGGTCGCTCGTTGAGTTTACGTTCGATCTGTTTGCATAAGGCCATGTCGAGGTTTTTGAAGCTCATCCCCTTTGGCAGATACTGCCGGATCAATCCGTTGGTGTTCTCGTTCGTTCCACGTTCCCAGGAAGCGTAGGGGTGCGCAAAGTAGACCTTCGTCTGTAGGATGGCAGCAACGGTTTCGTGCCCACTGAACTCCTTGCCGTTGTCCATCGTCAGGCTGCGTATCTTTCCGACGAAGGGCCACAGCTCCACGACGATCGCCGCGGTCACCTCATCGGCCTTCTTACTGCCCAGAGGATGCATCAGCAGGTGGCCGCACTTGCGCTCGACCAAAGTCAGCAGGAAGCCTTCATGGCCAGCTCCTTTGACCAGATCGACCTCCCAGTCCCCATAATAGAATCGCTTCTCCACCACCGCAGGGCGTTCTTCGATACTGACACGGTTCTGTATCCTCCCGCGCCGATCCTTGCGGCCAAGCCGTCTTCTGCGCTTCTTCCGGCACTGGCGCAGGTGTTTGTAGAGCGTTCCACCACGGCGATAGTCGGCATAGATATGCTGGTAGATGCGTTCATGGCTGACCGTCTGCTCGCCGTTGCGGCGCATCACACCAGTGACTT
>CAKZOI010000045.1 GCA_937136395.1 uncultured Opitutia bacterium | reverse complement strand
ATAAAAAAACTTTACATGTTAATTAAAATAATACAAACAACTATATTAATTACATTTTTTTTAAAGACACACAATGTATAATGATCCTTCTATAGTTTTAGTTATTATTTTAGCAGTACTGGCAGGTGGTCTTGTTAAAGGAACATTAGGTTTTGGAATGCCAATGGTTGCTTTACCAATAATCGCCTTCATAATACCACCTACAACAGCAATGATTCTTCTTTGTGCCCCCATTTTTTTAACAAATTTTTTACAAATAAAATTTAAAGAAGGGGTAAGTAGTTACAGATTTTTACCTATGTTTTTAAGTCTTGTAGTTGGCTTAATAATTGGTGCCCGATTAATCTTAGAGATAGACATAAACACCATTACTCAAATAATTGCTGTCTCAATCATTTTTGCTGCATTAGTCAATTGTTTTGGTTTCAAAATAAATAATATAAAACAAAATTATGAAAAGATCATAACTACAATTATTGGTTTTGGCTCAGGAATTTTAGGAGGACTTTCAACATTTTATGGTCCACCTATGCTTGCGTATTTAGTAGCAGTCGATTTGCCAAAAGAAAAATTTGATTATTTATACGCCAAGCACGTAGAAGGTAAAAAACTTCCTAAACCAAAGCCAGAAGTAAAATCTACTGTGAAGGGTATATCCATGAAGGATATAGATATACATAAACAAAAATTCCCTACGTTTAAAGATAAGAGATTAATTAAATGGTTGAATCAAAAACCACATAGGTGGCACAATTATGAATCTGTGGCGAAAGCCAATAAAAGCATGATGAACTCAAACAAAAAAGAAAATGCAAGACGAAGAAAAAGCAAAAATACTGCACGAAAAAAAAGGTTGGGCTGAAAAATGGCTGAGTAGCTTACCTTCAAATCAACTTAATAACATTTATGAGGTTCATATATTGGGGAGAGAAAAGAAGGAGCAAAGAGTAACTTCAGAATTTTTGGACAAGGTTAAAAATGGAAAAAGGATTAACCTAGAAGATGTAAAAGCCCACAAAGAAAAATACCCAACATTCGATGACCAAAGAATGATTGATTGGTTAAACAAACACCCAGTGAGGTGGAGGTATTATGATACTGTTGCAGAAGCCAACAAAAGCAGACAAAAAGAACGAAGTATGCAGACTTTGGCAATGTCGGATTAAGTAATTACAAACGAGTTACAAAAAAAATCAAATCCATTACAAACTATTCCAAAGCATATATATAACGTCAAAAGAATTATTTTAAAAAGTTTTTAAAAGTTTATTTAAATTTCTAATTCGCCACGACCGCCACGCCCAGCCTTTCCCCCTCCTTTCCACCCTTCCCCTATACTACCCTATACTCATCCATATATGATAGATACTATATATAAGAAACATATTGACATAAAAGAAAATATATGTAAAATGGTAGAAAATGGAGAGAAATGGAGTGGAATGGGGATTGTCCCCCTTCTCTCTCTAAAATAACGAAAAATTTACTTTAATTAAACATGAATAAAATCACAATAAAATACTACACAGGTATGACACTTACCTGTCTACTAGCAATAGGAATGATGCCTATTTTCTTTGCTATTCTTGCTGTCATCAGAACGGGCGTTCTCGTCTTTGACACTCTATCACTGCCTTACACGGCGATGACGCAGTATCAACAAAGCTTTTTTCGCGACATTATAAGCAAAGAAGAAGAGTATCAAGACATCTCAAAAAATTAGCACCAAACTAAAAAAATTTCAAATACGGCTTGTAATGGCGTGTGGGTTCAAGTCCCACCAAAGCTACCATATAAACAAAAAATGGGTCTCGTATTTACTGGTGCTAATACGAAATAGCTCAAATATGGGTCTCGTATTTAGTGGTGCTAATACGGAATCGAATCAAATTATTGCGAAATAAAGGTGTTGGGCTTACCTCTTGGCAAGTTTTTCCACCGCCCAATCGAACTTAATTTTTTCTTCAATAAAGTAGCAACTGGATTTTTGGAAATAAAATCTCGTCTGTTAATATCGTGGTCAGAAAAGAATTCCTCTAACATAATTAATAATTCTTTTTGTTTATCTTGCTTCATAGTTCTTCACAGGCTTCAATATATTCCTTAACTTTTTTTATTATAACGGGTGTTTCTTCGCTAGACACATCATAAAATTCTTTTGTCAAGGATCTGATGTATGGCACTTCAACTACATTCCGATTATCGTCGATCAAACTAGCTTTATTCGTTTCGGCAAAATTTGAGAATGCTTTAAGCAGAAAAGCTTCTGGATTTTTGCTTAGGTGTATAGGGACAGCACTTAACCACATTACAATATCAGTGTTTTTAGCATCTCCATAACAAATGAAACGCTTCTTGTGAGTTAAAAGCCTTCTCCTTGGTTGCGAAGAATGACCCAGTTTTAATTTTTTATTTTTTTTATTTAAAATTCCGTAGACGAATGTAAACTCATCTTCGCATTCTATGTTTGGGATCTCATCAAATTTTCCCCACACATTACTTTTAAATTCAACAGGCATATTCTTATTTACACTTACAAATACGCAAAATCTGTCGCCAAATGAAAAAAGTTGCAAATATTGCTTGACAACTCACCAACTTTCAAATATGCTACTGCTATGTTAAGAATATTCAGACAAATTCATGGTCGCTATAAGGATGAATTTCCAGATGGCAGAGAGTACCTACTAGATACAGAGAACGATAACAAACCTGCTGAGTTTGAGAGCATGGAAGAAATTTTTAAATTATTTAAAGATCAAGGTCACGACATCAAAACAGAACAAGACCTAATCAAAAATGGTCTAAATATAGAGTCTATTGACGAATAAACTATGAAAACACTATACTTAGCACAAATGCAATGGTGCGAGCGGGAACAACCGATTATCGCAGGAACCAATAAGCGCAAGATACTCAGCGAGGCTTTGAAAATACTAAAAGCAGAACACGGAAAGGGGCTAGTCGATAGGGGCGCGGCAATGTGCCAGATTCCCATCACTGCCGATGATATTGAAATTGTCGAAATTCCTTTTCTGTATAACAATGAGTAAACCTTCCAACCTATCAGAAATTGATGAAGCTCGCAGGATTCTTGGGATGCTTGAATCAATCAAAGACCAAGAGCTATACAAAAAAATCTTTAAGATTAAAGACGCCGACATAATTAGATACAAAAATTTAATTAAAAATCGGGGCAAACAAATCAAGCCAGATTTCAATAATTAGCTCGCCAAATATATAAACCGCCAAATATGCTCCTCCTCTAATCAAACAAAAAATATCATGGAACAAGAAAAAACTCCAATAGATAACCTAACAGAAAAAACCTTTCGATTACTGGGGACGTTGCAAGACTTGGATGAACAAGACCCAGAATCACACAAGAAATTTGGTGCGGCTTTGATTGAGCAAGCTAAAGCAATGCAACCATTTCTTCAGCAGAGATAATTTTTTAAAATTTAAAAAAAAGTGGTTGACATTTTAAAATCCATGTGGCATTATTCTTTCCATCATGAGTAAAGTAACATATAACAAAGACGGCTCCGTTCGCAAGAGCGGTAGTGGTCGCAAGAAGGGTGCAAAGTCCTTCGTCAACATAACGCTTACCGATCTACAAAAGTTTTGCGGTTCGGCGGCAGTTATTCCAGTCAGTCGTGTGTGGCTTGAGCAGATGGGTGCGGCAATCGCAGATGCTCCAACCACAGTCGTAGCTCCTGCTCCTGCTCCTGCTCCTGCACCAGTAGAAGAAGAACAAAAAATCTCATTCACCTTACATCAATAATGAATACAGCAGAAAAAATAATAAGAGTCGCATCAGAAATCGCAGAGAATGAAGTCGAGCGCAGGATTGGCGAATGGTTAGCTATCGAAGTAGTTGATGATACCGAAGTTCTTACAGACGAAGCGCAAGAATTATTTGATGAGGTATACGACAATGTAACTACGATTTTAAATCGACATTTCTCTTGACATCTACCACAAACCTGTCATTATAACCAACCTATGATTACTACTATGTTTAATTCACTTATCGGTCAAGACGAGGTAAAGCGTCAGCTTTCCTTTTACGCTAAAGCACAAAACAAAACTGGTGTTGCTCCTTTCCTCATGATGAGTGGGGCAAAGGGCTTGGGTAAAACTGAGTTCGCCAAGGAATACGCATCCAACCTTAAAAACAAAGATGGCAGCAAACGCCCATTCCTTGAGGTCAACTGCTCCACCATTAAGAATGCCAACGCATTTTTCGAGCAGATTTTCCTGCCTATCGTGATGCACAATGAAGTCACCATCCTGTTGGACGAAGCACATATGCTCCCCAAGGATTTGGTCAACGCCTTCCTTACTGTATTCAATACTGAGAAGGGTAGCTATAAAGAGTATCATCATGCAGAACAAATTTTTGCTTTTGATTTCGCCAAGCAGAACTTCATCTTTGCGACAACCGAATTGGATAAGTTGTTTGCTCCGTTCAAAGATCGTCTGACTATCGTAGACTTCAAGCCTTATACTGTTGACGAACTCTCTGAGATTGTTGATTTAGTTTGCGGCGAGATTGACTTCGAGGACGGACTGCTTACTGAGATTGCAGAGACAACTCGCGGCAATGCCCGTTCAGCAGTCAAGCGTTCCAAAGAGGTCGTGCTTTACTGCGAATCGAACAACAAAAAAGATTATGCTAAGAAGGATTGGCAAGCCATGTCTTACACTCTAGGCATCAAGCCTCTTGGTCTATCAAACATCGAGATTGAGATTCTGTCAATCCTCAAAGAGCGTGGCAACTGCTCGCTTCAGATGCTCTCAGCCGTAACAGGTATGTCTCGCACCGCCATCCAGAAGGAAGCAGAACTCTACCTTCTCAAGCGTGGTCTTATGAAGATCAATGGTCAACGTGAGATTAGTGGCAAGGGCATCAATATCCTACAAAAACTTTCGTAACGTAGTAGTTCGTTATTCGTTCATAGATAGAGGCGGCTTTCTTAATTGAGAGTCGCCTCTTTTTTTGTGGGGGAATCTAATAAAGTTCAAATAAGAGAACAAAAGAAAACCACTCGACAATTTTAATTCGACCAAATAAGCTTGACAATTAATACCAACTATAAGTGGCCAAATGTGGTCAAAAAATTAAGATTTGGCCAATTACATAAGTTGTTGAGTATCAAGGGGTTACGCGATCGCGCCCCCCGCCGTCGCGCAAGTCGTTGAATACCAGTGACTTACCAATCTGGTTCGTCTGGTAGATGATCGAAGTAGTTGTGGGGGTCGCGAAAGCCCTCACCCGCCCCAGGGTAAGCAGCCTTAGCGTCCTCGATAGTGTCGAACATATCGAGGAAAGACTTGCGAGTTTGACCCGCAAGGACGGAAGAGTTAGGGTAAACCCCAAACTCGTAGACGGAAAAAGCTCCGTATTCGTTAGCTTCAATTGTCATTTCCATAGTAAGTAGAATAGGTATTTTTGTGTTATTGTCAAGGATTAAGAATCCCAAAAACCACGAACCGCCTCGTCTCTTGGGCGAAGCTCAGAAACCGAAACTTCCATTTCTGAAGCTGCATCTTCATTAGAGACAACAACTGTGTTATAAATTCAATTCTTGAAAGTGAACCCTTACTTCGTGAATCTTTTTGTCTCGCCCTCGATAGGCGGCATCAACGTAGTATTCCATCCCAGAGTCATCATCCGCCTCGACTGCAAAATCTGCCCCTGTTTCTTTTGAAGCTTCTCTCATTACTTCTGCGTATCGCTTAATGGCGTCCAACGCATCTTTTTTCGTGTGGTGTATTTTCATGGTAAATTATTGTAAAAGCGGACATAAAAGCGGACAGAGTGTCCACTTTTTCGATAGGGTTTAAGAGTTAAGCTTGTTTGCAACTAATTCCGCTTGTTCAAAGCTTTTCAGCACTTCACCATAAAAGTAGTTGCTGTATGTAACGCTCCCGCGTGAATCGGTGATTTCAATGGAAGGAGCATGCTTTACCTCGTAAGCGTCCAATGGGATTGGAGCGGCTCCATAGAACGATACCCGCTTTGGAAGACCGGCTAGGTTTGATTTGAGTGCGTAGTATGGATTGTTGATTGCTTTGTATTTCATTTGTTTTCTTTCTGTTTAGGTTTAGTCTTTTTTGAGTAGGTCCAATGCGACAAAGTAGGCCGCCGCTATGCTTGGCAAGCTGAAAATTAAGAGCATTGTGATTTGCATTACGTTTTCCATAGGTTTAAATGCGGTTTTACAGGTCCGCAAACTGGTTAATTGGTTAAGCAAATACGTATTTTTCACGTCTTCTCAATAGCATCTCATCGAGACGTTGAACGTCTTTGTCGAAAGCCTCAATTTTATCACTAAAGGCTGCTGCTGTTTGCGCATGTAATTTTTTTTCCATAATGGTTCCTTTCTTAGTTTGTGTTTAGTCTTCAATGATCGATTCCGGGAAGCAAAAGACATATCCCCTCTCTGTTCCTCCGTAAACCATCCGTGAAACATCCCATTCAAGGGCGTGCTTTTCCACTAAGCCTTTGACGGCTTCAAAGTGCACGTTAACTTCGCTTTTTGAGTGATCATAGGGCACTGTGGCACTCATTCCGCCCGCAGTTGCTTTGATGCGGGACCCGCGGGTGTTTGTTGCTGGTAGATATTTTGTTTGAATTGCTTTCATAATGTTTTCTTTCTGTTTAGTTTATGTTTAGTTTAAAGGCGGCTATAAGCTTGCGAGAAAGGTCTCAGCCTTGGCCTTGCAGGCAAATTGCTTGCGAATATTAATTGTGACTCGATCCCAACTAACCGCTATTACTACATAGGAATTAGGACCAGTTGACAGGATTCTCTTATAATCGATCATTGTTTGAATTGCTTTCATAATGTTTTCTTTCTATTTAGTTTAGATTTAGGTTAAAGGCGGAATTGCCGCGCTACATTACGTCTACAATGTGCCCGTCTTCAATTGCGCGTCTTACCCAATCACTGACAGATTGCTCCTCAGTGTAGCCTCTACCTAGCACGCTACTGACTGCACTTGTTTCGTCGGTCCACTCTGACTCCGTGTGGAATACGATCTTGCCGGTTGGTTTGCCTGCATAGACTTCGACTTGCTCTCTGGTCTTTAATGTGACTTTCATTTGTTTTCTTTCTGTTTGGTTTTTTGTTTACGCTTCAACGCGCCCCGAAGGGAATTGCACTATCAAATAACACTCGCACCAAGTCAACAACTATTTTTCAAATACTTACAAAGCATTGAAACTCAGTAACTTATCAATGCACTTTTTTTCATAAAACCAGGTTATAGCACGTTATGCCAGGCTGGTTTACTTACTAAACCTACGCTATTAACTTAAAATGTCAATTGAACGACAAGGCGAAACCTTAGCAGTCATTGCATCATTTGAATGCATGGGGTATTGTATCCACCATTTGAATACAGATTGGCACTGTATCCATTCCACTGATACATAAAAAATAACGCCTTCACGCCTAGTCAAACCATAACGCAACCAAGACCAGCTAAAAACTAACGGCTTAAAGACGAGCCGGAAAACTAACTG
>CAKZOI010000044.1 GCA_937136395.1 uncultured Opitutia bacterium | reverse complement strand
AGGCGAAATATGACAACCACTAACTCTATCAGGGGCTGGGATCACATCCTGGATTGCCCCGTCCGCTCGATGAGTGCGGCACAAAAGCTCATCATCAAAGCTGGAGCGCTCGCGATCCTGGCATCAGACAATTTTACGCTGGATCTGGCTCGCGTTCGGCAGCATCGGCACGACTGCCGCAACGCGCTCCACCAGGCGCAAATGATCGGCAGCGAGTGGCCACATCTCAAGACCATCATCGAGCGGCGCATCTCCTATGTGCAGGATGTGCTCGGGAGGGGATCGAGATGAGTATCTACGATGGCAAACTATTGATCGTCGTATCCTGCCCGGGCGATCGGGACACGATCTATATCGGCAGAGCAAAACGCTACGCCGACACGCTGCAGCTGCTCGGTGCGAGCATGATCCTGCGGTACGAGGAGGTTGGGCCAGGAGGATTGACCAGCCAGCCGGACAAGGCAACCAGGCTGCGGCCTGTCACTGCCCCCGATGGCGAGGTGCTGATCCCCCTGGCCTCGATCAGCAATGCCCTGGTTGCTGATCCTGCAGCCTGGAAGAGACACCTGGGGGTGTCGAGAGGATGAGTGACACAGACTTTGCAGCCCTTCGCCTTTTTGCACTCCAAGGGCCATGGCAGGGAGCCCGCATGGAGGCACTCGGCGATAGCGTAGCCGAGGAGTATTGCGACGGGCATGACCTATGGAGATTCCCGCCCTCTTGCGATGGCGATGGCTATGGCGATGGCGATGGCTATGGCTCTGGCGATGGCTATGGCTCTGGCGATGGCGATGGCGATGGCTATGGCGATGGCTATGGCTCTGGACTCTGTTAAATCAATTCAGAAAGGAAGAGGAAGAATGAATACAGCAAACACAGCGCCGAGCGGCACGCGATCAAGTGACGTGCAGCATGAGAGCGTTCCTATCCCGCGTGAGGTGTCTCAGGCACTTGGGCGGTTATCTATTGAGACACGCCAACCCAAGTCTGCCATGTGGCGCAAGTGGATGAAGCAGGGCCTTGCTCTCGAGAATCCCAAGCTCTTTATGGAACTCGCGGCCAAGGGGCTTTTATCTATCGGTTTGGTTTTTACCACATTGGTCCAGCTTGGAATCGGTGAGATAGAGACTGCCCGCCTTCGGAATAATCGCCGGAGCGGAAATGGTGTTCGCATCATTCGCACTGGTGGCCGCCGGGAAATGGAGGTGGCAGCGTGAGTGGTGAATCATCAACAGCGGTGCAGGTGACTGATACTCATAATGAGGCGATCGTTTCTGTGCTGAATCGCTTGCAGAAAGACATCCATAAAACAGCGCTTTTGAAAGGCTGGTGGGATGGTGATCGCAAGCTTTTGGACCTTCACGATTTCCTTGTCGCCAATACCTCAGACACGGAGTTGATCGATACTGCCTGGCAGGCTGCAAACGTCAGAAAGACGGGTGAGCTTTTGGCGCTCATTCATTCGGAGGTTTCAGAGGCATTGGAGGCGGATCGGCATGGGAATCCACCAGATGACAAGATACCGGAGTTTTCAGGCATCGAGGCTGAGTTGGCAGATGTGATGATTCGGATCTTTGACGCTGCAGAGGGCAAGGGGTGGGACGTCATCGGCGCTATGATGGCTAAGATCCAGATGAACAAGGGCCGCGCCTACAAACATGGAAAGAATTACTGATATGAAGACTTTGAACGAGACGAAAAAAGGGCGATTTCCTTTGAAAAGCGCGGTGGGGTTGGTGGCTTTGATCACTATTTTGCTAACGGGTTCTGGGTGTTGGTATCCAGGGCAGTGGCAGTGGTTTTGGGAGCGTAATGTCATCACGATTGAACATGGGCGATTGGTCATTAGGCCGGTTCTGGGGCCGTTTCCTGAGGATGCGAATGCGGGCACTGACTCTGGGGCTATTGTAGTGAACGGAGGTGCAGAATGACCACGGATCTTCCAAGTGCGGAAATTTTTGAGGATGCGCCGGGGTTGGCACCAAGGAAGGGCGCTATTCAGGAGGTGTCGGAGGCGTGTGATCGGTTCTTTCACAGGCGCGGCATGAGGACACAATCCCATGCAGAGACTATCACTCAGCAATGCAAACAGCAGACAGCAAAAGGCATTGCAGAGGGGAAGTATGAGGATCATTCAGAGAAGAAGAAAACCTCTCATCCCGCAGAGACGGGACAGGCTGCAGAGATCACCGCAAAGCGGGACAGGCTGCAGAGGCGCGGAGAAGAAGAAGACAAGAATATTACTGACAGGAATATTACAGCAGAGATGGAGGAGAAAAAATGAGTGGGGGACTTGTTACATATGATTTCGGGAGCGGGGCAGATACGGAGCCTCGCACTGCCAGCACTGAGCCTGTGTCTTTGGGGCAGATCGATCTTTTGCAGGTTTTAAGGGCGGCGTTTGATCAGTCGCGCCGGTGGCCGGAAGGGATGAAGACGGAGACGGCTTGTGAATACTTGGGGAACATCACCAGCAAGACTCTTAGTAACATCGCCCAGTCCCATGGGATTGAGAAGACGGTGCCGGGTGGGCTTTGGCCTAAGCGGGAGCTTGATCGGTATTTGAGTCTGAGGATTGAGGAGGAAACTCATTAAGAGAGAGGACAAGAATCCCGCAAACCGGGACAGGCATTATGGACAAGAATATTAACAGATCGGAGAGGAAGAAGAGGGAGGTATATGCAGGCTGTCTTCTTGGGGCTTTGATTGGAATTTTGGGAGGGCTGCTTGGTCCTTTGAGTTTGTTACTAACACTTGCCGGGATTGGGGTTGTGGTGAGGGCGGTAGTTTTGCTCCGGGATCTTTTGAAGAAGGGCGAGCCGGAGATGGAGAAAGTGGAGTGTGATTGCTTTCGGCCTGCGGTGCGGTTGCGGGCGTTTCCTCGGTCGGCTTATACGTTGCGGGAGTATCATTCAAATTCTTTATCTCACCCCGCAGAGACGGGACAGGCTGCAGAGACGCAGAGGCGCAGAGAGAAGAAGGACAGGAATATTACTGACAAGAATATTAAGAAGGAGGTCGGAGTATGAGTATTTCATCGAGGAAGATTCCGGTTAATGTTTGGAACAAGATGTCTCTTGAGGATCGGTGGTGCGTGCTGGTGAATGATGAGCAGGGGCCGTTTGATGATGAGGCGGATCTTCACAATGCGTTTTGTCGGGTGCTGGGTGGATTGGGGATTCCGTTCCAACATGAGCGGATGGATAAACGCACACGGGGCACTGTGGGTTGGACAGATTTTACGATTGTTCTGCCCAATGGAGTTACCTGGTATCTGGAAGTGAAGTCACCCCTGAAAGCTGATCCATTCAAACACCTGAGTGATGAGCAGGTTTATATGGGTTTAGCTTTGGATCACCTTGGCCATGATTGGATGGTTCTCAACTCATGGGAGGAGATGATTTTAGGCCTGAAAATTAGGCTCTTTCCAGAAATCCCAGCAAGTAATCAATTACCAAGTGCCATGGATGCGACTAAAGACCTTCCTGAGAAAGAATTTTACATCGCGGTGCAGGAGCCATCGCGGGAAATCCTGTCTGCGCTGCCTACGGATGCAGCGTTGAAGCATATTGATAGCTGGCGGGATATATATGAGACGCAGCGCAATATTTGGTTTGGGATCACCAAGGCTAAAACAGTGGCTATATGTTCCACATGGAACGGTCCTTTAGGGCGCTTTGATGAATTGAAGAAAAAGGAGGCAGTAAATGCGTGATTCCAAAATTCAACTCACAGACCGGCCTTTTACTGGAGATGTTTTGGCGAGTCGGACCGATGACAGGTTTATATCTGTGGAGCATGTGGTGAGGCCAGTGGTCTGCAAGATCGAAGAGATCAAAGAGGCTGTGGTTTGGGGAGATCGGGTGCCCTATGCCGTGCTTTCTGTCAAAGGCAAGCCATGTAAACGCGCTTGGTTGATCCGCTGCAAAGCAGTTCAGAACGCCATGGTAAGAATCACGAAGACGTCCAACCCGCAGGAGTGGGTAGGGCATGAAATAGAACTTTATGAAGATCCCACCGTTGAGGCGGCTGGTGAAGTAGTCGGCGGGGTGCGTGTTCGGAAACCATCCTTTGAGTCTTAGCCTGTCCCGCTTCAGTGGGATGAGGTTTAAAACAAAATTCAACAATTAAAAATCAACAACCAACAATCCAAATGGTCATGCAAAATAGAAACACTCTCGTCCAGACTCCGCAGTTGGCGCTGCGTTTGAAGTGTGCTGGGGACGATCCCGACAAGAAAGAGGCTTTCTTGGCTCTCTTGGAGACGCACGGGCATTTGACTCGGGCGGATTTCAAGAGGCATCTGGGCTGGTGTGCGCGTACCGTTCGGGCTGTGGCTGAGAGTTGCGGGGCGGATGTGGTCCGGGGGCAGGATGGCTTTTGCCTTACTGTGAATGCTGATGTGGGCGAAGTGCAACACACTGCAGAGCGTATGATCAGCCAGGCTAAGAAGATGATGGAGTATGGGCTTGGGCTTAAGAAGCGGGCTCATCAGAAGATTGGGAACTGAGCCTCATCCCGCCGAGCGGGACAGGCTGCAGAGGCGCGGAGACGCAGAGAAAAGAAGAAAGAGAGAGAGAATTTTATGAGTTACAATAAGACAGTGTTAATGGGGAATCTTACGGCTGATCCGGAGTTGAAATATACTCCAAAAGGAGCGGCGGTTTGTGATTTCAATCTGGCTATCAATCGCAAGTGGAAGGACCAAAGCGGGCAAATGCAGGAGGATGTTGATTTCATCGGCGTGATTGCCTGGGGGAAGCAGGCTGAGCTTGTTGCAGAGTATTTCCGTAAGGGTCGACCTTTGATGCTTGAGGGGCGTTTGTCTCAGGAATCATGGGAGGATAAGAACACGGGCCAGAAGCGGAGTAAAACGCGGGTGGTGCTGGAGAAATTGGTTTTCCTTCCAAGTGGGGGAGATCGGAGCGAGCAGGGAGCAGCTGCGGCGCCTTCGCGGGAATCATCGGCGGCTCCGGCTTCTCGTGGGGCTGGGTATCAGGGGGCTGAGGATGATGATGATGTGCCGTTTTGAAATACCCAAGGACCCAAGGACCGAAATACCCATTTTTAAGAGAGGAAATGAATGATTGAAGTTTTTAACAGTGGTGGTGGAACACAAAGCACGGCGATCGCTGCTTTGATTGTTCAAGACAGATTACCGAAGCCGGACTTCGTTGTCATTGCTGACACTGGCCGGGAACGTCAATCCACCTGGGATTATTTGGAACAGATCACAAAACCAATGCTCCGGAAGATTGGGATAGACGTTCATGTGATTTCAAAAGCGAAGTATGGATATAATCACGGGGATTTATGGAGTAAGAACGGGAACACTCTCTTGATGCCTACTTTTACTGATTTCTCCGGTGAGATTGGGAAGATGGACGGTTTTTGTTCCAAAACATGGAAAGTGGAACCAGTAGAAAATTACCTACGGGATGAGTGTGGAGTAAAGAAGAAGGACATCAGAAAGTGGATTGGCTTTTCTGTAGATGAAGCGCGGAGAGCAATGAGGATGATGGGGACAAAGGATTATGTCGCTGGCAAGATCAGGTTTCCATTGATTGATGATGTTCCAATGAGGCGGCACCAAAGTCTTGCGGTGGTTCAAGAAATGGGATGGCCACAGCCTCCGAGATCCATGTGCTGGATGTGTCCAAACCAAACCAATGACGAATGGAAGCATTTAAAGGAAACATCACCCATGGAGTTCCAGAAAGCTTGTGAGCTTGAACAAGAGATTCGCGAGAAAGACCCAACTGTATTTCTGCACAATTCAGGAGTGTTGCTTGGCGACGTGGATTTTGAGGCGCAGCCATACCTTCCTGGGATGGATCATGCATGTTCTTCAGGGGTGTGTTTTGTGTGAATCGGTTAGTAACTAGATAAGATGTCTGAGCAGGTTTCATTTTTGAGGTTGGCGCGTTCTTTTTTTGAGCATGAGCTTTGGCGGGAGCCAAGGGAGTTCTCAAAGGCTGAGGCGTGGCTGTGGTTGCTTCAGAGGGCGCAGATCACTGATCAGGATGTGTGGCATGGCTCGCAGTGCTTAAATCTCCGTAAAGGAGAATTGGTGGCACCTGTGCGAGAGCTTGCTAAACGCTGGAACTGGTCTCATAGCAGAGTGGTGCGTTTTCTGGATTGGCTACGTAAACGGGACATGATCGGTACACGTTTAGAAACAGGGAAAACCGTTGTTTTATTGAAGAATTACGGTGTTTTCAATAATGGCCGGGACACGAACCGGAACAGAGGCGGTACAGAGGCGGTACAAGAGCGGTACACCCCTTATATAGAAGAAGGAAAAGAATTAGAGAAAGAAATAGAGAGAGAGGCGCCTGAGATGGCTGGTGGGGAGGGGATTCCTCCGGTGACGCTGGAAAAGGCTCAGAAGATCGCAGAGATGCGGGGGATCTGCACTCGGGAGATCGTGGAGAAGTGGTGGCTCATCAATGACTCGAAGAATTGGGAGGGTGTGAGGAAGTGGGAAAGCAGCCTTAAAGGCTACGCAGTCCACATGAAGGGTGTGGAGTCCCAAAACAGAATCAAAGGCCGTGGTGGCGCTGCTGGGCGGAATGGTGGACAGGCGTTGAGTCGGGTGGCTAAGGGCGTGGGCGCTGTGGCGGAAGTTCTATGATAACAAACTAGAGAGAGGAAGATACAATGGACAAGAATATTACTGACAAGAATATTGAAGAGGAGAGGACGGAATCATGAGTGAGTCTGTGGCGGATGTGATTGGGCGGATGCAGTCGGTTCAGGGTGAGTATGATTCTGAACGGGGGGCGGATTCAGGGGCGTTGCCTGCTCCGGATTCAGAATGGCGGATGAGGAATCTTCGCTTTGATGAATCGTTGGCGGTGCGGGTGAAGTTTGCTGTGCAGGTGGAGGAGTTTTTTTGGAGGGCGTTTCATCGGGCCACGGATGGGCATAGGATTCTTATTCTTCAAGGGCCTCCGGGCTGTGGAAAGACTCACCTGGCGGGCAGGGTGTTTGATCTGCTGGATAGGTGCAGGAATTCTGGCATGTGGGACATGTGGCTGACTGATAATCCTCCAGAGGTGGTTTTCTTTGAGGAGAATCACATTCAGGAAAAGGAGCATTGTATGTCGCTGGCGATGGCGGCTGATGTGCTGGTGCTGGATGATCTGGGGATATGGAAGGATGAGTTCAAGAGCGGGAAGCATGTGGCAAAGCTTTGCTCACTGCTTAATGAAAGACTAAAGAGGGGCAAGTTTACGCTCATTACCACGAACATCGAACCCAAAGATTGGGCGTCGCATTGGGATGAACGGGTTGAAAGCCGCTTGTTGGGTCGGGATCTCCACAAACCCAAAAGCCGAGTGCTCATGTATAAATGAAGAATATCTCATCACCGCAGAGAAGGACAGAAAATGAACCTAAGAATAGCTAACAAAATACTGACCAACAACTGCCCTCACCGGTACAACGAAACTAAAGCGAAACAGCAGGGCGCGGGAGAGCGTTCCTCTCAAGCGCCGGGTTCTGTGGGCGAGATCCAAAGACTGAGAAAGAGGCTGGGTGTTCACCGGCGGCGGCTTCGTTACTGGGCAAACCTTCCGTCGCTGACAGGCTTTGGCCCCAACTGCGCTACTATGAACGCCGGTCTGATTGATATGAAATACGAAGAGGCAGCAGAGGACGCTATGGCGATCGCTCAAGCCCTTGACCGCTTAGGAGACAGGCAGCAAGTGATCGACATCAAAGGAACATTTGCTGCGCAATGGAACTCGGAAGGCAAACAAACCGGGCAGGAAGTTCTGATTTGGCCACCGCCTGAGTTCTGGCATCCCGACTAACTAAAATGAATCTATGAATACACAAGAAACCACACGACCCGCCAGCAAGCCCCGAAAGCCCCAATGGGTAAGGGATTGCCAGCAACGCCTTGTTCGCTTTTTTGGCGGCTACACGAAATCCGACCTAAAAGAAGCTGTGAAAATTGCATACGCTATGGGTGAGGATACAACGGGTCATGACATGATCGACGTATGCTCATGGCACTGGAATAAATTCGGAACCCGATACGACACATGAGAGAATCATACGACATATTCACGGTCTGCAAGAAGGGCGAGCGATACAAAATTAGATGCCTCGACTTCTGGAAATACGTTATTCCTGACACGGCCCTCACGATCAAATGGGCGATTAAGAATTTCTTAGCGAACCCAAAGGATGAACATGCCTGACCAAAAACATAACGCACAACACGACGAGCCGACTCAGGCATTGTCTCAATCCGACTTGTTAGCGATTGTTGCGGGTGATACGCAGCTAGAGCATATCCGAATCGCTCGATACAACGTCAATACCGCGCTGAAATCACTGACGGATGACTATAACCGATGGGATGAAGTCGGCAAGAAGCTTGCCGTGAACTCTGCGGTGCGCGAACTCGAATGGGCGTGGAAGCGCCTAAATGTGATTATTTCCGCTAACCATTGATTATCAGGGCAAGTTGCCTTGATAACCTGATATTAGCCGGAAAATCGGGCAAACTAGGGTAGAGAAATTGACTGGAATCACACAGAGAAAGGATTGGTATTATGGACACGAATATTGAAGCTAGATGGAAATGCAAGCGATGTGGGTCAGAGGAAGCGATCGACAACGGGCAAGCGTGTGCTCAATGCGGGGACGATATAAGCGACCGCTTGAAAGAAGTGGTGCCGGATTTGGTTGCCCGATTGAAAAATCATGTGTCCATGATGGCTCCTCATCAGCGAGAGAGAGAGGCTGGTAGGTTGATTATTGAATCACTGGCGGAGATTGTTCGGTTAAACAGTATCTGCGTGAGTGCTCATGATAGGCTTTTGAGGGCTGATGATGATATGAAGTTGCTGGAAATACTTAAAGAGGCGTGGCGAGGTAACGGAAGGCAGGAATGAAAACTAGATTTTGTGATGAGTGCGGGTTTGCTGACATGAGTGGGGATATGCTCAAGTGCACGAAGGGGCATAAACCGCGTTTTTATAACCCAAAGGGATCTTACCCGCATTTTGAGAATGAATGGGGCTGGAAACGTAAGTGCGCAGAGTTCGAGAAGGGCACTCCTAAAGGCATCGAGGTGATAAATTGCACATTCGAGGATAAAGTGATCTTGGTAAAGAAAGCAGAGGTGATCCCGTTCCCTGAGTTTAAGTCTTAATTCGCATGGAAGTTGCCTGCTTTGGTGGTGTGCTTTGGGATTGGACAACTAAGGCGCGTCTTCTAATCGGCTGGTTATGATGCTCTCTTTTTGATACTTAAAGAAAACGAGATGATGAATGAATTCAAAATCGGGTTTAGTGAAAGGGATAAGGATGCGATTAAGGCATCAATGTCGCGAATTTACTCTTCTGGGATCGCGATGCCGAAGGCCTTGCAGCTTGCGGTGCAGCGGGCTTCTTTTGCGTTTTCTGATTTTGGAACGTCTTTCTACAAGACGGCGGAAACCAGTTATCTTCTCCACCATAGGAGCCTACCGGGATCGACAAGAACGAAGAGGCTTCAAAAGAAACGGCGATCTAAGGTAATGGGGTGGTTTTCGAAATCAACCAAACAGGTGAGATCCTCTTAGGAGCCTGCAAACTTGGACAGGCCAAAGACACAAAGATTCAGATTCGGGTGGCCCAGGTTTTGCCTTTTTTAATGCGTTGGCGGGGGCGGCGTTTGGGTTTGGGTTTGGGCTTTTCTTGTTCTTCTTGTGGCTCTGGGGCTTCGTCTGGGTCTTTGAGTTGGTAGTCTTTTTGCTTGGGGAGGTCTTGGGCGCGTTTCTTCCGGAGGGCGGTGTAGTTGGGGTTGCGAATGAGGCGGGCGGCTAGGGCGTAGACTCTTAAATCGATGGGTTCGTTTCGGGTGCGGGTTTGGTGGTAGTAGGTGGTGCGTTTTCCTTTCTCGATCTTGGTGCGTTTTTCTTCTGCGGTGAGTCCTTTGAAGTAGGTGCCATCATAGCCGCAGTCTAGGCTTTCTGGAAAGTGGAGGTAGTTTGGGCCGTGGTCTTCGATCTGGAGGCAGGTGAATATGTAGTCTTTGGCGGAGGCGGTGCCTAGGACGTAAACGGGGCATTTAAGTTTGTTGTTTCGGGTGGGGTTCTGGGGGACTACGGGGGCTTCACGGGTTTTGCCTCCTTTTACGGCGAAGATGCCTTTGCGGAAGCGGGGCTTGCAGTATCTGTAAACGGTTTCTGTGACGCCTTTTTCTCCTCCGGAGTCGATGCAGGTGGAGCGGACTTTGAGTTGATAGCCGGATTTTGTGGTGTAGGTCTGCTCTAGGAGGTTATCGAGGTCTTGCCAGACGTCTGGTTTAAGAGGGGAGCCGGGGAGGATCACATAGTGAATTCCCCAGTTTTCGTGATCTTGTCCCCAGCCCATGATTTCGACTTCGAGGCGGTCAACTTGGCAGTCGACTCCGGCGGTGAGGTATAGGACGTCATCGGGGAGGGTTTGCGGGGTGTAGGGTTCGCGGCGTTTTAGAAGGCTGTCGTCATCGATCTTTTCTACTTCGTCTTCAAAGGTTTCGGCGAGGAATGTGTTTACCCAGACCATGAGGCCTTCGCGGCCTTTGGCGTTGGCTTGTTTGAATTTGGCTACGAATTCGTGGAGGTAGGTTTGATAGGATTTCTTTTTGCCGATGAGCCTGTAAAGGCCGTTGAGGTGACGGCCTCTGACTCCTTTGAATGGGGCGGTGGCTCTCCATTCTCCGGCTTGGATGGCTTGGATGCGATGGTGATCTTGCCATTTGCCGCCGCAGCTTTTGCATTCCATCCAGGCTTCTTTTTCTTTGCCGGATTCCCATTTGATCATGTCCCAGGTGAGGCGCTGGTATTCGCCACAGAGGTGACAGGGGCAGAACCAGTATTGCTGGTCAGAGCGTTCGAAGCCGGTCTCTATGCGTGAGGCTCCTTTGAAGGTTGGGGTGCTTAGGCGAAGGAAGACGGCATCGTGAAAGGTTTCTGCGCGGGCGTCTGCAAGTTCTATGGGGTCGCCTTCGGGGGTGGGTTCGTAGGTGTCTATCTCGTCACAGAGGATGATTTTCTTGGATAGCTGGCGGAGTCCGGCGGGGCTGTTGGCTCCTACTATGGTGAGGTCTCCGCCTTGGAATGATTTGTCGAGAATGGTGTTGCCACTGTCTCGGCTTCGGGGATCGCGGACTTTATCGCGTAGCCGGGGGGTGGCGTTGATCATGGGGGTGAGTTTCTTTTTGGAGTATTTGGCGCCGCCGTCGAGGGTGGGGTAAACGATGAGGATGGGGGCGGGATCTTGGTCTATGTAATAGCCTATGATGGAGTTCATGGATTCGGATTTGCCCATTTGGGCGGCGATCATCCAGAAGGTTTCTGAGACTTCGGGGTCTATGGGGTCATCTAGCATCTCGCGCTGGTATGGGACGCGATCGATCTGGAATTTGCCTGATTCGGCGGAGGCTCCGGCGGCTAGGTAGCGGTAGCGGGCGGACCATTCGCTAATCTTTAACCGGGGCTTTGGGCGGAAGCTGTAGGCGAGGATTTTGTTTATTCGCTCGCGGTGGGCTGTGGATAAGACGGACATGATTTAAGAATATTTCATCACCGCAAAGCGGGACAGGCAGCAGAGAAAGAGGGCCGGAGAAGGACAAGAATCCCGCCCAGGCGGGACTGACAGGAATATTGAAGAGGGGATTTTCATTGGTCTTCGGGGTCTTGGTAGTCTGGGGGGGTGGCTAGTTCGGCCAGGGTTTCGTCTACGCAGGCGTTGAGGGCTTTTTCTAGGTCGCTGCGTTTCATCTTGGGATGGTATTGGCTGAGGATCTTGGTGGTGATGTCTGTGATGCGTTGGCGTCCCCGCGCCAGTATGGTGGACCATTCTTTCTCTACGGCGTCCATGGGGATGAGTTCGCGCCGCAGCCGCGCCAGTTTGGTCTCTTCTATCTCTGCTTGGGCTGCTTCTTTGCGGGCGCGGCTGATCTCGAGCGGGGGGACATCGTGCTTTTCTTCTGCCGGGGCTGGGGCTGTTTCCGGTGCTTTGGCTGTTTCTGGGGCTGGGGCTGTGATGCGGCGGCGCTGTTGGTGGCGGTCTCTCCATTTGCGGATGGCTTGGACATCATAGCCGTCTGGGCCTTTGGCTGGAAAGGCGCTGTGCTTCATCCATTGGGCCACGGCTTGGCGCTTGACTCCTAGCTCTTTGGCTATGGCTGTTTGTGTTTTGGCGTATAGAACTGCCATTTCTGAAAATTCTGAAATTTCCGCTTGAATATAGGGGGTGGGACACGTAATGTCCAATCCTATCAGGGCGCTGTGTGGGGTTCCTCTCTTTTCCTCCTCCTACCTCACCAGTGGCCTGATACTTTTATGCCTCTCGCAGAGACGCAGAGGCGCAGAGTTTTAAAGCGGATCTGACGACATGCCTTATACTTCTCTTTCCAAGCCTTCTGTGGGGGATGCTACCCGAAAGTCTCTGATTGATGGGGTGATCGATAATCAGGAGTATCTGAAGGGGCAGACTGATCTGGCGGTGCCGGGGATTCCGAATGGCTCTTTTGAGTTCGATACGGATTCTGATGGGATTCCGGATTCTTGGACTCGGACGCTTTATACGGGTGGGACGTTTTCTCACATTTCATCTAACGATCAGCAGGGGGCGTATTGCATTTCCATGGAGAGCCCTGGCGGCAGCGGTAATGGCGGGGCTTATGTGGTGATGGAGGATTATTTTGAAGTAAGTCCGCTCAGCCCGGTGGTGGTGCAGTGGCTGCATAAGTCCAGCGTGGCGGGGATACACAATAAGGTGGAGGTGTTGTGGTTCAAGGATGACAAGACGGCTTCTACCACGACTTCATCGGCGATTTATGACTCCACAAGTAACCCAACTAGCTGGACGCTGCAGAGTGGTGCTTGTGCGCCACCATCTGACGCACGCTGGGGACAGATCCGGATCACTGGCGCGGAGGATGATAACACGACTGCGGGGATTGCGTATTGGGATGGATTCAAGCTGGGGCCGTTAGGAAAACGGGTGTCTTATATGTATGAGGCGTCTGGCTCTCATGTTTTGAATACGGGGGCGTATGCCATAGCTGTATGGGGCATAGGTGGCGGGGGCCGAGAGCAGAGTGGAACAAATGGCGGCGGCGGTGAGTATGCAGCGGATTTCTTTGAGATTGTGAATGGGGATTTTTCTACAGGGGAGTCTCTGACGATCGGCAAGGGGGTGGGGGTGGATACGACGCTGGCTAATGCTTCTACAACTATTTTTACAGCAAATGCTTCAACAAGCACAGCGGGGGGCACGGGCTCCAGCAACCAGATAGCAGTGGACGGTAGCGCGGGCTCAGCCTCAGCGGTAGGGCAGGCGTTTACGGGTGGGGTCCATTTTGGTTTTGGAAATACGAGCGCGATCAACTTGGACAATGGTGTGATTGTGATCACGGAGTATCTGTAAACGCACTAGCGCGGATGATCCTCACGCAAAGACCCGAAGACCCGAAGAAGAGGACAAGAATCCCGCCTGGGCGGGACTGACAAGAATATTAAGAAGAAGACAGGAAAAGGGAGAGGGAAAAACGATTTATTGAGCGATGGCAACTGTAACTATCAGCGGAAAATTCGGTAACGATGCAGACTTAGCACGACGCACGATGGTCTTTGCCCCGCTCAATTCTCCTTTTGGGTCTGGGGATGAACTGGTGTGTGGGCCGGAGTTTTCTGTGGCTTTGGATGCTTCTGGGGATGCTTCTTTGACGCTGCTGGAGGGCTCTTATCTGGTGTGGTTGAAGGATATTCCGGATCAGGTGGCGAAGGGATTGTCGATCTATCTGCTGTTCGCGATCGGCTTCAAGGGTGGTGCAGCGGTGGCTGCGCATGGCGTTGACCTGACGCTGGCGTTGACGTTGTTGACCGGGCTGGTGCTGTCGGCGCTGTTGCCATTCATTGCATTTGCATTGTTGCGCGTGATGTCGAATCTGTCGCGGCTTGATGCTGCCG
>CAKZOI010000043.1 GCA_937136395.1 uncultured Opitutia bacterium | reverse complement strand
TCACGCCTAGTCAAACCATAACGCAACCAAGACCAGCTAAAAACTAACGGCTTAAAGACGAGCCGGAAAACTAACTGTAGGAAAATGAGACAGGGGGGGCGGGGGTTGCGAAGGCGCGGGCTGTCAAATATATATATACATAAACTGCCCCTTAAAAAATTGGGACTCTTTCCGCGAGTTACCCGCTTCAACGTCAACGCAAGCGTTTCCTACGGGCACAGCTTCGCTTAAGCTAGAACCTTCATTTTGCTTGAGGTGGTGAGTTCGCATATACTCATCGGGTTCCACTTGTTACTTCTCCTTCATGGCGGCATCAGGGAGAAAACCACTAGACCAGAGGAGACCCCTAATTCCTTAGAGTTCTGCATCCTATTGGTCTGCCTATGACGTTGGCTAATCGGAGGACTTGGGCTACGTGCTAGGTGCTTGCTCCTTTGAACTAATTATTAGTATACAGTATTTGTAAAGTAATTCAAGTAACTTGGGCAGATTACTTGACTTTAATTATACTATAACGTATAAAGGGGTATGATTATAAACGACTTATACAATTCAACAAAAACGCAAGAAGTAATTTCAGTAGTAAGTAACGAGGAGGAGTGCAAGCTTATAGAGCTTCTGACCGAGAAAATGCTGAATGCCGAATGCTCTAATGATATAATGTCACTAGCTATAGCCTACGAAAAGATATGCTCATCCCAGAACGAGCGCACTAGGATTCTCTACGGGATCAAGGATCGTATAGAACTCTTCAATTCGCTGGACGAAGTTCACGATAATGGGTGAGAAGTCCGAGCTAAGAGTTCAAGAGGAACTCGCCCCAGAGTTGCTTGAGCGCATGGAGGTAGACCTAAAGGGTATCCTAATGGATATTCAGAGTTACTGCAACCCGCACTCGCTTGCTAGGGTGAACCCAGTCAAGTGGCTAGAGGTAGCCTCAGAGCTATGTAAGGGGACACCTCCTACTAGGGTAGCCAATGAACTAGGTGCTAGATACAATGCTGTAGTTCGCATACAGGCTCAGTTAAGTGAAAGCCCGATTGCCCAGGACTTAAAGAGGGAGTTAGCTATCAATGCAGTAGAGAACTTGAACTTCAATGCAGAGATTGCTCCGCGTCTTAACTCGGCTATTATCAGTAAGTTAGATGCAGGAGAGGCGGATGAAGTAAGTCTGCCGGAACTTCTGAAGGCAAAACGCGAACTTGGGGTGGATACAAAGCTAACTCACGAAGTCCTATCTAGACTGCGTGGAGACAATGTTCAGAAGATCGAGGTCACCCAGAAGACGGAAAGCTATGAGGATATGCTGGAGGCACTCAGAAAGGCACAGGAGCAGATACCCAAGAAGGCAGAAGTAATTAACATAGAGGACTAAATTAACATATACCCCGATCAGTCAGCATGAATATAACTCCGCACCCATTACTACCCCTACCCACCGAGGAGAATCTAGAAGTTCTTTACAAAACGGAAGGGGTAGAGCTTGTTCAAAAGCTACTAGAAGCTAGAGAGGAAAGAATAAGGCTATCCAAAGAGGATCCGCTTAGGTTCGGCTTCGAGCTAACTAGCTGGCAGAGGATACGAGAAGTGCTGAAGGATTACTATGAGGTTCTTGTGCTGGGTGGAAACCGAGCGGCTAAGACCACAGGAATAGCAAAGATAGCTATGGAGTCCATTACTGAATGCACAGATGGGCACATTGTTCTTTTCAGCCAGAACGCAGATACTTCAGTCAAGGTTCAGCAGGCGGCTCTATGGGAGTATATGCCTAAGGAGTTCAAGAAGAAGACCAAGGGAATTGAGGGATACATTAACTACTCCATGCAGAATGGATTCACTGGGCAGTCATTCATCTTCCCTGACACAAGGACTCGCGTAGACTTCAAGACCTATACACAGTTCAGCAATAACCATACAATCCTAGAGGGATTTGAGTTCGGGTTCCCAGACATGGGCAATGACCCAAGGAATATAGGGATCCTTAATGATGAATATCTAGGTGACGCTACGTTAATCAATACACAGAGATTCCGTTTAGCTACACGTAACTCTAGACTGATTACTGCATTTACTCCTATCGATGGGTTCACTCCGCTTATTGCTGAGTATATGAAGAATGCACAGACTCTAGAGACTAGGTCGGCAGAACTGCTAAACGGTCAAGAAGTTCCAGTTAAGCAGTATAGCATAGAACGGGATGCAGGAATAGTTTACTTGCACTCCGATGAGAATCCATTTGGTGGATACGAGCGCATTTCACATACCCTACAGAACGCAAGTAAGGAGGAGATACTTGTTCGGGCTTATGGTGTTCCAGTTAAATCACAGACAACTCTATTCCCAGATTTCAACACTAACGTCCACGTAATCAAGGACTTACCAGAGATCAGCAAGAAGACGCATACAGTTTACCAGGTAGTTGACCCAGCAGGTGCTAGGAACTATGTAGCTATCTGGGCGGCTGTAGACAAGCAGGGATTCGTTACTGTGCTCAAGGAGTTCCCAGAAAGGGACGCTTATGGCGAGTGGGCTGTGTTCGGCGAACCGAGGTGGAAGTTCGGTCCAGCATCCAAGAAGTTAGGACTAGATGTGCAGGGATATATTGATGAGTTCAATCTTATTGAACAGGATCTAGGGGTAGAGGTCTTCGAGCGAATAGGGGACTCCCGTTTCTTTGCTAAGGAAAATGAGAACAACACAGACCTCTTTGAAGCATTTGCAGAAAAGGGAATGTTCTTTGTTCCATCTAGTGGAGCGGACATTGACACGGGTATTACTGCACTGGACGGCTGGATGAAGTATAACCCCAATGCAGAACTGGACTCAGCCAATAAACCAATTCTACAGATCCACGAATCCTGTGGGAATCTAATCAACAGCTTAATTAACTGGGGTAATAATGGAAAGAAGGACGAAGCACTAAAAGACTTTGTTGACCTTATTCGCTATCTACGAATGGCGAATGATGGTTACGGACCAGACTTTGTTAGTGACTACTCCATGAAAACTACCCGCAAAAACCAAGGAGGTTACTAATGCCAAAAAAACTACTTAAAGATATAGCCGAGGAATATGACATTTCCTTTAAGGATGCCAAGGAGTTCTGCTTCGATTACCTAGAAGAGGACATGATAACGGGCAAGGGTCTAAGGACGTGGATCAGTGATGCTGGTCAAGCAATCCTGGACGATGCCATTCCTATGCCTACAATTCACAGAGGTAAGGTTGTTGGGCAGTGCCCTAACCCTTTACGCTTGTGGGTTCTAGATAGGGATCGAATGAGAAAGGTCGTTGTTCGTATACCGAAGAAGATGGAGGGGAAACTGCTTGGTAAATTAATATACTTCGAGGAAAATCACAATCAGCCCGGAGTAACTTACACTTGGGTGCATAGAGGAAAACTAGCTTGATGCTTATGATAGAATAAGTATTTGCGACCAATTATGTCTAAAGATTCAATTTCAGAAGAGCTTACCTATGTAGGCAAAGAACCTAATGTTAAAAGTCTGCGATATGCATACGATCAGACTGTAACAGAACTTGAGGCATATTTTGATTTATGTCGCACATCTTATGATGATCGCCGTAACTGGTGGCCAGGTAAGAGCCGAGATCTTCGCAAGCATGGGGCTGATGCATTCCCGTGGGAAGGTGCGTCCGACATGGAGTCCCACCTTATTGACGAGCGAGTCACTAAGCTTGTTTCTTTGTTCGTTTCCTCACTTAGCCGTGCTAATGTAAGAGCATTCCCCGTTGAGATGGGAGATATTGCACGATCAAAGATTGTATCTAATTTTATGAAGTGGATGGTTTCGTCCGGCTACATTCCCCGATTCCGCAGGGAAATGGAGCTAGGAGCAAACTATCTGCTGGAACGTGGCATTCTTATTACGTATATAGGCTGGCATCGAGAAGATCGCCGCTTTTTGCAGAAGCTAAATCTTGAACAGATTATTCAAATATCTCCAGAACTTGGCACAGCTATTGAGTCGGGCAAGGAGGATGAAACAATCATTGAACTACTTAAGGCATCCTTTGACGGCGTTACTGACAAAAAGGCTAGACTCGCTCTCAAAAAATTACGACAAACCGGTGAGGCAGAGCTTCCTGTAGTTCGTCGTCAAGTGGATGCCCCAGAGGTTAAGACTCTAGCCCCAGATGGGGACTTCATGTTCCCTCCCTATGTAACAGACCCACAGCGAGCACCTTACTGCTTCTGGCGGACTTACTACACTGCACAAGAACTTCGCAATAAAGTTTCCACTGACAATTGGGATGAGGACTTCGTTGAGCACGTAATTGAAAATTTCCGTGGTGTTAATATCGACAGCATCGAGCGTGAGCAAGAAGGTCGCCGCTCAACTAGCCTAACAGACAATGCTTACGAAGCTAACGAGCTAATTGAGTTAGTTCATGTATATCAACGACTTATCGATGAAGAAGATAATTCAGAGGGTATTTATGAAACAATTATCCACAAGAACTTCGACACAGAGAAAAGCACTATACAGCCCTATGCGAAGTTTGAGCTAATGAATGGATACGAGGACTACCCTGTGGTAGTTACTAAGCTTTCAGAGGACTCTAAGCGTCTCTATGACTCAAGCACAATCCCAGATGTCCTTCGCGGAATACAGCACCAAGTAAAGATTGAGCGTGATTCACGAATTGACCGCAACAGCATTGCGACACTTCCTCCAATCATGCACCCAGTCGGACACTCTCCATCGGATTGGGGTCCAGGTCGCATGATTCCATATCGCCGTAAGGGTGAGTTCGAGTTCGGCCCAACCCCAGCCTACAACAGTGGCTCGGTTGAAATGGAGCAAACTATGGAGCGACAAGCAGATGCTATGGTTGGGTTAGATTACGACGATCCAATTAGCCAGATGCGCCGTCAATTCCTTGTTGATAAGTTCCTCAGCCATACAGCAGAAGTTCTTCGGATGGCATATCGATGCTTCCAGAGATTCGGACCGGATTCTATTTTCTTCCGAGTAACAGGCTCGCCCGACCCACAAGTCTTTGATAAAGGCAACCCAGATGAAAACTACGATATAGTAATAAGTTATGATGTTCTCAACTCAGATCCAGAAGCTCAAGAAAATAAGCTCAACCAGCTTGTCTCGCTTACTCAGTTGGATAGAAACGGAAGGATCAGCATTGATAGATTGCTGGAAGTTGCTGCAAGCAGCATTGATCCAACCCTTGCTGACTCTATTCTCCAACCTTCTGAAGAAGCTCAAGAGCAAATTGTTAAGCAAGTAACTGACGATCTCTCTAAGATATTCGCAGGTATTGAAATGCCAGCGCGTCCTAATGGAGCACAGATTGCCTTGCAAATTATTCAGGAGTATGCACAACAACCAGATGTTGCGGCTCGTTTACAGCAGGATGAATCATTTGGTGCAAGACTTCAGAAGTATGTTGGTCAGTATCAATTCCAAATGCAACAAGCTCAGAATGCTCAAATTGGTCGCATTGGCACTAATCCTGCCTCTATGGGCGGAGTGCAAACCCAGGGTATCGAATAGTATGACACCGCAAGAACTATCTCAGCGACGAGTTAAAGATATGCGAGCAAAAGCATACTACGATATGCTTGCTCTGAACGAGGGTGTCAAACCAAATGTATACAAAGATAGCAAGGGTCATCGGACTATAGGCATTGGCTTTAATTTAGAAGACAAGGCAAACCGAAAGTTCCTAAAAGAGCAGGGCATTGACATCAATGAACTATTTAATGGCAGGGAGTTAAGCGACAAGGAGATCAAGACCCTGTATAATCACAGCTTATCTCAAGCCTACACCGATGCTCGTAAGTTTGATCCGAAGTTTGATAAACGACCAGAGGGTGTGAAGATGGCCTTAACGGACATGAGCTTCAACCTTGGATTAACTAAACTAAATGAGTTTGAAAAGATGAAGGAAGCCCTGCGAAACGACGATTACAAAACTGCTGCTGCGGAAGCACAAGACTCTAATTGGTTCAAGCAGGTAAAAACAAGAGGCCCACGGACAGTATCATTATTTAACAAATAACACATGGAAGACGATATTAAAGCCCTAAGCCAGCATGAATCATTTGCTCGCTTCATTCAATCAATTGCATCCGCCCGTGAGCAAGTAATAGCAGACCTATCAGGTGCTACCTCTGAACAAATCCAGCAACTGGCTGGCAGAGCTTTGGCTTATGATGACATCCTAAAAATGGTAAACTGGGATAGCATCCGGACTCGCCACGCAGATCGCTTGCATTAGGTGCTATAATAAATTTATCGCAATCATCCAGCGTATACGGATGGACATAACATGACAGACAATCACTTAACCGATAACGCCGAGTCGGAACCAAGTTCGGTGGCTACAAATATATCAGTGTCCGAGTTAGCCGCTCGACGCTTAGGTGGATCCAAGGAGCCAGAATCTCCAGCCCCAGAGGTTGAGGAGGAAGGAACCGAAGAGACACCTCTTGAATCAGAGGAAACTGAAGAAGTTAATTCTGAACCAGAAGAGAGTTCTGGGGAGGAAGATGTTTCAACGGAGACCTCAGAAGATGTTCTTTCGCAGATTGACTTAGACGAAATGTCTGAGGATGACTTACGTGAACTCAGTAAAAAACTGGGAAGCAAAGCGGTCGAGCGATTTGGTAAACTAACCGCCCAGCGTAAAGCTGCGGAGGAAGAACTTGCCAGGTTGCGAGCTAGTCTTGAAGAAGCCGACAATGACCCACTGAAAGGGACGCAAGAGGTAAAGAATAACCCCTATGGAAACATTGATTCCATGGAAGGTATTCAAGCCAAGGCGGACGAAGTAAATGGTATCATTGAGTGGGCTGAAGATGTGCTCTTTAATGCAGACGGCTATGGTCCAGATGACTACGTTACTGAGGTCGAAGGCAAGGAAATAACTAAGGCCGATGTTCGGAAGCATTTGCTATCCGCTCGCAAAAGCCGAGATAAGTTCCTTCCCGCCCAGCTAAAAACCATTAAGTCTAGAATTGAAGGCAAGCAACTAAAAGAAGCTTTCCTATCAAAAGCTAGTGAAGAACTTTCTTGGTTTACTGGTGAAGACAACGATACACGTAGACAATACGAGGCAATGGTAAAGGATCCACGATTTTCACAGATTGAGAACGCATTACCACCCGACTTAGCTGCTCAAGTCCCATACCTTATGGCACACGCTGCAAATAGTATTTATGGTCGCAAAGTCATCCAAGATAAGCCCTCCTCTACTCGACTGAATCCGCCCTCGCAACCAAATGGTGCAGGTGCAACCTCAGAGCGTAAAGCGAATCCGTCAGCCAAGAAGCTAAAGGAAATCAGAAATCGATTCAATACATCAGGCAACAAGAGTGATTTCGTGACTCTCAGAACCTTACAAATGCAAAACCGATAATTCTAAAAATATAATACAATGGCATTCTCAAATACATATGATACCACTAATCCGGGTTCGGGTGTTTCCAATCGTGAGGACTTGACAGATGTTTTGTCCATCCTTGCTCCTGAAGAAACTCCGATCCTTTCATCTCTTAACAAGAAAAAAGCCAACGCAACTTTCGTTGAGTGGACTGTTGACAGCCTCGCTGATCCTGTAACCGCAGGTATCCGCGAAGGTGCCGACGTCAGCACATTCACTGACAAGTTCGCTGGTCGCGCTCGTCTTGGTAACTACGTCCAAAAGTTCCGCCGCGACTTTCAGGTTTCTGACCTGCAAGAAGCAGTTGACTCTGTTGGCCCAGCCAAGATTGCACAAGCCGAAGCTAAGAGCATCCGTGAACTCAAGCGTGACATCGAAGCAACTCTTGCTTCTGCTAATGATCGTGCAGTAGAAAACGGCACAGACACTGCCTACGCTCTGCGTGGTCTTGGTGACTGGCTTGACTCTGCTGGTCCTTCTGATGTCCCTGCTGGTTTCCGCACTCCTGCTTCAAGCATCTACACGGCTGCTGAAGCTGGCACAACTGAGTTCGGTGAAGAAGCCCTCAATGGCCTCATCACAAGCATCTTTGAGCAAACTGGTTCTACCAATGACCTCATGCTTGTTGCTGACACTGGTCTTCGTCGCGTAATCTCCGACTTCGCTCGCACTGCTGGCGTAAGCGGAACTGATGCAGACAGCGTTCGTAACGTAAACTACGATGGCGGTTCGACTCAAATCACCCTTCGCGTAGACATGTATGAGTCCGACCACGGAATGGTTTCCATCGTGAATGGTAATCCATCTTGTATGCCTAACTTCGGTGGCAGCACATCCAACTCTAGCGGTTACCTCATCAACCCAGAGTATGCTGGCATCCACGAACTCATCCCTCTTGGTAGCACTCGTCTGCCTAACCAAGGTGGTGGTGAGCGCGGTTATGTTGATTGCGCCCTTACGCTTGGTGTTTATCACCCACAAGCGCACGGTGTCATCCAGGACGTAACCTAAGTTAATTGATCTGGTTGGGAGGGGTCGCCGAGTGTGGCTCCTCCCACCCTTTCTTTTATGGAAATTATTACAAAGCTACCACGATACTCGGACGGGGAGATTGACCGAGCATTTATGAAAGAGATTCAAACCGGCTTCAAGATGGAACGGGAGCAGGAAAAGGATCGAATTAAATCAGTCTCACAACAGGCAAAGCAATTCAAAGGGGTTGAACACCCAACGCTTGGCCGCCCAGTGGCTAGTATGCCAGCCCGTGACTTCTTCCGTTTAACACAGAAATACGGACACAAGGAAGTTCACAGCAAAGAATTTATCAAATACTTCCAAAAGAAAATGCCAGAACTGGCTCCTAATAAACTTTAATGCAAGACCGCACATACAGTGATTTGTTTACCCTAATACGCTCCCTAGCAGGAGCAGGAACTCTCACGACAGAAGAGCAGGCTTCCATTGAAAGCTTCGTAAATCGTAGGGCAAATGAAGCGTATAACACAAGTCAGAGTTGGCCTCGATATTTAGTTATAGGAGAGCCTCGGTCGGTAATACCGGACCAGACAGTTCCCTATGCCGAGGATAGCTACTACATCTATGGTGCTGGTGTAGAAGGAGTTAATGGTCTATATATCAAGAGTGATACGCAGTTCAACAGCCATGATGTTTGGTATAAGGACATGGGGGATTATCTCTATGTCATTCGACGCGAAACACACGAAGCCCACAACACTTGGCACTTAATCAAAGCAACTGCGGTTGATGTTGCTGAGGGTGCTGCTGACGAGTATTTATACTCAGACGGTAATGCTGGTAGTGGGCCAACTGACAGCTTTGTAGTTGACGATGATGGCGTAGCACCTGCACCTAAACTTGTGGACGTAGCCAACATACATGAGTTTATCCGCATCCATAGGCAGCGTCCAATGCTTCGTAACTCAACCATTGAGTATGACTTCTATGTAGATAATATTGGAGCACACATATTAAATCCCGTAACCACTGACGCATCAGTAGCTTACGTTACATACAAGAAGGAACTCCCTCAGTTTACGGACACTAGCACAGACATTCCGGGTGAATGGTTTTCCTTTTTAGCTCATAGTGCTTATGCGGATTACTTACGCATGGATCAGAAATATCAAGAGGCGATTGCCGAAGAGCAGATTGCCCAGAAATATCTGAGCATGGAACTTGAGAAGGTGGACAACATGATGAACAACAATACTGCCCTCAAGCGTTTCTCAACTTATACTAATAGACAAGCAAGGTAAAATAAAATTATGTCAAAATCACGAAATAATGCTTTAGAGTTCTCGTCCGTTGGGTCGATTATTATTGATTCTGCTGCTGGTGCAACTGCTGGTAACTTTGGTGCAATACAGTTTCTCAAGGACGCAACAATCAGCGCAGTTGCTGGTGAGTCTATTGGTAACATTGCCAAGCTCCAGACAAGCTTCTCAGCAGGAACAGTAATCTATGGTAAGTTTACATCAGTAACACTTTCCGCAGGTTTAGTAGCACTCCACAAGATTTAGTATGCACCTCTCCCTAAAGGGTTCTATGGATCGCCAGCCCTTGACCGACAGGTTGGGGGATCGTCTCCTCGCTGAATATGGTGGGGCTGCTGCTGCATATAGTCTTCGTGCCCTAAATGGTAACGGGGACAATGTTGT
>CAKZOI010000042.1 GCA_937136395.1 uncultured Opitutia bacterium | reverse complement strand
TGTAAGGCCTAGGCTGGCTATCGTTTCTCCGAGCCAAGTTGAAGACCCAGAAATCGTAGTTCCTGATACATATCCGGAAGGAACCCAGACATCATATGTTACAAGACTGCCGGCACTCCCGAAGAAATCCCCGGAACTTGAGCTAGGCAATGGGAGAGTCGCACCTGGTCCAAGACTCGTTGGTCCGGAATCACTTAGAGCTCCATATGGCTCAAAAGCCGCACTGCCGCCAATGCCGAAATTGGCGGCGCCTGGATCTATGCCACTGAAGAATCCGACAGGGACTGGTGCTCCGCCATTCTGATGGGTTAATCCCGTAAGATTAATTGTTCCTGTGAAGGTCGCCACAACGTCCCCTCCCACCTCTTGAAAATTCACGATCACGGCTCCATTCACTCCCCCTGCGAGCGATCCAAATGTTATTAGAGTGGCAGCAAGGGTAGCTACTTTTGTGCGTTTTAGTTTCATAAAGAAAGTGTTGTTATTCATATTTAGTCGAACGTCAAGGCTGACCCGCGCCTGACAGGATGGCGAGTTTTGACTGCGGGGTTGAGGTTTGAACTATCATGGAAATTTCGAGTCAATGCGTGTCAGGCGTTGGTGTCCAGCCGCTTGTTATGGCCGTGCGTCGCTGCGCTCATCCCGCTAGGTGTGCTCCCGAGCAAGTTCCATCTTCATCGTGCCAGACCACGATCGAATGCCCTCCGAAGACTCCGCCATCATCAAAGAACATCTCTGCCAATCCACCCTTGTCCATCGAGATCGAGGCTCCGCGCCCCCGGATAGAACTCATGAACCTCTCTTCCGAAAAAGGAACTTCGCCGTCCTGCAACCAACTCTCGTTTTTCAGATGAACCATTGTTGACGCAATGTCTGCGTAGGCATCTTCCATCACCTTCTCGACCTTCCGCGAGAACGATCGCAGTTCATCGACAAGATCGGTGAGATCCGAGAATTCGTCGCAACTAAGGCTGATCCGCACCTCGCCGTCTTTGGTGTCGCGGCAAACCTCATACCAGTTGAGCTGCGAATTGTAGGCGAGCGCACCCAACTCTGGATCGTCGATCGTGTCGGGCGTTTTCATGCCATAACGTTAAAGAGCACTCAGCCCTGACGGAGAGCGCGGGTTGAAAGTGGAGTAATCTGCCAAATCAGAAAAGTCATTTCGACTCGCCGCGGTCAGGGCTTGAGTGGCTCGCCTTGTTCTGCATCGAGCAGTTCACCCGTGCAGGCATCAAAGGCCACCACGACTTCTGAATTCGCATCTTCGCTTCGTGTCTTGACCGAGAAGTAGCCGTTAGGTGATTGGTAATACTTGGTAATTCCCTGCACAACAAAATCTCCCCGCCCCCCTTTTAAATGGCCAGTGCTTTTCCGCAGCCTCATCTCAGCAAGCTCTTCATGGCTGTATTCCCTCGTTTTCTTCCCGCCCAGGTAAAATGCTAACCGGGAAATGTCCCCGAGTTTATCTGCGTCGTTGGGATCAATTACTCTTACGGGCTCCAATTGCACAATTCCCCACGTAAGCTGATCCGGACACCATGAGAAAAACAAGTCTCCGTACATGTAGACGGCATACTCTTCGATCAACTCGTCTCCATCACTCGTGACTCGATATATTTCCGTCTTACCGGAAGAATTATAGTCTTCGGTCGGAATTGATCGCACAAAATGTCTGCCACCGTCAAAAGAATGAACGACTGGGAGATTCTTGCCTGAATCAGCGGAGGGCGAAAAAGCCATTGCGACCGCAGCCCACGCAATCATAAGGAAGCTTGGTAGTATTGCTTTTTTCATTGCAGAACAGTGTTTATTCGTAGCCCTTTTGAGAGCGATATCTGCTCAGGATTGGATCGGCAGTTTGGCCTTTTTTCCTTCTGGATCAAGGGGAATTGACGGGAAAAGCGGTGATATCAGGGGGTTTGGTGCAGGA
>CAKZOI010000041.1 GCA_937136395.1 uncultured Opitutia bacterium | reverse complement strand
AGTGGTGTAATATATCTCTTTTCCCAATAATCACTTGCACTAGCTAATAGCGTTTGAACACTTTCCACGTATTGTTGAGTACCACTCGTTGTACCTAGATTAAGTCGGATAGGACAGCTAAGAATACAAGATGTGTGGTTTTGGTTCATAAATTGGACCCTTTGATCTCTTTCTGCTTGAAATACAGTTATAATCAAATTGGTATCCGGTATTTCTGCAATAGCCCAAGTTTTATAATTTTCAAGTTGTTGGATAAATGCGCCATTGTTTGGACCAAGGTCATACCAAGCCACTCGTCGATTAATAGGTGCATCACTCTGAACCCATACTACTGGATCTGTTAACGGATCTATTGTAGTAGCCGTGTTTTGTAGCGACCAATAACTTCCGGAATTCAAATCACGAACAGTAGGCGTGCAGAAAGAACTCTTCCTTCAATCATCACCCAGTTGCGGATGGTCATTGGGCTGCTTGGCCTCCCATGTATCATGCAGCTTCATTTGCTCTTAAATGCTCCACAAACTCCTTAGCGGTCATCTGGTCGATTCCACGCCTGTATTTCGTAAATGCTTTTGCGGCATCGTCGGACAGTTCTCTAAGGCCAAACAGTCCCAGGTGGCATTTTGACCTTGCGAGGAACCGCGCAACCGAGGGGGAGAACGTCTTGAGACCATTCAGAGAAAGTGAACTGCCGGGATAATGAGATAGGACCTCGGCTGTATGATCTGAAAGTTCGGTAAGGCCGTTTAAATCAAGCCCAATCAAGCGATAGTCATGGCGCTCCCAGCGAGTGATCAGAGCCGCTGCGGTTTCAGGGGGCAATTCCTTCAAGCCGGAGAGATCCAGACCGCCCTGATGTTTAGAAAGGGAATAAGCCACCGATTTGTTGATCTCAGTGATACCCTCCAAGCAGATGTCTGCCTTCCCGCCACTCAGTGCTTCAGCAGTCCAATCAGAGAGGTGGGGGAGTGTGTTGAGGTAGATCTCACCCCGAAACTTCGATAGATGCTCTGCCGCTTCGTAGCAGAGTTCTTGAGCCCTCGGCAAATGAACCTCATAGCCCTTACTAAAGATGGCCTCGGCTGCTGCTGGAGTGAGCCGTTTGAGGCCTATGATCCCCAGGAGTTCTCCTTGTCTCTTGGCGATGAGTCTAGCTGCTTCATCCGACATCTCCGTAAACCCATATAAAACGAGATCCTCGCCATGGTGGGTAGAGAGTCCTTTAGCGACAGATTCCGATAAATGCTTTAATCCTAGGGTGAGGTTCCCATCATAGGAACCCAACACCTGAGCGGCCTCATCGGATAGGGTATCGAGGGTTCCGATCGTTAAGCTCACCTTTCCTTTCGTCAGATGACGAAGTGCTTCTGCGGAGATTTCACGCAGTCCAGTAAGCTCAAGGAATCCCTGATGCTTTGAAAAATACTCTGCGGCTTTCAGAGAGATTTCTTCGAGATCAGGGAATTTAAGCTGGCCGTGTTTCTTGGCGATCAATTGAGCGGCTTCGTCTTCTATGGAGGTGTATCCCTCGAAGCTCAAAGGGACGCTTTTCTTGCTGATTTGACGGGCGATTTCGGATGTTAGAATCATCAGTAAGAGTACTTTTTCAGTGACGGAAATCTTTCGTTTTCAGGGCGGAAATTTAATCGATTTTTAGTTTTTTTTCTAAAGCTTCTTTTTGTTTTTAACGCGCTGTTCATTAGTGTGTTGAGAGTAGTTGTGACTCAGAAAAGCCATTGAATTGCCGGAGGCTTTTCACCCCTGAAATTTCAACATTAGGAGTGGTGGGAAATCTCCGGTTAGAGCAGTCAATTTAGGAAGCACTTTGAACAACTGAATCCTGAATCCTACCTGCCGATCCCCGCACGTAGAGAGGGTGGTTGGGTGCGGGTTAACGCCCCGCCAAAACTGCCTGTAACCCTGCATTGCTAAGAAGCCCATCCTGATTCCAACGCTTGGCTAAGTCGATTTGCCGTTGCGTTACCTTTGCACCCTTCCTCTGCTTAAGTGTCAGTGGCATCATCTCAAGATTGTAGATCTTGTTGTCTAATTCGGGACAGACCGATCTCGGTATGATGTGGTCACCAGTGACAATCTCACCGGCATAGGGGCCTTTCGTAATCGTCGGCGCGTTGCCTTTACGCAGTTTAGCGAGGCCGGCCTCATCGAAGCAGCCAAGGCGTTCAAGGATCAACCGATTCCGGATAAGGGATGCGCGTTGGGCTTTAGCTCTCAGTGGGTCTACGGGGCCGTTTGGATCGTAAGAAAGGTCAATGATCTGACCGACATCAAAGCCGTTTTTATGGGCGATCTGGAGCCAGTAACAGGCTTTGCGTAATCGTGGTGTGGCGGCTCGTTTTCCTTTGAGCGTGTCGAGCTTTGCGGGATCGATGAGGGGGGTGAGGTTGCTGACCAAATCAGCTTTTGAATAGCTTCCAGTGTTAGGCTGCGCAGTGGTCTCGCTAAGGGTCTCAGAAGGCTTTTGAGGAGCTTTTGGCTTCTGCTGGCTGTCCTTGCAGCTGCAGAGTGCGAGAAGCGTGAGGAGCCAATAGAGTGAGCGCATTGGGTGAGGGGGCAGAAAGGGCGAGGTTACGCTGGTTTTGAGGAGCGGTCCGAAAAACTTTTTCTCTAATGGTCTAGTATTTATATATTAATATATAAATACTAGGAGCCTAGGAGAAAAGTTTTTGGGAGGGGGTAGCTGTAACCCGATTCCCGAACAGCTTTACCGCGAATCGTGTATCCCTGAATCCCTCTACGGGGCTTAGCTGAAACGGGCGGCAAGACTGCGGGTGATACATCGAAAGGCACTTCGATCCGTGAACCCCTAATCCCGTAGCCCGTATCAGCGGTTTGGGTATCGGTGAGAGGGTATCGGCGTATCGGGTGCGTGATACAGCGGTGAACCGTAAAGGGTGCGGGATTCGGGGTTCATTGGTGCGTGTCTGCGGGTGTTGAGCGGAGTGGGGAGTAGTCTGCTGTTGTTCGATTTGCATGTCTGTTTTTGCAAAGTGCGGGGACTGCGGGGGCTGTTTTCTTACTTCTTTTAGAATTTTTTTTTAAACACACAACACACCGACGGCAGAACTACCGAAATAGCTCCCGCAGCCCCCGCACTTTGACCATTTAACCCCCACCGCAGCCCACCCACACGGCAGATGAGTCACGACCCCCTAATCCCGAAAAACCGGACCCCTTCGCAGGAGTCCGGTTTCATTGGTTCGGGATTCAGGATACGGGGATCAGAACGGATTACCGTCCGGCAGTTCCTTAAACACCCATAGTTTTGAGTGATTCCGGTTTTCACCGGCGCACTCAATGCATCCGTCTGAGCGTTTGGCGATTTGTGCCAAATACATTCCAGCAACTTGAGTGCTTTCTGGAATCCGCCGGTCTCGATCGCCGCAGTAGTTTCTAGTTTCACTCAGTAACTCGGCAGTTGTGGTCGGATTCCTTGTTTGTTGTGCGAAGTAATCTTGATCACGCAACTCTAATAGCACTTCCTCGAATAACCCAGCAGGTCCTGCTCGATGCAGCTCGGACATTGCTTCAGGGTCCAAGTAGACGAGCGCGCCTGATCGACTCTTATGACAGCCATCGGGGAGATCCGTTGGAGTTTTATAGTCATTGAGAAGCCAATCTGCGAAGGCGGGTAGCTCATCCTCATATGCTTGCCAGCGTTTACTTGCGGCAGAGTCACCTTGCTCTCGATAGAGGATATCGGCCCTACGAGTGCGGATCACGACAGCCTTACCGTTCATGTCATCGTCCTCCAATGCAGGGATGGTCCGGATGGCATTAGAGGTCGCATTAACGGCCATTGCTACACCCCACACAGGTTGAGGGTTCAGGGTAAACGAGTCATGGTTTCGCTTATCGATTGTCACTGCGCCAATGAAGATGGATTCCTTGATCTTGGTGGCTAACTTCTGACGAGCCTTGTAGTTCTTCGGAGCAACTGAGTCGTCAACATTTAGGCACTCACAGCCAACCAAATGATCATTCCAAGCTGGCCCTTCACCACTCCAAGCAGCAATGGGATTTGTCTGACGGCCCCCACGAAGAGTTGTGAAAAGCTGCAAGAGCATCGTTTTTCCATCATTGGCGTCACCGGCAAGAATCAGAACTGGACACCTTGAGTGTTCCTTTCTTCTTATCGCCTTATACTGAGTCTGTATCCATGAATACAGAGCGTGGCGAGCAATCTCAGTTTGAATCAGGGTCTCAATTAAGCGTCGCAGATTAGGCCAATCACCTTTGATGGGTTCAACAAGCTTTGGGGAGCCTGTTACTAGCCACTCACTATCACCGCACTTGATCCTATCACCAGTCCTTTGACCCGCATAAGCACCGTGAAACTGAACCGATCGAGTGTATTTAATCTCGGCATCAATTTCACGAATGGTGCGCATGGCTGCGGCCTTTGAGGGTGCGATTTGTATCAGCGGATGCTCAAGCCCTTTCAGGAACCCTCGGTTTGGCAAGATGGAGTCTCCGTGTTTACTAAGGAAGTAACCCTGCCGTGCATTGAACCAAGTCTCTTGAGTAACTTTCTTGCGAAAATCATCGAGAGCATCTTGAGCAGCTTTGCCAGCAGCTTTCTGTTTGCTGAGCTTGGAGCCTTTCTTTTTCTTCTTACTCATTGCCAGTTGGGTTTGGGTTCCAGAAGTGAATGACTTGGCGTTTGCCGTTGTCTCGATAGCCAGCAGGCATCCTGACAAATTGACAACGCCTTCCATCGCCCATGATGGCGGGATCAGCACCTACTCTGACGGCCTCTTCCTCGAAGGTTAGAATATCCGCCGAAGACCAACTGCTGCAATTCCATGCGGCTTGCAGTGATTTATTGCCACTATGGAGGACCCACTCAGGATCTAATCCCGAATAGTCTGCAAGGTAGGCTGTTAAGCTTGGCTGCATCGCAGGACGAGGTAGATCGAAGTCGCAGACGATTCGCTTTCGCGGGCCGGTATTATCCGTGCATCGTTTAGAGGGTTTGCCATCTTTGGTAAGGCCAACTTTTCCCATCATCGGATTCGGCACGATGAACTGACGGCAGCAAGCGACGCCTAATTGTAGATTATTATATGCTACAATTGAGGGCTGCTCTAAATGGCTGGCAATACAAATGAGGTCATCAGGTTCAAACAGTGCTTGAAGTGCTTCCAACGGATGTGTTGGGGGCGTTTCAATTGAGGCTTCTCTGAGACCCTCGATGGTTGTTTGCCATTGTTGGTAGATCTCATTTGCGGCACTGCTGTCGTATCGCGGCAGGCGAACGGAATCTTCTGACGGCCCTTCAAGAACGCATCTGTATGCGCACTTTACGGCATCCGTAATTTCACGTTCTGGAACCTCACGATGGTAATCCAATCCATCGACGCAATCCTTGAGGTGCTGCAAGCAATCCTCTGGAGGGATTCCTTGCTCGGCACATTCACAGGCATAGGTGAACAGCTTACGATGTAATCCAGTTTTTGGGGCTTTGAAGACCGGTAAGGTCTTCCCTTCTTGTTTGTGTAGTGTCGTTAACGACATTTTGCGACCATCCCAGAAATCTCACCGAACTCACTCAACCTGAGGAATGGCTCCATTCCTCAGATTGCTTGCGTTGTCGAAAGATAATCAGGCAGTCGCTAAAACTGGGGTTGGAGCGTTACTCAGGCACGTTCCAACGAGCATCTTCAATTTTGAGTTGCTTAAATTCTTCACAAAATTCTCTAGCGTATCTTAGTGCTTCCTCACTGAGGCCGCTATCTAGATGCGCCTGCGTTTGATCTATTTCGGGTCGCCTAGGATTTTCGATTTTTAGACGCCTGAGATTCGTTTGGTCTTTTCTGACTCCATTTGGGATATGTCCGTCTGTGGTCGCCATGTAAGCGTCGTATAGCCAACATGCTGCCTTCAGTTGCTGGTTCGGCTTAGGGTTCTTTCCCTTTACAAGAGCATTTCCAATACGCTCAAGATAACCCTTCTTACGATCTTCAGGAACTCCGCTCCATGGGATCGGGTCTTGAGGTATTATATTGTGATCAATTCTAGCTTTTAAGGCGTCAATAAGAGAGACCCGCCTCCCCCTTTTGTCGCCATTTAGAAATAAGTCCATTCGTGGCCAGTCAGGTTC
>CAKZOI010000040.1 GCA_937136395.1 uncultured Opitutia bacterium | reverse complement strand
GGAGCACTACGGACAAAAAAGAAAACGCATTAAAGCCAGTCTGAGTCAACAGGCGCTACGCGGCTTGTTCAACCATCGTTCAAGTCCGAGCTTCGTCCCTCAGCTCGGCTAGAACGTTTATTGTTCGGCTTATTCTGTAAAGGGTTTGTCGGGCATCGGTTTGGCACACCAAGGGCAGAATCTGAATGCTGACATCATCTTTCCATTTATGCACCACAGCGGATCTTCTCCGCGATACATTCTAAAAGAGATTCTCGGTATATCCATTTCTCCATACTCTTCCATAGCACAATACATGGACATACAGCAGTAGTGGGAAGCTCTTTCATTTCTTTCAATTATTTCTTCGGGGATGATGCTTCGAAACCAAGACTGGCAGTCAGAGCATCCTCTCAGGTGTTCGATGGCTTTCTCTCCTGCTTCATCCGTAAACTGAAAGACTCTTTCTTCCTTTGAATACAAGACATCTGCAACTGCTTCTGGAATCATGTTGCTCCTGTTGCAGATTCTTTTTCTGCATTCTCGGCACTCGAAGTTCTCTGTGCTATCGATTAAGCTTTGTTCGATTACATCCATTTCTTTCGCAGAACGTCGAAGTCCCCTCACACCTGCCCGTGGGCGCGGATTCGACTGTGGGTTGAAGGTGGAATTGGCATGGCGGATTGAACTCGTGGCGGGGCAGGTGTTGAGAGCGACGCCTTGTTCTCCTATTTTTGAAAACGCTAATACTTCAAAGCCGGATTAATAGGTATGGATGGAGTGAGTGGCAAGTGGTGGGATCGTTTGGCTGCGCGAAAACACCAAAAATCAAAGCTATCTTTTCCTGTGGTAGGCTAAACACCCATCATCGCACATACAAGTGGTAGATCTTGTTTCCATCCAGGTCGATGACGATCAATTCCTTGTTGCGGAACCCACCGTAGGAAAAGTAGCCCCCCTTTCCGAGAATCACGCGCTGAAAGCGTTCCCGTTGCGCAGGATCGATGGCCTCATGAAAGTTGGATGCCGGATCGGCGCCAACCAAGCGCGGGTGACCACCATAGTAATCCGCAAGAACAGGCCGCTCTCGATCAAATTTGGGATACGACGAGTTGTAATTCCAGCGCGCATCTTGCGGGACCGGCAGGCTTTGCCATTCGGTGAACGAATACCGATCAATGCTACCTTCATATCCTGGCTTGCTCTTCACCGGCTTGTAACTCAGCGCGGACGGCATCGTGTTCAGGAACTCCAGACCGCGCGAATTCACGAGATCGGCAACATCGTCGTCAAGTTCGTAGACCTTGAATCCCTTGTTCAATCCGGCGGATCCCACAGAATGGCTGGTGGACGCATCGTAGCGCAGCTCGTCCATTTTCAGCTCTTCTGGAATTTCCAGAGATGAACAGCCGGAAAGAACAAGAACGACGAGAACAGCAGCCACAAGGTGCAACAATCTGGGCGACTTGGGCATGATTGGAATGAGACTAGGCATCTTGCCGCGTAAGAAAAATCTGGTTTCGATGAGTGAGGCGATCATCTCGAATTCACTTTCGGGTGCTTGGGCCATTTTATGGAGAACGTGGAGGACTATCGCGTAGTGAGCGAGGGACGAGCGAACGGAGTTGATAGCTCCGTCTGGATGGAGCTATTTTTTGAAGAGGTCACTGTGACTTCCAGAACGTTCCAAGTATAATGATTCGGACTCATTTCGATAAATTAGTATCCAGTCAGGCTCGACGTGACAATCCCTGGAGCCAACCCACCTGCCAATCAAAGCATGATCGCGGTGCTTTTCTTCGAGAGGCTCATCCGCTGCGAGTAGTCGAACGACATCTCCCAGCTTTTCGAGATCCTTTCCTCTTTTCTTCAGGCGTCTAATATCCTTCTTAAACTGGCTGGTTTGGATGACCGGCTTCATTTATTTCCAGCTGTCAATCAGGGCATCGGCGCTTTTGAAACGCTCCAGATTGCGCCCCAAACGCGAGTCCTCCAAAGCCCTTTCTGTTTCTTCATTCGGGATTTCCACAGTAAAAGGTAGGCCGTTCCGTAGAGTGATCTGCGTGTAAAACATCCGAATGGCTTCGGTGGGGCTCATGCCAAGACGATGAAGAATTGTTTCCGCTTTTTCCTTCGTCTCCGGGTCGATACGACTGTGTATAGCTGCTGTTTTCATACCTTCAGAATGTGTTGCATATGCCACACAAGTCAAGCTGGCTTTTCTTTCTCCATCGTGGAGATCAGCGGATGCGAGCCGACTGATCTAGATTAACACTGGCGGCATCACTCGCATTCGCTGGATCGACTGGTTCGAGCTTGGACTTCAAATAGGCTACGACTTCATCGTCATAGTAAAACTCGTCGGCTCTCCCCTTCATTAATTTACCTGGAATCGGTTCAACGTGGAGCGTAGTCATGGAGCGAGGCACGAGTGGAATTGACTACAGCGTCTTGATATGCCCCACTGATAGGAATTTGCTTTTCGGCGGCGGTAGCCGCCCGGGGTGAGGGTTGATCTGTTAGCTTCGTGTGCAACCCTAGCCTGTACACTGAGAAAGTATGCTACAAGTAGTAGCGAGTGGGCGATAAAGGATAAATGAGAAAAAGATTAAAGGGTGCCGCGCCCTTTGCGGCGCACGATTGCAATCGCCAGCGCTAGGCTGCCAAAGATCGCAGCGTAGGTGGACGGTTCAGGAATAGGCGCGAGGCTGGAGACGCGGAATCCGAGGTAGTTGCCCTCGAGCGCCGGATTGCCGCCGTAACTACGGAACGAGGACTGCAGGTTGGCGTCGCCGCTGTTGAACGAGCCGCCCCGCCGCCCGCGGGAAACGTCGCCTACAATAGTATCATTCCACTCCCACACATTGCCCCCTTGGTCGAAGGTGCCGTAGTAGCTCGGGTCTGCGGCATAGGTACCTATGTCGGTCACCGTGCCCACGCTGTTGTTGTAATTCGCGTCGGCTGTGGCGATGCTGTTGCTCTGCGAAGGATACAAAGTATAGCCGTCGTTTCCATCGTAATAGGCTGCCTTATACCATTCGTTCTCGCTTGCTATGGCGACGCCGCCGTTGCTCCAGGCCGTCGCGTCGCGCGTGATCGTGTTGTTGGTCGGAGCCGTCGTTCCGTTCAGATTGTAAACACCACTCTCAGTGCCGCCTGTCGTCAGCCAGTTACTGAAGCGCGCCGCATCCCAGAAGCTCACATAGTTCACCGGCTTGTCGCCGAAGTCGCTCTTCACGCTGTAGGTGTAGCTCCCGGAGTTGCCTGCGCGTGTGATGCCGCCATGCGTGCTGGAGCTCATATTGGACGAGTAGAGCCCGTGCGTGTCCGTCGCCGCCGTCGCGTTCAGGAAGGCCGTGTATTGGCTGTTCGTCACCTCATAGGCGCCGATATGGTAGTCGTAGCCCACGCCACCCTTGCCCGCGTTGCCTGCGTTGCCTGCGTTGCCCACCTGAATGGTGACGATGTTGATCACCGCTGAAGCAGTAGAAGCAGTCAGCAGGCCAGCCGCGAGCAGAGTGAATTTAGTTACTTTCATGAGTGTGTCAGTATTTTAGCTATACGCTTTTAAACATTACAAGAATAAAGCTTCCTTTACGGTCTATGAAGCCGCAAATGGCAGTTCGAATCTGCCCGGGAGCACCATTATATCCCCGGCTCTACATTATCACCGTATTTGTTCGTTTCAACTGATAGGAATTTGCTTTTCGGCGGCGGTAGCCGGCCGGGGTGAGGGTTGAATCTTTATATTTTGCGTTTGACCCCTTTTCGCCGTACATTTCTTTCTCGAACGTGAAGGACAGGCGCGCCGTTAGGCGTTGGTTGCTCCGCCTAGTTCTACAAATTGATTTTTTTATTTTATCTTTTCGCTTATTAGCCGTGCCGCAGATTCGGGATTCTTGATCGAATTCCATGTTAAGGCCCGCCCTGCATTCTAATTCGTCGTTTTTACTTCGTCAATTACACGCTTTTATTGTTAAATGGTACGGTATATCTCTTAGATTAATTATGTCTCGAAATCAAAAACCGGTCATCCTCGTTGCAATCGCCTTAGGGGCATTGATTATTTTACCTCTGGTCATTTTGATGCTCTCGCGAGCAGGCGGTGATTCGACGCATGCATCTGGTGCGGATGGTGTTACTGTTTCGGGACGTGGAGATACTGAAGTCGCCGATTTTGAATTACGAAAGCTCGCTGATAAAGTCGAGTCGCTATTGGCTAGCGATATTGCTGAGGCGGTGCGTCAGGGAGATATTCCTCTTGAATTTATGGCGGCGCTGAATCGCGATACTGATAAGGCGCGCTCGGCGATCAATTCTGGTAAATTGGATCGTGCGGAAAAATCATATCGAGCAGTTTTGCAGTCGATTGAGGCTCAATTAGAGACCTTGGCTTTGGCGGATAAAGCACGCGCGCTAAACGATTCAACTTACGCGGAACTGAAACGCTTGGAGTTTTTGAAAGATGCCTTTGTCAACACCTATCGTGAAGCCGTCGAAACGTATAACTCCGCACTACGTGCGCTCAACGCGGGCGATTTCGAAGTCAGTGTGAATGATTATGAAATGACTGGTGCGATATTAGGAGATTTAGAAGCCCGCTCGATTCAACAAATCGGTAGCATCCTTGAAGCGGCCAAAATTGCCCTTGAAGCCTATCGATTGCCTGCAGCGAAATCTGCCTATGAAGAAGTGTTGCGTATCGACTCGGCGAATCCTGATGCCACTGATGGTTTGGCCATGGTGCAAGCATTGGAGGGAATTGCGGACGAGGTGAAGGAGATCAAAGCTCTTGAAGTTGCGGAGCAATACGAGGCGGCACTGAAGGAATTGGATGCCTTATCTGCAGAAAATCCGAATAACCCATTTATCCGTAATCAGCGTAAGGCGATTGAAGCTAAAATTCTCGAGCGTGATTATGCGGGCTTGCTCGCGCAAGCTGCTGCGGCAGAGGCAAGCGCCGACTATCCTGCGGCAATCAAAGCACTCGAAGCGGCGATTGCACTCAAACCTACAGCCGAACAGGAAGCTCGCCTCGCCGAGCTGAAAGCGAACTATACAGCGATTCGCCTCGAGGAGTTACTAGCAACTGGCTACGATGCCTTGAAGGCTGGGCGCTATGAGGCCGCCCGTGATCTTTACAAGGAAGCCGTCGCGCTGGATGTAAACTCTAAAGAAGCCCGCACTGGTTTGGAAAAAGCTTCAAGTCTGTATCTCGCCAATATCCGTTACAGTCAGAACATCGCGAATGCCGAGAAATACATTAAAGAGGGCCGTTTCCCTCTGGCGGCTAAGTTCTTTAACGATGCGATGCGCAGTCGTCCGAGCAAGGTGCCTCCTGCTCAATTAACTGAGGAAAAACGTACCCGTGCGGCTCTGGATGCCCAGGCGGAGAAGGTCTCTGTGAGTATCGAGTCAGATAAGCGCACTTTTGTGAGCATTATCGGTGTATTGCCACCAGACCGCTTTAAAGAGATGGATCTAAATCTGTATCCGGATGTCTATATTGTGAAAGGCACACGTAGTGGTTATGAGACTGTAGAAATTGTATTGAAAGTCGACGCCACAAAACCAAATCAAACCATCACCGTCGAATGCACCGACAAACGATAAGCTTTTCGAGCATCGCACTTATGCTGGTGTCTTCGGCAATCGCCGCACCAGACCCTAATTTATTTGATGGTCGCGTGGCACCGCCGCCCGCTCAAAACTCGGAGCGTTCAGGTGCTGAAGGCAGCACTGGCCAGGAGCCTGCAGCTGAAACCCAAGGTGGTGGTGAGCAATCATCGGCGGGCTCGAATGAACGAGATTTTGATGCAATCGGCACGATCGGTGGTGGCCAGCGAGTCGATGGGGTGGAGTCTAAGACGGCGCCCGGCGAAGCAGGCACTGAGGGCGATGAGCCACCAACTCCTCCAGAGACTGACACTGGCGGTGGTGGTGCAGGCCAGCCGACTGACTCGCAAGGTGACGGTAATGGTGTTGGAGGCAGTGGCACCGGTGGCGCACTTACTGAAGGCACTGGTGGCGGATCGGGTGGCGATCCCTCGAGTGAAACGCGTAGCTTTGATGATTTTGGTTTCGGTGGAGCCGGACCTGATAAGACGGTTGAAGTGAATCGATCAAAAAGCACTGGGCAGACTGGCACTGAAACCACGTCGTCCAGCACGGGGTCGACTTCGACGGGCACCGCAACAGATACCCCGCCTCCAGCAACCGAAGGCACTGGGCAAACGTCCACTGGTGGATCCCAAACGGGGCAAGGTGGCAGTGGCGACTATGGCGCCAACCTTCCTTCCGGATTATGAGATCGCTCACTACAATGTATCCTCGCATGGGAACGGGCTCTCGCGTTCAGCTTCAAGTAAGCCAGGCGTATTGGCTCGTTTGTTTTGCGGCCTGTCCATTTTTCGCGCATGCGCAAGTCGCTTCAGGCATTCGCGTGATCGAAGAGGAAGCGATTCCTTTCACCAGTTTTCTATCGAAAGCAGACTTTGACCAACGCTACCCGGGGGAGATTCTATCGGATGCCGCAGCGCTTGATCCTGGTTGGTATGTGATTTATGAGCACGAATCATTGAGTTATTACTTTGGGCCGATCCTGCTAGAATCCACAGGGAAAGATTATTACCAACAGCTGAAATTGACTGTTAGTGAAGCAGTGGATCAGCGTCCCACGATCAAAGATTATCGCTTAGAGTTGAGCTATGAGCCGCAAGCACCTGCGGCAAATACGCCAAGCACAGATGCCTCAGAGGTGAGTGATCCTGCTGGGGGCATTGGCGCACCGCCTCCGCCGAAGCCCAGTATCTTTAGCTTCTTTAAACGCCTCTTCGGATTTGGCTGAGCACGACGTTGGTATTGTCTAAGTCTGCATTAAATCTAGATACAGGAGTCAGTAGTTTATACTGAGAAACTTACAAGCAAAGAGAGCTTCGCCAAATTTGCGAAGCGTATAATTCTGCAATCGGGTGATTATGAATCCTGTATTCCGACTCCTGAATCCTGACTGCTTTTTCAGGTTAAATCGGGTTGCATGTTTGATCCGAATCGTCATCACGGTCTGTATGTCTGAAACATTTGAAAACGTATCCGTCATTAAAAAGGCCAATGTCTACTTCGACGGCCAAGTGACTAGTCGCACCGTTGTCTTCGCTGATGGCAGCAAGAAAACCTTGGGCTTCATGCAAGCCGGTGATTATGAATTTGGAACGGAAGCCGCAGAGCTGATGGAAATGCTTGGTGGTGAAATGGACGTGAAGCTTGCCGGTGCTGATGAGTGGTTGACTTATAAAGAGGGCGAATCCTTCAATGTGCCTGCCAATTCTAAGTTCGCGCTCAAAGTCAAATCAGCTGGTGCAGACTATTGCTGCAGCTACCTTTCTTAAGTAGTAAAGATTCTCCTTCCCATTCGCGATGATTTTAGCGACTTTGGAGAACATATGATTACGACTACAGAAGCGCTTGCAGAAGCGGTGCGTGCTGCCAAAGAGGCTGGCGCGGTGGGTATTGATACGGAGTTTATTTGGGATCGCACCTATTATCCGACACTAGGTTTGGTGCAAATCGGATATCCGGATGGCCGTTGCGTATTGGTGGATGCTCCAGAAATTGAAGATTGGTCACCATTTGCGGATTTGATGTCAGACGAAAGTGTCGTGAAGATTTTACACGACGCACAGCAAGACTTGACGATCCTATATCGTGCTTGTGGCGGCTATCCAAAGAACATTTTCGATACACAACGCTCTGCTGGGTTTGCTGGCTTGTCTTCCACGATCTCGCTGAGTGAGTTGTTGCGGACTTTGCAGAAGGTGCGACTTGATAAGTCAGAGACACGTTCGAATTGGTTGGCGCGCCCATTGACCGATGCGCAGATTGAATATGCTGAGGATGATGTGCGCTATTCAACCCGTCTAATGGTGAAAATTATGGAGCGTGCCGAGAAACTTGGGCGCAAAGAGTGGATCCTCGATGAGATGAAAATGTATGAGGTGGAGTCGCTCTATGGCGAATCGGATCCTGATGCAGAAATGCCGCGTGTGCGGGGGAGCGGATCTTTGACGAATCAACAGCGCAATATTATGCGGGCGCTCGGCTCTTGGCGTGAAACAAAGGCACGTCAGCGTAATTTGCCACGCAATTTTATTTTATCCGACGATGCGATTGTCTCGCTGATAAAGCGTCCGCCTGAGTCGCCAAACGACATCCGTCCGATGAAGGGTTTGAGCGATCGCGCTTTGGAACGTAACCGTAAACATCTATGGGCTGCGATTGAGCGCGGTCGTAGTGGGGACTTGCCCGACTTGCCGAATGGTCGCCACAACGGCTCCGCTCCGGATGATGGCTACGAGGCGCGTGTGGACTTGTCCTTAGCGTTTATTAAGGGCACGTGTCTTGCGGCGAAGATCGACCCTGCTTTGATTGGGAATCGTGCTGAGGTGACCGCCTTGGTTTTAGAGGCAGACAATGCGACTGCCGAGCGACATCGTTTACTGCGCGGCTGGCGCGGGGAATTCTGTGGCAATCACTTACTGTCGATTTTACAGGGCAATGGCTCGATCACGATAAATTCCGAAACGAAGTTGCCCGAGTTTCACGATTAGGTAGTTAGCGCGGCACCGTCCTCGGTGCGCATAGACACTTGCGAGGCACCACAAACTTTCGTGCGGCGTGAGACACGCCTGCGCTACCTTAATTGTTTCTAAAGTTCAAAACCGTCCTTCGCTATCACGACGACGAACTCGCCTTTCTGGCTACCTTTCGCGACGCGGTCACGGACATCTCCCGCGGGTCCAGTGTGCACCGTTTCGTGTAGCTTCGTCAGTTCGCGGCAGACCGAGATGCAGCGATCAGGGCCGAGCGTGGCGACAAGGTCGTTCAAAAATTTTCCGATGCGGTGGCAGGATTCATAGATTATAATCGTGTATCCAAAATCTTGATGCGCATCGAAGAAGCGTTTTCGTGCCGCACTTTTGGGAGGGAGGAAGCCGACGTAAAGAAAGCCGTCGCTGGGCAGCCCTGAGAGTGAGAGTGCTGTGATGACTGCACTGACGCCAGGTGCCGTTGTGACGGGGAGGCCGCGTTTGCGACATTCGCGCACAAGGCGAAATCCCGGGTCGCTAATTGCAGGGGTGCCCGCATCGGCGATCAAGGCGATGTCTTCGCCCGCTGCCATGCGGTCAGCGAGTTCGCTGGCCATGTAGCTCTCATTTTCTTCGCGATAGGAAATCAATTTTGCTTCGTAGGCAATCTCCAGTTTATTAAGGAGTTTTCCTGTCACACGAGTATCTTCGCATGCGATACAGGTCGCCGATGCCAAGGCTTCGATTGCGCGAGGCGTCATGTCGGAGAGGTTGCCAATAGGCGCTGCGATAAGAGTGAGCGTTCCAGATGTAGTAGGTGCAGGCATGATTGTAGAAACGCTGCCTACTTTTGCCTAAGGCGCAAATATGAAGTGTTTCGTCACAAATTTATAAAATGAGGAACCAAGTCGCTTAGATAGTGACTTCAAAGGTTGACCTTTCATCGGCTTCGTTAACTTTTGTCGCCTTTGTTATCTAAACTCATCAATTATAATTTATGATTAAAAAGAATCTTCTTACTTCCGTTGCGTTAATGACGCTTGCGGGCGCCTCTCTCACACCTGTATTTGCACAGGACGAAACTGCGGCTGCTCCAGAGCCAGCTCCAGCTGCTCCAGCAGTGTCTAATGATGAGTTGGTTGAAATGCTTGGCTACTTGACAGTTTTTCAGTCCGGCATGAAAGAGCTCGGTTTTACTGCGGATGATGCGCCAGCAATTGCTAAGGGAATCGCACGTGGACTCGCTGATGATCAGCCGGATCAAGCTATGTTGGCCAAGATGCCTGCATTCCAAGAATTCATTCAAGCACGTGCTGAAAAGGCACAAGCTGCAGCTGCAGCAGAAGCTGAAAAAGCGGCTGCGGGTAACATCGCCGCCGCGGAGGAATTCTTCGCAGAGCTAAAAGGCCAAGAAGGAGTTGAGTCTTCCGAGTCGGGTCTCCACTTCAAGGTGCTTGAGCCAGGCGAAGGTGACAAGCCAACGATGGAAGACACTGTTCTAGTGCACTATAAAGGCACATTGATCGACGGCACGCAGTTTGATAGCTCTTATGATCGTGGTCAGCCTGCGACGTTCCCTCTAAATGGTGTGGTCCCAGGCTTTGGCGAAGGACTCACGAAAGTGGCGCCAGGTGGTAAAATCATTCTCTACATCCCGAGCGAACTGGGCTACGGCAACAACCCTCGTCCAGGTGGTGCAATCAAGCCCGGTGACACTTTGATCTTCGAATGTGAATTGATTGAAGTGAATCCAGGTAGCTAAGCACTGTTTCATTCTTTCTAAAGCCCGCAAGCTGTTCAGTTTGCGGGCTTTTTTGGACCCATCGTGAATGGTGTTTAGGTAATATCGTTTCGAAAAACGATAGATCGGCTCACTTACAAGGTAGCGCAGCACCGTCCTCGGTGCGCATAGACACTTGCGAGGCACCACAAACTTTCGTGCGGCGTGAGACACGCCTGCGCTACCGGAACAAATAATACTAGAAATGGTGTAAGACCCTCCAGAGACTTTTTCTGTTTTTAGGCCAATTCTTTTAAGATTTGGCCATTAAAACCCGAGTTCCGGTTTGCCGCCGAGAGGGGCCGCCGGTGCGCTGCGCGGATCGGTCAGGTCTGCTGCGTAGTTTTTGTGCATCTGCCAACCAGCGCGGTAGGGCGCACCCTTGTTTTTGACCCATTCCGTGATTGCGTCGAGGACTGCTTGGTTGGCGTGTTGCGACCACTCCGGGTGTAGCCAAATGGGCGTGTCTGAGTGCGCGCCGAGCTTCGTGAGCATTTGGCTGTATTCTTCAATCGCCTCTGGTTTATCGACGATGATTTTAAATTCGTTGGCGCGCTGAACATTTTCAGCCAGTGGGTGTTTCCAGCGCTTTGGGCTGAGTGTGATCCAATCGATGGCTCCTTGTATCTGAAAGGCGCCACTGGTTTCAAGGTGCACTGGGCGAGCGATTGTGTGTAGCGCCTCTGTGAGTCGCCCGAGGTCGTGGATCGCTGGCTCGCCTCCAGTTATGACGACAAACTCTGCTGCTGTCTGGGCGACTTGCTCAGCGAGTTCGCTCGCGCTCAAGCGTTGGATTTTTTTAGGAATGTAGTCGGGATGCCAGGTGCCTGCGGAATCGCACCATGGGCAATGCACTGGGCAACCGAATGTTCGTATAAAGTAAGCCGCTCGCCCTGCATGTGCACCTTCTCCTTGAAAGGTATAAAATTGTTCGTGAATGGGTAGCATGGTCAGTGCGGCGGGGCTGAATCGTTCGGCTCGGGTGGCTATGGGCGGTAATTGGCGGAGTTCTTAGAGTCTTCGATGATCTCGACTTCAACGATCCAGACGCGGTTGTTTGTTTGTTTCCGAACCATTGGGTCGAAAACTGTGTGGATGTGTTGCGCCAAGCCTTCGCAGGAACTGTTGGGCAAGACGTATGGCTTGAAGAGGTGTCCAGCGGCAGCGAGTAGGGCGTCCTTCTCAGGGTCGGATTCGTTGAAGAGACAGGCATGGTCGAGGTGCTCATCGATCCATTGCTTGAGGTATTTGAGTTTACCAAAATCTACTACAAAGCCGTTCTTGTCGGTCTCGCTGCAAGCAAAGGTTAAGGTGATGCCCCAATTGTGCCCATGTATGAGCGCGCAGTGGCCGTCGTGATTGTGCTGGCGGTGGGCGAACGGGATGTCGCGATATGTTTTTTTACAGGTGAGCATGCTTGGAAAGGCTGAAAAGCTGAAAGGTTGAAAAACTGACAGGCTGGAAGGCTGGAATGCTGGTTTAGCTTAAACGCCAGTTGTTGGCGCGGAGTGTGTCTACTGAGTGCGCGTCTTCACGGTAAGGTGTCGGGTCTGGTATATTTGCTAGATCGAAGGCTTCGCGGCGTTCGATGCAAGTGCCGCAGCGTCCGCAATGCAACTTGCCGCCTTTGTAGCAGGACCAAGTCATAGCAAAGGGGAGGTCGAGTTCGGCTCCACGGCGCACAATATCAGCCTTCGTCCAGTCGACAAAGGGTCGGATCAGTTCGACTTTGTTCCAGTCGCAGAGACCGATTGCAGTTGCCATCGCATCGGCAAACTCGTTTCGGCAGTCTGGATAGATGGCGTGGTCGCCGCTATGTGCCGCATAGGCAACTTGCTCTGCGCCAATGGAAAGTGCGTGCCCCGTTGCGATCGACAGTAAGATCATGTTGCGGTTGGGCACCACGGTGCTCTTCATATTCTCTTCGGTGTAGTGCCCTTCGGCGACATCGATTTCAGGAGAGGTCAGACTGCTTCCAGCTAAGAGTGGTTGGATCGAGGAAAGGTCGGCGACCGTATTTGGAATGCCTAATTGTGCGCAAATCTTGGCGGCGCTGATGAGTTCGCAGCTATGGCGTTGACCGTAGTTTACAGATAGAGCATGTAATTCGTGCCCAGCAGCATGTAGTTGGTAAAGTAAGACCGTCGAGTCGAGTCCGCCAGAATAGATAAGGACGATTTTCATGAATTCAGTTGTTGGCTGTCAGCAGCGACCCCTGGGAATTCCTTAGCAGGGGAGTGGATTCGGTAAGGTGCGTGCTTCTACTGATGGCGCAAGCCGAAAAAACCGTGCGATTTGCTTTGGATGAGTAGCAAAAACTATCCGCTCGGACAGCTACACTGACTCTTGACAAGGACCGCGAGCCCTTTACTTTGCGTCCTTCACAAATAAACCCAGCATCATCTTTAAGCGGGCGCTAGTCCGCTTTTTCTATTTATAGCATCAATGAGTCACGAAATACTTTCAGTTTTAGAATACATGGAGAAGGAAAAGGGGATCAGTCGTCCAGACATGATCGAAGCCATTTCCTCTGCGATTATTGGCGCTGCCCAAAAGGGGGACAGTGCGGGGCAAGACCTGCGTGTTGAAATCAATCCGAAGACGGGTGCTTTGAAAGCTTGGAGTATTTTGCAAGTTGTTGACTCTGTTGGTGATGCTGCCCTTGAGATTCATATCGAAAAGGCGCGCAAGATCAAGCCGGATGCACAACTTGATGAAGTCCTTGAAGTCGAAGTCGACCCTGCATATCTCGGCCGCATTGCTGCGCAAACAGCTCGCCAAGCGATCATGCAGCGTATCCGCCAATTTGAGAAAGATCGCATCTATGACGATTACAAAGACACTGTTGGCGATATCGTTACAGGCACAGTCCGTCGTCGCGAGCGCGGTGATTTGATTATCGATCTAGGTAAAGCCGAAGCGATTTTGCCTCCTCGCGAGCGTGTCCCGGGTGAAGATTATGCACCCGGCGAAAGCATTCGTTGTTTGCTGCTAAAAATTGAGCAAACAAACCGCGGTCCAGATATTATCCTCTCCCGTTCAAATATTAATTTTGTGCGTCGCCTCTTCGAACTCGAAGTCACTGAAATCGCTGATGGCACTGTGACTATCGAAGCGATGGCACGTGAAGCGGGCTACCGCACAAAGATCGCTGTAAATAGCTCAGATCCAAAGGTCGACCCTGTCGGTGCTTGTGTCGGCGCTCGTGGCGCTCGAGTGAAGACGATCGTTCGTGAGCTCGGTGGTGAAAAGATCGATATCATCCGTCACTTCCAAGATCCGCTGCAACTACTCGAGGAAGCCCTCAAGCCAGCAGTGCCTCGCAACATCAAAGTGAACGAGAGTGATCGCCGTATCCACTTTGAAGTCGCCGAAGATGACCTCTCTATCGCAATTGGCCGCCGCGGTTTCAACGCCAAGCTGACGTCCCGCCTGTTAGGTTGGAAGCTCGACATTGGCAAGGAAGAGAAAGAAGCCGTCGGATTTGATGAGAAAATTGCGAAAGCGACTGAAGGCCTTAGCGCTATCGCTGGGCTCGATCCAGAGCACGCGGTTCGCTTGGTTTCCATCGGTTTCTCTAGCCCCGAGGTATTTGAAGGCGTGACCGCTGCCGACCTCGTGGATGCAGGGTTCTCAGAAGAAGAAGCCACAGACATCCTTTCTAAAGTCGACGCTTACTTGCAACAAAACGCATAGTTCGTCCATACCTGTAGAATTTCGCCCAACTTAAGACTTAAAGAAAAAACTCATTTATGAGTGTTCGTATACACCAGCTTTCCAAACAAATCGGAATGGAAAATAAGGAGCTAATTGAGCTCCTAAAAAGTCGTGGCTTCGAAGTGAAGAGCGCTTCCAGTACGATTGATAATATTTCCGCCGAATCTCTCGTAGAGGAGTTTGCCGCCAAGAAGGAAGCTGAAGCACCAGCTGCCGAAACGGAAGCAAGCCCTGAGCCTGAAGCACCCAAAGCGCCCGTCTTACCGGCAGGCGCATTCGTCAAGAGTGCGCAGGACATTCAGCGTGAGCGAGAAGAACGTGAGGCGGCAAAGCTCGCAGAGGAAGAAGCGGCAAAGCCAAAGCCAAAGCCAAAAGCAGTGGCCGAGCCGACCCCTGCACCGAAAGCTCCTCCAGCGCCTTCTAAGGCTCCACCAGCCGCGCCTAAAATTCCACCAGCCGCACCGAAAGCGCCACCAGTGGCAAAGGTTCCGCCCGCTGCGCCCAAAGCGCCGCCAGCCGCCAGAATTCCAGCCGGTGCAAGCATCCCCGCTGCGGGCTCTGTCCCACCACCAGCGCCAAAAACAACGCCACCAGCGCCTGTACCTACAGCACCCAGTCCAGCAGGCCCACCAAAACCGCCATCGGCTGCGGCTCCGGTAGCTCCAGAGACAGAAGCAGTTGCAGGCGAGGGTGAGGCGATAGCTGAAGAATCCGCTGCACCCAAGCTCGTTCATGTCAAACCACCGATTGTTGTTCGTGACTTCGCGGGCGATATCGGACTCAAGCCTTTCAAACTGATCTCCGAACTCATGGAAATGGGCATCTTCGCCTCCATGAATCAGACCATCGAGGAACCGATTGCGAAGCAAATCGCTACACGTCATGGTTTCGAGCTAGAGATCCACCACCGTGGTGAGACACAGGCCGACAAAAACGAGAAAAAGAAGAAGGCAAAACCTTCCGACGATGATCCTCGTTTCCTCAAGCCACGTCCTCCAGTTGTGTGTATCCTCGGTCACGTGGATCACGGTAAAACCACTTTGCTTGATTCGATCCGCAAGGCGAATGTCGTAGGTGGCGAAGCAGGTGGCATCACTCAGCACATCGGTGCTTACCAAATCGAGCACAACGACCATAAGATTTCTTTCCTCGATACTCCCGGTCACGCCGCTTTCTCGCTCATGCGTGAGCGTGGTGCAAATGTTACCGACATTGCGATTCTCGTGATTGCCGCGGACGATTCCTTCAAACCGCAGACCGATGAAGCGCTCAAGTTTGCTAAAGAGGCCAACAACTCCATCATTGTTGCGATCAATAAGATCGATTCAAAGGGTGCGAATGTTGACCGCGTGAAACAGCAAATGCAGGAAAAAGGGATCGCTCCAGAAGACTGGGGAGGTGAGACGATTGCTGTCGAAGTATCCGCACTCAATGGCACCAACATCAGCGATCTGCTTGATATGATTCTGCTTCAAGCGGAAGTTCTCGAATTGCAAGCCAACCCAGATTGCCCGTCCTCGGGTATCGTAGTTGAGTCGCAAATCGAGCAAGGCCGTGGTGCCACTGCGACTGTTATCGTCGAGCGCGGAACACTCAAGAAAGGCGATGCCTTACTTTGCGGTGAAACCTATTGTAAGGTGAAGAGCATGACGGATGCCGATGGCAATCTCGTCAAAACCGCACCACCGTCCACACCTGTAAAAGTAATTGGTTGGTCGGATGTGCCGGCTTCTGGCGACCGTTTCTCGACAGAGAAAAACGAGAAGACCGCCAAGCGTGCCGCTGAAGATCGTATTTCTGAGCGTAAACGCGAAGATGCCAATGCGAAGGAAGCTGCCGATAAGGAAGGTGGCGCTGCTACAATTGAAGACCTCTTTGCTGCAATCGAAAACCAGCAAAAGAAGAGCCTACGTGTGATCGTTAAGTCCGATGTGCACGGTTCAACTGAGGCTTTAGTCAATGCACTCAAAAATATCGAAAGCGATAAAGTTGATCTCGAAGTCATCAGCAAAGGTGTTGGGCACATTACTAAGAACGATATCACATTGGCAAGCGCTGGTGGCGCTACCGTCGTTGGTTTCAATGTGAAACTCGACAATGGTGTGCAGAGCCTTGCAAAGCATCACGATATACGGATTATCCAACACGAAATTATTTACGAACTCATCGATCAAGTCGAAGAGTGTATGGCCGATCTACTCGAGCCAGAATACAGCGAGAAGAAACTCGGTGCTGCCGAGGTTCGTCAGGTGTTCTCGGTGGGCAAGGGCAATGCCGTTGCGGGTTGTATGGTCACCGAAGGTTCCATCAAACGTAAGTGCATCGCTCGCGTATATCGCGGTGAAACACTTCTCCACGAAAGCAAAATCGATACTCTCAAGCGCTTTAAGGACGACGTCAAAGATGTGCGTGCTGGCTACGAGTGTGGTGTTCACGTCTCTGGCTATGAAGGATATGAAGAGGGCGATACGATCGAGTGCTTCGAGGTTGAAGAGCTTCGTCCATCGCTTCGTTAATTACACAGTCACATTTCATCATTCGGTGTTGAGCATTCAATGTTCAATCTCCGATAGCTAGGTCCCATCCCTTTCAATCATGTCTAAACGTATCTCTAGAGTTAACGAACTGCTTCAGCGTGAAATTAGCGAGCAGATGCGTCGTTACTACCGTTCCGAGGCTGCACCGATCACGATTAGTGATGTCTCCACATCTGTGGATCTGCGTAATGCGACCGTGTATTATTCAGTGCTTGGCGACGACGGCGCCATCCACGAAGCGAAAGTCTTTTTTCGAAAGGTCGGTAATGATTTGCGCCAACGTGTGAGCAAAGTGATCACGATGAAGTATTTCCCGAAACTTGTCTTTACCTATGATCCATCGCTTGAGCGTGGTGCCGAGATTTTAGATCTCCTTGACGAACTTGAGCGTGAAAGCGGCAGCTCAGAACCTACTGAATAATTTTTGATTATGACCACTGACTTAAAATTCTATCCTGAACAAAGCGTGATTTTTGCGCAATCTATCGAAAACCTAAAAGATAAGAAAGTCGCCGTGCTTGGGCACCAGCGTCCGGATGGTGACTGTATCGGTTCAATCGTAGCGGTGGTTCGCATGCTCAAAAGCCACGGCATCGAAGCAGTGGGTTTAAATCGCGACGATGTGCCTAATACCTTAGAATCATTTGTTGGCGACACACCGCTTTTCAAGGCAGATGAGTTCACTCCGGATGGTCATGTTGCAGTCACGGTCGACTCCGCCGACTTCCGTCGTGTAGGCGATCGACTCAATGAGCTCTTCCCTGAAGTCGCGCTCAATGTAGATCACCACATCTCGAATCGTGAATATGCGGCAGAAAATATTGTCATTGCTACCGCATCGGCCACCGCAGAGATCCTAGCGGGATTTTATCTGGATCTAGGCTACGAGATCGATGCCGTTACTGCACAAGCACTCTATGTCGGTATTGCTACCGACACTGGGCAGTTCCGCTTTCCGTCGACGACACCAGAGACTTTTGAAATTGCTCGCCGTCTTTGTGAATGTGGCGCACGTCCAGCCGAAGCGGCTCATGAGCTCTACGAACGGGAAAGCTTTTCTAAGATTAAACTACTCCAGAACTTTCTCGATTCCCTCACCATGGAATTTGATAACCGAGTCTGTGTTGGGCTGATTGAGGACGGCGTTTATGCTGAAACCGGTGCAACGATTGACGACTCCGAGGGCTTAGTTGATTACGCGCGCTCAATCGAAGGGGTCGATGTCGGTGTGTTGATTGAAAATCGCGATGGAGCGATCAAGGGCAGCCTCCGCGCAAAAGATCCATTCTTCCGTGTCGATCAAGTGGCCAAGGTGTTTGGCGGTGGCGGTCACGCCTGTGCTGCAGGACTCAATGTTGAGGACAGCTCGATCAAAGAATTTTATCCGCAGCTTATGCAGGCTATCGGCGCACACCTCGAAACACTGGGCAAGCCTGAGTAATCCCTGTCTGAATTTTTAATGCTTAATCTCTTAGCGATGGCTGCGGATTGAGTTAAGCTTAGTCGTCCGATTCAACCATTTTAAGTATGTCTCAACCACTCACAGATGTTCCAGAGGGAGTCCTCCTTGTTGATAAACCACAAGGGATTACCTCGCACGATGTCGTTTCTCGTATGCGTAAGCTCTTTCGGATTAAGAAAGTCGGCCACGCAGGCACACTCGATCCTATGGCTACAGGACTCTTGTTGATTATGATCGGTAAGGCGACCAAAGTCTCCCAATACTTGATGAGTAATGATAAGGAATATACCGGCACCGCACTCCTTGGGATTGAAACCGATTCGCAGGATGCTGAAGGCGAGATTGTCGCCGAAAAGCCAGTTCCTGAACTCTCTCAGGAAGCTGTCTTGGCTGAAATGAAAACCTTTATGGGGGATCAGTATCAAACGCCACCTATGTATTCTGCAAAGAAGGTGAATGGGCAGGCCTTGTATAAGTTGGCCCGCCAAGGTAAGACGATTGCGCGTGAAGCTCGTGTCATTCACATCAGCAAGTATGAGATGACTCACTTTGAGCTGCCTAAGGTTTCCTTTTTGGTCGGTTGTGGTAAAGGGACCTATATCCGCACATTGGCACACGACCTCGGTCAGAAAATCGGATGCGGCGCTCATCTCTGTGAGTTGCGTCGCACTGCCGTAGGTAAGTTTCGTATCGAAGATGCGAATACAATCGAAGAGCTGCAAGAGATGTCTCAATCCGTATTACGACGTAAGTTAATCCCAGTAAATCAAGCCGTGCCGAGTCACGTCTTATAGGTTTGGACCAACTGCTCAGAATCGGGTATTTTTAGCGCTACTGTATTCGCACGATCATGCAATTTCCTATATGCGTTCAACGTTTCGAAGAGCTCTCCGGTGTGCATGGAGAGTTGCACTTGGCGATTGGTGTCTTTGATGGAGTGCATCTCGGGCACAAGGCGGTCATCGAATCTGCTGTTTTTTCAGCTCGTGGTTCCGAAGGTGTGAGCGCAGTGCTGACCTTTGATCCGCATCCCAGCCGATTGTTTCGTCCCGATGCGGCGACCGAGTTGATGATGAATATGCCCTCGAAAGTAGCGATGTTGCATCAGCTTGGCGTCGACGTGGTGATTTGTAAGCAATTTGATCACCCATTTGCCAGTATTCCAGCAGATGCGTTTCTCGCGCATTTAAAGACTGAGTTGCCGAGTTTGAAGTCGATTTATATCGGTCAAAATTTCCGTTTTGGTCAGAAGCGCCTCGGTGATGTCGCGACGCTCGTGCAATCGGGCAAGGCATTGGGAATCGATGTATTTAGTATCGATCGTATACAGCACAATGGTGAAGCCATTAGCAGCACCCGAATTCGCAAGGAGCTGGAAGCAGGTGAAATCGGCCCTGCCAATGATTTACTCGGCTACAATTATAGTGTTAGCGGGGTCGTAGTCGGAGGTGCGAAATTTGGTCGAGAAATTGGTTTTCCGACACTGAATCTCCCCTGGGACCCCGAATGCCGACCACGATACGGCGTGTATTATGTTCGTTATCGAGAGATCGGGCATACCGCCTGGCAAGCAGGTGTGGCGAACTATGGAGTGAAGCCCACTGTCGATGATACGCCGCAATCGCCCGTCCTAGAGACGCATGCATTAGGGGATTGCTCACTGGGTGAAGGCAGCCAGATTGAAGTCGAATGGCTACAGTTCATTCGCGCCGAACAGAAATTTGCTTCTATAGATGCCTTGGTCGCCCAGATTTCGAAAGATCGTGAACGCGCGCTCGAATGGAGTCGGGCCAATAACGTTTAGCCCGCACCGCCGAGGTCTATTTAGGCACTATTAATTTAGCTGGTAATCCTCATAAATCGAAAACGCGTTTACATTGTTTGGGTTGAACTTGCACGGATCTTCGCTTGACTTGTGGGATACCAGTTGTTTTCTACCCGTTTTCCTTTCGCCAGAGTAGCTCAGTGGTAGAGCAGAGGACTCATAAGCCTTTGGTCGGCAGTTCAAATCTGCCCTTTGGCACCATTTTCATAATTAAGCCTTCGAAGTAATTCGGGGGCTTTTTATGTTCGAATTTTTCTGAGGGGCACCTTTGAACTGCCTCGGAGAGATGTAGCCGCGGCACTCTGTGCCGTATTGGCTGGAATCGTTATAGTTGCCGAATCTTCAAGGTCTACTTTGGTGCCTGCTAACGCCTTATGTTCTTATTGGAAAATAGTGTTTAGCGTTTCACTTTCTGCGGAGAATAGCTTCTATTGGTGATATGTTTACTGGAATAGTTGAAGAAACGGGGACGGTTGTTTCCTTTGAGGAGCAAGCAAATAGTTGGCGCCTGGTGTTGGCGGCACAGGTCGTCACGAAGGATTTACAGCTAGGCGATAGTGTTGCCGTCAACGGTTGCTGTCTCACGGCGGTGGCGTTTACGGATTCGCAAGTTGAGTTTGATTTACTGGGTGAAACGAAGCGTCTCACTTCGATTGATGGTGTGGGCCCTAGCGGTAAGGTGAATCTTGAGCGGGCGCTCTTACCTACGACGCGTATGGGGGGACATTTTGTTTCGGGGCATGTCGATGGCACAGGCGTGATTGAAGCAATTGAGCCGCGTGGTAAGGATTTCTTTTTTCGTATTAAGCCGGATGCAGACAAGTTAAAGTATATCGTGAGCAAGGGGTGCATCACTGTGGATGGTATTTCACTGACGGTTTCTGAGGTGGATGAATCCGGCTTTGCGATCTGGCTGATCCCGCATACGATGGAAGTGACGAACCTGCATACCAAGAAGGTGGGAGACGTGGTGAATTTGGAATACGATTTGATTGCGAAGTATGTGGAAAAGCTGTTTGCGCGGTAAGTTAGACACTCTTGTCTGACTCTTCATGAATGGTCGTTAAAAATAGGTCAGGCAAGAGTGCCTAACCTACGTTGATATAATATTCGATGTTGAACGTTTGATGTTCGATGTTCTTATGTGATCATGAATTTACTAACCCCAGAAATCCGTTCTCAAATCGAAGAACTGACGCAGCGCGCAGGTCATATTTGGAGGTATCTTTGACGGAGATACTAAGAAAACCCGTATTGCTGAGCTAGAAGCTCAGATGGCGGAGCCTAGTTTCTGGGATGATCAGAATACGGCTCAAAAAGTCATCGGCGAGGTGAATCGCTTGAAGAATACAGTTAATCCATCGGCAGATTTTAATGCCGAGATCGCCGATATGGTGGCGATGATCGAGTTGGTCGATGAGATGGATGGCGATCCAGATCAAGAGAGCTATCAGCAGGAGGTGTTGGACACGTTGAGTCGTTTGCAACCGAAGTTGGACAAGCTGGAGTTGGCTTCTTTCTTGAGCGGGCCGAATGATGGCTGTAATGCCTTGCTGACGGTGAATTCCGGTGCGGGTGGCACGGAGTCCTGTGATTGGGCGGATATGTTGTTTCGTATGTATACCCGCTGGGCGGAGAGTGCTGGCTTCAAGGCGGAAGTGTTGGATATCATGCCCGGTGAAGAAGCAGGTATCAGTTCGGCGACGATACGAATTGAAGGTGCCAATGCCTTCGGCTATGCAAAGGCGGAACGCGGAGTGCATCGCTTGGTGCGTATCAGCCCGTTTGATTCCAATGCCCGGCGTCATACCTCTTTTTGTTCGGTTGATGTGATTGCCGAGATTGAGGATGACGTAGATATTGAGATCGATTCATCCGAGATTCGCACCGATGTGTATCGTGCGAGCGGAAAGGGCGGGCAACACGTGAACCGGACTGAGTCTGCCGTGCGTTTGACGCATATTCCGACGGGTATTGTGGTGACTTGTCAAAATGATCGTTCGCAAATAAAGAATAAAGCGACGGCGATGAAGACTTTAAAATCCCGTCTCTATGAGAAGCAGGAAGATGAGAAACGTAGCGAGATGGAGAAGTTTTATGGCGAGAAGGGCGACATTGCTTGGGGCAATCAGATTCGCTCCTACGTATTCCAACCGTATCAAATGGTGAAGGACCTTCGCACCGGGCATGAGACGGGTAATGTTCAAGCCGTGATGGATGGTGATTTGGATCCTTTTATCCACGCATGGCTTCGCGCGGGTGGTCCGACTTCGAGACAATCGGCAGCGGATCGCGAGGAGTAGGGCGAACGTCGAACATTCAACATTGAACGTCCAATTTTGAATTGCTTCGGATTCACAGTGGCGTCTGAGCTTGCTCAGACCCTCTTTAGTCAAGGCTTGGCTTCGGGCTTGTGGCGTCCGCGCTTGCGCGGGCTTCGTTGTGGAAGTCCTTTTTTTGTGGTGCATGGGGAACTCGCACGTCACAGAATTTCAACAATCACTTGCGCTGCCTTGACGCACTGTAGGTCTTCTACGATATCTATTCGCACAGCAAATGAGTGAAACGATCAACAGTGCAAATGGACTTAGCTACGAGGATGCCTTGAAGGCATTTTCTGATCAAAGTTTGTTTGAGAATAAGACATGGCGTTATTCGCCAGAGGCCTTTGCGCTGTCTGCGAAGCAAGTGGAAGAAATCGGTTTGATCGGTCAGGCTTGTTACGACTTTTATCGTTCTTTGGAGTCGCTTTATTTGAAATCATTCGAAGGGAAGAACTTACTCCGGAATCGTGAGCTGAAAGCGCCGTGGGTCGCAGAGTATTTGGACCGTGGTAAACCTCAGGCTTTGATTGAACATGCTCGCTCAAAGGCGTTGCGTGGCACGACGCCAATGGTGATTCGTCCAGATCTATTGATCACGGATGATGGTTTTGCGATGACTGAGATCGATTCGGTCCCCGGTGGCATTGGGCTGACTGCATTTCTTAATCGTCTCTACACTCCGATACACGGTGATGCTTTGATCGGTGCAGGTGAAGAAGATATGATCGAAGCATTTTATGCGGCGCTCTGCACGCGTGCGCCAACGATGACGGCGCCTTATGTTGCCCTAGTGGTGAGCGATGAGGCCGCGACCTATCGTCCGGAGATGGAGTGGCTCGCGGCTCAGTTGCGCATGCGTGGCAGGCGTGTGCATGTATTTCATCCGGATGATGTGATGCCCTTGGGGGATACGATTTGTGTGGGCACAGATGGTGATCCTCAGCAGGTGGATGTGATGTATCGTTTCTGGGAATTGTTTGACCTAGCAAATGTATCGATTGCGAAATGCCTACTCAAGGCGCGCGTCGAAGCGCAACTGAGTTTGACGCCGCCGATGCGTCCATTTCAGGAGGAGAAGTTAAGTCTAGCCTTATTTCATCATCATGCACTGGAAGACTACTGGAAGGAGAGCTTGCCGAGAAATTCATTGCGTGTATTGAAAAAAGTGATACCAAAAACATGGATTATGGATCCCGTGGACTTGCCACCAAGCGCGGTGCTGGATGCACCATATGTTGGAGGGAAGCCAATTACGAGTTGGTCGGCTTTGATCGATGCAAGTAAGAGGGAGCGTAACTTAATTATAAAGATCAGCGGGTTTCACGAGAGCGCTTGGGGAGCGCGTAGTGTGACCTTGGGGAGTGACTCTTCCAAGCTCGATTGGGAGACCGCGATTGAACAAGCGATGTCGATGGCAGGTCAATACTTGCACATTTTACAGGTTTACGAAAAGCCGAAGCGTTTGCGCCATCCAGTCTATACCCCTGGAGGTGAGGAAACCTACTCGATGGAAGGCCGTATGCGCCTATGTCCTTATTATTTTGTCGATGAAAAGATGCAGCAAGCTACCCTGCATGGGGTTTTGGCGACTTTGTGTCCTGCAGATAAGAAAATTATCCATGGAATGAAGGATGCAGCTCTGGTTCCCTGTGTGGCTTCAGCCTAAGTCAGATATTGCGTTTGGATGTGCCTTAGTTGCCTGAGTGTCTGCATTACTTTGGGTAAATTGAGTGCTCAACAGTTAAATGATGGTATTTTTATGACGAATCGGTGTCATTCATGCTTTCTGCTTCCCTAGGGTGGAGAAAACAGTATGCCTATTCGCTTCTGATGGGATCCCCTGACATCGAGAACTAACTGATTACATAGATTTATTATGACACAAACAGCGACTAAGCCTAAGAAAACAGCAGCTAAGAAGACCGCTTCGAAGAAAGCACCTGCTTCGAAGAGCGCAGCGAAATCCTTTCGCTTTGAAGTCGATTCGACAAAAGAATCGATGAAAATCTCGATTTTAAACCACTTGCGCTACACCTTAGCGCGTCACCCAGAAAGTGCGACCAAGGATGAATGGTGGACGGCGACCTGTTACGCAGTGCGTGACCGCCTTCTAGATCGTTTCATGAAGACGCAAAAAGTGCATAGTGAAAAGAAGGTGCGTCGTGCATACTACTTGAGCTTGGAGTATTTGATGGGCCGTTTGCTGGTAAATAATGTCCATAATGCGGGGATGTTTGAGCAAACACGCGATGCACTCGCGGATCTCGGTCAAGATTTCAACGTAATCGCAGACGAAGAAGCAGATATGGGGCTCGGTAATGGTGGCCTCGGTCGATTGGCTGCATGTTTCCTAGATTCATTAGCAACATTGGATCTGCCAGCAATCGGTTACGGAATTCACTACGAATTCGGCCTTTTCCGCCAAGAGTTTAAGGATGGTTACCAGATTGAGCATCCAGACGTATGGATGGAGAAGGGCTGCCCTTGGGAAGTCATGCGCCCAAACTATGCGCAAGAAGTTCAGCTTTTTGGTCGCGTTGAACACCAGATGGATAGTAAAGGCGTATTCAAGCCAAAGTGGGTCGATTATAAGACCATTGAAGGGGTTCCTTTCGACATTGGTATCGTTGGATACGGTGGTGAAACAGTAAATTTCCTTCGCCTTTGGGATTCGAAGTCTACCAAGGAGTTTGATTTAGATGTGTTCAATGATGGCGGTTACGTAGAAGCGGTCCGTGAAAAGGCAATGGGTGAAACCATCTCCAAAGTGCTTTATCCGAATGACTCTACTGAAAATGGTAAGGAGCTTCGCCTGATCCAACAGTATTTCTTCGTGACTTGCTCGCTTAAGGATATCATTCGTCGTTTTCAAAAAAGCCATGACGGTTGGTCTGAGTTTTCTGACTACAATGCATTGCAACTCAATGATACGCACCCAGCCATCGCGCTTCCTGAATTGATGCGCTTACTCATCGACGAAAACGGCCTCGAATGGGATGCTGCATGGGAAATTACACGCAAAGCGTGTAACTACACGAATCACACCTTACTGCCAGAGGCGTTAGAGAAGTGGAGCGTGCCTCTCTTTGAAAAAGTGCTTCCACGCCACTTGGAAATCATTTACGAGATCAACTCGCGTTTCTTGCAAGACGAAGTTGAAGCAAAGTGGCCGGGCGACAATGCGAAGAAGTCTGAGCTTTCTATCATCGAGGAAGGTAATCCTAAGATGGTTCGTATGGCATACCTATCAGTCGTTGGTTCGACAAAGGTCAATGGTGTTGCAGCATTGCACACTGAATTGCTGAAAAAGAACCTCTTCGCCACCTTCCACGAGTTGTATCCGAACAAGTTGATCAACATGACCAATGGTATCACACCACGTCGTTGGCTACTTGCGTGTAATCCAGGCCTTAGTGAATTGATTACTGAAAAAGTCGGCGCTGATTGGCCGAAGGATCTCGATAAGCTACAAAGCATTTCGAAGCTTGCGGATGATGCGAAATTCCAAAAGCGCTTCATGGATATCAAGCGTGCGAATAAGCAAGCTTTCGCGGACTTCGTGCTCGCGGATTCTGGCACCGAAATCAGCCCAGATGCGCTCTTCGATGTGCAAATCAAGCGTCTTCACGAATACAAACGTCAACACTTGAACTTACTGCACATCTTGACGCTGTATCGTCGTCTCTTAAACGACCCAGACTACGAAATGAATCCACGCGTATTCATTTTCGGCGCAAAGGCTGCACCAGGCTATGCCTTAGCGAAGAACATCATTCGCGCGATCAACAAGGTCGGTGAAAAGATCAATAATGACTCGCGTATTAATGGTAAACTTAAGGTCGTCTTCCCGCAAAACTATCGCATCACGATGGCTGAGAAGATGATTCCAGCATCCGACCTTTCTGAGCAAATTTCGACTGCTGGTAAGGAGGCTTCTGGCACCGGTAACATGAAGCTCGCGCTCAATGGCGCCTTGACGATCGGCACACTTGACGGAGCCAACGTTGAAATCGGTGAGGAAGTCGGCGACGACAATATCTTCATCTTCGGTAACACCGTTGAGCAAGTCGAAGAGATTAAAGCCAAGGGTTACAATCCATACGATTACTACAATAGTAATTGGGAGCTCAAAGCTGTCATCGATTGGTTGCGTTCCGATTATTTCACACCTGGTGAGCAGGATGCCTTTGCGCCACTCTGCAGCAGCTGGCTCGAAGGTGGCGATCCATATCTCTGCCTAGCCGATTACGCATCCTATATTCGTGTGCAAGAAGAAGTGGATAAAGCATTCAGTGACAAAAAGCGCTGGGCGAAGATGGCGATCATGAACACCGCGCGTGTCGGTAAGTTCTCATCTGATCGCACGATCAGCGAATATGCTAAACACATCTGGAAGCTGAAGCCAGTGAAGGTAGGCAAGTAATCAATCCAATATAGTTTGAATCAAAGGGCGTGCTGCAAGGTGCGCCCTTTTTTGTGGTTCCCGGTGATTTATTTGTAGCCGAAAGCGTAAGCTTTTGGTCCGCGACCCTCGCATATGTGTAGGAGACAGAGACGGTTTAAGAGGAGGCATAGGAAATGGAGTAGTAGGTGGAGATGGTGTAGGAGATGGTGTAGGCAGAAGGATAAGTAATAAGGATCAGGCGATGGAGTTGGAAGTGGCGGAGGCCAATACACATTCACCATCTGCCTCCAACTACTTAGATTATGAATAATCTATAACTACCTACCCCTGCGCTCGCTTCGCTCGCTTGGGGAATACGCTAACGCGCACTTCTTAGCCTCTGAGACTCCACCCGCAGACGCTTGCGGTCTGTCCGCGCTCTACGTGCCTTAGCTACTTCGTAGCAACAGCACTTCGCACGCTCCCAGTCCTCACCGACTGCTAGACTCAGTTCCAACCTTAGCCACTACCCAACGGCTTGCCGCCCACGAGTCACTCCGCTTCGCTACGAGACCCGATGCCGTCTGCGCCTGCCGCAATGCTTCCGCGTTTGTATCTGATTCAGATACTCTCCACTAGCCCCAAAGCCCTGCTACGTGCTCCGCTCCTAGCCAGTCATCCTAAACATGGTTCCGAGTCTTGCGCACAATCTCGCATTATGCCGAATAGAGTTGCTAGTTATCACTCACGTTTCACTTATTGCGACATAACGGAGATTGTGCACTGCGACTCCCCATGTCCAGGATGCCTGTCTATCCGCTACACACTCCGCAGGACGGCACTTCCTTCCCTTCGGTCAGCTCGCTTCGCTCGGAGCCTATAGTTAGTAGCCCCGCGCCCGCCCTTGGCATTAGGCATACGATCCCGCCTGTGCCGTTTAAGTCCGTCTACGTTGCGTCATGCTTGCCTCGCTTGCCTGCCACGGGGAGTTCTTCTTCCGATCCTGCCACGCGCCCCCATGGAGGTGGGGGCTTCCCCCTGCCGCCAAGCGGCGAGATAATCGCCATCGGAGCGAAAGGACAGTCTGCTGACTCTCTTGGTAGCTCTCCATATCTTAGTTAATAGTATATGTATTCACATTTTTTAAGCAATGCATAAACGATGGTTCCTCGTGTAAGGTAGATTTTTCTTGGCGGTCGCTTATCTATTAATAATAAAAGTGGCGAGTGGAGTTGGTGACCGCCCCCTCCCTTGTCTAAGTAGAAAAGTGTGACTAATTTGTGACTAAACTATGTCCGAAACCCTCCCAAATGTGTCTTTATTAAACTATTTTGGCGTGTAAATTTTGGCACTATAATCCTCTTTAATCCGCTTATTTACTGGCCTCAGTCCCTGTAGTTCAACGGATAGAACAACTGTTTCCTAAATAGTCGATCTGGGTTCGATTCCCAGCGGGGATACCACTTTTTGGAAAAGCTGAAAAGCTGAAAAGCTGAAATTCTGAAAAGTTGAAAGGTTGAAACACTGAACGGCTGCAGGGAGAAAGACAGTGTTGTATCAAAAGCGTAAAATTCGCTTTGCAACCTGTGGGGAGAGCGCTTGTCATGTATCGATACTCATGCGGTTGAACCTTTATATCTTGTTTCGTTGTTTTGCTCTGTGCCTTGTTGGTTCGGGGGCTGGGGTGCTGAATGGACAAGCACCTTTGGTTACAGATCAAGTGCTGCCGCCTGAGGCGGCGGAGGTCATTGCGTTGGACTGGCGGGTCGATGCCGCGGATCGTGCCTTACGCTCTGGGCTTGTTGGCCTGGCGGAGAGTGGTTATCGAGCGGCACTGAAGACGCAAACTCTGAGCCCGGATCGTGCTGATTCGATTCGTGTGCACTTGGCGGCGGCATTGATTGTGCAGCAGCGATATGTGGCGGCGCGTGAGGCGCTGGATACGGTGAGTGTGAAGGGTCGCGACAGCCAGTATTTTTTATATTCTGCGGTGTCAGAGTATGGTGACGGTAGGCAGCTTGAGCGTGAGGCGTTTTTGAATGCGATGACGCAAGTGGAGCCGGTTCAATTGAATGCCTTTGACCGGCCTTGGTGGCACCTTGCGAATGGCTTGCGGGCAGAGCTCTTGACTCAGCCGGAACGAATCATGCCCGCTTTCGAGAGAGCGGTCGAGGCGGCCCAGTCTCAGGAGCAGCGGGCATTTTTCAGCAGTTTAGTGTTTCGCCAAAAGTTGTTGGAGACTCCATCGGATGAGGCCCTTGCTGCAGAGATACGGGTTCAATTAGAGCAGTTGGCGACACAGGCGGCGGCGTATACCTATGCGCGTCAGTATGCTGTGATCTTGTATAATTTGGGGCGTGCCGAGGAGGCGATCAATGTGATCGATGAGCAGCGTCTGAATAATAAGGAGCTGACGATTGTGCAGCGTGAGCAATTGTTGTTATTGAAAGCGGTGATTGCGGGTTCGGATTCTTTGCGTGGTATTGAAGCGCTGCAGCAATTGGTGAGGAATGGCAAAACACTGGATGTGATGCGTGTGGCTTTGCAGCTACTTGCAGGCGCTCCAAATGCGGCAAACAGTGGGTTGACGGAATTCTTGAATCAAATGGTGGCACTCGCAGCACCACACCCCTTGTTGGGTGAGATTTATTACATCCGCAGTCAGCTTGCTTTGGCACGTGCTGAAAAAGCATTGGAGGGAGACAGTCCAAACCTCGAGTTGGCGCGTGCGGAGACAGCGAGCGCGGAGAAGGATGCGGCATTTTTGTTGGAGCAGTTCCCTGGTTTGCAGCAAATCACTAATGTATATCGTTTGTTGGCATATGCCGCGCTGCAGCGCACGCCGCCTCGCTATCGTGCCGCGGCCGATTTCTTGATCCAATTACGCGATCAGACTGAGAGGATGAGTGAGCGTGCAAAGCTCAATCGTTTGATTGGTGACTGTTATTTTTTGAATCGTGACTACAATAACGCGGTGGATTTCTATCAAGCCGCGTATGCGCGCTCAATTGATGGCGCTGAGGATGAGGGTTTGTTTTTGCGATTGATTACGGCGGAAGTGCGTGCGGGGCAGCTTGAATCTGCCATGCAGCATATCGATGAGGCTGATTTTAGCGGTAAAGTGACGATTTCGGATCGTTGGCGTGCCGAGTGGAATGTGGTGCATGCATTGAAATCGAAAGGCCAGCTGGAGGTAGCCTTGGCGCGTGTGAGCTTATTGCTCGGAGGAGACGAATCGAGCGCCGTGCCGACTGCCTTGGATATTCGCTTGCGTTGGCTGGAGGCCTATTTGTCCTTTTTATCAGGCGATCAAGAAGGCCTGTCTGAGCGTGTGACTGATTTGTTGGCACGAGTGGAGTCCTTTCCCGTAGGCACTTTTGATGAAGCGGAGGCGAAGCTTTTAATCACCGAAATTCTATTATTGAAGGCTCAGGTTTTGATTCGCTTAGGAGCTGCCAATGAGGGTGTGCAAGAGCTGGAGCGTTTACGTGTCGGCTATGCGGACAGTTCAGCAGCGCAACGTTCTTACCTGACTGAAGCGGACTATCATGCATCGATCAATGACTTTGCTGCAGCCCAGGAAACCCTCACGACTCTAGCGACGACCTATCCGCAAAGTGTGCTCGCACCGCAGGCGCTCTTTGAGGCGGCGATATACTGCGAGCGTCGGGGTGTAGAGTTTTACGAGCAAGCAGTGTTGTTGCATAATCAAATAGCAGAGAACTATTCCAGTGATGCATTGGTCTATTCGGCTCGCTTGAAGCAAGGAGATTTGCTGCGTAAGATGAACGACTTTGCAGGTGCACAGATTATCTATGAGAATTTAATCAATGAAGCACCGACGCATCCGCGCCGCTATATCCCAGAGTTGTCGCGTGTGGATTGTATGTTGGCGCTGGCAAAGAATAATGATGAGCAGTTGAGCGATGTCGTGCTCTCGCTCGAGCGCTTGATGGATATTCCAAACTTGCCAGTCGATTTTCAAGCGGAGGTCGGTTTCAAGTGGGGCTTTGCCTTAATGAAGCGCGATCTACCTGAGCAAGCGAAAGAGGTCTTCTTGTTAATCTCTACTAGTTTTCTCCTAGATAGTGAGCAGGTGGTTCAGTTGGGACCTTCGGGACGTTATTGGATGTCCCGAGCTTTGTTATCTTTAGGGCGTATTTTGGAAGCGTCTGACGAGCTTGTTGAGGCGCGCAGAGTGTATCGTAAGATGGTCGCCTTCAACTTGCCGGGACGTAATTTGGCGCTTGATCGGGCTAATACGATTCAGGTGGTGGAAGAGCCCGCTGCCCAGTAAATTTTAAAGTGATTATTATATATGGAATTTTTTAAGGACACATTCATACTCCAAGGTGGCCCCGTCATGTATCCGCTACTCTTCGTGAGCTTGCTCGGGTTCGTAATGTTTATCGAGCGTGCGCTATTTTTGCATAAGGGGCAGATCGGCACGGAAGATTTTTTGAGCGGTATTAAGAATCTTGTGAATAAGAAGCGCTTGGTAGAGGCGCTGACACTGTGCGAAGATACGCCAGGGCCGATGGCGCGTATTGTGAAATCGGCGCTATTGCATTTTGGTGAATCACGCGAGCAGGTCCGCAGTGCGATTCAAGCGGCAGCACTTGTAGAAATTCCCGCATTGGAGCGTCGAATTGGCACGATTGCCGCGATTGCGCGTATCGCGCCATTACTTGGTTTTTTAGGCACACTCGTTGCAGCGGTGCAGGCCTTGTATGCCCTAGAAGGATCGAATGGAGATAGTGGTGAGTTTAGCCGCTTGCTTTCAGAGGCGTTGATTACCTCGGCGACCGGTTTGGCGATCGGTGTGATGGCAACGGTCGCTCACCATTTTCTATATGGTCGGGTGCGCTCCTTGGTGCATGACTTTGAGTGGGTGGGGCATAGTATCCATGAATTTCTGACAACGACTCCGGCGACCCATGGCGAGGCGAGTGCTGAAGAAAAAAATCCATCTGTAGAATGAATCCGACGCCACAGAGAATCGCCGACGAGCCATTGCCGCAATCTATGGCAGGGTTTACAGCACCTTTTGGTTTGGTGGAGCACTTGCACCGCCCTAAGATGAAGTTGGACTTGGTGCCAGTATTAGATTTGTTGACGATCGGTTTATTGATGAGCCTGTTATTTACCCGATTTGTGATGGTTCCTGGTGTCCGCATCGATTTGCCAGATTCGGATTTGAGGATGCCGCACCATGACTCATCGGTTGCCGTTTTGACGATTGGGAACAAGGGGATGCTTTATTTTGATGGTAGTGTGTATGAGCAGGGCTCTATCGCACGGGCATTTAAGCAACATATTGATAAGCAGCATGAGAGTGGCGGCGGTTCAGTGTTGTTACTCAAAGCTGAGGGCACGATGCCTTTGCAAGTCTTTTTGGATTTGTGTCGTATGGCGCAGGAAGCAGGTTTTGCGCAGGTGCAAATAGCGGGTGAGAAGCAACCAGTGCGTTCTGAATTGGTGCCAACTGAATCGATACGTGAGAGCCAGCAGTTTACGGTTCCAGTAATGTAATGAGTTTGCCGAGTGAGAACATGCGTGAGGATGGAGCGTCGAGTGTGCGCTTCATGTCGCCCGTATTGCTTGGTGCTTTATTGGCTGGCGTGCTTGTGCACCTTGCAGGCTTTTTGATCTTTCGTGTGAAGTCGAACCCGCTGCCTACAAGTGATGAAGCGAGTGCCTTTGTTCGCTACGTCTCGGCGAGTTCGATGGAAGGCGATCGTTCCTTGGAAGAGCATGTGCAGTTGTTTGATTCGGCGCCTCTGTTCGTGCCTACAGAGTGGAATGCGGCGCAAAATGTTTCGCTTATGCATCGGGACCGAGTGGGGGAACGCTTTCCTGAATTTGAGCCAGAAATTAATCTCATTAATGCGCTTCATTCGTCGAATCTCCCTATGGGTAATTCCAGTATGATACAGGCGCCAGGTGATTTGTTGAAGTCACGCTATTGGTCTTTTTTCGAGGGTTTCGCACAGGCCTCCGAAGTCATCGACCCTTTTCCTGCAGTCGGTCATTATGCTGAAATTGTAGTCTTGGGACGCGCAGAGGCGGCACAGACGATGGAGAGCCCACTGCTGTTTACCGACACAAGCGCAGTGCCTGAACCTGTCGGACTCTTTTTTCGTATTTCTGGCGGTGGCCAGACTTTGAGTGAGCCAGTTGTGTCGCAAAGTTCGGGGAATCCTGCATTTGATCGCGCCGCCCAAGAGTGGTTGCTCAGAGCTGAGACGATTGGTCAATTGCCCGCAGGCTATTTATCGATTACGGTGTATCCGTAGGAGTGGGTAGTGGCGTTGTAGTTTTTACACTTCTCGGTTGCGGGGAGCTTCGGACTAGGAATAAGTTCTAGTATGCAAATTGAAACTCAGCCATGCAGTTCGCCCGTTTTGGATGATGCGGCCATGCTTAAGCAATTGGAATCCTTGACCGAGTCGTGGGAGGGGCGTCCCAGCTGGGATGCTTACTTTATGGCAACCGCTCTGTTGATGGCCTCACGTTCAAGCTGCGAACGGCTTCATGTTGGCTGTGTTATTGTTTCCGGTGGATTACAGAAAAACCGTATTGTGGCGGCTGGTTATAATGGTTTTTTGCCTGGTGCACCGCACAAATCACGGGTGAGTGATGGGCATGAGCAAGCGACTGTGCATGCCGAGCAGAATGCCGTGAGCGATGCGGCTCGTCGTGGTGTGTCACTCGAAGGTTCGACGGTTTATATCACTCACTTTCCATGTATCAATTGCGCTAAGATCTTAGCGGCTGCAGGGGTGAGCGCTATCAAATATTACCGCGATTATAAAAACGACGAATTGGTCAAAGAACTCTTGAACGAAGCTGGGGTGTTGATTGAACACTTGTAATGCGCTACCCAATGCGAATGGATCGACACAGTGAATTTACCGAAGCGGCTTTACCGTTTGCGGGATCTTTGTTGGTGGCGCATCCCTCGCTTCTCGACCCGAACTTTAAGCGCTCGGTGATCTTGTTGACGGCACATTCCGATGAAGGTTCGTTGGGTATTGTCGTCAACCGCCCATTAGGACAAACACTTGGGGAGTTCGACTTGAAGCTTAGCGGTTCAGATCTCGCAGCAGTTCCCTTATATCAAGGTGGGCCTGTTTCAGATGATAAATTGATTCTTGTTGCATGGAAATGGACGCCTGAAGAGGGCAGCTTTAAACTGTATTTCGGAATCGATGAAGAGAAAGCACGTCTCTTGCAGGCAGAAGACTCGGGTTTTCAGCTTCGCGGATTCATTGGTCATTCTGGTTGGACCGAGGGCCAGCTAGACGCTGAGATCGAAGAGGGTGCATGGGTGACTTCTGCATTGATGCCAGAAATTGAATCGCTCGGAGGCGATGCAGTCTGGCGCCTAATGCTTCATCGCGATAGTCCGCAAATGGGGCTTCTCGCCGATGAGCCGGATGACCCCTCGCTGAATTAAGACGCGTCTGCTTTGAGTGCTTTTCAAGCTTTCTTCGACGGTTGATCGTAGAGGCTTCATTAATGAAGGCCGCCGTGCAGAGGCCTACTACCGTTTTCTATAATGCTTGCTCCTTAGCATTCTCTTGCAGCCTCGTTTTTGGGAACCAGAGCCCTGCGATCTTCAGCATTGAAGCCCCGACAAGCAAAGCCTGGAAACCGAAACAGGCTGGGGCTTTACTGAAAGAGTGAAATTCCGCACCTGTGAAATTCTTTTTCGGTTTTTGGCTTGCAATGAAAAAAAACATTTTAAGATTTACTAATTAAGGATAAACATTGAATTAGTAAAACTTAAATGTAATATTCCGCGCGACGGTCATCAAAGTCTCGCATCCACCCGGATGGTCTTGCCCCAAGAATCTGGACACCTTTTTTGTGTAATTTAGTTTAGATGTTTGTTTTGTTGCTTTGTGTAAAGCTGCAAAAATTGCAGCGGTGAGATTTGCCCGAGCGCCGAGTGCCTTCTG
>CAKZOI010000039.1 GCA_937136395.1 uncultured Opitutia bacterium | reverse complement strand
CGGAAGTCACTGGTCGGAGGTACGGAGAGTTATGTCCCTTTTCCTGAGGTTGGCATAAAAAATCAACGCATTGAAAGGATTGTTAAATAAAGGGATGCGCGACCAGAATTCCCGCTTTAACCAATTCACCGAAGAATGCCTACAGCTTTCACCGCGTCGATACAGACGTGTATCTGAATTGCGAAAGCATTCACCCGATTACGATGTATACATTTGTGGAAGCGATCAAATCTGGAACCCAAGTAAACAAAATGGGCTGGATCCTGCATGCTTCTTGGATTTTGGGCCCGATTCGATTCGGCGAGTCTCGTATGCCGCAAGTTTTGGAGGATCCGCGATTGACAAGCGATACCACAACGAATTGTCCCGATATCTATCTGGGCTCGATTGTATCTCGATTCGAGAAGGGAGTGGCCGTGATTTAGTTAAACAATTTTCCGGTCGGGATTGTCACATAGTACCTGATCCGACTTTCTTAGTTGATTTGGATGATTTAACGCAGAGATCTGGGGCCACGAGTGTTTGCTCCGGTAAAATATTCTCTTATGTGTTACGCTCTGGGCAGGGTTTGTATGATTTTCAACGCGAATTGAGCGAGTCATTAAAGTTGGGCTTGGTTCAACCGCTGAATCCACACCAGCGTTGGAAAAGCTATGGTGATGTAGTTCCGATGAGTCCTTTCGAGTGGCTTCGTGCGATTCGTGAATCATCAGCCGTGATCACTAATTCCTTTCATGGAACTGTATTTGCGATCCTTGCAAATCGGCCATTTCTTTCTGTTAGACTCTCCGGAGCAAAATCGTTTTTAAATGAGCGAATGGAATACCTTATCAATTCCCTAGGTTTAGAGACGCGGCAGATTTCTTTAGACCAAGTCGAGAATGGTGCCGGGCTAATGCAGGAGCCAATCGATTGGGACTTGGTGAATTCGAGAATTTCTAAGATGAGGAAAAATGGTGTAGCCTTTTTAGAAGCAGCCCTAAGCTGTAAGCCTTCTTGATCTTCCCAGTCCCTCAGTCCGAGACCTAAAAGCATTGTATATTTTAATCTATTGTCATAATGAATCCAGTATCGATATTTATACTCACTCTAAACGAGGCTAAGAACATTGAAGAATGTTTGAAAAGCGTGGAAGCGTTTGATGATATTGTTGTATTGGATTCCTATTCGACCGACGATACCGTTCAGTTGGCTGAGACGAAGGGAGCGCGGGTTGTGCAACGTAAATTCGATAATTGGGCGTCTCATCAGAATTGGGCGATGGCCAATATCGAGTTTAAACATAAGTGGGTTTTTTACTTAGATGCGGATGAGCGGATGACGCCTGAATTGCAGAATGACATTCTCGCGATCGCAAATGACCCAAATGGAAGGTGTCGGGGCTATTTCTGTGGGCGCACAAACTATTTCATGGGTAGGCCAATAAGTCATTGCTACCCTGCCGTTCCGATCATGCGCTTTTTTCAACCGAAGTATATTCGTTACGAACGACTAGTGAACCCGATTGCGATTGTAGATGGTGAAACTGGTAACATAGAAAGCCGCTTTCTTCACTATAATTTTAGTAAGGGGCTAACTGAGTGGTTCGATAAACATAATAAATATGCACTAGCCGAAGCCAAAGAGGGTTTAAAAGCTCTGCGAGAACAAGATCCGGATGTTTCTTTGTTTAGTAAAGATCGGGCTTTGAAACGAGTTGCCTTAAAGAATTTGGCGCTTCGATTACCTGGACGACCGTTCGCAAAGTTTATGTATCTGTATATTCTCAAAATGGGATTTTTGGACGGGCGAGCAGGCTTCACCTATTGTATCCTTCAATCGATTTATGAATACCTAATCGATCTGAAGATGTGGGAATTAAAGCGGACTGAAAAAGGGCTTCCAGTATAATTCCATAAGAACTTAGTTCTCACGTGAATTTTAGCGATGCGAATCATTATACCAAAGCGTCTAAGTTTTCGGGGCGAGGGTCTCGGTAACGAGGTGAGTCCCTGGATGAAGGGGTTTTTGGCGGCTCAATCTGTGGGCGGGCATTGCCTGTCGCCGGCTTGGGGTTTGAACCGGCGTGGGTATCGAAAATTCTTCCGCAGTTCACGTTTTGACTGGCTGCAGAATCTGGCGCTGGAAAAGCTCATGCGGCCAATTGAGTTTACCGAGGCGGATTATCGAGCTACAAATGAAGAGGATTTTGGGATTGCTTTCAGAATGTGGGCCGAAGGCCAAGGTCTGCTTGAGCGGCGTTCATGGGCGGTGACTGTGGGCGGGCTCTGGGGTGGGCGTTGGTCTTTGCGGCGGGCTCAGCCTTTTTTGAGTGGTCAGCTGAATGCGACTCGATACACGGCTGAGAATCTGGCGGATTCGCTTGCGCAGCTCGATCCAGAGCGGCCAAGTTGTGTGGTTCATCTGCGAGGAGGGGACTTCGCGCAGAACGATGGGACGGTGAATATTCAGGGGCGGTTTAATGTTGCGCTACCATACCCTTGGTATGAATCCGCTCTCGCGTCTGTGAGAGCGGCGTTCGGAGATCAACTGAATCTGGTCATTGTCACCAATGACCAATCGGATGCAGTCAGCAAAATGGTCAAAGAGTTCGGGGCCTTGACGACTTTGCATCAATCCAACTCGGACATCAGTGACCTCTTGCTCATGTCGAAAGCCGACCTTGTGATCCCCTCGATCAGTTCGTTTAGTATCCTGGCGCTCTTTTTGAATCCAAATGCCAGCTATTTGTGGCCAAGCGACCAATTGAGCGCGGTCAATGGAGTTGACGGTGCGTATGGAATCTGGGCGCACGAGGCATTGCAAAAAGATGAAAATTCGCAGTCGGTTCGACTTGCTCAAGAGAACGATATCGCCTTGGGGAGGGCCTTACCCTTCAGTGTTGGAGATGCGCTTTCGGGAGCCTTCGTCGATTCTATCAAGTCGTCTGTTAGTCAGAGGCATCGTGCACGCGACTTGATTTTCTACGGTAGTTCAACCGCGGTGACGCAATCGGTTGAGCAAGGTGCACGGCAACTGTAGGCCGGGGCGCTAGTTCCCTCAGCGATCAGTCGAGAGAATAAAGGCAGCGAGTGAACGGTAGCTCACTCGACGGTCGAAGAGTGCTTTTGCCAATTTGATCGCTCCCTGTTGCTGTTGCTGTAACAAGTCCGGGACTTCTAGGTATATCTCAAAGGCGGCTTGTAGTGAATCGAGGTCACCCTCTGTGTACTCCGTGCCTGCATTCCATTCGGAAATCAGTTGGTTCAATTCACCGCTTAGGCAACTGATCATCGGCAATCCGGCCGCAGCGTATTCGCCGGCTTTGTAAGGGCAGGCAACCAAGCTGTCGGGGCGGTTCGCAACCAACGCGACATGGCTAGATCCAAGCAGCTCGTTGACCGCATCTTTCTTGAGCAATCCATGAAATACGAGGCGCGGAATTTCAAAATCTTGGGCCTGCCTTGCATTCGCAGGAGCGGCGGATTCGTCCTGTTCTTGAGTGCCTAGCAGGTCAAGCTGTTCGGCCATGCTTCGCAGTCGATCGTAGTCAGCGCCGATTCCTGCAAAGTGGATTTGAAAAGGGAATTGGGTTTCGTCTTTCCAGCGTGCGGCGACTTCGATTATCGTCATAAGGTCGTAGCCTGAGCCCATGGAACCTAAATAAACCGCGCTCAGCGGTTTGTCTGGGAGTGTGGAGTGAAGTTGAGAGTTGGTCGTGGCTTGTTGGAAGCGCTCCATGTCTGTTCCGTGATAACAGAGATGCATCGGCTTATCAGGTAATGCGCTGTGAGTGCTCTGTGTCTTTTTGTGCCTTGTTGTGGCCAAATACCTGTTTGCAAGATCCAGATAACTCTGACCGACGGCGCTGATCTTGTCGGCACCAAGATAGGCGCGTTTTGCGCTGCGGTGCATCGGAGCCATTATGAGGGAGCCAAGTGTTTTTCGCAGGAACTTTGGTATAATTTGATAGAAGGTTTCTGGCCAAGCATCCATGATATCCACAATGACTTGGCAAGTCGTTGTGGAGTGACTATAGACGGGAGAGTTTGGAGTGTGGGTTCCTAACTTTTGCCTTCGGCTCTCTGTTTTCTGATTTATGAAATCTCGGATATTGAAGGCTTCTTCGGCTACACCGAGCGGGGGGAGGGAGACGACAATACGTTTGGGGGCAAGCAGTTCGCCTGATTGGAGGGCCTGCATTGCTTCGTTATAGAAGCCACGGGCAAACTGACGGTGATTCCTGAGCCGGGTGAAGCTGATATTCTCTTTGTAGGGTGTAGTTTCGATCAGGCGCACGGTAAAGCCATCCGTTGACGGGCAAGGCGGGCGTTTCGATTTTGTGAGGTGCGAAAAGTCCGAACTCCACCAAATCACTTCGTGCCCCTGTTCCGCGAGAATCTTGCAGAGTGTCCAGTAGCGCAGGGGGACATCGGTCTCATTGGGTAGCTGGTCGAAGGGGTTCACGACCCAAATGACCGCCTTTTGTGAAGGGGCGCATGGCGACTGTTGGCCGACAGTGTCGCCCTCTTGGTTTTCGTCTGTGGTCTGTTTTGAGATGGGCACGGAAAATGAGTTTAGTGGTTGTCAGCGGAATTGTCGAGTGCTGGGGAAGTCATTGGAGGGCGTTTTTTGCACTTGGTGCGACGTGAAGTTTTGATTTTCTGCAGGTATGTTTTTTTCCGTCATCACCGTTTCCTATAATAGTCAGTCGACGATTCGATCGGCGGTCGATTCTGTTTTGGCGCAACGGGGCGTAGAGCTCGACTACATCGTCATTGATGGTGCGTCGATGGATGGGACGGTGGATGCCTTGCGCGGCTATGGTTCTAGGATCGCTCAATTGGTGAGTGAACCGGACGAAGGAATCTACAACGCGATGAACAAGGGGATCGGCCGTGCTCGCGGCGAGGTTGTCGGTATTTTGAACAGCGATGATTTCTATGCGGATGATGGAGTATTGGCAGCGGTAGCGAAAGTGTTTGAGGACGGAACTGTTGACTGTGTCTACGGTGATCTGGATTACGTTGATGAAGCAGATACCAGTCGGGTGACACGTGCTTGGCGCTCACGTCCGTATTGCCAGGGAGTTTTTCAGAAGGGCTGGCATCCGGCGCACCCGACATTTTTTGTGCGAAAATCAGTTTATGATCGATTCGGAGTTTTCAACGATCAGTTGAAAATCGCGGCAGACTATGAGTTTATGCTCAGGGTTTTGGAGAAAGCGCAGTGTAAGTCGGTCTATCTTCCTAAAGTGATGGTCAAAATGCGCACAGGTGGTGCGAGTAACCGATCTATTTCAAGTATTCTGAAAGCGAACTGGGAGTGTTTCCAGGCTTGGAGGTTGAATGGTCTCGGAGTTTTTGACGGCATGTCGGCGATCCTTCAAAAGCCCGCTCGAAAACTGAAACAGTTTAAGCTCTGAAATGATAAAGACGTTTTTGAACATCCGCGCAGTCGTGCTGTTTGCTTTATATGCGGTCATCGCCGTTGCGAGTTATTACGTCGCCTACGAGGTGCGGTTTGATTTCAATGTTCCGGAGAATCACGGGTTGGATCGCGCCAATACGCTTTGGTGGGTCGTCGTCTTGAAGTTGATGCTGTTGATTGGCTTCGGGCAGTTAAGTAGTATCTTATCATACTTCCGTTTGCCGGATGCTTTGCGTTTGGGGACTGCGCTGACTGTCGTTGCCGGGATTTTGCTATCGATGTGGTATGTCTATGGTGGAGACGGTGTGCCTCCGCGTGCGGTGATATTGGTCGATTTCCTCCTGAGCTTTTTAGCGATTGGAGGCTTTCGTGTGGTGATGCGGGTGAAGTCGAGCCGTGGCTTGGCGGATTGGTTGGCGGTGGATCAACTTGAGAATGTTTTGATCGTTGGTGCCGGCGAGGTGGGTGCGAGTTTGTGCTCGGATTTGATGCATAAGTCCGGTTTGGGGATGCGGCCGGTCGCGTTTATCGATGACGACAAACGTAAGCTTGGGCGCTATGTGCACGGGGTGCGGGTAGCGGGTACGGTTGATGATTTGCCGATCGTTGCGAAGCGTTATGCTGCAGCGAAAGCGGTGATTGCGTTCCCCTCTGCTTCCGTTCGACGAGTGAAGGCGGCTGCCAAGCTTGCGCAAGAGGCAGGACTAAAGGTCGAAATTGTCCCGGCCTTGACAGACATCGTGAGTGGCCGTGCGAAGATCTCGCAATTGCGCCCGATTGAACTGCAGGACCTCCTGGGGCGTGATTCAGTAGACCTGCATTCCGATTCGATTCGCTCAATGCTGGAAGGAAAGCGCGTGTTGGTAACCGGTGCGGGTGGGAGTATCGGAAGCGAACTGGTTCGGCAAATCATCGGCTATGGCCCAGCTTCAGTGCACTGTGTGGATCAAGCTGAGATTGCAGTTTTTAATTTGCAGCAGTCAGTTGCCGAGTCGGCATCTGTAGCGGGCATTGAGGTGGGCTACTCGGTCCTGGATGTCCATGTGGATGCTTTGATACGGGATCTTTTTGACCGGTATCAACCACAGGTAGTTTTTCATGCGGCTGCGCATAAGCACGTGAATCTGATGGAATCGCAGCCTGTGGAAGCCTTGAGAAATAATTTCTTTGCGACGGCAGGTTTGGCGAAAGAAGCGAGCCGAGTCGGAACGGAGCGCTTTATTTTGATCTCTTCGGATAAGGCGATCAATCCGACCAGTGTGATGGGGGCGACGAAGCGACTCGCGGAGCTTTCCTTGCTAGAGGCGAATGCAGCTAACGATAATAAGACAAAGTTTATGTCGGTGCGTTTTGGAAATGTGCTGGGTTCTTCAGGGAGCGTGGTGCCGATATTTCGCCGTCAGATTGCGGCGGGTGGGCCGATTACCGTGACCGACCCAGAGGTGACGCGTTTCTTCATGACGGTGGAGGAAGCAGTCGGTCTTGTGTTGGAAAGTGCAACGCAAGGCGTGGGAGGGGAGATCTTCGTGTTGAATATGGGCGAGTCGATTAAGATCGTGGATGTCGCTCGTCAGATGATCGCCTTGAGTGGCCTGCGCGAAGGGGTCGACATTGATATCGAATTCGTTGGCCTTCGCCCAGGAGAGAAACTGTATGAAGAGGTGCAGCATTTGAGCGAAGAGTTGCGACCGACCGAGCACCAGCGTGTTTTGCGTTTTGTGGCAAGTTCGCAGTCGGCGAGGTCCGTGAGTGAGATGAAGGTGCTTTTGAATAAAGCGATGGAAACGCATGATGCAGCTGAGATTAAGCAAGCAATCCATCAGTTGATTCCTGAGTATACGCCGAGCGTGTTGCCTCGTGGCAGTTGATCCGTCGAGGGAGAGATAGAGGCAAGGGCGGCACAGTGTGCCGCTTTTTTTGTGCCTAAAATGTAGAAGCGACACTCTTGTCGCTTTTGTTGTGTCCTGTCGTCGCCCGCTGTCGCGTTGCCTTGCTCGGAATAAAGCGACAGGAGTGTCGCTTCTACGGCGGCGGATCGCACCCCAGCAGGTGTAGTCATTCAAAATTTGATGTTGGACGTTGGGTGTTCCCGCATTTGTTCGAGTTCGAGGTCGGGGATGTGGGTAAACGCAATGCCCACTGTCGCGTTGCCTTGGCTCGGAATAAAGCGACAGGAGTGTCGCTTCTACGGTGTGTCGTCTTCGAGTTCGAGGTCGGGGATGTGGTTGAAGGCGATGCGCATGGGGGCAGCTTCGGGGCAGCGTTGGGCTTCCATGGCGGGGGCGTAGTAGAGGGTGCGGCCGCCGTAGCGCTTGTTGATCGCGTCCATGGCGTTTTGCAGGGCGATGCGGCGCGGGTGATTTTCTTCGGGGAAGAGTGAGGGTGTGTGTGAGCCGCCCTGAGTGAGGTGGCTGAGCGTGACGGCGACTTTAGTGGGAGGCGCTGTGTCAGTGGGATGGTTGATCCAGAGTTGGTTGAGGCGTTCGCCGAGAATGATGCAGTCTTGTGTGGGGAAGCAGTGGGCTTCGGCGCGCCAGCGTTGTTCGAAGCCGAAGGTGACTTTGACTTGAAGGTGGCTGGTAAAGTAGTCCATCGCGCGTAGTCGGCGGCAGGCTTTTTGCAGCATGCGGTGGAGCACGGAGTGAGCACCGTGTGTGGTGCGCAGCCGGGGTGGCATGATGTGCGAGTGCCCGACGGTGCTGCGATGGGTCACGACGGGGGGGAGTTCGATGCCGCGGAGGGCATACCACATACGGTCGCCTTCGATCGAGCCCCAGATGCGGTGAAGTTTGCGACGACTGCATTGATATAGATCGTCCATGGTGAGCACGCGGGCGGTGCGCAGGCGTTGCTCGATTCGGCGGCCGATACCAGTGACTTCGCTCAAAGGCATACGCAGCAGCGCTGCGGGTATCGCATCAAAGTCGAGTAGCACCAGCCCGTCGGGTTTTTCGAGTTTACTGGCGAGCTTGGCGAGGAAGCGGTTGGGGGCGATGCCGATGGAAGCGCCGATATGCGGACCGATCTCTTGGGCAAGTGAGGCCTTGATTTCGAGCGCTTTACTGCGAGCGACTTCGGGGGACTGCCAGCGAGGGGGGAGGCGCCCATACATCTCGTCAATCGAGAGCACTGCATCGACGTAGATGACTTCGTGGATGAGCTTATGGATCTTCTCGTGAGTCTGCACATAGCGGGTGTGATCGCCCTGCACAAAAGTAATGCCGGGGCAGAGATAGCGGGCTTCGCGGACGCCGGTGCCGGTTTTTACTCCATAGGCTTTGGCTTCGTAGCTGGCGGCGATGCAACAAGTGGTGTCAATGCCGAGAGAGGGCACAATGCCTACTGGTTTGCCGCGTAGTTCGGGGCGGAACTGCTGCTCAACTGAGGCAAAAAAGCTGTCGAAATCGATGAATAAGTAGCGGAGGGACACTTTTGGAAAGGCTGAAATGCTGAAAGGCTGAAAACTGAAAGGCTGTTCCGAGGAGCGCAGTGACGACATGGCCGACTGCTCTGCAGATCGGACCAATGCTGAAATGCTGACGTAGCGCGACGCTTCAGCGAGCGACTCTCGCATGCGGCTGGAAGTTGCGCGCATCATTAGTATCATTCAAGCAGATGCTCGTTGAAACGTTGCGCTACGGAAAATGAATGAACCTGTAGATCACACTAAATTAGAAGCGTCTGATTCTTTGAGGCAATCATATTAGTATAATTATGTTCACTATTTTATGGATTAGTGATGGCTGATGAAGAATCTTGGATATGGGAGTCAGAATACTGAAGTCAGGAGTCAGTAGTTTATACTGAGGGATTTACCAACACAGCGAGCTTCGCCAAATTGGCGAAGCGTATAATTCTGCAATCGGTTGATTGTGAATCCTGTATTCCGACTTCTGATTCCTGACTGCTTTTTTAGGATAAAGCGACAGGAGTGTCGCTTCTACGATTTACGCGACTTCGAAGATCGCTTGGATTTCGACGGTGGTGTCTTTGGGGAGGCCGGTTACGGCGACAGCTGCACGGGTGTGGCGGCCGCGGTCACCGAGGATTTCGACCATTGTGTCTGAAGCGCCGTTGATGACGGCGGGGCTGTCGGCAAAGCCGGGCACGCCGTTGACGAAGCCGTTGAGCACGACAACACGGGAAATTTTATCGAGATCGCCAAGCTGAGCTTTGGTGACAGCGAGTAGATTGAGCGCGCAGACTCGGGCGGCGGCTTGGCCGTAAGCGATGTCGCGTGTTTCGCCGATTTTCCCCGTGTGGGTCATCTCGCCATTCACGAGGCAGATCGCGCCAGAGAGGTAGAGTAGGTTGCCAACTTGCATGGCCGGCACGTAGTTGCCGGCGGGGGCGGGCGCGGAAGGAAGTTCGATGCCGAGTTCGGCGAGGCGGGTTTCGGTTTTCATAACTTTAAAAAGCTGAAAATTTGAAATACTGAAAGGCTGAAATGTTGAAAGGAGGGAATTTTAGCGTTTCAGCTTTTTAGTTTTCAGCATTTTCATAAACCGCTTCTCCTTCGGTGCTGGCGATGGTGACTGCGCCTACAGTATCACTGAAGACGTTCACCGAGGTGCGGCACATATCGAGGATGCGGTCGGTGACCCAGACGACGCCGATGGCTTCGACTGGGAGACCGACGGCGGGTAGAATCACGGCGATCGCCACGAGACTGGCGGCGGGGATGCCCGCTACGCCGATGCTGGTGGTGAGCGCGAGAAAGACGACGAGCAGTTGATCGCCGAGTCCGAGTGCGACTTGCCCTGTCGCCGCGTAGAGTTGAGCGATGAAAATGACGACCACACATTCGTAAAGGGCAGTGCCGTCCATATTAACGGTGGCACCGAGTGGTAGAGTGAAGGAACAGGTTTTCTTGGAGACGCCGGCGCGTTCTTCGACGGTTTCGATCGTGAGTGGCAGGGTCGCGGAAGAGCTCGCAGTTGAGAATGCCGTGAGGAGCACGGGTGCCATTTCCTTGTAGTGCGTGATCGGGTTTACTTTGCCGACAAACTTCAGAACGAGCCCGAGGCTGATAAAGAAATGGATCGCAAGTGCGAGTAGCACAGTAATGAAGAACCAGAAGATCGCGCCGATGAGGTCACCGAAGGGGGCCGTGTAGAGCACGGGGGTGACGAGTCCGAACACGCCAATTGGCGCAAAGCGAATAATGAAGTCGGTGAGCTTGAGCATCACTTCTTGAGCACTATCCCAGAACTTTTGCTGTGTTTCGCGTTGGTCCGGTTTGAGTTTACCGATGAAGGCGCCAAATAAAATCGAGAAGGTAATCACACCGAGGAGCTGCCCATTGTTAGTCGCGGCATCGACGATGTTGGATGGAAACATGCGCAGGAAAATCTCGAACAAGTCGCTGGAGCTGCGGCCTTCGACTTTGCTCATTAGGCCTTGGCTGATGGAGGTCTCGGCGCCTTGTCCGAGCATCGCCGTTGCGGTTTGGGCATCGATACGACCAGGCCCGATAAGGTTGACGACGATGAGGCCGACGATGACGGCAATGGCCCCACTGAAAGTGTAGTAAAGGAACGTTTTGAAGCCCATGCGGCCGACGCCTTTTTCGGAGCCTAGGTGCATCACTCCACTGATGATTGAAGCGACGATCAGCGGCACGATCACCATCTTCAGCGCATTCATGAAGAGCTTACCGATGAATTGACAGAAGGCGACGATGTTGGCACCGGCAGTCTCGCCGATGGCGGGCATGATTAAGAGCCCGAAAAGTGTAGAGAGTGCGAGTGTGGCGAGGATTTGCCAGTGGAGTTTCCAGCGTAAGGGGTTCATATGGTAAATAGTAGAAGCGACACTCTTGTCGCTTTGGTTGTCTGATGGGCGGTTGCTCTGGGTAAAGCGACAGGAGTGTCGCTTCTACGTGAGTTGGTTGTCTGATGGGCGGTTGCTCTGGGTAAAGCGACAGGAGTGTCGCTTCTACGTGAGTTAGTTGTCTGATGGGCGGTTGCTCTGGATAAAGCGACAAGAGTGTCGCTTCTACGCTAGTCTGTTGGCTTCGTGCGCGTGAATGTATTTACGGATTTTAATGAGCGCTTCGGGGCTCCGGACAATGTGGTCGTAAGTTTCTTTTTGCCAGATTGTGCCTTTTTTGCCGAGCGCTTTGTTTATATTGCGGGCGGAGACGCCCTTCCAACTTTTTAAAATCTCAGAGAGTGTGGTGTCCGCGCTGGTTGCGACCAGGGCATGGACATGGTTTGCGGCGATGGTAAAAGTATCTAGCCGATAGCGTGTATTGTTAAACTTTAACAGGCAGTCTTCGACGATTTGGCGGCACTGCTTCTTTCGTAGCAGGCACTTTCCGTGATTCTGATCCAGCCAATGTTCGATCTTTCGTGCGAAGTGTTCTTGGTATTCTTCGACTTGTTGGTCGTTCCATGGCTTTGGATTTCGGAAGAGCCATTGATTGTAATCGGATTGCCAAAGTTTGAGTTTATCTTGTGGGATCGAATCGCTGAGCCGAAATGTTGTGAAATAGAGAACTCGGGCTTGTTGCCAATGAGGTAGATTGGCATGACCGACTTTCAGGTCTGCATGTGGATTGAAGAAATCAAAATCCTTTCCTGCTTCGAGCATCGGGTATTGGGGGTTTGAATGTAGAAGCGACACTCTTGTCGCTTTGGTTGTTGGCGGGCGGATGCTCTGGATAAAGCGACAAGAGTGTCGCTTCTACGTTGGCTTTGGTTGTTGGCGGGCGGTTGCTCTGGGAAAAGCGACAAGAGTGTCGCTTCTACGTTGGCTTTGGTTGTTGGCGGGCGGTTGCTCTGGGTAAAGCGACAGGAGTGTCGCTTCTACGTTGGCTTTGGTTGTTGGCGGGCGGTTGCTCTGGATAAAGCGACAAGAGTGTCGCTTCTACTTCAGTTTTTCAGCAAGCGCTTGCCAGTGCTCCAGAGCGAGCGCTTCAGGGCGTATGGTTTTGGGGACGCCTTGGTCGACGAGTTCTTCAAACCATTCGAGAGCTTCGGCTTGTGAGTCGCGTTTACAGAGGGCGCCGAGTTGTTTGCGGCGTTGAGTGAAGATACGGCGGACGCAATCGCGAGCCGCCGGCGAGAAGCGTATCGCGTCTTCCTTGCGATCGAGACGAAGGAGGACGGAATCGACTTTTGGTGCCGGATGAAAGCATTGCGCTTTAACGAGGTGTTTGCTGTGCACCTCGTAGGCGGATTGTAGAAAAATGGAAATCCCGCCAAAAGTTTTACTGCCGTGGGGGGCGGCGTAGCGGTCGCCCGCTTCTTTTTGTAGCATGAGCACCATGCGTTCAGGGAGTTCGCCGGATAGCACGGCGTCCATCCATGGTGTCGAGACCGCGTAGGGCAGGTTCGCGACGATGCGGAATCCTTCAGTCGCTTTGTCTTCTGGTAGCTCTGCGCGTGGATAGTCGAGGCAATCCCCTTCGATCAAGTGGAGGCTAGGTTGTTTGGGTAGCACGTTGGCGCGGAGGTGCTCAGCCAGTGTGGCGTCGCGTTCCACAGCCCAAAGTTCTGCGCCAGTTGATAGGATTGCTTTGGTGAGCGTTCCCAGCCCCGGGCCGATCTCAACGACGTGACTGCCTTCGCCGATTTCAGCGAGCTCAATGGACTTGCGAACAATATTACCATCGACTAGGAAGTTTTGCCCCAGTTTCTTGTTTGGGAAATGCTCGAGCTGATCGAGTAGTTCACGAGTCGCTGTTGGGCTTAGAGGCATAATCGCTACGCTAGAACGTCGAACGTCGAACGTCCAACGTAGAACGCCGAATGTTCAAGTAGCCACAGTTATTCAATATTGGAAGTTGGACGTTCAATGTTCGATGTTTGTTCAGGCGTTGTGAAAGGCTTCGACGAGTGCTTCTGGATCTTCAGCGCGCATGAGTGCTTCGCCCACGAGGATGGCATCGGCACCACACGCGCTGGCACGTTCGGCATCTTCGACATCAAAGATGCCGCTTTCGCTGACTTTAATGATATCGTCTGGAATCTGCGGTATCAGAAATTCGGATACAGCAAGGTCTGTTTTGAAGCGTGTTAGGTCGCGGTTGTTCACGCCGATAATTTTAGGGTCGAACTTGAGTGCTTTTTCCAATTCTCGCTCTTCGTGTATCTCGAAGAGGGAATCGAGCCCTGCGATGCTAGCGGCTTCGTAGAGTACTTTGATTTCGTCGTCGTCGAGGGCGCGGACGATAATCAGTATCGCGCGGGCGCCCGCTTCGGCGGCTTCGACAACTTGCACCGGGTGCACCATGAAGTCTTTACGCAGGCAGGGTGTCTTACGGTTATGGACTTCGAGAAATTCAACGACGTCCCAAAGATCTTGCAGGCTGCCGCCAAAGTAGTCGGTGTCGGTTAATACAGAAAAGCAGTCGGCCTCGGCATTGACGTATTTGCGTGCCTGTTCGACCGCGTCGAGGTCTGCGGCTGCGATTTCGCCTGCAGAAGGTGACTTACGCTTGATCTCGGAAATGACGGAGAGGCGGTCTTTGCGTGCAAGCGCCTTGAGAAAGCTGCCGCCTTGTGTTTGCATTTGGCTCAAGCGTTCCAGCTCGGACTCACGCACGGGGCGAATCTGATTTTGGATTGCAAGACGCTTGGCGGCCATGATTTCAGCTAATTTGTCCATAAGAAAAAAGTCCACTGCGAGGGACAGCGGACTTTTGAAAATTACGGATATACAGATAAGATCAAGCCGCTTTGTTGAAACACGGAGCCTAGAGCGTAGAAGCGACACTCTTGTCGCTTTGGTTACGTAAAGAAGGGCGATTGCTCTGGATAAAGCGACAGGAGTGTCGCTTCTAAGTTAACTATCTCTTCGCGCTTCGACCCAATCGGCGATTTTCTCGTGCTCGTCTTCGTAGGCCCATACGACACGGAGGAATTCGGCTGCGTGGATATTGTTGGTCTTCAAAAAACGTCGGTCGCCACCGCAACTATACATCGTTTCTGGGGGAAGCTCGCCTTTGAGTTTTGCAAGTGCTTTGGGAATAATTCGAGGTAGCCAGACGATGCCGCGCATTTCTGAGTCTTTTGGGGGCAGTTTGGATGAATCCATGCGCTGCTCAGAAAGTTCGCCTTTTTGCACGGTGAGGAAGTAGTCGCGACGCGCTTCGCAAACCATCAAGAAGGTCTCAAAGTCAGGCTCGCCGCCATCGACGAAGTCCTCGGCGTAGTCGAAGACGTCCATTACGTTGAGTCCGAAGCTGGCGAGTTCGGTGACGGTTGCTTCATCGAGGAAGCCTTCTGGTTTTTGATGACCGGCTTTATATTTTTCGACGGCAGCGGTCCAAATGGCTTTTAGACGTTTTTGATAGGTGTAATGATCCATGCGTATGGATGTATACATGATGCAGGCTCGTGCAAGTGATTGCCCGAATTTACTTCACCTTGTGCGGGTCATAGCCTGCTTTCCAATCGGAGACTGGCACACAAATTGGAGGCACGCCGTTGGCGTAAAACCATGAATCTACGGCGTAGTGCTCACCAGTTTCCTTGTCGTGAATCGAAGCAGTGTTATGGGGGAGGCGCCCTCTTAGAAAGCCACGATGCTGTGGATAGCCTATTCGGTGGTGACGGATTAAACCTTCTTTTTCAAGGAGCATGAGTGCGACAGTCGTATTTGCGGCTTCGGCTATGCAGTCGAGTTGCGGGCCAGTGACGACACGTCGGTCGTTTTTCATGTTGTCGGCGGAAGTGCCATTCTTTGCGCCGATGTAGGTCTCCATTGCGCCGATCGCGATCATCAGTCGATCACGTTCACCTGCTGGTGTTGTCGGAGCAGGGTTGAAGATGTTGACGATACTTTGCCACTCTTCATGGCTGTAAGAGAGCCGGGAGAGTTTGCGACAGCCTGCAGACGCGCAAACTTCGAAGTCTCCAACGCTAGGCTCTTGTAAATTGAAATGGCTAAGATAGAGGCGTGGGTTGCGCGTTGTGCTACAAGCAGACGCGAATAGCACGATCAACGCGCATATTGGGAATGCTCGATACATGCCCTACTTTTTATATTTTAGCGCGGCGGCAATGAAGTTGGCAAACAGAGGATGCGCTGCATTGGGCTTCGACTTGAATTCTGGGTGGAATTGAACGGCGACGAACCATGGGTGTTCCGGATTCTCGATAATCTCGACAAGGTCACGTTCAGGGTTGGTTCCTGCAATGCGTAGACCAGCTTCTTGAAGTTGATCGCGATAGGCATTGTTAAATTCAAAGCGATGGCGATGGCGTTCTTCGACCATTTCAGTCCCGTATGCATGGTAGCTGAAGCTGTCTTCCGAGAGCTTGCATGGGCAGGCGCCTAGACGCATGTTGCCGCCCTTAGTCTTAAGGTCTTTTTGATCCTCCATGATGTCGATCACCGGATGCGGGGTCTCTGGGTTGAATTCAGCACTGTTGGCATCTTCTAGACCAGCAACATTGCGTGCAAACTCGATGACTGCGATCTGCATACCTAAGCAGAGTCCAAAGTAAGGGATGTCATTTTCGCGTGCGAATTGCGCCGCCATGATCTTGCCTTCTGTGCCGCGGTCGCCGAAGCCGCCGGGGATCAAGATGCCATCGAGTTTGGCAAGATGCTTTGCGGGGTCTTTCTCGATTTCTTCAGCATCGATCCGGACGATGCGAACTTTTGCGTCGTTTGCGATACCCGCATGAATGATCGACTCGTAAACCGATTTGTAAGCGTCTTGTAGCTCGATGTATTTGCCAACGACGCCGATAACTGCTGAATGGTTCGGTGCTTTCAGACGACGAACGACATCGTGCCACACCTGCATATCACTGTCGGGAGCATCGAGCTTAAGAAGATCGACGACCAAATCGTCAATTTTCTCATTTTTGAGGGCGATTGGTAGTTCGTAAATCGAGGTTTCGACATCCATCTCTTCAATCACGGCTTTTGCTGGCACGTTACAAAAGAGCGAAAGCTTGTGGCGCATGTCATCGGTCATCGGATGCTCTGTGCGGCAGACGAGGATGTCTGGTTGTATACCAATTTCGCGGAGTTTCGCGACCGATTGCTGGCTTGGTTTAGTCTTCAGTTCGCCAGCGGCTTTTAAATAAGGGAGGAGTGTGCAATGAAGGAAGAGCACATCGTCGCGACCTACTTCGAGGGCGAATTGGCGCATTGCTTCTAGGAAGGGGAGGCCTTCGATGTCACCTGTGGTGCCACCAAGCTCTGTAATGAGCACGTCGACATCGTCTCCTGCGCCGTCGTAAATGCGCTGTTTGATGACGTTGGTGACGTGGGGAATCACTTGGACGGTGGCGCCTAAGTAATCGCCACGGCGCTCTTTTTTGAGCACGGTTTCATAGACTTTACCTGAGGTCAGATTGTTTAGGCGGCTGAGTTCGCCCGAGGTGAAGCGCTCGTAGTGCCCGAGGTCGAGATCGGTTTCAGCGCCGTCATTGAGCACGTAAACTTCGCCGTGCTGGAAGGGGCTCATTGTGCCAGGGTCTACATTCAGGTAGGGGTCGAATTTTTGCAGACGCACTTTCAGGCCGCGCTGTTCAAGGATCGCGCCGAGGGCTGCCGAGGTCAGGCCTTTCCCGAGAGAAGAGACCACGCCTCCGGTGACGAAAATGTATTTCATGTTGCTGGACTTTGGCTGCGTCATAAATAAAAATGGAAGCTGGCTATGAAGTAGCCACTTCCACTGCGCAATGAATCCTTAGCCGTTCGTCATTGGCAAACATTTTTCCAAGGAAAGTGCGCTTGAGGTAGGGCAAATACATAAGGCTTACTGATTTCTTCATATCTTTAAATTAGATTTGTTAATTTAAAGATCGACAATCTATGAACCTTCCTTATCTCTCTCGTATGCATTTTACGATTCTAGCGACTGGATTGCTTCAATTAATAGCATCTATTTCCTTGGCTTATAGATGGACTGTTGATTTCAAGTTGTTTGAAAATCTGTATGCTTAGCCTAGCTCTGTAATTAGAAAATAAACATTATGTGTTCACTGTGTAGCTTCTTTAAGTCCACCATCGGGCGAAAAATTCTAATGGCCTTATCCGGCTTAGTCCTCGTGCTGTTTGTGCTCGGACATATGTTGGGTAACCTTCAAATCTTCCTCGGGGCAGAGGTGATTAACGCGTATGCGCATAAATTGCACCACGTCTTGCCGTCATCTGGCTTGTGGGCAATACGCTTGTTCCTGCTGGGCACGGTAGCAGTCCACATTTGGACTGCGATCTCGCTTACCTTGGATAACCGTAAAGCGCGGCCGCAAGGATACGAACATGATAAGCCGATTCAGGCATCGTATGGTGCACGGACGATGCGTATGAGTGGTGTTATTCTGCTTTTCTTTATTCTCTTCCACATTGCGCACTACACCGCGCGAGTCGTGCCCAGCATGGAGTATGGAGAAGAAGGAGTTCTTTCCGAGACAATGGTGCCTCTCGTCAAGCACGGTGAAGTGGTGATGAAAGAGGGTGAGCCTATTATGACTTTCAACGTCAACGATATGATGGTTCAAGGCTTCGACGTATGGTGGGTGTCCGTATTCTACATCATCGCGACTGGCTTGCTCTGCCTGCACCTATCGCATGGTTTTAGCAGTATGTTCCAGTCCGTTGGATTGAGAAATACCCTCTGGCGCAAGCGTCTCGACCAGGCGGCACTCGTTTATGGGTGGGTGGTCTTTCTTGGATTTGCGGTCATACCGGTCGCTTGCTTGACGAACATTCTGGAGGTCGATCCGACTGGCGGCGCCGCAGAGCCAGTTGCTGCCATCACTGAAACACTTCACAAATAGGACTGCACGAAAATGAATCTGGATTCAAAAATTCCCGAGGGACCACTCGAAAGCAAGTGGTCATCGCACAAATTCAACATGAAGCTGGTGAACCCAGCGAATCGTCGGAAGTATCACGTGATTGTTGTCGGTTCTGGCCTTGCAGGTGGTGCTGCCGCTGCAAGTCTAGCCGAACAAGGCTACAACGTCTCCTGCTTTTGCTATCAAGATAGTCCACGTCGTGCGCACAGTATTGCAGCGCAAGGTGGTATCAATGCCGCGAAGAACTATCAGAATGATGGTGATAGCGTGAAGCGACTTTTCTACGACACCGTCAAAGGTGGTGATTACCGTGCTCGTGAGGCGAATGTGTATCGCCTCGCCGAAGTGAGCTCGGACATTATCGATCAGTGTGTGGCGCAAGGCGTGCCTTTTGCCCGTGAGTATGGTGGCTACCTTGCGAACCGCTCATTTGGGGGTGCTCAGGTCTCCCGCACATTTTATGCACGTGGTCAGACGGGGCAGCAGCTTCTCCTTGGTGCTTACGCTGCGCTCAGCAAGCAAATCGGTCTTGGTAAAGTGAAGATGTATAATCGCCATGAAATGCTCGACGTCGTTAAAGTCGACGGGCACGCCAAAGGTATCATCGTTCGGAATATGATTTCTGGCGAGATCTCCAAGCATGCTGGCGATTGCGTCGTGCTCGCGACCGGCGGTTATGGCAACGTCTTCTTCCTCTCGACTAACGCTCAAGGGTGTAACGTGACGGCGGCCTATCGTGCGCATAAGCGTGGAGCAGGTTTTGCAAATCCATGCTATACACAGATTCACCCAACGTGTATTCCTGTGCACGGTGATCAGCAGTCTAAGTTGACGCTTATGTCTGAGTCGCTTCGTAATGATGGACGCGTTTGGGCGCCGAAAGATAAGGAAACTGCAAAGCAGATTCGCGAAGGGAAGCTGAACGCAAACGACGTTCCTGAAGACGCTCGCGATTACTTTTTAGAGCGTAAATACCCAAGTTTTGGTAACTTAGCCCCTCGCGATATTTCCTCTCGTGCCGCGAAGGAAGTTTGTGATGATGGTCGCGGGATTGCGACCACAGGGCTCGGCGTATTCCTCGATTTCCGTGATGCGATTGCACGCGACGGGAAGCATGCCATTGAAGAGCGCTATGGTAACCTCTTCGAAATGTATGAATGTATCACGGGCGATAACCCATACGAGACGCCTATGATGATTTTCCCCGCAGTTCACTACACCATGGGTGGCCTATGGGTGGATTATAACTTAGAGTCCACGATCCCAGGCATGTTTGTCGGCGGGGAGGCCAATTTCTCGGACCACGGCGCGAATCGTCTCGGTGCTTCCGCACTAATGCAAGGCCTTGCCGATGGCTACTTTGTGCTCCCTTACACGGTGGGTAACTACCTCGGTGAGCAAGGTGTTGCTGCTGCAGGTCAAGTGACGACTGATCACCCAGCATTCGCTGAAGTCGAAGCCGATGTTAAAGGTCGTATCGATAAGTTAATGTCTATCAACGGCACTGAATCGCCTCGTTCTTTCCATAAACGCCTCGGCAATATTGTTTGGGAAAAATGTGGCATGGCTCGAAGCAAAGCTGGCCTAGAAGAAGCGATTCAAGAAATCCAAGCGCTCAAGAAAGAGTTTTGGGAGAATGTCCGAGTGGTGGGTGATGCGGACAGTTTAAACCCTGAGCTTGAACGTGCTGGCCGCGTTGCTGACTTCTTGGAGTTTGGCGAGCTGATGTGTCGCGATGCGCTCATGCGTGAAGAATCTTGCGGCGGGCATTTCCGGGTCGAACACCAGACCGATGATGGTGAAGCAAAACGCGATGACGAAAATTTCACTTTTGCCGGTGTCTGGGAATATAAGGGCGACGAGACTGTCCCAGCCTTGCATAAAGAGCCGCTGATTTACGAAAATGTTAAACTAGTCACTCGTAGCTACAAATAAGCCAACTAATACGAACGATGGAAAAAACAATGAATCTCACTCTTCGCGTTTGGCGCCAAAAGAACCGCTTGGATGTCGGTAAATTTGTCGAATATAAGCTCGAAAATATTTCCGAAGACTCCTCCTTCCTAGAAATGCTCGACATCCTATCCGAGCAGTTAGTTGAGGGCGGTCACGAACCCGTTGCATTTGACCACGACTGTCGCGAAGGTATATGCGGGATGTGCTCGATGACGATTAACGGCGTGCCGCACGGTCCAGAAGGCGGCATTACTGCATGTCAGTTGCACATGCGCCATTTCCATGATGGTCAGATAATTACCATTGAGCCCTGGCGAGCAAAACCATTCCCAGTCATTAAGGACTTGGTCGTCGATCGCACTGCGATGGATAAAATCATCCAAGCAGGCGGATTTATTACCGGTAGAGCTGGTAGCGCAGTCGATGCGAATGCAATGCCGATTGATAAGCAAACTGCCGACTATGCGATGGATGCTGCTGCATGTATCGGTTGTGGGGCTTGCGTCGCTGCGTGTCCAAATGCGTCCGCGATGCTGTTTACGGCGGCAAAAGTTGCACACATGAACAGCTTGCCGCAGGGCAAGGCCGAGAAGAATCGGCGCTCGTTGGCGATGGTCACCACAATGGATGGCGAAGGCTTTGGAGGCTGCACCAACATTGGTGAGTGTGAAGCGGCGTGCCCGAAGGGCATCCCTCTCGATATGATTGCACAATTGAATCGCGATTACGCACTTGCTCAAGTGAAGAACTTTTTCCAGCCAGTTCTATAGTCATTTATCACGATGAGTTTACGAAAGGCGCAACCCCATTGAGGTTGCGCCTTTTTGTGATTAAGGTGAATCGCCTAGTCCAAAAATAGGCACTTATGCTGCAGAGACTGAAGAAATGTCGCGTAGAGGCCCTGTTTATCTACTTTAAAACAATATATTTACTCGATTTAGTAGCATTGTATGTTGGGGTTTAAGCTCATCTTTACTTTTGATGATAAGTGCACGGTCTCTGTTCACTTAAAAGCAAACTAACCACATAACGAAAAAATATGAATATAATGAAAAAGTTCCTTGGGGCTTCTGCATTAGTAGCATTAGTAGCATTCGTCGCTCTTTCCGCTTCTCAGCTTAACGCTGCTAGAACTGCGGATGCAGGCAAGAATTTTACTGTGTCGGATACGCCTGATACAACTGTCTTCAATCTGAAGACTCCGTCTGGCAATCGTCACATCCACGATTTCCGCGATAACCCAAAGCCAGCTCCAGCACCAGCTCCTGTTGTTGATTGTGACGCAGGTGTCGTTACTGACTACGTGAACAAGTCTCTTGTTCGCCTTGATAAGTCTGCACCAGCTATGGTCGCATTGAATACCCCTTTCAGCTACAACTACACAGTTACAGCTAAGGAAAAAGCTAAGAAGATCGTCGTTGAGGAGCAAATCCCATCTGGCACTACTTATGTATCCAGCAACCCAGAAGCAGAAGTTAAGGGTAGCACAGTCACATGGACACTCTACAACGTAGAGAAGGGTTCAACAACTCCACTCGAGCTTGTTGTGAAAGCAACAAAAGCTGCTGACTTCAGCAACTGCGCAACTGTCGTTGCCTACCCAGAAGCTTGCACAACAACATCTGTTGGTGTTCCTGAGCTTGCGATCACTAAGACAACTCCAAACCCACAAGTTCTTCTTGGCGCTGGTGTTCCTTGGAACATCACAGTGACTAATGTTGGTAACTTCTGCGCTTACGATGTTGTGCTTACGGATACACTTCCTGCTGGCGTTGCACACGATAGCGGTAATAGCTCACTCACAACAAACATTGGCACATTGGCTCCAGGTGAAAGCCGTGACGTAACTATCAACACGACTGCTGCGACAACTGGTGAACACTGCAACGTTGCTAAAGCTGACTCCTCAAATGCCGGTTCCGTTTCTGACGACGCTTGCGTGAAGGTTGTTGCAGCTGGACTTGATGTTGTTAAGGAAGGCACACCAATGCAATTCGTTGGTAAGAAGGCTTCTTACAAGATCACAGCAACCAACACTGGTGATGTGCCACTTACAGACGTCGTTGTAACCGACAACGTTCCTGCACAAAACAAGCTTCTCACTGCTCCTGGTGCACAGATCAATGGTAACACTGCTACATGGACAACTAGCCTCGCTGCTGGTGAGTCCAAGAGCTTCGACCTCACTGTTCTCGGTCTCCAAGAAGGCACATACTGCAACCAAGTTAGCGCTAACTCTGCCGCATACGGCTTGAGCGGTGCTGATGACGCTTGCACTGAGTGGAAGGGCTACCCAGCGCTTCTTATCGTAGTGATCGACACAGAAGATCCTCTTCTTGTTGGTGAGCAAACTACATACGTGATCCAAATCACTAACCAAGGCACAGCTGCTGATACAAATGTTGGACTTAAGGTTCAGCTTCCAGCTAGCCTCAAGGTGATTTCTGCAGCTGGTGACACACAAGGCACCATCTCTGGAAACAACGTAAACTTCGCTGCTTACCCAGTATTGAACGCTAAGGAAATCATCGAGTTCCGCGTTGTTGCGCAAGCCGTCTCTGAAGGCGACTCTCGCTTCAAGGCTCAGATGACATCCGATCTTCTCAAGACTCCAGTTCCTGAAGAAGAAGCGACACAGGTTTACTAAAACCTGCTGAGTTCCGACTCTCTCAGAGGCGTCCGCAAAAGCGGGCGCCTCTTTTTTTGTATAGTCGCTTCACTTGGAGACGAACCAATACTATGGAGCATAGCTTCCAGTTTGCCATATATCGATTCTAGTATTGCCTGATCCTGTAGCGTAGGCGGCGTGCTCTCGAATGGCACTAGCTTACGGATGATTTCAGCCATTATAAGAGGTGGAGTCGCCTCGGCGAGGCGACCCCACCAAAAAGTTCTCTTAAAGTAGCGCCGTTCGGCCTGTCTCACGCCGGACGAAAGTTTGTGGTGCCTCGCAAGCGTCGATGCGCACCGAGGACGGTGCCGCGCTACCCTGTGATTGAGTCGATCAAACATATAAAAAACGGTATTGTTAATCTCGCCGCATGTGTAGCGGAGTATTCGTTGCGTTCTGCTACGGATGTGCTCTCGTTCACGAAAGGCATTTGCATAATCCAACTTTAACCGCGTAAATATGTGCCATCTGGATACTTTCGATGCGTTTACTGCCAACACTGCCCCTAATCTGTTTGTTAATCTGCCATGGCTTAGCTGCGTCAGCACGTAGTGTTCCATGGAAGCCTATGCAGTTGCCTGGATCCGCTCGTCTGTCGCTGTCGGATATCAAGCACATCGCTGTGCCAGAAGTGGCCGATGCAAAACTACTCGCAGCGGTTGAGGACCTTCAGGCAGTCTTTAAGCGCCAAGCTGAAGCTGAGCCGCTAAGCCTTTCGACGGGTAGCCGCCCGAAGCAATCTATCATATTACTTCTGACTGAGTCAAAAGACTCCACTGGAGCCTTTCGGATCACCCGTGAACGCACACGTGTGATTATACGAGCCGCCTCGAATGAAGGCCTCGCTAACGGGATCTATGCGATCTGTGCCGATGTGCTCGGTGCGCGTTGGTATTGGTCGAGTGATCTCGGTCTCGAATATGTCCACCCCGCGCCAGAGAAATTCCCAGAGGCTTGGCAGTTTGAAAAACCTGATTTTAAGCAACGTGCGATGTATCCAGTCGATAGTGATTTTGGGCGTCGCAATCGCTTGTCCCGCCCGTTCCAGTTCAATCATGCCTTAGGTAGAATTTTTACACGCGAAATCTACGAATCAACACCCGAAGTCTTCTCCTTAGTCAAAGGGCGTAAGCGTGAGCCGAAGGGGCATAATGGCACCGATCCACAGCCAAACTTCGCACATCCCGATACCGTGGCGATCGCGGCAGACGCAGCCATACGTCATTTTAAGAAGAATCCCAATAGCCTTAGCTTCTCGCTCTCCATAAACGATAACGTCCTCTTCGATGAGTCCGAATTAACGCAGCAACAGGTCAACCCGCTTAAGTATTTTCGCACGCGGCCCGACTATACGGACTACGTATTTAACTTTATGAATGCCGTGGCGGCTAAGGTCTTTGATGAGGCTGGGATGTGGCAAAATGCAAATGGAGAAGACCGCTATCTCACGGCGCTTGCCTATTACTGGACCGAGGCGTCGCCTTCCATATCCATTCATCCGAGAGTGATGCCCGTGCTCACATCGGATCGCGCGCAATGGCACGACTCCGCGTATCGAGCTGAGGATAAAGCACTGATTAAGCACTGGTCAAACTCGGGAGCCGAACGTATCGCCACATGGGATTATTATTTTGGGGCACCCTATCCATATCCACGGCAATTCAACCAATGGATGATTGAAAGTATTCGTCATCTTGAAAAGCAAGGTGTCGATGTCTTCTTTTCACAGCTGCCATCCGCATGGGGCTTAGATGGCGGAAAAGCATGGTTGGCATCTGAGTTACTCTGGGACTCTAGTCAGAACGCTGAAGCACTGATTCATGAGTATTATACGCATTTCTTTGGAGCTGCCGCAGAGCCAATCCGCGCCTTTTACGAGACTGCTGAATCGCATCGTAATACGAATGAAGGCAAGGCCGATTGGATTAAATTCTATAAAGATGAAGCAGGAGTGGGGCTCTTCCCTCAGTCAGTGCTTGCCGACATGCGAGGCTTCATTGAATCGGCCCGCAATGCGGTTAGGGAAGATGCGCGTCGCCTTGCGCGTGTGCAGGTTATCTCCGAGGCATTTTCATTCACAGAGGCCTACGCAACATTTCATCAGGCTCGCGAGGATCTGATCGAACAAAGCCTATCACACGGCCCTGACTTAGTGCGGTGCTTGGATACCTATCAAACCGCAAGGGAGAGCTATCTAGTAACTGCTAAAAGCATCGTGGCGAAGCCGATACATCAGCGCTTGAATACCTTTAGCCGTCAGCTCCAGTCTGACCCCAGTTCATTGGCTATGGGGACCTTGGCGCAGATGGGGCGTTTAGATGAGCAAAGTGATGACTACGGTTTGCGGGCATGGGTTGATGACGCCGAGACCTTTCGCAGCACGTTCACGAATATTCAACTCCAGCACAACGGTAAGTATGCGGTAAATTTCCTCGGCCCCGAGCTTCCGCGTGTCACGGATTGGCATTTAGATTTTCGACCAAGTCAAAACTTGGAAGTGCTTCCCGCGGAGGGGATGGTCTCTGGTATTCGTGTTTCTGGTGCCGATATTTTTTCCATCTTTAGAGACGAGCCTGTGTCATCAGAACGTAGTTATTTATTGGATACAAAGCTTGCCTGGAAGGTTAGCCCAGACAATCGAACGCAAATTAAACTCACATGGACAGATCGCAATGGAAAGCATCTGCGCACCGACCTTGCTTTACAATTACCTTGGGGCGCGTCAACAGGGGCTCAACGCCTAGTCATTCCATTTAAGTCCCCTAAACGCGCCTATGATGTGCGTATCCATTTTACGTCATCACGGCAATACTCGGGGGATTTCCTAGAGCTGCAAAAGGTTGATTTCGGCGCACTGTATCCTAGGTAGAAGCGACACTCTTGTCGCTTTATTTGGTTGAGCGCATTTCATATGATCTAATCCACAAGCGGGCGTAGCACCCAGAGGATTGGTGGTATGCGTGTGGTCGCTTGGGGTTCGTGCGCGTCGATTTGGTCGCCTTTACTTTGTTGCTGGCGCATCCATTGCTCGACTCTTTGGGCTTCGTCTAGGCCGCCTGTGTGACCTCGATAGGCAGTGACGAGGAGGGCACCGCTGGGGGTGAGCAAGTGTCGTGCGGCGTTGAGTGCCTTGAGTGTCGAGTGGGGAGTGGTCTGAATGTGTTTATCGCTGCCCGGGAGATAGCCTAGGTTAAAGGTGATCGCGGATGCTTTGGCTGAATGCTGTGTGTAGAGGTTGTGTAGGATCTCAGCATGGTCGCCTGTGGTGAGTTGGTAGTTGTGAATTGCTGCGGCATCGAGTCGTTGTTGGGTTGAGTCAATCGCTTCGGGCTGAATGTCCATTGCGATGACTTGTCCAGACGCTCCGACCAGCTTTGCCAGCTTTAGGGTGTCGTGACCGTTGCCCGCCGTCGCATCGATGGCGAGGGCTCCTTCGCTAAGGTGCTGCTCCAAATACTGGTGTGCGAGTTGCGTGAGTTGCATGATGACTTAGGCTAGGGACTCGAATCGCTGGATGTCGACTTCGGGGTCAAGTGCTTCGTTGTTGAAAATATGTTCGAAGAGTTGCCGGCTCATTTCGGGGCCGACGGAGGCGCCTTTGGAGCCTAGACCATTGAGGACGAAGAGCCCTTTGCTTATTGGGTGTTCGCCAAGAAGCGGGCGCGCGTCTGAAGTGCTTGGGCGCAGCCCTGCCATGTGCGCTTCAACTTTTAAGTGATGGTCTTCGCTCAGGATTTGAGTCGCGGCTTGTAGCAGTTCTGCTTTGCCCGCTTCGGTGGGAGCGGGATCAAGGTCGGCTTCGTCGTAGGTGGCGCCGATTCTAAAACGCTGAGGCTGATAGGGTAGCAACCACTTGGTGCTATGGTAAATGCTCGGTGGGAGGTGTAGTGTCTCAGATCGAAGGATCAGTGTTTCGCCTTTTGCGGGTGTGAGCGGTAGCTTGTTAAACCATGGGTTCTCTTTGATTGCGGTTCCCTCGCAGAAGATCACGCGCGATGCGCTCATTGCACCATAGTGCCAATGGTTTCCGTCTGCTTTAAGTTGGGCGTGGTCGAAACGTTGATCGATCCATGTGCCTGTTTGCTGGAAGTGCTTGTGTAGCGTTTGTATGAGGAGCGGTAGGTCGACATAGCCTGCGAGTAAGATTTCGAAGCTGCCGTGTGTGTCGAGGATGGCATCGGGCCCTGCGCCTGCATCGGCGTAGCCGCCGAGCACATTTGCGTAGCGTGGGTTGCGCTGTCGACGTCCGCAGCGTTTGATGTCTTCGTCATTTTGACAATAGCGTCTGACTGGCAGGCGATAATATACTTGCACTTTGAAAGTATTTTCAATCTCGCTATAGGTGCGTGTGGCTTCAGGTAGAAGCGTGTCAATGTTCCAACTCTTAGTCATCCAGCGCCCTGTGACTGGATTGATGATGCCTGCGGCGACGGACCATGCGTTGGGCATTGTGCTGCTGCCCACGATACGGAAGGGCAGGCCTGCTTGTTCTAGGCGCCATGCGAATAAACAGCCTGCGAGCCCTGCGCCGACGATCAGTGTGGGAGCTGTTTGTTGTGTGTTGATGGTTGTTTGATTGGGTAGAAGGTGTATTTTGAGCTGAAACGAACAGTAATTGAGTATCTATCTACCTGTGAATATTATTCATCGCCTACGTGAACGAATTTTCGGTTTTCCGAAAAAATTGCCTGAAGAGAGCACGCGAGCCGAACGCGGAGTATTTGGCGAAAATCTGGCGGCGGATTATTGTAAACGAGAATTAGGCTATACGATAATCGTGCGGAACTGGCGCTATAAGCGGGATGAAGTCGATTTAATTTGTCGAGACGGCGAGGTTTTGGTGTTCGTTGAGGTGCGGGCACGAGCCGAAGATGCCCTCGTTTCTGGCTACCATTCGATCGGTAAGCACAAAAAAGAGGTTTTGCAGCGCGCGTATAAGAACTATTTAAAGCAATTGCAAAAGACACCAAAACACTTCCGCTTTGACATCATCGACGTTGCGATTTCCAACAGTGGCACAGGCGAAGTCCGACATTACGCGAACATTCCACTTTTTAGTAAGCACTATTCTGCTTAAAACAACTTTTACATATGACAGACCAAAACGAAGAACAAAGACATCCTTTCCTGAAAGGCCTGAGTAAGCACCGTGGCGCGCCGCCAACCGTGATGGTGATTTTTGGTGCCTCAGGTGACTTGACCGCGCGTAAGTTAGTGCCGGCAATTTTTAACCTTGGTGTGGATAATTTACTGCCAGGCGAGTTTCATCTCGTCGGTTTTGGTCGTAAGCCTATTGAAGACGATTCATTTCGTGAGATCATGGATGGTGCGATCGATGAGCACTCACGTCGTCCGTTGAATAAAGAAATTTGGGAGCGTGTCCGTCAGAATATGGTCTATCACGACGGCGGATACGATGATTTAGCGGCCTTTAAATCACTCGCGGAGCGTATTGATCAGATCGAAAAAGACCTCGGTCGTGATGTGCAGCGCTTGTTCTATATTTCTACGCCCCCAGGTGTCTTTCAGCCAATAATCAAGAATCTAGGCAAGAGCGGCATGGCAAAGGCGCACGTGCACACGAAACTGGCGTCGAAGGTGATCATCGAAAAACCATTTGGTCGCGATTTGGATTCGGCTCGTGAGTTGAATGCGACAATTAACAGTGTCTTTGAAGAGCCTCAAGTGTATCGTATCGACCATTATTTGGGTAAGGAAACGGTGCAGGACTTATTGGTGCAGCGTTTTGCAAATTCGATCTTCGAGCCGATGTGGAACCGTGAATACGTTGACAATGTGCAAATTACGGTGGCAGAAAGTCTCGGTGTGGGCACACGTGGCGGTTACTACGATACGAGTGGCGCGCTCCGCGATATGATTCAGAACCACACGATGCAGCTCGTGGCGTTGACTGCGATGGAGCCACCAGTCTCGCTCGACCCCGAATCGATCCGCGATGAGAAAGTGAAAGTGTTGAAAGCGATTCAACCCCTAGAATTGAAAGCCGACGGCGGCGATGTGGTTCGCGCGCGCTACACAGATGGTTTGGTCGATGGTCAGCCTGTAAAGGGCTATAAGGAAGAAGAGGGCATTCCAGACGAGTCGTCGACGGAGACGTATGCTGCCTTGAAGCTTTCGATCAACAATTGGCGCTGGCAAGGTGTGCCGTTCTACATCCGTTCGGGTAAGCGCATGGCGCGCCGTGCGAGTGAGATCGCGATTCAGTTTAAGCGTCCCCCGGGCATTCTGTTTTCAGAGGGAAAGAAGTTCAACGTGGCACCGAATACTATGGTGATCAGCATCCAGCCAGATGAAGGCGTGACACTTGTCATGAATTCGAAAATCCCTGGACTGGAAACGCGCACGCAACCCGTGAAAATGCACTTTCGATATTCGACTACATTTGGCTCGAATACCCCTGAAGCGTATGAGCGTTTGATTCTCGATGCAATGATCGGCGATAGCACACTATTCATTCGTGGCGATGAGACCGAGGCTTCATGGAAGTTAGTGACGCCGATTCTCAAGCATTGGGAAGAGTGTGGTCAGAATGGGATGGAAGAATATGCTTCTGGCTCATGGGGCCCACTTGCGAGTGAGCGTTTACTATGGGAAAAGAACCATCAATGGCGCCGCTCGGGTTGAGTGTTGGCGTTGAACCGAGTAAACTAACTTTTAAGAATCTTTTCTATGGCTGAATTAATAGATGCACTCCCAGGGATCGAACTCCCAGTGGGGGAAGTGACTACGCGTCTCGCGACAATGTGGGATGGTGGCCCAATGAGTTCTTCGTCGGAGTTTCGAGCTTCACAGATGAATGTAGTGCTTCATTTTGGTTTGGATGTGACGGCAGAAGAAGCGCTCGAACGTTTTGAGACGGTGCTTCATTTTGCGCAGCGTTATCCGAGCCGTATAATTGTCCTGTGCCCTTCGCGTAATGAAGGAGATGGCTCGATGAGTGCCAAACTCTTTAGCCAGTGCTATATTGGAGAGTCGCACCGCGAGATGTGCTGCTGCGAAGCATTGCTGCTCGGTTATAAATCAGAAGATTTTGGCTACCTTTCGAATCAAGTCTCGGTATGGTTAGAGCCTGATTTACCGACGTATCATTGGTTTAGTGGTGTGCCTGCGAAGCGTATCGAAAGTTACTTTGATAATCTATTGATCGGCGTTCGTCGTTGTGTCTACGATAGCAGTATTGAGGCGGACGATCTCTCCAAGCTAAATTGGCCGAGCTCTGCGAGTGTGACTGATCTTGCTAAAGCGCGTCTACTACCTGTTCGGCAAGCCGTGGGGCAGTTTCTCAGTGGTTACCGTATCGAGAACCTCTGTCTTGGCTTGAAGCGTGTGACAGTTTCGCATTGTTCGACGATGTCTGGTGAAGGACAGCGTTTACTCGAATGGATTCAGGAATGCCTCAGCGAGTGCACGAAGTGCGATGACTGTGCTGCGAAGAAGGCCGAGTTTGCCTTGAAAAACTGTGACGATACAGAATCAGACTGTTCACTATCGCTTGAGTGGGAATACGATGATGACCGCTACTTTAAGTGGCGTAAGTTTCGTGATGGTTCACTCGGTGAGATAGAGGCTTCGCTTGGGAAATCGATTCAAACAATCCCGACTCGAGTGAAGCCCTTGGCTCCAGAGCAAGCACTTTCAGAGGCGTTGTTTTTCTAGCAAACTACTTCGCTTTCAGTGCATCTAAGGCCTCTATCACATCTTCAGCTTGTTTGCTGGTGGATGCCTTTAGGTCGCGCCAAATTAACACCCCGTCTTTAAATAGGTATGCTTGACGGCTCCATCTGTTTTTGCCGAATGCTTTGCTGACGGCTTGCTCGGAATCTGCGATCAACTGAAAGGGGAGTTCATAGCGGTCGCTGAATTCTTTCTGCAAGTCGGTCGTGTCTGACGATACGCCGAATACCTTGACGCCACGGTCCTTCAATTCGTCCCAGTTATCGCGGATGCTGCAGACTTGCTTGGTGCAACCGCCAGTGAGTGCCTTTGGGTAGAAAAAGACTAGAGCCGTGCCTTCACCGAGCGCAGCACCTAAATCGACCGTTTCACCTTTTTGGTCTAGGGCGCTGACTTTTGGCGCGGCTGTGCCGAGTTCGATCTCAGCAGATAGGAAATTGGAAAGTAAGGAGAAAATCATGATGAAGATTAAGGATATTTTCATGGTCTACTATCGTGGAGGTTTTGGTTTCCTTACAGAGTAAGCGGGTATTTTATTTTAAGTGTTTCGCCAGTTCAGAGAGCTTTTCAGTTGTCCGAGTGAGTCTGCTGGCAAGTGTTTCGATGATTTTTATTGCGATGTCGGGGTGTTCAGAAATGAGTTCGGCGATATCGGAGCATTCGTATTTACGAACGGTAGTCTCTGCACGCGTTCGAATGCTCGCGGTTCGATGTTTACCGCTAGCAAAGGCGACTTCGCCAAAAATTGAGCCTGGATACATGACTACGTTCAATAGTGTATTGTCGATATAGATTTAGACTGCGCCTTTCTCAAGAATGTAAAAGCAATTCGTCTCATCACCTTCTTTAATGATCATGGCGCCAGGGGGATAGGTTTCAATGGTTTGCACGGGCGACATCAAATCCATAATTAGGAACTAAGCAAGACCTCGTGTTGGGCGGGATTTTGCTTTCCGCCTGTGGTATAGGCCGTCTTACTGAGTGTGATTTTTAGTGATATGGATTACAAAGAGCATTTTGATTGGGTAGCCGAAAACGACGCAAAGCCTCGTAAGAAACAGCGTGGTTTTCATGCGCAGATCGTGCGTAAGTTACGCCATCATATTCGACCAGGTTCGCGAGTATTGGAATGGGGTTGTGGGCGTGGTGACTTGTTGTCAAAGCTTGAGGTTTCGAAAGGCCTTGGTGTCGATGTGAGTCCAAAAATGGTCGAGCAGGCGAAGGCGAAGCATCAGGCCGATCATATAGAGTTTCGTATGGGAGACTTACACACAGAGTCGATCGACGAGCCCTATGATGCGATCGTCATGGACTATTTATGCGGCTATCTGACAGATATCCAGCAGTGCTTCGAAAACCTGCATAGCTCATGCCATGCGCGGACCCGTCTCTACATCACTTCATTAAACAATCTATGGAAGCCGCTGTTTTGGTTGGGGCAAAAAATGGGGCTCGTGTTGAAGCAGCCGCAGAGTAATTGGCTGACTACCGATGACTTGGTGAATCTGTTGGAGCTTTCTGGATTCGAAGTCGTTAAGAAGAGTAGCGAGCAATTGTTTCCGTTTAAGGTGCCGTTGTTGGATGGTTTTTTTAACCGTTACTGTGCGCATTTGCCGATCTTCCGCCATATGGGTGTTTCCTTATTCATCATTGCTCGACCAGTGATGAAGCCAAAAATCGAAAGTGAATACAGTTGTTCGGTGATTTTACCGGCGCGCAACGAATCGGGACATATCAAGTCTGCCTTAGACCGCATACCCGTTCTTGGGAAGAAGACTGAATTGATTATTGTCGAAGGTAATAGCACTGACGACACTTGGGAGGTTATTGAGAAAGAAGTCGCTGCCTATGACGGACCGTTGGATGTGCGCTATATGAAGCAGCCTGGTAAGGGTAAGTGGGACGCAGTGTTTGCTGGTTTTGCTGAGGCGACAGGCGATGTGCTCGTGATCCAGGATGGCGATTTAACCGCACCGCCAGAGGACCTGCCTAAGTTTTACGAGGCTATTGCGAGCGGGCGAGCGGAGTTTGCGAATGGTAGTCGACTGGTTTACCCAATGGAGTCTGAGGCGATGAAGCCGTTGAACTTCTGTGGGAATAAATTCTTTGCGCTCGCGCTGAGTTTTGTGATCGATTGTCCAATTAAAGACAGTCTCTGTGGGACGAAGATGCTCTTGCGCGAAGATTACATACGTTTACTCAAGCGCATTGAGGAGTTCGGTGAGTTCGATCCCTATGGTGACTTTAATCTAATCTTTGGATCATCGCTGTTGGACTTAACCATTCGCGACGTTCCTGTTCGATACAAGGATCGGGCCTATGGTGATACCAATATTTCTCGATTCTCGGGAGCGGCTCTGCTGCTACGAATGACCTGGTTTGGCATCCGTAAGCTGCGCTTTCACCGCTGAGAATAGTTGTCGAAGCGCTGGGCCTTCTGTGTCTGTATGAGCCTTAAATCGGCAGTTAGCCTGAGTGTATTCTTGTAAACCGTTAATAGGCGTCAATTAACGTTAATCAGAGGCTGCGCCAATTTAGCTTTGGATTGTAGAATAAAAATCGGAAACAATTTAGGTGTAAGCCGATCATAGGCAAAAACTGATGCACTCATAATTAATGTTCATTGCTTCGCCATCTACGGCAGACCTCCGTCACGTTAATTAACGGTTCAACTCATTTTTTAGGATGAGTGGTTTGGAGTGTTCTGCAGGCACGTGCATAGGGGCGCACGCTGCTCCTAGCAGGCCGCTTTATTCAACCTCTTCTGCGGCTACTTTCTCGGTGTCGGCAGGTGTGATTACAGCGAGTTCAGCTTTGGCTTCCATTACAGCGGCGAGCACTTTGGCTAGGCGCTCTTTAGTTGCTGTATCGATGCCTTCTTGTTCACTTGCGGAAGTAATACGATTGGCGACTTTATCGCCACGTATGCTAAACGCATGGGCGAGCACTTTATCGAGAGAGGCCTTTGCATCTTTGTTTAAATACCAGACCTGACGGTGCATGGCGCCCGCGGCGATGCCGTTATCAATCACACTTGCAATAATTTCGAGTGATTGGGTGTCCATCTTTCCTTGCCCTTGTGCGTAGACACTCAAGGGAAATGCCAGCTCTCCTGCGATTGCGTGAGCGCGCATGTTGGTGGCACCGTATCGGCCCCCAGTTTCAAAAACAGCAAGTGCCGCGAACACGAGTGCGAGCGGTAAGAGTAGGGATTTTAATTTATCCATGAGTTGTAGGCGTTGTATCGGGTGGAAACGATATCGTATCTCAATCCGAAGTTTACTCTAATTCTCGAATCTGTGTGCTGTCGATTAAGTTCTCGCCGGCATACATTTTAGTGACGACGACCAGAGGATCGCCCGTTTTACACCATTTATACTCTTTCAAATGAGTAAAGGCAGTTTGAATAGTCGTCTCATGGTCGTGATTGAAATCGATCAAAAATGGTTCGATGCCACGCATAATCAAAAGTTGTTTGAATAGAACTAGGTCATCGGTAAATGCATAAATAGGCAGTTGAGGCCGCATCGATGAAAGCTTTTGAGCAAACAGGCCACGTCGGGTAAATACAACGATCGCGGCGTCTAAGGAGCCCGCCAACTGAGCTGCGGATTTGAGCATTTTTGATTTTGGCAGAGTCAACACGATATCATCACGTATTGGCAGGACCTCTTGTTTTTCCATTCGGAAGGCGATGCGATTGATTGTTTCGACGCACTCGACTGGATATTTCCCGACTGTAGTTTCGCCAGACAGCATTACGCAGTCCGCCTGCTCACGGATCGCATTGGCAATGTCGGTGACCTCAGCGCGTGTAGGGATTGGCGACTCGATCATGGACTCCAGCATATGCGTGGCGACGATTACCGGCTTGGTGCCTTGTATGCAGGCATTGATGGCACGCGTTTGGATGAGTGGTAAATCTTCGAAAGGACATTCGATGCCCAGATCGCCACGTGCGACCATCAAGCCATCGGAGGCCTTAATGATCCCTTCAAGGTTTTTGATTGCCTGTTGATCCTCAATTTTAGCGATGATTTTTGCCTGTGAACCATTGTCTTCAAGATACTGGTGGAAAATATCAAGGTCAGCGGGTTCGCGCACAAAGGATAGGGCAAAGAATTCAATATTTTCTTCGATGCCGACGTCGACATCTGCTTGATCTTTCTTTGTGAGTGCAGGCAGGTTGACGCGTACGCCGGGCAAGTTGATGTGGCGTCGATTACCTAGAGGTCCAGAGATCATCACCTCGCAACGAACACGCTGTTCTTGAACTTCGAGAACTTTTAAGCGAATCAGTCCGCTGTCGACCAGCACGGTATCGCCGACCTTCATGTCGTTCGCAAAGCCTGGGTAGTTGACGTCCACTCGGCGAACCCCATCCCCTCCGATGCCACCTAGGCCTTCGCCAAAAGTGAAATCGAATATTTCACCTTCAGAAAGTTCAAAGGTCTCAGGCACGTCACCTGTGCGGATTTCAGGGCCTTTGACATCCATCATGATCGCAATTTGGCGACCTACACGGTCGCAGACCTTGCGCACACGCTGGATGATTTCGCGGGTCCATGCATGGTCGGCATGCGCCATGTTGATGCGGCAGATATCGACACCTTTTTCAATGAGGCGCTCTAGCGTCGCCTCGTCCATCGTCGCTGGGCCAACTGTAAAAATGATTTTTGTTTTTCGGTATGCGGTTTCCATAAAAATTATAGGTTTGTCTGATCTACAGCACGCGTAGTGCCTATAATCGGATCTACAATATTTATATCATATGTATTTGCCGCACAAAGCGCTGCGAACATGTCCTGAATGTGCGCAACGGTGTTACAATCCTTACTCAGGTGAGCGATAAAGACCTCCTTCAATTTGGACTGACCGTTGAGGCTATTGAGCACTTCAAATGCAGCATTGTTGGAGAGGTGGCCGTGGCGGCCTCGGATGCGCTGCTTTGTCGACCAAGGGCGTTTATTATCATTTTCGAGTAGTTGTTCGTCGTAATTGGCCTCGAGGACCAATGTATCGACTGAGCACATCCGTTCGCGCACGTGTTCAGGCACGTATCCTAGATCGGTAATCCAGGCCAAGCCTTGCCTCGGGCAAAATAAATCCCCTTCTTCGCCCCAATGAAATGTGTAGCCGACAGGGTCGTAAGCATCGTGTGGAATCGAGAAAGACCGCACTTCGATGTCTCGAAAATGAAAAACGGTGCCGGTTTGAAAAATTTGCCAGTTCGGGCGTTTTGTCAGCTTGCTTTGCACGGCATCGGCGGTATCACGGTTGGCAAAAACCGGAAGATCCGCTCGCTTGGCGAGGCCGCGTATACCTTGGGCATGGTCGGTATGTTCATGGGTGAGAAAGACGGCATCAATAGCGTCGAGCGATTCACCTATCGAGAGCAGCATCTCACCGATACGCTTGGCTGAAAATCCGACATCGACCAAGACCTTCGTATTTCCAGTGCTCAGCAGGCCGCAATTTCCACTGCTGCTGGAACCTAGTATCTGGAAGTGTGTGCTCATTGGGAGCACAGTTGGCGCTGAATTCCTTTGGGGCAAAGCATTTTTACAGCCTTGCGTATCTGTGAAAATCTGCTTTCTTGCACCGCTTCAATAATTTGGCACATCCGCTTGCGCTCAATTCATTCGCAGACAGAATCTTGTGAGTGAAAGGCCATAGGCAAAATAAGCCGATCTGAAACGACATGAAAGATAAACAAAGCAGCTCATCGCAAGACGCACTCGTTCCTGCATACGTCAAACCGAGTAAAGTCTACGATAAGGATTTCGTCCTCACCGACGAATATCGTGCAGCCCTGCCCGACATGCAGAACGCAGATGCCCAACAAATATTTGGTGCAAATGTGCCTATTTTGAAGGTCGGGATCTCAAATTTTCGCTTACCGCTGCGTTACATCACCCCGACTTCAGATACGATCACTTTGGAAACTTCAGTGACCGGCACAGTTTCCTTGGAGGCCAATCAGAAGGGGATTAACATGTCCCGTATTATGCGCGTTTTCTACGAATACCAAGATCGTATTTTCACGCCAGACCTTCTGCATGATGTGCTCTTGCATTATAAAAAAGAGATCCAAGCGCACCGCGCCCAGTTGAAACTCGATTTCGAATATCCCATCATGAAGCCGAGCCTTCGCAGTGGTTTGGAAGGATGGCAGTATTACAAATGTGCTTACGAAGCTAAATTGGATGATCTCAATCGCTTCCGAAAGTATATTCATTTCGACTTTATTTATTCCTCCGCATGCCCGTGTTCTTCTGAGTTGTCCGAGCACGCGCGTGAAAGTCGCGAAGTGTATGGCATCCCGCACTCCCAACGCAGCACTGCTCGCGTCAGTGTGGAGGTCGCTGAAAATGATCACTTGCCGATAGAGGCGATTCAAGCTATCTGCCTCGAGGCATTGCAAACAGAGACGCAAGTCATGGTGAAGCGTGAAGACGAGCAAGCCTTCGCTGAAATGAATGGTGCCTTCACAAAATTTGTCGAGGACGCTGCACGCTTACTGTATGAGCAACTCGATGCAGAGCCCAAGATTGTTGATTTCCAAGTCGCCTGTGCGCACCTCGAGTCTTTGCATTCTCATGATGCGGTGGCAGTGATTAACAAAGGTGTTCCTGGTGGATTCACGGGGCACTTTGAAGATTTCAAAGGATTAATTCGTTAATCTACACTATTTTGACGGGAACGGCGCCTCCGGACTTGTGTCATGGAATGGCAACAGAAATGTAAAAGATTCAATGCGGAGCATTTTGGGCATGATAAGTGCCTAATGTACGTTATGTTTCCATCACATTTGGATCACCCTACTACCAATATACACGATGCCAGCCACTAACGCCAAAGAACTATTCGATGTAGTCGATGCTGAAGATACAGTGCTTCGCATCGAGCAACGCGCCGTAGTCCACCGTGAGAAACTGTTTCATCGTGCGGTGCATATCTTTGTGTTCAATGCAAAGGGCGAGCTCTATCTCCAGCGCCGCTCGATGACCAAAGACACCGCACCAGGTAAGTGGGTGAGTTCCTGCTCTGGACACGTCGACAGTGGTGAAGATTATGATCAGGCAGCCTCACGTGAGTTAGGCGAAGAGATTGGGCTCTACGACCCTGTAGGCTTGGTGCGTGTTTTTAAAGAGACGCCCTGTAAGCAAACGGGCTATGAGTTTGTGTGGGTGTATCGCTGTAATGCAGAAGGACCTTTCACGCTCGACCCCACTGAAGTGAGTGATGGGCAGTGGATCGGATTGGAAGCTCTCAATAATTGGATCAAAGAGCGGCCCAGAGATTTTGCATGGTCCTTCACTCACCTGTGGGGGAAGTATCTAGCTCTGGAGAAGTAGAAACTCGTTCATGAAATGGCTGGGAAGTTTCAGTCTGCCTTACTCTTCAGTTCCGTAATCGAGCAATAATTGTCCCATTATTTTGACCGAGCCGTTTCGTTTTGGCGGACGAAGTAGCAATAATGATCTGCTTAAAGCGCTAACATGGAGTGTGTTCTTATAGAGTAAGTGCGCTCGAATGGAGCTTTCTGCAGCAATGGTAATTTCTGTTCTTTCATTTTTCGCCACTTTTTGACTGCGACTCGTATAGCCATTTGCGAGACTTATACGCTTATTGTCGATTGCCCCAACAATAGGCCATTCAGTTAAATTGACAACACGTAGGTGCCCAACGGGGAGTGCACTTTCGCTGTCGTCTATAGCAGTGATGGCATAGGTCTCATTAGTGTTGTCGGCCGATTTAGAGAAGATGAGTAAAACTTTTTTCCATGCAGGATTAATACGAACACTCGCAATGGGTCGACGTTCAGAAGTAACTTCTGGTGTAACTACTGTATCGTAGAAAAAAAGCGTCTGACTGTCGGTGCTTACCTGAGCCTGATATGACTTGGAGCGACTCTTTGCTTTAAAGGTAATTTCTTCCCAGTTGTTTTCAGAGTTTAAAAAATGAATGTTAGAATAGTTCCCGGGCATTAAGCTAAATGCGCGAAATTCAAAACGATGTAATTCATCGACCGCAATGCTCGCCGATGTTGTGCCTAGCCAGATGAAGCAGCTGATAATAAACTGGAAGAATTTCATGAGGATAATCGGTGAGTGCGTTAAGTATTTGGGTCTAACCAACGGACATGTATAATTCGGAACTTTCGACCAAAGGACGTAGTTGAATGAGGTGTTGGAACTCTTTGAACAGTGGCTTCACAGAGGGCTTCGGCAACTGGTTTTCCAGTGGTAGGATTCTTTGTTCTAGCGTAAGCTTTGATGCGAAAAGTGTCTGAGCGCACAAACGCTAATGACCCAAGCGAATTCATAAGTGTTGTTTGCGAAATATGTGCTGGCGTGAGTGGGGGGATCAGATCGGTTGTTCCGAGTCGATTGTTGATGGCAGGAACTGCATTGATCGAATCATTAAGTAGTGCGTTGGTAAGCAGTTCTTCGATGCTATACAGTGGGCGATTATTCGTTGCGTAGAATGTTTGTAGTTGCGTGACGATTGCTTCGGCTAAATCGGCGATATTTGCATCGGAGAGCTCTCGGAGAGGTTGCCAGAATGCGGGATGCTGCCGATCGAGGTTCCAAGTTGTATTGCCAATGCTAAAAGCGCTGAGGTAATCCGAAGTGTTTTCTCGAGTGATGAGCGTATATCTTGAGTTGGCCTCTCTCTCTACCAGATTGTAGATCGAAGTATGTGGGTGATTGATGAGGACATTTTGAAGGGGGCCTGCCCAGTCTAGCCATGTTGGCGCGGCAAGATAGTCGTTGAGATTTTGTTCATGTTTTATCGTCAAATCGTCAGTTGAATAAGACTTTCCGGAAAGCACTTTTTCCCATGCGAGTTGTGAAGTAGAATTGAGATTGAAACCGTTAGATAGGATTAAATCTTTTGCGCTAGATGGACTAGTTAGGCTGGGAGTTTGGCCAAATGCCCTTAGGCGAGAGTTGGCCAGTGGCTGCGTGCCGTCCCATATCGCCTCTGAGGGGTCTGATAGTGTGGAAAAGAAATACCGATCATAGAATCGATTGAGGGTCGTGCCCCATGGGTTGCCCATTGAGTTTGCATTATAATCGTTGTATTTAAGGGATCGAAAAGTGCCGACATCCGTTAGTTCACTAGTGGGAAGGTCGATAAAACGAGCGATACGATCTTGGCGACCTCCCGCGGTTGAGGTCCCATAATAAAAGAAGTCGTCCGCCTTAAAGCTCTGCGACGGGTCGAAGTCGCTGGGGCTATAGCCAGTTGCACTCGAATCGAAATCATAGGGTATAGGTGGGGAGGTTGACCATGCGTCGTTGATGTCCCAAGTGGTTAGATCGACTGTAATATTACGACTTCGAATGTCATATTTGCTTAGCCAGTCCGAGAGGTCGGTGACTACTCCCGGGTATTCCTGTTCATCTAGCATTTTGAATCGAAAAGCAAAAGCATAGCCTGGTTGTTCCAGAGATGGGCCGGTGATTCCAGTTCTTCCTGATTGTATACTTAAATTACGCTTGAATCGTGTGGCGCTGTTGTCTCCGTCGTAGGCGATCTCGAAATTTGAATAGGTGATTTCAGCGGTAAATATTTCTTTTTCTATGCCACTATTGTTGATGCCGTAAATGGTAACTTCAAGAGGGCCACTGCAATTGAATGAGCCTGTGTAACTCTGCCTTCGGGTCCCGCTGATCGTTTCGGGCGTCGTTGTTAGTGGTATGACTATAGCGCCCTTGCCTCCGTTAAATGAATCGGTTGGAAGTGTTTGGAGATAAACCATTCCTGGGCGAAGTGTTTTGGGGGCAGGGGAATCGCTCCATTTGATTGAGATGTCATCCAGCGTGCCCCTCATCGAGTTGATAGGTTGGTCATCATTTGTGATCGTATATGTAGGAAGATTGCGGATCTCAATTCTGAGGTCTGAGTAGCCTAGTGCATCAACCATACTGCTGTCACCGACACGGAAGGGAATCGTGTATGGATTCCAAAGTTCAAGGTAGAGCTTATAGACGAGATGGGCTTCGGTGTCTGTGAGAGTATCTAGGCTAGCACCTGCTCCGTCTGCTGCAATGCCCGCACTGAATTGGAACTCCGTGATGACAGGGGCGAGCGAAAAGTGAGAATCGAAGGCTTCGGTTAGACTGACCGTATTTTGATCGAGTTGCATGCCGAGTATCTCGTCGAACGGGTATGCAGTAGGGTTGCCTCTAAATTTGACTAACTGAATTGCGGAGGGATTCAGTAAATCGTCATTGTCGCCATAAAATGTGTTTAGCTGAGCTTGCGTGGTGCTCGTGTCTAAGGTCTTCAAGTAGCTGAGGTCTTTTTTTAGACCACCTTCAGTTGGGTTCGAGAGCACGAAGTGATTGTGCGCGGTCGCAGAATCACTCAATTCTGCAAGAATGGAGCTTTGCTCCAATGGGCTAAGGTTTTTTGCGAAGATTTCGAGATCGCTTTCTGATTGGATTTTTAAGAATTCAGCGATCGTTTCATCACTTGCGAGACTGGTATCGATTAAATCTTTGAAATCGAATAAAGGATCATGGGTAGCAGGGATGATACGATGGCTCTCTCCATTGTAATCGAGATAAGAAGCGTTATTCGGTAGAGCATCTATCTCGTCTTTGATACCTTTTGTTATACTGATTGGCGCTTTAACCCCTTCGTCTGAGATCCACCATGCTATTTCGGCTGAATTTGAGTCGATGTCGACCGGTTCAACTTCAACGGCAGGATACTCATTCTTTGCGTTGAAGAGACCGTCGCCATTTGCGTCGTATGCGGCTTGGAGTGTGATCCCGTTGGCAGGACCGGTCGATGCATCTTGTGCCTTTCCAGAAACCAACCAAATCGGCTCAGCTGTCGACTTGGTGGTATCCCAAATTCCTGTCCAAAATTTTGCGGCAGAGTCGTAGTTGCCGTCGCCTAGGATTTCTGCGCGGGCGGTGACACGTTGGTCGGGCCCAGCGTGTTTTTGGAGTTCGCCGATCGCGATCATGAGTGCGAGACGGGCGTTTTCTTTCGCGAGTAGTCGTGCCTTGCCATTGGAGCTGGTCTGAGCCTCGACTTGAACGAGGAGCGTCATGGAGAGCACGAGTAGGAGCACGAATGCCATCAGTGACAGCGCAATCACCAAGGCAAAGCCAGATTTTGCCCTTGTTTTCGGTGAGTGCTGCGCGTCAGTCATGGTTAAGGATTAGAAACAATTGTGCCGAAAGTGCGAATATGAACAGAGTTCGCATCAAGTCCAATCATTGCACTGTTAAATACCGGTGACTGCTTGATGGCTTTCTAGGGTGGATTGTTGTCTTTCCACTCTTGCCAGTGGTGGGGTATTTCACCAGTGTGCGGAGCTTTTTCGTCAACTTAGTGTCCTCTCTGAGCTGAGTTCGCATTCTATTTTCAAAATACAGTATCCATCCTAGGTCTCATGATCTCTTCAATTCTCAAAAAGTTTTCCGGTCGTCACTACAAGAAATTCCTTAAGAAGTGCGAGCCTATTATCGAGCGTATTAACGCATACGAAGTTGAATACCAATCACTTAGCGACGATGAGTTGCGCGCCAAGACTGCTGAGTTTAAACAGCGCCACCAGGCTGGTGAGTCACTCGACGATTTGCTCCCTGAAGCCTTTGCGACGGTGAAAAGTGCGGCGCGTCGTATGAGCGGTAAGAGCTACAACGTGTGCGACCACGAATTGCCCTGGAATATGGTGCATTATGATGTTCAGTTTATTGGAGGCATTGCCATTCACGAAAAGCACATTGCTGAAATGGCGACAGGTGAGGGTAAAACGTTGGTTTCCACCTGTCCGTTATATTTGAATGCGCTTTCTGGTCGAAATTGCCAGCTGGTGACGGTGAATGACTATCTTGCACGTCGTGACTCGGAGTGGATGGGGCATTTGTTCCGATTCCTCGGGCTCACTGTGGGTTGTATTCAAAACAGCATGCCGCCGCAGATTCGTCGCGAGATGTATAATTGCGACATCACATACGGTACGGCTTCTGAGTTCGGCTTCGATTATCTGCGTGATAATGGCATGACCAGTAGCAAGGAAGATCAAGTGCAGCGCGATCACTTCTTCTGTATTATTGACGAAGTCGACTCGATCCTCGTCGATGAGGCGCGCACACCGCTGATTATTTCTGGCCCGATGCAGGACGACAACCCTTTGCCCTTCCATGAGGTAAAGCCCACAATCAAGCAGCTGGTATCCAAGCAACAAGCCTATTGCAATCAACTCGCTGCGGAGGCTAAGAAGGTCTTGGACTCAGAAGAATCTGATTTGGATGACAAGAACGAGGCGATCGCCAAGCTCTATCAAGTAAAGCTTGGTATGCCGAAGAATAAGCAATTTCACCGCTTAAATGAGGTGCCGGCGATCCGTCGAGCGATTGATAAGTTCGACCTCGAAATGAATAGCGATTTCAATAAGAAGCAGCGCTACGCACTCAAAGAAGAGCTGTTCTATGTGATCGATGAAAAGCAGCAGCAAGCAGACCTCACGGAAAATGGGCGCAATCTCATGAGCCCAGATGATCCTGATGCGTTCATGATGCCGGACTTGCCGACTCAGTTTATAGAAATTGATAAGCAGGAAGAATTGTCCGCTGAGGAGAAGCAACAGGCGAAGCTTGCTGCAGAAGGAGCCTTTCAGCAGATCAGTGAGCGAATTCATTGTATCAGTCAGTTGCTTCGGGCCTACAGCCTCTACGAGCGCGACAAAGAATACGTCGTGCAAGAGGGCAAGGTGAACATCGTCGACCAAAATACAGGTCGTGTCATGCCCGGGCGTCGCTGGTCGGACGGTCTCCACCAAGCCGTAGAAGCTAAGGAGAATTGCACCATCGAAAAGGAAACTAAGACCTACGCGACCGTCACGATCCAGAACTATTTCCGTATGTATGAAAAGTTGTCTGGTATGACTGGCACCGCGGAAACCGAAGCGTCCGAGTTTAACGAAATTTATGGGCTCTCCGTGATGGTGATCCCGACCAATAAGCCAAACATCCGTATCGATTTAAATGACGTGGTTTACAAGACACGTCGTGAGAAATTCAACGCGGTGGTGAATGAGATCGAAGCATCCAATAAGAAGGGGCAGCCCGTTCTCGTTGGCACCGCATCGGTCGAAGCTTCTGAGGTCTTGAGCCGATTGCTCAAGCGTAGCAACATCACGCACAGTGTTTTGAATGCAAAGTATCACGAGCAGGAAGCGGAAATTGTCTCGAATGCTGGTCGCAAGGGAGCCGTGACGATTGCCACCAATATGGCCGGTCGTGGCACCGATATTAAGCTCGGCGAAGGTGTGCCAGAGCTTGGAGGCTTATATGTGATCGGCACGGAACGCCACGAGTCTCGCCGGATCGACCGCCAGTTGCGCGGTCGTTGCTCGCGTCAAGGCGATCCCGGCGCGTCGAAGTTCTTTGTCTCCTTGGAAGACGACTTGATGCGTCTATTTGCGAATGCTGGCCCCATTTCGCGCATACTTGAAAAGTCAATGACTGAAGGCGAAGAGTTGGAGCACCCCGCCTTGAACTGGTCGATTGAAAATGCGCAGAAAAAGGTCGAGCAGCAAAACTTCTCGATGCGTAAGCGTTTGCTCCAGTTTGATGATGTGCTCAACACGCAGCGCGAAGTTGTTTATGGCATCCGCAATGATGCAATCCATTCTGAAAATCCGCGTGAAATCTTGTTCGAAATGATCGAAGAAGAGCTAGAGGTGCGCCTTGAAGAACTCGCGATCGATAAAGATCAAGAGGCGGTCGATCGCTTTATTGCTTGGCTCAATGCATATTTCCCAGTCGCCCTTAAATCGGAGGATATTGTCTCGCTCGATGCGGACGCACAGCATGCGTTCATCCTTGAGCGAATTAATCACGCATACGACGAGCGTGAAAACTTCGAGGAGAAAGAAGCTCTCATCGGCTTGGCTCGTTATATTGTGATTCGTTCCTTGGATCGCCGTTGGCAAGATCACTTAACCGAGATGGAAGAACTACGTCGCAGTGTGAACTTGCGTAGTTATGGCCAGAAAGATCCGCTCAATGAATATAAGAGTGAGGCGTATAAGTTCTTTGAGGAGTTAATGGCGAACGTTCGCTTGGAGATTTGTAATTCCGTGTTTCGTTCCGCTACGAGTGCAGAGGCATTCAATAACATGTTGGCGAAGCTTTCTCAACAAGTGCAAGTTGCTGGCCCTGGCACTGGGCAGCCTCAACCGGGGGCACTTGCAGGTGCCGCCGCTGCGGCTCAACCGCAACAGCCAGCACAGAAGAAGTCCGTCGAGTTGCCTAAGGTAGAGCCCATTCGCCGTGAATTGCCGAAGATCGGTCGCAATGAAACTGTGACCGTGCGCAAGGGTGCTGAGACGAAGCAAGTGAAGTTTAAGAAAGCAGAATCAATGATCCTCAACGAAGGTTGGGAATTGGTTCAAAAGTAGTGGCTTCATTTATGGAGACCGCAGCGTTTCAGCCCTTCTCATGGGGGGGCTTCACTGAAGGCTGTCTTAACTATCCAACTCGTTACGAAATTACATAAATAGCTCATCCCAGATCTTGTCTTCCGCTGTTAGGGAAGTGCTCGATTGGGCGCTTTGCTTGGCTAAGTAGGCGGCAAACTCGCGATCCGCCTCGACGAGCATGATGATGGGGAGGTCTACGACGAGGTTGTCTGATATGCGACGCACTTTCAGTGTTTGTGAATTTGCCTCAATGACTTCGGCGATTAGCTCACGGCCTTGGTTGTCGGTAAACGTGATCTCTTTTTGCGCCGCTCGTAACGAAAATTCATGCTCGGCGAGCATTGCTTCTGTTTGTTCGTCCATTGGTTCTTCTTCAACAGCAGGCTCGCTTGAAGTCTCGGTGGCAGGTGCTACCGCTGCTTGGTCAGCGGAGGCGTCACGCTCGAGCTTGTTTTCTAGAATCAGGGCAATTTGTCCCTTTTTAAAGCCCACGGTGTAACCCGCGTAGAAACCAATACCAGCGATGATGAGAAAGATTAGGGAGTAAAGTCGTGACATAGTTTCCGCACTGTGAAGATATGTGGATTATTGTAAAGATCATCTAAACGCGTCAATCGGCGGCGCGTGACCGTTGCTGCGCGTCGCTTGTAGATAGCTCACTTCGCCTAGGCGTATTTCTCTGTCGCGGCACTTTAATACTGGTCGATCTGTCTTGGCTCTCCTACAAAGAGACGAAAATGAGAAAGACATCACTATTTTGGGGGCTGCTTGCGGGCATTCTCTCGACGCTGTTATGGGTGTGTGCGATTCCTCCGTTCGAATTCTCGGAAGGCGCTTACATTGCTTTCGTGCCTTTGTTGCTCTGGCTATATACGCGGCCATCTGCGCGCCTGTTTTACTTGATCGGTATGGGCACAGGCTGGGTGAGTTGGTGTGTGATCTTGATTTGGTTACGTCATGTTACGGTGTTTGGCACGCTGGGCTTGTCGGCCTTGCTAGGCTTGTTATTTGTTGCTTGGCTCTCGCTCGCTCGCTGGGTTTTGCCCGTTGTTGCGGAGCGTCATTTCCTGGTTCGAATGATCGGTTTTGCCGGTCTTGCGGGGGCATGGGTGGTCTTAGAGTGGTCACGCACATGGCTCTTGTGGGGCTTTCCCTGGGCTCCCCTTTCTCTGAGTCAATGGAGCCGGCCAGTGGTCTTGCAAATTGCCGCTTGGACGGGTGCTTATGGGGTTTCGTTCTTATTGATTTTCTTTAATTGCTGCGTGGCGCAGACAATGCGCAATCGCGTGGTGCAAAAAGAGCGCAAGCTGTGGACTGGTTGGTTTAGTCCGGATCTGTATGTGGCCATGATTGGATTGGGCTTTTGTATCTATGTGTTTTTTCATTCCCTTCCGCAGCGCGATTCGGCAACGGTGCTCTTTACCGCGGCAGTAGTTCAGCCCTACATCACGCCAGAGTTAAAGTGGGACAATAATCGGGAGCTAGAGAATTTAGATATTCTTGAAACGCAGACGCGTTTTGTGGCGGCGATTGATAGTGATGTGGTGCTTTGGCCCGAGGCGGCGACACCGTGGCCAATTATGGGTTATCCGGAAATGACGGCGCGGGTGGAGCGTTTGGTCAATGAAATAGATAGACCGATACTGATGGGGAATCTCAAGGTGAATCGTGAGGCAAAACTGTGGTATAATGGGGCCTTCTTAGTGGAGCCTGAGCGTGGGCTTTCGGATGCTTATTATGTGAAGCGAGAGCTCGTGCCCTTTGGTGAGTATGTGCCGCGCCCATTTGGATTTATCGAAAAAGTCGTGCCTGTTGGTGGTGCTTTTGTGCCGGGCGAGGATGCTGCTTTGATCGAGCTGGCGATTGGAGAAAAGGCTTATAAGGTTGGCTCGCTGGTATGCTATGAAGACGTCTTTCCTTCACTTGCACGCGAGAGTGCGCAAGCGGGAGCGGATCTATTTTTTGTCGCCACGAATAACGCGTGGTATGGTGAAGAGGGCGGAGCTCCACAGCATGCGGCACACTCTGTGTTGCGTGCCGTAGAGAATCGACGTCCAGTCATGCGCGCGGGGAATGGCGGTTGGAGCGGTTGGATTGACGCCTATGGCACGGTCCGTGATGTGCTATACAATGCTGAGGGAAGCATCTACTTCCGCGGAGGCGGTCCCTACACTGTCTTTCAGTTTGAGGAGTGGCGTCGGCAGCAGAGTTTTTACACGCGCCATGGCGATTGGTTTGTGGGGCTGAGTGGTGGGCTGATGCTGTTGTTGATTTCACTGCGTAGGGACGCATCAAAATGCGCCCCTACGACTGGTGAGAGCTCCTAGAACACAAATCCAATTCCGATGCTTATACGGTCGCCATTACCATGATCGGCTTCATGCGTGCTGACTTTAGAGACGACATCATGTTTCCACTCAATGCGTGTATGCACATGGTCGCTCCAACGCCAATAAAGTGCGGGGCCAGTGGAGAGGGTGAAGGCGTTGTCATCGTCCCATTTCATGTCGGTTTCGATCAGTAGCTGCATGTTGTCGCGTGCGTTCCAGCCGAGATCGAGTGTGTAGCTCCATTCGGCGGGCTCTTCCTTCTCAAACACCCATATACTGGCACCCGTGGCAAAGAACCAGTTGTAGGTTTCGGTTTCGTAGCCGAAAGAAAGGCCTGTGCCCCAGACGCGATTCGCGACTTCGTAGTCCTCATTCTGTTTACCTAGAGGCACTCGAATCTGGGGAGCCAAAGTCCAACTGCCACTACGTGCCGCTAGATTGAAGTAGTGTTTCAACGGGAGGGCGACGGTGAGATCGCCGATCCCTGAATCGTGCTGCACGACCTTGTTGTTGTTTGCGTCTAGCACCTCACGACGCGCGTCGGCGATGTATGGCAATTTAAAGGTCATGCGGATGGATCGATCCCACGTGTAAACACCTTCCAGGTGTATTTGGGAAATGTCTTCAGTGAAACCTGAACCGACCGTTCGACTGCCTTGTTTCAAATCGCTCCGGTGGATGTGCTCGGCGCGCACTTGAAAGCCATAGCCGCTATCCCAACGTGGCATCATGTTCATAATGGGCTGGTCGGCTTGCAGAAAGCTCAGAGGTGCCAGTAATCCAGCGAGGATGAGTGTTTTTTGGATAAAGAGGTGCTGCATTATTCGCTCCCCTCAAGTTTATGGATGATGACTTTGTCTCCATTCCATTTGTAGTAGTGGGTCGGTTCATAGCCTGCCTTGTGGATCGCGGTTTGCGTGGCTGCGATGTCTATCGGCGTTTTCGGATCGTAAGCAATGATTACAAGTTGGTTTTTCGAATCGAGGAGGATGCCTTTGTCGAGTTTGGTTTTGTCGATACCGTCGAGCTTACCAAGGTGTATCCGTAGGCCGATGCCGCAGGAAGAGCAGACTAAGCCGCGTGCGTAAACTGCAATTTGATAGGCTTGCCCTTTTAAATGCTCTTGGGCACCCGTTAGGCGGTTTTCTTCAGAGGCGACGGGATGCTGTGGTCGCGCGTTTAATGTGAGTGTTGCACTGCATAGAGTGAGTGCGATCAGTGTATATAGAAATTTCATATTAGTGTATTGTTTTGGACTGTCGCTGAGATAGGACTGCCAGCGAATACCATGCAGCGACGAGGCGTGGTATTCAGGCATGCTGAAGCCTTATGGAAGCTCACTTCCATTGGCTGTCGGTGACCTAGATCATAGCCGCCAGACACAGTAACTCAGTAGCAGGTCTGAGCTCGGTGGTGCTTGGGCGTGTGCCCGCGGCATGGTAGCCGTCTTCGATGGACGGAGGGCGACTGCCTTATTAAATTTACTTAAGGCGGCAAAAGTTGGCGATGGGCTGCGCTTGTTGCCCTCGAAAACCAATACTGATCTGTGCGTGTGCGATTCTAAGTTGCAATCATCTTCACAAGTTTGCTCGTCTTCACAGCAGCAAGCCTGCGTTTGAGCAGGCGATTCATTTTCACAGCAAGTCTGCGCTTGGTGGGTATTCTCAATGGCTTTCTGGCAGGCATCTGCGACACAGTCGAAGGCGTGTCCTTGAAGGACAAACAGCAGACTGAGAAAGATGGATAGAATTGCGCGCATCGAATGAATAATAACTAGTTAATACATATATATCAAGTGGTCAAATCACTCGATGATTATGCAATACGGCCTAGCTGTGCGCGCACGAGTTCCGCAATCTTTTGCATGGCAGCGACTGGTGGTAGATTTTCAAACGGTGCAACCGCGTCAGTGGCTTTTGCTAATTGGCTTTCAAATTCACCAACGACTTCTTCGAAAATAGGGAAGTCGTGCAGGCGAGAAGTGAAGTCGGCTGCGACGGATTTGTCGCCTGCTTTGAAGCGTGTCATGAGGCTGTCGCTTTCGTTTTCTGGGAGTTTTTCTAACAGGAGTAGCAGCGGCAGAGTGAACTTCCCTTTATCGATGTCTGTGCCGAGCGTTTTGCCAATCATGGACTCATCCGCGTAGAGGTCGACGAGATCGTCAAAGATTTGATAGGCGATACCGACGTGGCGCCCAAAGAGACCCGCGGCCTCGCTGAAATCCTCTGAATAACCGGCAACTTTCGCGCCGAGTCGGCAGGCCACTTCAAAGAGCTCGGCGGTCTTAAGCTGGATCACTCGGAAGTAAAATTCGCGACTGTAGTTCACTTCGCCGCGCTGGTAGGTCTGAGCGATCTCGCCCGCGCAGACGCGTGCAGTTGCTTGCGCAACGGAGCGACACACTTCGTTAGTGTCGAACTCGGCGGCGAGTTTGAGCGCATGCGAAAAGAGCACGTCTCCAATCAGCACTGCTGCGGCAGGGCCAAATTTCTTGGCTGCGGTTTCCTGGCGGTGGCGGGTATCGGCTTCGTCGAGGATGTCGTCGTGCACAAGTGTCGCCAAGTGCACTAGCTCGATAACGGAGCCGAGTTTGATCAGGTTTTCCTTGCTGTCGCTACCTGGGCCATCCCAGCCACTATAGGCGACGAGCATCGGGCGTAAGCGTTTACCACTGTGTCCAAAGACGTAGCGCACATGCTCTTGTATCTCTGGCTCCAGCTCAGTGACTTGCGACTGTAAGAACACATCGAGGTCATCAAGGTAGGGCTTTACCGGTTCGTAAACTTCGGAAAACCCTGCGGCGGCTACTTTATCGGCTTCTGACTGTGAGCGTGTGGTCATACCTATGAAATGAAAGTTGGAAGACGTGAATGTGCAAAGTTAAACGACCGATTATAGCCAAGCATTGAGCGTTTGAAGGAAGCCTTTGCGATCCTCCACGTGCACGTTGTGGCCTGCGGTAGGTAGTTTAGCGATCTTGAGCTGCGGGAAGTGTTCACGCATTTCTTTCAGGTCGCCGTCTTTCACAAAGTCGGATTTTCCGCCAACGATCAGCATGGTTTGACCATTAAAAGATTGTTCCCCTTTCAATGAGTTTTGGCGCAAGACTTGTAGGCTCGCATGCAGCACTTCGAGGTTGATTTGCCACTTGTAGCCGAACTCGCCGCTCACGAGATTTGTCATCAGGAATTGGCGCATCGCCCAGTCTGGCACCATCGGTTTGAGCAGCTCTTCAGCTTCCCTGCGACTAGTGATGGCACCCGAAGGCACGCGCTTCATCGCACGAAATTCATTATCGTGGTAGGGAGGGTAGGCCTTTGTCGCAATATCGACGATGACTAGCTTTTTGACGACATCTGGCTTTTCGCAGGCAAATTTCATTGCGATCTTTCCGCCGAGGCTATGCCCCATGAGGAAGCAAGTCTCGATGTTGTGGGTTCTCAAATAGAGCGTTAAGTCACCCACAAGCTCCGACCAGCGCATCGTATCGGCATGTGGCGAGGCTCCATGGTTGCGCAGATCGAGCGCATGCACATCGAAACGCTCCTTGAGGGCTTTACCGATTGTGCTCCAGTTGCGTGAGGCACCGAGTAGTCCGTGTAAAATGACCAGCGTCGGCTTAGATGGATTCTCGAAACGAAGTGAATGTAGTTTGACTGGCATGGATTTGTCTTTTTGCCCATGAATCTCACAAATTACCATGAAACTTTTCGTAGATCTCAAAGAAACGAAAATATACGCTTTTGATTCGCGCTAATTCGTATTCATTCGTGGGCTACCATTTAATTTTCCATGTCCGCCGAAAAACCCAAGAAACTGACCCCGATGATGCAGCAGTGGCACGAAATTCGTGCACAGCTCTCGGATGATACCTTGTTGATGTTTCGATTGGGAGATTTCTATGAGATTTTTCTACAGGACGCAGAGTGGGGCGCGAAGCTTCTCGGCATCACACTCACGCATCGTCACGGCATGCCGATGGCGGGCATTCCGTTTCATGCGGCAGACGGCTATATCCAAAAGCTGCTGGATCAAGGCGTGAAAATCGCGATCTGCGATCAGGTCGAAACGCCACAGCCCGGGAAGTTGGTCAAGCGGGCGCTGACTCGAATTATCACTCCAGGCACGCGACTCGCCGACACGCAGATTGATGCTTCACGAAATCATTTCCTGCTCGCACTATCGATGGAGAGGAAAGGCCTGCAAGCCGCGTGGCTGGATTTGACTACGGGCGAATTCTTTATCGCCTCCGAAGCGCGACCGGAAAATTTGTTTGCTGCATTAGAGAGTCTCGATCCGCGCGAAATATTGGTTCCGGAAAATGCTGCTGAGCAATGGAATTTGCCACACGCGCACGCAGGCTTTGGTGAGCTCTACACGCATCTTTGTGATGGTCGTGCAGTGACGGCGATACCCGATTATCATTTCGATGCCACATCGGGTGCTCAATCAGTGATGGAAGCGCTCGGAGTTTTGAATTTGGAGGGCTTTGGTCTGAGTCAAGATCATGCAGCACTCGGCGTTGCGGGTGCTTTGGTGCACTATGCGACTGAGACGCTTTGTGCGAAGCCAGAGAATTTGCGCAAGATCTGCGAGTATTCGACGGAGAAAACACTCCTGCTCGATCCTGCGACCTTACGTAATTTGGAAATCTTTAAGTCCGCTGCAAACACGCGACAAGGCTCTCTACTCGCCGCGATGGATCGCACCAGCACACCCGCTGGCGCGCGCTTATTAGAGCGTTGGCTTTGCTCGCCTGAGCTGGACCTTGCGGAGATTCAACGGCGCCAAAGTTGTGTGCAGGAATTTGTGAATGCTCCCGGCTTGTCCACCGAGCTTCAGCAACTACTGCGTGGTATTCGTGATATCGAGCGCATCCTCGGTCGCCTGCAAAACCGCATGCGCAATCCACGCGAGCTTGGTGGGGTGCGTGATACTTTGACCGCGCTGCCGGCGATTGCAGGCACCTTGTTGGAGTTTCCAGATACCCCCGTGGCGGAGATTGCCGAACGTATTCATGATTTTGATACGTTAACCGATGAACTTGCCGTAGGGCTTGCCGACGAATTGCCGGGTAAGATTGATGATGGTGGCACGATACGCGATGGCTATGATGAGGAACTCGATCATTTTCGTAGCCTGACTCGTGACAGTCAGAAGTGGCTCGCCGAATTCGAACTCGCAGAGCAAGAGCGCACGGGGATCAAGAATCTACGGATTCGTTTTAACGGAGCCTTTGGTTACTTCATCGAAGTGACCAAGAGCAACATCGCCTTGGTGCCTGAAGATTACGTGCGCAAGCAAACGATGAAAAATGCCGAGCGCTACACGACGGATATTCTCAAGGAGCGCGAACGTGAGATTCTGAGCGCTGATGAAAAAGCACTCGGTAGGGAAGATGCCTTGTTCAATGGGTTGATTGCAAAAATCCTCGAATATGCGGACGCACTCAAAGAAACCGCCGCCGCACTTTCAGAGATCGATGTGTTTATTGGCTGGGGTGTGCTCGCCCGTGAGTGGGATTATTGCAAGCCAGAGCTGAATAATTCCGATACACTACTGATCGATCAAGGGCGTCACCCCGTCGTGGAGCAAATGATGCGCGAGCAACGTCTTGGACTTGCCGGCACCCATGCCTTCGTGCCAAACGATTGTCGCTTGTCGAGTTCTGGATTGGGCGATGACTCTCCACAGATTGCATTGATTACCGGGCCAAATATGGCAGGTAAGTCGACCTACATCCGTCAAGTTGCTTTGATCGTGTTGATGGCACAGTCGGGCGCATGGGTGCCAGCAAGAAGCTGTCAGATCGGGTTGGTCGATCGTATTTTCTCACGCGTTGGCGCGAGTGATGAACTGGCACGAGGCAACTCGACTTTCATGGTAGAGATGAATGAGACCGCCAATATTTTGAACAACGCGACCTCGCGTAGCCTTGTGATTCTCGACGAGATTGGTCGCGGCACCAGCACCTATGATGGCTTGTCGATCGCATGGGCCGTGATCGAGCACCTGCACCCCAAAGATGCCGATGGTGCACGCACCTTATTTGCGACGCATTACCACGAGCTCACGCAACTCGCGAAGACCTTGGATCGTTTGGAGAACTATTCCGTCGCCGTGAAAGAGTGGAACGATGAAATCATTTTTGTGCGCCAGGTGATTAAAGGTGCAGCGGATCGTTCCTACGGTATTCAAGTCGCACGTCTCGCAGGCTTGCCGACAACGGTAATTGATCGCGCGAAAACCATTCTTGAGCGCCTCGAAGCGGACGACTCGTCGCATAATTTGTTACGCAAGCGCTTGAAGAAAGAAAAGTCCGGCAGCGATACAAAGGACGAAGACGATCAGTTGGCCTTGTTTTAATTCTGGAGTGTTGCGCTCTGTCGCAACCGCGTCGTGTAAGCGGATCGTCAAAGGTGTATCGGCGGCGGTGACGGAGCACCGCCCTCCAGCAATTACCCTTCGTAGCTCACTTCATTCGCCCACAAGTCTGCGGGTGCTTGGCGCTTGCGGATGAGGTGTGGCTTCTGGTTGGCGGCGAGCATGATCTCAGCGGCTTCTGGATAGGAGTTGTAGTGCTTGGTCGACATGGCGGCGCAATAGGCACCGGCACCATCAATCACGCAAAGATCACCAATTTGAGCAACAGGGAGTTCGCGTGTCGCAAGGAGTTCGGGGTCGCCTGGTGCGGGGGTAAGGATGTCGCCAGACTCGCAGCAGTGACCTGCGATCATGTAGGCTTGCGTCGTAGTCGCCGCTTCGGGCTGAAGGATGTAGATCGGGTGTTGTGCGCCGTAAATCGATGGGCGAAGCACTTCGGTCATGCCGGTATCAAGCTTTAGGAACTCGTAGCCGTCGGCACCTGTGGAAACGGTGTCCTGCACTTTGGATAGGATGGAGCAGGCGTTGGCGAGCAGGAAGGTGCCGGGTTCAATCTCGAGTCGAATTTTACGACCGGTCTCTGTGGCAAATTCGCGGAATTTTTCAGCAACAGGTGCACCACATTCTTGCAGATCAGTGCCGACTTCGTTGGCCATGCGGGCAACTTTATAGCCGCCGCCTAGGTTGAGCGCGACAACATCGGGGAATTGGCGCACGAGGTCGAGGCTCATGCCTGAGACTTTTTGCCAGACTGCGGGATCGCTGCCAGAACCGATATGCGTGTGGATACGGATGACCTTTAAATCATATTGAGCGACGATGGCTTGCACTTTATCGATCCACTCGTGCCAGATGCCGAAGCTGGATGCGGGCCCGCCGACGTTGGTGCGATTGTTGCCTCCAGAGCCTGAGCCAGGATTGAAACGCACGCCGATAGTGCGGCCAGGGAAAGCCTTTCCGAAGCGTTCGAGTTGGTTGAGTGAGCAGGCGTTGATTTCGAGGCCAGCTTCATAGAGCTCCGCGAAATCTTCGGGGAGTTCTTGCGTGCTGAGGCTAATTTGCGAGGGCTCGTAGCCTGCTGCGATGGCTCGGCGCACTTCGTAGCCCGAGCTGGCGTCGATTTGGAGACCTGCTTTACGGAAGATCTGTAGGATCGCCGCATTTGGCGATGCCTTCATGGCATAGCGCGCGGTGAGCCCAAATGCATTGGGGAATGCGAGTACGGCGGCGGCGTTTGTTTTTAATGTGGCTTCGTCGTAAACATAGACGGGTGTGCCGAACTGATCGGCGACCGTGCGGGCCGTGGTGTAGTCGAGAAAGCGGGGCTGTGTGCTATTTGCCATGCGGTGAGAGGAAATGCGCTTCGCCATCGCTGGCAAGCGCGATGTGAGATTGAAGTTAAATGTCGTATCGCGGTTTTGTAGATTGCACGCTTCGGTCGCTTGCTTAAATTATCGTGGCATTATGGAAAATCAGCGTGAAAATAATGATCCAGTAGCGGAGGAGGTTGCTGTAGGCGCCCAGGAAGCCGAGTCTCCTGTTGAAGAAAAACGCGACAATACAATGGGCATGTTATGTCACTTACTCAGTTTGGTGCAGCTCTTAGGAGTGCCTGCTGGTAATATTTTAGGGCCGCTGGTTATCTGGTTGATGAAGAAGGAGGAGGATCCGTTTGTTGATGAATGTGGCAAGGAGTCGTTGAATTTTCAGATTTCGATGACGATTTATATGATTATCTCAGGGATATTGGTATTGTTGGTTGTCGGGATTTTTATGCTCATGGTGCTTGTGGTCGTGAATATTGTTTATTCGATTATTGCAGCGATTAAGGCGAGTGAGGGCACGAGCTACACGTATCCGTTTACGATACGCTTTATTAAATAATTTCGGGGCTAGACTGTGATTCGTGGGTAACGTTTCAGTTACATCGAGGGTTCTGTGTATTTCGGCATTGCTCACGCGGGGTAGGCTTTTGAAGATTGGCTACAATGATGCCATTCGAATTTTTAAATGAAGATGATTTGCTGCGCGATGTGTCTCTGATCGATCGAGCGTCGATACTGCAGCAACTCGGTTCGTCCGATTTTGATGGCTGTTTGAAAGATTTTACCGGTGCTCCCTTGGACTTAGCTGAGCAACTTTTGCCGCTTGCAAGGGCGTTTTCCATGGCTCCAGTTTCGGGCTTCTCTGTTGGAGCGATTGCTGTGGGTGCTTCAAAGCGACTCTATTTAGGGGCGAACCTTGAGTTTATTGGCGTGCCGTTGAGCGCGAGTTTACATGCGGAGCAGTCGGCAGTATTGAACGCATGGATGCATGGGGAGGCGGCGCTCCATCATCTCGTCGTTTCGGCGGCACCTTGTGGGCATTGTCGTCAATTTTTGTGGGAGTTGCCGAATGCGGACCAGTTATCGATTCACTTTGAAGGAAAGCGCCTTGATCTCTCAAGTTTGTTGCCTGCTGCGTTCGGTGAATCTCGTCGCAAAGGCGCTAGTTTGATGGATAGCCCAGAATGCGCGCTTGAACCGGTTGGTCTGATTCGTAACGACTTGGAAGCGATTGCAGTGGGAGCGGCGAAGGCGAGTTATACTCCATACACGGCTGCGCCCGAGGGAGTCGCTTTGCAATGTATCAATGGCACTACTTTTTCCGGGCGCACTGCTGAGAGCGTCGCGTTTAATCCGACGGTGTCCGCACTTGTGTGCGCTTTGAATCAACGCAACTTTTCGAGTAGCCGTGAGGATGCGATTAGTCGCTGTGTGCATGCTAAGTTGGTGACGAGTTTGAGCTCGCAAGAGTCCTTTTCTAAGTCGTTATTGAGTCGAATGAGTCATCTCTCGATGGAGACCATCCTCATGGAGGCACTTTGAAGCTACATGATCATACGCGATGCAGTGGAAGCAGATCTTTCTGCCATAATCGAAATCTATAACGAATCGATACCGTCTGGTAAATCGACAGCGGATACAGTGCCGATTACTGTTGAAGATCGGATCGAATGGTTTCGCCGATTTGATCCAGCGAAGCGTCCTATATGGGTTGCCGAAGAGTCTGGGTGTGTTGTCGGCTGTGTTTACTTGTCGTCGTTTTATGGTGGGCGACCAGCCTATGATAAAACCGCTGAAATCAGCACTTATATTCGCTTGTCGGCGCAGAGGAAGGGGATCGGAACTTTGTTAAAACAAAAGATGATCGCCGCTTGCCCGAGCTTGGGAGTCGAGAATTTGCTTAGCATGTATTTCGATCACAATGAAGCGACGAAGCGCTTGAATCAGCGCTTTGGTTTCAAGCCAGCGGGGCATCTTACTGACATTGCAGATGTTCACGGCACGAAGCGAGGGTTGGTGATTGCCATCCTTAGAATTCCGAAGGCGGCGAAGTAAGCACTCTGGAGGGTTGCGCTCTGTCGCAAGCGCGTCGTGCAAGCGCATCTTCAGGGTATCTCGGCGGCGGTGACGGAGCACCGCCCTCCATACGAACCACTAGCGCGCTTACATTGCATCAGGCATGTCGATTTCGTGCCTTTTTCGATCACGGAAGTAGTAGAGCTCGGTAAAGCCTTTCTTCCGAAGGAGGGGCTGAATCCAATCAAAATGTTGACCGATCGAGTCGGGGCGGTGCGAGTCGGAGCCCATCGTGAGTTTGACTCCAAGCTTACTGGCCCAGTCTAAGATGAGCGGGTCTGGGTGAACTTCGTATGCACCTTTGTTGAGCCCACTCGTATTGACTTCCATGCAGATGCCCTGCTCGACAATCGCGGCTAAAAAGTCGCGGATAACGTCTTCGTGCTCTTCAGGGATGAAGTGGTCGACGACCCCATAAGTGCGAATCACATCGGGGTGCGACATGCTGTCGTAGCGCCCAGAATACACGCCGTCGATAAGGTGGCGAAAGTAACAGTCTGCGATCATTTTGTCGTCTTTGACTTTGTGCTTTTTAAGCCACTCAATGTAGCTTCTACAATGTGCGTGTAGTGAGCCGAGCACGAAGTCCCATTGGTAGCCAGTAAGGATTTTATCCATGGGCTCCATGTGTGCCTCGTCGGGATAGACTTCGGCCTCGATCCCACAGAGCACTTCGAGGCCTTCGGGTTTCATTTGCTCGGCGGTCTCGTGGATCAGGTCGCGGTATTGATCGAGTTGATCGAGGCGCATGCGAATCCCTGTTTGGCCGAAGGCATCCCAATCCATTGGGATGTGGCAGGTGAAGGTGATCATATCGAAGCCCTTGCCTCTGGCAAACCGTGCATACTCAATGGGCGCGCCGATGGCGTGTCCGCAAAGAGGTGTGTGCATGTGGCAGTCGATGTGCATCTTGTTTATATAAAATTAAGTCAGCGATTTTAGCAAATTGCGGCAGCCGTCTTCGATGAGATCCATCACGTGCTCAAAGCCGCGATCCCCTCCATAATATGGGTCTGGCACTTCCGTTTCGGTATGCTCGGTGCAATACTCACAGAACAGCTTGATCTTACTCTGATAGTTTTGATCTGGATCTAGGCCACGTGCCCCAGCGAGATTGTCTTCATCCATTGCTAAGATTAAGTCGTAGTATTTGAGGTCTTGACTGCTGAGTTGCTTTGAGTGTCCGATGACAGGGATTCCACGTGCTCGCATCGTTTGCTGCATGCGCTGATCGGGAGGACTGCCCACATGAAAGCCAATCGTTCCAGCAGACTCGATTTCAAACTGATCACTCAAGCCTGCTTCATTGACGAGATGTTGCAGCACGCAATGCCCTGCTGGTGATCGGCAGATATTGCCCATGCATAAAAAGAGTATTTTGTTCATTTAGCTATTGAGGATGCGTTGGCTAGCTTTCGGATAATGGGGCGTCGTGGTAGAGTTGGGTGTGTTCGGCGGCGATGCGCTCAAGATCTTCGATTTGATGGACGGTGCCTAGTGCGCCGCGTATTTTGCGCGAACCAGTCATTGATTTAGTCAGCGCTATCAACTTTGGGCGCATCCAACGGAGGTCGCTGTGTTTTTGTTCGCGAAAGGGGCGAGCCATCATACGACGCGTGTATTGAATAATCGTTTCCCAACGTTCTGGTATACTAGGTGGATCGGGAACGACTCCATGTGCGAGGTAGTGCTTGATGTCGCGAAAAATCCATGGGTAGCCCAGTGCCGCGCGGCCAATCATGAGGCCAGCGCACTTTGTTTGCTCGCGTATCCGGATCACATCTTCCGCGGCACGTATGTTGCCGTTGCCAATGACTGGGATGGTGAGTTCTTCAGCCACCTCGGCGATGATGGGCCAATTGGCCTCTCCACTATAGCCTTGAACTTTGGTGCGTCCGTGGATCGCTAGTGCTTGTGCGCCTTCGCCTTCGACGATATGGCCGACCTCTTTGGCGACAATGGTATCGTCATCCCAGCCTGTGCGTATTTTGACTGTGACTGGAGTTTCGGGGACTGCTTGGACGACTGCTGCGGTGACTTGACCTAGCTTTTTTGGATTTCGAAGCATGGAAGAACCCGCATCCATGCAGATCACTCGATCCGCTGGACAGCCGAAGTTGATATCGATAAAGTCTGGGCGTAGGCGGTCGGTGAGTAAGCGGGCCGCCTGCCCCATTGAAGCTGGGTTTGAGCCGAATATCTGGACCCCCATCGGGCGCTGCTCTTCGGTGAAGTCGACGGTTTCCCAGAGTTTGGGGTCGTTGCGGTTCAATGCGTCTGCTTGCACAAATTCGGTCACCATGACATCCGCGCCTTGTTCTTTGCACATTTGACGAAAGACGATGTCGGTAAACCGAGCCATCGGCGCCAAGTAGAGCGGGAAATTCCCGTTATCGAACCAAGGAAGCATAATATATTGAGTGAAGCTTGTAATTTTGGGAATAATGTCGACACTCGATCGTTCTAACCCTTGTTCAAACCTAAATCTAGCGTTTGAAACAATAACATTCTTCAACCTAACATCATCATTATATTATGAAATTACTACTTATTCCGTTCCTTATGTTCGCGGCGGCTTTGACTGCAAACGCACATTGTGGCACTTGTGGCACTGGCGAAGCACACGCTAAACCAAAAGCTGAGTGCTCTAAGGACAAAGCTGAGTGCTCCAAGGACAAGGCTGAGTGCTCCAAGGACAAAGTTGAGTGCTCCAAGGACAAAGCTGAGTGCTCCAAGGACAAAGCTGAGTGCGATAAGCCAAAAGCAACTGCCGCTGCAGCTGTTCCTGCGACGACAGTCGCATCTACTCCATTGATGCCTTGCTGCGCTAAGAAGTAGTTCTGAGCACTTACTATTTTTCGAGCTCTGTGGTTTTTACCACAGAGCTTTTTTTATGGTTCATCGCCATTAAATGGCTTATTTTGAGGGCAATGCCGGTGCATTGCTGTTCGCAAAGGGCTGGCTAATGATGTCAGCGATCAAGCGTTTTCCTCCAGTGCTCGACGACGATCATAATGATTTTGCAGACCTCCTAGCTGTCCATTAGTAGGTATTTTTGACGCCTGCTTTGTAGCAGTAGCCAAAGCAGAAGGTCCAGGCGGTGCCGATCACGATGAGCCAAGTCCAACCAAGTGGAATAATATCTATTTTGATTAAGGTCAGTAATGTAGCGGAGAGTAGAGCCCCGCTGAGCATGGCGATCCAGTTACCTTCGTCACTACCGCGCTTCGTGAGCAAGCCAAGTAAGAAGATGCCTAAAAGCGCTCCATAGGTGACACTCACGATTTGGAAACTAAGCCACAAAAAGCCGCTGGCATCTTTGAGCGCCCAGGCAACTGATGAGAGAATCAGCCCGAAGAGAACCACAAATCCACGTGAGATCCAAATATCGGGAATCGTCTGTGCGCTTTTCGGCACGAGTGGGCGATAGAGGTCGACCAGTGCTGATGAGCTAAGGGCTCCCATCGCAGAGTCGAGGCTGGACATGGCAGCTGCGAGCACGCCTACGAGCAGGAGTCCGCGTAGCCCAGCTGGAAGTTCATTCGCGATAAACCAAGGAAAGACTTTGTCAGCCTTAATGGTGCTCACGCCGTCTACGACTTGCTGAGGGAGCGTAGGATCAACATTTACCTGATAATAGGCAAAGAGGGCAATGCCAACAAAGAGGAAGAGTGCTGCAATCGGGATTGAAATGACTCCACTGAGAATGACACTGCGTCGTGAGGATTTGACGTCCTTACAGGTCAGCATACGTTGAGTTAAATCTTGATCGGTTCCGAAGGCCGCGGTGGTGCTGATGAAGCCAAACAATACGGCGATGTAAAATAGTTTGGGGTCATTTAGCCAGCTACCGACTCCTTCACCTTCTGGTGTGAAGCGGAAGATTTCAAATCGATCCTTGGCGTTGCCGATATCGACGATCGTTTGCCAGCCGATACTGTGCACGATGAAGGCGATGAGCACTAGGCCAGAGCCAATAAAGACGAAGGCTTGCAGCACATCCGTCCAAATAACACCACGTATGCCGCCGCTGCCCGTATAGGCGATGGCGATAATGGTGAACGCAGCAAGGCACCAGATAAATGGCAGGCCAAGAATGAGACTGAGCCCTGTCGCGGCGATCATCAAGCGAGCCGCCGATGCGAGTAGGCGAGTGATGATGAAAAAGGCGGAAGCGGCGTAGCGCGTCTGATTGCCAAAGCGCTTCGCCAAGAAGTCGTAGATGGTTAAGCTTTCGGCAGCGTAGAAGGCTCCGATGAAGAAAAAGGCGATAAAGATACGAGCGAGGAAGGATCCGACGCCCATCTGTAGATAATTCATGTTTTCCGAGAAGCCTGCGCCAGGAGTGCCCAAGAAAGTCGCCGCACTCACCTCGGTAGCGACTAGCGAGCCCAGCACGGCGAGCCATGGCATTTGTCGACTGCCCGTGATGAAGTCCTCCGAGTCGCCGCTTTTACGTGATTGATAGAAGCCGATACTTAAGACCGCTCCAAAGTAGAGCAGCACGATAAGGCCGTCGATCCATGTTAAGTTAGCAAACACATCGTGCAAATTGCTAGCGACCTTGCTGAAGGTCAAGCAGGGCAATTACCTATGTGCCCCTTTCTGCTCGACATCCCTAGAGTGCACAAAAATAATGTAGCGCATGAGTCGCCCGCAAAGAGCCTTAATCGTTGATTCCGACTGTGACGGGAGAGACGCTGGTGCTACGTATTCTTGCGCTGACGGGTAAACGTGATTTCAGGACGCTGGATCAGATGCTGGTTTCGCAGACCATTTTGCAACCATTCAAGCGCGTGATCCAAAGCGCGAATGGTATGATATTTGTGACAGGCCCTACCGGTTCAGGGAAGTCGACGACTTTGTATGCGGCTCTGCATGAGATTAATACACCGGAAGTGAATATCTCTACAATTGAAGATCCAGTTGAAACTCGAATGGACGGTATCATCCAGTCGCAAGTGAACAATAAGATCGATTTGAAGTTTTCAACAATGCTGCGGTCTTTACTGCGCCAAGATCCAGATGTGATTCTAGTGGGTGAGATTCGTGATTTAGAGACAGCGAAAATTGCCACGGAGGCAGCTTTGACAGGTCATCTCGTGTTTTCGACATTGCACACCAATAATGCGATTCAGGCGGTTGTTCGTTTAGTCGAAATCGGGATCGAGCCATATATGGTAGCGCCATCTTTACTTGCAGTGATTGGGCAGCGACTGGCTGCGAAGATCTGCGACAATTGTAAGCGTGCTTACACGCCCGATCACGAGATATTGAATCGCTATTTCAATGATGTAGACAATGCCGAGATTAAACCGGTGTTTTATGATGGCCGTGGGTGTTCACATTGCCGAAATACTGGTTACTATGGGCGTGTTGCTTTTCATGAAATGGCTCTCATTACCAATGAGATGCGCGCATTGATAAACAATGGATCCTCTGATTCCGAGCTGGCTATTGCAGCAGCCAAATCGGGTTATCGCCCACTTCGATATGATGGGCTGAAGAAGGTGCTCTTGGGGTATACGACTACTGAGGAGCTAGAAAAACACGCCTCTTTTGATTGGGTGAGCTCACTCAGGCTCTTTGACGTCGTAAATATAGCCCACACCGTGAACCGTTCGAAAAGCATCTAGACTTAAGTCATGGCGTTTATACAGGTCGCGTATTTTGACGATATATTGGTCGAGTGATCGGCTGCGCACATCTGCGTGGATGCCCCCTACGGCATGGATCAAGTTCTTGCGGGTCAGCACTGAATTCGGATGTGAAGCTAAGTAGACAAAAATGCCGAGCTCTTTACGGCCGATACTCTCGATATTGCCATTTGGAAAGGTGACTTCTAGGCGTTGCGGGTTCACTTGAGCGCCGCAGAAATCGAACGGATCGTCGTGCGTTGTTACATTGTTCGTTATGTTGCCATCGTGTGCGGTTTCGGCCCGGCGTAATACCGCATGGATACGTGCAACGAGTTCTGGAAAGCCAAATGGCTTAGTAATATAATCATCGCCGCCCATCTCTAGTGCTTTAACTTTATGCACTTCACTGTTTTCGCCAGTTAGAAAGATGACTGGTGTTTCGATGCCGTTTTGGCGTAGATCTTTCATCAATGTTAGACCCGAGGAGTCTGGCAGGTGAAGATCTAAGAGCAGTAGGTTGGCAAAATTTGTTTTTCAGGAATCGTTCGACATGTGCCGCCTCATAGCACACCTGGCTTTGCATGCCAGCGAGGTCGAGGTGAGTTGCAATGAGGGTTGCGAGATCTTTGTCATCTTCAGCAATGACGATCAGTGGCTTAGGGCAGGAGGCGTATTCATAGATTTAACGTAGCTAAGTCGTTGAGGACTTCTGCGGCATGCTGGTCGGGTTTAACTTTTAGGTAGGTTTTAAGGATTTTTCCGTCTTTAGAAATAAGAAAAGAAATACGGTGGATGCCGTCATAGACTTTGCCCATGAACTTCTTTTCGCCATACACCCCATATGCTTGCGTTAACTGGAGGTCCTTATCTGCGATCAAAGGGAAGGGTAAGGAATATTTCTGGCGAAATTTCTCGTGTGAGGCCTCGGAGTCCTTGCTGACACCAATTACCTTGAGCTGAGAATCGTGGAATTGCGCCCAAGCGTCGCGTATGCCACAGGCCTCCTTTGTGCAGCCTGGTGTGTCATCTTTCGGGTAGAAATAGAGCAGGCAGGGGACGCTCAGATCATCGCTGGAGATGGTTTTTCCATCCTCTTGAAAGGTGAAGCTAGGGGCTGTTTGACCTGCTTCAAGTGGTTGTATCGTGGGCATGCTAGGGTCGTCCGTTTAAGTAAGAAGCCTTAAGCTAGTTATTAGGATGATTTTTACAAATACATATTTTTGACGATTCTGGGCGGTTTGATGAAGATTAAACTTGTCCCAAGTGCTTCCTGTCGCTGGTTTGCGAGGATGGAAAGCACACCATTACTCATGTTAGGCCTGCCCAAGGGAAGTCTCCAAGATGCGACAATTAAGCTCTTTGGTAAGGCTGGCTTTAATATATCAGTGAGTTCTCGCTCCTATCGTCCATCGATTGACGATACTGAGCTGGACGGCCGCTTCGTGCGCGCACAAGAAGTGAGCCGCTATGTCGAGCATGGCTATTTTGATTGTGGCTTAACTGGGCAAGACTGGGTGCGTGAGAACGATTCTGATGTTGTGGAAGTCTGCGATTTGGTTTATAGCCGCGCATCAAATAAGCGCTCAAAGTGGATCATTGCAGTGCCAGAGGCATCTACGGTTCAGTCCGTAAAGGATCTCGAAGGAAAACGTATCGCGACTGAGGTGGTGAACATTACCAAGCAATACCTCAAGGATAATGGAGTGAATGCTGAAGTTGAGTTCTCTTGGGGCGCGACCGAAGTGAAGGTCCCAGATCTCGTCGATGCGATTGTGGACCTTACCGAGACAGGAAACTCAATTCGTGCAAACAAGCTACGCATAGTCGATACGCTCCTTTACACAAATACGGTTTTGATCGCGAACAAGAAGTCATGGGAAGATCCGGTAAAGCGTAAGAAGATTGAAAATATCGCGCTCTTGCTGAAGTCTGCTCTCGAAGCAAACAGTAAGGTGGGGCTTAAGCTCAATATCGAAAAGTCTAAGCTGGACGGTATCTTACAAGAATTACCAGCACTGCGTAATCCGACGATCAATCGTCTTACTGACGAAAATTGGGTCGCGATCGATACCATTCTCGATGAGAAGGTTGTTCGTGAGATTATTCCGGAACTAAAAACTCGTGGCGCCGAGGGCATTATTGAGTATCCGTTGAATAAGGTCGTTTATTAATCCCTTTCGATGGCGACTTCAGCTGAAGTCGCCGTTTTTTTGATGAGTGCACGAAATCTACGTAAGGTCCGGATCGGCCTGATTCAAGGGCGTGAACAAGGTTCGCAAGAGGCGGATCTTTCGTATACGATTGCACGCATCCGCGAAGCTGCTGCAGGTGGCGCACAAGTAATCTGCACGCAAGAATTGTTTAACACGCCTTATTTTTGTCGCACGCAAGACACCGATCTATTCGATCTTGCTGAGTCAGTTCCGGGGCCCACGACCGATGCGCTGGCTATGGTTGCGGCTGAACTAGGTGTCGTTTTGATTGTTGCACTGTTTGAGCGACGTGCCGCAGGTGTGTATCACAATACCGCGGCAGTGATTGATGCGGATGGCACTTATTTGGGCAAGTATCGCAAGATGCATATCCCTCAAGACCCTGGCTTTGAGGAAAAGTTTTATTTCACCCCTGGAGACCTTGGCTATAAGGTATGGGATACGAAATTTGGTAAAATCAGCGTGTTGATCTGCTGGGATCAATGGTATCCAGAGGCAGCTCGTCTTGCTGCTTTGGCGGGGGCGGAGATTATCTTTTATCCGACCGCGATCGGGTGGCTGCCTGAAGAGAAAGCAGAACTTGGCGAAGCTCAACATACCGCATGGGAAACGGTGCAGCGCGGCCACGCGGTGGCAAACGGTTGCTATGTGGCCGCGGTAAATCGCACGGGACAGGAAGGTGATACTGAATTTTGGGGGCAGTCCTTCGTAGCTGATTTTTATGGTCAGATTATCGAGCGTGGACCCGTGGATAAAGAAGCAGTCATTATGGCTGATTGTGATTTAAAGGCGCTCGAAGATATGCGTCGTATTTGGCCCTTTTTTAGGGATCGCCGTATCGATAGTTATCCGGAGATCACTCGTCGAATGGTCGACGACGAAGTATAGTAAACCGTAGGGAGTGGGCAGGAGACAGTGGCGTCCGAGCTTGCGCGGGGTCTGTTGTTGAGGATTCAGAGGAGGCATCCTGGCGTATTTTTCAACCAGTTGACACAAATACAATACGAATTTGATCAAGTGCGGGCAGCGATTCTAGTGACAAACCTTCGAATAAACGTAAATGGAGGGCGGCGCTCCGTCACCGCCGCCGATACACCCTTCACGCTCAGCTTACACGACGCGGTGGCGACGGAGCTCACCCTCCAAGGAAACGTCAGAGTCGTTCCCGAACTTGTTTTATTCATACGAAGAATGGGATCGAACGAGTTTGAATCATCTGAGCGAGTGATTTACAAATCCGCAAGTGCTTGTTAATTTGCCGAATGGCCACGACACTGAAGTCTTTTACTGGTTATAATCTAACATCCACCTCATCGCCACACCTTTCTGAATCGAATATTATGCAGACATTGACACCCAAAGAACTCGGCTATCGCTTTCCCGCAGAATGGGAACCACAAGAGGCTGTATGGTTTGCTTGGCCCACTCGCACCGACCTTTGGGGGGGGCGTAATGAAGTGGTCAAAGCGCAGTTGGCGGCACTCTATGTGCTCGCCGCGCGCTTTCAGACTGTCCGCGTTTTGTGTCCGGTTTCGGCTGAGGCAGAATTGAGAGCACTCATGGATGCCGCAGGCGACTCTGCTCAGGTGGAGCTGTTTGACTATGAAACAGACGACGTTTGGTGTCGCGATTTTGGACCACTATTTTTACTGAGTGAAGATGGTAGCTCTATTGCTATCTCAGATTGGCAATACAATGCGTGGGGTAATAAATTTCCACAGCAGCAGAAGGACAACGCGGCATCTGAGTGGATTGCGAAAGAGTTGGGTCTCGAGCGATTTGCTTTTGACGAGGTGCTTGAAGGTGGAGCCATTGACAGTAATGGTGCAGGGCAAGTGCTTTCGACGAAAGCGGTGCTGTTAAATCCCAACCGTAATGGTGCCACGACCACACATTTGATCGGGGATCGTTTGCACTGGGGCTTAGGTATTGATGAAGTGCTTTGGCTCGATGAAGGCCTTGTGGGTGACGATACGGATGGCCATATTGATAACTTGGCGCGCTTTTTTAGAAAAGACGGCATCGTGTATCTTGAAACGCCTTCACCATCCGATCCTAATTATGAAGCACTCTGCGAAAATACACAGCGTATTCAAAATTTTAGGACACCACGCAGGCAAGGTTATGCGTCGGTAACAGTGCCTTTGCCGAAACCAATTGTTGACGATGGCGAGCCTTTGGCCGCGAGTTACCTGAATTATATGGTTCTCAATGGAGCGGTCATTGTGCCTACTTTTGGGCAAGCTGATCGTGATGCAGAAGCGATGGAAATTATCGGATCCTGCTTCCCCGAGCGAGAAGTTGTCGGTTTTGACTGTCAGGATATCATTCGCGAAGGCGGTGCGCTCCATTGTATGAGCCAGCATCAACCTGCACTTAAAGTGTGAAGGGCGCATGCTGTCCTGTAATTTCTGGAGGGTTGCGCTCCGTCGCAACCGCGTCGTGTAAGCTGAGCGTGAAGGGTGTATCGGAGGCGGTGACAGAGCACCGCCTCCAGATGACGAGGTCGTGCCTGCGCCGCTACGCGTTATCCACCACGAAGCCGAGTGCTTCAGAATCAAACTCCATTGTTGCAACACGCGTTGCGGGGCCAGCCATACGCACCGCATAGTCGTCGCCTATTGTGATCGCAATCTTACCCCCTGGCATATGCACCGTGATATTGTGATCGCACAGACCGATTCGGTGAGCGACTGCAGCCGCGGCACTACTACTCGATCCAGAAGCGAGTGTATAGCCAGCACCGCGCTCCCAAATCTCGATTTGTATGTTATTACGGTCCAGAGCTTTTAAAAACTGAACATTGGTGCGGTTTGGGAAACGTTCATGCACTTCGAGTGCAGCCCCATCCTTGCAGGCGAGCGCTTCTGAAATTTCAGGGAGTGGAACCACGCAGTGTGGGTTGCCGATGTCGGCGATATAGCAAGTATACTCAGTTCCATTCACTTCGATTTCTTGACCGATGTTGTGGTCGGCCTGTTCGGGCCCATCTACTGGGATATGGTCCATCGCAAAGTTGACTTTGCCCATGTCGACAGTGATCAATTCTGCATTCTCGCCGATTTCGCAAGTCACGATGCCGCCAAGGGTATCCACTGTGAAGGCTTCATTGGCGACCTTGCCAATATCGTAAAGATAGCGAGCAAAAATGCGTAGACCATTGCCACTCTTTTCCGCTTCAGAGCCATCTGGATTGATGATGCGTAGACCGAAATCGGCTTTCTCTGTCGGAATTGGACCATAGAGAATACCGTCAGAGCCAAGACCGAAATTACGGTGGCAAATACGAACCGTATCGTCGGTAGCTGGTAGTGCGGGGGCTTCTTCTGGATCGAGAACGAGGTAGTCATTTCCGAGCGCGTGGTATTTGTGGAATTTCATACTTACAATTTAATCCTGTCTCGCGATGAGGCAACAAGCATAAACGATTTAGAATGAAATTTTACTTCGTAGGGTCTTCACTGGTGAAGCCCGCAGAGCTTCTTTAAATTCACATCAGCATCAAGCTGTGGTTAACTTGCGTCTTTTACGCCCGCTAAAAACGCTAATCTTATCAGCGGCAGGAGGTCGCCGATACTTGAAGCCCTTTCGATCTTATTTAAGCCACTCTTTCCAGCTCTCTCTATAGCTGTCGATGTTGCGCCAATCCACGACTCGAGGCTCGGTGATGATCACTGGGCTTTCTGGAACCTTCTCTAGGTGGAGTTTATTAATCAGTGTTTCGACTGTGAGGTAGCCCCAATCGTAATAGGGGTGAACGACTAAGGTATCGACGTATTCTTGATCGATATAGATGAATGCCGAGGGTGAGGACTGAATCGCAACGGCGGGTAGTTCGTTTGGCTTCCATGGAAATGCGGGAAGCCCGAGTAGGGGCCAGTCGTCGAGAAAGACCCAACCCTTAATCAAATCATTACGGTCGCCCTCTTCCGCAGCGCGGATGGCTTGGATCGCGGACATGTAATCTGGCTCACAGGTGATGACGCTTTCAATACGGCGGAAGCCGAGTGCACTGCGTAGACCCTCCAATCGTTGAGTCAGTGCGACATCCGAAGTCTTACTTGTCAGGATAGCGACCCGCCCCTTTGTTGGTAATTCTTTCAGGATGGCTTCGCCCGCGAGTTTACCCGCCTTATTTTCGTCTGCCAAGATGGCAGCCAGAGGCTTGGTGCCATTGAGCTCGCGCTCGAAATAGACGATCTCTTGTCCTTGCTCCATTGCAAACAAGACCGAAGGGCGAATAACATTTGGATTTGCAGGACTGATGATAAAGCCGTCAGCATCTTCAATAAAGAGCTCTGCCATTGAGGTCTCTTGATTGCCTCCCTGTTCTTTGTTGGGCGTGAGGACCAACAACTCGACATCGATTGAGTATTTAGCGCTAAGCTCACGTGCCGCAGTTTGGGCTCCTAGGTGAGTGGCTTGGTAGATGGCATCCTCTTGGTCACGCCCGATGATGCCGATTTTGTATTCAGCGAGAATTTCACGGTTTTGACCGTGTAGTGATGCGCCCAGGCATAAAGCCACCAAGCTGAAAAGTGAGATTCTGAATAACATGCTTATCATGAGAAAGCGACGGTTTTGAACCAATTTACGACCGCTGGCAATCGGCTTTGTTGCACGTTTAATAAACGCGTGAGTTCACGCCTTACCGATCAAAGGCCATTAAGCTCTCTGCCAGCCCGCCCTTACGGCTGTTCTGGCACCACTGTTGGGCAAAGCGTAGTTTAAGTGATTCGAGCGAATGTCGATGTGCTTGATTTAGGCAGCGCTCTAGCGCGTATCGGTTTAAGTCGATTCCCAGTTCAGTTTCGGGATCTAGAGCCGTCGTCGTGATCCCTTGAAGCTGTTCGAGTGCCGACTCGAGCGCCTCGGATGTCGTCGAGGCGACTAAGCTCGCAAGTTTTGCTTCATTGGCAAACAAGGCCGCATGTAGAAAGCTCATTGGAGGCAGTGGCTGAGGGAGGAGTCCGTCTATTTTACCGAGTTCGCAGAGCGCAGCGCCGTTGCCAGCTGTGTCCTCTGGGTAGAAGAGTGTGTCGATCTGAGCGGCAAGCTCTGCCTCGTCAATGCACCTTCCGTGGCACGCATACGCAGCAAGAATCAATGAGGGGAAAAGTGTTGTCCATGGTTGATGATGCCCATTGTCGCCCCATGCAGTGAGTAAGAGGCCTTTTGCCTGATTGGCACGCCCCTCACTCGCGGCAAGCTCGATATTGGCCCGCGCCACATCCAAGCGTCCGCTAAATGAATTCCAATTTCCCGCGCCAGGCGCTACGTAGTAATTATCTTTGAACCCTGCTCCAGCCACTGTCTGACAGTGTTCCGCGTAAGGCGAATCGGCGTCATAACCCCAGATCACCGGAGTCACAGATTTCGGCAGTTCCGGCACCAGATCGGGGCGCTCAAGGATGATGTCCGCCCAGAACTGTGCCTGCCGATCATGTTTTTCAGCTAGCGCGAAGACCGCTCGCATGTGCTCCAGATAGACTCGGTGTTTGCCGACCGCGGCGACTCGCTGTTCGCTACGCCCTCTACCCAGCTCCCACGGCTCATCGCCACCGACATGGAGATGCTGCGATTGAAAATTAGGCAGTAGCTCAGTGTAGAGGCCATCGATAAAATCCAAGCTCTCCGGGCAAGGAAATAAGGTGCTGGGAAATTTCTGCTCGCCTGAGATCGGATGAATGAACCCGTCCGGGCATTCTGCCAGGTGACGATAGTCTTCATGCCGGAGCCAACGTTCCATATGCCCGAAAGAGTTTTGGTTCGCAACCAGTTCAATCCCGCGCTCTGCACAGTAGGTGTCGATTTCACGGATTTCCTCCGCTGTCATCGGTGATGCCTCTTTCCATACGGTCTCATGTCCCGTATAGGCAAAGGTATGCTCCGTATAGAGTTGCAGTTCGTTATAGTGCAGCTCCTCCAGTGCATTAATAAGCTGTTTTAAGCAATCCAACGTCGGCACGCGGTTACGGCTGATGTCGAGCATCAGCCCGCGGCGTTTAAAAAGAGGAGGCGTATCGAACTGCATGGTGTAAAGGTCTTTGGCTGAATTGATAAAGTCTAGTCCTGTTTGAGTCTTTGAGGGTTTTACTAGAAAAAATTACTAATATGGGGCATCTCGAATAACGATGTTTTGAAATAGGTTCATAAGTGGGGAATGCACACGCTGGTGCTTTTGGCTTGTGGCAGCGTTTTAAATGTATTCCCACCTGCACCACCTGTAAGGTATTTCGGCACGGCACGTGACAGTTTTGGCAATGCGATTTACTCGAGCGCACAAGCAACAGTGGTGTTCAAAGCGGGGACGACGATTATCGCTTGGCACCGATTTCGCTGCGGGCGGCACGCTCCAAGCGAGGGTTGAGGTGCTGCACACGGATTCGGATAATCCCTTCGTTCATATTTATCATCCCGATCATGATAATTTGGATCCGTTTTTCGTGGGCGAGCTCGCCGCCAGGCTATAAGAAATCACCCAAATCTTTGCCTGCCAGCGCCCATAAAAAAACCGCCAACAAGTGGCGGATTGTTTTCTGGTCGGGCTGACAGGATTTGAACCTGCGACCACTTCACCCCCAGCGAAGTGCGCTACCAGACTGCGCTACAGCCCGACTCAGAAAGATGTTGGAATGTGCCTGTGGAGTTTGGAGGGTCAAGCCTTTATGGTGTTTCGCTTATTTGAATGCGGATGAAGGCTTCGTCGATGGTTTCAACGCTTTGGCTCCTGCGGTAGGTGAGGGTCTCGGTGCCGTCGCCATTGTCGACTGGAGTGGGGGTGGCGCTGAAGATGCCGTTTGAGTTTGTTGGCCAGTTGGCGAGGTCGGTGGTGGTCTGCGGAGTGTAAATGATCCCTTGTATGCCGATGGGACGTGTCAGGCTGATTTCGAGATAGGTGCTGCCGGTATCTTCAATAAGTTCAAATGTGGGGAGTATACTTAGATCGTTTTCGTTTGGATCGCCTCCGAAAGCGAATTCTTTCAACTGCTCGATGCCGTCAAAGTCGGTATCAGCATCGTTGAGTGCGTCATTACCAGTTAGATTATGGAAGACCTTCCAGCCAGCGTATTGAGTTTGATCGGGCTCCACGGTTAGTTGCATGATTCTGCCTGCAACGGGGCCTTGCCCAAAATCAGCATTCTGCGTCACTGTGGATAGGGTGAAAATTAAAAGCCCAGTATGGGGTGAATAGGTCTGCCCGCCGAATTGCACGCTACCGCCGCCATCCAGAACGTAAACTTCCAAAGTTGCCTCACTGATTGAATCAATAAAATCAGCGGATGTGTCTGAGAAAAAGCCGCCGGTGAAGGTCTGTCCATTCATGGCGGTTCCTGTGTCGAGGAAGACTCGAACGGTGTTGCTTGAATCGAGTGGATTTGTGAAGGGCGTGGCATCCGTTATGCGTATTAGATCGTTCACACTTGCAGCGGCATTGTTGAAGAGCGGTGCAGCCGCGGTGAACTCGAAATCAAAGTCCAGTCCATCTGTTGGGTTGATGGATTTTGCTGTGAGTATGCCAGGGCTGTTACCCGGGGATACTCTGCCATCGCCTTGTATGAGTGGAACAGAACCGCTACCAGTGAGTGTCGCGCCGACTTGAATGATGAGTGCCGCCGAATTGGCGATATCGCCGCTGACCAATAGTGTGCCGCCATGTGCCCAAGTCGATCCAGTATAGGACGAGTTGCCGGAAAGGGTGAGTGTGCCTTCGCTTATTGCCAGGCCGCCGCTGCCTGAGATGGCTCCAGTAACGGTGACGTCTCCGCCGCCCCCGACTTCAAGAAAGTTCGCATTGGTGTTAAGCGCGGCGAGACTCACGCTGCCGTCTTCGATTGCCCAGAATTGTGATGCTCCAAGTGTGAGGTTATTGGCAAAGGTCTGCGGGCTGTTGTCGTAGTTGGTGATGCCGCCGCGCCCTATTGTAAGGGTGGAGCCGCCGCTGAATGTGAAACCATCTCCAGTAGAGACGGTGCTTTTGAAATAGAGCCCTCTGAGGTTGTAGTTGGTTTGGACGGTCGGGTTGGAAGAACTCGCGGTCGCCGGATCGAAGAGGACGTATCTGTCGGAAGTTGCACCGCTGGCATTTGGGTTCCCGCCGATACCCCAGGCTGAATTCCGATCGATACGTGTCGAGGAACTACCGACCCAAGTGTAATCGGGATCGCCGACACACCGTAAGGCAAAGCCGGCTGGATTCATGGCGTTGTTAGCACCAGTAATAGCACCGGGACGAGCGAAGAAGCTGGAAAAATTGTAGTTGGTTCCGCCGATGTTTGCGGTGAGGCTGTTGACTCCTAGGATGGTGAGCTCGTCTGTTCCGTTTGGATTACTCCAGGCTTTTAGGAGCGGGGATGCTGAATCGCCTAGCACAAATGCGGCCTCATTCTGAGTCATCTGTAAGGTTCTCTGATCGGTGTCATTGGTGTTATCGAAGATGTCGAAGACAGTCGTTTGTATGACCCTGGGACTCCCGTTTTCGCTAGGAGCCCTGCCATAGAGCAGGATGGTTAGCCCGTCGTATTTTGAGAGTGCATTACTTCTACTGTCATCGGTGCTACTGTCATAGAGGTCGAGCACCGCCAGTCGGGAGAAATTTGCGTTTGGGGCTATAGGGCTATCTAGAGTGCCGACTGCGAGGTCATAGTCGGCAATGCCACCATTGGGTAGGATAACACCGAGTGCCAAGTTGTCGATTGAAGTGACACCCTCAGAGGTGACCGTGGTGCCATTCTGCTGTCGTATGCGAATACCACGAGTATCTTGGTTGGCGACCTGTGGGTATTCGTAGTGCTGTGCTGTAAGGAAGTGGATGGGACTTAGCATTCCGAGCCCTTTGTAGCTATTGTTGGTGATGCCGCCAGGAATGGTGGTGCTCCAGCCAATGCCGGAAAAGTCAAGTCCACTGCCGATAAAATTGGGGTTGCTATTAGCGATAGGAGCGAGTGGGAACCCTGAGTTAAATCTATCGTGCACGGTGGCATCATAACCAGTGATCGTGATGGCATTCAGCTTTGTCATAGATATAACAAGGCATATTAAGAGGTGTGTTTTCATAGCTAGGGGCGTAGAGAAAGCTATCTAAGCTTCTTATTTTATCAATGAAAAGGGAGCAAATGTCCGTGAAGACAAAAACAGCCCGACCCTTGCGAATCGGACTGTGAAAAGGTTTGAGTCACTTGCTCTATCGTTTCGACAGAAAATAGAGCAGCCAACCGAGGCTGCTGACGAACGCGGCTACGTAGGTATATGCGGCGGCGTCGAGGGTCTTGTTGACGCCGACGAGTTCGTCTTGGTCGATGATGCCGAGGCCGACGAGCTGGGCCTTAGCGCGCTTGCTGGCGTCGAATTCAACGGGGAGGGTGACGAGCTGGAAGACGGTCAACACAAGGTAAACCATAATGCCGAGGTTGATCGTGATCGGACCGTAGCCAAAGAAGAATCCACCAAACATGATGATCGGTAGAAATTGTGAGGCAAAGCCGGTGATGGGCACGAGCTGCATGCGTAGGTTGAGCGGTGCATACTCTTGCTTGTGCTGGATGGCATGCCCTGCTTCGTGGGCCGCGACTCCGAGCGCGGCAAGGCTGCTGCCGCGATAGTTGGCTTCGCTCAATGCCAGGCGCTTGTTGGTGGGATCGTAGTGATCGGTGAGTTCGCCGTGGCACTGGACAATCTCGACATCGTAGATGCCTGCGCTCTCCATGACCGCGCGGGCGGCTTCTCGTCCAGTGATACGACCGCGTGAGGGCACTCGAATGTATTTACCGTAGGCGCTCTTGACTTTCATTTGCGCCCATAGGCCAACTGCCATTGGGATTAGGATTAAGAGGAGGATGTTCATTGTGTGTGCGTTAAAAATGGTTTGAAATCTGAGTGCATGCAGAGTTCCCGTTTTATCAAATATTTTGAATCGATTTTTGAGGACGCATGAATCGCGTTGCTTAGAACTGTTTCCTCTTCCTGCTTCGAGGAAAGTCGCGAACGCTTTAAATTATTTGCGGACGGCTTCGACGTTGATCGTAATATCGACTTCCTTGCCGACTGCAGGTTGGCCTCCGTCGACACCCCAGTCGGTGCGGTCGATTGTGGTGGTGGCTTCCCATCCTGAAAGGTAGGCGCCTTTGCGGCCTTCGCCGAATCCGAGTAACTCGACGTCGAGTGTGACTGGCTTGGTGATTCCGCGGATACTAAGGTTTCCAGTGACTTTAAATTCGTTTTCTTTGTCGGTAGCTTCCCATTTGGTCGACTGAAAAGTCATCAGTGGATGCGTGCTTGCATTGAAGTAGTCATTTTCTTGGAGGTGCTTGTCGCGCTTGATGCTATCGGTATCGACGGATGGAATTTGAATACTCGCTTTTACGGAGCTTTTGGTGAGATCCTTTCGGTCGACTGTGAGTGTGCCTTTGAATTGGCTAAAGTTGCCGGTAGTTTTAGCGACAAAGTGACGAATGCTGAACTTAACGGATGAGTGGCTGGTATCGATTTCGTAGGTCTCGACCTCGCTGGCACGAAGGCTGGAGCTGAGCAGGACTAGGCTGGCGATGGTGAGTCGTGAGAGGATCGATCGTTTTACACTCATTTAGATATATTCTGGGATGTCGTTTTTGGTGCCGTGAATGGTTAAGATATTCAGTTGGTCACCTTCGACCCATACCTTGAATGCTTTGTCGCGGATTTCGTAAATTTGCGGCTGCTTCGGGCAGGCTTCAGGGAAATCAGCTGCGTCCGCGGTGATGAGGTGAAAAACTTCACCTTCCTTGAAGCAAATCATACTGAGTTTGGCATCGTTGAATTCAAACGTGACACAGCCGATAGTAGGCACGCTTGCCAATTTATCGCAGAGTTTGCGTGGTGAGGGGGCACCTGAGTTAGCTAAGAAGGTTTGGAGCTGATGAGCTTGTTCATCTTTCTTATCGAAACCGAAAATGGTCATGTCATCGATTTGATCGGAAAGAAAGGGAAGGATGGCTGGAAGACTCGCTAGCGAGGGGTCATTTTGTGCGAGTTGCGTGTCGTTGCGTGAAGGGGCATTGATGATGATCATCATGAAGACAAAGAGTGCGGCAATGCCGACCCATGGGTTGCGCCACCAAGCTTTATTGGTTTTGGAAATGACCTTGTCTTCCTTTGGAGTGCTTGGGCCGGTAGCGTGCAGGAACGGTTCTGGTGCTACATCCGGATCGGGCTCAGGGGCGGTTGCAATTTTCTGATGAGCGCGCATGCCAGCGAGGATCGAGGCCTTGAGATCTGAAGGTGGCTTGATGGATTCGAGTTGTTCGCAGATTTGTGCGTCGAATGCTTGCTGATCTTCGAACCAGATTTGCAGCTCGGAGTCGCGTTCGAGGAATTCAAACGCTTCGGCGATGAGAGGGTCGTTCAGATCTGACTCTACGCCCGGGCGGCAGAGTTGGAGAATATTTTTTGCTTCTTCGCGGTCCATGGTAATTAGAGGGCGTTTTCAGAAGTTTCGGCTTCTTTGCGTTTAAAAATGTCGCGGAGTTGAGCTTTTCCACGTGAGAGGCGGGACATAATTGTGCCGATCGGCACATCCAGCACTTTGGCGATTTCTTTGTAGGAAAGGTCTTTGAGGTAGAATAAGTTGAGGGGCTCGCGGTAAATAGCATCGACCTCGTCGAGTGCTTCGACGGCTAGGTTTGCATCCATTGAGCGGCGTATATGTGGTTCGACCGAGCCGCCTGCTGCTTCGAGCATCTCTGGCTCATAGTTGTCCATGCGGCCCTCTTTGCGACGGCGTCGTAAAAATTCGCGATAGAGCGTCGTAAAGAGCCAAGACTTAACCTTCGATTTATCGCGCAAGGAACTGCCTTTTTCTGCATAAATGAAGAAGGTTTGTTGGGCTAAATCGCCCGCCTCATGCTCGTTTTTGGCTAGGCTGTAGCCGAAACGATAGAGTGGTTGATAATAAGCATTCACTATAGATTCGAAATTCAAGTCTGTATCTGTGTTCATGTGTGAGTGGTATCAGTGGTGCTTATTCCAATTTTTTTTGTTTTATCCTGTTAGAGGATGAGCATGGCGTCTCCGTAGCTGTAAAAGCGATACTTGTGGGCAATGGCCTCGGCGTAAAGTTCCTTTAGCCAGGCAATTCCATCTTCAGAGCCAGGAGTGAGGAAGGCGGAAACGAGGCAAAGCAGTGTGGATTTTGGTAGGTGGAAATTCGTGATCATGCCGTCAATTGCGGCAAACGTAGCGGGTGGGTAGATGTAGATGTCGGCTTCTGCTTGAACGGAGCCAGATGGTGTGATGCAGGTGTCGGGGGCTGTTTGACTACGACGCATGGCATCTTCGATGGAGCGGACGGAGGTGGTGCCAATGGCGATACGTGGACCTGCATTGGCATCTTTTAGCTCTCTGAAAGCACCTGCTGGAATTTCATACCATTCGCGGTGTATGTTGTGCGCTTCGATCTGATCGACTTGAATGGGGTGGAAGGTGCCAATGCCGACTTGAAGTGTGAGATCGTGGAAGCGCGCGCCTTGTGCTCGCAGTTCATCGATTAAATCGGAGGTAAAGTGAAGCCCTGCCGTCGGGGCAGCGACTGCCACGCGCTTATCGTAGTCCGCATATACGGTCTGGTAGCGTTCGTTGTCGTCTGCGCGGCGTGGATCGTCGTCGCTGCGTTCGATATACGGTGGTAGTGGCATGATTCCGAGGCGCTCGGAGAGGTCGGTTACAGATTCGTCGCGGACTGGACGGAAACGCACCTTGTAGTTGCCATTGCTGCCGATTTCGAGGACTTGGGCGGAGTATTCGCCTTCGATACCGAAACTGCCTGCGTTTAAGGTCTTTTTGCCTGGCTTGAGTAAGCACCACCATGTGACGGCGTCCTCTGCGGGTTGAAGTAGGAGGCATTCGACTTTACCGCCGGTAGGGCGATTGCCAAAAAGCCGAGCTTTGAGGACGGCTGCATTGTTGCGAAAAAAGCGCGGATGCTTAGGTAGATAGTGCCCGATATCTGCAAAGTGCGCGTGTGTGACTGTGCGCGTTGCACGGTTGACGATCATTAACTTGGAAGCATCGCGAGTGGCTGCAGGCTCTTGAGCGATGCATTCTATCGGCAGGTGGTAATCAAAGAGGGCGCTATCCATATGCACTTTTGTATTTATATAGAATGGCTACGGGTAAACTCTTTTTTATGTGTAGCTTACCGCTTGCGCTGGTTTTAAGATATGCGCGATAGTAATGCCTGAATGTCAATTAGTGATAATAGTGTGGTTTGGTCGGAAGCGGTTGTTGGTCTAAGCGCCCGCTATGGCAATGCTTTGGTGCCAGAGGTGGAAGCGCTTTTAAAGCGTGCGAGTAACGGTCGTATTTTGATCGCTTGCTCGGGTGGAGCGGATTCCGTGTTTTTGTTGCTGCTTCTCGTTGCGCGCAGCAATGAGCTGCGAATTGATCTTGTGGTCGCTCACTATAATCACCGTTGGCGTGGCGCGACTTCGGATGAGGATGCGGCATTTGTGCAGTCGCTGGCTGAAACGTTTGACCTACCATTTGTCTCAGAAGTTCGGCCTGAGAATGAAGCTGCTTTTACAGAGACGACTGCACGTGCGCTGCGCTTAGAGTTTCTTCGCCATGCAGCGCGCCAATACGAATGTTCTTTTATTGCTTTTGGGCATCAAATGGACGATATTTTGGAGACCCAATTGCAACGCATTGCTCGGGGCAGTGGCTCTGAGGGGCTCGCGGCACCTCGGCCGATTGCATGTTTCCCAAATTTGCCGACGCATGTGCGCCCGTTACTGAACATTAGGGCTGGTGATATCCGTATGGCGCTAAACTCACTAAGTGTGCCTTGGCGAGAGGACGACTCCAATGGGGATACAACGATTGCTCGCAATGCGCTAAGGTGTAAGGTGATACCTGACTTGCACGAGGCGCTAGGTCGTGACCCCGCGATGGGAGCGGCTCGCTGTAGACGCATACTTGAGGAAGACGCCACGGCACTGAATGAGATTGCAAAGGCTCAGTTCCCTGAGGCCTTCAGCGCGCAGAGAAAATTGTCTCGAGTTGCCTTGCGTGAGGCTCCGCGAGCAATCAGCCGGCGTGCGTTGATGGCTTGGCTGGACCGGCATTTGTTGTTGGCTTCTGTCGGAGCATCTGCGATGGATTTACTGCTAGATGAAATTTATGGACGGTCCAATAAGCACCAAGTCAGTGCGGGTAGTTGTTATATTGTGATTGCTGGGGAAAGTCTTGAAATACGGATGGACTCCAAACTGGAGGTAGAGCTTTCTGGTGAGCGGCAACCTTTAGAGCTGGGCACCTCTTTGTTGCTGCCGACAGGAGCGGTTCTGGAGCTTTCACAAGTGACCCTTGATGTGCACTTGCGTGAGTTAATTCTGGCTGGAAAAATCGATCCAGCAGAAGAGGCGTATTGTGCAGTGGCTCAGAGCGATAGTTTAGCAGTGCGTGGATGGCAGCCAGGTGATCGCTTTATGCCAATTGGAGCTCCTGGAACTAAAAAGCTACAAGATTGGTTTGTTGACCGCTATGTTCCGAAAACGGAACGAAAACAGCTGCCAGTGGTCATCAATGGCTTCGGTGAAATCATCTGGGTTCCAGGCTTTCCGCCTGCGGAGCGTGTAAAAATCCGCAAAAAAACGAAACTGGCTCTTAGATTGACTTACCGCACTAGAAACACAACTTCACTCGCCTAATGTCTCCAGAGAACAACACTCCTCAGAAAAACGATTCCGGTCGTAACGGACCGCCGCAGCGTTTTCAGCCTAAAATCCTGTTTATTTACCTGCTGATTGGTGCGGCTATTTTGACCATTTGGTTTGCGAACCCAGGTCAGGGTGGGAACATCCGCCAATTGACCATCAGTGAGCTCGTTCAAGCAGTGAAGGCAGAGAAGATCGCTGAGGGCGATGGTTTCATGGAGCCCGATCCTTCTTTTGGGCGGGACGGCTATGTTATTAATGGCAAGATGACAAACCCAGACCTTGAGGGGGATCACGATGCATTGGTGCCGGAAGAGGCTCCTGAAAAGGTTGGCTTTACCGCTCGCGGTCGCCTTACCGAAGAAGACTTTTTACTCATAAGAGAGGTCTTGAAGGAGAAGCGTGCGAGCACGGCACTGCAGGACGTTTTGATTAGTTTCCTTCCATTTTTACTGATTATCGGGCTGCTTTACTTCCTTTTTGTCCGCCAGTTGAAGAGTGCCGGACGTGGCGCTATGAGCTTTGGCAAAAGTAAGGCAAAGATGCTGACTCGTGAAAAAGATGCGCTTACTTTCAAAGACGTCGCGGGCTGTGATGAGGCGAAGGAAGAGGTCAGCGAAGTGGTTGATTTCCTAAAAGATCCAAAGAAGTTTCAGCGTATTGGTGGTCGCATTCCTAAAGGTGTATTGATGGTCGGCCCTCCGGGCACCGGTAAGACGCTACTCGCTAAGGCTGTCGCAGGCGAAGCGGACGTGCCTTTCTTTTCCATCAGTGGTTCTGACTTCGTAGAGATGTTTGTTGGCGTCGGTGCGGCACGCGTGCGTGATATGTTCGAGCAAGGTCGTAAGAACGCGCCATGTATTGTATTTATTGATGAAATTGATGCCGTCGGGCGGCAGCGCGGCTCAGGAGTCGGAGGCGGTAATGATGAGCGCGAGCAGACCTTAAACTCACTGCTCGTCGAGATGGATGGATTTGACGGACACGAAGGAGTGATCATCATCGCAGCGACGAACCGTCCTGACGTCTTGGACGCAGCACTCTTACGTCCTGGCCGTTTTGATCGTCAAGTGACGATCGACTTGCCAGATTTGAATGGTCGCCATGAGATTTTGCTCGTGCACGCCAAGAAGATTGCGCTCTCCGAAGAGGTGAATCTGGAGTATGTCGCACGCAACACACCTGGCTTTTCAGGTGCCGATCTTGCAAACTTGTTGAATGAAGGTGCGTTGATTGCAGCACGTTACAACAAAAAGGTCGTCGAAATGAACGATCTCGATGAAGCGCGCGACAAGATTTCTTTCGGTCGAGAACGTCGAAAATTGATGGATGATGAGGATCGTAAGATCACTGCCTATCATGAGGCGGGGCATGCGTTGATTCAGGGTGTAGTCGATGATGGGCATATGCCTGTTCACAAGGTAACGATTATTCCGCGTGGACAGAGTCTCGGTTCGACGATGTTTATGCCGAAGAAGGATATGCTCAACCATTCAAAGCGCCGTTGTATCAATGATATTTGCTGCACCATGGGGGGGCGCGCTGCTGAAGAAATCGTATTGGGCGATGTGACCAGTGGTGCGTCAGGTGATATACGTATGGCGACCAGCACGGCACGCCATATGGTATGCGATTGGGGCATGTCGGAACTAGGCATGGTTGCCCTCGGCGAAAGCCAGAGTGGAGGCTATCTGGGCCATGGTGGGGTTTCTGCTAAAAATTACAGCGAAGAAACGGCTCAAAAAATCGACAGTATCGTTCACGATTTGATTAAGGAGCAATATGATCGTGCTTTGGATATTTTAAATACGCACCGCCCAGCGTTGGACAAGATCGCAGACGCCTTGCTTGAGCATGAGACGATCGACGGGAAGCATGTCTTGGAAATTATAGAACATGGCGAGATGCGTTCACCGATCGTTAAGCGTATCATTGAAGAACCGGTTGCCGATGCCGATGAGGACAGTTCTGATGCTGATAAGAAAGCAGTCGAGGAGGAGGGTCCAAAAGATGGTTTTGCTGGCAATGAGGAGCCCGCTGGAGCCCCCGCATAGTAGTTTAAGAAACTTAGTCTTCAAGCCCCCAGCGATCTTTGTATTTCTGGGTGCTTTCCTTTATGCTCTAATCGGGATATTTTGCTGGTTTATTACATAGCAGCCCTTAGTATCATAGGACTACCTTACTTAAACCATTAGTTCGCGATTCCGCATGGCTGATTTCACGACAACACTAGATTCTTCCACACGATCAGACGAGCAAATTTCAGTTTTGATTGTTGATGACAGTTCTGTCGATCGACAGATGATTGTATATGCGTGTTCGAAGCTAAATGCCGAGACCGAAATGGCAGCGGATGGCGACGAGGCAATCGAACTATTTAAAGAGAAGCGGCACCGTTTAGTCATTACTGACTATTTGATGGAACCGATGAGTGGCTTAGAACTTTCCAAAAAATTGCGTGAGATTGATCCGAGTGTTGAGATTATAATAGTAAGCGGGTCACCATCTCCAGATGTCATTGAGTATGTGCAGAGCAACGACCTCGCGCCGATTGTAACGAAGCCGATTTCCCCAAGTGCCTTAATCAACAATGCGACGATATGCTTGGGCCGGAAGCGGGGGCGTAGAGAAGTTTTACGTGATGTCGCTCTGACAAATCGTATGGATGATTGCCTGCCGCTTCTCGGGTGCAGTGATTTATGCGAACAACTGCGTCAAGAAATCACTAAGTTAATTCAATCTCCAGACCCTGTTTTGATTACTGGCCCGACTGCGTGCGGCAAATTACAGATTGCTCATTTTGTGCATCAACAGGGCACTTATGGAGATAGTATTTGCATGGAATGTTATTGTTCGAAGCAAAGCCCTGAAGAGCTATCGCAATCTTTGATCAGCGAGTCGGGTGAGCTGGGTGAAATGGTGCAAGCGACCAGAAACGGCACCCTGATTATTCATAATATTGAGGCCCTTCCAATGCCCCTACAAAAAGCACTTGCTGCGTCATATGATGACGTAACAGCGAAGACGCATCTGATTTTGTTGTCTGATGCGAGTCTCGACTCGTTGTTGGATGATGGATTGATCTACGAATCGCTATACTTCAAGTTGTCATTGTGGACTTTCCAAGTTCCCGCGCTGATCGAGCGCATAGAAGATCTACCAGACTTAGTCAGCTATATTTGTCGCGCACCTGAGAAGTATAACTTAAGTCCAGAAGCCGCCAATGCGGAATATGAGGCAGTTTTGAAGGTCGTCAATCAAGCTGGGCTGGAGAAGAACTTTGCATCCTTGGCCTTTGCAATACAGCGCTCGGTCCTTTGACTTTTTTAACTCAGTAGTGCGCTTGCGATACCGCAACTGAGCACCACGATCCATGCGCTTGTTTTGAAGCGATAGAGCGCGATGAATGCAATTGTGCCGATGGTAAAGTCCACCAGTGAATGTATCCCATGCGGCAAAACTGGATTGATTAAGGCTGCGAGTAATAAGCCGACGACGGCAGCATTTGCACCGGTTAGTCCCGCTTTTGCCCAAGGGCGATCACGTAGTTTATTCCAATACGGTAACAATCCGAGGAGTAAGAGAAGCCCAGGGAGAAAGATTGCGATTAAAGCACCGAGCCCTCCCAAGAAGTAAGGCTGAGTCGTGCCGCTGGCCGTGCCTAAGAATGCAGATAGTGTAAATAGCGGGCCAGGTAACGCCTGTGCTGCACTGTAGCCAGCTAGGAAATTGCTTTCAGTGAGGAATTTTGGCACAAGCCCGTTTTCCAGTAGGGGTAAGACTACGTGCCCACCGCCGAAAACGAGTGCGCCGGCTTGGTAATTTGCTGCGTAAATAGATGCGTGTGCAGTGCTTGAGTTGATATAAATCGAGATGCCAAGCAGAGTGCAGTATACAATGAGCGATACGTAAACTAACAGCGGTGCCACACTCAATTGTGGCGCATGCTCAGTAGGAGTGGCTGCCGATTTTCGGAAGAGAAGATTGCCGATGCAGACCCCTAAAAGGACGACACAAATTTGCATCCAGCTGCTGGGGATCATTAGAATGAGTGCCGTGCTTGCTAGTGCAATCAAGATACGTGGGAGGTCTGGGCATAGCTTCTTGCCAAGCCCGAGCACTGCGTTGGCAACGACTGCAACTGCGGCGGTGAGGAGCCCGCCAACGAAAGCATTCGCCGAGTCAGCCACGGCAAACAGGCCGTAAGCAAAAGCAATCATCAGTAGGGCGGAAGGAAGTGTGAAGCCAAGCCAAGCAAGACAGGCGCCGGGGAGTCCCCCTTTGTGCCAGCCGATAGCAAAGCCGAGCTGACTGCTTGAGGGGCCTGGCACAAATTGACACAGCCCTAGTAGCTCAGTATAGCGTGCATCACTTAGCCATTTACGGCGATTTACAAATTCATCTTTAAAATAGCCTAGGTGCGCAATTGGTCCGCCAAATGAGATACATCCTAAGCGTAGATAAATCAGAAAAATGCGTATGAGCGAATCGTGTGATTTCGGCATGATATCATCAGTCTGTGCGTATCCCTGTGGATTTTGCAAAAGTTTTGATGAAAATAGCAACGAGCGTGGATATCCCTTTTAACTCAGATTCTGGAATGTAGCCTCGGTCCACATGGTTCGAAAAACCAGGAATATTCGTCTCAAGGGTTCCCGTATTAGCTCGTCGAAAGCCCATTTTGTATTCTGGGAAATCTCGATGTTTAATATGTCGACGTGAGAGCACAGTCACGCCCGAGTGTCGGTGATCGTTTTGGATCTTTGTAAACAGTGCCTCTACGGCGGCCTTTTCCCCTTCGATGACTTGAATAATGCTGCCATCGGAATGTAGTAACAGTCAGCTAATGTCACGTTGTGCATTTCTGCTTTGTGATTCCGCCAATAACTCGAGAAGCGCATCTTCGGTCAATTCTGTCCGTGCGCTACTCATATAAAGTAGTTGGTAAAGTGCTTGGGTCATGGATACATTAAAATTGTTAATTATAATGCCATCAGATGTGGTCGAAATCAATATAACATAATCGAATAATGGGTATAAAATTTATGCATACGCACTCATGGGGATAAACTGTCAACATTGCGGCACACGCTACATAGAGTTTCCTGGTCATGAAGGATTTTGTTGTTCTGGTTGTGCGCAAGTTTATGCGCTGATACAAGCCGAGGGCATGGGTGATTATTACGCTCTGCAAGATCGTGTGGGGAAGCCGCCCGCAGCTGACCTAGAGCAACTCGAGTCGTTGTCTTGGGCGGATGCGTCGCAGGCAGCAGCAGAGAAAGAGAGTGGTAAAGCACCGCGCCTTGTCTTATCTCTGCGAGGAATGACTTGTGTAGGCTGCGCATGGCTAGTTGAAAAAGTCTCAAGAGGGCAGCCTGGAGTGGTGTCGACTCGTGTTAATTTGGAGCAAAACACTGTAGTTATTTCGTGGATACCAGAACTATTTTCTTTGCGAGAGCTGGTCGTCGACCTGGGCCGATTCGGTTACCTTGCGACAGCGTATGAAGGTGTGTCGAGTGCAAGATATTCGCCATTGCTTTGGCGTCTTTGCCTGTGCTTGTTGTTTACTACGAATGGATTTTTGCTGGCGGCGGTTGCTCCATATATCAGTGATGCCTCTGATTACGTCGCTATTCTGAACCTCCTTGAATGGTTTTTTGCTGGGCTGAGTGTGCTTGTTGGAGCCACGTTTTTTATTCTGCCAGCATACCAATCGTTACGCCGAAGCCGACTTCATTATGATGCATTAACCGCTGTTGGCATAATCATTGTTATTATCAGTTCGGTTTTAGGTGATTCTGAATTCTGGCATCTATCTTTAATGCTTACTGCTTTGTTAACTATTCGATGGATACATCGTTGGCAGTGGGGCCGAATGAAACTGTCGGCTGACAATGTTGAGCCTAAAGTGCTTTCATTACTTCAGTTTATTACAGCCGTCATTCTCATTGTTGGAGTCTGCTCGCTCTATACGTATGGTTTGGATGTCGTGGTTGCAGTGTTGCTAGCCAGTAGTCTCTATCCACTTGCTCAGAGTGTTAGTTATTCGCCACCTGTTCTATATGTTTCGGCTACTTTAATCTGCGCGCTAGTCGGCGTGCTTATGGGCTATATGTTTGCGAGTATCCCTCTAGCGTTGCTTTATTTAGCAGGTGCTGGAGCAACTTGTAATTTTCTCTTCTTTTGCTTGAGGCGCTTTTGTAGTAAACATCCATCTGTATGATCGAAGGGATTACTGCTGGTTTTATTTTATCGCTCACATTGTTTCCAGGGACGGTGTGGTTGGCGAAGGTTGGTGTTGTCGGCACTAAGCGGCAGGTGCTTGCTGTTGGTTTGGCTTTTGGTCTGTCCCAGTTTCTTTGGCTACTGGTAGCAATTCCTGGCTTAATGATGATGTGCGCGCACCTGACTCTGATACGCACAGGTATGCATCTTTTTGCTGGCTTTGTTTTAATGTATATGGGCTTAAAATTTTTTCGCGCAAAGCGTGTTGTCGCCTTGGATGATGTAGACGATCTGCCTTCCGCGTGGGGCCTTTTTCGCTTGGCGTTTAATCAAGCTTTAGCGATGCCGATGCGGCTGCCCGCGGCGATGGCTATTTTGCTAGCCACTGGCGTTTACATCAATCACGAGCCGAGTTGGGCGATTGTGCCTTCAATTATCATTGGTGCATTGATCGGGACCGCATGGTGGTGGGGGCAGTTTACTCTTTTATCGATGTTTTTTGCAAAACGTGTCCCGCAGTCGATTACGATTAAGTCGCTCAATAAAATACGTCCTTTTTGTGCGTGCCTGAATGGCTTCCTTGCACTGATTGCAGTTCTATTGGGCGTCTGATTTGTTTTATCGCTGGTGTTTACTTTTCGATTAAATGCACGTCGCGCTGCGGGAAGGGGATCGTGATTTTGGCATCTTCAAGGGCGCGGTAAACCACCATATTAATTTGATAACGTGTGCGATGGTAAGTTTTGGTGGGCACCCATACCCGGTAGCCGATGTTTATCGATGAATCTCCAAAGTCTTCGATGCCGACATCGGGGCTGCGGTCGGTCGCGATTGCATCGACTGTTTTGATCGCGTCAGAGATGCAGTCAATTGCTTGTTGAGGGTCGGCCCCATAGTCGATGCCAACGACTGCTTCCACAACTTTATATTCGTAAGAATTTGTGAAGATTTCTCCCAGCACTTTACGGTTTGGGATCGTGATGCGCTCTTCATCTTCATTGATCAGTTGCGTATTGCCTAGGTTGACGCTGTCCACCGTGCCGCACAGTCCATTGAGGGTTAGTGTATCTCCAACGACAAATGGACGCGTGACGATGAGCACGATGCCAGCACCGTAATTTGATATGGGGCCTTGCACTGCCAGGCTGAGGCCAAAGGCACTCGCACCTAGTAAGGCGATGAAAGGAGTGACTTCAATGTTTGCCTTGCTGAGCGCCATGATGAGCGCGAAGGCAATGATGACTAGCTTGCTGAAGCCCGCGAAGAATCGCGCGAGTGTGGGATCTAGTTGCTTTTTCTCGCAGACTTTGGTGACGAGGTTTGCGATTCGTTTTGCGAGCCAAAAACCAATGATCAGAATGAACACGGCGATTAACAAACGCATTCCATTTTCAACAAAATAGAGAATGAGTTTGTTCTTCAGCTCTTCTAGCTGCTGCAATTCTTCTTCCATATGTATAAGATATGCGGAAATGAGCTCTAGCGGAAAGGATAAAGCAAGCGCCTCTTTGCACGTTATAATTGCTTGGATGGTATCGCAGGGCTCAAATCACTGCGATTTACAGCACTGTATAATTAATAAGCTCAGTTGAGCACCCCCATGGTCTTTAGCAATGTGGAGACATATGGGATTAACTGTTTCTTACGGCTGACAATGCTGGCGAGCTCATAGATGTTGCTCTGTCCGCGCTGTGGGTAGTTAATGTGGCTCTTGAGCTCTTCATTGCCAGCAACGACTAAGAGCGAATCTTGACTGTTGATATCGGTTACAAGTAGTAGACTGAATAGGAGGTTCTCTTCAGTGCGGTAAGCCTCCAGTGCTTTGTCTAGCTCATCTTCTTTTTTCCAGAAATTATCATAGCCCAGTTCTTCGATTTGGGAAACGGAGTAGCGCACTTCGCCCTCATCGTATATTTTGCAGTCGGAGCTAATTACCTTATCTGGGGAGTTGTTTATAATAACTGAACCCGCGCTAAATATTAAACCTGCCAGCTCCTTCGGTTGGATTTCTGCGATAGGGGCGAGCCAATCGAGTAATTCGCTTTCAAGTGCTGTCGTTGTAGGGCTGTTGAGTAGAAGCGTATCTGAAATGATCCCTGACATCATTACTCCTGCTATGGTTTTGCTCGGTATTAATGACTGTTCGCGAAAAAGATCAGCTACAATCGAACAGGTCGATCCAACGGGGCGATTAATAAACAGGATTGGCTGTTCGGTTGGAATATTGCCTAAGCGGTGGTGGTCGATAATTTCGGTGATTTGAACTTCATTTGCGCCATTGACTGCCTGTCCTAGCTCATTGTGGTCGACGAGGGCAATGCGTGTATGACTTGGGCGTAGGATGTCACTTTTTGAGAACACACCTGCGAGTTGCTTGTCTTCGTCGACGACTGCGTAAAGAGAGTCGTTCAAGTGAGCGATACGCCGTTTTACGGAAGAAATGCGGTCTTCCTTTGTAAAGCAGGTGACTTTAGGCTCAATAAGGCCCTCAATATGTGTCGCTGTGCGGATGATCCAAGATGTGGTGGCAGAATCGTAAGGGCTGACAATTAAGGAGACGCCTTTCTCTCTGGCACGTGCGACGACTTCTTCATCGACATCAAGTCCTCCAGTGATGACGAGTAGCCTAATGCCTAGTTGCAGGCAGCGTTCTTGTATGTCCCAGCGATCGCCAACGATAATGATACTTTTATCGTTGGGGATATCCCCCTCTCGCTTGTGACTGTCGAATGAGCGTATGTCCATGGCGCCGATACGCACGTAGAGTTCTTGTAGCTCGTCGTTATTATTTGAGACGAGGACTTTGGCATTTAATGAACGAATAATGGAGTCGATGCTGGTTTTTACACGCCGCATCGACCTAGGTTCGCTTGGCTTTGGGATGAAGAATTCCCCGAGTTGGAAAATGGAGATCATTCCTTGCACTTTATTGTCTTCGCTGACGACTGGGAGTGCTCGGACGTCATACTTGTCGATTAGCTCAAGTGCTTCCGCGCATGTGCTATCTTTGGTTACGGTCAGAACGCGGCTGTGCATGATATCCTCAACTCGCGGTGTGACATCGCCTATGAACATCGGTAAGTGTGCGTCGCATTGTTCTAAGATTGCATCGATACGTGCGTTTGAATTGCCGCAACGAGCTGCCTTGTAATGCGTTTCGCCGATGGCATGTTTGTATGCCTCGTAAGCCAGGGCAGAGCAGATGGCATCTGCATCCGGATTTTTGTGGCCGAGAATATAAATCGGATCAGGCATTGTTCATTAGCTAAGGTGTAGTTGTGTGCTTGAACAATGTCAAAGTGCCCTATTAGACCAAAGAAAAAACCCGACCTCAAATGAGATCGGGTTTTTGGAAATAGAGAACTAAGACTTAGTTACCAGATGTAAATGTCGGTGCTTCCTTAACGTTGTCGTCTTTGTGAACGTCGGACATTGAGACTGTGAGTGTGCCGGTCTTCGGATCGACGAGTTTGCCGTCTTCGTCACCCAATTCTGTGTAGAACTGAACGTGACCGTCAAGGAAAGCAATGTGGCCACCGAGACCCCAAGGAGTATCTTTGCCCCAAGTGCCTGTGCCACGATCTAAGCCACGTGTCCAAAGAAGTGGAGTTGTCGATGTCGGTGCGTTACCGCTAACACCAATGGCGAAGTCATAGCCAACTGGCACGCCGGTTATCCATAGTGGTGAATCTGTATAAATATTCCTATCGTCGCGGAATCCGACTACGGCTGGAAGCTCGGAGCTATAATCAGCAACTGCAGGGTCGGAACCGATAATCCAGATTGTGGCATCTGTGAGGTCGACTTGCTTCGCAAGGAAGGAGCCGACGCCATAAATGTCGTCGCTGAATCCAGCACTACTTAGTTTAGCAGCATTGAGGGTGCGGACTTTACCACCAGAAGTGGAGTAGGTAGCGTATGAAACTGCAATCGAACGGATGTTCGAAGAAGATTTTGTCTTATTCGCAACTTCGCGGACTTTACCAACCGCAGGGATTAGGATCGCAGCAAGAATGCCGATAATCGCGATAACAGTAAGCAGCTCAATCAGGGTGAAGCCTGAACGGGGGGATTTTGTGTTTTTCATAATAAGTTATAAATAAGTTTGGAGTGAATTACGCGAAGTATGCATTGGGATGCTATGCGTTAAGTATAAAGGTAGGCTATTTGTTCCATGAAGTCCAATCATTTTTACACATCTGCAGAGATAGTGAGGGGCTAGACCTTGTTAAGTCTGGCCCCTCGATTAAATGCTGTTTGCTTTATAGCCTTAAATTAGTGTTTATGATGCGTAAGGGAGTGGATATTTTTCACAAAGCTCGAGTGCGATTGCTTTAGCTTGTGCGATTGTTGCTTCGTCCTCTGGTGCGCCTAGGACAAGATCGATTGCTTCGGCGATTTTCAGCATGTCGGCTTCTACGAGCCCACGACTCGTGACTGCTGGGGTGCCTAAACGGATGCCACTTGTTTTGAAGGGGCTGCGTGTTTCACCAGGAACTGTGTTCTTGTTGGTGGTGATATTTGCCTTGTCGAGTGCGATTTGGGCGACTTTGCCTGTTAATTCAGGGTCCTTAACGCGCAGGTCGATCATCATTAAGTGGTTGTCGGTGCCGCCGCTAATGATGTGGTGTCCGCGCTCCATGAGTGCAGTCGCCAGTGCTTTTGCATTCGCGGCAACTTGTTGTTGATAGGCTTTGAAGCTTTCTGTCGCGGCTTCTTTAAAGCATACGGCCTTTGCGGCGATAACATGCATGAGTGGTCCACCTTGAATACCCGGAAAAACGGCCGAATTAATCTTTTTAGCATGTTCCTCTTTGCAGAGAATGAGGCCTCCGCGGGGGCCTCGAAGTGTTTTGTGCGTAGTAGTGGTGACAAAGTCAGCATGTTGAACTGGAGATGGATGCACGCCTGTGGCTACGAGACCTGCGATGTGCGCGATGTCAGCCATAAGATAAGCGCCGACTTCGCGTGCGATCTCGCCCATACGCTCGAAATCGATGATACGCGAGTATGCCGACGCCCCTACCGTGATCATTTTTGGTTTTTCTGCGCGAGCGGTTTCAGCGATCTCATCGTAATTGATCAACCCGTCTTCTGCGCCAACGCCATAGTTGACCACTTCGTAGTGCATACCACTGAAATTCATGGGGTGACCATGAGTGAGGTGCCCTCCGTCGGATAAGTTCATTGTCAGTATTTTGTCGCCTGGCTTTAAGACGGACAGGTAAACGGCCGCGTTTGCTTGGCTGCCGGAGTGCGGTTGCACATTTGCATGGTCAGCGCCAAAGAGTGACTTCGCTCGCTCGATGGCTAGCTCTTCGATCACATCGACATGTTCGCAACCGCCGTAGTAGCGTTTGCCTGGATAACCTTCGGCGTATTTATTGGTCAATACACTCCCTTGGGCTTCGATAACTGAGGGGTAAGTGAAGTTTTCCGAAGCAATTAGTTCGAGGTGGCTTTCCTGGCGTTTACGCTCGGCGGCGATCGCCGCGGCGACGGCAGGGTCTATCTCAGCGAGTTTTGCTGGGTTTAAGAGTGATGCGTTTGTGGCAGATGTCATGACTATGTCTTTTCTACGATTCTTTGTCTGGATGAATGGAGTGGTTGGTTGAAATTTTTAGAACGGCCAGACCCAATTTTTTGAGGAGCCCTGCTTCTTTGTTGCATTCTTGGATTCTTCAGCTGGCTTGGGCATTGACTCGTCTTGCAGGTTTTCTTCGGTCTCGTCTGCGTCGATTTCATTCCCTGTGGGAGCTTCTAGCTCTGGGGTGACCTCGGGCTCTGGAGTCTCAGGGCTGACAGTTTCTGAAGTGGTTGTTTGATCGAGTGATTCGCTCCAGAAAGGCCACCACCAAGGGTCACTGTTTGTGGTCTCTTCGTAGCCTTGTAAAAGGAGGGCGTCGGTTGTGGCTTCTTGGTCGCTTGCAAAAGGCCATGCCCAGCGCGCGAATGTGCGGCCCCAGCCAGCATCTTGTGCGGCAGGGTTGATTCCCGCTGCCTCGGCAAGCACGAGCATTTGTCGTGCGACATCTTCGCGACCTTTTAAGTGTTGCTCAAGTTTTGACGCATCTGCTGGTGCTGCTGGGAGGGTGCGCGTTGGCACGCCGTCAAGCGGGCGTCCAGGTTTGAAGTCATAGAGTATGAAACCATCGCCCACTGGGCTAAGGATACGGCGTAGGCCATTGTCCCAGCGCATGAAAATGTCTTGGCCATCCATGCGCCAAGATCCTTCGAGCTTATTATCTGTTGAAGAGGTGATTCCCCCGAAGCGACCAATTTCAATACGCTCGTAGGATTTTTCAGAGAGGCGTATGAGCCATGCCCCACGATAAAATGCCCGTGCATTTTTGCGACTGGAGAAAGCAATGCCGCCCGTATGCACTTCACGTTCGGCTTTGTAGCTTGAAAGCCACGTGCTGGGCACTTGATCTTCGATGGTGCGTGTTGCAGTTGTGAATTCAGTCTCATCATTTTCGATGACCACTCCCGAATCGATCATCTTGAAGGCAAATGCGCGTTCGTTTTCGCGTAGGATGGAGTATTGTCCACTATCCCAGACGATATGGAGTTCGCTTCCTTGCTTTGCCCAAGACCCGCGGGTGCCACGATTACCTCCAATGTTGCTTGCTGCCGAACGATCGGACTCGACAAAGATGTAGTGATTGTCGCCTTTGTCGCCGATTTGCCAAATACCGAAGAAGCCCTTTGCCTGGTCTTGAGCCGACGCAATTTGACTGCTTTTTGTGGGTGGTTTCGCCCATTGTCCAAGTACCTCTTTGGGCACTTGTTGGGCTGGTGCCGTATAGCGAACTTGTTGGTCAGAGCCGATATAGGAGATGCCAAAGCCCAGTGCATCTCGGGTGATTTGGTGTTTGGTGCCGTCTGGCCAGCTTAATGTGGCGACTTCGTCAGTTGCGGTCCATGAGCCTTGATAGACGGTGCGATCTGAATTATCGCCCCAAAAGTAGGATGCGAGTCCGCTGCGTTTAACAATTAGAATTAGGGCGCCCTCATCTGGAGTATCGATTTGCCAGGTGCCGCGAAATAAGTCGCTGCTGCTTTGCGCGAATGTGCTCGTCCCACTAGCAATCAGAGTCAGTGCAGCCCAAAAAATGCACTTATTGCGTTGGAAATAGTTAAAGTATCTCTGCTTAGAGAATGTGTTCATGTGTGGTGAATATTTTTCCGCGCTGAGTCACGCAAGGATTATTCGCAATGTGGTCGCAATTAAGATCGTCGCTACTTATCGAGTTCGGCTGCCTATTTTCGAAAAATCTAGATGGCTTTGGCTGATGAAGCCTTGTTCGAGTGCCCGACGGTCGGAATTTATATCCTCATCGAGTAGGGTGCCTTCGGTATATTTGAACTGGTAAACACCTGGGCTAGTCGCTTGGTACAGACTACCAAGCTGGATTTTTGCTGGAAATGTTTCTTTGACGGGGGTTTCCGGTGAAGTGTCAGCAGGGAAATTGACGTTGAGCAAGGTGCCTTTAGCTGGTGGATGTTTCAAGGTCTGGGCGGTGATTTTGGCAGCTTGTTCCGCGGCGGCTAATAGTGCTTTTTCGAACGGGCCGTCGGCAAGCCCTTTGCTTTTTTGGATTTGCTCAAAAATAGGCCCTGGCACGCATTGGCTAAAAGCTATTGCTGGAAGGTTCCAAAGGGCCCCTTCGATAGCACCCGCAACCGTGCCAGAACTTAGGATTAGGGTTTCTGTGGTATTGTAGCCTATGTTGATTCCTGAGACGACAATGTCAGGAAGCTGACTTAAGAGATTGCCGAGCGCAATGTTCACGCAGTCGGTGGGAGTGCCACTAATTGACCATGCCTGGACAGATGATGGAAATGTCGATGTGTCTGCGCTGACGGTTACTGCACGATGGCGACTGACCGCTCTACCGATCCAGCTTTGTTCCGTTGCTGGGGCGGCAACCGACACTTTGCAGCTAGGTGCTAGGGCGTTTACGAGCCGATGTAGAAATGCTGATTCGATTCCATCATCGTTGGTGACGAGTATATGTGGCTGTTGAGTCATTTTCCAGGGGGCTTGGTCTAGACTCCCGATGGACGTGCCAGCACTTCTGCCGGTGCTACAGTGATGCGCTCACGCACCGAATCCGTAAGTTCGATGGAGCGTAGTGCGCCCGATGCTGTGAGCTCGGTAAGTATGGTTGTCATGTGACCTTTACCTGCTTGAGTACGTGTGCCGTCCGAATTGCGTCTAAAGATGCGAAATTGGTAATCTATAGAGCGATCCTTCATCGATTTTATCGCGAGGTGTATGTCGATTGTTTCGCCGAAGCGCAACGGGGCGGAGAATTTACATTCGGCTCGGGCGCGTGGCCAGCCTACGATGTCGCCAGGCTTGGTATTGATGAGATCTACGCCTGCGGCTTCAAAAAAGTCACGTTCGGCAGTTTCCATATATTTGAAAAAATTAGAGAAATGAACCAAACCAGCCATATCTGTTTCGGAAAATTCGATTCGTCGCGTGGAAGTGTGTTCGAAAAGCATTTCAAGATATATGTGGCTGCGTTGACGTTTGGCAAATGTAGCTTGCAGTAATATGCAAAATTAAAGGCCAGAAACGCGATTTGCGTATTCTGGCCTTAGTTTAAGGTTTTTTGCGAAATCCTTATGCAAGCTTGGCTTTGACGATTTCGCGCACTTTGACCATGTCCTGACCGAAAACACGGATGCCTTGTGAGAGTTTCTCGGTAGCCATGGCGTCTTCATTCATTTGCCAGCGAAATGCTTTTTCGGAGACGTCAAGCTTCTCGATGGCAGCATCTTTCGCCGCTTCTGGATCTAGTTTACGTGCGACTTCGGCATCCATCCCTTGTAGTTCTTCAAGGAGGTTCGGACTGATCGTGAGTAAATCGCATCCAGCCAGACCAAGGATTTCACCAATATTACGGAAGCTGGCTCCCATGACTTCCGTTTTATAGCCGAATTTCTTATAATATGTGTAGATTTCTTGAACGCTCTCGACGCCAGGGTCGTTGTCGGCGGTGTATTCAGTGTCTGTGTTTGCTTTAAACCAGTCTAAGATTCGTCCGACGAAGGGTGAAATGAGTTGAGCGCCCACTTCTGCACATGCAGCTGCTTGAACCAGTGAGAAGAGGAGGGTCATGTTGCAGCGGATTCCTTCTTTTTCCAGAATTTCTGCGGCACGAATGCCCTCCCAGGTCGATGCCATCTTGATGAGGATGCGCTCGCGCGAGATGCCGTTCGCTTCATAGAGGGCAATCAACTCCCTCGCCTTGGCGACCGTTGCGTCGATATCAAATGAGAGGCAGGCGTCGACTTCCGTTGAGACGCGGCCAGGCACGATTTCTAGAATTTTGCAGCCGAAACCGACAAGCAGGTGGTCAATAACTAGATCAATTTGGGCTTCGCCAGTAAGATTCGCGCCTTTGGCTGACTCAATTGCTTCGTCGAGGACGGAGGCGTATTCTTCTTTTTGTAGCGCCTTCAGAATCAGTGACGGATTTGTCGTCGCGTCTTGTGGCGCGTAAGCCGCCAGAGTTTCAAAGTCGCCCGTGTCGGCAACCACTGTTGTGAGTTTTTTGAGGGATTCGAGTGTGTTCATTAATTAAGAGCTGTGGGGAAAGGTTCCGGCGATCAAACTTCTTTTATATGACTAATATTCATCGCAGCTATGCTTCGAGTATTTTAGTTGAGTGATGATTAATAGGGACCAGCCTGCGATAAAGCAAAGGCCCCCGAGAGGTGTAATGGGACCTAGCCATCTAGGGCCATCAAGAGCGAGCCAATATAGTGAGCCTGAGAAGAGTAAGATTCCTACGCCGAAAAGGAATGCACTTTGTAGGTAGGATTGTGTTTTATTGTGCAGGATCCCGCACAGAATGAGTGCCATGGCATGCCACATCTGATAATTGACGGCTGTTTTCCACACATCGAGCGTTTCACTGGTAATGAGGCGATCTTTTAGTGCATGTGCGCCAAAGGCTCCTAGGGCGACAGAGATAAGGGCAAAGATGCCCCCAGAGAAGATGTATTTGCGAGAAGTCTGCATATTACGAACAGGGACATATACGATTTCCAGCAAAGGCGACCGATTTCTCGACCTAATTTTAGCGGAATTGTCACCGTATGCGGCAATTTAGCCTGATTGGATATTGTGCGAATGCTAATATTGGTCGCAAAAGAAGCACTGCGCGTTCAAATTTTTATGCTTGCTTTTCTAACTATAATTCGCATCAAAGGGAGTCAAACATGCGTATTACTTTAACTAATGTCTGCACTGTTGCGCTTCTCGCGACTGCTTCTATCGGCTCGCTGTCTGCTGCCGAATCATCGACCGATGCTGAGCGTATTGCACGCTTGGAAGCACGTTTATTACAGTTGGAAGCCCGTCTTTCTGAGACTGAGCAGGAAACCAAAGAGGTGAAAGTGTTGGCATCCAGTGCAGCCGCAACTGGTGGTAATGCTTCTATTCTCGGGAACCAGGCGACCTTTGACATCTTAGCAAACAGTGCTTGGCGCAATCTTCGTTGGACTCAGGAGGAGCAATGGGCAGGTATCCGCCCAGGTATTACTGAAGAGCAAGTCGTTGAGTTTTTAGGGCATCCGCCACGTTCGGTGAAGTCGATGAAACCCCGCGTGGACAAAGTTTTCTACTACGAGACCAGTATTCGTGACCGTTCCAGCAGTATGCGCGGAAAAATATCTTTCAAAAAGGGCATCGTAATCGATGTTCAGAAACCAGCTTTCAATGTGCAAAAATCTGCCCAGTAGTAGGTGCTTGTGCATGAAACAAACAAACAAAAACAAAACAAAACTATGAAAAACAAAATAGCTATCGCATCTGCATTTCTTGCAGCTTCCAGCTTTTCGATGGGTGAAATCGTTGTGAACGATTTCCTTTCTTTCGAAGGCTTCGTTGATTCCTCTTACTCGCACACTGATACTGATCAAGGTACATCAGGTGATTCTTCTGAAAATTCCAACGAGTTTGGCGTTGATCAAGTTGAGATCAGCTGGTTGTTCAGCTTCGACACTGTCACTGCCCAACTCGATCTTCAGTATGAAGGTGACGCTGAAGGCAAAGACCAAGAGGATGGTGAAGCCGTCGAGCAAGCGTTCGTGAACTACGCACTTGCTAATGGCGATGTCGTGACCGCAGGTCGCTATGCGTCCATGCTTGGCTTCGAAGCGTTTGAGCCGACTGGTCTTTACCAGTACTCGACAGCTTATGATGCGTCTGGTCTGCCACTTTACGCGCAGGGTGTGAAATACACACGTGAGTCTGACACTTCTTTCTTCGGTGTCTCGATCCAAGACGAAGCATTCGACTTTGGCGGTGATAACCAAAATCTGAGCTCTAGCAGCTATGCAATTGAAGTCGCATACGCGCAAGATCTCGGCAACGGGGTCGCAGTATTCCTTGGTGCTGCTTTCGAGGATGCGGATGCGGGCGATACTTACATCGTTAACTCATACGTAACTTACGAAACAGGCGCTTGGTTGTTCGCTGCTGAAGTAAACTTCGGCAACAGCGAAAACGAAGCTTTCAACGTTGTAAATGCATACGGTATCACTTCTGGTGCTGCTGATCTTACAGGTGATGATGTAGACGTCATGAGCGGTTTGGTCATGGCCAACTACGCGTACAGCGATGACTCTTCTGTCACAGCTCGCCTTAGCTACGAAGAAGTAGAGAACGAGAACTCAGATGAAAGTGAAGCCACTAAATACACACTGGCGCACAACAAAGCCCTTGCGGACAACCTCGCTCTGATTGTTGAAATCAGCTATGTAGATGCAGAAATCAATAACATAGACATCGAGAGGTCTGAAGTAGCTGTTGAGTTGCTCTTCACTTTCTAATTGGGCCCTGCCTAATTAGAGCGTAAAGAAAATTACATTTCAAAAGCCCTCCGGTTCGCTGGAGGGCTTTTTTGTGTCTGCTAACTTTCGGGCAATCAGTAGCGCAAGCGCGAAGCGCTTTAGGCCAACGTAGTGTGGCCATTGCAGATGAACCCCTCAGCAAATAGAAGATTACTGCCTAAACGGGTTCCTAGTTACGCTACGGCAAGTCCACTTTATTGATTCACCGTGAGTTGTGCAACGAAGAATCAACAGCTACACTTTCTGCGGCTGCATCTCTCTGCGGCGTAGCTGTAGCCATAGAGTCCATGCGTGGCGCTTTAAGATCGATCGAGCATTCTCGATTTCTGCGCGACGCTGCTCTAAATTCTCATTTGCGATGGCGGAGAGGTCGTCCAGATTGTAGAGATAGACACTGTCGAGCTTCTCTACGTCGGAGGAAATATCGCGAGGCATCGCTAGATCGATGAGAAAGCAGGGGCGTTCTGGTTGTTGCTTGAGTGCAGGTTTTAAATTCTGGGCATTCAGGATGGTGTCAGGTGCTGAGGTGGAGCAAATGATGATGTCGAAACGTGAGAGCTGTTGCTCGTAATCGCTAAAGTCAATCGCTGCACCACCGAGTTGGCTGGCGAGGGCATGGGCATTCTCGTAGGTACGGCTGCTGACGGTGATGTCGGCAACGCCACGGCTCTGGAGTGCTTGTGCGGTCTTCTCGGCGACATCTCCGCTGCCTAATAAGAGTACACGGCTACTAGAGAGTTTTCCAAATATACGGCTGGCGAGATCCACCGCCACGTTACCAATACTGATTTGTCCGCGTGTGATCGCAGTTTGGGAACGCGCAGCCTTGGCGGCCTGAAAGCTTTTTTCAAAGAGTCTATTGAGGACTGTTCCTGTGCAGCCTAATTCGCGTGCAGTGGCGTAGGCGCCTTTCATTTGCCCAAGAATGTCGGTTTCGCCGACCATTTGTGAGTCTAGTCCCGTAGACACTTCAAGCGCGTGCTGGAGCACGTCGAGGTTCGTGTGCCAAAAAGAGTGGGCATCAAACAACTCGCGGCTCATCCCATGTGCTGCGCAGAGTTCGTTCCGTATGTCCGATTCTATGTCAGCAGTCGTTGCGAGGCCGTAGATCTCAATACGATTGCAGGTATTCACAATCAGGCATTCGCGGATACACCCATTCGCATGTAGTTGCTTCTGTAGTGCGTTGGCTTCGTTCTGTGTGAGCGCAAAGCGTTCGCGCACTTCAAGCGGCGCTTGATGGTGCGAGCTCCCTAAGACAAATAACGACTGTAATACGTCACTCATTAACAAATACGGCTTACTTGCTGAGTGATTCGACACTAGGGGGCGTGTCGAGTTCAGAGTGACGTGCGGACTGCACAGGCCAGAGGGAGGCAAGGGCGAGTAAGAACAAGACGATGGCTGCGATGGCGTGGCGGCGTGTGACGAGCTTCTTTTGGATGCGTAGGATGACGACGGTCAGATAGCCGCCCCAGATGAAGCAAGTGACTCCCAGTTTAAATAGTGGTACTAAGTCCGGGTTGTTGATCCAAAAAACGGCTCCAAATATCAAGGCTGCAGTGAGCACTGTGCCACCTGTGATCATCAAACGTTTCGCCATTAAGTCGAGTTGTTGCACCGATGGCAGGTATGCATAGACGCCACTGAATTGCTTCTTTTTGAGCCCGTGCTGCTGGATCAAAAACATCGTCGAAACCAGTGCGACGATGGCGAAGACCCCGTAGCTGAAAATAGCCAATGCGGCATGAAGCTCAATCCATGGGTTGCCGCCAAAGATTCCAGGGGGATAAGGCTTATCCCAAGCGGGCACGAGCCATGTACCGCCAGCGAGTAGGGTAGTGAGTCCTGCCGCAAAAAAACCGAGGAGTCGTAAGCGAAAGATGGGACCTACAATGAAATAGAGTAGGACCAAGGACCATGCGATGAATTGGGCGATTTCGAAACCATTGCCGAGTGGGCAGGCTTTGATTTCAGCCCCTCGTAAATTTAGCCCCAAGGTCTGCATGAGAAAGCCGCCAGTGAGTAGCGCAAACATTGCAGCTCTAGGGTAGCGCTTCTTAAAAAGAAGCATAATGCCGCCAAGGATGAAGGCCATCAGATAGATGGCTGCACCGATGCCAAAAGCGGTGCGGTCGGTCATGGCGATTTCTTGAAGCATACTGGATTCTGGAATGCTGGATTTTGGTTATGGGATGCTTTCGACTGTAAAGCGCTCTTGGTCGTGGTTACGACACAGTCTGTATGGTTGAATAGATCCCGTTCGAGAATTGGGAGTGTCGGTTCTGTGCGGCACTGGTGCTAAGGGCTACGCTTGGGAATCCTGCGTTCCCGATCTTAGCCTTCAAGGCTGTTAGGTTGAGCGCTGCACATAGGCTGGCGGTGTCGCTTTGGCGCATTCAAGTTCGCCCGCTTGCCATGCTTTTACCTTGGATTCGAGGAAATCGATAAATTT
>CAKZOI010000038.1 GCA_937136395.1 uncultured Opitutia bacterium | reverse complement strand
CATTGGTCGCAATAACAACAACGGAGATGTCGTCTGGGGATAGTGCGTCGAAGTCGTAGGTGATGGATAAAGGCGCGATGGCGACTTGGATCTGGTAGAAGGATAGTCCGTTAGTGGCTGACATGATGTTTTATAGGGTTGGGATAGGGTTGTTAATCATTCTTCGCTTTTGCGTTTTTAAGTTAAATACCGTCTCTTGTAGTTTAGGGAACTCGTTGAGCACCTCCCGCTTCGCCAAGCGCCGGTAACGAGAGATAATACGCTTAGTCAAGGCGACTCTCGGATCCTCGATACCAGGTTCTCCAGTCTCCTGCGCTATCAAGTAATTTTGTTCCGCGCTTTTAAATGCTCGGGACTTAAACAGTCCTTTCAATGAGTTTCTTAGGTTTCGTCCGCCAATCTCGGTTGTAGCTGTTAGTTCAAGGAAACGGTCGTATGCTTGTCGTCCTTGGTCGTTGTAGAACTCACGCATGTCGGTGTCGCCGTGATTTATGTAGTTAGTCGATGGGAGGGAGAACCTCGGAAGCATATCTTGGATCTTTTGGTCTACGATGTCGTTACGCTGACTTGAGACGTAGACTGGATTGGCTACACCGAGTAGACCTAATGGGTTCTGCTTGTAGACTGCTTCTCCTAGGAAGGTTCTTTTTGGTGGGACGTTCTCTTCAGCGATTGGGACCTTTCGGAGTATTGCGTCAACAATGGAACGGTTCTCCCTGATAAGGATCTCGCTATCGTAGTTCTTGAGTTTATCTACAAACATGGGAACCGCCAAACCTGCTCCAATATCTTTTAATGTCTTTGGAATATAGGTTTCTGGATCCCCTGTGATATTTAATACGTTGTTGAGTCCACGCAGGAAGGACTTGTCGGTCATACTCTCAGCAATGGTGAAAGACAGAGCCGACATAGCGGAACTAAGCTCTTTATCGCTGCGTGGGTTCATTTCACCAAACTCGGCGATGTCCGCGACAATACCGATCATCGTGGCAAACGGATCAACCCGTTGGTAGCTGTAGTAAGTTTTGTTGCCCTCGTCATCGGTTGTAACAAACGAATAAGGCTGCCATCCCGTTGCCTCTAAGGCTTGTCGTTCTTTGTCATTCCGTGGTCCACCTCCGGTAATCATCTCTTTATTGTTACTGGCAAAATAAACCAAAGCTCCTGATGAGGCGACCGCAGTTGTCAAGCGTCCTCGATAGGCGGCTTGTTCGATTGGTCCTAACTTTGCAAAATCGAGGCGTGCTTGTTTGGTTCCTTTAAGAAGGCGAGGGGCGAGATCACCCAGTAACACCCCCGGAAGAGTCCGTTGCCATCCGAACTTCAACACCTGCATCGGCGTGTTAACAAACGGAATAAGAAACTTGGTCAAAGGAACGTGATCTCTGAGTTGGTTAAGGATTTTAGTGATGGCTCCCGGCTCTCCCGTAAAGGTGGATTCCCTTGCGAAATCCTCGGCTCGCCGTGCTAGTAGGTCCATTTCACTTAGATCACCTCCATTTTTTTTGATTTCAGTTAGCTTTTCCTCCATGAACTGAGCGTGTTTTCTTGCGATGGCGTTGGGATCAGTTTCATCAAATCCTTCGTCCAAGGCTCGCTTTGCGTAAGCTTTCATCATCCGTTCTTCGGAAAACAGAGACCCATCGTCATTATACATTCTACGGACGTTAGTATCTACATAGGAACCTAGTTCTTCTACTGGAAGTTCTCCTTTTCGAATTTTGGATAAGCCTTCCATTCGATAGTGTGTATTGAGGTAGTTATCTACGGCAAAGGTTTTGTTAATAACATCAACGGAACCGTTAATACGGAAGGGCAACCGTGTCAGGGTGTTAATGGTATTCATAATGGGAGCCATAGGCTCGGAAGTAAGAAACTTGTTTTTGAAATTACTTGTATGGAAAGCTCCTAGTGACTCTCCAGATACCGCTGGGTCCATTGACCTTGCGCCCCCAAGGAGTGTTTCAGTGTCGCTTTTTAGTGCCTTTCCGCCCATATCAAACGCTTTTCGGACATTGCCAAACATGGAGTCCAAGGTCATGTGCGCTTTGAGTAGGTCAGTGTTTCCTGATAACATCGCTCCGGTCGCTCTTTCAAGCTTAAGCAGACCACGGGTCAAGACAGGTGAAAGTCCGTTGAGGACATACGATGGCGGCCCTGAGAGGATGTTACCCATGAAATACTGTAGACCGGCATCCAAGAACTTGGTCCATCCTGAGCGTTGCGTTAGTTTTGCGGCAGCGTGAAGAACTGCGTCCTCTTTACCGTCTTGGGCGGCGAAATACAGTCTCTTTGCAAAGGTCCGTGCCTTTTGCGACCCTAGGTTTTGTTCAACAAAGCGGTTATACAGTTTCTTAGTTTTGATGTCGCTGACTTTGATTCGCTCTTTAATCTCGGCTGATTTCTGCTTGGCCTTCGTTTTCAAGCGAACTACCGCTGGTGAGGCGTCCTTACCTTGATCTTTGAGTCGCTTAATCTCGGCCCTAAGGTCCTTTAGTTCTTGAGCGTCTTTAAGATCTTGTTCCTTTACCTCGATTTCTTTTACTAACGACTCCGTTCTAGGGTCCTCTTTTGGTTTGGTTTCAAGTTGATCTATTTCCTTCTGTCGGTCCTCAAGGGCCTGTTTCAACTTTTTAATCTCGTCGGCATAGGTCTTTATCTGAACTTCGTCCGTTTCGATCCGTGCTTGAAGCTGGTCTACGTCCGCCTGATTCATACCAGTGGCTACCTGATCGTCAAGATCCTTGACATCGGCTTCCATCTTTGTGCGGACTTCGGAGTTGATGCGGTTCTCTTTTAAGAAAGCTTCGCCATCTAACGAACTACGGTAGCGTGCATCGAGATCTGTTGTTAACAAATCAAAAGCCTGGCCGATGTTATTTGACTTACGTTGGGATAACAATCGGCTGGCTCCAGTTCCAAGCACCGAGTTATAGGTCATGTAGTTCCTGAACTGAGCGTTAGCATCGGTCAACTGCATCTCAAGATCTTTAATCTTTACCTCGTCCAGTCCATTATCCACGCCATCTGTAATTTGTTTTGCAAGGGAGACTTGGCGATTCTTAGCCGCAGACATCCCGTGAAAAGTCACCTGCTGCCGTAGCATAAGGTTACTGAAGGTGGCCATGACCTCAGGATTGTTTAGGTCGGCTGTTCTTAAGATCTGTATGTAAACGTCTGGATCTCCTCCGTATATCTGTGATCTCGCAATAGCTTCGCTAATCTGATCTGCGATCTCTTCAGACTCCATGAATCGGGGCTGAGATTCTTGTAACTGTTCCGCCGTTTTCTTTACCAAGGCGTCGATCTCAGCAAACTCAGATGCATCCCCCAGTTCTTTGAGAATACGGGTGCTACTATAAAGCGCTTGTCTACCGCCGATGGCGCAAGGATTTGTGTTTTTGTCTTCAGGCATATACGTGCGTTTAAAATAAGTTAACAGTCAGGGTATTTAGGAAGGGCGCTATCTGCATCCATCTCGGTGCGTCCACCTCCTTGTTGATCAAGGTTTGTGTTGTTAATTTGGTCTTTGACTCGGCGAAGAGCGCTCGGAAGCTTGTTCTTAAGGTTCATTTCAATGTCTAGACCTTGTCGTGTGGCGATACCGCTTTCAATAAGCGTCTCTTTAAGTTCGTTGGCGGATTTGGTGTAATCGTTGAGAGCATCCTCGCTGCCGTCTAACTTTCGTCCCTTCTTCAAGGTCTTCACGCCTTTGATTAACGTCCCTGCAACTCCAGCTAATGCCCCGCCCTCAAGCACGTTTTTCATGCGTCCTTCAAACTCACCATCATCTTCATCTGAAGCGAGGTATTCTGTGACGGCATTCCGTGTCACATCATGGGACGCAAGGAAATCACTCAAGCGTTCTTCGTGCGCGTCGAAGGCTACGAAGTCTGCGGTAATACCCGTTGTTAAGGTCTTTGAGGTCTTGAGAAGTTTATCGGACACATTGAGAAGTTTAGCGCCTTTTCCCAAAAGTCCGGCAGCGCCCAACCCTGGAATCAATCCTAAGCTGAACTGTGTGATGCCTTCCACCAGTCCACCTACCAAACTGTCGGGGCGCTCAAGTGTGCGCTGTGACCATTCGTCAGGAATAACATCACCGAAAGCAAAGTCTGCTAGTCCAATGACTGATCTTCCGAATCCCTCAACACCTGAGGCAACGCCCGTGAAGATGTCTTCAAAGAACCCGGGTTCCTCCTCGTCTTGTCTTGCCGCCATCGCAGCGCGATCTAGGTGGCCATAGTCAGGGTCAACATCCGAATAGGATACAGGCTTTTGCATTGACGGAGCAAGGAACCGCGACTGTGTCAGGAAAGATGATGTAGGTAACAGACTCATTTTTGTTATTCTTCGTTTGCTTTTGGTGCAGGATCAGTGATTGCGGAGTTATCATACAACTCACTGTAATCCTCTAGGGTTTTCTCTTTAGGCGGTTCGAAGGTCTTTCGTTTTTCACTGCGGCGGAAGTCCATGAACCCATATTTGCTAATCAGAACTTTCTGTTTATTCAGAAATGATTGAATCTCAGGTGACTTCGCGTCTGCGCCTTTAGGGGCGTGTCCGTATTCGGTTGCAATAAAAATCAGGTCTTCAAAGTCATTAAGCCGTGTGGCTTTGTAAACAGCGTTAACATTAAAGATTCGTTTCTCAGGGGCGTCCTTGTTTGTTAAAGAGCCGCCGCGGTCGTAGTCAATTTCAAACGGCTCCTCTGTGTCGAAGGCTAGAAATCCGTTATCCTTCATGTAGGTCGTTTTGCTGAAACCTCTATCATTTTTAAGGATTTCCATTGGAAGTCCGGTGACCTCGCTTTGTTGAATTTCCCATGCCTTTGCGCTGAGGCGCGTTTCTGCTGGTTTCTGCATGATTGCCTTTGCTCGGGCGCTTTGAGCAAACTTACGGAATTTTGTGTACAACCACCTTTTATTGAACTGAAGACGTTCCGCTTCCGTGTTGCTATTTTTCATTATTTCTACGGCTTCGGCATCGACCACCATTTTATAGGCGTTATCAGTATCTACGAGTCCAGCAGGTGAAATGCCTTCATCCGCCGCAAAAAATGCCGATTCGTATTGCAGCCTTCCGTTTTCCAAAGGATAGCCTTGTTTTTCTATTCTTCGACTTTTAAGAGATTCTTCAAACTCAGGTGAAACACGCCCCGTCGGTCCTTCTGTGTCTTTAGGTGTAGCGCTTGGCGAGTAACCTTTCTCTCTTGCTAGTTCACTCATCAAGTCTTTAAACTTTGAAGCGTAAGCTTTTTTATAGGCCGTTTGTAATTCGCTTCTCTTATTGTCGTCCAAGATAAGGTTACCTTCGCGATATGCCGTGAACTCTGGTCCAACGACTTGTCTAAGAGCCGCCAACCTTGCTTTTGCTGGAATAGCGTCAAGATCAATGTCGTATGTTGTGACTGGATCTCCTGTTACGGGATGTTGGCCTTGTCTCGCAAAAAACGCCAACTCAGGCTCAAAGTCAAACTCTCTTGCTCTCTGTTCAAACTCCACTTGCCCTAGTTGGGTCTCGGTCTTGATGGTTGCTGGATCCCCAAGTCCGACTTCCCGTGTCAAGGCACCGAACTCTGGGGAATCCTGTACAAACGTAATATAATCCACACGTTTATCCTTCATGACTTCTAGTTCGTCGATCTGGTCGTCAATTTTCTGTAGGTAGGTCGTTATCTCTCGTCCGCTCGCCTTTTCCTTTGGCAACTGCAAGGCGGTGCTTTTGAGGTCTGAGAGACGCTGGATTTGTTCTTGTAGCTCTTGAGGGGGAGCCTGGAGGTCGGACGTTACTTCATTTATAGGGCGGTAAACATTATCAAGAAGCCAAGTTGACACTTTACCCGGGTCGTAGTCTTCGCGTTCGTTCTCTGCGTCAAGCTTGTCCTCATAACGCTCTAGCATATATTCAGCCTTCGTCATTAGATCCACGCCCTCTTTGAAAGAAGAAAATGACGCACCGTCCACTTTCATAATTCCATCTCGCATGGCGGTCAGCACTGCACCGTATTCTTGAGTGTCCTCTCGCTCCAATAAATAACCCATCCGCGACTCCAATCCGGCCAGCGCGTTTTTCCTTGCTTGGTTCAGATCTGCTCCTTCCAAACCGCTGGTGCTTGCGGTAACCATAGCGGAGTCGAGGCCCGCTTGGAATACCTCAACGTATGTGTCTCGTTGCGCCGTGTAATACTTTTCAGCGTTATTTTTGTTTTCAATGTCACTTAATGTTTCATCGCGGCTAAACTCGGGGATAGGTCCAAAGTCCGTCCCACTAATCACGTCATCCGTAACACTCTGTAAAGCTGCGTCTTTGGTGAACTTAAGTTTACGAGCGGTGGCAGTTGCTTCAGCCTTTGCTATAAACTCAGGGATATAGGCTTCCATCGCTTTGTTATGTAAACGAGCGGTGTAAGGGTTGTCGGCAATCTTTTCAAGGATGGAAGGATCGTTGTTAGTAAGGGAACTGACTAGAAGCGACTTTACTTGACTGCGGAACTCTTCACCTTCGCCCATCTTAAGAAGATCATCGTGACTTTTGTTATCCAGTTCACTCGATGCTTTGATCAGCGATGGTTGGATCTGGGACTTAAACCACCGTTGATAGACCTGCTCCGCAAAAGCTTTGTCCTTTCCAAACTGAGTTAGGAACCCTTCCGCTTCGTAGTCTCCGTCCTTCACCCTTTCAATGACTTGCTCGGTGGTTAATTCGTTGGCGGCTTGTGCACCAGCTTTCTCTTGGAGGTTACGGGCTTGTCCAAGTATTTGCGGAAACTGTGCAAGTGCTGAGGACAGCTCTGTTGCTGCGTTTCGGGTTGAGTAACCAGGCACTACTACATTGTAGTTGCCCATGCGTCCGATGGTTGGCGATACAGGAACTTGACCTAAGTTAAGATCCACTGGTTGCCGGATCTGATTACGAAGCGCGTCAATAAGGTCGTTGTTGGTCATGTGTTATTCAGTAGGAAGAGAGAGCGTGGGAAGTAAAATATCGTTTCCGTTAAGAACCGCTCCCCTAAGCGATCCTGTGCTGTCTATGGGTGAAGGCACAGGTATTGCGTTAGGTATGTTAGCCGATGCCGTTGCTGGTGCTTTTGCCGCTCCTAGTCCTTGCATCACCTGTGCGGTCCCTAGTGCGGTTTGAATTCCTGTGAGTCCTGCACTGAGTAGGCTTGCTTGCTGGATTGGCTGGTTAATTCTAAGCTGATTCATGCGTGATCGGAACGCCTCCTCTTGCAGACCAAAGGTAGACTGTTGGTTTAACAACTCCTTCTGTCGTTCCTCCGAGAACGCATA
>CAKZOI010000037.1 GCA_937136395.1 uncultured Opitutia bacterium | reverse complement strand
CAGCGCCTTCACCCCCTAGATAGCTCCAGAGCGCATGGCAGAAATGTGGAACCACTGGGGCGAGCATGGCAATAGAAATCTCGAGGGCCTCTTGCATTACCGCCTTATCGACTTCGCTTGTATTTGCCTCCGCGTATTTGGAAACGGCATTCAATAACTCCATGGTCGCGGCGATAGCGGTATTGAAGGTATGTCTTCGGCCGAAATCGTCGGTCACTTTTTCAAGTGTTTGATGGGTTTTGAAGCGCAGCGCCTGCTGATCTGGGTTCAGCGTTTCTTTAGCAAAATCTATGCGGCTGACCGGTGTGTGATTAGCGACTATGCGCCAGAGTCGTTTGAGGAAACGATGACTGCCTTCAACGCCGCTGTCTGACCATTCGAGTGACTGCTCGGGTGGTGCCGCGAACATTGTAAACATCCTAACGGTGTCGGCGCCGTAGCGTTCGATTAGCGACAGAGGGTCTACTGTATTGCCTTTGGACTTAGACATTTTGGTGCCGTCTTTGAGCACCATGCCTTGGGTCAATAATTGCGCAAAGGGTTCGTCTGAGGTCACCAGACCTGCATTACGCATCAGCTTATGGAAAAAGCGAGCGTAGAGTAGGTGCAGAATCGCGTGCTCAATGCCGCCGATATATTGGTCCACAGGGAGCCAATAGTCAGCGCGTTCGTCGAGCATTGCGTTATCTTGGTCGCGGCAGGCGTAGCGGGCGTAATACCACGACGACTCCATAAACGTGTCGAACGTATCGGTTTCACGTTTTGCCGGCGCTTTGCAGCGAGGGCACTCGGTGTTGACGAACTCGGCTAGTTTGCCCAGTGGCGAGCCTCCGTCGTCCATCTTGATGTCTTCGGGGAGGCGCACGGGTAGTTGATCATCTGGCACGGGAACGGCGCCGCAGGTGTCACAGTGAATAATAGGAATCGGCGCGCCCCAGTAGCGCTGACGCGACACACCCCAGTCACGTAGCCTGAAATTAACCGTTTTCTTGCCTTTGCCCATGCCCGATAGCTTGGCTTCGATGGCAGCGAAGGCCTGTTCGAAATCTAGCCCATCGAATTCGTTCGAATTGATGAGTGTGCCTTTTTCGGTATAGGCAGCCACGCTTAGGTCGCATTCCTCGCCAGCGGCGGGTGCGATGACTTGATGCACGGGAAGCGAGTATTTTTGCGCGAACTCCCAGTCTCGTTGATCGTGGCCCGGAACAGCCATGACGGCTCCCGATCCGTAGTTCATGAGGACAAAATTAGCGACATAGATCGGCACAGTTTCGTTGGTTAACGGATGGATTGCTCGGCGTCCTGTGTCCATACCGAGTTTTTCCATCGTCGCCATCTCTGCCTCGGCAACCTTGATGTTGCTTTGTTCGGCGATGAACTTCGCAAGGGCTGGATTTGTTTCGGCAGCCTTGAGTGCCAGGGGGTGCTGCGCCGCCACGGCGACGTAACTCACGCCCATAAGCGTATCTGGCCTTGTCGTGTAAACGGATAGCGTGCTCAGCGCTGTGTCCGCCTCGTCTTGCACAGTGAAGTCGAGTTCGACGCCCTCGGAGCGACCGATCCAGTTTGCCTGCATGGTCTTTACTTTGTCAGGCCAGCCGTCGAGTTTGTTGAGGTCGTCGAGCAGTTCGTCACCGAAATCGGTAATCTTGATGATCCAAGCGATGATGAGGATGCGGCAGTCATGGAGGTATGTGCACTATACTCATCTTTCCCTCTTTGTAGATCTATCTATATCTATTGTATTGCGCTGAGTAGTTCATAGAAAGCAAGCCTCTTATGTTTGTGATCGAGATCTAAATGGCGCTAGAGTAATCTGCATTCGTTGAGTAAGGGCTAGGCATATCCCAGCAGAGTCCAGTAATTAAGAACGCATCCATTCCTCCCCTCTCCTCCCCTCACTATCTGTTCCATCCAATCCAATACCTTCACTAACAACTTCAACCCTTCACTTTTTAACTTTATCTGTTACACAGGCTAAGAAGAACATTCGCAAACTGTTCGTAAATTGCTGTCGTGTGCACCCACAGGAGTGTCTGCAGCTCATTCAGTCGATTTTCCAAAGCCTACCACAGCCCCTGTCTTTAGGTAAGTTCCATGCTTCTTCTTCACCCTCCATGCTATCTATTGTATCTCTCATGATACAAGGTGAATGAATATTGGTTACTGTGATATTACAACCGTGGGCACGTTACGGACCTTACTTTGCATATATAAGTGTGGATCGATCATAGATAC
>CAKZOI010000036.1 GCA_937136395.1 uncultured Opitutia bacterium | reverse complement strand
CGCACAATTCTTCGTAACTACAACGAAGTGAAGCAAGTTGAGATCGAAACTAAGTTCCTTGAGGTGTCACAAAATGACCTTGAAGAAGTTGGCTTCGACTGGGGTATTGGTGCGAGCTCACGTCCATTCCTTGACGAGGCTGGTGCTCCAATCCTTGACCAATTCGGCAACCCAACGGGTGCTTACGAGCGCTCTTACAGTACACAGCAGCGCACATTGAATGATGCGTTCAGTGTGAATGCCTCTCAGTCCGACATTACAATTAATGGCGCGGCGGTTGCTTCGAATGCAGCTCCTGATATCACGACTGCGATCGACTTAGCATCACGTGCTACCAGTATCTTCACTGCAACTGGTTGGAGCGTGAATGGTTATGATGTTGATTTTGCGCTTCGTGCGTTGTCACGCAAAACTGGCAGCGATCTAATGAGCGCGCCGAAAATCACTGTCCTATCTGGTAAGCGTGCAAACATTACCGTAGCTCAAGAACTACGCTACCCTGAAAGCTATGGTGACATCGAAGCCGATGTTGGTCGTGGTGGGGGTGGCTCCAGCAATGATGGCAACTCCGCTGGTTCTGCTGTCGCGATTACTGCCGGCACACCACAAGACTTCGTTACACGTAACATTGGTGTTGAAATGTCGGTGACTCCAAACGTCGAAAACGATGACACCATCAGCTTGATTCTCGAGCCACGTGTGACTGAGTTCGAAGGTTTCGTTGAGTATGGTGGTCCTAGTGTCGCGGTTACTGGTGGTATCACAGTGACAGTTCCAGCTGGTTTCTATCAGCCTGTATTCTCCACTCGTGAAGTGTCCACTGAAGTGACTGTATACGACGGTGCAACCGTTGTCATGGGTGGTTTGACACGTGATGAAGTGAAATCTGTTAACGACAAGGTGCCGGTTCTTGGTGATATTCCAGGTGTTGGTCGCCTCTTCCGTTCAGAAGGTGAAACTCGTCAAAAGCGTAACTTGTTGATCTTCGTGACAGCAAATCTTGTCAGCCCAGGTGGTTCACCTGCTCGCCAAGAATACCGTAACGTTAAGGCCAACGAACTCTTCCAGAATCCAACCATCATGACACCTTCTGGTGCTGTGAATCGATCAATTGATTCAGCGGAATAGTTCGAGCCCGTCTCGTTAGATTTTAGTCAAGAGGCTCGATGAAATAATCGAGCCTCTTTTATCTATATAAGGCTTAATTACTTTAGTATAGCGATCTCTTCGCTTAGACCCCACGATATACATGAATCACTTAAGAGGAATCAGTCTTCTCTGCATATGCATATTGATTGCAGCTGCGGCTTTCGTATCTAATAGCAACAAGGAATCGACGACAGCTGTGTCTGACCAGGTGGCCGTTAATGCTGAGCCAGAGCCGGCGGTAGATGAGTGTTGCGATCATACAATGACTGCTGCGCCGGAAGGCGTTGTGGCACATAGTGTGGACACGCCGACACCTCAGAGTAGTGCGGTTGATGCCATATTCACAGCATATCGCGCAGCAAATACACATAAGGTATCACCCGCTGCGTTCAACGCGCTGTCTGGTGATACGGGTGTAGGGCAAAGAGTATCGTTCGATCTTCCAGGATTTACTTTATCAGGAACGATCGCTGCGCATACTGAAGAATCTACGATTAAGAATTTGTCTGTTGAACTTGAAGACGGCTTGGGTCGTGCGCTTGTCGCAATTCATGATTCTGGCAAATTAGTGGCGCATGTCCTATTTAACGGTGAATCTCGTGCCTTGAGTATATTGGGCAATGATGCGAATTCTTGGGAAATGGAAGCGACTTCGGTTGGGCATATTCTATGCGCACCGTCAGATGCAACGTATCCTCTTCAAGGAAATGCTGGGTTTTTAGCTGAGAATGTAAATGCTCGCCAGCCGATTTCAGCGCAAGCTAACTTCACGCAGATTGCTTTGAGTAGTTTACCTTCATCAGAGTATGTTCTCTACATCGATTTTGATGGTGATACGATTACGCATCCGTGGTGGAATAATGGTAATCCGATTAGTTCCGCACCGCATCCGCAAGCAGCGAATGATTCATGGGTGACTGCGGTATGGCAACGTGTCGCTGAGGATTTTGCTCCATTCGATATCAATGTAACCACTGATCGTAGTGTCTACAATAGCACGCCGATTGCGAATCGTGTCATTTGTGTGGCGACACCAACTGACACTGCTCAGCCAAATTCTGGTGGCGTTGCATTTTTGGGCACCTTTGGTGACAATGTGCCTTGTTGGGCATTTAATGATACTGAATACGCCTGTGCTGATACGATTTCACATGAAGTTGGGCATACCTTAGGTTTGATACATGATGGTCTCGCTGGAGAGTTGGCATTAGATCCTAATGATGAATATTTTGACGGACATGGAAGTGGCGACATTTCTTGGGGATCAATTATGGGCGCACCTTTTAGCGGAGATAATGAGAACGTAACTCAGTGGAGTATCGGCGAATACACTGATGCGGTGAGTTATGTTTATGATGCGGTTAATGACGTAACTGTTGAAGCGCCAAATACTCAAGATGACCTAGCTGTGATCATCAGCAACGGATTTGGGTATCGTGCAGATGACTCTGTTGATACGCCTACAAATTTAGCAACTGGATTGAATACGGTCGGCGCGATCATTGAAGATAGCGGAGTGATCGAAACGACAGGAGATATTGATTTCTTTAGATTCTCTACAATTGGTGGCCTATTTGAAATCACTGCTAGCCCATTGGATGTCGATTCGCAAGAAGGTGAAGCTGGTTCCGAAACGATGGGAGCGAACCTTGCAGTTGAGGTGGTCTTGTATGATGACCTTGGCGATCCGATTTTGTCGGACAATCCAGATGATATTTTGAGTGCCTCGATTTCGACCATACTCGAAGAGGGAGAATATTATGTCAGCATCCAAGGTGTCGGTCGTGGAGATCCACTCTCTACAGGATTTTCTGATTATGCCAGCCTTGGGCAGTATTTCTTGTCTGGTATACTGGCACGTGGTCCACTGTCGATTCGAGGTGGCGATGATCTGACGACGCTTGTCCAAGATGGCGATACGACGCCTAGCCGAGATGATGGCACCGCCCTCGGCTTAACTTCGATCGAGACCGGAGCGCCTTTGAATAGTCTGTTTGCATTCACCAATGATGGCACAGAAGAAATTACAATTGCTTCGATTGGATTCTCGGGAACTCAATTTGCCTTCGATACTTTGACTCCCTTGGTGGTCAATGCAGGCCTCACGCTTGACTTAACGCTGTCATTTACGCCAACCGATATAGGCATCGTTCAGGAGCAGGTGACGGTTACGTATTTTAGAGAAAGTGAACCCGGCACCTTGTTGACTTATGAATTCACTGTGCAAGCAGTCGTGACGAAAACTGAGGCCGATGATAATTACGAAGATAATGATAATTATTTCGAAGCCTTCCCGTTCCCTGGCCAGATTCGTTTAGTCAATATCGCTGGCGATGGGCGTCAGTCAGACAATGATTGGTATCAAATCAATGTTGTGCCTGGTTTGAACGAAATTACCGTGACCTGCGACTTTGAGAATATCCTAGGCAACATTAACATAGCATTGTATGATACACGTGGTTACTTCTTGGCGTCCTCTGAGACAGAGGAAGATCAGGAACAAATTACTTATGTGGTTAATGAAACAGGTGGCGCATACTATATCCGTGTTTACGGTGACAACTTGCAAAATACTTATGACCTGTATTGGGAGGGCTTGAGTCCAGTGATCTTTGTCGCTGGAGATGAGGATAATTATGAGCCTAACAACAGTTATTTTGCTGCTGAGAATATTACCGCGGCGAAAGGGTCGACTCTTTCTTCGATCGATGGTCAAGGGGTTCAATACAATAATGATTGGTATCGACTAGATTTGGCGGCCCTTGAAAACGTGATCACTGTAGCTGTGACGAATGGAAGTTCGACTGGCTCCATTTTTATGGATTTACATGATTCACGTGGTTATCGACTAGGAGTTGCCGCTTCAGACGGAGTCTTCGAGGAACTCACATACAAGGGTGCCTATGGAGCGACATACTACCTGCGGGTGTATGGTGACAATATTGGCGGCACTTATGATATCACTTATACCGGTGCTGACGAACCAGATGCGATTAGCTCCGATGATGCATACGAGGAAAATGATAATTTCTTTGCACCGTATGATTTCAATAATGCTTCTGGATTGGCCCTCTCCAGCTTTAGCGGCGAAGGCTATCAATTTGATCCAGATTGGTATCAAGTAAGATCTGAAGATGGTGAGAATGTGATTCGCCTAACTGTGCACAGTGCGGATCCAGACCTGACCTTCTCTATTTATGACAGCCGAGGCTATCAATTGACCACGCTGAGCTCACTTGAAGAAGGACAAATTGTATTGCTCCGTGTCGATCTCGCTCAAGCGAATGCTTATATTGTCGTCGATGGGCCGGATGCTGGAGGTGCCTACGACTTCACCTGGGAAAGTCTCTTCGCCCCGGAAGGAGATGATATTTATGAGGAGAATGATACCCTTGAAACGGCTTTTGATTTGAGTGCGCGTGAAAACGAAGTGCTCTCCCGAGTCTCGGAAGTCGGAATTCAAGGAGATGATGATTGGTATCAAATCCGCGCTCAAGCTGGGGATGCTGCGATTCGCGCACGCATCACGTTTACCAATCTCATGGGCAACATAGATTTAGCATTGCATGACAGCACTGGCGCCCTAATCGCTACTGCTGAATCGTCAACAGATGATGAGGTGCTTGCCGTTGAAATACCATTGGCGACCGAGGACGTGACTTATTATCTAAGAGTGTATGGTGCAAATGCGGGAAACGAGTATGACCTCACTTGGTCGGCCACGCTCAACCTTGATGATGACGAGTATGAGCCTAACAATAGTTTTGAGGAAGCGTTTGCGCTTACACCGGTGACCGCAGGTCTGCTTTCAGATATATCTGGTTTAGGTGTTCAAGCGAATAGTGATTATTACAGTCTGGAAGTGCCTGCAGGTGCGACCGGCCTACAGGTATTTGCTAGCTTCTTAGACATTGACGGCGACATTGACATTGCAGTGTTCAACGACCAGTTAGAGTTGGAAGTATTTAGTATTTCAATAACGAACAATGAGTTCGTGCGACTCGGCGTGAACCCTGACGTGGATAGCCGATTCTATATATGGGTCTTTTTTGCTGACGCAGGAAATGAGTATGACCTTGAGTGGACATATACATTCGCGACTGTTCCAGGCACTGCAGCAACAGATACCGACCGGGATAATGTCGGCGACGCTTGGGAGAATAAATACTTTGGTCGCTTATCTGCGATTAGCGGAGAGTCGAATTCTGACAACGACAAGTTGCCCAATTGGGCGGAATATGCCTTGAACACGAGCCCACTCGTTGCTGATTCAGGTATATTGAAACCATATGTCGATGGAGATTACATGTATGTGAAATACTTCCGCAGTGCGGAGGCCGCAGCTGCAGGTTATCAATATACCGTGAAGGAAAGTGGAGACCTCTCATTTAGCGATCCAAGTGTGCTTTCGGTCCATCAAGTGATTTCGCATGGTGAGTATGATGAAGTAATTTATCGTTCAAGTCGTTCTGTTCAAGATGCGGGGCAGTGTTTCTTCTTCCTCGAAGTGAATAAGCCGGCACCCTAAATCCAGGGGAAATAGATCTTTAACCATGCCACAGCACATTGAATGCTGTGGCATTTTTTTGCGACGTATGCTTTTCAGTAAGAACGATTCTGCACTCTTGTATTTCACGCAAAGACGGCGTAGTCTATTTATACTATGATAGAGCTCGTTAAAAAAACTATGTTGGCTGGCGTGGGTCTGGCTGTCGTGACGAAAGATAAAGTGCTGGAGTCACTCGATGATCTTGTGGAAAAGGGCAAGCTTACTAAAGAGGAAGCGTCTGCGATCTCCGACAAAATTGTTGAAGAAGGCAAAAACGAAACAGAGAAGGCGAAAGTCGAAGCAAGTAAGCTTTTCAATGATATGTTGCACCGCGCTAATGTTGTGACAAAGGACCAATATGATGCGCTTGCGGCACGTGTGACGGAGCTGGAAGGACGCTTGCATAAAGAGTTTCCAAATAACGACTAGTCGCTTTGGGGAGCTGGAAAATGGTGGGCACAAAGCTTCGCCATTACCGCATGCAGGCAGAATCGTATAGATAGCCCTTTACGACGCACTTTGACTACGATATCTCCAAGCACTAAACAGTGGCTTAGCCGTAAACAAGAATGAAGCCCTTTAACTATCTTTCCAATGCCGTGCGAGCCCCTGAGATCGTCGCGATTTTAGTGCGTTGGGGGTTTGAAGACTTATTACTTCAGCTTGATACGCCACAGTTTCTGCTGCGAAATTTGGTGCGTAAGAAAGTGACGCACCTAACCGCTTACGAGCGTGTGCGGAATGCTTGCGAGGAGCTGGGGCCTATTTTTGTGAAGTTCGGTCAGATTCTTAGCACGCGCCCAGATAAACTGCCGGAGCCTTTGGTGATGGAGTTGAAGAAACTTCGTAGCCAAGTGAAGACACAGCCTTTTGAGGTGATTAAGCCGCAGTTGGTTCGAGAGCTAGAGTGTGAAATTGAAGATGTATTTGCTGAGTTTGATACGGAGCCAGTAGCTGCAGGTTCCCTCGGTCAGGTCTATAAAGCGAAGCTGATAGCCACAGGCGAGTGGGTGAGTGTGAAGGTGCAGCGTGCAGACATTCATAAAACAATCTCGGCGGATCTCGAAATTATCGGCTGGTTTGCCAAGCAATTACACTCACGTATTGAGGATTTGCGCCCATATAATTTACCGACCTTGTTGCGTGAAGCAGAGAAGCGTTTACACGAAGAGCTGAATTATAAGAACGAGGCAGACAACGCGGAGATTTTCCGTGCGCTCAACGACAAGCCAAAAGTCTTTGCGCCGCGCGTGAATCGTGCGCTGACGACACCGCGTTTACTTGTGACTGAATGGGTTGACGGTTGTTCGCCAGATAAGATTACTGTGAATAGTGAAGAAGCGGCTGAGTTGGCGCGTATGGGAGGCGATTCCGTTTTTCACCAAATTGTTGGCACTGGATTTTTTCACTCAGACCCACATTCTGGAAATATGTTGGTGACGCCTGATCAACGTATTTGCTTTATCGATTGGGGGCAGGCTGGACAAATTACTTTAGAAATGCGGCACCATCTTGCGGATTTATTTGCTGCGATCACTGCCCGCGATGCGTCTAAGGTGATTCGTGTGGCGGATCGGATGTCGATGAATAATCGTCGCTTTGACCGTCGCCCGATTGAGAAAGAGGTGACCTTACTATTAAATAAATACCGAGAGTTTGGTCCGTCTGGAACGAAGATCGGAACGGTGGGCTTAGAGATGTTGTATATTTTTGGTAGTAATGGTGTAGAGCTTCCGCCTGACTATGCCTTGCTTTCAAAGTCGATTTTGTGTGTCGAAGAAACTGCGCGCACGATGGATCCGGAGTTTGATATCCAAGCGGTGGCTCGACCTTATCTAGAGCAATTGAACAAAGAGCGCTGGAGTATGACTAGTATCGCGCAGCATACATTTTACCCGATGCTCTCGATGTTGCGTCGGATGCAACAGATCCCTGAAAATTTACAACGTATTCTGCAGCGGATTGAAGAGGAAGATTTACAGATCAATTTTCACCACACAGGAACCGAAAATTTGGAGGAAACATTTAATGCCTCAATGAACCGATTGACGGTGGGTATTATTATCGGATCTTTGCTTATTGGGTCTTCTTTGATTATTACTACTGGCGTAAAACCACTTTTATGGGGGTATCCTGCCATTGGTATTCTCGGTTTTTTGGTCTCTGGAATACTGGGGATGTATATTGTGATATCCACTCTACGTAAGCATCGTTAATGTCTGTGTATACGAAACAAATTGAAATCAGTGCTCCGGGTAAATCGACCGTAGAATTTACCGATTCAATTCATGAAGGTTTATGCGCATCAGGCCTGAGTGAGGGCTGTGTCACGGTGTTTTGTTGTCATACAAGTTGCAGTCTTGTGATTATGGAAAATGCGGATCCCTCTGCACGCCGTGACTTGGAGCGATTCATCGATCGCTTAGTGCCAGAGAATGATCCAGATTTCACCCATACGTATGAGGGGGCGGACGATATGCCCAGCCATATCAAAATGGCGCTTACACGAACCGTTGAAGTAATTCCTTTTGTGAATGGGCAATTATGCCTAGGCACTTGGCAGGGAGTCTTTTTGTGGGAACATCGTGCACGTTCGCATAGCCGACGCATTGTGCTGAGCTATCAAGGGGAGTGATTCTTGTTGGGGCGTGTCTTACTGCTCGAGTGCAGCGAGACTGTATGAGGTGATCTCAGTGATGAGACCATTTTCTGTCGTGTAAATGTCGCA
>CAKZOI010000035.1 GCA_937136395.1 uncultured Opitutia bacterium | reverse complement strand
CAATGAGGCAAACTCAAAGCAGCAGACAGGCACCGTAGGAAATCCGTCTAACTCCTAATCCTACTCTTAATCTTAATCCTCTGGTAGAATCCTATGGATGCCTCTCAAACGCTTAGATTATGATTAAGAGTAAGAGAGCAGGAGGCACCAGAGCACCGTAGATCCAGCAGAGCTGGAAACCGCTTATTTGCGCTGATGGACGCTAATAATTCACCCCTTATATCAATAAGCGTCCATTAGCAAGCATAAGCGGTCGTCAGCTACGCTGACCAACAGAGCAACGAGCCGAAATTCGTCCCCTTACTTCAAAATCGCTTCCCAAGCTGCGTCCGCTTTTTGAATCAAAGCCCCATCTTGCTCCTCGAACTCATTCCAAAGCTTCAAGGTGTCCCCCAAAATTCCGTCGTAAAAAACCAACAAGCGATCTTCCACGATCTTGAAGCTCTTCGGGTTCACTTTGGTCTTCCCACCTTCCAGCATCGCATAGGCGCACCAACCCCCATAAAGTGGCTCGTAGTGCTCCGGATCCTCCAGAAACGTCGTCCGATTCGCCTCGCTCGCAAAATAATACAGCACGCCCTTGTAGTCCGCACGGTGCGCCTTGCTCCCCTTCTTCGGGCCGCTCTCCTGCTGATAGCTCACCACGTCATAGCCCTCCAGAATCAGTTGCTTTTTCAGTGAAAACTGCTTGGCGCGCACCTCATGCTGCAAAGCACTCGCACCGAAAGTAAATGCGGAGGACAAAATAAAGAGGAAAGCAATAGAGAGAAATTTCATTTTAAAGTGATCGAAGGTTTACTAATGGGTGACAGTTTTTAAAACAGGAGACAGAATTCAGAAGACAGGAGTCAGTTCTGAAGTAAGTGGTATTTTATTCTAACTCCTAACTCCTGACCTATAAGAGATACACTGCCGCAGAGAACTATTCCCGAATGTCGACAGATACTACAGATTCCGCCCACGAGCCCACCGTCGTGGACATCGTATTGCCACTCGAGCAATCCGAAGACCTTGCCGCGCAAAAAGCTGCGGTTGCCAAGAAATTGGACCGTCCACTCGCTGACATCGCAGACCTGCGCTTACTTAAACATTCCATCGATGCCCGGCAACGTCAGGTCAAAGTGCAACTCCGCCTCCAAGTCGGCCTTGGCAAAAAGCTCCCCGCAGTCCCCGCGCCCGAACCGCACTACACCAAACTTTCCAGCAACTGCCCCACCGTAGTCATCGTCGGCTGCGGACCTGCGGGTATGTTTGCCGCCCTGCGTTGTATCGAGCTCGGTATGAAGCCCGTCATTCTCGAACGCGGTAAGGACGCCTCCGCGCGGCGCTTCGACCTCGGCCCCATTCTCAAAGAAGGCCGTGTGATCGAAGACTCCAACTACTGCTTCGGCGAAGGCGGCGCCGGCACCTACTCCGATGGCAAACTCTACACCCGCGCCACCAAACGCGGACCCGTGCGCACCATCTACGAAACACTGGTCGCCCACGGCGCACCCGAACGTATTCTCATCGATGCTCACCCACACATCGGCTCCAACCTCCTGCCCAAAGTCGTCATGGCGATGCGCCAATCAATACTCGAGGCAGGCGGCGAAGTGCACTTCGGTGCCAAGGTCAAAGACTTCATTCTAAACGACGGCGCAATCCAAGGCGTGCGCACCGTGGACGAACGCGAGTTCCTTAGCAACAAGGTCATCCTCGCCACCGGACACTCCGCTCGCGACATCTACGAGCAACTCGCCGAGCAAAACATTCTGCTCGAACAAAAGCCCTTCGCGGTCGGTGTGCGGATCGAGCACCCGCAACCCTTAATCGACTCAGTGCAATATCATTACCAGCAAGGCACCGAACGCCCACGCCTCTTGCCCGCCGCCAGCTATCGACTCGCGACCAAGATCGACGGTCGTGGCGTCCACTCGTTCTGCATGTGCCCGGGTGGATTCATCGTGCCCGCCGCCACTGAAAATGACGAAGTCGTCGTCAATGGGATGAGCCTCGCTCGCCGCGACTCCCCTTTTGCCAATAGCGGCATGGTCGTCACCGTTGAGCCCGAAGACACCGAGCCTTTCGTCAAAGCGCACGGCGTGCTCGCCGGGATTGCCTTTCAAAAAGCACTCGAAGTCGCCGCCAAACAAGCCGGCGGAGGCGAAGGCCAAGTCGCCCCCGGGCAACGCGTCACCGATTTCCTCAAAGGCAAGACCTCGCAAGACTTACCCAAGACCAGCTACTTCCCCGGCATCGTTCCGTCGCGCATCGACGAACTCCTTCCCGACTGGATCGTCAGCCGCATGCAACGCGGACTCACTATGTTTGGACAACAAATGCGCGGCTACATCACCGAAGACTGCAACCTCATCGGCTTCGAAACAAGAACCAGTTCTCCCGTGAGAATCCCCCGCGACAAAGACAGTTTACAACACCCCGAAGTCAAAGGTCTCTTCCCCTGCGGCGAAGGCGCCGGCTACGCCGGTGGAATCGTCAGCGCTGCGCTCGATGGAATACGCTGCGCGGAGGCGGCTGAGTAACGTGGAGCTCTGGCGACGGCGCAATAGCGTCATTGCTCAGTGGGATTGGTAGGTGCTTTTCAGCTTTTTAGTGATGGCATGCAACCGCTTGTCTTTAGTCCACAGAGGCACCTCATTAATTATAGATGATGCTAAAATATGAGCGTCTGTAAATCCGATGCCTTTTCCGTGCAGCTTATTTGACTCGATGAGGTGTGTGACTTCTTCGTTCGTAGCTTGGCTGCTTTGTGGGAGGTTTTCAATTAAACCCAGGAAGGTTTTTCTTTTGGGAATGTTGCCAAGGCGTAGCTCTCCTATGACAAATGGATGAACTAAGACTTCATCTTCAATGAGTAGGTCACTCAGGAGGGGGTCTCCCTCTCTGAGAAAGTCTATCCAAACTGAAGTGTCGACCAATACCATTATCTGCGGGGTATGCTTTGAATCTTGGGAGCAGAGCCGCCAAGCAACGAGAGTCGTTTGGCGCTTTCCTTGGCTATGAGAGTTTTTAATCCCTCATGCAGTAGTTGTGTTTTCTCTTTTATACCCGTAAGTTTAGAGGCTTGTTCGAATACCTCATCGTCTAGGTTTAGTGTCGTTCTCATGCATATAAATATGCATAAAACGCATGCATGTTCAAGCTGATTATCTCCACCAATGTGGAGCTTACTTATGGAGCGGTAGCGACATTGCTCAGTGCGAATGGTTATACGTAGTTCCTTTCCATGAACTTACGAATCCACTGAATCAGATCATCTACATCATCTTGAGTAAATTGATCCCATTTCCCATGAGCAGCGTTATTTCTAATATCTGCTAGTGCTGTGATTCGTTTTTGGGTGAGAAGGTTCTATACTCCTTTCTTAGCAAGTGCACTATTCATCGAGTCTAGCTTTGGCTTCTTCGATAATTCAATTTCTTCTCTTGCGCACATTTTTCTTAGGCCGTCTTCTAAGACCGAACCAGCAACAACTGCCGCAGGCTGGTAAAACCCTGCCGAAAACAGAGATTCGCTCTGTTCTAGAAAATCATCAAACACCTCAGCTTCGACGATTTGTCTAAGCTTAAAGATAGCTCCGTTTTCGTAGTCTTCTTTTACTGCACGGAAAACGCCTAGGGCGACCTGGAAGCAGTGATATAATGGGAAGTCTTTTGCGTTTTCTTCTATTGATGTGAAGTAATGACTGTCAGTTCCAAAAACTCGTCCTGTCATATTCAACGCGCTACTAGCCCATTGAAAAGAAGCTGCTGTATCGATATTCCCATCATGGCTTCTACTGTTAATATTCTCCCCCAATTCGAGGATTTCAGCGATTCGCTTTAGAATTTTTTCGTCTACTTTCATTTTTGTATAATCACGTCAAGAGGTGGCGCGCCAAAGGCGTTGCCACTCTCGCCTTCGGTCTGGTCTATTTTGGATTGTGCTGCTCTGAGAATACCGCTGGTGATTACGCTCATAGGCTCAGGCGTCTTCCAGGATTGAAGGTAAATCTGGTCGAGTTCTCTGCATATGTCAGCATGGTAGTAGAAGTCCCCGTCTTTCCATTTCTCTAGGATTAACGACCGGAATGTATTAAGGGCTTCTTTTTCGAAGGCTATTTCTTCCCTTTTTATTAATTCATTCAGAGTCAGAAGGTCAGTCACCTTAAAGGTATATGAAATTCCAATGTTAGGACGCTTCGCTCCGTAGATCATCCAATTTCGTTTTTCGGTTCTTTCGAAGTCTTTAGATAAGAATGTATCTTCAATTTTTACTGAATATGGGATAAATGACAGGAAGAGCTTGGTGTATTTGATTTGTCCCGAGTTCAGATCGATTTTGTGTGTGGAGTGAGTTGGTCCACCAAGAAATGCTGAGTTCAAGAGGAGAACCGGGATGGCTCCGATGAGCGTCAGTGCAATGATTGCTTTTTTCATTCCTTTACCGATCGTGGAGAGCAATCGATAGCGCGTTAGCGACATTGGTCATCTCGATTGGTTATACTTTCATATTGATCTGCCAAGATGCGTTCAATTTCTCGATTGTGTCTAGCTGAGTTGCGTAAGATCAGGTAAACTGTGACAGTCCCCATCAAGGATAAAGGTATGGATGTGAAAGCTACAATATTTGCTTCCTCAGTATAGTAAGCGATTGCTCCAACAATAGCGCTGATAATGACAACAATAACTCCGACCGCAAAGTATGATTCGCCTTGAGCTTTTTGGTGTCTGAATGCTGGATCCGCCGCCATTCGTTCCTTTTCTTTTTCTTCTTCTTTAATGGCAAATCTTACAAATTTGTAGATGCCAAAGATAAAAGCAGCAAAGATTAGCAAGGAGGTGATTTCTGAAATTACATCGGCCATTCTATTTCTGTGTAACGCCGCGCTGAGGCACGGAGTGATTTACTTGTAGCAAGCTTGCTTGCCGAGAGGCAGCTCAGCGCGGCGTTGCGGCGGCGAGCGAAGCGAGCCGATGCAACAAGTTATTATGTAATTTTGAGATATCATCCCAAAAGGTATGATATGTAAGCAGGAAACGTTAGGCTTTCAGACTACAAATACCTCACCATATTTAGCAGTATCAAAAATCTCCTTTGGCTGACGGCTGTGCCTCCGCAAGACGCTGTCGTAAATCGAGAAATGTCAGTAACGATTTCATGTCATATGTCGCGCAGGTGCCATCTCTGAAATCAGTCGTCGAGAGTAAGTCTTTCTCGTTATAGTGTTTCACCACAATCGTATCGACGGTCGTGCAACCGCCAAACACTGGCTTTGAGTAAAATTTAAAAAGCTCATCCAACTGCTTACAATCATCCGAGCTTAACACCAACTCCCCGAGAGCCATCCGATCCACCGTCAATCGCTCTTGTTTCTCATGAGACCATGTTGTAGCCAACTCGTAGACCTCCACCTTATTGCCCTGAAAAATGAACAACTCCGTGGAATGATGAAAACAACCGGAAGAACTAAAGGTAACTTCAACACGCTCGCCCTTTGCCAATTTTTGAAACGAAGGCACCTTCGCGGACAGGAACGCGCAAGACGCAAGGAGTAAGGCGGCAATTACTAAGTATTTCACAGGTATCTTGATAGGCGATTTTGGCTGCGAGCGCTAGGTTTAATGTAGAAGCGGCTTTAGCCGCTTTCGCGCCTGATTGGCACCTCAGAGAGAAAGCGACTGAAGTCGCTTCTACGATGGGCACTGACGGCTGAATCCCTTCTCCCTTTACTCAGCCCATAGCGCCCTCAAGCGCAGCGGTTGTTAATAAAATACCCCCTCGAAGCGTGCCGATAAATCGGCATAAGTAACCAGATAGATCTCAAAGGCACCGCTTGGCTGACTGCTGTATCTGGTTACGAATCGATCAATGGAGCGAGCAGTCGAGAGACTAGCACCTTCACCCGTCGGCTCTCCTGATCGGTCGCACCAGTGACATTGCGGCTATGCTTCAAACTTGTTTGCATCATGGGTCGATAGCGGGCACTGTATGCTGATTACTGGCGCCATTGACTAGCGGAAATACAAGCATGTCTTGTCATTCTCTGCCCCATAATTCCCCACGAAATAGCATGAACATTTTGATCCAACGCTTACTCCTCTGCAGCCTCTTATTCAGTAGCTATTCACTTCAAGCAGAGACAGATACCGGGTATTCGAGCGCCTTGCTGCAGCTTTTAAAGCATATCGACGGACGTGAAGCTTTGACCGCGGACGTAATCAATCAACACACCAAAACACTCCAGGCAGATGCCAATGTGCTCGGCGCATCCCAAGAGATTTTAAAGCAAGCATTTGCTGTCGTTGATGCCTACGAAGCAAGCGAAGCAGGGCCGCTTTTCATTAATGCAAAGACGCGCAAGGGTTTTCCTAGAAAGCCACGCGGCGGACTCGAGATCGACAGAGCACTGTTCACTCTTCAACAGGCGATTATGGACTATGCCTATAGCCCAGAAAATGTGCAGGCACACTACCTGCAGCTCAATGGTCGACACTTCAAGACATCCGCCTATTTCCCCGGCTCTGTCGGCGAGGCTCCAGATCCAACGATCTTACATACCGTTCAAATCAATGCATCGCACCCTAAAGATTGGGGAAGCCCTGTAATGTTTGCAAAAGACCCTGCTCGCCGTCCAACCGGCTGCTATCTAGCACCAGGAACAATTGCCCGAATCACTGTGCCCGACACCTTGCTCAATGCTGGCTATTCGATCCGTGTAGGTGCTCATTCGTGGGACCTGAAAAAGAAACCGACGATTAAACGTCTCGACCGAGTGTCTCTGGTCTTTCCGATACACTCCAAGCAAACATTGATCGCCAATCCACTAGGTGGTGGCATCTACATAGAAGTCCCGTCCGAAGCGGATGCGGGACTGATCGACATCACGATACAAAATGCAGTTCGTGCGCCCTATTATTCTGCAAGGAGCTTCGATCAAACCAAGGCTGAAGAGTGGAAGATCGAACGCGCTCACCCTGGCCCTTGGACCGACTTCGAATCGGACAAATTTATGATGCAGGTGCCCACCAGCTGGATCTACAAATTCAATAAGCCGAAACAATTAATGGAGGACTGGAACCGCGCACTCGACGCCGTTTCGACGCTTATGGGCTTACCTTTGGTTCGCGGCAAAACCGTGCTGTATCTCCAAGTAGATGTCGCCCTGCGTGGGAACGCGAATTTCCCAGGCTATCCGCAGTCGAACAACCCCTACAATCCACACAAATCTGAGAACGGCAACAAGTCACACTGGTTACTACAAGGCCCACAGCATGGGGGCGCGATTATATTCCACGAACTCGGGCACGCACAGCTATTCACCAAGTTCAAGGGGGAGGTTGAGGCCGTCGTCAATTTACCCTTCGTTGCGGTCTTAAACAAAGGCTTTGGGATCGATCTAGACACTGCCTTTGGAAAGTCCTTCAACAAAGAAACCGTCTCACTCGACCAAGCGGCAATCATGTGGATGGTCACCGAAAACTTCCGCACAGGCAAACCAATGGATATATCCAATAGCCCAAAAAACGAAGTGCGCTACCAGCATCGAGGCTATGGAAAATACGTAGAGATTGCCAATTTGTTTGGCTGGGAAGTCTTGGAAAAGTTTTGGCATTCTGTGCATGTGGACTACATGAATGGCATAACTTATAATCGCAATTCTGACCCGACCGACAACCGCATCCTAAGACTCTCAAAAGCAGCCCAAGTCGACCTAACTCCACTTATTCATTTCTGGGGAATACCACCTGAGAATCCCGCAGAGCTTAAACAAGCCATACAAAAGGCAGGCCTACAACCCTCGCCCGCTATTTACAATCAGCTCATTCATTACAAATCGATCATACCAATGGATGCAAAAGCCTTTGCCGATCACGCCAGAATCGTCTACCCAAAAGGATTGCAGGCAAAGAACAGCAATCCTAACTTTGGCGTAGGCTGGTATCAATCTTGGCTCCCCAAGTATCAACGCAGCCACGGAGAAGCTGCACAAAAAGCACTACAAACGATCCTCGACACCTATTTCCCATCAGAGCAAATGACTACTCTGTGACAGAAGTCACCCCACCTTCGCGGCTCTGCGGTAGAAGCGACAGAGACACTTTATAAATCACTAGGTAGATCAAAGGAGCACACACCAACCATCCTACAATCGCGTGAGCGAAGGTCCAAGCAAACTGAATGCTCGTCGTCGCAATATCATTAAAAAAACGCGCACTGAATTCGGTTAAGCTCAGCCTAAAAGGCTCCGCTTTAAACAGCCACTCTCCCAATCGAAGAAACGGAAAAATAAGTGCCAATTTGACCGGGCCGATAATCCAGTTGCAAATTTGCACCACTGGTTGATTCAAACGAAAAGCCGCCGCGCTCAAGGTATTCATTAGCGTTGAAAAACCCATGATCGGAAAGATCCCGATCATCAACGAAGTCGCAATCGCCTGACAACAAGCTTGGCGCCCAAGCCCTTGCTTCAACTGGGCGGCGATCACTTTTTTAAACTTTGTTAACATATTAAAAGATCGTCACCACGACAACAAGCTTACAAGCTATGTGGCTTAATAGACATCGCTTTCAAATAAGTCATATTCCATTGTCTACTTTCGACTACCTCCGCCTCAAGACCTCACTTTCAAATTCGACTTTATCGACAATCTTTATTCTAAAAACCTATGCGTATAAAAAATAGCATTCTCTTTGTGCTCGGATTGGCACTAGGTCTAAGCTCGCTTAGTGCAGATGACTTTCGCACTTGGAACATGATCGGAGGCGGATATTTCGAGGCAAAGCTCACAGGTGTAGGTAGCACCAGCATCACCCTAGAAAATAAAGAAGGTCGCAGCATTGAGTTTCGCTTGGCAGATCTAAAACCATCCGACCAAGAATTTGCCAGGGACTGGCAACGAAAACAGACCACATCTACCGCAGGCGAAACAGCCACTGCAGCAGAGCGAAGTGAATTTGCCAAACGCGTCTACAAATCACTCGTCTATTCAAAAGGTAAACGGCTCTCAAAGTTCCGAGCAGAACCGACTGACAATCCAAAGTATTTCGCCTTCTACCGTTCAGCGCACTGGTGCCCACCGTGTCGCACCTTCACACCGAAATTAGTGGAGTTCTACAATAAGCAAAAAGGGGAAACCGTTCAGTTTGAACTCATTTTTATCAGCAGTGATCGCACCGAAGAAGCCATGGCTATTTATATGAACGAATACGACATGCCGTGGCCTGCTTTTCCTTGGGGTGAAAATAAAGACATTGTTGCCAGCAATGGCTCGGGCATTCCAAACTTACTCGTTACCGATGCTGAGGGTAACAAGCTACTGGACAGCTACGATAGTTCGGGAGAATACATCGGCCCGAGTGCCGTAATGGCAAAATTTGAAGCACTCTTGAAGTAGGCATCTGCAGTCTTCAGGAGCAGCATAGGAAAGCGCCATCCAAGAGCCCATATGTGCGCTCAAAGATACAACGTTTGATATAATGAGAAGCTATCGCATCCATTTATCCAGAGACACCGCAACCTTTGAGCTCAGCGCAAGCCTTCGAAAAATCTCAAATACAGCACTGCGCCATGTCGATCATGCCAGCTGCTATGGGAATATTGAAACCACTCCAAATGCCACAATTTTCAATATTGGATTGGGACCGAATAATTGGTGCACCGCCAAAGGAACCATCGAAGCGATCGATTCAGATACGTGCACACTCTCCTATCGCTTCAATGTGCCGTTTATCTTTTCTCTATATAGTCATCTGATGATCAATGCCCACTTCAAGAGGGTTTTTGAAAAGCACCTAATAAAATGAAAACGAGTGCTACGCCTGCTTGCGTTTCTTCAAACAGTCGGGACAGGTGCCGGAGTAAATCACCTCGCCGCCTGTGATCAGAAAGCCCCGCGGAGCCTTAATCTCAGGAAGCTGTGTTTTAACTGGAAGATCGAATACACGATCACAGACGCGGCAAACAAAGTGTGGATGCTCGTGCGCTGCGGGCAGTTCGTAGCGGCGGGCCTGCCCGGGAAACTCGACGCCGATGATCTCGAAATTAGCGCGCATTTCACGAATCGCTCGATCAACAGTCGCAGAGCCCAGTTTTGGGATCTTCACCCGACCAAGGCTCAGGATCTCGTCGCGCGTAAGTGGACGCTCGGCTTCAGTCAGAACGTCGACAATAGCTGCCCGTTGTCGAGTGGATTGCATAGTAGATTAAGCGAATGAAGTTAAACGGTAGTGGCGAGCTACTAACTATGTGAGGCGGACGCTTGAGCGCAAGCGTCCCGACCCCACGTTCTCTTTAAAATGCCCATCGAGCACCCAAATATCCAGCACGACCGAGCGCAGGAAATCCTGCAGCGGGCGCGTAGGTTTCGTCCAGCAGATTCTCAACGCGTGCGAAGAGTGTGAGCTGATCATTGACCGACCAATCAACCACAAGACGTATTACAAAGTAATCTTCCGCATCGACCTGCAAAAACGAGACGGGGTCGACATCTTCGCGATCAAAATGACCGATGGCTTGAAGGCCGCCTCGCAGCGAGTCAGTAAATTGATAATCCGCTGACAACTGCAACAGATGTTTAGGGCGACGTGCAAGACGCACACCCGCTTTCGGATCGACTCCGAATGTGCGCGGATCATTCAAACGATCCGCCTCAGCAACTAAATAAGTATAACCTAAACCCAACTTTAGTTTTTTGGTAACAGCATACTCGGCACTCAACTCGGCACCTTCGGTCACGGCATCCTCGATATTAAACGTATCATAGGTGTAGGGATCAAAGCTCAAGAGGTCTTCGATCTCATTACGAAACAAAGCAATCGAATAAACGAAATCACCGTCGAGAAGCGCCTGACGTAAACCGAGCTCATAGGATTTACTCTGCTCAGCATTGAGTGGGCTACTGGGATCATAATCGTAAGCAAGATCGGCAGCTCCGGGAGGCGCATAGGATGTAGCGACCTTGAGAAACCATGCCGCCTCGGTAGCGGTGAGATTATACACGAACTCAAAGCTACTGGTGACTTCATTATCAAAATCCGTGTAGCGATCCGCACGAAGTCCACCACGTAGTTCGATGTAGCCCAAGATCCACAGAGCATGTGCATACACGCCGAACTGTTCAAATACTTCAGCATAAGGAACGGCAGGATCAAGCGGACTGAACGTATTCAAATTAGTGTTACGAGCTTCGTCATTTCGATAGTTCAAACCAGCGCTGACGAGAAGATCATCAGACACGGAATAGTCTGCCTGTAAATTCAACTCATCACTAACTACCGCGATCGTGTTAGAAATTGGAAAATCGCCAAGGTATGCAAAACTAGGGAACGGCGCAAAGGCACTTTCAATTTGAAACAGGTCGACCTGGGACTCTGAGCGTGAATAGAAAAAATGCACAGTAAGTGTATCTGTCGCGTAGCGAATACCCGGGGAAAGAAGCCAGGTCTCGGTCTCCTGCTCATCCTTCAACGTAGGCGAAATAATCGAGTTCGGTAGTTCTTTCGCGGTTTCAGTATACTGCCCTAGAAGCTCCAGACTCCACTCATTAGTCAGACGATAATCGAATCGAGATGTCCAGTTGAGGGCTTCATAGGCATCGTTCTTACGCTCATTATCTGTCGCGATTGCCGAACCAGAAACACTTAGGCCAAAACGATCTTCGTAGACAGAAGCGGTGAACGCACTGCGGCGAAAATGATTCGACCCACCCTCAGCCTCGAGGCTTCCGCTCGCCCCGTCCTGATCTAAAGCCGATTGCAGCTGCACGTCGATCACACCGCCAATACCACTGGAGCCATAATTCACCGAGGAGGCCCCCCGCTGCACTTGCACGTTATCGACATTACCGATCGAGATATTCGAGAGATCATATTGATTCCCAAAGCCTACGTTCATGCGACGGCCATCTAAGAAGAATGCGGTATGATTGCTCTCCGTGCCTCGGGTAAAAAGAGAGGTCTGAGCGCCCGTAGCGCCGGATTCGATGACGACCATTCCAGGCTTCTGCTTAATCAAGTCCACTAGATTTCGCGCCTGCCATTGCGGGATCTCATCGCTGGAAATAAAATCTACGGACGGTGACACCCGATCCAAACCAAGCGGTGTACGTGTCGCCACGACTACGTAGGGCGGCAGTTGCCCATCCATCATCTCGTCTTCGGAGATTTGAGTCTCTTCCGCATAGAGCGGAGCGAGGCATACAGTGGCAGCGAGGCCGAAAAGCGTCGCCAGCTGTTTATTTGGATTCTGTTTATTCATAACAAGCTACCAGAAATTGCTAGGAACCAAACATAATCAAATATATTGATTTACGAGAATCATTCTCAATATATGCCAAGCAAACTAAAAGACTGGGTAGGTGCTTTATCCATTTACTGAACAACAACTTGTTGTGTGAATAACCCACTATTGAGATCGACTCTCAACAATCCCCTATTTGCGCCACTGATCCAGGGTGAAGATCATCTAATACCAATGGCTGCGAAATACAGACTGATGTAGAACCACGCCATAAAGACCGAGCAGGTTGCACCCACCACTGAAGGGGAACTATGGCCGGAGGGATTAGCAATCCGTGAAAATATCCTCAGCCACGAGGACATTATCAGCACGGACGACACGCTTGTTGCCATCCGCCAAAACGAGCACTTTCGGCTTCCAAGACTTGGCTTCTTCCGCTTCGAATTGCGCAAAGGACATAATCACCAATAGATCGCCCTTTTGCCCCTTATGTGCGGCTGCACCATTGAGGGAAATCGTGTGCGAACCTTTGGGCGCTTGAATTGCATAAGTCTCAAGTCGCTCACCGTTGGCGATGTTGGCCACTAGAATCTTTTCGTATGGCACCAACCCAATCTGCTCCATCAGAGCAGCGTCGATAGCCAGACTGCCTTCATAGTGAAGGGCGCAGTCCGTGACCTCTGCGCGAAGCAATTTCGATTTGAGTAGTGTGACTTGCATTGAAGTAAGATTCCTAGGGTGACAAGTTTGTCAAAAAGCTGCGCAGGTTGGTGAACTTTACAAGATTTGCAATTGGAAAGTGACTTGGTTTGAGCGCGACTGCGAACATCAAACCAAATCGCACACAAATCTCGCAGCATGATGAAAATACACATTGTGATGCGCGATCGCTCCATCTATTTTCAGAGGGTCTGCCCCCCGATGAATCTAGCCCACAAATTTGCAGTTCTGACTGGCGGCCTTCTGCTGTCTACCGGAGGGACTCACGCGGCAGCAACACGCATTTCCTACATGGACGCTTTCGCTACGGCTCGGGGCAACGCGTTTACCGCGACTGCGGACAATCCATCCGCAGTATTTTACAATGGCGCTGGGCTGACTCAACTCGCGGGCAGCCAAATCCACGGCAGCATTTATACGATGTCTCTTGGTTATGAGGCCGACACAACTTTCGGTAGCGACGCGATAGACGGTGCTTCCCAGGCGGTGCCGAGCTTGTTTCTGAGTCACCGCCTTAAGGATTCGCCGCTCGCACTGGGATTTGGCGTGTATTGCCCCTTCGCACTTGGAGCCAACTGGGGCAAAGATGCCGCGTTCACCGCTGCGTTTCCGAGTCCATTCGCCGCAGTGCCTTACGAGGCGAAGCTTGAATACATCAAATACCACGCAGTCGTCGCATGGCAATTGACGAAGACCCTATCGGTCGCCGGTGGGCTGAGTTTTGACAAGAGCCACACCAATCTCAAAGCGAACGCGCTCGACTTTGAAGGCGACGACCAAATGGTTGGCTATACGGTATCGCTCCACTGAAAGCCGAGCGCCGAGCATGCCTTCGGCCTCAACTATCAAGCGAGGACCGAAGCCACTTACGAAGGCACCAGCAACGTCGCCGTGGGCCTTGGCCCAGCCGGACCGATCACCCTGCCACTGGATGCGAAGTCGGACTTCATCTTTCCCGAATCAATCACCCTCGGATATTCCTATCGCCCAAATACACGCTGGAACCTTGAGTTCAACCTGGATTGGACAAACTGGGATCGCGTAAATAAATGGTCGCTTGATGGAGTGCCTGGCGCGGAATTCGAGCTTAACTGGAAGTCCGCGCTCATCTGGCAACTGGGCGCGACCCGATATTTCGACAATGGTTGGCATCTCAGTGCCAGCTACACCTTCGTCGAAGATGCGATTCCAGATGCCGACTTCCTGCCGATCGTGCCGGACTCAAATCGCCACTTTTGTTCCATCGGCATCGGTCGACACTACGACCATATAAGCTGGCAGTTCACCTACCAACAAGCCTTTGCGGACATACGATCCATCTCGGGGAACACCACCTCGCCATCAATCGATGGAGACTACGACCTCGATAGTATCTCGATGGCCTTTTCGCTGAGTTATCGATTCTAGCAGACTGTGCTAAACCAAATTTCGTAGCGTGCAGCTTTAGTAAACGTTCAGTCTGCAGGCTTTTGTAAGATAACATTTGCTAAAGCTGCATGCTACGAAAAACGGCTTCACTTTAATAAACCTAAAAAAGCAGTTGAACCGTTAATCAACGTGACGGAGGTCTGCCGTAGATGGCGAAGCAATGAACATTAATTACAAGCGCATAAGTTTTTTTTATGATCGACTTACACCTAATTTGCCTCCGATTTCCATCCTACAATCCAAAGCCAAATTGGCGCAGCCTCTGATTAACGTTAATTAACGTGCATTAACGGTTCACAAGAATACACTCAGGCAAACTGCCTTAAGGATAAATGCAAAACTAGCAGGTTACAGCCTGCGAGGCTCTTCGCTGAAACTAAAGCTTACAGAATTCTCTTCAAAGCCTCGGAATTGACGCCGATAATTTCTAATTGCTTCATCTGAGTGGTCCCACCGCGCACCACAGTTACAGCGCGTTTAGGTAGCCTCAGATGCTTTGCGAGTAAGGCGCACACTGCCTTGTTGGCTTTACCTAATTCTGGCTGTGTCGCGACCTTGACCTTCAACGCACCAGCGTGCCAGCCGATAATCTCGTCACGTGAAGCATTCGGAATCACACGAACATTTAGCTCACTACGTTGATTTGACTCAGCCTCGCTCGTCATTTGGGTAACTACCGAGCCATTTTATAAATGGGCAGTGCCCTTCAAGTTCGGCGAGCGCGGCTTGCACATTGGCATCTTCATAATGACCGATCAAATCGATGAAGAAGAAATAGTCCCACGCTTTCTTACGACTTGGGCGGGATTCGATCTTACTGAGATTGATGCAACGTGTAGCGAACGCATGCAGCGTCTTTTCCAGTGCGCCACATTCATCACGCAAAGAAAGCACTAGACTGGTTTTATCGCGACCATCGCCGAGCGGCTTGGCACGTGTCTTACCGACGACAAGAAAACGTGTCACATTGTCATCGCGGTCCTGTATCTCTCGAGCTTGGATCTTTACATCGTATCGCTGAGCAGAGAGCGCACTCGCGACTGCCGCGACACCTTTTGTTTCTTTCGCGGTGCGCACCGCCTCGGCAGTGCTGACCACATCAACAAGATCCGCATTTGGTAGATTTGCACGCAACCATTCGCGACATTGCCCAAGCGCCTGATCTTTTGAGCGCACTTCGGTGATTTGATCGAGTGGCGATTGCGAAATCAGGCAATGCTCAATCGGCAAATAGACTTGAGAACAAATGTGTAAATCAGACTCGACGAGCATATCCATCGAGTGAAAGACGGCACCTTCAGTCGAATTTTCGATCGGCACGACACCGTAATCCGCTGAGCTCGTTTCCACCTCAGCGAAGACGTCGGGAATGGTTTTGATTGCACGATAGTCGAGGCTGACGCCAAAATTGGAGATCGCCGCTTGGTGCGTGTAGGTGGCTTCGGGGCCGAGGTAGGCGATAACTAGTTTCTTTTCCAGCGAAATGGAGCCAGAAATCACCTCACGATACACGGCATGAAGTGTGCGATTTAAAATCGGCCCAGGATTGAGGGCAGCCACTTTTGCCATGACCTGCGCTTCACGTGTAGGATCATAATAGTCGGCACCATTGGCGTGCTTAATCTTGCCGATCTCTGCGGCGTGACGCACCCGTTGGCTGAGTAAATTGACAAGGGTCGAATCGATTTCATCCGTGATCGCAACATCAGTCGCTTTGGCTGCGGGGTCGAGCCCAGCGAGCATCAGCGCTCGATAAATAGCCTGTAAAGTCGCATCCGAAAGTGGACCTGGATTATACGAAGCAATCTTAGCCAGCACCTGCGCTTCGTTGGCACCACCATCATGTAGCACACGCTGATTAAGCAGCTTAACTACTTGCTGATCGATCGAATCAATCGCATCGCGATTACTCTGTAGCTTCGCGCTGATATCTTCAGACATTAAACGGGCTCCCCTTCCACCTCTGGCGACGCGTCGCTCTCCGCATTTTCTTTCTGCCAATCAATTTCAGCAAAATTCTCATCGAGCGGCAACTCACCACGCTTCGGTTCTTTTGAGAGACCGACATCTTCGTCGGAAATCTCTTCTTCGGGCTCTTCGCTGCGTCGCATCCATTCATCAATCTGGTGATTACTCAAGACATCCGAAGCTGGCAGCTCGTCGAGCTCCTTAATTCCAACAAACTCGAGGAATTTCTCGGTGGTGCCATACTGAATCGGCCGTCCGGGCAACTCCGCACGCCCGGTCACATAAACGAGCTCCAGTTCAATCAACTTATTCAGCGCGCTATCCACCGACACACCACGTATGGCTTCCATCTCCGCGCGAGTCACAGGTTGGCGATAGGATACAATCGCCATAGTTTCCAGCGCGGCTGGGCTTAATTTCATTGGACGTGGCTCTCCACGGAGTAAGCGCACGAATTCCGCAAATTGCGGAGCGGTCACGATCTGATAGCCATTGGGCCCTTCAATCAAGCGGTAGGCTTTATCTTGGACTTCGGCCTCATCCATAAGCGCAGTCACAGCCTCAAGAATCTGCGCTTGCGTGATCGGCTTTAGCAACTCGTCCGCAACTTCCTCATCACCCGCTTCGGAGTCTTCTCTTTCAGCCTCCGCAACTTCGAGCATTTCTTGATAGTAGCGCGTAAATAGTTTAAGCAGATCTTTCAGTGTGATAGGCTCTGCGGTCGAAAGCAACAGGGCTTCCAAAGTCTTTTTTAGATCTAGTTCCATAGGTAATGATGGCGATAAAATGGAGATATAAGGTCTTGAATGGTAAAAAGGGTATTGTCGAGACTCCCGCTATTCATTGAAATCCTCGCTTTTCTGCAATGAGAAAGACTAGAAACACCTATTTAATTCATTTCCCACTCAATCATGCCTAACTCAAATACACGCCCACACTCTTCAATCGTTGTTGACGGTAACGATCGCGCACCTGCCCGTTCAATGCTCCGTGCAGTCGGATTTACCGATGCTGACTTCAAGAAGCCACAAATTGGCATCGCCAGCTCCCCCAGTGATTTGACTCCGTGCAATATGCACCTCGGCGATCTCGCAGAGCATGCGACTACTGGCGTCAATGCCTCAGGCGGCAAAGCAGTCAACTTCAGCACCATCACCGTATCTGACGGCATCAGTATGGGCACAAAGGGTATGCGCTATAGCCTCGTATCGCGCGACGTCATTGCCGATTCAATTGAAACCGTAACCGCGGCTGAAGGCTTCGACGGACTCGTTGCCATCGGTGGCTGCGATAAGAACATGCCGGGTTGCATGATTGCCATCGCACGCCTGAACCGCCCTGCCGTGTTCGTATATGGTGGCACCATCCTTCCTGGTCTCATGCCCCACGATGAAGAAGAACAGCGTAACCCAATGGATATTGTTTCGGTCTTCGAAGCTGTTGGTAAACATGCCAAAGGCGAATTAACCGACGAAGAACTCAAGGAAGTAGAAAAGTATGCCATTCCTGGCGCAGGCTCTTGCGGCGGCATGTATACCGCAAACACGATGGCCAGCGCAATCGAAGCCCTCGGCATGAGCCTTCCGGGCAGTAGCGCTCAAGTAGCAATTGGAGAGCCCAAACGTAAAGATTGCGAAGCCGCCGGCGCCGCAGTCCTCAAACTACTCGAAAAAGGGATCACACCCCGCGACATCATGACACGAGAGGCATTTGAAAATGCCATCACCACATGTTTAGCACTCGGCGGTTCGACCAATTTGATTCTACACCTACTTGCCATCGCGCACTCAGCCGAGGTCAAACTCACCATCGACGATTTCAAAGAAATCGGCGAACGCGTGCCACTCCTCGCCGACCTCAAGCCTTTCGGCAAATACAACATGAGCCACCTGATTCGCATCGGCGGCATTCGTCCGATGATGAAAATGCTCCTCGACCGTGGCATGCTCCATGGTGACTGCCTCACCGTCACTGGTGAAACCCTCGCAGAGTCACTCAAAGATGTGCAGCCATACGCAAGTTTCCCCGATGAGCAGGACATCATCTATCCTTTTGACCAACCCATTAAAGATTCCACACACCTACGCATCCTCCGCGGCAATCTCGCACCCGGTGGTGCCGTCGGTAAGATCACTGGCAAAGAAGGCCTCTATTTCAAAGGCACCGCCAAGGTATACGAAGGTGAAGAAGACGCGCTCATCGGCATCCTTCGTGGCGATGTCGTTTCCGGCGATGTCGTAGTGATCCGCAACGAAGGTCCTGTTGGCGGCCCTGGTATGCGCGAAATGCTTTCACCAACCAGCGCAGTCGCTGGCCGCGGCTTGATTCAAGAGGTCGCCCTCATCACCGATGGCCGATTCTCTGGCGGCAGCCACGGTTTTGATGTTGGACACATTACACCCGAAGCCGCGAAAGGCGGCCCGATAGGCATCGTGCAAAACGGCGATACCATCGAAATTGACGCGGTCAACAACACCATGAATGTCCTCATCGACGATGCCGAATACGACGCCCGCATGGCCGCCTTCAAACCAACAGGTGCTGGCGCCAAACGCGGCATTCTCGGGAAATACGCTGCCACCGTTGCCACCGCCTCCGAAGGTGCCGTGACTGACAAAATCGACTAACATACGCTGATACACGTCGAAGATTGAATCACCGATATGAATTTTGATCATCCAAATTCAAAATTCGATGTTGGACGTTCCACGTTCGATGTTCACCCTCTTTCTATTCTAACTTCTTCCAATCATGTCCTGGGAACGCTTTAAACAACACTATCTCTCCATCAACGAGCTCGATTTCGCAATCGACATCAGCCGCATCGACTTCGGTGACGACTTCCTCTCGTCGATGGAGCCTAAGATCCAAGCCGCTTACACAGCGATGCAGGAGCTTGAAGCGGGAGCCATCTCCAACCCTGACGAAGGCCGCATGGTCGGACATTACTGGTTGCGCAACTCCGCTCTTGCGCCTCAACCTGAGCTCACCGCTGAGATCGACAAGTGCCTCGCTGATATCAAGCAAATTGCCGCCGACGTCCATAGCGGTGCGATCAAAGGTGCGAATGGAAACTTCACCAACTGCCTCATTATCGGCATCGGTGGTTCTGCGCTTGGTCCGCAGTTCGTGGCCGACGCACTGGGTTGCCCGAAGGCAGACAAGATGAAGCTGTTTTTCTTCGACAACACCGACCCCGACGGTATGGACCGCACATTAGCTGCGCTTGACGGCCAGCTCGGCAATACACTCTCAGTGGTCATCTCAAAATCTGGCGGCACTGCCGAAACCCGTAACGGAATGCTCGAAGCACAAGCCGCCTACACAGCCGCAGGAGTTGACTTTGCAAAACACGCCATCGCCATCACCGGGCTCGACTCAAAACTCGACAAAGTGGCCGTCAGTGAAAACTGGCTCACCCGACTGCCCATGTGGGATTGGGTCGGCGGCCGCACGTCCGAACTCGCTGCAGTTGGCTTACTCCCTGCGGCTCTCCAAGCTTTAGACATTCAAGGTATGCTCGACGGTGCTGCCGCAATGGATGTTGCCACACGTCGCACTGAAACCGCACAAAACCCTGCAGCCCTGCTCGCACTGATGTGGCACTTCGCCACCGAAGGCAAAGGCTCCAAGGATATGGTCGTGCTACCCTACAAAGACCGACTCATGCTCTTTTCAAAGTATCTCCAGCAACTCGTCATGGAGTCGCTCGGCAAAGAGTGCGATCTCGACGGCAACACCGTCAACCAAGGCATCGCCGTTTACGGCAACAAAGGATCCACCGATCAGCACGCATACGTCCAACAGCTCCGCGAAGGCGTGCACAATTTCTTTGTCACCTTCATCGAAGTGCTCCAAGACCGCTCAGGCAAGTCCATCGAAGTCGCTGAAGGCACCACCACAGGCGACTTCCTCCAAGGCTTCTACCTAGGCACCCGCGACGCGCTGTATGACAACGGTCGCCAGTCTGTCACCATTACCATTAATGAAGTCACCCCGCAGGCGGTTGGCCAGCTCATCGCCCTATTTGAACGCGCAGTCGGCTACTACGCAACACTCGTCAACATCAACGCCTACCACCAACCCGGCGTCGAAGCGGGCAAGAAAGCTGCCGCCTCCGTCCTCGAGCTTGAGCAAAAAGTCCTAGCCGCACTCAAAAGCAACGACGGTGAGGCCCTCACAGCAGAAGCGCTCGCCGCAAAGTTAGGTCTTGAATCGCAAGCTGAACTCATCTTTAAATTACTACTTCGCCTAGCCGCTAATGACCGTGGTGTAAGCGCGACAGATAAAAAACCTATTTACGAAACAGAATTCTCCCTTGTGTAACCACTAACAGTTACCCATCCCCATTTATGAAAAACCTATCCCTCATTCTTCGTATCCTTGCGATCATCGCTGCCATTGCAGCAGCTGGCGTTTACTTTGCCGTTCAGGGCAAATTAGCTGAGAAACAAGCACAGCTTGAATCTTCGCAAGCTGCAACTGTCGCAGTGCAAGGCGAGCTAGATACTGCCAACGACAACATTAGCACTCTCGAATCGCAACTTAACGACGAGCGCGCAGCCGTCGCCAAAGCAAAGAAAGAAATCGAAGCGCTTCAGTCGGAAATGTATACGACTCGCCAAGAACTGACTCGCACACAACAGCAACTCCGCGACGCGAAGCAGGAAATCGAAACGATGAAAGATACCGAAGAGGGTCTCCGCGCAAGCCTCCTCGCGACTGAGCAAGCGCTCGCAGAAGCGAGCAAAGAAGCTGAAATTGCTCAACTCAACGAGCGTATTAATGAACTTGAAGACGCAAATTCTAGCCTCACTTCTGAAATCGAGTCGATGAAAGCCCTTAACTCTGCGAGAACATCCAGTGCGGCGACACCTGCTGCAGCAAGCACAGCGGGTGCCTTACCCACTGCGAACTACACGCCAAACACTTCAGGCCCCGTTCAAACTGCATCGATTGGTCTCGAAACCACAATTGCTTCTATCAGTGCAGAAAATGGCCTCATCGTGCTCGACACGACACCAGAGCTTGCGCTCACACCTGGCACTGAAGTCACACTGGTCCAAGACTTGAAGGCTCTCGGCAAAGTTAGAATTATTTCCAACCAAGACAATCTCGCAGTGGCGAACATTCTGCCAGGCGCCAAGACACGCGCACTGATCCCAGGCATCACAGTGAGCCTTCTACGCTAATCAAATTTGGCACTCGTATGTTTAACCGCCTCCTACTCTTCCTAGCACTCGCCATCAGCACACTCGCGCTGACAGGCTGCTTTGACGCCGATGTCGATGAGCAATCCGTCCCGTGGGGACGCCCTGCCGATTGGGAACGTGGAGCACCTGGGTTTGGAGGATAAGGCGATCACCTCGCAATAACCAAACACATACTTTTTAAAAACGCTGGAGCGATTTCGCTCTGGCGTTTTTTGTAAGCACTCAACAACAAGCACCATGCGAAAGATAAAAGCCTTTGTATACGCGATCATGGGTCTTATGATGTGCTGGAATACGTACCAGCAAGGGCATTTAGCGATTTCTATCGCTATTGCTGTGTTCACCCTTTGCGCGATTGCGATTACACTCGCAGCAATCGGCACGCGCCAAATCACATGGGATGAATCTGGTATCACCATCAAAAAGTTTCCAGCCGCACCAAGACACATTCCTTGGTCACATATCGAGAAGATACGCGTCGACCATCTCGGGTATCATGTGCGAACCAAATACACGACGTTTAAAATCAGCACTAAAAACATGCCCGACAACTTGCTAGAGCAGATCCGCGCTAGCATTAAAGAAAACAATCACTAGCGCAGGCGTGTCTCGAATGGCACTAGCTTAAGGATGCTTTCAGCCTCTATAAGAGGTGAGGTCGCCTCGCCGAGGCGCCCCCACCAAAACATACTTAAAGTAGTGCCATTCGGCCTGTCTCACGCCGCACGAAAACTTGTGGTGCCTCGCAAGTGTCTATACGCAGCGAGGACGGTGCTGCGCTACCTTGTTATTGAGCCGATCCATTATTCTAGAAAACGGTATAACACCTCCCAGAAGCACACACCAAAACCCGACAAGAACCAATCGTTATCAAAGACCTCACTCTCCAACTGCTGCTGAAGTCGTAGTGGTTTCAAATACGGACAACTCGTCCTCGTATACTTTTAGTAAATTCACCACTGCCTCCTTACGAGAAGGGAAGCAGGTCAGGAACAGTTCTACGCCATCTTCATCTTCCAAGCCCATCCACAGCTTAGCGCTATCATAATGCTTCAAGAGCCATGCGAGTGCCTCCTGTATCTCGGCACCATCTGTTGGCAATTCATAAAAGTCCGCCGTGCTATCGCTATGCGACCAAGAGACTGTTTTCGGGTTATCTAGAAGATTAGGCACGGAATGAATTTATATAAGAATTTTGATAATGACTCAAGACTTCGGAAGAATTGTTAGACGCTTATAAAAAAATTACGTGGATTGAGTCGCAAGACGTTTCACGACCTCAGCAGCTAAGCAAAATCCAACAGTCCCAGTTAAAAAAGTCGCCGAGCCAAAGCCCTGATCACAGTTCAAACGATAGTCGGCACCCGACTCTCGCTCGCATGACACCGTGCCATCTTCTTTCGGAAACACGGGCGTTTCATCCGAATACACACAGTCTATTTTAAATTTCTGACGTTTGTATTTAGGAAAGCCATATTTACTGCGCAGCTTCTTACGCACCTGCAGCAAAAGCGGATCATTAATCGTGCGGGCGAGGTCATCAATACGCACACGAGTGGGATCAATACAGCCCCCAGCACCTCCGCAAGTAATCATCTTCAACCCACGTTTACGCCCCTCTGCAATTAAGAAGCACTTGTGCTTCGTGCCATCAATTGCATCGATCACATAATCATACGAAACACCAAGCAAACGATCCGCAGTCTTCGGCGTAAAAAAGCAATCCTCGACGACCACTGCACACTCTGGCGCAATCTGTGCCACCCGCTCCGAGAGCACGAGCGCTTTTGAACGGCCAACCGTCTCATTCAAGGCATGGATCTGGCGGTTTACATTACTAAGGCACACTTCATCCATATCAACGATCGTCAGCTTGCCGATTCCAGACCGTGCCAAGGCTTCAACCACCCACGATCCGACACCACCAAGACCGATCACGCAGACATGTGCCGCCCGCAAACGAGCAAGCCCATCGACTCCATATAAGCGACCCAGTGCGCTAAAACGTGTTTCATAATCTGACATTTCCGCTAGTTAGGAGTGGGAACTGAAGAGTGGAAAGTCAGAAATAGAGTTCCTCGTCATTTAGCAAATGATGCATACTTCGCCTCGACGCCAAACTAGCACTTCTAGAAACGACACACCATAATGGTAGCAGCGGACGTCCCGACCGCCATCGCTGTGTGCGTCACATCTCTTAACCTACCCCTCAACCACTTGTAGGGTCGCTAGATCACCGACTCTGCCCACGTAATGTAAAAATATCACAAACGCTCCATTTCTGCCTTCTCAGTTTTGATTTAAGCCTTAGCTTATGCGGCTATGCCTACACTTGATGAAGTCGTTGCATTTTGCGACACACGCACACGCCAAAAAGAAATCAAAGACTTTGCTGGAGCCTTCAACGGTCTTCAGATCGCAAACAACGGCGAAGTCACAAAAATCGGAGCCGCGGTCGATGCTGGGCAACGCCCCTTCGAAGCGGCGCTCGAAGCAGGCGTTGATTTCTTAATCTGCCATCACGGACTGTTTTGGAACCCTCCTACCCCACTTACCGGAAGTGACTATACCAAGGTAAAAACTGCATTCGATGGTAACCTCGCCGTTTATGGCGCACATCTGCCACTCGATTGCCATCCAGACATTGGCAACAATATCCTGCTCGCCAAGGCACTCGACCTTAAAAAAATCGGCACCTTCTTAAACTACGAAGGCAACGACATGGCAGTCATCGCCAAAGGCCCACTCGATGGTCGAGCGGCGATCGTGGAACGGCTCAAAGCGCTCTTCCCTGACACCTATCAAGCCATTGAGTATGGCAGCGCAAATCCCAGCCGCATCGGCATTTTAACCGGGAGCGGACAAAGTTCGGTCGCTCAACTAAAAGCCAACGGGATTGACACGCTCATCACTGGTGAACTACGCCAACACCACTTCAACATGGCTCAAGAGCACGGCTTAAACCTCTACCCCTGCGGCCACTACGCCACTGAAGTCTTTGGCGTTCAAGCACTCGCAAAAGAAGTCGCCGCACGTTTCAGAATCGAATACAGCTTTATCAAACAAGCCTGTTTACTTTAATTTCGAATTTGTAATTTTACAATACTCGTAGATAATGCACCCCATCTTGGGCAATCAACTGCCTTTTTTAGCCGCCTACACCAATCAGCGATTACCGATCAGCCCTGCTTAAACCATGAAACGCATAGTCATACTCAACGGCCCAAATCTTGATCGACTCGGTATGCGCGAGCCACACATTTACGGCGATCAGACGCTCACCGATCTCGAAAACCTAATCACCGAAGAAGCGGCAACTTTAGGGGTCGAAGTGCAGTTCTATCAATCCAATCACGAAGGTTTTTTAATCGATGAAATCAGCGAGTTCGCGGACTCTGAAGTCTACGGCTTGATCATCAACCCCGGCGCCTTCACACACACCAGCCTCGCACTACGTGATGCGATCGCCGGTAGCGACCTACCTGTCATCGAGGTGCACATCAGCAACATCTATAAACGCGAAGAAATACGCCAACATTCTATGACCGCAAACGCCTGCATCGGTGTCATTTCTGGTCTCGGTTTCGATGGCTACCTCGCCGCACTTCACCATTTAGCGAAACTCGATTAAGACGCATCGCAACACATCACTCTACCACACCAAAGGCCATTGCCTTTATCACATAACCAAACCGAAATATCATCATGGCAGACGAACCAAAAGGACTCAACAAACCTGTAAAACTTAAAGCAGATCTCGCAGCATTTCTCGGTGCAACCGAGTTGCCACGCACAGAAATCACCAAAAAGCTTTGGGATTACATCAAGACAAACGGTCTTCAAACTAAGACCGAAAACGGCGCACCAGAGAATGCCGGTAAATACATCGTCGCTGACGCGAAACTGCTTCCAGTTCTCAAGAACACAAACTCCACAAGCAAATCTGGTAAAGTCACCGACTTCACCAACCTGCAAGAAGGCCAAACCATCAACATGATGCAAATGGCTGCAGTTGTTGGTGCCAACGTCGAGTAAGCTCAGCGCTCTACAGTTCATTCTATATACACGGCTGCTTTCACACGGAGGCAGCCGTTTTTTTGATCACCACACGGCAGCGACGCTCGATAAAAAAGGCGATACCGAAAACCTCGTCCATACGTAAATATCAATTAGGAAGACAGAACAGTAGGCACCACTTACGAATCCACTGTAGTCTGTAGTGGCATCTGAGCAACAAAAGTAGCGGCGCACGACTCGCTCAAGTCTACGTATTTTGAACAAAAAACAAATTGAACCGTTCATGGACGTGAATCTACGTTTAATCCATGTGCAGTGTTGTTTTCGGCGCTTAAGACCTGTCAGGTAAGTCCAATTTCTTAGTTCCTTTTTTAGTTACCAGAACCATTCGCTCTTCTCGATGCGATTGAGGCAACTACGCTCTAGGCTTGGCCTCGGCAGTCTGCAACAGTGAAGCCCGATCATCTAGGCGCGCACTAGCACCTTTGCGGCCGCACCAAAGCCGAGTGTCAAGCCTTCGGGCATTGTGCTCAGTTTAAGCTCGACTGACTCGGCACTCAGGCTGCGTCGAACAACGCTGAGTTTGACGCCAGGATTGAGCCCAGCACTCGCTATATATTGAAGAAATCCTGTATCCTGATCACTGATACGGGCGACGCATAGCTCTGCACCTATCGGGCAATTAATCAGGCTGTCAAAGTTATCAACAAACACCTCACCGCTCGCGGAGGGAATCGGATCGCCATGCGGATCTTCGGTGGGATGCCCAAGATACTTATCAATCCGTTCCAGTAGAAGATCCGAGACGACATGCTCTAATTGCTCAGCCTCTTCATGCACTTCAGACCAATCAAATCCTAAAACTTCGACAAGAAACTGCTCAATCAAACGATGCCGGCGCAGGACATGCAAAGCCAGTGCTCGCCCCTGCCGTGTGAGTGCCACACCAACACGAGGCGCATAGTGGACCAGCTCGGCATCGGATAGGGCTTTGACCATTGTGGTCGCCGTGCCTGGCACGACTCCAAGGGCTTCGGCAACCCGCCCCATCGAGACCTCTTCACTACCAGATTCTTCGGTTGCGAGGTAAATGTGCTTGATATAGTCTTCAACTGTGGAGCTTGCCATAAAGCAAATAAGATCACCATCAAAGGCATCGTCGCCAAGATCATTCTCGCTGACATTTGCGATTCGTATGGTTTTACTTTCCTTTACATCATGATCACGTTTCTAAGTCACTTTAGCAGTAACACCTGGCAGTTAATTGCCGAAATGGCCTCGTATCTACTGTTTGGCTTTGCGGTGGCGGGATGTCTGCATATCGTCGTTCGGCCAGAGTATGTGCGTAAATTACTCGGTAAGTCAGGCTTGGGCACGGTGATTAAGGCCTGCTTGGTTGGGGTGCCCATGCCGCTCTGTTCTTGCTCCGTGATCCCGGTCGCAGCCTCACTGCGCAAAAATGGTGCCAGTCGTGGTGCCACGGCTTCTTTCTTAAGCTCCACACCACAAACTGGGGTCGACAGTATTTTTGCGACCTATGCCTTAATGGGCGGTGCATTTACCGTCGTGCGCGTGGTCGTGGCATTTATTTCAGGCGTCGTGTCTGGTGTGTTAGTAGACCTTTTTGCTAAGCAGACGACAACCGAGTCAGACCAAGCCGTGACCGATTCAGCGACAACAGAATCACTGAAGGGCGGGCCATCGTCACCATTCACGATGCAGGCTAGTTCGCTAAGCAAGCTAGCGCCATTAAACGCGCCTCGCTTCAATAACTTTCAGCTCGCTCCAGCAGACGAGCCCAAAGCCTGCTGCGCCACTCCAACCAAACCAAAGTCGAGTCTAAGCGAAGCGATACGCTATGGATTTGCCACTTTGCCGGCAGACTTAGCATCCGCCCTACTTTTCGGCCTAGTGCTCGGTGGCCTCATTACTACATTGATGCCCGACGACTTACTCTCGGGGGTATTTAGTAGCGGCCCTCTCGCCTTTCTGCTTGCCACACTGATCAGCCTGCCGCTCTACATCTGCGCGACGGCTTCAATACCGCTCGCCTACGCATTGATCTCCGCTGGACTTTCGCCAGGCGCGGCATTGATACTCCTCATCGTCGGCCCTGCGACCAATACGGCAACCGTCGTCGCGGTCTGGAAGATGCTCGGGAGGCGGGCCACGCTGATTTATATCAGTAGTCTCATAGCCGTTTCTTGGATCGCTGGTGCCGTGTTTAATTCAAGTATCAGCGCTGATCAAATGAGTGAGACGATTCACCACCAACACTCCATTGAGCTCGCAACATGGCAACACCTCAGCGGTATCGCACTGGTTGCCTTGCTCGCGTTCTCAATACTCAAGAAACACTTCGCGACGAAGCCGAGCTGTTGCGCAGAATAGCGCTACAAGCTCCAAATCTGATTCGAAAAGGATTTGCGCAAAGTAGATGTGCGACTCAGCTTCATTGGCTTGGAGACACTACAGATACAGATTGATCACGCTACTGGCACATGGGCACCCGCGGTCTATGTGGCGATCTTTCTGTTGAGCTCACTATTGATACTATGGCGACTTGAAATGATGTCGCATCGTGGGGTTGAGGGCACCGTCCTAGGCACCCTCTTTATGCCCTACTTTTCAGGCTTGGGGAATTTGATCTTTGTCTGGGTGGTGCTCAGCCAAAACGGGCCAGCCGAGGAGGTGGCGATCAATAGTTGGACAAATAACATCACCAATCTGTGCCTGTTACTCGCTTTGCCAGCATTGATCTGGGGCTTGCAGCTCAAGCCTCATTCACGGGCGCAAAAAACCCTGCGTGAATCGAAACTGCACCGCCTCTCGTTGGCACTGACGCTGGTCGCCATGATCTTCTTTAGCCTGATCGTCTGGGTGCTAGGACAAGATGGCCGAATTGACCGTTTCGACGGCTTCGCGCTGGTCGGGCTGTTCCTATTTTGGCAGTGCTTCCATATCTTTGAGGTGCTGAAGGAGAATACACGCACAAACAGCCATTGGCACCCACTCATTGTGGTCGATATCGCGCTCATCCTGCTTGCGAGCTTTGCCACTCTGCTCGCCGTCGATGGCGTGGTCGCTGTCATTATGCAAAGTGAGGGTCAATTTTTCGGCCCCAAGCAATTGGGGCTCTTAACGGGATGGCTGATGGTGCTGCCAAATGCCGTCCTAGCTTTTTACTACGCCTACATGAAGCGAGCTGATGTCGTTTATAGCTCACAAGTCGGCGACGGGCATATTTGCATTCCGTTGTGCATCGGCCTTTTCGCTATCTTTAAGCCCATACCACTGCCTGAGTTTTTCAGTGTTGGGCTGTTAGTGCTGGCAGCTGCGGCCCTGCTGAACCTTGCCTGCGTCACACTCTTGGGCCGATTACCCAAATTTATCGCAGGTGCACTTATACTGGGCTATGGATACAGCCTCTACTGGCAACTCAGTATCTAGACCTCTCTGTTGAGGCACAAAAAACGCCGCTCGATTAGGAACGACGTTCTTTTCTGACAAACAAACAACAAAACAACTAATGTTTTATATAGAGATAGACGCACCCGTGTCCCCGGCGTTCAAAATTTAATTCCTTTTTTTTGTCGATGACTCAGACGCCCCATTGGAATGCCTACCGTCGCCTGTAAATTAGATGTAGCGGCGCGCGTCCCTGCGCGCCACAGGTCGGAGCTGTTTCCGATTGCGAGGACTTTGGCTCTGTAATGGCGCGCAGGGACGCACGCCGCTACCTTCTTGATAACTGGTCGCGGGCTGCCGCTACCTTTGATAGATGGAGGAAAACGCCATTATATCCACGTTTTAAGCAGCAATTGAAGTGGAACAAAAAAGAACGCCGCCCCTTTTGAGGACGGCGTCTTAACAAACAACAAATCTATGTATCAAATTATATAGAGATAGACGCACTAGTGTGCCTGACGTTCAAAATTTAATCACTTTTTTCAAAAAAAATCTCACAATGCGACATCCCTACTGCGTAAGTCATTATAATTCAGTATACTTATCGCTACGACCTTTAGCCTTTTCGACAGGATACTTTTCTGCATTACGCTTCATTTTCGCTTCGATTGCGGCAGATATATCAATTCCCGTCATATTTGCGAACTGGATTGCAAATAGAAATATATCCGAGAGTTCTTCTTCGATCTTGGCACGCAGTTTTTCGCCTTGGGCGTCCTCTCGCGATTGCTCCGGGCTCTGCCAGAGAAAATGCTCCATCAACTCAGCCGCCTCCGCCGAAATCGCCATCGAAAGGTTTTTGGGTGAGTGAAATTGCTCCCAATCGCGCTCTTTGGTGAAGGCAAGCGCCCGATCTTTGATCTCTTGAAGGCAGGTCTCTTTATCATTCATGGAGACAATGATAATTTCGGCATCTCCGAGCGCAAGACCCGTTCAAGTAAGTCTTCAAGTGAATGTAATTCAATACACACGCCGACATCCGGTGAAAATTGTCTCAAAAAACATAGGGCTCTCTTAAAGGGTAGCACGGCACCGTCCTCGGTGCGCATAGACGCTTGCGAAGCACCACAAATTTCGTGCGGCGTGAGACACGCCTGCGCTACCAGATCAAATACTACTAAAAATGGTATAGGTTGGTTCGATATAAACTCGGTCTGCAAACAGTTGTCTCGGCGAGATCACCCTACTGCTTGATAATTTTGAGATAGTCTCCGTGTGCCAACACTACTCAAAACGCTCGGCTATGATTCGATCAATCAACCACTCACCGTCACGTTTCACCCAATAGCTGCGATAAGATACCGTATCTCCCATGCGCTCGCTGCCATTCATTACCACTCGACACTTTGCATAAAATGATGACACCGCTTCGGTTGCAGGACTACCAATCTCAACTTCATGCTGAGAAACTCTAATCGAAGCGCTCTCGATTTGTCGCCAAACGCTGAGGAAACCCGTTTGCATCGCATCCGTCGAACGTGGCAATGCGCGCCCGGGCATATATTCAATCAAGGCAGCTGGGGCAAAGAGCTCTTTAAATTTCCGACTTCGCGCAAGTGCATCAAACTGAGAAACTGCTCCGTCCTTCTCCACTAATTCGGCCAATTCGTCCAACTGCTTTCGAATCGCCCGCTCATCGCGATCGATAGCGAAGATAAACCATGCTGCTAGCAAAGCGACTGCAAGCAAGGCGATGGGAAGCGCTTTTTGTTTAGTGAACATCGTGCGAAAAATCATCCATCCATCGTCCAACCTTTGCGATACTCCTTTGTGAGGTATTGATTTGCAGCCGAGTGATTCGTCACTACGCCTCGCACGCTGTCATATTTCAATTCAGTCTCTGCACGAAAAGCGGCGAGCCCGAGGCACATGGTCTCGATCATATTTGCACTGTATTCGAAGTTACAGGCGGTCGCGGATGGATCGCCAGATTTGCACGCCATCGTCCACTGTGCTTGGAAATTCCCGAGCGGCGGCGTGATCTCTTCTTTGCTGCGCGGCTTATAATAGGTAAGATCCGTCTCTTTGCCCGACGGATAAAGTAATCGGTTCTTAAAGTCAGCGATCACGAATCCCTTATCTCCCTTAAACATCGCACCGTGACCGATCTTATTTAGATCAACCCAACTGGATGGCGATTTGGGCATCGCACCCCCTTGATACCATGTGACGCGTATTTTACCGCGCCATCCATTTTCTGGAAACATGTATACGGAAGTCAGGTTTACAGGTGTCACTTCTGGATTGAATGCTTCGGGCGATGTCGCGCGGATAGAATCCGGCAGCTCTGCATCGATCACATTCCAGACTAAATCCATTGTATGGCTGCCCATGTCCCCCATCTGACCGATGCCAAAATCGCTATACATATTCCAGTTCAAGCAATTTGAACCGTTGTTTCGTGACACGTATTCTGGATTAAATGGATGCTCTGGAGAGGGCCCTAACCAGAGATCCCAGTTCAAAGTCGAAGGCACTGGCCCCACTCCAGGCAGATAGCCAGACCTAGGTAACTGACGATTTCCCCACACATGCACGTCCTTTAAATTGCCGATGGCACCGTCGTGAATCATTTCACGTAAGCGCGCAAAATTATCATAAGCATGGCGCTGCATGCCGACCTGTGTCGCGAGCTTGCTCTTCTTGGTTAAATAGGTGTCTCGGACTGCGCGCGCTTCATTTACGGTAATCGCCAAAGGCTTTTCCATGTAGACATGCAGATCGCGATTGAGCGCCCAGTTGGAAATAAACGCATGGTGATGGTCGGGCGTGCAACAGAGCACCGCATCGATCCCTGGGTGATCGAGGCACTTGCGCCAGTCTTCGTAGACCTTCGCCTTCGGGAACTCTTTTTGCGCGAAGGGAAGGTTGAGCTGATTGACTTCGCAAATCGCGACAACATTCTCATTTTTAAGCGTGCCAAAGTGCGCCTTAGCACGGCCATACGCACCGATTAGTGCAATATTTAAGCGATTGTTTGGCGTCGCGGCTCCAAAGAGTGAGCCACTAGGCAAGACCATTAAGCCGGCACCTAAAGTGGCACCTGCACGAAGAAAATCACGGCGAGGAACAGTTGTATTTTTCATATACTTAAGGTTTTGAAATGATTATTTCGTCAAGTTCTCAGCGACTGGTTTACCTGCTGCCCATAGCAGGCCACGTGTCATCAACTCCATGTATTGTGCCTGCATCATCGTTTCATTGTGGTGACCAATCGTGGTTGCGAAGACACGTGTTTTTTTCGGTCCATATTCGTTGACCCATATATTTGTTTCCATCTTGCCAGTCTTATCGGATTTCGACTCCGCCAAGGGTGTCATAGTCGGGTATGTTTTCTTTATAAAATATAGCTCCCCTTGTGGTGTCGTCCAGTTACTCATGCCCTTCATTATTTCATGGTCTGGATTCGTGATCTGCACTTCGAACGGATGCTTTGGTCCGTGACCAGGCGAGTGCACGCCACAAAATGCCCACCATTTTTCTTTACTTGGACCCGTGCGGTAGCAGTGCATCGAGCAATGCACAAGCACTGCAGGCACACCGTCTAGATGTGGTTGAAGAATACCATCGACGTAATCGGCATCGCTCACATTTGCAAAGCACTCGTTATGCACGACGACATCATAGCCCTTTGCCCAATCTGGATTTTTATAGAAATCGAGTAAGACGTCTCCTTTCTTGGTGCGCTGGTGCAGAATCGTCCAACTCACCTTTAGCTTCGTATTCATATCGACCATTGCAGGAATCAATTCGCGCTGCTGATCGTAGTCATGACAACAACCACCTGTAATCAAGAGTGCCTTGATGTCTGGCTTCGGTGATGCTTTCGGCTTTGCTGATACGGAACTCACGATCATACAAATCATCGCGAAGTGAGAGACGGTTTTTAGAAGACGTGTCATAATAAAGTGGACGGTATTGTGAATAATAGGATGGCTAATTAGGCTTTTTTTCTGGGTAGTCTTGGTTCAAGTCCATGTCGAGCGCACTGGGTGTGCGCGAAGGCACGCCACCGGCCGGAACATCACTCTTCGCGGTCCAGACCAAGGCATTGAGCACTAACTGACGAAAATCATCTTGTTGCCAGTTCTGGTGAAAGTGCCCGCCGGTGAATCCGAAGCCCCGGCCCCCATCGGGGCGCTCATAGGCCCAAGCAACATGTTGCTTCCTGCCCGCTTGCACCTCCGCCATGACGGTAGGGTTACTTCCGCGATTTCGATCTTTCGATCGATTGGTCAAGCTGCGCACGGGTGGCAAGGCAGATAAAATGGGCGTCACACCTTTCATCTCTGGTTGAAAACGCATGTGGTAATACCACTCATCGCGAATCGTAAAAGGCTGCACGCCATTGGTGATCGGATGCTCCGGCAGCACATCAAAACTGGCGTCCCAGTGAGGGTTGACCGACCAACCAATTTCAAAATAGCCACCGATCCAATCAAGAAAGGTCGCGCCAAGCACTTCGGGTTCAACTTCCACCCCAAAGTGGAGGCAGGCGACTCCAATTCCGGAATCGACCAATGTCTGAATTTTATCTTGGTGCGCCTTCGCCATGTGGCGTTTATAGCCATCACAATACATGACGATCGCGTCTGGCTTGCCATAGCCAACCCATGGCTCAGGCCAAGCGCCCTCAGTCACCACTTGAGCGCTCACATCGAGGCCGCTCTCATTCAGGCTTCGAGCTAACAGTGTGCAGCCTGCCTTATGCTCGTGCGCGTTATAGCCATGGCTTTTTTTGCCCGCTAAAAACAAGATCTGTTTGCCGTCTTCTGGCTCGAGCTGTCGCAGCTGAATATTTCGAAAACGCACTTCCATCGGTGGTCCTGCGTGCAACTGGAGTCCAATCAAGCCGCTGGATAAACGATCATCAGATGACTCCGAAAACTCCGCAGTAGTGATCCCATTAATCATCTGAATGCACTGATTTCCGTGCGCAATGATGTGATATTCGTTCCAACCATCGAGATCAATATGCGACAGAATCTCTCCAGGATCACCAATTTGGGCGACGATTTTCCGGTCCTTTGGAGTCGCTCCAACCACAGCCTTTTCACCACGGCCAGCTAATAGCTTTTTGTATTTTTCACCATAGGCCGCACCCATCCATTTCGAGTTTTCCGCGATATCTGCTTGATAGCCGTGGAGCACCCATTGCCTGCCCTCAACTGGGAAACTACGGTATTGGATACCGCTGTTATGGTTTCGTAATTTGAATTCAACCTTCAGTTCGAAGTCAGCCACATCACCACCTTTCCAAATCAAAAAAGTATTACCCTTCGTGCGATTATCATCGCGGGTTTCACCAACAATCGCGCCATCTTCAACTCGCCAAAACTTTGGATCGCCGTCCCACCCCTCCAGAGTCTTACCATCGAACAGTGGCACAAAATCGGCCCCAAATACGGAAAACGCAGAAACGAGCAATGCACTGCAAGTCGTCGCAAAATGCGGTATAGTGAGGAATTTCATAGACAAATGGAGCTAAACGGACTGACAGCGGGACTCGCAGACAAGTTTCCAATTTTCTCTTAGAAACTCCAAGCCCTCAACCGACAGTTGTTCAGGACTCTCGTATAACTTACGCCAAATCGAAGTCGCCTTGGCGATCACTGTATTTTCAGCAGAGAAGCTCTCGATCACAATATCGCCAGTGTAATCGATTTCATTGAGTGCTCTCAGCACGCCCTGCCAATCCACCTGATCTTTACCCAACAAACCACGATGACTGGCACTGGCATGCACATGCGCAATATACTTACCAGCTCGGCGGATCGCCGCCGCCGAGTCAGCTTCTTCAATGTGCATATGAAAGGTGTCGATATGTATTTTCAAGGCTGGGCTTCCCACTCGCTCAATTAAGCAAACAGCCTGATCGAGCGTATTGATGCAGTCGGTCTCGAAACGGTTCAATGGCTCAACAGCAAGCAACACACCCGCCGCTTCTGCTTTTGCACACAACGGTCTCAAGGCCTCAGCGATCTGCACCGATTGAGCTTCGCGCTCTTTGGCAGTGTGTGCTGACGTGCGCCCCGTCTCCGAATACATCGGGCCACACACTATTTTTGAATCCAATTTCACTGCTAAATCGATCAAGTCTGAAATGTATGCAGAAGCCGTTTCCACTTGCTCTGGTGCGCCCCGCAGATCGCGACCAGCTCCGAAAGCGCCGCAAACAATCGGCTCGCCTAGACCCACATGATGAAGCGCCTCCCTCAACTTCGACGCCGTGACTAATGAGGGCTCGACAATTGCTAACTCTATGACTTCAGCACTGTAATTGTTAAACGTTTCAATTAGAGAGAGATCCGAGTCGGTAAAACCAGGACTGACTAGAAAGGTATTTAGGCCAAAACGCATAGACGATACAGATACTACAGTATTCATCGTAATGAGGGCTTGGAAATAATCCGCATATTTGTGTATATTTTCGGCATGAAGACGATCAAACCCCCACTGCAAATATCTGAGCGTAAGCAAATTGACCCCTCCAGCGTGCTCGCACTTTTCTCGGCGTTGGGCGACGTCTACTTCTTCATGAAAGACAGAGAGGGTCGCTTCATCGGCGGCAATGAGCTCCAACTAGAAAAACTCGGGCTTGCCTCTGAGCAAGCGCTCATTGGTAAAACAGACAGCGACTTCTTCCCCAGCTATATGAGCGCCCACTATGCTGAGGACGACGCCAAGGTCATGGAAACTGGTGAGCCCATTCTACGCCGAGTCGAATTGGTCGCCAATCCAGATGGCTCCGTCTCGTGGCATGTCACCAGTAAATTCCCGCTTTACGATCGCGATGGCGCATGTATCGGAATCATCGGTTGCATGCGCGACTTCGACCGCAGTGACAATGCGTGGCAGCCCTACCGCCGCATGAATGCCACTGTCGACTACATCAGCCAGCACTATGCCGAACCGATCGAGATCGCCGACCTCGCCAAAGTCGCGAGCCTCTCCATAAGCCAATTTGAGCGCCGCTTCCGCACAGTCTTTCAACAAACACCTGCGCGCTTTCTGATACGCTACCGGCTCACACGCGCCAGCCAAATACTCTGTAACAGCGATGCCACCCTCAGCCGCATCGCTCAAGACGTCGGCTTCTATGACCACAGTCACTTCTCCCGCGAATTTCAAAAATTCTTCGGCATGCCCCCGGGGCGTTACCGAAATGAACATGTGACAGTGGAACAATAATGCCCCAGTAACCACCAAACAGAGGCAAAGAAACCAACTAGCAATAAAATCCACTGAATAGTTGATATTATCTAAGGAAACGTTTCTTTAACGAAAAAACTACCTTATCGAACCTGTAAATGATGAAATACACAAAGCTACTCGCTCTATTGAGCATCTTCACGACCAGCCTCTTTGCCAAAACCGAATTACAGTTCAAAGGCGGCAACCATATCGAGGTCGTGACAGACACGGCAGAACTCATCGATATCAAAACGATCGACGACGACCCATTTCTGGTTTTCACCACCAAAGATGACGGCAGCGTTGGCGGAGAGCAGGACCAAATGCTCGCCTTCGAGTATTTCTGCCCAGACGGCACCAATAGCCTAGAGGTTTTCTACAGCAAAAACACTGGAGAACCCGAGTGGTCCTCAAAACAGGTGATCAGTTCAGGTAGGCTTACCAAAGCAGAAGCCTGGCAACCCTTCGCCATCGATCTAAAAGCAGGATCGAACGGACACTGGACCAAGGAATGGGCCGCCTTCAGAATCGATATTGGCAGCAAGCGAAACCTGAAGCTACAGATTCGCAACGTGCACCTACGACCACCGACACCCTCGGAGTTAAAGTCTGCCGAGATGAAAGCTCAAGAGACAGAAGCTAAACTCGCGACTGGACGTGCCATTCAAAAATACCTAGCGGATGCCGCACAAGAACGCAGCCCTATTCATCAAGTGAGTGTGACGAAAGACCATGTGCTCCTATCAGGAATTACTGACCAAGCCAACGCTACGAAGCCACTGCATATCGTAGAATACCTCCCGCACGAAGTCACTTGGGAAGCAGGCAACGGCAAGTACGTCCAAGGGATATCCATCTCTAAGAAAGGCCCTTTTGAAATCAAACTACCACGCTACCACGATGGTCGAGATCGGTTAACCCACCGCTTCGCCATCGCCACGAAAAACAAGGAAAACAGCACCCGTATCGGCGCCGCGCAATGGGCAACCGATGTCAGCGCAGCAGCTGAACGAAGCATGCCACGCCTCTATCCAAGCAATAAAAAAGGTCTCGGCGGGATCGAGTGGAAAGACGGCATCATGAACGATCTCGAAGATCTCGGCATCACTTCCATAACCGTCAACCTACTACTCCACGACCTACTAGAGGAAACTCCGGAAGGACAAAAAACAATCGAGTTCAAACACGACAGCCGCACATGGCATTATAACCCAGCCACAGTTGCGGAATGGGATAAAGTGATTCAGTGGGCAAGCGACCGCGATATAGTCGTCAGTGCCATCCTCCTCATCACTGAAGGTCCGCTCCAGCATCCAGACTACGACCCTGCGGGGCTCTACGCGATGCCCAATCTCACAGACCTTGAAAGCACCGACGCCTATCGCGCCATCCTCTCCTTTATCGCCGAACGTTACTCACGCCCAGACAAAGAATACGGCTGGATCAGCCACTGGATCCTCCATAACGAAATCGACTACGCTTGGACATGGACCAACATGGGCGAACAGGTCATCGAAGTTTACCTAGAGCACTACATCCGCTCAATGCGCCTGGCTTGGCTAGAAGCTCGCCGGTACAACCCTACAGCCGAAGTCTTCATGTCGCTCACCCATAGCTGGGACACCAAACCCTCAAATACACTTCGCGCCTATCCACCTCGCAGACTCGTCGAGTTATTGAACGAATACAACGCTGCCGAAGGCGATTTCCATTGGGGCCTCGCCTATCATCCATATCCTAGCAGCTTGCTCGACCCCCGCACCTGGAACGACCCAAAGACAAGCTTTGCTTACAATACCACCTACATCACTCCGAGAAACATCGAAGTCCTCGACGCCTTTATGCATAAACCAGAGATGCTCTACAAAGGCGAGCACGTGCGCACCGTTCTACTCTCAGAGCAAGGCTTCCACACCAGCGAGTATACAGAGGAGCAATTCACCATACAAAGCGCTGCATTTGCCTACACATGGCAAAAAATTCTCCCTCTCAAGAGTATCGAAACCTTCCATAACCACCGCTGGGTCGACCACCCACGAGAAGGCGGCCTTAAACTAGGTGTGCGCACCTTGCCCGACATCGCCAACGGCAAACCGTTCGGCGTGCGCAAGCCAGCCTTTGATGTTTTCGCCGCACTGGAAACCGATCGCGCCGCTGAAGTCACCGAGCCGCTCAAAGCTATCATAGGCATCACCGAGTGGTCCGAGGTGAATCACACAGATCCCATCACAGAAGAGTAAGCGTCTCTCAACTGGTTGGCGCCGAGCTCAACACTACTTGCTCACGCAAGTGTAAGAAGTGTTACAGACATATATTGTGACCTCACCTGAAAGCACACTATACGCACCATAACGGATACCTGTTTCAATCGCTGACTCAGGAGAAGGCACATTCCAATTATACCATGTCCCGTTAATCCTTGTATTAACGTAGTGCTGATTAATTGGTGTGCCCGTAAAGCCCGTTTTCATTTCAAGTTCAAACGGCTGATCTTTTTTGACAGAAGTTAGCTTCACATTTCTTCTGCCCCCGTTCGAGAATCTGCCTCCCTGCTTCGTAATTACTTTCCGGTAAAGATCGAAATAAACCTGCCCTTCGTGTTCGACCTGCTTACTCGCCCTTCGGCTTGCTCAGGACAGTGCAGGTTCGAACCTCTGCCCCACACACGCCCATAAAAAAACCGCCTTGGGAGAGGCGGTTTTATTTTGGTCGGGGCGACAGGATTGATTCACTTCGTTCAGGGCTTCGCCCCAATGCTACGCATTGCCCTTCTCCGCTTCGCTTCGTCAAACCTGCTTCGCAGCTTCTCATCTCTGGCACCCAACGACAAAAAAACCGCCCTGGGAGAGGCGGTTTTATTTTGGTCGGGGCGACAGGATTCGAACCTGCGACCCTCTGCTCCCAAAGCAGATGCGCTAGCCAGGCTGCGCCACGCCCCGTTCCAAAATTGAAAGGCGTATGGGATCAGAATTCTCAGCCCTGTCAACGCTCTTTCGAGCATATTTTCACCAAAATGTGTTGGCGATTCTACTCGAGATAAACAAGCTATGCATTCACCACATGAGGCTCCATCTCGTCAGCACCTATCGAAAACATATTGCATGCCTATTTCTGGCAATCGCTTCGCTGACAAATGGCACTGCCTCGACCCTCCAGCAGCAACTTGACGAGGCTGTCAGCCTGTTCGGCAAAGGAGACTACGCTGCTGCCTACTGGCAGTTGGAAAGTATGGAGCTCGATTTTGGGCAGGAACCAGAATACCTCAACCGTGCCTTTCAAAGCTCCCTGCTCCCCGTCCGAGCCTACGCAGCGCTTTTGGCAGACCGTCCTACCGATGCTCTAATCTACTTCCACGAATTACTCAGCCAATATAATCCACGCCCTGGTGTGCGGGCATTTGCTCTGTATAATACGGCCATTGCACAATCACAGACTCATTCCCTCGCAGCAGCGGCTCTGAGCTTTCGTGCCTTTCAAGAAAGCTTCCCCAACTCCAACGAAGCGGCACTCGCGCTTCTCCAGGAAGCGGATCTCCTAGCAGAAATCGGTGATAATGAACAAGCGACCGAGTTACTCACTGAGTTCTACCATTCCGATGCCCCGCTCACTCTGCGCATGCAAGCACGCTTGCGGAGCCTTCAACTGGCGGCAGAAACGAACAATACGGAACTCATTCAAAGCATTTTGTTTGAAACCAACTGGGACACCGATGCCATGCCCGATATCGCTGTGCTGAGTTTTGCAGCACTCGATGCAGGTGATCAATTACTCAACGACGGCTTGCACGACCAAGCAATTCGAGCCTACCGGCTCACCCTGCCTCGCAACATTCTGATCGCGAAACAAGAAGAACGATTACAAGCCACTCGACAGGCACTCGCACAACAATCCGTCTTTGCATCAAGTATTTGGAAAAGCCATTCGCAGCAACTTGTAGGACGCCTAGCGCGTCAACTCGATCGGCTTCAATCGATGGAGGACTACACTCCGGGGCTCTACCTACGCTCGGGCCAGGCCTATCTACTAGGCAAGCGCACGCGAGAAGCCACCATCCTGTTTCGCACCGTCGCCAAAGATAACGATTTCGAAAAAGATATTCGCGCTGAAGCACACTACCGCTGGATCCTCGCATTAAGTGAAGCCGAAGCTTGGAGTGAGGTCCGCAAAGTCGCACAAGACTTTCTCGACACCCACCCGGGGCATACGCTCGCCAATAGCGCTTTATTTCTCATCGCACGCGCCTATCAAAGTGACCATCACTTCCTAGATGCGATTCGTGTGCTCGATGAATTAATCGATAACTACCCAAACGACAAGCAAGCCGCTCGATGGTATTTCACTCGCGGCTACAACTACAGTGTGCTCGAACACTACGACGACGCGCGTGGCAACTTTGAAACTATCATACAGCGTTTTCCAGACAGTGCACTTCTTGAGCAAACCCAAATGTGGAACGCACTCACCTATTTCTTTCAACGCGACTACGAGACGAGCCTCCAGCAATTGGTCGCACTCAAAAAAACAGCCGGTAAACATCCGATCCATCCAGAAGTCATTTTCCGTTGCGCAAACGTCTACTACGCGCAGCGAGATTACGATACCGCAATCGAGACAGCAGACACACTCATCGAGAAATACCCCGACCACCATCGCATCGCCGAAGCTCAAGCACTTCGTGGCGACATCTTTATGGGGCTGGGGCAATTAACCACCGCAGCCTTCGCATTTAAACAAGTCCCAGCAGACGACTCACAGATATACGACTACGCAGTCTTTCAAGCGGCCAAAATCTATAAAGCACTTGAGCGCTACGATCTACTCCGCGAGCATTTACAGGACTACATCGACCGCGACGATGCCGCAAATCGCCCACGTGTGAGCGAAGCGCTCTACCATATTGGCTGGTCACTCCAACAAGAAGGACGCTCGGAAGATGCCTTCCCAATCTTCGAAGGCGCACTCGCCCGATTTGGCAACGAGCCAAAAGCCCGCGCCGTGCGTTCGATTCTCGCCGCTTATGCCGATCTATTTAAACGCGCCAATAAGACTGACAACCCCAACCAACCAAGCTTCGAGACTTGGCTACAGGAAACCAGTGAAGTCGCACTCGCCGAGAAGCAGCTCACCTGGTATGCGCGACTCACACTCTTCACCTCGCAGCGACAAAGTAGAGAGGACCCTACTAGAGCGGAAGTCACACTGTTATCTATTCACCGCTACGTCCCGATCGATCAACAAGACCCTGAGACACTCGCAGCAGTTGGCATCGCACTATCAAAGCGTCATTTCGAATCGGCAGACGACTATTTCGAGCAACTGCTCACCGAATATCCGAAACGTTTCGAACGCGCCGCGGCCTACTATGGAAAGGCACAACTCGCCGCCAAAAACGACCGTCTCATTGCAGCCCGTAAATGGCTCATCCGCTTCCTCGAAGAAACACCCACCCATCCTCTCGCTGCCGATGCCCGACTCCTCGCAGCTGATGTGCTGACAACACAAGGCCTCTACGAGCAAGCGACCAGCGCACTCAACGAAATCTTACAAATCAAAGCGATGCGCGGCCGCCCCCATGCCCGCGCACTGGCAGGCCTCGCCCGCATCGAAACTGAACTCGAAAACCCCAAGCGTGCGATACCTTACTGGCAACGTATCTACACACTTTATCGAGCATACCCAGAGCTCATCGCCAAAGCCTACTGGGAAAGTGCCCTTCTATTCGAAACAATCGGCGATGCCATCGCCGCACGCAACACGCTCGAAGAAATGCTCCGCGATGAACGCCTAAAAGATCACGAACTCTACGGTAAAGCACTGGAAAAGCTCCCTTATTTAGAAATAGCCGCACGTGAACAGACAGCACTCGCCACCGCCACCGAACCTGAAACGGAGGTAAGCCAATGACGCAGGTATATAAAGGTAGCGCAGGTGCGTCTCGCACCGCACCCGATACGATTATACGTAAACTAATCAGAAAAAATGCGCACCGAGACGGTGCTGCGCTACCACTACTTTGCTTATTCCTTCTATTTACTCCGCTCTCATACGCACAGACCGATGGACTCAGCCCCACAGAACGCCAAACCATCTACCGTGAACTACAAGAGCCCATCGAAGTAAAGCTCACCAACAAACAAACCATACCGGGGCACTCAATAAACGTATCCGGGGAGCAGATACAAATCGCCACTTCAGAAGGTGCCGGCGAAATCATCTACACCTTTCAAATCGATCAGGTCGTTAGCTTTACTATATCAGGAGAGAGCTATAAGACAGTCGTGGTCGAATGGATCGAAACAGGGGAAAACAAAAAAGCCATGGAACTGCTCGAAATGCTCTACCAACAGCGGGTTCATCTCATCCCCCTACTTCCCGCCAGCGAATCGAATTTCTTCACTTATTATGTCGATCTCATTCTAGAATCGAACAATCCCGCTCGCGCCATCGCGATCACTGAAGTCCTACGTCCGCAAATTGAAAACCCGGCAGCCATCCGCGCGCTCGACGATGCGATTCTCGAAAGCTATTATGCTCTCGAATTCTACGATCAAGCCACTCCACTCGCTAAGGCTTGGGTCGAGCAACGTAATCCTTACGAACGGTCGGCGCTTGGCTACTATGTTCTCAGTGCAGATGCACTGCGTAGAGAAGCTTACGACGATGCATTGGACTTAGCGCTTCAACCCATCGTATTTTCCTCACCGGTAAGCACTGAGAAAATCGCCCACTGCTACGCAGTTGCCATCAGCGCTGCTCTAGGGTTGCGAGATAAAGACTATGCGGCCACCTTATATCGCGAAATGCTTGAACGTGAACTCAACTGGCCGATAAACGACAAGACCTTAGCTCCTTTTCACAAAACCATTCTCAAACAAACGACTGACGTATGAACAAACGATTCGCTCCTTACGCCCTAGCACTCCTCTGCCTCCCAACGCTACTTTCAGCGCAGGAGGAAACCGAAAGCGCAACAGAAAGTAGCATGAGCCTTTGGGGACTTATTCAGCAAGGTGGCTGGGCGATGTATCCACTCGGCGCCTGTTCGTTGATTATGTTTTTTCTCATTTTTTATTCATGGAAGGAAACGAGCAGGAAGAAGTTCTACACAACAGAACAAACTAGTGCCGCAAGCGATGCGATCGCTACGAGTGATTTTGATGCAGGTAAGGCGGCCCTAGAAAGCAACAACACCCTACTCGGCCGGGCACTGGCGCCTGCTATGGTTAAGCTCCAAACCAGCCATGAGAAGGCGGAGAACCTCTTCGTGGAAAATTTGGAGGCGGAGGAAAATGCCGTCAGTCAATGGGTGACCTATCTAAATGTGGTCGCATCGGTCGCGCCAATGATCGGCCTACTCGGCACCGTAAGCGGCATGATCAGCGCCTTTCAGACGATCGGTCGAGGTGGCATGGGACGCCCAGAACTCCTCGCAGGCGACATCGGCGAGGCACTCATCACAACTGCCACAGGACTCGTCATCGGCATCCCTGCGATGATCGCTTATTTCATTTTAAAGAACCGCCTCAACACCGCCATGATCGCCACCGCACAAGCCGGGACCGAGATCATCGAAGCACGCGAAGAATCGTAGGGGCGCAACTGCTCTCTCTTTACCACACGCTCGGACGGCTGAGGGCAGCCGTCCCTATGATGGAACACAAAAAAGCGCCCCCATTTCTGGAGGCGCTTTGAAAGTTAAACGATCTTCGCAAGCAAAGCCCTTACAATTGCCTATGCTTCAGCACGCTCGCGAGCGTCGGCATCGATCGCCTTAAGCATCGTTTGCATGGTTTCGCCTGCAGCAGCCTTAACCGCATCGATCGCTTCTGGATCCGTCAGATCGGAACGACCGAACACGTAGAACTTAATCTTTGGCTCGGTGCCGGAACCGCGGACAGCGAAACTGTAGCCGTTGCTCAACTCAAGGAAGTAGAAATCTTGCGGCGGAATCTTTTTACCATCTGCATCGATGATTTCGTCCTTACCAAAGTCTGTGAACCCAGAAACTTGGACATCACCAAATGCTTTAGGTGGGTTTGAGCGGTAAGAATCAAGGATGTTTTTAATCTTCTGACTACCCGCAGCACCTTCGTAATAGATATTGATCGTTTTCTCTTCGTAGTATCCATGTTGTAGATACAATGCATCCAGATACTCAGGGAAGGTCATGTCTTGCGCTTTCAAATAGGCTGTAAGCTCACAGAACATCACCACTGCTGCATTGGCGTCTTTATCGCGCAACTTATCAGTTGCCAAGTAGCCATAACTCTCCTCTCCGCCAAAGACGAAGTAGGTGGAGTAATCGAGCATTAGATCCGCCTTGGTCCAGACATCGCAAGCATCGTAATCGAGTGCGAGGCCTTCTTTTTCATAGAGATTCGCTTTCATTTCAGCCTCATAGCCTGCCAGCTTTTCGCCAATCCATTTAAATCCAGTCAATGTATTGATTGTTTTTATGCCGTGCCATGTCGCAACGGCTTCCTGCATCGGGCTCGTCACGAATGTTTTAATCAGGACTGCATTTTCGCCACCATCTTCAGGTAGTATTTCAGCATCCTTCAAAGTGGTGATACGATATTCGGCGAGCAATGTGCCGATCTGGTTACCAGTCAAAAGCACCATTTCGCCCTCGCGATTGCGAACGGCGACTCCCATACGGTCTGCATCTGGATCGGTTGCAACCACCACGTCTGCGCCTGTTTCATTCGCCTTGGCGATACCCATTGCGAGCGCTTCGGCGTTTTCAGGGTTCGGCGACTTGACAGTTGGAAAACGCGGATCAATAACCGATTGCTCAGGCACTTCGATGACCTCTATTCCCAAATCTTTCAGAACGGGAACCGAGCTGATTGCACCGGTGCCGTGAATCGGAGTAAAGACCACCTTGGGTGCCTGCGCCTCCATGACTTCGGTATCGACGACCATCTCTTGAAGCAGGTCTAAGTATGCTGAGTCCGCATCCTCTCCAAGTGTGATGACCGACCCAATATCAATATCCAAATACTCAGGCAATTCATCGAGTGTAACCTGATTGACCAGGTCGACGATACCCTCTGCATGCGGGGATACAACCTGCGCACCGTCTTCGAAATACACCTTGAAGCCATTATCATGCGGGGGATTGTGGCTCGCAGTAATGACCGCTCCACAAGTTGCATTGAAATGACGGACCGCGTGACTGAGTTGAGGGGTTGAACGAGGACCTTCAAAAATCATAGCTTGGCCACCCAGCTTGCACCATGTGGATGCAGTCAACTCACAGAAATGACGTGAGAAGTGACGCACATCGTGAGCAATCACGAAACGCGGCAAATCATGGCGACCATTATCATCGAGATACTTTTTAACATAGCGGAACAGGCCGATGGTCGCACGCACGAGATTGAAGTCATTCAATACATTCGAACCCACTGCCGCATGAGCAGGAGTGCCCTGTTCAGATGGAGTGCCTGTTTCAACACTAGTCGAAACACGGCCAATGGTCCGACCACGAATACCGCCTGTGCCAAATGCAAGATTCTGGTAGAACCGATCATTCAGCTCATCCCACTCGCCCTTCTCGACCAACTCGGCGATACTCTCACCAGTCCAAGCAGGAAGAAAGTCGGCACTTGCCCAGACTTTCAAGTTTTCAACAGTGCTGTCGAGGAGCGAGCCATTCGCGCCTGCAGCTTCAATTTTTTCAATTACACTCATTGTTTAAGAAGATAGAAGTTAGTGATTAGTAAATAAAGTCACTCAACGATCGCGCCTTCGGCAATAGCAGGTTTTTCGCTCAATGCGTTCCATTGCGCAATAAAATCTGCCTCATCCGCAGCAAACCGGTGGCTAATTTCAAATGTGAATACAGGTAAACCGCTTTCATCTGTTTCAATGCTTTCTCCGGCTGCCTTGAGCCAACGCGCGAACATGCGGAGCTGATCTTCTTTACAAGAATGCGGAGAATCCACGCCTTCGGCATTCTTAACGGGACTGAATTCGTCTGCTCGCGCGGCTTCAATAATCACTGGATTCTTAGCAAGCGGCAACGCATCGAATACAAACATTTCAAATTTCACACCGTTTGGCGCGTCCGGTGTCACAATGTCACCATTCGCATCGACAAATGGGATCTTTTTGTCCGCACGGTGGAACGGTAGCTTCACGTCCTCCCCAGAACCGCCTGCTCGCGCGATAAAGTCGCGATCAAAGATGTGAATCGCTACACTACCACCGTTGAAACGGATCGAGCCATCTTCGTTGGTTTGCTCCTGCATTTCGTTTGGCATGTCGCTGTATTCAACAACGAGTGCATTGCCATCTTGCACACAGAAATGTCCCACTTTCTCTAGCGGATACGCCTTTGGCACCATTTTACTAGATAGCTCAGATTGACCAAGAACATGAAAACCAACGAAGGCTGGATCAATGCACTGCACGATCGGATTATCCACTTGGAAGTAGCTAACAATGTCGATGCCCTGCTCCTTCATCGTGTCTATCGCACCACTGCGCACCAATGCACGAAGCGAACCGCCGTGACCATCGGGAGTCATCGCAATCGTGCCCTTATCCGACAAGAGGATCTTCCCATCGCGATCGACCGCAGGCACCAAGCCCTGCACGATGAAATGCACCGAATCCTTTGATAGACCATAATAATTGTTTTCCTCGAACGCAGCGATGGTCGCATCATTATTAATCTCACTGGTCAAAATAAACCATGGTATCGTCACCTCAAAGCGCTCGCCTGAACGTGCTATTTTCTCTGCAAATACTTGAAAAAGTGTTTTCTCAGTGAGTGGCGTAACTGGATACGTGCCCTTAGGCCCATCGTAACCGAGGCGAGTGCCTTGCCCACCGGCGACAGTAAATGCGGCAACCCTGCCCGCACGCAGTGCCGAAGAACCCGCCTCTAGAGCGTCGGCCCACTCCGCAGCGTCTCCACCATTTGCAGGCAAAGCCGTATACGGCGCAGGCTCCAGCCCGTTCACATCGACTCCTCCCTCATGCGAACCGACAACATGCTCCACGACCAACGATGCCACTTCGGCGAGATCAATCGTCGACGCCTGTGCCACGAGCTTCGCCTGCGCAGCAGCATCGAGCTGATCAAAAAAAGCGAAGACCTGCCCCTGGCCTGCTTCTTTAAATGAATGAATGAGTGACTGTATCGTTTCAGAGTGATTCATAATTGCAGCATCCTAGCTAAGGTCCCACATACAAATTGCAAACTTCGATCCCGAGAACGAAGGGAAACGAGTTAAATTTAGCTTACACAGGTGCGCTACACGGTGAATCGCACCTAAAAATCAAACACTAGTCCTCGTCCGAAAAACGAAAGAGCAACTCATCCGGCCTCGCATATCCCAATCGTTCGCGCACCACTCTCTCCAGAAACTCTGGATCCTCCAGCAAGCGTGCTAAATACGCTTCCTTTTGCTCAAACTCTTTTCGAGCTTGTGTGAGCTTCTTCTCGATTCTAATTTCACGGACTCTAAAGTTCTTATACTCACGATATGTTTGCAGGATGAGACTACTGAAAAATATAACCAGCACGACCAACATGCCCAATAACATGAGCAAGATAACGCGTTCCTTTCGCTGTGCTGAACCCTTCGACATCAGAACACCCAAAGAAGGCGATTTTGCCTCGATTGAAAAGGGTAATCTAAGAATCCTTTAGAAGATTCCACCATACTATGTATCAAGACTACTTCGGTTTTTCGGAAATGCCCTTTCATGTGACGCCTAATCCGCGTTTTCTTTTCCTCAGCCCAACCCACGAAGAAGCGTTGCAACACTTGCGCTACGGAATCGAAGAAAAAAAAGGCTTTATCGTGCTTACAGGCGAAGTCGGCTGCGGAAAAACCACTCTTTGCCGTAAACTCCTCGAAGAACTCGAGAGCGATGAGAACTGCGATACCGCTCTACTACTCAACCCGAGAGTCTCCGAAAGCCAGTTGCTACGCGGTATCATGAAAGAGCTGGGCGCTGAGGTTGAAGGCAGCGATAAAAATGACCTGCTCGATCAAATTCACGATTTACTGCTAGAAAAAATCGAAAAAGGGCGTGAGATCGTCGTCATCATTGACGAAGCACAAAACCTCTCTTTCGAAGTCATGGAAATGCTCCGCATGCTCTCCAATCTCGAGACATATGACCAAAAGCTACTGCAAATCATTCTGATGGGCCAGCCTGAGCTGAACGAAAAGCTCAAAGAAAAGAGGCTTCGGCAATTTCGCCAGCGTGTGCTCGTGCACTACGATCTCTTGCCACTGAACGTCAATGAGATCAATCAATACATCTCCCATCGGCTCACCCTCGCCGGCAGCAATGGGCGACTCCAATTCACCAAACACGCCGTCAGACTCATCACTAAAGGCAGTCTCGGTATCCCACGCATGATCAATAATATCTGCGACAAAGCACTACTCTCCACCTACATTCGCAACAACAACGAAGTGAACTGGTGGGATGTCCGCAGAGCACTCAAAGACATTAATCGCCTCCACAAGTAGATGATCCATCGCTAGCAGTATTCTCATGCGCATCAGTCATTACTCATTCACCATTATTCATTCAATTTCATGAGCCTCATCAATCAAGCCCTTCGCAAAGCTCAGCAGGACCGCGCACAATCCAAAACGGTCAACCCTGCAGAACGTGCGGCATCCAGCAGCCAACCAGCCGCCGCCGCAACCGCAGCGCCCAGCTCAGGAGCGAAGCCTGGCGTGATTATCGTCGTCGCTTTATTGATCGGTATCATCGCGGGCCTCAGTATCATCCTACTCAATAAACCCAACGCTCCCGAAGAACTCGCGACCACACCAACAATTGAGCCTGCCCCCTTATCGACTCCAATCAAGTCGACCAGCGTCACGACACCGACACCCGCAGCGACAGTAGCTGCCACGACTTCTGCGCCTGAGGCAACTGCCCCTGTGAGCCCAGAAGCAAGCACCACACCGACAGCAAGCGAATCAAAAGTTATCCAAGAGTTGCGTCTCGCCCGCGAAGCCGCAGAAGCCAAAGCGGCAGCCGAAGCACAGATGGCAGCTGAAGCCGAACAGAAGCGACTCGCCGCAGAAGCCAGAGCCGCGCGACTTGAAGCAGAAGCAACCACTGCACGACTTCAAGCAGAGGCAAACGCTGCACGGCTTGAAGCCAAAGCGGCTGCCGAAGCCAAAGCAGCAGCTGAAGCTAAACTCGCAGCAGCCAACCCTGGCCAAGAGACCATCAACTGGATCGCCCAAGCGAAAATCACCGGCATGCGTCTCTCATCCAGTGGCAATAAAGTCATTCTCAACGGCGAAACCTACGTCGTCGGCGATACGGTCCACTACAATCTAGGGCTCAAAGTCCTCGCGATTCAAGAAAAGCGAGTTCTCTTTAGCGACAAGCTCGGCAAGAAGTATATGAAGCGACTCTAGCGGTCGGACCGGCACGATAAGGATATCGCGCCCCACCCTTGGTAGGGTTCGTTATCTGAACAACCGAGTTTACTTAATTATGCTCCCCATCCTTGACGAGGAGGGGTGCTGCTTAGTTAGCCAAACCGCTTCGAGTTATGTAAGTCAGACACTCCTGTCTGACTCCCCCGAAACGACAACCCAATTGAACCTAGCACACACAACACTGGGCAACATCATTAGAGGCAAAATCATTCCTGCTACGACGTAAGATTTTGAAACCGCTTATCGACACTTTATAACACTCTTTAGAAAGATTTGACCTAATTAAGTTGCAGTTTTGGTAGCGCAGGCGCGTCTCGCGCCGCAATTTCGCCCTGAACGTTTCGACCCCTCGTGCGGTCCGAGACGGACCTGCGCTACCGTGCCAAACCTTCAGCGAAATGGGTTCAATACCGATCACACTCAGACACGCTCAAACGACGGACTTCGACTCCGCTCAGCCGAGGGAACGTTTCCCTCCGCCCATTCCTGGCACAAAAAAGCTCACGGCTTTCACCGTGAGCTTTATAGAATTCTTTAGAGTGGGGAAACTCTTAGAGGATAGCCTTGAGGCCAGCGCCTGCTTTGAACTTCACAGACTTGGAAGCCTTGATCTTGATCTTCTCGCGAGTCTGTGGGTTGATTCCATCACGAGCTGCACGCTTTGTGACGGAGAATGTGCCGAAACCGATAAGTTGAACGTTCTTATCCTTCTTAATACCCTTTTTCACACCTTCAAGAACGGCTTCAATTGCACGTTCTGCTGCTGCTTTAGATGTATCTTTACCGAGGGATTTTTGCACTTCTGCAATAAGTTCTGCTTTGTTCATATTTTATATATTTTGTTGAGGTTGAGTAGTCACAATGACTGTAGATGAGAAGACGTTTGGAGAATGCACTCGTCAACAAAAAATCTGCTCTAAAGCCTACTTTTTAGCGGGTTTAAGGCGCGCGCCACTCGCAAACAAGCTCTATTAGACAGACTCCTCGCCGTTGCGGGCTTGAATCACCTGTTTTAATAGGGTCTCCGCCGCTTCCACTTTTGATATTTTACGTTCTTCGGCAATCTGCCCTGCACGCTTCAAAAGCTGTGCAGCCATCACTTTTGCCTGCTCTGATTCCGCACCCAAATTCACAAAAATCCGCGTCACACCTTGTAGTTCTTCATCCTGTAAATCACTCATATTCAAATACCTTTCTGATCGCGAAAAACTCTCTCAACGGTAAGCTCGGTGTCGCCGGCAAGCAAGACATCACCAACGCTCGCAAAGCGATGCTTCAAGAGAGCCACTCCAAGCCACCCCTCCTTCGCCTCCACCGTGGTGCGCAATTCCCCCACTTGCTTTGTTTCCCTATTATATATTGCGATCGGTGACTCGGGGCAGGTATCCGATCCAGAAACCACAAACAGCGCACGCTGTGGACGCCCGACATTGTGCATACGTGCCACCACTTCCTGCCCGAGATAGCAGCCCTTAGTAAATGACACCGCATCGCTCTCTAAACCACCCTCACCTGGCATATCGTTCGGACCGATTTCAACAGGAACCTGAGGGAAGCCTGCAGAAATCCGTTGCAGCGTAATCGAGTCCGCATCCGCCCACTCAACCGACTGCACCGTGCACGCATCGCGAACTGCATCGGCCGCAGCTGAATTCAGGCAAACCACTTCACAATTCAGCTGATCGGAACGTCGACCTAAAAAGACACGTAAGTCGCCCTTAGCGATGAACTGCCCGGCAGCCGGGATCTCCAAACCAAGTGCAGCCAAAACTGACTCCAAGCCCTCGCCGATCAAGGCAAAGCCAGTGACCGCTTCCGCCGTTTCGATCTCCACATCATCCGCGATGATATGTTTTTCCAATTTTTCCGTAAGCACCGCAGCCTCCGAAGTTTCGCTGATTAAACGAAAGGCCTCCTCCCCTTCACACAGCGCGTAGCTATCTGCAAGGACCTTCCCCTTCACATCCAGCCACAGGCCGTAGGTGCAGCGCCCCGCCTCAAACGGACGCAGTTCATTGGTGAACTGACTCTGCAAAAAATCCGCCGCATCCTCATCCGTGACAATAAGATGCGTGCCAGTCGTGTATTCGTAGCCGTAAACGGTATCCATAAGGGACAAGGCATAGCACCAAGCGACTGTATATCAAACTCAACCGTCGCAAATAATTATAGATGCGCTCCTACTCTTAATCTTGATCCTCTTAAACTTCTGTAAGTCTTTACCTGCCAGCGGATCGATAAAGATCATGAAGAAGCGTAGGATTACGATTAGGACTTTGATTCAAATAATCTTGAAGAATGAAGCGCATGTCTCATTAAACACCGCATGTCTAAAGTAATCATTATCGGTGCAGGTGGAGTCGGAAATGTGGTGGCGCATAAATGTGCACAACTACCGGAGGTTTTCAGCGAAATCATTCTCGCCTCGCGCACGGTTTCGAAGTGCGACGCGATCGCGAAAGATATCAACGCAAAACAGGGGCGAACTATTCGCACACTTGCACTGGATGCGGACAATGTCGCGGCAACGACTGCGATACTGAATGCCGAAAAGCCGGAACTGGTGATCAACGTCGCACTGCCCTACCAAGACCTGCCATTGATGGATGCCTGCCTCGCTGCGGAAGTGCACTATATGGATACCGCCAACTACGAGCCACCTGAAGAGGCGAAGTTTGAATACAAATGGCAATGGGCCTACCAAGACCGCTTCAAGGACGCAGGGCTCACTGCCCTACTCGGCTCTGGTTTCGATCCAGGCGTGACTAATGTCTTTTGCGCCTATGCCCAAAAGCACCTCTTCGATGAGATCGAGACCATTGACATCCTCGATGCCAATGCGGGTGACCACGGCTATCACTTTGCCACCAATTTTAATCCTGAGATCAACATCCGCGAAATCACGCAAAACGGTCGCTACTGGGAAGCAGGCGAATGGAAAGAGGTCGAGCCGATGAGTGTGCACCAAGTCTACGACTTTCCCGTCGTGGGCAAACAAGACGCCTACCTCCTCTACCACGAGGAGATGGAATCCCTCTGCCAAAACATCAAAGGCCTCAAACGTATCCGTTTCTGGATGACTTTCTCCGAGAAATATCTGACTCACCTGCGCGTATTGGAAAACGTCGGTATGACCTCGATCGAGCCGATCGAGATCAAGGGACAACAGATTCAGCCGATTGAATTCCTCCGCGCAGTGTTGCCAGACCCAGCGAGTCTCGGTCCACGGACCAAGGGTAAGACCTGTATCGGTTGCGACATCGTCGGCACCAAGGACGGTAAAAAGAAGCGTATTTTTATCTACAACTCCTGCGATCATCAGGAATGCTACCAGGAGGTATCCAGCCAAGCGATCAGCTACACCACGGGTGTGCCAGCAATGATCGGTGCACAAATGATCCTGAAGGGCCTCTGGAAAGAACCAGGCGTCTGGAACATGGAGCAGCGCGATCCCGATCCGTTTATGGATGAACTCAATCTACGCGGGCTGCCCTGGGAGGTGATTGAGTTACCGCTCTAAACAAGCGTCTTACTCTTAATCTATCGGCGAAGCCGATTGGAGGGTTGCGCTCTGTCGCAACCGTTCGGCAATCAGTCCTCAATACCCAAGATATTGTGGATCGCTTTTCAAACTCGTAGACGAACACCCAACACGGCGGCGATGACAGAGCATCGCCCTCCAGTTCTCAAGCAACTGCTTTAATCTTAATCTTTTCGCGGTGGATTAAGAGCAGGAGCAAGATTAAGAATCAGACGAGAGCACACCGACTATTGACATCGTTTGCCCGCTAACGAATCTATCGACATGCGTTTTCTTCTAGTCGCTCTCTTAAGCCTATTTTGTATTTCTTGTGCATCCAACCGCAAGCCTGTCTCCCTATCGTCGGTCGTGATCGAAGAGATCAAGCCACGCCTAATTGAGGAGGAGCAGTTCATGCGCGTCAGCGAATACATGACTGGTAAAGAATACACGGGCGATCGCGTAATCATTCGCACAGATCCAGAAGCCCGCACCGGCTACTACTTCACCTTGGTTCTTGATGAGAACGTGCGTCGCTTACCTGCTGGCACAAAGATCTTCGGTGAGTTCCACACGTCCAAAGGCGTGGAGGTGCAAACACATACATTTGCAGTGCCTGCGAAACGCCCGAAGACAAAGGAGATTTTCGTTGGCCTCACTGGCGAGGACTGGCCCGAAGGCTCAATCACGCCGTCAGCATGGCGCTTCACAATCAAAGATGCCAACGGCACAGTGCTCGCTACAAAACAAAGCTACCTCTGGAGCCTGTAAGGCTTGGGCAGAGTTTAGGGACGAGACGGGAACGTCGAACGTTGAACGTCGAACGTTGAACGTCGAACGCTCAATGTTAAGTGGCTTGAGTGCGGCGAACATATGGTGCGGAACAGGAATTCGTTTTGACTAGCGCCAGCGACGAGACAGGCAAGAGTGCCTGTCCTACAATCGAATGATCCGCTCACAAAAAAGCCCTTCAGCGCTGAGCGATGAAGGGCTTTTGAAAATTGCTTGTGTCGAAAAACTTACGCGCCGACTTGGAAGCGTGCGAAGCGCTTGATGACCATGTTTTCGCCCATCTTGGCAATCATGGCAGTCATGACTTCTTGAACGGTTTGATCAGGGTTCTTCACGAATGCTTGCTCAAGGAGGCAGGACTCACTGAGGTATTTGTTGATCTTACCTTCAACGATCTTCTCGATCGCGTGCTCTGGCTTACCTTCAGCTTGGCTTGCTGCCACCTTACGCTCGGCTTCGATCAACGCAGGATCGATGTTTTCGCGAGACACACATGCTGGGTTAGCCGCAGCAATGTGCATCGCGATGTCGCGAACGAGTTGCTTGAAGTCATCTGTCTTCGCAACGAAATCAGACTCGCAGCTGACTTCAACGAGCACACCGACTTTACCACCGAGGTGGATGTAAGTATCGATGAGACCATCGGAAGCATCACGACCCGATTTCTTGGCCGCGGTTGCGACACCCTTCTTGCGAAGAATTTCTACAGCCTTGTCGACATCACCTTCGGACTCAACAAGCGCTTTTTTACAATCCATAAGTCCAGCACCTGTGCTTGCGCGCAGATCACCGACCATTTTAGCATTAATTTGAACACTCATGTTTCTATTTGTAGCGTATTTTTATTAAATAAAGTGAAAGGAAGCTGATTACTTCTCTTCGGTAGGTTCAGCAGCAGGAGCTGGCTTTTCGTCTTCACCATAACCAGCAGGAAGTGTCACTTCGACATCTTCTTGTTGCTCGAATACTTGCTCACGAACGATTGGGCCTGCGCTCTTTTGAACCTTCTTGGCTTCGCGCTGAGATAAACCGCTTTGCGCTGCTTCAAGAATGGTTTCAACGATGATACGGATCGACTTAACGGCGTCGTCATTACCTGGAATCGGGAAATCGAGAACTGTTGGGTCAGAGTTTGTATCTACTAGACCGATGACAGGAATACCGAGGCGATTCGCTTCAGCAACTGCGATTTCTTCGTTCTTTGTATCGATCACGAAGATCGCTGCAGGAAGTTCTTGCACTTCGAGCATACCTTCGAAGTTACGGTTCATGCGACTCATTTGACGACGGATCGCTGCTTCTTCCTTACCTGGAAGCTTATCGAGTTCGCCATCTTGGTCCATTTTCAAGAACTTGCGGTATTTCGCGAGTGAAGTCTTGATCGTGGTAAAGTTAGTCAGACCACCACCCATCCAGCGGTTTACGCAGAATGGCATTTGCGCAGCAGTTGCGGCTTCGCGAACAATCTCTTGAGCTTGCTTCTTGGTGCCAATGAAGAGGATCTCTTTTCCAGATCCGATGACTTCTTCGACTTTGGCGTAAGCCTTTTCAAGAAGCGCATGTGTCTGCTCCAAGTCGATGATTGAGATACCGTTGCGGTTATCGAATACATATGGCTTTGACTTTGGATTCCAGCGGCGGAGCTGGTGGCCGAAGTGAACGCCTGCATCGAGAAGGTCTTTTGGTGTTGTATTCATAATATTTCAAAGCCCAAAACCTTGCGGCCCGGGGAGAAACTTTCGTTTCTTTTTATTGTGTATTGTATGTGTTTTTAGTGATTCGAACGCCACATCGCGCGACGCCTATTCCTATCCTGACGAATAAGAAAGCGGGGAAGGATGCCAGTCAGGTGCGCCAAGGCAAGCGAAAAGCTAGATTTTTAGCGGTTTCGAGACAGGTTTTAACGGTTTGATCGGATTTACTGAAAAGCGCTCCAATTCGTAAGGATAAACCGCCCGTTTTCCTCTTTGTCGCAGCGGGTTCTTTTCTAACCGCAGATTAACGGGGATAGACGCTGATAAGATTCAATTCACCTTTTATATATCTGCGGTTCAAGATTCAGTTTCTCCCCTTTCCTACATCAGGTCGCCCGAAACCACGTCAGAACTGCCCGAACACAGCGGACGCGCGAAGCACGCCCCTCCAATAAAAGAACATTCAACAACCCCCACCCCTACTACGCCTAAATAATCTGCGTCCATCCGCATTAATCTGCGGTTAAAACGATGACTCAAGCGTCTCCACAAAAAAAGGCCGGCACCTCCCCAGGCACCGACCTTTAACTACCTATACTAACCCAATCTGAAACCTTAACTGACCTTGATTTTGCGTGGCTTCACTTCGTCCGCCTTCGGCAAAGTCAATTGAAGGATGCCGTCTTCTACTCTTGCGCTAATTTTCGCGTCCTTAATCGCAACATTTAAGCGTAGGCTCAAACGGTAGTCCCCAACAGGTAACTCACGCCGCAATGGACGCCACCCCACTTGTGCAGCTGGATTGCGAGTGCCGACAATCGTCAGCGTGTCTTCCTCCACCGAGATATCGACGCCCTGTCGATTCACGCCAGGCAAAGTCACACGGACATCAAAGGCTTCGTCGTTTTCAGAGACATCGTAATGTGGACGACGCCAGTTGCGCGCCTGGGCAGTGTCTTGCGAGACGCATTCTTGCTTCTTTGCAGTATCTAGTTCTGTGCTGCTCATAATATATAATTCCTTTCTTCGTTTATCTTAGTTTTTGGTAGGGATCGTTATCCTTAACGATCCGCCGTTGAGGATGTCCGTTTACTTCACTTCGATTAGACGAGGCTTGCGGGCATCTTGCTTAGGCATCGTAACCGTTAAAATACCGTCTTCGTAGTGAGCGGAGACCTTCTCCATCGCGACGCCATCTGGAATCGAGATCGAACGCTGGAAGCGATAGCTAGACTCCCCATCTTCATTCTTATCGGTCTGCGCACTGCTGATCGTCAAAACCGCATTCTCAAGCTCTAGGTCGATGTCCTTCTTCTTCACCCCTGGTAGCTCCAAGCGTGCAAAGTAATTGTGATCATCTTCATAGAGATCAGCTGCCGTTTGATTCACGCCGGAAGCACCTTCTAAAAAGTCGTCAAACAACGACCCAAAGCGGCTAAAAGCCGGTGCTGCGGATCCAAAGAATGAATCGAAAGCACTGTTCCCGAGTGTTTGTGGATATTCATATCGTATTAGTTTCATTTGTCTGTTTCCTTTCTGTTGAGTTATTGTTCAACCCATAGAATGCACAACAGATGCCAACTAATCATAAATTCATAACCCCATGACTATGAACAACTAAATTATTTTTAGCAAAAACATAAAAGTGACATAATGGCACAACTCAGCGACTCAATAATAAAAAGTGTATCGCAGAGTCACAATGACTCACCTGTGCGAGGCACAAACCAGATCTCAGCAATAATCTATACTCAAACCCAGCCGATCAGGACCGCGCAGGTTTACCCGAGTAAGTTTCCAATATAGTCTCGCGACGCCTTCACCTCGTCGACAGTCAGTTTAGGGCTGAGCTCTAAGACTAAGGTGTGCTCAGGGCGCACGAACTCAGCGATCATTTGGAAATCAATCACTCCCGTGCCTGGAACTTGGTGATCACGGCCACCTTTTGACACATCGTGTAAGTGAAAACCTTTGAGTCGATCTGCCATAGATGCCAGATGTTCGTGGTGATCCAACAGGCCGAATTGATGCTTGATCTCAGCATGCCCCGTATCGTGCCAATAGCCCGCATGCTCGGGTTCGGGCAGACTTTTCAGAAAATCAGGATAGTCTTTATCGATCGGCATCTCTTCCAGGCCTTCTCGATTCTCAAGACATAGAATCAGACCACGCTCTTTTGCGAACGGCAGCATATAGGCATAGCTCGCACAGATACGCTTCATCGTTTTCTTGGAGACTCGACGAATTCGGCGCATAGCTCGATTACGCTGTTTCTCAAATTCTTTATGGCCAAGCAGGTCACATGCCTTGAGCTCAGCTTCATCAATCCACTTATCCAACTTTCGTTCCGGAGAGCCAAAGAAATACCAAGTGCTCCCCGAATGCATCACCACATTTTGAGCACCCACCTTTACCGCAAAGTCAAGTGTCTGCAGGGTATAGCGCTGCCATAGATTGATCTCACGTTGATCCGCAGCCGAGGGCTGAAATAAATTCGGAGCCGCAGACTGAGCACTATTTGGCAACGGACAAAAGTTATGCACAGAAGACACCTCGACGAGCTTTTCCTCCACCGCCTTCAAGATACCAGGAACCAGTGAAATGCGGATTCCATGACTCAACTCCATACGCTTAAACCCTAGATCGACAATTTCCTGCACCATTTCATAGCCATCCGTATGGCGCTTCGAGCACCAGCAACTAGAGAGGGAGATTCGATCGTAAATGTCAGACATGAAGCAAATGAGATGATGGAGATTTAACGGCGTAAGCACTTAAGAAGTCAATACACTCAGCCAATTCATGTAGCAAAGCGGTTCGACCCGCTTCTACGACACAAAAAAAATCCCGGCACGCAAATTGCGCAACCGGGATTCAAATCGCGAGCACCTAGAGGGCTCACGCATAAAATTACATATTCGAGTAGCGAACGCGAAGCATGTTGTTGAAATCAAGCTCCTTCTTTTTCTTACGCTTCTCTTGTGCAGGCTTCACGAAGTAACGCTTGGCACGCACTTGATGGATCACACCCTCACGGTCGAGGCGCTTCTTGAGACGACGGAGCGCACGTTCCATGGGCTCGCCTTTACGGACTTTTACTTCGATAGACATATAAAAAGAAATTCGGTTTATTGGAAAAGAGGCAGAAACATGGGCGCGAAAACGCCGCCGTCAACCCTATTTTGAGTATTGTTCAGAAGCGAAAATCAGTGCTAGACCGCTTCGGGATCAAAAATACGGATGCTCACCGGTGCGCTGAGCACAACGGCTTGCTCTGAAAGAGCTGCTTTGGCTGCCGCAATCGCGGTTTCATTGCTCGTGTGTGTTGTCACCATAATCAGCGCCGAACCGTCATCGAGTTCCTGCTGATTAACTGTGGCAAAACTCACATGGTGCTCCGCGAGGATATTTGAGATTTTAGCTAGAACGCCCTCTTGGTCCTTCACGTGAATGCGCAGATAGTAACGCCCCTGAAGTTCAGCAGGCGCTGCAAGATCGAGCCCTGCCGCCAAACAATTATAGGTTTCCTCATCCTCCTCAGAGATAACTGGCGCAGGCGCCCCCTGTAGCATGAAGACGGCGTCAGCGATATCACTGATCACCGAACTCGAGGTCGCATCTTGCCCCGCTCCACGACCGATCAACACAGTAGTGCCGACAACGTCGCCGGTCACGCTGACACCGTTGTAGACCTCATCCACACCCGCAATAACTTCCTTTTTAGAAATCAGTGCTGGATGCAAACGAACCGATAACTTGTCGGCCTCGAAATCGCGCGCAATCACCGCAAGCAATTTGATCTTATAGCCAAGCTGACCCGCAATTGCGATATCCTGCCCAGAAACCTCTCGAATGCCTTCGCAAATAATATCGTCGAGTTTCACCCATTTACCATGAGCCAGATAGGCGAGGATCACTGCCTTGTGCGCGGCATCGATACCGTCGAGATCGAGAGCTTCATCGGCTTCGACATAACCAAGCTCGCGGGCATCACCGAGGGTTTCCTCGAAACTCAGCCCCTCGCGTTCCATACGAGTGAGGATGTAGTTGGAAGTGCCGTTGAGAATACCGAAGATCAATTTAAAACGATTGGCGACGAGCGCCTCGCGGATGGTCTTAATGATGGGAATACCGCCCGCAACCGATGCTTCGTAGAAATAGTGTCCGCCTGTGCGACGAGCGATATCGAATAACTCTTCGCCATGCTCACAGATGAGTGCCTTGTTCGCGGTCACCACAATCTTACCCAGTTCTAGGGCGCGACGCGTATGCTCCAATGCTTCGTCGGTGCCACCCATGAGCTCACATACGATATCAATATCCGGATTCTCCACCACGCGAGCTGGATCATCTGAGTAGCGCTCAGCAGGAACGGCCACCTCACGCTCGCGGCTGAGATTCTTCACCACCACTTCAGTAATATCGAGCTGAGCGCCCAGTCTCAGTTCCAATGCTTGGCGATTCTTCTCGATGTTTTTCCAAACCCCTTGGCCGACTACGCCGAATCCAAGAAGTCCGATACGAATGATACGTTTTTCGGACATGCTATGTGTAAAATAAAAGTGGTTAGCTTCACGAAAAACAGCACAGAAGCCACTTACGGTCGCGAAGACGAAGCAGCAGAGACAACATCAGATGCCCAAAACTTCAAGACCAGACTTCTGGCGAACTCAAAAGATCTGACGACTGATAATCGTAGGGCTTCTGCTAGCAGAATGCCTCCCGTCCCAAATTTGATATGCGTGGCATCGAACAAGTTCGCGCCCTACAATCGTTCGGCAATCGCTCCCCAATAACCAGATATTGTAGATGGCTTCCTAAGCTACAGGGGTGAGCACACCGGCTACTTTTTAAAGCTGTTTTCCTGCCCAGCAAACATCCGAGCTATATTGGAACGGTGGCGCACCACGATCAAAGCACCCAGAACCACTCCTAAAGTAAAACGCGGATCGCTCGTGCCATATAAGCCAAATGCTGCAATCGGCAAGCTCACTCCAAACAAAATCGACGCAAGCGCGACAATCTTAGTGCTGTAGAAGCAAATCGCCCAGACCAACAAACCGATCACTAAAACCAACGGCATAATTGCCATAAGCCCGCCCATGGTCGTCGCAACGCCTTTACCGCCACGGAACTTCAAAAAGACAGAGAAACTATGTCCTATAATCGCAGCGACCAAACCAAGCACCGCCAACTTGAGCCCCAACTCTCCTTCAAATACCAAGCGTGGCCAAAGCGCTGCGATGAGGCCCTTCAGAGCATCGCAGATAAACACTGCATTGCCACACTTAGAGCCCAGCACCCGCTTCACGTTGGTCGCACCGGGGTTACCACTGCCTTCTTTAAATATATCGACTCCCTTACTTTTCGCGACAAGCACGGCGAAACTGATCGCACCAAGGAAATAGCCGACAAGAGAAACGAGGATAATATACGTTAAGGACACAGGAGATAGAATTCAGAATTCAGAAGGATTACGCCAGATTATTTATAACAGCAATCAATTGGCTCGGCACGTTATCCCTAACGTGCCGAGACTCAAAAGTGATCGGTTCGATAAGGATATCGAACCCTACCCCCAAAAAAGGAGCCAGCACTTTGCTGACTCCTGTATTATGAATTCTGAATTCTGAACTCGAAGCAAAGCTTAGAGTTTAATCACACGATACTTTTCGATCGCAGCGTGATCCGTGATCTTCTTGGCGCAGGCCTCAGACGGCACGCTATCAAGTTCGAAAACAGAAACGGCAAAACCTTCACCCTTATCGCGACTGAGCGACATATTGGCGATATTGATATTGTCTTCACCGAGTGTGACGCCGATGAAACCAACGATACCAGGGACGTCCTTGTTCTTCAACACGAGCAGTGTGGCGTCGGTATTCACCTCTACTCCATGTCCATCAATTGTGACAATACGTGGGTTTTGGTTTTTACCGACAAGTGTGCCACCGATGGTGCGTGTCTTGCCACCCTTGCAGGAGACTTGAACTTCGACGAGTTCAGTAAATTCAGCGTGTGCAGAGCTCTTGACCTGTTCGGTCTCGATGCCGAGGCGCTCGATCTTCTTCGGCGCATTCACATCGTTTACGTTTTCAGAGATCTCACGCAAGTAGCCGCGTTGGATCGCATAAGTCAGTGGCAGAGTGTCGAGTTCAGTGATCTTGCCAAAGTAGCGAATGGTGATCTTTTCGACGCCTTCTGGAGCGAGTTGCTGAGAGAAGGTGCCGAGCTTTTCGCCGAGCGTCATGTAAGGAGCGAGTTGAGCCAGTACCTTAGGATCGAGTGATGGCATATTGAGCGCGTTGCGCACCATTTCCCCCTTGAGGGCCTCGACCATTTGCTTGGCCACGTCGATACCGACATTTTCTTGGGCCTCCTGCGTAGATGCACCAAGGTGTGGCGTGAGCACAAGGTTTTCGATACTACGAAGCGGACTGTCTTCCGCAGGTGGCTCGTCTTCATATACGTCGAGGCCCGCAGCAGCGACTTTGCCAGACTTCAATGCTTCGATGAGTGCTGCCTCATCGATGATTCCGCCACGTGCACAATTGAAGACGCGAACGCCGTCCTTCATACGGCTAAAGGCGTCTGCGTTGAGCATGTGCTTCGTGTCCTTAGTCAATGGCATGTGCGTTGTAATGTAGTCAGCGTTCTCGATCACTTCGTCGAGTGTTGCTTGCTTCACGCCAAGCGCCTTTGCACGCGACTCGGTCAAATACGGGTCGTATCCAAGCACCTCCATGTTGAACGCTTGTGCGCGCTTAGCGACTTCAGCGCCGATACGCCCCATGCCTAGGATACCAAGTGTCTTACCATTGAGCTCGGAGCCTGTATAAAGTTTGCGGTCCCAGCGACCTGCAGTCATACTTGCAGAGGCTTGCACGATCGGGCGTGTGCCAGCGAGCATGTGCGTAAAGGTCAGCTCAGCAGTCGCCAAGGTGTTACCAGTCGGCGTATTCATCACGATCACACCACGGTCGGTGCACGCTTCGATATCGATGTTGTCCACACCCACACCTGCACGGCCGACAACCTTGAGTTTGGGCGCTGCAGCGACAACTTCAGCGGTCACGCGTGTATCGGAACGGAGCGCGATGGCGTCGACGTCCTTAACGAGCTCAAGGATCTGCTCAGGAGAGGAGCCATAGGCCTCGATCACTTCAAAGCCTGCTTCAGCTTTAAATAAATCAACACCAATGGGAGAAATGCGGTCTGCGACTAGTATCTTCATAGGAAAGCGGCGGAGTTAATTTCCTTGTCGCAGAATTGCAATGAAAACCGTGACTTAAACGAAATTGATGAAAATCAGTCAACTCTGTCACAAGAAAATAAGCAGCTCTAGCTACCAATGAAAATCGCTAATATCTGGCAACAGCACGTTGCCACCACTCACCGAACATCAGCTGGGGTCTGTGGCGGTCGGGAGAGCCGCCGCTACCGATTTACTTCGCTGGTGCCAACTCCTTTCTGCATTAAACCGTTTTGGAATAGCGCCCCTCAACAGCGGGCTCCAAATAGGCATCAAAACACATCGCAAGATTGCGCACAAAGAGGCGCCCACGCTCGGTCACCTCGAATCCGCGATCGGTCCAGATAATCAATTCGTCGGCTGCGGGCTCATGTAATTGTTCCAAGGCTTCTGCAAAATGCTCGCGAAAATCGATCGACCACTTTTCCGACATGGCCCCGAAATCTAAAGAAAGGTCGCACATCAAGCGCATGATAATATCGCCACGCAGTTTATCTTCCTCTGTATACTCGTAGCCTTTGTTGACGGGCAACTCACCCTTCGCGAGATAGCCACGATAGGCCTCCAAATCCTTTACATTCTGGCGAAAGCCGACGCCGCCCTGCGAAATACTGGAAATGCCAAAGCCGCAAATTTCCACACCGGCACGGGTGCTGTAGCCTTGAAAATTCCGTTGCAGTGTCTGCTCGCGCTGAGCTTTGACCAGCTCATCATCTGGCAAAGCGAAATGATCCATGCCGATGTAAACATAACCTTCCGCGGTGAGGCGCTCAATGCACAGACGTAAGAGCTCCAGCTTAGTTTCGGCAGAAGGCAGGCCATGACGCTCTAGCAACTTTTGCGCGGGCTTCATCCCCGGCACATGCGCATAGTTAAAAATCGCAAAACGGTCAGGTTTCAGCTCCAGCACCTGATCGAGTGTTTCCGAAAAGCTCTCTGGCGACTGCTTTGGCAAGCCGTAGATCAAATCCATGTTTACGGATTCGAAGCCATTGGCACGCAAGGTTTCCATCGCCTCGATATTCATCGATTGTGGTTGGATGCGATGTATCGCCTTCTGCACGTCTTCGTTGCAGTCCTGCACTCCGAATGAGGCACGCGTGATGCCCATGCGTGCAAAGGCTTCGATATGCGCAGGTGTTAAACGACGCGGATCGAGCTCGACCGACTTCTCCGCATTGTCGAGGAATGTGAAATGACGATCTATCATCGCCGCCAAGCGATCAATCTGCTCTGGTCGAAAGAAATTCGGCGTGCCTCCGCCAAAGTGTAGCTGCCCCGCCTTGCGTCCCTCGGGCACATGTTTTGAAAAGATCGCCAACTCTTTCTCCAGCAGATCTAAATAATCATCTCCACGATCATGGTCGAGTGTCGTGATCGTGTGGCAGCCGCAAAACCAACAAAGTGTTTCACAGAAGGGCAGGTGGAAATACAGCGACAGTGGCGCATCGCCCTTTTCAACCGAGGCGAGCAATGGTGCAACATCTGCATACTCTTTGAAATGATTCGCCGGCGGATAACTCGTATAGCGAGGCCCCGGGCGATTATACTTTTCAATCAGTTCTAAGTCTGCGGCGGAAATATTCATGAACGTGAGAGGATAGGATACATTCTGCACAGAGCAAAAGCATTCTTTTAAAGAATCGAATCATCCACTTGATCCATCATCAAGAGACTCTAGGTTCATGGGATGCAAATCTATCCTCAAGGCTTGGTTCTACTTTTATGCACTTCATTGGTGAGTCATGCCGCAGACCTGCTTACGATCAGAGATTTCTGGTTTAATGGTGCAGAAATCAACCGCTATGAACTGAACCAATCTCGCTACGGCGAACAACATCGCGGGCATGCGGAATTCATTTTTGTGACCGAGCCGTTTCTCACCGATCAGCATGTAAAGCATGAATACGGCAAAGGCCTATCCGCAGATGTGCTCAAACTCAACGCACTTCGCACGTTCAACACCGGCCTTTACAGCTACCGAACGATGACGAGCACCTTTAGTCCTATTGAGCTCGATACCTATCCGCACGCCTTGAAAACAACGACCTCGATCCAAGACTGGTGCGGTCAAGCCTTTCAACAGGTCAACCGCTCGGAGGATGGTTGGCGCATAGAGCTCCGTTCCTACTTTCAACAGAAAGGCGACCGCTCCTTTAAGGTGGGAGACGCATGGCTCGAAGACGAGCTATGGACCCGACTACGACTCGATCCCAAGCGCCTACCACAAGGGTCATTTCGATGCATCCCAGGTGCGCTCTACACAAGCTTTGCCCATAAACCCATTGAAGCCGCTGATGCCATAGGATCACTCAAACAGAAAAAACAGGAGTTCACCTACAGCGTCACTTACCCTAACCTCAAGCGCACGCTCACGATTCATTTCAAGGAGGCCTTCCCGCACATCATCACCCAATGGAGTGAAACCAGCCCAGGAGGAACCACGACCGCGGTCCTAAAAGATCGTATCATGAATAGTGAATACTGGTCCAAAAATAAACCCAAGCACGCGAACGAGCGAAAGCGGCTGGGGCTAGACCCCATCGCTGATTGAGAGCCGTAGCGTGCAGCCCTTTACTTGACAAAGGGCCACAAAAAAAGGCGACTCGTGAAAGCCACCTTTTTGAATCAATTAAAAATCTAATTACTCCTTGATAGCCGCGTTGCGGAACTGAGTATAGCCGTTCTTCATCGAACTGTATGGATCGATTGAACCACCCTTCAACTGCTTGTAGCGCTCGATAATTGTCGGGCTGCTAGTAATCACGTCGGTTGCGGAAAGCGCCAAGCGCCATTCCCAGTTCCAACTTTCATTCACAGCAAAAGGCTGGCTCAGGGGATCCACGGCACGGTCACCGACAAGACCACCAAGGTCACGCAAATTGGAGGGACCGAGTAGCGGCAAAACTAAATAAGGTCCATCACTGACTCCCCATGCACCAAGCACTTGACCGATGTCTTCCGCTGGAATCGGCTCGAAGCCGTCGACGGAATCGGCAGGAGTGAAAACACCCGCAACTCCAAAAGTGGTGTTGATCGCAAAACGGCCGGTTTCAACCCAAGCACCATCGAAGCGACCCTGTAAAAGATTAGCCGCCAAGCGAACTGGATACTTCAAGTTTCTGAAAAAATTCGTCGCACCTTCTTCCACCGGATCTGGCGTGATAAACGTATAGGCGTCGGCGACCGGCTCAAAAACATTGAGGTAAATGAAGTCGTTGACACTAAAAGTCACACGATTGATGGACTCAAGGGGATCATCCACTGCGCCTGCCGTCACGACATCGTCGCCATAGAGATCTGCATCACTTTGCGCAATCACAGGTTGTGCACTCGCACCCATAAGGGCAGCCATCAGCACGTAGAAAGGTAGTTTAGAATTCAATGTTTTCATCAAGCTTATCTTTTTTCAGGAGTTCTTCTAACTTAGTAATCAGAGCGGCGCCATTCTCCTTACGAAAATGATCATCAAATTGTTGGCGATAGTTCGAGACCACACTGACATGTTCTGCGACAATATCAAAAAGTTGCCAGTCTGCACCCATCAAACCCATACGATAAAGAACTCGAATCGGCTCACCATCAAGGACGACCGTAGACGGTATTTCGATACGCTTTGATGAGACTTGAAGGGTTGTATCAAAAGTAACCTCTGGGCGGCTCTTACCTTCCAGGCCTTTAAAATAAGCTTTCACGACCAATTGCTTCACCAACTCTAAAACTTGTGCTTGCTCATCGGCACTCATCTTATTCCAGTTGCGCCCAATGGCACGACGAATCAAAATCGTCATATCGTAATTCGACTCAATCAATTCACGAACCTTCGCCTGCTTATGCTCGATAGTTGATTCTACACAGCAATCGCCATAGACGAGATCAAGCGCACCGCGCACTGTCTGCATGAGTTTATCTGCGGGCTTCGTCGCTGCGGCTAAGACGCTCGAAAAGCCCAACACTACACATAGAAAAACTGAGAAGATCTTTTTCATTCTGACGATATCAATAGGCTATTCTTGCTCTTCGTCAATGCCTCCGAGCGCAAAACGGCTAATCAAGCTTTCGATATCTAAAGCGGATTCCGTATCCACAATCATATCACCTGGCTCCAATACAAAGCCAGAACCGCCTGGCAGCAAATTGATGTAGCGGTCACCAATCAACCCAGCAGTCTTGACCGAAGCAATGGTATCATCGTCCAACTGTAGCGTATTGGGCAGCTCTAAAGTAGCGATTGCAAAGAAATCATCATTCAACACGACCTCTTTGACTGTGCCCACACGCACGCCCGCAATTTCGATGCGACTTCCGGCATTCACTCCACTCGCGCTACTGAAACGTGCTTCCAGTTCGTAGCTATCACCCCCAAAAAAACGGGCACTCCCGATTTGAATCGCTAGGTAGAGCACCGCAATGAGCCCAACCAATACGAAGCTCCCGACTAAAAATTCGATCTTTCGATTATTCATAAATACTATCCTCTCTCCTTAAACGTTCGACTTACGCCCGTAGTTCGCTTTATTTAAAAAGCCTGACAAGGCAGATTCCGCATCTTCATTTAATTCCGACGGCGGACCAAAGAACTTGATAATCCCTTCATCCAACCAAGCCACCTTATCGCTAATCTCAAAAACTTCAGGAATGTCGTGGCTCACCAAAAGCGCGGTAAATCCAAAACGCTCTCGGTAGTCAGCAATCATTTCAAACACCCCAAACTTACGCTCTGGGTCGAGCCCAGTTGTCGGCTCGTCAAACAGCACTAATTGAGGCTTGGTGATCAATGCACGTGCCAGGGCCACACGTTTCTTCATCCCGCCAGACAGCTCCCCTGGGTAACGCTGCGCAGAATCCGTCAGCTCAAGGTGTGCCAACATCTCGGCGACTTGATCGCGAATCTCAGCACGCTTCATCTTCGAAGCTTCCACTAAAGGCAACGCCACATTATCGGCTGCCGTCATCGAATCAAACAAAGCATTGTTCTGAAACATGTAGCTAAAGGAAACACCCGCCTCCCGATCCGAACTTTGGCGACTCTTCGCAATCGGCTGCCCCTCCAGCTCGATTGCACCAGCGTCTGGGGTCAACAAATTAGCAAGGCATTTCAACAACACCGATTTACCGATACCGCTCTTACCAATGATCGTAGTGACCGACGCACGCGCCACATCCAGATCGACACCATCCAACACACGGTTCGAACCAAAGTGCTTCTTCAATCCACGAATCTTTAAAAATACCTCGTCCATTAGATCAAAAAAGAAGTGATTAAATAATCCGCTGCCAGCACGCTGACGCTGGACCATACTACGGCGCGTGTCGCCGATTCACTCACACCACGCACTCCCGGAAACGACGCCTTTCGATGCGTATTGTAGCCGCGATAAGCACAGATCGAGATCGTGATAAAACCAAAAGCCAGCGCCTTAATGAAGCCGCCCGAGACATCGTCCCAGCCGATGCTACTCTCGATATGATGCCAATACACTCCAGCATCCACTCCCAGGAGCACCGAACCCGTCAAATAGCCACCAAAAATACCCACCAAATCAAAAATCGCTGTTAGCATGGGGAAGCACAACACCGCCGCAACCAAACGCGCGCCCACAAGATAGCCCTTCGAATCGACCCCCATCGTTTGCAAGGCATCGATCTGTTCATCATTTCGCTGAATGCCCAGCTCCGAAGCCAGTGCCGAACCCGCTTGCCCAACGACCATCAAAGCCGTGAGCACTGGCCCCAATTCACGCACAATAGACAGCCCCACCGCATCGCCAAGCGCGGCTTCTGCCCCCAAGCGCACCAAAGTATAGTAGAGCTGCAATCCCATCACCAAGCCCGTAAAAAGGCCGACGGTAAACACAATCGGCAAACACCGAACACCTATCTCATGAATAGCAGTGACCAACTTAGCCAAACGATGACGCTGCACCACAAAGCCACGCAGAGCCGCCATGCTGAAGAGACTCATCTCTCCTAGCTCGGAAACAACCGCCAAAGCCGAACGCCCTAGTGCACGTATCATATGTTCAAATTAATGGGTTAAGAAGTATTTATATTAAATGCTCACTTTAATGTAGCCTAATACGCAGACATGGAAGACGAAAATCAGCCCCATCCCGCATATCGCACACAGTATCCCAAACCGCTGACCTCGCACCGCTGACCACTTATCGCTGAATCACTTTTCCGAAATCCTGTCTTGACCCACCCGCAAAGATCACGCCATTTTACGCGCTTCGATAAACGCGGGTATAGTTTAGAGGTAAAACATCTGCCTTCCACGCAGAGGTCGTCGGTTCGATTCCGTCTACCCGCACCATTCGAAAAACCGGGCAACGAGTGTGCGACACTCCTCTCAGCACTTAGTGCTGATCTGGCAATCCCAGATCCTCCCAATCGAGACTTTCTAGAGTATCCAGCTCAGGACCACCACCGCGGCGAGCGCTCCCAGAGGCAACATACAGTTTGCTGCCGATCATGCTCAACCCGCCACCATGGCGACCGACTTTTAAGGGCGTGCAGGTATGCCATTTTTCATCTTCAAAAGAGAACGCTTCCACTTCGCGATGCGCCGGCCCCTTTCCTTTTTCACCCCCGACAACCAAAAGCGTGTCATCATACGCAACTGCCATGGTGCCCGCTCGCTGCGTCGGTAAAGGCTCTCGTAAAGTCACCCATTGCTGCGTGTTCACATCAAACGCATCCACTTCGGGGATGGTTAAATTAAAGACCTGCTTCGTCGCCGCACTACTAGTCCGCCCGCCTGCGGCCACAATTTTTCCATCAATCATCGCCGCGTGAAAATGATCTCGTGGCCGCGGCGCGTCGGGCAACACCGTCCACTCCCCAGTTCGGCTATTCCAATGATCCAGCCAAGGCACATAGTCTGCCCAATGCCCGTCAACAATCCCACATACGATATAAATATCATCGCCGTCCTTCACCACTCCCGCACTACCGCGACGGCGCTCCTGCGGAATCTCTGGCCCCATCTCCCAAACATTCTGAACGGGGTCGAAAAACCAAATATTAGGCACTGGCGTCTCACGTGGATACTTCCCCGTAAACGCACCGATAATCGCAATACGCTCCCCAACAACAACCGCTTGAAAATGGTGCATCTCAAGCGGAGGCTTTGCCAAAGCAGTCCACTGCTTCGTTTTCGGATTGTATTCATCCACCGGCTTCACTTTACGCCCACCAATCAAATACAAGCGATCATTTAGAGTCACCATCGCCGCTTCATGCCGACCATGACACCCATTCACAGTCGCAACGGGCTCCCAAGTTTCAGGCACCGCAAAAACAGGCACGAAAAAAACAAACAATAAATAAAATAGAGAAAAACGACGCATATGTAAGCTCAAGGAGAAGACAGGAACTTACCCAACAATCTGAAAAAAATCAATGAGCCATTTTCCCATCTTGTTGGCGCAACTCATCGTGCCAAGCCAGCCAGACATGATGATGGGAACATCGAACGTCCAACTTCGAACGCTCAATGCTGAATGAAGGATGCCCAAACGTTGGCTAATTCACCATTTAATGTTCAATGTTCAATGCTTACTCCACAGACAACACTTGAACATCAAGCGCTTCAAAATCCAGAAAATCGTTATCCAAAGTCAGCAGAGAAATTCCATAAGCTCGGGCAAAAGCGGCGAGGTAGGCGTCCATCCATCGCTTGGGTGCAGGCAATTCGGATTGTGCGTAAGCTGACCAGTGCGTTTGCAGACCGGGCGGTTCACCGAGGAACAAGACTTGCGGCATGGCAGCGAGATACTTCCAGCGATCCCATGCGAGCGTGTTGCCGATACGTTCACTTCCGTAGCACTTCTGGATAGCTAGCGTCGTGACCAGTCGGAGAAAGGATTGCTGCGTCGCGCGGCAAAAAACCGCAGGCGCTTCACTAGTGGCCGACTCAAAGGCAACTTTTGCTTCAGCATGAGCGGGGTGCGTCTGAAAAGACAACGCGACCCATATATTTACATCATAGAGTTTAGCCGACACGGTTTGCGTCCTCCTCGGCCTGAGCACTTTACTCCAGGTGTAGAAGCTCGGTCACGCTCATGTGAGGTGCACGCGCCTTCGATTCCTCGCAAGCGAAAATCGGCGTTTCCAGTTTCTGCGTGTAGGCTTTTTTACCCGTGCTAGCCTTTGGTGCACGCAGCCCCGCACGGAAGACTTCGGCGGCAACATCCTTCAGCTTTCGTCCCTCTTGGACAGCCCGCAGCTTCATCTCACGCACCAGCGGTTCCGGTAAATCAAGCGTAGTTTTCATATAGCCAGCTTTCCAGCTTTCTGGCTTTTAGTCAAGACGTAGGTAAGCAGCTGTTTCATTCCCTGCAAAAGGACCGATTCGAAGGCGTGCGATAATTCGGTTGTGCCGAAACTCGCTTATTGTGCAGTAAGCAATCTATTTCCGCCCTCCGCGGCCGAGGCCTGCCGTAGATGGCGTAGCAACTCTAGTGACCGAAGGTAAACGAGCGGTTAAATCGCGGTGAACTGGGTTGAGTGCATTCCTGCCTCAGAGCAACGCGGTCTTCTCGAGCAAAGCCCCTACCCCTTCGCCTTCTCGTAGAGCCATTTGTCCATCTTGTTGGCGGTGATGACGCCGTAGTTCATCGTGCCGAGCCAGCCGGACATGATGATGCCGACAGAGCCTGCGTGATAAAGACCTTCGATCTTTTCCGAGAGCTCCATGGAGACCTTCAAGCCTTCAAATTTGGTGCCAAACGACGTACCGTGCATCGACTTAGTGTAATAGTTCACCGTGCGCGGAGTCGCTGCTTCAATGTGATCAATCTTATCCCGCACGCCCGGAATGAACTTTTCTAAGCTGCTGACGCACTCTTCGCACATGCGGGCTTTTTCGGCTTCGTATTCCTCATCAGTCAAGCTGGCCCACTCGTCCCATTTCGCGTTGAGCGAGGCAACCACCGTGTAGCGATCTTGCGAAAGATGTGGACGTGTTTCCGGATAATAAACCGAGAAGGTATGACTGCTGGTCTTAATCGAAGTGAGCTCGTCGATGGTATACTCGGGTGCTTTTGAAGTGAATACGAGGTCGCCGATGTTCGGAATAGTTTCACCCTTCTTGATGCCCATGTAGACCTGGCAGGAACTGGTGTTGTTACGCACGGCTTTCACCTCTTCAACAAACTCAGCGGGGAATTTATCTTCGCCCACGAGATACTGGATGGTGTTGCGAACATTCGCATTGGAAAGCACTGCCTTACAGCGAACCGTGCGGGTTGGAAATTCTTCGTCGCCGGTATTCTGGCTCTTCACGCGCACGCCGACAACTTTACCGTCTTCGACATCGACGCCTTCAACAAGTGCGCACTTACGGATCTCGCAGCCGTTTTTCTTTAGCTCCGCGACCATCTTCTTGATCAATGTATCGGTGCCACCTTGGAAGGTGAAGACACCCTTGCTCATAAAGTTCGAAAACACGATACCGTAGGTGATCGCTGGATCATCAATGTGCGAACCGTTGGCATAGGAAATCGGCTCCATCAACAGACGGTGCACATCGGTGCGACCAGGGAAGAATTCTTCAAACATCTCTCCCGTGGTCTGGGTGTTGTCGTCGTAGAAATTCATTGCGCGCAGGTGATCGTAGAAAGCTTCCACCTTCTCACGCTCCACCTTGAAGTCATTGACCAAGATATTGGTAAAATCCTCGCGCTCGAAGGTCGTCCACACGTTCATCTGTGGATTGATAAAACGCACATCCTTGAGCTGGTGGATCGAATCCGCGATCTCCTTAGTCCAATACTTACGGCAGGACTTCACCATACCATAGGGAAAGCCATGAAGGGAAATATCAAAGATATGTCCACCCGGACGCTTAAACCAGGTTGCCAAGCCGCCAAACTGATAGTGATGCTCGAGCAACAACACTTTATGTCCATTCTTCGCGAGGTAATTCGCGCCAGTGAGTCCGCCTAAGCCGGAGCCGATGACCACTACGTCATATTCTTCTTCAATGCCTTCGAGCCAATCTTTTGCCATAATATATGAGAAATTAGAATTTAGGAGGTAGAAGACAGAAGCGCGAAACCCCTAATGCGCAATGAAAAAGGCCATTTCGCCTGGTGAAGCGCTCGTTCTGAGCTTCATTTGTATTTTGCATCTGGAACAAATCGTCTCATTCTGACCACTATCAACTAAGCACTGCCCACTTTTCCCACTATGAGTTTACGAAATCCCGAGCGCGGCCTCTTTTCAGTCAAAGGTCTCATTTTCAGCATGGGGCTGATCGCCTCCTTCATATTTGTCGGCGTCATTTATGGCGTGCTGATTCGCCCACAAGCATACGAAGCTGCACTCGGACAAACCATCGGCGTCGATGGCGGCTCTGATTCTGCAAGCATCTTCATCATACTCAAAGACTACGAACAGCAAATTTGCCTTTCGCTACTACTCTGGGGGCTGATGATTCTAGTCTATAAATTCATCCTACTCAATCATGAGGCGAAAACCCTTGGGCGCTTCGCTCCCGAAAGCGAAGGACTCGAATCCGACCCTGAAATAGACCTTCTGGATGGAGCAAAAAGCATCACTCGCGAAAGAGCGGGTAAACTTGCTGACCAGTTTGAGGTGAAGAGCCAAGCTCCAGACCTGAAAAATAAAATACTCCCTTATGTCATGGCGCGAGGCTTGGAGCGTTACCACATGACTGGCAGTGTGCCCGAGGCCACAGAAACCATTATGGGGCGCTTGGAAGTTGCCGCCGAACAGCAGGAAAGCGAACTGTCGATGCTGCGCTATCTCGTCTGGGCGATCCCGTCGATTGGCTTCATTGGCACCGTGCGCGGCATCGGCGTCGCTCTACAACGTGCGGATGAAGCGCTTCAGGGCGATATTTCAGGAGTCACTAGCGCGCTCGGCGTCGCCTTCAACTCTACCCTTGTTGCCTTGTTCATCAGCATTGTGCTCATGTTGCTCATCCACTTGCTCCAAGGTGGCCAAGAAGGGCTCATCCTACGCCTACAAACCTTTTGCCGTGAGCAACTTCTCGACAAACTTTTCGATCGCGACAATGAAGCGCAGACAGCAGATACGCCGAGCGTGGAAGCGAGAACGCCCGAAACTGAGACGAAGAAAGAATCAGACAAGAGTGTCTGACCGACGCATTTTCCCATCCCGCATATCGTAACTCATGAAAAAACGTCGTGAAGCCCAAAGCTCTGCACTGTCCTTTATGGACTGCATTTGCTGTGGCTTTGGCGCTGTGCTTTTGCTGTTTATACTGACCGCAAAGAAACAAATCACCCTAAGCGATACCGAGGTGAGCCAATCATCAGAGGCACTTGAAACCCTGCAAGCCGCGATCGAAGAAGCCGAGGCCAAGCAAAAATCACTCGATAAAGACATCTCTGCACTCGACCCTCAGCCCGACACCAATGCCACCAGCATCGCACAGCTCGGTGCCGAACAAGAGCGACTCGCCAAAGCCATTGAAGATCAAGCGGAAGCACTGAAAGCGCTCGAAACGAAAGAGCAAGCACCACAACAAGCCGCCGCACTCGATCGCCCATCCGCAGATCAAAGCTATCTATCAGGACTGCAACTACGTGGGCCTAGAGCCGTCATTCTACTCGAAAGCTCTGGCAGTATGCTCGGTGCCAACGCAAAAGAAGCCATTGCATTGATCCAAAATGGGCAAGGTGCCACCTCCGAAAAGTGGCTCCGAGCAAAGGCCGCAACTCGGGCCGTGCTGGCTGCCATCCCAAAGGGCACTCTAGTTGCCGTATTTCAGATGAACGAACGCAGCACTCCACTCACCGGCAGTCAGTCGAACCCCTACATCGACCCCTACGACAATAATGCACTGCTCACCTTTTTAGATCGCCTCGACACACTCGAAGCTAAAGGCGGTGCCGACCTAGCGAATGCACTCCAACAAGTAAAACAGCTCAAAGAACGTGCCAGCAGCCTACTACTTATCGGCGATGGCTTACCCACAGCACCCGCACCAAGCGGACGCCTACTCTCCGAAGCCGACCGCGTGCGGCTCTTCAACAGCGCGATGAATACGCGCCCAAATTTCCCTTTCAACGCCATCCTCTTCCCCTTCGAAGGCGACCCCTCCGCCGCCGGTCTATTCTGGAAACTCAGTGGTCGCACCAATGGCATCACACTCATCCCCGACAACGACTGGCCAGCGCTTTAGAAAAAGCTGAAATTCTGAAAGCTGAAATTCTGAAAGCTAACATTTTGAAATGATCAAACGTCGCCCTATCGAGGTATTCAGCCTCTCCTTTCTCGACTGCCTATGCTGTGGGTTTGGGGCGATTCTATTGTTATTCATCCTCTCCATTGGTTCAGGCAAGGCGGGAGTAGAAAGCGAAATCGATGTGCCGACTCTCGAAGCCATGCGCGAGCAACTCGCTATGCTCGAAGCTGACATTGCCAACAAAGCATCCATCCTCGAAGCAGCACTCAACAGCGAAGTCACCAGTCAAGAGCGTCAACGTATTCTGTCACTCATCCAAGAAATGGAGTCGCAACTCGCAGATCTCCAGCAGGAGTTCGACAGCCGCAAAGCGAACTTAAGCACCGCCGAGCAAGCGGCCGCTGAGGCCAACCGACTCCTGCAAAGCTTCGAGCACGAAAACCTCCCCCCCATCGGACTTCCTGCAGATGCCACGCATGTCGCTTTCGTTATCGATACCTCTGGCAGCATGCGCAACCAACTCACAAAGCAACTTCACTACGGGGTGATCGAACAGATCCGCGAGTTACTCGACAGCTTACCCGAAGTGCGCAGTATTCAATTTCTAGATACAAGCGGGAACTACATGATCGGCAATCGCCGTGGCATCTGGCTACCCGACAAGCCTGGCCTGCGCCAGCAAGCACTGCAAAATATATTACGTTACCCGATGCTAAGCGTCAGTGACCCCGAACCTGGAGTTCGCAATGCGATTCGTGATTTAAAACCAAGACTCCAAGCCAACGACAAGATGAGCCTCTACGTAATTGGCGACGACTTCCAAGGCTCGACTCAAAGCTTCCTCATCAAGCTCGACCGCCTCAACCCGCGCAACCCAAACACAGGCAAGCGGTCCGTTTCAATCAGCGCCGTCGGCTTCCCGACACTCATCAGTCCCTTCCAACTCGGCGCCCCACAAGGCAACACCCGCTTCGCCAATATCATGCGCGAAATCGCCGAGGCCCACGATGGCGTGCTTATTCTCAAACCACGCATTTAGCAAAACGTGAAACAGACACTCCTGTCTGCTTATCCCATCGCCACGATCCCGACGCATGTCTACAGTAAATAGAAACACCGGACCTACAGTCGGCTCCGACCACTTGCCACTATTTGCCAAGCTACAAATCAGATAGCCCACAACCATGCTCAAAAAATTCCTCAAATTTATCCGCAACGTATCCATCGGTGTAGCCGTCGTGCTTTTCCCGATCTGGCTCTACTTGGCCCAACCAACTGTAAGCGCCAATGACGCGGTCACAATCAAAGTCGACACCGACCGCATGCAAACGGTGGTCAAAACCCTCTCTATCGACTTCCATCCACGAAGTTTCCGTCACACGGAGAACCTAAACAAGTCGGCGGCCTACATCGAAGATCACTTCACTAAAGCTGGCGGACGTGTTCTGCGGCAATCATTCACGATCAGTGGATCCACTTACTACAACATTCGCTGCTTCTATGGTCCGGAGACTGGACCGCGACAAATCATCGGGGCACACTACGATTCACACGGCGATACTCCCGGAGCCGATGACAATGCCAGTGGTGTCGCAGGCCTCATTGAGCTCGCTTACGTATACGGTCAACACCCACCAAGCCACACGGTCGAACTCGTCGCCTATACACTCGAAGAGCCGCCATTCTTTGCGACCAAGCGTATGGGTAGTTATTACCATGCAAAAGCCACTGCAGAAGAAGGCACCGAGATCCTCGGTGTGATCGTGCTCGAAATGATCGGTTATTACGACGACACACTTGGTTCTCAACAGTATCCATCCCCCCTCTTTAATGTTCTATACCCAAACACCGGCGACTTCATCGCAGTCATTGGCAAACTCGAGCAACGCGACTACATCAAAACCGTAAAATCTAAAATGAAAGGTGCGGGTGAAATCGATGTCTATTCCATCGCAGCACCAACCAATATCCCAGGCATCGACTTCTCCGACCATCGCAATTATTGGGAGTTCGGCTACGACGCCGCAATGGTCTCCGACACGGCCTTCTATCGAAACAAAGAATATCACAAAGCTGGCGACACTTGGGACCGCCTTGACTACGAAAAAATGGGCGAAGTCGTGAAAGCTGTTCTTGGAACGTGTGAACTGGTGAACGTTGAACCTCCAACATCGAACGTCCAATGATGAATGAGTCTGCGACAAACCAAAAGCTTACGCTATCGGACATTCTTGAGGTAGTTTCCTTGTGACGCCCCCAGTGCTCTGCCCCCTTCCACCGCGGTCTTCACCAGTGAATCCCCTACACCTAAGCGCATTCGACGTTCGACGTTGAACGTTCACAAGTCTGTCAGACTGCGCCTACCAAATGCCTAGCGCCTCCAGTTGCTTTGTCGCCTGCTCTCCCCAACCGCGATTTGCTGCCGGACTTGCCGGGCTGGGGTGCAAGATTCGACCGATCTTCACACTGCTTCCTTTCAAGGCAATCTTCGCCCGCCCTTCAGCAAACGCACCGACACCAATCACCCAGTCTGGTTTTAAACTCGTGACCAAACTACGTAAATGCGCGTCACACACAGCATAGAGCGCTTCGACTTCAGCCGCTGGCAATTTATCAGGCGTGCGGTTACGACCACTTTCTTCCATAAAAACCAGTGGGCAGTAATTCGCCACGAAATGATCTGCAAAAAAATCCTCCGCGCTTGGGTAGCGCTCTCTAAAAGTGCCCCATAAACGCCGGCCACTCACTTCGCTACGCGAACACGCAAAGCCTTCGATCAACCGTTTCGGGTGTTCATGATCTGGTTTACCGATCAACTCATACACACCGACCCAATCGCGCACGAGATCGATCTCTCCAAAAGGCACGCCACATTGAGCCATGCCAAATGGCCCAGGATTCATCCCCATGAAGATAACCTTCTTGTGCGAATTGGCATGCTGCTCAATGTAGCTACGGTGCCCCGCCCAAGCGTAGGTCAAAGGATTATAAATGTGCGTTGTGGGAGGTGCAAAATCTAAAGCATTCACCGCATCGGATAGAGTTTTGGCTGCTTCAAGAACAGTATTAGAAATGGTATTAGACATAAATTACGCCTCCCCTTGCCGTTCCTCGGTATCGCTATGCCCGAGATTCCGCTCGGGAGCAATCTGATCGCGCACTGCTTGCTTCAGCTCTTTCATCTCAGGAAAACGACCAGCGGTCTTACGATCCCAGACCTGCACACCATCGACGGTAACGCGAAAGGTGCCACCGATCTCAGATGGGCGTAAGGTCACAGCGCCCAGCTCGGCCTCAAAAGTCGTCAACAATTCCTGCGCTGTCCAACTTGCTCGCAAAAGCCAACGACAACCTGGGCAATATTCAATTTCAACAGAAGGTTTCATAAGTTTTGTCATCTAAACTATTCAAGTTAACATGCCCTCACAAACGTATAAAGTTTGAATTGTTCCCTGCGCCGTCTATCAATTGGAACCAATGAATATCAAACCCATCTTCAGCGGATCACACCCTTGGAACTTTAAACGAATGGGTGGCATCTTCCAAGCAGAGCTCAACACCGTTGAAGACCTCAAGCAGCTCAACACCTTAGACCCCAAGCTTTGGGTCGCCTTGAGTTGCCCAGTAAACGATCTTGAAATCGACCGCCGCACGCTCTCACTCATCGACTTCGATGCCGATGAACGTGTGCGTATCGAAGAAATGCTCACCGCAGTGAACTGGACAATGACTCGCCTCGCGCAACCAGAATCGCTCTTTAAAGGGGGCGACCTCCCTCTGGCAGCAATCAATCACAGCGATCCAGAAGGCGAAAAATTACTCGCTTCGGCGAAGCAAATCCTCGCCAATATGGGTGCTGCGGATGCCACACACATCTCGGTCGAACAAGCGGCAAATACAGATAAAATTTACGGCCAATCACGCCTCAATGGTGATGGCGTCATCGCCAAAGACGCGACCGACGATGTCACCGTTCAACAACTGATCGGAGAAATCATCGAGTGCATCGGCGCAGAAATCGATCGCAGTGGCGAGCCAGGCATCACGCGGACAAAGCTCGACGCCTTTTTTAGCGAACTCAGCACCTACGAAGCATGGTGGACTCAAGGAGAAATCGATTCCAGCAAAGGTGACGATGTCTTTCCTCTAGGAGATGCCACTCCTGATGCGTTCACTCATTTCATCGCAGTCGAAAGAAAGGTCGACGACTTCTTCGCACGTTGCCAACTCGCGGAATTTGATATCCGCGCACAAGACCCACTGAATCGAGACGTCGCGCTGTATAAACAAATCGCGGCAGAGGATTTCTCGAAGAAACGCGATGACATTGAGCAACTCCCACTCGCTAAAGTTAGCCCCGGCTCAAGCATGTCAGTCATATCTGGCATCAATCCAGAGTGGAAAGTTCGCATGCAAGCTCTATGCGAGAAAGTGATTCGCCCGCTTGGCATCGGTCCCGGCGACAGCCTCGAAATCGAAGAGTGGCAGCAAGTGAAAACTCGCTTTGCCGCCTATCGAATATGGCGCCAAGCGAAGCCAGAGACTGGTGTCGAAAAACTGAAGATCCTGCGAGTTCGTGAAATACTAGCGTCCGATCTGCACGAGCAAGTCGGCGCACTACTGGCAGAAGATGAAGCCTTGGCTCCACAAATGAAAGCAGTGGATGGTGTCGAAAAACTCGCCCGTTTCCATCGTGACCTGATTCAAGTGCTCAACAATTTTGTCAACTTCAGTGAGTTTTACGACGAGTCTAAGCACGCGATCTTTCAAGCCGGTGAACTCTATCTAGATGGGCGCGAATGCAGCCTCTGCTTACGCGTTGCCGACCCCGCAAAGCACACCGTGCTGGCAACCCTTTCACGCGCATTTGTCGCTTATTGCGAATGCCGTCGCAAAGATTCCCCGAAAAAATTCCACATCGCGGCCGTCTTCTCTGCGGGTGATTCCGCAAACTTAATCGTCGGCCGAAATGGGATCTTTCGCGACCGAAAAGGCTTACTATGGGACACCACCATCGTGCGCCTGATCGAAAACCCGATCAGCATTCGTGAGGCATTCCTAATGCCCTATATGCGTGTCGGACGTTTTATCGGCGACAAGCTCGAAAAATGGGCAGTCAGCCGCGACAAAGCGATGCAGAAGCAAATGGAAACGGGCATTGAAGGAGTCGCAAGCGACAGCAGTTCCAAAAAGTCCGATTCAAACAATACGTCCATGGGTGGCGTGGCTGGAATGCTCGCTGCAGGAGGCATCGCACTCGGTGCCGTTGGCGCAGGACTCGCCTCACTCTTTAACACGATGAAGGCACTTACCTGGTGGGAACTCCCACTCGTCATCATTGGTGTAGTGCTCATGATTTCGTTCCCATCAATGGTCATTGCTTGGCTTAAACTACGTAAACGCACACTCGCTCCGCTATTGGATGCGTCAGGCTGGGCAGTCAATGGGCGCACGCTGATCTCCGCACGCTTAGGTCGTGTGCTCACCACACGTGCCACGCTGCCCATTGCTGCTCATTGTAATTTCGATGAACGCCATGGCGTGCGTAGCGCCCTCTGGGTTGCTCTCGGACTCACTATCATCATTTGCCTGATTGTGGGCGGCTATCTACTTGTGCTTGCGTAGCTCCCTAGATGACAAGCCACGGGAGCGCAACCTCGGCATGTTCAAATGAAACATCTACATTATATTGCCCTGCTGAAACTTTCCCCAATCAGCCGCGATTAGAAAATCAAGCAGGCAACGACGCCGCGTAATGAAAAATTCAAATCCAATACAAATAATGAAAACAAAAAATATCCTACTTGCACTCATCGCCACTGCAATCATCCCTGCAATCTCTCAAGCTAAGCCTAGCGGCGACGGCGAACGGGAAGGCAGAGGAGGCGAACGCCCGAACCCAGGGCAACTCATTCAACGCCTCGATACTGATAACAGCGGCGGCGTTTCCAAAGAAGAAGCCAAAGGCCCACTCAAAAAGCACTTCGATAAGATCGATGCAGACGGCGACGGTGAAATCACTAAAAAGGAATTCGCAAAAGCTGAAAAGAAGATGCGCGAGCGCCGCAAAGGTGGCGATAAGGGTGAACGATTCGATGAAATGGATACCGATGGTAACGGTTCTCTCTCAAAAGATGAAGCCGGAGAGCGCTTACTAGAGCGTTTCGACGAAATCGATAGCAACGGCGACGGCGAAATCACCAAGGAGGAACTCAAAGCAGCGGCAGAAAAACGCAAAGGTAAAAAGGGCGACAAAAAAGGCCCGAAAAAAGATGACGACTCTCGCGAGATCTAATTCCTAGCCTGTATTTTATCAAAAGCCCGGCGCAGCAATGCCCGGGCTTTTTTGCGTTCATATGCCTAGGGTCTCCTTTTCCTTTGCATCTGAAGCTAGAGCTTGTTTATTTCCCGCGCTTTACAACACTCGACTACTTCGAGTCTCTTTCAAAAGTCCGATTCTAGAGTGCTCTGACTCCTGCATTCCGACTTCCCACTTCCTTTCTCAAATGATCACAATCAATCAAGTCACTCACAACTTCGGCAAGAAGGTTCTCTTTAACGGCATCAACTGTGTCATCAATGCGCATGACCGCATCGCTCTCGTTGGCTCTAACGGCTCGGGTAAAACGACGCTTCTGCGCATGCTTATGGGAGAAATTGAACCCGACGGTGGCTCTATAGATAAGCCAGATTACGCAAGTGTCGGCTACCTCCCGCAAGACGGGATCTCGGTATCAGGCAAGACCCTCTTCGCCGAAGCCGAAAGTGCCTTTGGCGATGTCCTCAGTCTGCAGAAAAAGATCGAACAGGCCGACGAACAACTGCTCAACATGGATACCGAGGCCGAAGAATACTACGAACTGATCGACACTATCGGTGAATGGGAGCAACAACTTGAAGACCATGAACCAGGTAAAATGAAATCCCGAATCGAGCGTATTTTGCTCGGCATGGGCTTCAAGCAAACAGACTTCGAGCGTGATACTGGCGAGTTCTCAGGCGGCTGGCAGATGCGTATCGCACTTGCTAAGTTGCTTCTACAAAACCCGAGCCTAATCATCCTCGACGAACCGACTAACCACTTGGACATCGTTTCGCAAAACTGGGTGGAGCAATACCTAAAGCACTACCAAGGGGCTCTCATCGTCATTTCTCACGACCGAGCCTTCCTCGACGAAGTGACCAATCGCACGATTGAACTCAAACTCGGCAACCTCAACAGCTTTAAGGGCAACTACAGTTACTACGTCAAAGAAAGTGACAAGCGCCTAGAAACGCTGCGCAAAGCATACGCCAACCAACAAAAAGAGATTAAAGAGGTCAAAGACTGGATCAATCGTTTCCGCTCTAACGTCAAGAAGGCCAGCATGGTGCAGAGTCGCATTAAGGCCTTGGAAAAAATGGAGCTTATCACCATCCCACGCGATGAGAAGAAGATGTTCTTTCGTTTTCCAAAGTCTCCTCCAGCCAGCGCCAAGGTGATCACCATCACCGATCTTCACAAAGCTTACGACGACAATGTAATTTTTAACGGACTCAACCTTCGCATCGACAAAGGCGACCGCATCGCGGTGGTCGGTGTCAACGGCGCGGGTAAGTCTACCCTCGCCCGCATCATGGCTGGCACCGAACCCTACCAAAGCGGCACAGTCGAAAAAGGCCTCAACACCGTGCTCGGTTACTTTGCACAGTCGCAAGCCGAAGAGCTCGACCCCGAAAACACAGTGCTCGAAGAGGTCGAAAAAGCCGCCATCGGCAACGACGACGCCAACCCTCGTGGTGCTCTAGGCGCACTTCTATTCTCTGGCGACGAAGCCCTAAAGAAAACCTCCGTTCTCTCTGGAGGTGAAAAGAATCGCGTCGCTCTCGCTAAGATGCTCATGCACCCTTGTAATTGTATGATTCTTGACGAACCAACCAATCACTTGGACATCAAGTCTAAGGAAGTACTGCAGGAAGCCATCAATCTTTACGAAGGCACTGTCATTCTAGTCAGTCACGACCGCGCCTTCCTCGATGGAGTCGTCACCAAGGTTCTCGAAGTCTCCCCTGGCAGCACACGTATGCTCACCTGCAACGTCTCGGAATACATCAAGCGCCTGGAACAAGAAACCGCCGAAAATTTGAATAAGTAGTCCGAGCGCTTCGACCTTCGCCTGAAAATATACTTTTTCAAAATGTATGATTTTGCTAGCGCCACTGCTTCTCGAATAGCACAACCTAAAGAAGAAATGCAGTGAGATCCTGGTGGGTTGCGCTCCGTCGCAACCGCCGATGCTACGATCGATTTAGGCGCTTCCGTTGCGTTGACAAAGCAACGCCCTCCAAATGAGGTCACTTAGTATGTGCCCTTCAGATTGTGCGGTATCCCGAATCATGCATTCCTAAGTGATTCAGACATTCGCTTCAAATCGACCGACGGTAATGCGGCGACAATCGCCTCGATCCGTTTGCCGAAAACCACGAGACCAGGCGCCACCTCACTGAGCGGCTGAGCCACAAAATCACGCTCGGTAATTCGTGGATGCGGAATCTGTAAACGCTCAGTTTGAATCGATCGATTCGCATACGCCAAGACATCGAGATCGATCGTGCGCGGTGCCCACACTCCAGTGCGCACACGTCCCAATTGATTCTCCACTGACAGACAGGCATCCAGCAAAGCCTCCGGCTCAAGCTCGGTCTCCACCGAGACGACCGCATTTAAGAAATCATCGGCATCATTCATACCGACTGCTCGGTTTTCATACACCGAACTACTGGCAAGGACGCGTAACGAATACTGGCTTTCAAGTGCAACCAGCGCCGCACGCATCTGCGCAAAACGATCTCCAAGATTACTACCAAGCGCTAAGTAAGCTATCGGCATCGTGTGACCTCCGCCGCGAAATACTCACAAATACAATCCACTGGCACGGATGGCTTTTTCACGTTAACCGAGACTTCAACGACTTTTTCGAAGCGTTCGAGAATCTCTGTGGCAATGACTTCCGCCGCACGTTCGAGCAGATTAAAACGAAACCCAGTAAACACGTCCTTCACCACTTCATAGACGTCTGCGTAATTAACGGCATCCTCGATTCGATCATCCTCGTAGCTGAGATCATCTACTAACTTTAAGCGCACATCCAACTTGAAACGCTGGCCCAGCTTGGCCTCTTCTGCTAACGCACCGTGTCGCGCAAAAAATGCCAAGTCCTTTAGTTTAAGTGAAGTCGTCTGTTTCATGCGGTGCAGTGTGCCGTGGCGATCCACAGATGAGAAGGCGAAAATACTGACAGAAATCAGTGCTACGAAATCTGAAGTAAAGACAAGCAGCTAGTGGTTGAATGCAAGATGGTATACGTGGCGTCCGAGTTTACTCGGGCCTGCGCATGAGAAGTCTACACGAATAGAACGAATCGTGGAGGCTTGATGCGCGGTCGCCCCAATAGACGGAGGGAGCCTCCCTATTTTGGTGGCAATAACTTAGCCAATTCTTCGAGATCACCAAAATGCTCTGCGAGATCTTTGGCACTACCTAAATGCCCAAGTGTATTTTCAAAGAGCTCACGCTTCTCTTTTTTTAAATGCTGAATCCGTTCTTCAATTGTGCCTTGAGTGATCATACGATAGACAAAAACGCGGCGATCTTGACCGATGCGGTGCACTCTATCGACGGCCTGATTCTCCACTGCGGGATTCCACCAAGGATCGAGCAAAAAGACATAATCCGCGGCGTGCAGTGTAATGCCTGTGCCGCCTGCGCGTAAACTGACTAAAATCACCGCAGGGCCCTTTGTGTTCTGGAAAGTCTCTACTGGCTTTGCTCGATTGCGAGTCTCACCGCTCAACTCCAACAAGGCGACCTCCGGAAACTCCTTTTGAATGAGTGGTTTCAAACGCTTCAACAATTGTAAAAACTGACTAAATATAACGACCTTTCGCGCGCCATCCCCCTGAAGCCCTTCGTCTAAGCGGGTCAGTAGCATCTGTACTTTCCCGCTTTGACTCAGGTCTGCGTCAACGTCTGGTATCAATCCAGGATCACAGCAGGCTTGGCGCAATCGCGTAAGCAAGGTAAAGAAGTTCATCGACTGCGTCTGCATCGCTGATTGTAAGTCGTCGCCCAGCGTTTCTTTGCCACGAGATAACAGTTGTTCATACACCTGCTTTTGCACCTCAGTAATCGGACAAATCAAGTCCATCTCTACCTTGGGTGGTAAATCTTTACCGACTTTATCTTTCTGCCGGCGTAGGATAAACGGAGCAACCTGCTGACGCAGTCGGTCCTCAAAGCTCGCTCGCAGCTCAGCATTCTCCGCCTCGATGGCATGCTCAAAGCGACGACGTGTGCCCAACAAACCAGGCATCAGAAAACGAAAGAGTGTCCACAAGTCCAACAAGCGATTCTCGATCGGCGTTCCAGTCAGTGCTAGACGACACTCAGCCTTAATCGCGCAACAAGCTTGCGTGACTTTTGCGTCGGGATTTTTGATCTGTTGCGCTTCATCGAGAACTGCATAGCCAAAGCCGACTTGCTCAAGTTGATGCTTATGTCGGCGTAACTGTGTGTAGCTAGCAATCCACAGCGTCGGCATCGACACTTCATTATTCTCAAAATTCACAACACTTCCAAGTATCTGCGTATTCAATTTTGGATACCATTTTTTCGCTTCACTCTCCCAGACTGGAACAACACTTGCCGGACAGACGATTAAACTATTCTTATCTGCATAAGGGTGCTCGTCGAGCAGCGTCAACACCTGCAAGGTTTTACCCAAACCCATTTCATCCGCCAGTAAACCATGGCAGCCCTGCTTGCGCAAATTCGCCATCCAATGCACGCCCTGAGCCTGGTAAGGGCGCAAGAAGTCGGGCAAGACTGCTTGCTTGCCAACGAGCTCAACAGTCGCCGCACGCCATGCTTTCAATGCCTCTTCGAGATCTAGCTCCGCACCCCTTTCCGCAAAAAGTGAAAATACCATATAACGTGGCCAGATTTGCGCCGCCTCGGAATGATTGGCCGCGGCCACCCGCCACTCTGCCAAAGCCGCCGATTGGTCGTCACGGATACGCACGAGCCCCAAACCAGGCACCATGTGCGTGCCGCGGCCTGCTTTTGCAATACGTTCAGCGTCTTCTGGATCCAGCCAGCGCTTACCCAACTTGAAGCGCCAATCCACTCGCATCGTCTCCGCTTCAGCCGCCTCAACTCGTCCAACAATTTTGACTTGGCGCACGCCTTCAGCCATGACTTGCGCCTCATAATCAAGGTCAAGAAATTCAAATATACTTTCCCAGCGCTTCCGTGTATGTGAAAAAAATGGCGCGATACGTTCAAAGTCCCTCAGTATATAATCGTTCGAATCGCGTCTGAATTGGAAACCGGCTTCTTTCGCGCGCCCTGCCAAGCGCACCAATGCCTCACGCTCAAGACTCATCAGCGGTTGCTCATCGCTGCGAAATGCAGCTTCCTTTGAAAAATCAGCGTTGGTCCAATAGGCAGTCAAACGCAGCCCTGATTGGGATCCCTCCAGTCGTGGTGTCAGTTTACGCTCGGGCCGCTCTTCAACGACTTCGACCTCGGCTTCACTATCCTGAGGTGCATCGGGAAGCGCTTCTGCTGAGCCACTTGGCTCATATGCAATTGGCGTGATCTCGTCGGCAATCAGCTCCTCAATCTCATAAAGCCCGCCGACAGCCACGGCTTTCCCCAAGTCACGATCTTCTCCCGAAAAACGCACTTCTGGCCCATCAGAGGTCCAATCAATCACTGCGTAGCAGGTATCTTTGCGGGCAAACTTGCAGTGCACAATCGCATCCTCTTTCGCCAGTTCGATTCCTGAGATCTGTCCTTTTAGGTAGATTTCGCGTCCACGACGTATGACTTCCCTTGAAAACGCCTGCTCCCAATCCAGCCCGACATTGCTAAACCACACCTCTAAAGCGGCAGGATTATAGACACGACTGGATAAACGATGAGACATAGAAAGTCCTACAGGATAGCTTTTTTAGAATACGCGCCGCAAGGACTATTGCGGGTTGATCTCACTACCATGAATAGAATAGTACGTATTTTTCCCCAACTACTCACTTAAATACTGCCTTGTTTACTTGAGAACCGCATCAAACAAGGCATATTGCTTCTCCACTTTGCTATGAAAAAGATCCTATTTATCGTTGGCTTCATCACGCTCGCTTCCGCCATCGGCCTGCGTGGCTACTTCACCATTGTGCCTCCCCCAGAAGCGACCTTGCACCAACAAATTGCCGAGATCGTCCCAAGTGAACTCAGTGGATGGAAAATTAATGACCTAGATATGGCGGAGTCGCCAGAATCCAGCGCCCGTATCAGCGAGTTCCTGAATTTTGACGATGCGCTCTTTCGCGTCTTCGAAAAAGGCGATGCTTTCGTTGGTCTATACATCGCCTACTGGAGCCCAGGCAAAGCATCCTATCGCTGGGCAGGCGCACACACCCCCGACACTTGCTGGGTGCAAAACGGATGGACCTGCACCGACCGCGAATATAGCGTGCCCTTTCAAAATGGAGATACCGAATTCCAACCCGCAGAATTTGGCGTGTATGAAAAGAACGGCACTGCACAAAATGTCTACTTTTGGCACTTAGTAGGTGGCACCGCCTTTGGCTACAAGCAGCAAGGCGGTCACAATATTTTCGGTGCACTCATCGATATCAAGGAGCACGGACTCGACTTGCGCCAAGAGCAATTTTTCATTCGCCTATCAAGCAATCGGAGCCTCGAACAACTCAAAAAAACCGCAGGTTTTGAAGAGATCCTCGCAAGCCTATCTGAGCTCGGTCTTTCTGAGAGCGAGCAAAGCAGCGCTCTCTAAGCGATCACGCGAGCGGGGTTACCAAAGACTTTTTGACCATCCTTGACTGAGCGGATCACGACAGAACCAGCACCCACATAAGCGAGCTTGCCGACAGATTTACTCGGCGCAATCCGCACACCTGTCGCTAGAAACGCGCCCGTGCCATAGCTGGTATTCCCAGTCAAATCACAGTGCCCGCTAATCGTCGCCCAAGCACCGATCGTGACATCGTGCCCCGCACTGCTGTGACAATTTATCGCCACGAAGTCGCCGATCGAAATATCCGCAGTTAACGTCACTCGCGGGCAAAGCACAACACCGACGCCCAAGCGTATATTCTCACCAAGGATAACCGATGGATGGACCAAATTGATAAAAGTCGCCGCATTCGCTAGCAGAGACTCACAAACCTTTTTTTTGATTTCAGGAGCACCGATCGCACAAACAAAGACTTCATCTTCCGCGGGCATATACCCTTCAATAGGCCCAAGCACATTGACCGAATAATCATAGCCATCGAGAACCGATAAATCATCGTCAAGAAAACCAGCGAGCTCCCAAACCTGGCCACAATCTGGATGCTGCTTTGCCCACGCATACACTTCGCGACCGAATCCTCCTGCGCCTACAATAATCAGTTTTTTCATAATGGATCAGAACTTAAAGACAACTAGTGGATCGAATAGCCACCATCTACTGACAGGGTAATCCCCGTCACCCAACGGGACGCTTCTGATAGTAAGAATGAAGTCGCCTCAGCCACATCAGAAGGCTTTCCAACTCCAAGTGGATAAGCTTTTAAATGTTCGGCGAGCGCTTCATCGGAAATTCGCTCCGCAGCTGCTTCGGTCATGTCGGTCTCAATCATACCTGGTGCGATGCAATTTGCTCGCATTCCTTTCGGTGCGATCTCAAGCGCTAGGCAGCGCACAAATGCCTCCAGTGCAGCTTTGCTAGCGGAATATGCCGAATACCCAGCAGTGCCTCGGCCCGCAGCAACTGACGATAAGCACACAATCGACGCGCCTGAATTTAACTTTTTCTTTTTCAGTAAATCGCGAACAAGTAACCAGGGCGCGGCAGCATTTAGGTTCAAGCAACTGTCTACATCTGCATCTTTGAGATAGCGCACGGGCGCTATAGGTGCCACGCCGGCGGCATAGACGAGGCCATCTAGCGCATCGACTGCATCTACCAACTGAAAGCGGCCTTCGGCATTTGCCAAGTCCACGGCAACTGAGTCGCACTCCAAATCCTTGACCAAGGCCGACAACTTTTCCGTATCACGACCAGCTAGAATTAAACGCGCACCCTCCTCTTGCAGTTGACGCGCAATCGCTGCCCCGAGCCCACCAGTCGCACCAACAACTAGTATCTGTTGATTCTCGAATTTGGCTGCAGTCGTCATCATTTAAATTTATCCACACACTTGTGCATACAGCGCTTCTAAGGTGTCGTTAGCTTTCAGCATTTCTGCTTTAAGGCGCACATCGTATTCTGCATCGACCATTGCGATGACAGTCAAAACTGCTAGCGAATCCCAGGCTTCAAGTTCTCGATACTTTGTGAGAGCGGTTAATGACCCAGGCTCGACATCTTCGACGGCCTCTTCGAAATCTTCTACAAATTTTTCTAAACTCATGGGGTGTATTTAAAAGACTAATACCTGCTCACGGCGCGCCTAACAAGGTTCTAATTACAGCTAGAATATTCAATGATTTCACAAACGGGCAGTTCGGCAATATCCAAAATAACGCTCGCCCAAGAGAGCCCAACGCCAAATCCTGACAATAAAACTCGCGTTGAATCAGCACTACGTAAAGTATCATGCAACTCACCGCACATCGCCGATGGGATCGACGCTGAACTCTGATTCCCATAGCGTTCGACAGTTTGCATCGGAACTTTTGCTAAATCGATTTTTAGGCGCTTCGCGATATTGGTCAATATATAGCGATTCGCTTGGTGAAAGACAAAATAATCCACCGCGTCCATATCAAGACCCGCATACTCGACTAATTCGCGCACCGCTTTCGGTTCCTCGACGATAGAGAAGTTAAAGATCTCCGCACCATCCATAAAGAGGTTTTCCTGGCACCGAATATTACCCGCCTCATCGGTGACTTCAACTTGAGTCTCCGTAGAACTTGGCGCGCGCTGACCACCAGCAGGAACGATCAACTTATCAAAACCTTTACCATCTGTTTCGAGACTGAACCACGCAGCACTCGCGCACTCACTGCGCTGAACTAAAGTCGCACTACCGCCATCGCCAAACAAAGGTGCCACAGCGCGATCTTTGGGATTCACGATTCGACTGATCGTATCGCCCGCAAGCAACAAGACACGTTCACAACCACCTGAGCTGACCATCATGTGCGCCAACCAAAGCCCATACACATAACCAGAACAGCCTAAGTTGACGTCTAAAGCCGCGCAGCTTTTAGGTAAATCTAAACGCCCATGTAGAACTGCAGCATTACATGGCTGGGCGTAATCGGGTGTCTGCGTCACAAAAATGAGCGCATCCACTGCATCGGGCGTGAGCCCAGCCTGCTCAAGCAAGCGCTTTGCAGCGGTTTCAGAGAGATCCGCAGCCGTCGTCCCGGACTCCACGACGCGGCGGCGATCCAAGCCTATCGTTTTCTTTAAACGGGCGATTTGCTTCGCATTCCCACCGAACAACTCCAATTCATCATCGATACATTTTTCAAGCGGCGGCACACAGGTAACGACCCCGCCGATTTGAACATGGTTAAAACTGGATTTTGCCATAAGAGTGACGATGCATAGGATCACACAAAAGTGAAAGCCCATTTTAGGGAGATGAATGCTATGCGCGCTTCAAACGATCAGTCAGCGACAACTCATCGCGCAATTCAATGGATACAGGGATTTTCCAATCAGCTAATTTACCCCGACAATGGTTCCGCACCATGCGCTTCCATGAGCGCAGGTCTCGATCGACAGTCGTCACAATCACACATGCCACCATACTCCCCGTTACGGGAGCGGGCTGACCAAAGACAGCGCACGCATCAACGCCATCAATCTCGGCGACCACCTGCTCAATCTCAGCGGGATGCACTTTTTGACCACCGATATTAATGAGTTCACTACGGCGCCCAATGATTCGTATGTAACCACCATCCGCCACCTCAACCAGGTCGCCAGTTCGATACCAACCATCGGCCTCCAAGGATGACTCGTCCGCATTTAAGTAGCCCAATATCCGTGAACTGGTCTTCAGCCACAACTCCTCATTCTCGATACGCCACTCCACACCAGAATCCTCGATTTTGAAAAACAAACTACCGGTGCACTGGCTCTTGATACGAATGGCACCCGTCTCACTCGTGCCAAACTTCTGCTGAAGTGAAACCTTGGAAAATGCCTCGATCAATCGAGCGAGCAGTCCTTCCGGCATCGGCTCCGCACCGTATGCAACGACCTCGAGGCTCGAACAATCAAATTTCTCTGGCACATGCGCGAGCAACATGAGATTTAAAAACGTCGGCGATGCAGGCAGTATATTCACTCGATGCTGCTGAATCGCTTCACCCACTGCGACTGCAGTGCGGGCTTCTGGCACAACCAAGGTCGAACCCGCAAATAAAGTGCGAAACGCCGAATCAAGCCCACCGATATGATCGGCCAATAGCAACTGCACAGTCCGGTCTCCGCGGGGGCGCACCGTGCGATAGCGGTCTAGCAAAGCATCTAAATCATGCAGCATCCCCTTCGGCTCACCGCTGGTGCCGCTACTAAACAAGACGAGGCCTGCATGCTCACGTTTCGCCAGCTCGCCAAACCATTTTGATGACGCCCTACTGAGTTGCGTCGAATCCAGCCCCTGCTCAGTCAACACAAAGCATGCACCAGCAATGCCCTGCTGCTCAAGCCGTTCAGCTAAAGTCGCCTGAGGTGAAAGCGGCAGGGCAACTTGTTTTAGACGTGCCACGGCAAGCATCGCTGCGAGCGCTAATAGCGTGCCCTGCATATGAATTGCAATCACGACTGGCTTTGAGCCTACTGCTGGAGCCAATAATTCGGTAGAGCGATCGACCTCAGCAAGAAAGTCAGAATATGTCCACAGGCGTCCGGCCTCATGGCACGCTACTCGATCCTCAAACTCAGCAAACTGGCGATCAATCCAGCTCACAACTTACGTCACTCCACCTAAATAAAGCACTTGCCCCGTAATAAAATCACTTTCTGGACGGATGAAGAAATCGACAGCATTGATCACATCTTCTGGCTTTCCATAACGTGGAATCGCTTGCCGCGCTAGCAAGGCATCCATTTTTTCGGAGGAGACGCCCTTAATCAGATCTGTCAACACAGGGGTGGGGCCGACCGCATTTACGGTAATGCCCAGCTCTGCCAATTCACGCGCCATAATTCGAGTCAAGCTCTCTACTGCTGCCTTACTAGCCGCGTAAATCGCCTCACCTTCCAAATTCAACGGGTGTGCCACGGTTGTAAAGTTCACGATTCGCGGTTGCTCGGCCTTGCGCATGAGCTTTGCAAACTCGCGGCAAAATAAAAATGTGCCGACAACGTTCGTCTGCAATATACTATTTACTGTCGAACCAGGAGTTAGCAAACAGTGGTTCATCGAAGCGATGCCCGCATTGTTTAACAAAACATCCACCTCACCGAATTGTCGCTTAACATCACGCGCCATTTCAATGACCGCCACCTCATCGCTCACGTCCACTGAATAGTGGCGATACTGAGCATGCTCAATTGAGGGCTCGCCACGACTGCAACCAATCACGCCCCAGCCCAAAGCTAAATAATGTTCCGCTAAAGATCGACCGATCCCCTTACGCGTGCCTGTGATAACAATCTGTTTCATGAGCCGATTCTCTCTAAAACCGCTTGACTAAGGGTTTTTACATTTAAGAACGGAGACTGGCGCGCGCTCATAGCTTTCTCATTGGCGAGTGTAATTGAAGCGCCGAACTTCTCAGAAACTGCATCCTCAATGTCCGCGATCAAATTAACCAGTGCCATACTATCGAGCACTCCTTCATTTCCATACAGGGCAGATGCCGAGTTTGGCTGCTGCAAGGCGGCTAGATCAAAATCTTCGGCTAATAAGCGCACTGATTCGATCACGAGAGTTTCAACTTCTTCAGAGTTAGGCATAATGAGCATTTCGGCCTTCGGCATAGAATGAAGACAGCTTGTAGATGAAAGACAGTTTCCAGTAGAGCGACCGTGGGAATAATTGAGTAACGCATCACTAAATCGAGCAAGAAAGAAAAACTGGCAGAAAATCGAGTTCCGCGACGAGAACACCAAAAATGCGCGTTCAAAGCGAAACCAAATAGGCAACAAAGGCATTGCACCTTCTGAAAAGCTACACTTAGATACCTCTATAACTATTTTCGCATACAGATCCTCTGGATCGGAAATACAAGATCTCACTTCACTTATTAACGCCTAACAAAGGAAACACCTTGGACCTAAAAGCAATAAAGCAAGTAGTCGACTTGATGAAACGTTCGGAGCTCTCCGAATTTGAACTAGAGGAGGAAGGCTTCAAGCTCCGCCTCACTCGCAAGAACGGCGACGTGGCACCTCAAATCATCCAAGCAGCAGCTCCCGCACCTGTTGCCGCGCCCGCAACCGCTGCGCCTACTGCGGCTCCCGCAGCCGCTGCTGCACCTGTAGAGGAAAAAGGCGTCGAAATCGTAAAATCACCCATGGTTGGCACTTTCTACAGCGCGAGTTCGCCAGAAAGCCCTGCCTTCGTAAAGGTTGGCGATAAAGTCACTGCAGACTCCATCGTATGCATCATCGAAGCCATGAAGGTGATGAATGAGATCCAAGCTGAAATCGGTGGCACCGTCACAGAAGTGCTCATCGAAAATGGTGAAGCTGTCGAATACGGCCAACCACTCTTCAAAGTTAAAACGGCCTAAGTTTTCTGAATGATTAAAAAAGTTCTTATCGCAAATCGGGGCGAAATTGCGCTCCGCATCGTCCGTGCTTGTAACGAACTTGGAATCAAAACGCTCGCCGTTTACTCCGAGGCCGACGAGCAATCACTTCACGTGCAACTCGCGGACGAAGCGATTTGCATCGGCCCACCAGCCGGCAACCTTAGTTACCTGAAAGCTGATCGTATTATTGCAGCCGCCGAAATCGCGGATGTCGATGCCATCCACCCTGGCTACGGCTTTCTTGCAGAAAATGCTGATTTCGCTGAACAATGCGCTAAGTGCAATATCAAGTTTATCGGCCCCGGCCCTGAAGCCATCATCAATTTTGGCGACAAAGCAAAGGCTCGTGACATGGCGGTTAAGGCAAACGTTCCCGTCATTCCTGGAAGTGATGGCACCGTTGATAACGAAACAGACGCTATTGAAACCGCTAAGAAAATCGGTTTTCCGGTAATCATTAAAGCAGTCGCTGGCGGCGGTGGCAAAGGTATGCGCACCGCAAACAACGCTGTCGCATTCGTCAAAGAATATAACAATGCCCGTAACGAAGCCGAAAAAGCATTTGGCAACGGCGCGGTTTACCTGGAGCGCTTCCTTGAGGCACCACGCCACATCGAAATCCAGCTCATGGGCGATCAACACGGCAACGTGATTCACCTTGGTGAACGAGACTGCTCGATCCAGCGCCGTCACCAAAAAGTGATCGAAGAAGCGCCCTCACCGTTCATTTCCGATAAGATTCGTAAAAAAATGGGTGAAGATGCGGTCAAACTCGCAAAATCAGTCAATTACGAAGGCGCTGGCACCGTAGAGTTCCTCGTCGACGGCAATGGCGATTACTTTTTCATCGAGATGAATACCCGTATTCAAGTCGAGCACGGCGTCACCGAAGAAGTTACCGGTGTCGACCTTGTTAAAGAGCAACTACTTGTAGCCAGCGGTCAAAAGCTTAGCTACCAGCAAAAAGACATTAAAATCACCAAGCACTGCATCGAATGCCGTGTTTGCGCTGAAGACCCAGGCCGCAACTTTGCCCCCTGCCCCGGAGAAATCTCACTCTACTATGCTCCTGGTGGCCACGGCGTGCGTATCGACTCTCACTGTTATGGCGGCTATACCATCCCACCATACTATGACAGTATGATCGCCAAAGTCATGACCTTCGGCAAGACCCGTGAACTCGCAATGGACCGCATGGATCGCGCACTCGGCGAATACATCATCCGAGGCATCAAAACCAATATTCCTTTCTCGCGCGCAATCATTCGCGACCCCATCTTCCGCGAGGGTAAAGCCACAACGAAGTATATCGAAGAATTCATCGAACGCGTCCCTGAAGACCTTTACACCTAAACCGATCCCATAAGCACACTAAGATTATGAGCCATTCATCTGAAAACGACGAATCAACAATCCCAACAATGTCTGAGGACTCCAATACCCTTGGAGAAATTCGCATCAACCACAGCGTGGTTGCCAGCATCGTGCGCCTCGCCGCACTTGAAGTTTCCGGTGTTTCCGCAGTTGGCGGCGGCTTTGTCGACGGCATTGCCGACATCTTCAAAGCCAAGAAAGGTGATGAACGTGGTGCCCGCGTCGACCAAGACGAAGTGGGCGACTACCAAATCGAAATTCGCGTCATCCTTCGCTTCGGCGTCGAGCTCGCCACTGTTGCGACTCAAATCCAAGAACGCGTCGCCGAACAAGTTGAGAAAATGACTAGCAAAAACGTCGCCTGCGTGAACGTAGTCATCGACGGCGTCCGCACAAACGAAGAGGAAGCGAAAGACGACTGGGACCACCAGCCACATACAGACTAAATCGGCCCCCTCCTAAGCTTCCATGAATTCTTCAAGCACGACTTCCTCAACCTTATCAGAGTTCATACAGAAACTGACAGATGCCCCACCCATGGCCATCGGATGCGTTGTCATTTTGGTCCTCCTGCTAGGATTCCTGCTTGTCTTACGGCTACGTCGTCAGCCCAACAAAGTGCTCGCATATGCCACTGAGAACGGGCACGTCATGGTCAGCCGTTCAGCCATTGTCGAACTCGTTCAAACCTCCTGCGAACAACTTAACAATGTCTCCAAACCGCGAGTTAAGCTAGTCAGCAAACGTAAGGTCACCAATCTCGACGTCAGCATAAAGCTACTCGCTGGAGGCCGCCTCCGTGAGATCGAAGACACTCTGCAATCGCACCTGCGCCATGCGCTCAGTGAGAATTTAGGCATCGAAAACCTGGGCTATATCAACATCACAGCCACTGGTTTCAAAAGTGGACGGATCGATCAATCCAACACAGTGAAACAACTTGAAGACCCAACACTAGATGCCTACGACGACCCGATTGACGCAGGCGACGAAATGATCGAAACCGACGACCACACGAAGTAGCCAAATCCTAGGGCCGCCACTCGTGACGACCGCAGTGCGTAAACCCCATAGCAGGCGGGTCATAGCAGGGATTTTTATAAATCGAATGCGCCATATCGCTCATAAAATAGGCATCATCTTAACAATTGCCCTCGTCAGTGCGTGCGCACCCAAAGCTGACTATAGCGAAGCACTCGAAACTCTCCGCGACGAATTCAAAGCTGCTAATAACGCAGCGACCATCCAACCCCTACTTTCACTCTACCATACTGAAGGCTGTGACGCTGCGACACTGACACTCCTAAAGAGTGCGCTCAACAACGAGCTCGGTTTACCAATCAAAGCGATCAGTTTCGAACCCCTGACAAACGCGCCAGAGGAATCTATAGACTACACACACAATGGTGTCCAATACGGTCCAAGCCTAGAACCTGGCTACAGAATGCGTGTCTACTATAACGTCGAAGACGACTTAACCAGCCTATTCACAATTGGGCAGACTGAAAACGGCGACTGGCGCATTGTCTGCGCAAAACCGATCGCACAAAGCTCAGCCGACAGCTCCATCGATTCGCTCTGAGTCATGTCGCCAATGTGAGGTCAAGTCTACTCAAGCTTCATCAACGGCTTGCAAGATAGAGCTGCCTATGGCGTCGCAGACGAGGCGACCTTTATGCGTGAGCTGTATGTTGGCACCCTTTCGCAGGAGTAGACCTTCTACTTCAAGGCGCTTCAATAAGGTCTCTATTGACTGCAAGACTTCAGGGGCGTGGAACTGATCGCGAATCATATCTAAATTGCAGCCAGTATTCATTCGCAGCCCAAATACGAGTGCATCGGCAAAGAGAATCGACGCATCCAGCTCGACTCGTTCGGTCTTAGCAGGTTGGCCCGACTCCATAGAGGCTCCCCATTCATCAAGATTGGCTGGCCGTTGATAGCGCTCACCTTGATATTGGCTGGCAGCCGAAGGACCGCAACCGATCCACTCCTGCATACGCCATGTATTCACATTATGGACACACTCAGCTCCAGGCTTTGAAAAATTGGAGACTTCATATTGTGCGTAGCCGAGCTCGGCTAATAACTCCCAACCGCGTTCATAAAAGCGTCGCTCGCGCTCTTCATCGATCGAGACTTTACCCTCGGAGAGTTTTACATAGAGAGCGGTATCTTCTTCGAAGGTGAGGCAGTAAGTCGACAAATGCGTGGGGCCTAAACGGGCGGCTTCATAAATAGCGGCTTCCCACTGCTCCAATGATTGATTAGGAATCGCGAACATAAGGTCGAGATTGGTCTGCGGAAAGTCTGCGGCCTTCAAGCGCTCCCATGCTGTGTAGATTTGATTCGGCCGGTGCAAGCGCCCTAGGGACTCCAATAAGTCTGCATCAAAACTTTGCACACCCATCGAAACACGTGTCACACCGAGCTCCTTGAGAACTTCGAGCTTGTCCTCCTTCACAGTGGAGGGAGCCATCTCTATCGTCCACTCTTTTGGCGGCTCGACTAAATGCTCGAGCATGGATTGACCCAGTCGCTCCAAGTCTTTCGCAGCGAGTAAACCTGGCGTGCCACCACCCCAGAAAACAGTGTCCACTCGCCGGTCCTGCGGTAATAGCGCAAACTCGGCATCCATGCCCATGAGGTAACGGTCAAGGTCGCCACGTCGTGGTTTTTCTTGATAAAAGGCACAGAAATCACAAGTCGATGCACAGAAGGGAACGTGAACATACACGCCCAGTTTTGGGTGATTCGTTAGACTCTGAGGCTTACTCACCACCGAGCAAGTAGTCAGGATTCAATTTCTTAAGTGATTCCTTTACGAAGAGGCCATCCTTGCGGATCAACTCACCATCAAACCAGACTTCACCGCCGCCATATTCAGGGCGCTGGATCTGCACCATGTCCCAATGGACTTGAGAACGGTTACCATTGTCGGCTTCCTCATAAGCTTGCCCGGGTGTGAAGTGGAAAGAACCCGCGATTTTCTCGTCGAATAGTATATCGCGCATCGGCTCGAGCACATGTGGGTTAAAGCCAATTGCAAACTCACCGATAAAGCGTGCCCCCTCGTCGGAATTAAGGATCTCGTTCAAACGTTTTGTGTTGGAACTCTCGGCGTGAACAATCTTCCCTTTCTCAAACTTGAGATGGATATTATCGAAAGAAACGCCTTGGTAGATCGTCGGTGCGTTGTAGGTGATCTCACCTTCGACAGAGTCACGAACTGGGCAAGAAAACACCTCACCGTCGGGGATGTTATGCTTACCACCGCAGGCAACCGCTCCGATGCCTTTGATCGAAAAACGCAGATCGGTCTTCGGCCCCTTGAGTTCTACTCGATCTGTCTGCGACATCAAGTCTTCAAGAGCTTGCATACCTTCAGTCATACGAGCGTAGTCCTGCGTGCATACTCGAAAGAAAAAGTCTTCAAAGCTTTCGGTGCTCATCATTGCTTGCTGTGCCATCGCAGGCGTCGGCCAACGTAAGATCACCCACTTGGTTTTGTTTACACGGTAATCGAGCACTTCCTTCATCGCCCGCATCACACGGCTCACTTTAACAGGGTCAACGTCGGACATCTCAAAAATATTATCTGAACCGCGCACCGCGATATAGGCATCCATCTTCTGCATACGCGCGAGCTCCCAAGTGGCCTGCGTCTCAAACTGATCAGCATCTATATCGTTGACTAGCTCACGGCTCACACGAGCACGCTGAATATTCACAAATGGAATTGCGCCCCGGTCGCGAGCCGCACGCACAAGTGCCACAACCATCGCTTCTGGGATATCGAAGGCATCAATCAGCACCCGCTCACCTTTTTGCAAATTGGTAGAGAACGCGGTCAACACACCAGCTAGTTTTGTAAAATTTGGTTCCATATGCAGCATCCCAAGCAAAAACGTGAGAAGGTCAACAGCAGCGCCGAAAAAAGTGACGGAATGGACGTCCCTCCAAAATCTGGAAAAATTTATTGTTAAGCAATGTTCAAGTGTAGACGCCACAGTCACGAATGACGCGCATGATAAAGTCGACTTAGCCGAGCCTGTCAGGCATGCCCTTCAGAACGTAGACATCAAAACGATTACGCTTACCCGTTAAACTATGGCTGGGCTTCGTTTCGTTTAAAAAGGGCGCCAATCGAGGCCGTTTCACTACCACACGATAGCGAGCTTTACTCAATGCCAAGGGCAATAAGGCACCGGCGTCGGCATCTTCGCCAACGAGACGGTGGAATACCCGCATCTCCTTTTTTACGAGTGCGCTTTTAGAGCGTTCTGGAAACATGGGATCGAGATATACGACATCAGGGCAGGCGGCTCCTTCAAGTTGGTCAAGATGTGTCGACGCATCGGCTTCGTGTAACGACATCGCGCTAAGAATCTTCGAAAGCTCAGGGTCCGTCTCTTCTGCGACCCTTAAGCCATGGCTTAAGCCCTCTGCCAAAAGTGCACGGACAATTGGTGAACGTTCCAGCAAAGTAAGTCGACATCCAAGGCTCGCGAGAACAAATGCATCGCCTCCCAGGCCTGCAGTGGCGTCCAAAACATGCGGAAAAACTCCAGACTTCAGTCCCATCGCTTTGGCGATCATTTGGCGACGCCCACCTCCTTTTTCGCGTCGATACGATACCGTGGCACCTACGAAATCCGCTTGAATCATCAGTCCGTCCTGATCGCCACCGGACAATAGTCGCACACCATCTTGAGCGCACACGAAGACGCCATCTTGCTCTAATTCATCAACATTATCGGCAACCAATCGATGGATCGCACGTGGCTTCAAGGTATCTAAATGCCGCGCATCTAAGCAGGGCACATCAAAACGATCCGCCAAGGCTTGCGCCCGCAACAGTGACTCCGCATCGAACGCAACCGTCGCTCGCAAATGCATATTAATAACAATCGATCTATTGAACTGGGACTAAGCGCACTATTTTCCCAGGGCGATCAAGCAAGAGATAGATGAACCCATCAGGTCCACTTGCCACGTCACGTATACGACCGATACCATGCAGAATGATCTGATCGCTTAAGACCTTGCCATCTTCTACCTCCAAACGGTGTAACTCCTGAGAAGCCAACCCAGCTACGAGTAAGTCATTTTGCCAGTCTGAGAAAACGTCACCCTCGTAAAAGTCGATGCCACAAACAGCGATCGAAGGCGTCCAATAATGCTTCGGTTGCTCCATACCCTCCTTCTCAGTAATCGCCGTGATCGGCTTGCCATTATAGTTCATACCGTAGGTGATGACCGGCCAACCGTAATTGTTCTCACGCTCGATGACATTGATCTCATCACCACCGCGGGGACCGTGCTCGGACTCCCAAAGTTCACCAGTGGCAGGATGCAGGTCTAAGCCTTGCGGATTGCGATTTCCGTAGGTCCAAATTGTCGGATAGGCATTTGGGACATCTACAAACGGGTTATCCTTCGGCACTCGCCCATCGTCGTGAATACGATGAATCTTGCCATTCGGAGCGTTGAGATCTTGCGCCATATCTTGGGCACCACGGTCGCCAATACCAAAAAAGAGATAGCCATCTTTGAAGACAAAACGTGAACCAAAATGCGCCCCAGAGGAGCGATGGAACTTAAGTGGCGTTTCAAACAACACTTCTTGATCAGTCCATTCATGATTGACGATACGTCCGCGAACGACCTTTGTCATACCCGCGACTTTTCCAGCCACTTTACCGCCACTTTCGGAAAAGGATAGATAGACCCAACCATTCTTCGCATACTCTGGATGCAGCGCGACTTCGAGCAAGCCACCCTGCCCTCTCGCCCAGACCTCTGGTGTATTTGCTATTGGTTTTGACAACTGGCCATCCTTCAAAACCTGTAAGTCCCCATCACGATCGGCAACGAGCGCGTTACCATCGAGCAAAAACGCAATCGACCATGGCTTGTTTGTTTCAGCAACAATCGTCTCTACCGTAAACTGGTATCCACCTGCCGAATACACTCCATCGTGCGCCTCAACCAAAGTGGCACCATCACGGGCGGCGCTTTGGCGCATTTCATCAATATAGATTTCGAGCGACCGAATTTGCGGGTCGGACAAAGCGCCTCCAAATGCTGGCATACCCATCTCTAGGTTACCCTCTTTAACATAGTCCAAAAAACTCGTGGTCTTACCGACCTGCTTCCATGTATCGATCGTCAGTAATGAACCGCCCAATCCACCTTTAAGGTCCTCACCATGACAACTAGCACAGGTCGACTTATATAGCTTATCAACCTCTCCAGTCCCGATCCGGTTTTGAGCAGATGTGTGACTAGAGACACAGGCAATAATAACAATAGGTAGAATGATATGGCGCATTCGCGTCAATATGAGGACTATTTGTAAATATGCAAAAAGATTGCGACATCGAATTATCGCGACTTACTAAGCACCATGGAATTTATGGAAAATTGGGGCGATCTACTGGCTCCTGAAGGTGGCTTTAAGATCGGTGACTTGTGGCAAGTCCTCATCGTGTTGCTTTTGCTTAGTCTTTATCGACGTCTTTTCGGCAAGAAAAATAGGCCTGAAGAACGGGACAATTTCACGCCCAAGCTTTGGCTGCAAACGAACTCCGCTTTTGTCGCACAGTGGCTCACCCTATTGCCCGTCTATTTGTTACTCTCGCTCATTATCGGCATAGACACCCCAATCCTGCGATTTTTCACCTACCTGGGTGCCACCTGGATTGCCATTGGCCTACTGACAAGCCTCCTTCGAGAGCGCTTTTGGGCACAATCGGTCGCGGCGATTGCATACCTGCTCACAGGTCTCTTCGGTCTCGATCTAGTCAAAGACAGCATCACCTTGCTGGATGAAATGCACTTCACGATGGGCGATCTGACCATCTCGGCATGGAAAATTCTCGCTGGCATTATCGCATTCGCATTGACCTTGTGGGTTGGTCTAGCGGTTGCTCGAATCGCTGAAACGCAAATAGAACGGATCCCTCGATTGAGTGGATCCCTAAAAGTGCTGATTTCGAAGATCGTCCGCATTATACTGATAACGGTTGCCGTCGTCACTGCGATCGGATCGATCGGCATCGACCTTTCAGCATTTGCCTTTCTCGGTGGTGCGATCGGCATCGGTCTGGGTTTCGGCCTGCAAAAAGTGGTGTCGAATTTCGTCAGCGGAATCATTCTGCTCATGGATAATTCGATCAAACCAGGCGATGTAATCGAAATTGATGGCACCTATGGATGGATTAATAATTTACGCGCACGCTACGCCTCAGTTATCACTCGCGATGGCACTGAGCACTTGATCCCAAATGAAGATTTAATCACTCAACGAGTGATCAATTGGTCCTTCACGGATAATCTAGTGCGTGTGCGCGTGCCTATCGGCGTCTCTTACAACGCAGATCCGCATCAATGCATTCAACTCGTCCTCGACGCCGCCCAAGGCACTAGTCGAGTGCTAAATAGCCCACCTCCCGCCTGCCAACTACTTGGTTTTGGAGATAGCTCAGTGGATTTGGAGCTACGCATGTGGATCGCGGACCCGTCAAATGGTGTCGGCAGCGTGCGCAGCGAAGTGCTTTTAAAAGTTTGGGATCTATTTAAGGAACATAATATCGAAATACCCTTCCCTCAGCGCGACCTACATATCCGCTCTAGTGACATCGATGTCGTTCAACGCACTAATCCTGATCCAGAACTCTCATAGATGGCTTCCGTTAAGAAAATCCGCCTAGATGAATTACTGGTTGCCAACGGCCTCGCTGACACACGTTCACGGGCTAAGGCGCTCATCCTTGCTGGTAAAGTAAAGCTCGGCACCGAGCGGCTCGACAAACCCGGACGCAGTCTCCCGATCGATAGCGCTGTCGATGTAGAATCGCCCCCCAGATTCGTGAGTCGCGGTGGCGAAAAGCTCGAGGGCTTTTTAGATCGATTCGACATTTCAGTTGAAGGTTTGCCAATACTCGACATCGGCGCCTCCACTGGCGGCTTTACCGACTGCTGCTTACAACGCGGAGCCATCAGCGCCACTTGTGTGGATGTCGGTCGTGCGCAAATGCACAATAAACTCATCCAAGACGAGCGCGTTACCAACATCGAAAAAACCAACGCTCGCCATTTAAAGCCAGGCGATCTCCCACGCGAGGACTACCCGATTATCGTTACCGACGTTTCCTTTATCTCACTCACGAAGGTCCTGCCCGCCATGTGGCAGTTCATGGCTCCAGGCGGGCGCCTCGTAGCACTTGTTAAGCCGCAATTTGAGGCACAAAAGCACGAAGTGGACGCCGGTCGTGGAATCATCCGCGATAACGCAATCCACGAGCGAGTGCTTAAAAGCATTCAGGCCTTCGCACTCAAAGAACTGCCGGGCGCACAGTTGATCGGCACCATGGATTCCCCGATCAAAGGCACCGACGGCAACCGCGAGTTTCTGATGGGGCTGGTTCGTGAAAGCTATTGAGCGTAGGGGCTTCATTTATGAAGGCCGCAGCGTGCAAGACTCTTCCTCGGTGGCCTTCATGAATGAAGCCCCCACGGATCTCAAAAGATCACAAGACTTTAATCATTTCCGTTTACGCGCGGCGCGATACCTGCTGAATTAATCATCGACACGCCCTAGCAGAGAGCAATGCCGACACCCGACCTACACCTACTTCTCAACCTTGGATTCATCGTCATTACGGCGGCAGGCTTCGCTTTCCTTGGAAAGCTAGTCAAGATGCCGTCAATTGTGAGCTACATTCTAGCCGGCATGGTGCTAGGACCTGGAGTCGGACTGGTCGAACTAGACCATTCTCTGGAAGTCATCTCTGAGCTCGGAATCGCTCTACTTCTCTTTCTAGTCGGCATCGAATTAAGCCTACAAAAAATCAAAGATCTCGGCAAGGTAGCGCTAATTTTAGGAGGCTTGCAGGTGCTATTAACTGCGGTCGGCGGCTTTGCCGTAGCAAAGCTGATGGGCTTCGGAGTCATCGAATCCGTTTTCTTGGGAGCTACCGTCACCTTCAGCAGCACGGTTGTGGTCATCAAGCTTTTGGATCAAAAAGGTGCCACGAATCGACTCTATGGGCGAATTGCGATCTCGCTCTTTTTGGCGCAAGACATTGTCGTCATCGTCTGTCTAACGATCTTGAGCGGCCTCGGGGACGGTGAATCAATTGAACTAGTGCAGCTCGCTAAAAACCTAGCCTTCGCGTTTGGTGGCATGGCAGTCTTACTGATCGTTTCCCTCGCGGCCTCAAGATACGTGCTACCGAAGCCCTTCGCATGGGCATCGCGTTCGCCAGACACGGTCTTCATCTGGGCACTTTGCTGGTGCTTCTTAGTCGTGCTCCTCGCACATCAATTCCATCTGTCGGTCGAGATCGGCGCCTTCCTTGCGGGGATCGCCATTGCCCAACTTCCGATACATGAAGACCTCCATCGGCGCCTGCATCCGCTCATGACTTTCTTCATCGCAATCTTCCTCGTCACACTCGGCATTAAAATGGAATTCGGTGAAATGGCGACAATCTGGCCAGCGGCGGTCGGACTTAGCCTCTTTGTGCTACTGGCAAAGCCTTTGATCGTCTACACGATCCTAGCCCGTATGAAGTTCAGCGAATACACCGCGTTCCAATCGTCAGTAGCGACCGGTCAAGTCAGCGAGTTTGCCTTCATTCTACTGGCACTGGGCGCAGCGACCGGACTGATCAACAGCACTATTGTAGCACTCGGTGGCCTTGTCGGCATTCTCACGATCGCACTGTCCTCATATCTGATCATTTATAGCGAAGGCCTACATAAAAAAATGAAAAGCTGGGGACTACTAAAAATTGTAAAAGACAAACAACAGCCCGACCAAGAAGTATCCAAGATTTTAAGAAACCACATCATCGTGGTTGGCATGAATGCACTAGGGCGCAACATCGTCAATGCGATGACTGCACGCGGCGAACATGTCCTAGCGATCGATACCGACCCCAATAAACTCGAAGGTCTCGATCCTGCAGAAAAATTAATCGGCAATGTGGAATACCAATCCGTCGTTGAAGAAATTGGCTTACGTGATGCCAAGTTAGTCATTTCCGCGCTACAAATCGAAGATACGAACCATTTGCTCGCTTACCGTTGCCGATCTGCAGGCGTGCGCTGCGCCATTCATGCCTTTGATATCTCCGTAGTGAATGATCTACTCGACCTAGACACGAGCTACTTAATCATGCCAGCGGTGGATGGCATCGTCGAACAACGCCAATTACTAAGCGAGAAAGGGGTGATCTCGTCATGACCGTGTTCGCCGTTCTTTTGATCGCCGCAGCGATTGCGTTTGGTGCAGCTAAGCTTTTTCACCTGCCGCCGATTCCATTGTTAATGCTTTCAGGAGTCTGCCTACGCGCGATTGGAAACCACTTGGGCATCGAGGCTAACGATGATCTAGTGCGCGAAATGATTGAGATCGGACTCGCGGTCTTGGTTTTCACTGCAGGCGTCGACCTCAGTCCGCGTCGTATGCTCGGCCGCACAAAACCAATCTTAATCGTTGCGATCACGCAATTCATCACACTCGGAGCAGCAGGCGTATTCACTGCACGCTTCCTCGACTACGACTGGACGACTGCTCTCTATCTAGGATGCTCACTCTCCGCAAGCTCAACACTCGTCGTGGTGCGCCACCTACAACGCCGCAGGCAAATGTTTGAACCCTTCGGGCGGCTCGTGCTGGGCGTGCTGTTGATGCAAGATGTGTTTATCATTTTGCTGATGGTCGCACTGCTCAAATCCCCCGACGGCTTGCTCGCAAGTATCCATGGAGTCGCCAATGCAATCGCACTGGGTTTTCTCGCCATCGCCGCCCACAAATGGCTCATTCCGTGGGTAACAAAGCGCCTAAAGCTAGATGACGAAGAACTCATGCTGGGTGCACTCGGCATGCTCTTTGCATTTTCAGGCATGGCGTATCTCTTACAGCTCCCCTTCCTTGTGGGTGCCTTCCTCGCTGGATTCTCATTGTCCGCGTTCCCGATGAATGGCTTAGTCCGTGGTATGCTCGGATCGCTCTCGGGCTTTTTCCTCGCCCTCTTTTTCATAAGCATAGGATCTGTGCTCACAATGCCACCAACTGAAATGTTGTGGCACAGCCTGATATTCATTATCGTGCTCATCGCTGTCACGGTGACCTTGGTCTCTATCATTGTAGAGGCCGTCGGCTATTCGACGAGAGCGTCGATTGAAACGGGTGTAATGCTATCGCAGACGAGTGAATTCTCACTCATGCTAGCATTGACCGGCGTCGCATCGGGGCAAATCTCCGAGGAGCTCTTTTCACTGATAGCAATCATCACAGTGAGCACGATGACACTCACGCCATTCATTTCTCGAGACAAAGTCTCATGGTCTTTAATGAAGCTCCACCCTCGCTATCGCCGTGGCGAATCTGGCTGCGAAGAAATGTCAGATCACGCGGTGCTATTGGGTTACGGACGAGCAGGCGCACGCACCATTAAAACCTTACAAGAACACAACATCCCGATAGTGGTTGTCGACGACGACGCAGCAATCATTCGGCAATTGATCAAGCAAGAGATCCCCTGTATCCAAGCCGACGGCTCTGACGAACAGACACTCGAAGCCACACATGCGAAGCAGGCACGCATCATTATTTGCTCAATGCGACGCACTCGAGACGCTCAAATCGCTCTGAGATACTTACGAGACGAAAAACCAAAAATCCTAGTTCGAACATTCGAACCAGAAGAAGCAGAGCGAGTCGAAGCTGCGGGAGGATACCCGATTCGTTCGGCAGATGCTTCGTCGAAGATCTTCATGGAATGGGTTGAGAGTAACATGAATACAAAAACGGAAACGTGATCAAAAAAACTTAAGCAGCCCGACGATTTACAGTGTTATTTACGCTGTTTCTTAATTTGAGTGATAAAGTCATTCTCGGAAATAACAGCGGTATTACCGCCAACATAAGCAACCACTCTAGCCATCGTCTCCGGTCCTTTAGGATACTGCCCTTTATTGTTAAATAAAGTCGGAGCTGCAATCAGAATAAACTCAGAATCGAGAGTCTCCTGGTCGGGAGTAACCCCACGTCCATAATATAACCAATCGTAGCTATTTCCTGATTCTGGATCTTTATAACCAAGGTAATCATTATCAAACCCTGACATTTCCAACTCATAAAGAAAATCAGGAAAGGGACGCACTTCGCCAGAAATTGAGTAAGTCATCAATGCTAACACAACTTGTCTAGCTTGGGTAGAGGCACCCGCTTTGTAAGCCACAGAACGATCGACCAGTAATGAAGGAAGGAAAACCATAACGAATATAACCCCAACGGTCAGAAAAAATAGCCCCAACCATATAAATTTACTTTTCATCAATCACCTCCTCGAAAATCCCCCGCTCTTGGAGACGAACTCGTTTCCAAAACTCTTCTTCGCTCATCATACCTGCTGACCCGTCAGCATATGCAACCACGCGACAGGTCTCAGAGCCAAAATATTCTTTGTAGGTCTGAGTTTCAAAAGTAACGGGAGCAGCCAATAGAATATACTTATTCGACGGATACTCACCAGTCATCGACCCTCCGAAATATAACCAGTCATAACCACGATTAGACTCTGAGTCAAAATAACGACAATGCATATACGGCATCCATCCTTCAGGCAAGTAAGACAGATCTTCAAGGTGCTTAATTCGGCCAACACTAGTCGTCCAATTAAGAATAGATATCGCCGCAAACCTAATATTCGACTGTGTAGTGGCTATACGGTCAGAATGCCCAAGCCTTCCGACTTTAGGGGTTAGTAGAAAAAATAAGACGACTAGCAGTCCCAATACTCCAAAAAATTTCCACCACTTTCTCATTACATTTGCTTCACCACAATACTACTAAAAGTATAGCGTAGCAATCTAAGACTTTAAACTACGCCAAGTGACCAGCACCCATCTATATAAATTAAAAGTATCACTCCATGGCGAGCTACATGATAGCGATGCGATGCGTCGCATATACGCCACCGACGCCTCGGCATACCAGGAAATGCCGCTCGCTGTCGCATTTCCAAAAGACGTCGACGATCTCCGCACACTCATTTCATTTGCCCGCGAGCATAAGATCGGGCTCATCCCTCGCACCGCGGGCACCTCGCTTGCAGGGCAAGTCGTGGGCTCTGGCATCGTGGTCGATGTTTCAAGAACGTTCACACGTATCCTAGAAATCAATACCGATGAACATTGGGTGCGCGTAGAACCGGGCGTCATACGCAACGAACTCAACATGGCACTTACCCCACATGGACTGTTCTTTGGCCCTGAAACCTCGACCCAAAACCGTGCCATGATGGGCGGTATGCTCGGCAACAATTCCTGCGGTTCGAATTCGATTAAATATGGCAGCACTCGCGACCACGTCCTCGAAGTGACGGCACTTCTCTCCGACGGCTCGACCGTTGTCTTCGGTTCGTTGAGCAAGGCTGAGTTCGATGCTAAATGTAACGGCCCTGATTCCTTGGAGACACAACTCTATCGCGACATCCGCGACATGCTGAAGGACCCCGAGACCCGTGACGAAATCCGAGCAGAGTTTCCTCATCCTGACATTCCGCGTCGCAATACGGGCTACGCGCTCGACCTGCTCATGGATGCTGAAGCGATCGACCCCGACTCTGACAAATGTTTCAACTTCGGGAAACTGATCGCCGGCAGCGAGGGCACCCTCTGCTTCGTCACTGAAATAAAGCTACACTGCGAGCCTCCGCCACCACCTGTCAGCGGCGTTCAGTGTGCCCACTTCCATACTATCGATGAAGCCCTACGAGCCGCACAGATTGCCGTTCGCCACGACTGTTTTGCGTCAGAGCTCATCGACCACTACCTACTCGCATGCACCGAGCGTAGTATAGAGCACCGCGCAAACCGTTTCTTTATCGAAGGCTCCCCCGGCGCTGTGCTGGTCACCGAAATTCGCGGCGAGTCCGAAGCTGCAGTGACTCAAATGACGAATCGCATGCAGGCAGAGATGGAGGCCGCAAAGCTCGGCTACGCCTATCCCGTGCTCTTTGGTGACGACTCCAATAAAATCTGGGATCTGCGCAAAGCCGGCCTCGGCTTACTTTCCAACATGCCCGACGATGCCAAACCGGTGCCGGTGGTTGAGGACACGGCGGTGCGGATCGACGACCTCCCAGAATACATCGCCGAGTTCAACCGCCAACTCAACGAGCGCTTCAACCTCGATTGTGTGCACTACGCACATGCCGGATCGGGAGAGATTCACCTGCGTCCGATCATCAATTTAAAAACAACCGAAGGCCACCAACTGTTTAGAGAAGTCGCACAATGCATTGCCGAATTAGTGAAGCAATATCGGGGCTCCTTGTCGGGCGAACATGGTGACGGTCGATTGCGGGGCGAATTCCTCAAGCAAATGATCGGCGCGAACAACTACGCACTCATCGAACGCGTCAAACAAACTTGGGACCCTGCCAACATCTTTAATCCAAACAAGATCGTCGACACCCCGCCGATGAATACGTCGCTGCGTTTTAATCCAAAGACGACCACCCCCCAATTTGAGACCGTGTTCGACTGGTCCTCAACCAACGGAATGCTCGGTGCCGCCGAAATGTGCAACGGTTCCGGGGACTGTCGCAAAACCCAATTGAGCGGTGGCACGATGTGCCCGAGCTACATGGCGACTCGCAATGAGAAGGACACCACGCGCGCACGGGCCAACATGCTTCGCCAAGCCTTTAGCTCCGGCCCTAAAAACGCCGTCGAGTTGTTCAACAACCCGGATGTCAAAGAGGTCTTGGACCTTTGCCTCTCATGCAAGGGCTGTAAAAAGGAGTGCCCCTCCACTGTCGACATGGCGAAGCTGAAAGCGGAGTTCACTCAGCATTACTTTGATGGCAATGGCATACCACTGCGCACCAAGCTTATCGCCAACTTTGTCTACAGCCAGAAGATCGCATCCTATGCACCAAGGTTGTGGAACTACGCATTCAAAACCAAGCCGATGCGAAAGATACTGAATCGTAGTGTCGGCTTTCACCCGGATCGCAGCATTCCTCTGCTCTCTAGGCAAACATTTGCTCAATGGTTCCAAGCGCATACACCACATACGAACGCCGGCACAGTCGGCTCCGTTTGGCTCTTCAATGATGAGTATACCAATTACAACGATGCCCACCTTGGGATAAAAGCCGTCGAACTACTGGAACAACTTGGCTACGGAGTCCGCATTCCAAAGCATGTCGACAGTGGCCGCTCACAGCTATCCAAAGGGCTGATTAGGGACGCCAAGCAACGCATCAACCAAAACATCCAAAGCCTGAAAGACATCGTCTCCCACCAAACGCCACTGATCGGCATCGAACCCGCCGGCATCTTGACCTTTAAAGATGAAGCCATCGATCTTGCCCAAACGGAGCTTAAAGAAGAAGCTCATGCCCTCGCATCCAACAGCTACCTAATTGACGACTTCATTGCCAACGAAGCCAAAGCCGAACGCATCAACGAACGTTCCTTCACCGAGGAGGCAAAGCACATTCGCCTACACGCACACTGTTTCCAAAAAGCACTTTGCGGCTCGACCGGCAGCCGACTTGCCCTCAGCCTGCCCAAGCACTATACCGTTCAAGAAATCCCCAGCGGCTGCTGCGGCATGGCGGGATCCTTTGGCTACGAAAAAGAGCATTACGATATCTCCATGCAAATTGGCGAGCTGGTCCTCTTTCCAACAATACGTAGTGAAAAAACGGATACATTGATTGCAGCAACGGGAACCAGTTGCAGACACCAAATCAAAGACGGCACGCTCAAAGAAGCGAAACACCCTGTCGAAATCCTTCACGGCGCGTTAAAATAGGTCAGATCGTGCATATTTGTCGCGAAGAATCCATATTTTCATACTCGAATCCAGGTCGGCAAACCAGATGCGTTTCGCCTCATTCTTAGATTAGGAAGCACCAGGGCGCCAACCATCGGGAACCAAGAACCAGCGCATATCACTATCCTCGAATACAAACATCACACATCGTATTTGAGCGGACTGCATCAACTCGCCAACTGCTACCGTCTCCAACCCCTTCCGAACCTCATCAATAATCTCGACGGGCCAAAGCGGCTTGGAAATGAACTGCACCGTTTCGACTTCTGGAAAAGCCATATCCCATTCACTCACATAGAGCCAACGACCCTTACTGCAATCCACTGCAACTCCCGCAGGTTGCGGACACTCCTCAGCTGACATAGGATAAAACAAACAGCCATACACTAATTGCCTCACCTCAATCGAATCGATGCCGAAGCGCTCCTTCAGCACTGCACGCGCCTCAGGAGTTTGACTCAACCGCAATTGATGCGAGCACATACGATCCAACTTTCGCTGCCAGTTATCCCGAGGGTCCGGCCCCGGGAATTGCCACTCCCCTTCCACTTCAACTGCCAAGTAGAACTTAACCGCGAGTTCGAGATGTATCGATTGCCCAGGGCGCTTGTCGACCAACACATAGTCCAATTCGCCAAGAGTTTGCTTCTGCCCGTTTATGATCTGCAAGTTGCTTGCCAATAATTCAACCGACTCAGACGCATCAAGCAAGACCGTCAAGGCATCCTCATATAAGTGGCCCAGCTTCTGATCAAAGTTGAGCAACGCCTCGGGATTGATATCAGCCAACAACTGACGATCGAACGCATTCGCCCCTGCAATTTCACCGACCAACAATGACGCACCCCTCAGACTGTCTAGTAACAGCTGGGAGAAATCGACCATCAGCAAATTTACTTACTTGCCCGCGTGCTCTGCGACCATGTTGTAGAAATCCACAAACAGGGCATCGGCATCATTCGGACCCGGAGCTGCCTCTGGGTGGTATTGCACGGAGAAGACAGGCTTGTCCTTCAAGCGAAGCCCTTCAACCGTGTCGTCATTCAAATTGACCTCAGTCACAACCGCGCCCGCTTTTTCCAACTCTTCACGAGTGGAAGCGAAACCATGGTTCTGCGCAGTGATCGAGACCTTGCCTGTTTCTAAGTTCTTAACTGGCTGATTGCCACCTCGGTGGCCGAACTTTAGTTTGAACGTTTTTGCCCCTAAAGCATGTGTGATAATCTGATGACCTAGACAAATACCAAAAGTTGGATAATCTTCGATGAGCGATTTCACGGTCTTGTGCGCATAATCGACCGCACCTGGATCGCCTGGCCCATTGGAGAGGAAAACCGCGTCCGGATTGCTTGCCTTGATATCATCGACACTCGCTGTTGCTGGAAACACATGCACGTCAAAGCCATGGTGCTGCAGCTTGCGATATATAGAGAATTTGCCGCCAAAATCCATCGCAGCGACTTTAAACCGAGGCTTCTGGTCTTTGCTTGCATTGATATTTAAATCAGTTCCGACAACAGTAAACGGAGTCGACTCCTTCATTTCAGGATCCCACTGATAGGCTTCCTTAGCTGTGACTTCCTTCACAAAATCAACACCAACCAAGCCACCAAACTCTTGAGCACGTTTCACTGCTTCTTCCTCAGTAATGTCCTCGGTGCTAATGCAGGCTTTCAACGCGCCTGAAACTCGTAACTTCTTGGTGATTGCTCGCGTATCAACACCATCAATTCCAGGAATCCCAGCCTCTGCTAGATAGTCTTGAATCGATTTATTACTGCGCCAGTTGCTAGCTACTGGACTCATTTCACGGACAATAAAGCCTTTTACCTTTGGACCATCAGATTCGACGTCTTCTGGGCAAATACCATAGTTACCGATCTGCACCGCAGTCATGGTAACAATCTGCGAAAAATAGGAGGGATCCGTCAGAATCTCCTGATATCCAGTCATGCTGGTATTGAAGCATGCTTCTCCCACATTAGTCGCTACAGCGCCAAAAGCGCGGCCACGGAAAACAGTTCCGTCTTCAAATGCAATAAGTCCAGTTCGAGTCGTTTTAGCCATGTTAGCCGAGGAGCAAAGCAAGAACCACGCGCCATGCAAATCAAAAGCATGGGACATTTACTAGGATGTAGATGAATCACTCTCTTTTATACAAAAATTACGATTGCCCACAGCGATGCATTTACACAATCATTACCGCTCTCATGGCAACACGCTATACAAAGACCAAAAAATACAAATCGACGCCTTTTGGCTCCACGAAAGGGCAAAAAGTCATCTTGGTTATTTTGGGCATCTTGGCAGTTGGTATTCTGGTATCAGCCACGCGTGCAACATTTTTCTATTTTACCGAATCGAAACACTCCGTAGGCAGCACATTAGCGCCTTATGTAGCCATTAATGAATTGCGCGACCCAGCTCACTTCATGAAGCAATACCTGCATGTCAATTGCAACGAAACGATCTTTAACCACACGCAATCGATTCGGCTTTCTGGCATAATAACCGATGGTGAACATACGCGCAATTTCACTTTAACAAAAAAGCGACCAAACCTCATGCGTCTAAAAATGGATCAGGGCCCGATCGAGATCACAACCAGCGTCAACGGCGAGCAGGTTTGGCAACGCATTCGATCGGTAAACCAAGAGGATCAAATCACGATTCTCACAGGCAAAGAGGCTAAACCATGGTTACAACAAAGCCGCTTCTATGACTCCATCATCAGCGCGCATCAAGGTTATGGTCATATCGATTCAATCGAAACCACCGAGTATGACTCCAAGACCTATCTCCAAGTCTTCATGCTAAACGCCGAAAAAAAAGAAATCGAAATCCTAGTCGACCCCTCGACAATGCATCCTTTTGCAGAAATACACCGAACCGAAGACCAGACCGAGAGGGTCTTATTTAGCGACTTTCAATCCATCGATGGAATGCCGATCCCTTTCCGTATCGAGCGCTACATAGATGGGGTTTATGATCTAACAACTACGATTGAATCGGGTGCGATCAACATCGGAGTGCTTTCAGATTATTTCACACTCCCTGATCCGCACAAATCGACCGATTGACTGACTCACTCAGAACCGTGCAAAAGCGCCTTGAGCGCCTCAGTCACAGCACTCGCTTCATCGACTTGCACCCAATAAATCATATCACGACATTTCTTCTCATTCGTGATGACGCCCGCTTGTCGAAGAATCCGTAAATGATGCGAAGCCGCTGGCTGTGAGAGCCCGATTCGCTCCGCAATCGTCGAGACATTACAGGCATTCTCACAACTTGGCTCTGTAGGCAACATTCGCAAAATTTGCAAGCGCACGGGATCGCCGATCGCCCATAGCTGTTTAGCCAGACTGTCTAAATCGATTGCCTCTTGTTGCATTGACATATTTAAGTATATAAATACATGTATACACATTTGATTCAAGCACCGAATGCTGATCACTTCTCTTTTCATCGACTATACGCTTTTCAAGGCCTCTCAAAATGTATCCAAACGACTCACTCGACAACTGGCAGCGCGGCCAAGGCCTTTGGGCCGACGTGCCCGCAGCAGATTGGAATAACTGGAAGTGGCAGCTAAAAAATCGCATCACTAAGCTTGAGCAGCTAGAAGAACATCTAAAGCTCAGCGCCGATGAACGCGCTGGTTGCCTATTCGCAAAAGACAAACTGGCTCTTGCGATCACACCCTACTTTTTCAATCTGATCGATCCAAACGACCCCAACGACCCAATCCGCAGACAAGTCGTGCCGCGTGCAGGGGAAATGACAGTTGCCCTCGAGGAGATGCTCGATCCGGTAGGTGAAGAAAACACCAAACCAGTGGACGGCATCGTGCACCGCTACCCCGACCGCGTGCTATTTCTCGTCACGGACCGCTGTGCCGCCTATTGCCGCTACTGCACACGCAGTCGCTTGGTTTCCAACGCTCAAGACTACAATTTTCATCCCGAATTTGAAAGCGGGCTCGAGTATATCCGTAATCACCCAGAGATACGTGATGTGCTCCTCAGTGGTGGCGATCCGCTGCTACTCTCCGATAAAAAACTAGACTATTTACTGGGCGAACTGCGCAAAATCCCACACATCGAATTCATTCGCATTGGCTCGCGCATTCCCGTCTTCCTACCGCAGCGCATCACACCTGAACTGTGCGAAATCTTCAAAAAACACGGCCCGATCTGGCTTAGCATCCATGTAAACACCCCGAACGAGTGTTCTATCGAACTCCGCGAGGCTTGCGAGCGCCTGTCTTTCGCTGGTGTCCCGATTGGCAACCAGTCCGTGCTACTGAAAGACGTCAACGACGACGTTGAAGTCATGAAGTCGCTGATTCACAGGCTCTTAATGATGCGTGTGCGCCCCTACTACCTGTATCAGTGCGACCTCATTACAGGCAGTGCGCACCTTCGCGCAGATCCCCGCAAAGGCATCGAAATTATGCAAGCGCTGCGTGGCCACACGACAGGCTATGCGATCCCACAGTTCGTCATCGATGCCCCAGGGGGCGGGGGTAAGATACCGATCAACCCAGAATACGTCAAAGAAGTGACCAAAGAAGCGATTGTGATGCGCAACTTCCAAGGAGAGGAATATCGTTATCCCCTAGTCGGAGCCGCCGATAAAGTCCTCGATTCTAAAGCACCAGAACTAGAGCATATTTTAACTTGAATTCGCTCCACTAATTATCGGCATATGCCACTCGCTTAGGCACTTTTTATCATTGCCGTCACACTCATGTATCATTTGCTGTGAGATCTAGCTAACTCTTAGATCCCACTTATGATTTCTACACTTTTCGCTATCTTTGGCAGCCTTGGTCTATTCCTATACGGAATGAAGATCATGAGTGAAGGCCTTCAAAAAGTATCAGGCGAAGGCCTCCGCGCACTTGTCAGTAATATGACACGTAATCGACTGTCTGGCATTGTTAGTGGCACATTGATGACCACGCTGGTCCAATCTTCAAGCGCCACGACGGTCATGATCGTGAGCTTTGTAAATGCAAAGCTACTCACCTTACGTGAGTCCATCGGTATGATCATGGGTGCCAACCTCGGCACCACAACGACTTTCTGGATCGTCGCCTTCCTAGGCTTCAAGTTCAGCCTCACCTCGATCGCCTTACCGTGCGTCGGCATCGGTGTCGCGATGATTTTCTTTCGCACTCCAAAAGTGCGTGATACTGGACAAGCCCTAATCGGCTTCGGCATCTTATTCTTAGGGCTTAGTTTCCTCAAGGGCTCGGTGCCCGACGTCAAATCGAACCCAGATATGTTCGCCTTCCTCGCCGATTGGACAGGCCACGGAATGGGCTCTGTCGCGATTTTCTTTGTATTCGGCGTTCTGCTAACCGTCCTCGTCCAATCCTCCTCGGTCGCTGGCGCAATCACTCTGACACTTGCCGCCAAGGGCTGGATTGGCTACGAAGACGCCGCCGCCATCGTCATAGGCGAAAATGTCGGCACTACGATTACCGCAAACCTTGCCGCAATGACAGCTGGTGTCGAAGCCAAGCGTGCGGCGCGCGCGCACTTCCTGTTTAATATGGTCGGGGTTTGCTGGATGATCTTCCTATTCTACCCATTTGCAGCGCTCATCGACTGGATCACACCAGGCGATGCCAATGACCCTTCACACACGCTCTACCACCTCGCGCTATTCCACTCGATGTTCAATCTGACAAACATCTGCCTGCAAGTGCCATTCGTCAATCAGCTCGCCTATCTTGCTACCAAGATGGTTGGTGAAAAAATAAGCACAGAAAAGGAACAGGAACATATCCAATACCAAGCGCCCAACCTCCCACAAACGGGCGAAATCAATCTCGCCGAAGCGGAGCGTGAAATTCGTAGCATGGCGGAACTCACCCGTGAAATGTTCAAAGGCTTCAATGAAGTCTATGAGCGTCCAAATGAGGACATGGGTGCCCGAATCGTCGAACTCAAGGCAATGGAGGAGCGCAGTGACCGGCTCGCTTTCGACATCACACAATACCTTATTTACTGCACCTCTTCAGAGCTCAGCCGCGAGCGCCTAAACGAAGTGACTGTCATGTTGCGCGTGATTTCCGAGTTGGAAGAAATCTGTGACAACACCTTCGACCTCGTCAAACTCGCTGAACGCAAATACCGCAAACAGCGCGTGCTCCCCGCCGAAACACAAGAAGCGATCCGCAACTTCAGCGGCCCCGTTGATCAGTTTATGGGCTTTTACATCCAATGCCTCGGCAAGAAAGTGACACATGCTGACATCGAAGTAGCGATGCAGCTTGAGGATACCATTGATGCCTCACGCAAGAAGTTGCGTCGCGAAGCTGTTCGCCGTATGAGCGATCCTAGCAACATCAAATCAGAAATGCTCTACATCGATATCCTCAACAATATCGAGAGCATCGGCGATCACTCGCTCAACATTTTGAAACTACTCAATCAAATCGACTAAAAGCCAGGATTTGATCCATTTAACAAAGGGCCGTTTCACGGTCCTTTTTATTTGTCCAATACTGGCCGCTGCGCACAGCGTGTAGGCTCTGAGATGAGACCATGGTTATGCTTTCTGAATAGTGATCTTAAAGGTGTAAGTTTCAGGAGTCTCTGATGTCCTCTCGGCAATCATCAACTTTTTTGCTTCCTGGCCTTTCCGCTGTAAAAATAAATTTACGTCGGTTCACTGTTTTATTTCTTCATAACTAAAGGCAGGCAGGGCCCTTCTGAAACGCACCGAGGTCGTTCAACCCAGGCACGCTCCAGGAGGTGGCAGATCTACTTGGCTAGCACGGAATAGCTGCCGGGTTCCAGCAGGATGACATTCCAATCTTGCTGGGCAAAACGGTCGGTTCGCATAATCTTTGCAGGGGAACCATTGACGGAGACGGCTTCCTTGGCTTTGGGAATCCAGAGTTCCGAGATAGTATTGCCCGGGATCTCGACCTTAAGATCCCACTGCCCAGACTCATTCTTCAGGTCTACTTCGATCGGTCCGCGAATGCATTCCTGCTTTAAACTGAAATGCTTGAGTGATCCGGGCTGAGGTGCGATCCGGAATTTCCCGAACCCAGGTTCGATGGGGGTGATCCCAACCAGTCGGCGAGCAATACTGTTTGCGGGCGCGGAGCCCCAAGCATGGTTCCAGGTAAGGTTGTATTTATAGTCCTCGTCCCAAGCCTCGGTGGTCATCGTCGAGCCCACCTTCAGCATGTTCATCCAGCTACGCTTGGTTTCGGCGGTCATTAGCTCTAGCGCGTAGTCGGATTCACCGGCGATGAAGAGTGCATCGAGTAAGTAGTGGGCGCCATAGACACTGCAGCGCATGCCACGGCTCTTGATAAATTCAGCAACTTTTTCAACGTCTTTTGACTCCACCATACCGAAGGCCAGAGGGAACATGTTGGCGTGTAAGCTGACGTGGTCGGTGGCGTCACCATCGCGGAACAGTCCGGTCTCAGGAACATAGAAGGTTTCTTTGAATGCCTTCAGGTGTATGGCGGCGCGTTCCTTGAAGAAGGTCTCTTCATCAGATTTGCCGAGGACTCCAGCGATCTTCTCCATCAGCTCCAACGAGTGATAGTGGAAAGCGTTGACCACTGTATTGTAAGTCGTGAACACATAGCCGTCGGTCTCTCCGGTCGGCAGGACGCCCATGTTAAACGCATACTTGCCTGCGCCTTCGGAGTGCTTGCCCTGCGGCCAGTCGACGATGTCGCGGAACTTCTCAAGCTGCCCTGGATAGTAAAGCTTGTCCGCAAGCTCCTGAGTGAATAGTCCCGTGCGAGTGCTGATGAGATGGTTCGTCTCGGTCAAGTCAATCAGGGTCTTCCGGCGAAGGTCATCGTAGCGCGCCTCCAACAGGCCGGCATCACCGGTGTAGAGATAATCCTGCCACGCCATCATGACGGTGTGCATCTGCCACTCGGTCGGCCAGGATGCGTGATTGAGAAGGAAATTGATGGTGTATTTCCCAATAGCATACTCACGATCGACCGAGTAGTGCCCCATCTGCTGGATGTAGGCATCCGCCTCGTATGGCATACGCTCACGGTTGCCATCCGCATACACGCCGAGGAAAGGAGTCGCCTTCAGAGTGTATTTGCACAGATCCCATACCTTTTTGAGCGTTTCATTCGAGGTTTCGAAGGACGACGAATCGTCCTCAAAATAGTAGAAGAGTCCGGCCTGTTTAGGGTTGGCAATATGGTAGCTGCCAGCCTCCCCATTGATTTCGACAAAACGGAACGGCAACACTTCAGGAAGGTGAGGCGCGAGTTCCTGGCTGTGCAGATAGTGTGAGGGTTTGCGCTCACCCAGCTTCACGATGTAGTGATGAGTGCCTTTCTTTAGAGCCATCTCGACCTTTTCGAAGCCGATGTTTGATCTGCCCGGGTTCTTGTTTACGAGGTTATCGCCCTCTTTGCGCTCGCCAAGGAAGAGCGTTATCTGCGTGCCGTCCTCCGTAGCCGTTGCGGTGAATTCGAAAATCCCGATCACGGACTTCTCATATTCGACAAAGTAGCTGCCCGCCTTTGGCTCGACGAAGCGGACTGGCTCCATATAGGTGAAGGCAGCGGTTTGCTTATCCTCAGCAACCCAGATATCTTCGGACAGTTCGATCCACCGGCTCTGGCCAGGATACTCGAGCTTCGAGCGGTCGAAGTCCCCTGTGTTGAACTGCTGCGGTTCACTGAACGAGCTAACAAGACCATCGGATGACCATGTTCTGACCTGCCAAAAGTATGTCTGGTTGATGGCCAAGGGCTTACCACCGTAAGGGACATTGATCGAACTGGACGACTCAACCTTCCCACTATCCCACTGATCCGCCGCTCCGTCTTTAAGGAGATTGAGTTGCGAGGCGACGCGTATTTGATAGGATTGCTGGATTCCTCCCGATTGCGGGTAGAACCAGCCGAACTCGGGAGTCGCATTTGTGACCACCGCCCAAGCGGGATCACGGAGGAAATCAACACTCTTTCCCGGTGCGGATGGCAGGCTCTGACCGTGGGAAAGTCCCGCGAGGCCACTTAGCAGCAGAGTGATAAGGAATGGTTTTATTGGACTTCTTTTAAGTAAACACATGGGGAAAGGTTGAGTTATTTGATAAACGTTATATCTGCCGTGACGGAATAACAAGATTGATAGGTTTCAAGCGCGAAACCACTTTTCCCTGTGGATTTCTGAGGATCCTAGCGTCGCAAAGCTGTGACTCAAATAATAAAGCATCGCCGAAAGAAATCTCATTGATACGGGACCGTAGCACGGAGAATTAGATACAGAGAGGCTGATACAATTTGCTACGACCAGTCATGCAAAAGTGCCTTGCTGGTCGATTAGCGGCAGACGCCCTTCTCCAAGAGATTTGACAATTTGGTGTTTTGCGTAAACAAGTCACACCATATGCGCACTCTACTTTTGCTTTGCCCACTGCTAGCGATTTGCCTCGGGCTCTTCACCCCCGCCGCTCGAGCAACCGAAATCGACCACGTCCAGGATCTCGTGGAATGGAACGATCTCGTTTTCGATATCGAAGATACCAAGTGCCGCGTGGGTATCGCATCGGTAAAACTTTTCGTCACTCGCTTAAAGCCAGAAAATGGCAAGCTTGTCGGCGAATACACGATTGTCGTGCCATTGAAAAAGTCCAGCAACGACAAAGGTCGTATCGTGCTCCCACTCAATGACAACAGTGTCGGTGAACTCGGAGCCAATGGCGGTGTGCTTCACGGCAAAGCTATCAGCTACAAAGAAGGCACCACACCAAACGCAATTCGTTGCGAAGTCCTCCCGCTGAAAAATAAGACCATCCTACTCGCGATCACTACCGACTCACGCACGCTGAAATTTAAGTCTAGTTATAAGGTATCCGAAGGTAAGGTAGACGGTTAATTAACCGCCAGGACCCCGTAAAATCAAGCGCACTGCATCTAAGCGCAGATGCGCCTTCGCGATGTGACGAGTGACATCAGCAATTACGTTTTCAGCGATTTTAATTTCCTCTTCACGCACATTCGGGTTCACCTTCCGCAACTCTCTCAAGCGCTCGGCTTCGCCATCAAGATGCGTATGCGCCTCAGTCATCGCGTTTTGCAATAAGACTGATTTTTGTTCGCGAGCGATACCCTTAGCGGACTTCAACATTTCGGGCACAAGTGCCTTCAAAAGTTCTGGGTTTTGCTTCAAGCGAAAGGCCTCCTCGTCGCCGCAGTGTTGATTGATCAAGGCATGCGAAAATTCTTCGGAGCTATCTTCCCCTTGCATATCCACTACTACACGAACTGGAGTCGGCGGAAGGAAGCGATCCACATGCAACCGCGACGGCGCCACACTCTCTAAGACGTAAATGGCTTCGATCAATATAGGCGGAGAATCAATCGATGCATTCTTCCAAACCACGATTGAACTGTTGCCCTTCTCTGAGCTTAACATCAGGTCAATCGAACCACGCACCATCGGGTGATCCCAAGTTAAAAAGCCAATATCTTCACGCCCTAGCGCCCTAGCCCGATCACAAGTCACGACCGTGCCCTCATCGGGGAGGCCCGGAAATGAATCGGTAAACAACTGCCCTGGCGACAGATGGAACGTGCGCTGATCAATATCTTCTACCGTCACCCCAAAGTGATCAAAGATTCGGTTCATAAACGCATCCAAAGTGCGATCTGCATCTTGCTGGGTGATTTGCTCCACCAGCTCCCGAGAATCTTCCTCTCGAAACGAATTAAGCGCGATCAAGCGGTCCTGCCCTTGACCGAGTTTAGATTCTAAATTGTCTCTAAAGGCACGGCTTTCCTTAATCAACACCTCCGCCTGCTTTAAAACCTTCGGATCGGCCCCATGATACACGGGGCCGAGCTTTTTCACCGCATCCCCAAACTCTGCCATATAGGCATAGCCACCCTTCAAAGAATGCTCCACTCCATCAAGACCTTCATGGTGCCAGCGCATAAGCAGCTCAGTCCACGTATGCTCTAAATACGGCAGATGAATCTTAATCGTTTCCGTCTGACCGATACGATCTAAGCGCCCGACGCGCTGCTCCAATAGCTCCGGGTTCAGCGGCAAATCAAACAAAACTAAATGGTGCGCAAACTGAAAATTACGTCCCTCACTGCCAATCTCCGAACAAAGCAAAATACGCGCACCATCCGCTTCAGCAAACCAAGCGGCATTGCGGTCACGCTGCATCAAGGTCAAATCCTCGTGAAAAAGCGCAGCCGAGACATTCAACTCTTCCTGTAAAGCATCGTAGATCGCCTGCACCTTATCGCGCGTGCGACAGATCAAGAGCACTTTCTCCTGCTCACCGAGTTCCTGCAACAGCTCTGCAAGCCATTTAATTCGTGGGCCATTACGAAAATCAAAAGTCTCGCCCTCGCCTTCAGTCGTCGCCTCTAGATCAAACTCTTTAAGCAAGCGTGCATCGAGCTCCTCTTTTGAGAGCTTAGCACGTGCCATTAGCTGAGTCGGCAAGCCCTTACGCTCAGGAAAACCCTTCAATGCATCGCGAGTATTTCTAAAAATCACACGGCCTGTGCCATGGCGATCCACTAAATCGTTCAAGAGTGACTGCTTGTTCTTTAAATGCTCAGAAAATTCCGCATCGGTGAACTCTTCAAAAACATCGCGCAAATAAGCCGTGTCTGCCGCAGTGAGCTGCTTGCCACTCACCAGCTTATCAGCAACCGCGGCCACCTCCGAATACTCACTCTGCTCCTCCTTGAATGTCTCAAGATCTGGATAACGCTCTGGATCTAGCAGTCGCAAGCGCGCAAAGTGACCTTCGGCTCCAAGCTGCTCTGGGGTGGCAGTCAGCAAGAGCAAACCGTGACTTTTCTTCGTCAATGACTCAACGAGCTGATACTCGGGACTCACCACCTCAGGTGACCATTCCAAGTGGTGCGCCTCATCGACCACCAACATATCCCACTTCGCATCGATCGCCGCCTGCGCCCAACGTTCACTTTCCAGCAGAGTCTTTATACTACAGATCACCAACTGCTCTTCCATGAAAGGGTTGGTATCAGGCTCCACAAGTGTCATCGACTCGCAACGCTCATGATCGAGCAAGGTAAACCACAGATTAAAACGCCGCAGCATTTCTATGAACCACTGATGCACCAGCGACTCAGGCAACACGATCAAGATACGTTCAGCCCGCCCAGTGAGATGCAAGCGGTGTAAGATTAAACACGCCTCAATTGTCTTCCCGAGCCCGACCTCATCCGCCAGTAACACACGTGGCATATAGCGGTTCGCCACTTCCGCCGCGATGTAGAGTTGGTGCGGAATCAAATCGATACGCCCACCAGCAAAACCAGCCACTGCCGACTTCCGCGCACGGCTTTGACGCTCTATCGTTTCATAGCGTAGAGCAAACGCATGCGATTGATCGATCTGCCCACCAATCAGGCGGTCCTCTGGCTTACTGAAACTGATCGTATCGGCCAGGTCCATCTCGACAACCTCAATACCATTACCAATGTAAGTAATAATACCTCCGTCTTCACGGATTTCCTCAACAGTGAGCATCTCCCCTTTCTGAGAGTGAATGGTGTCGCCAACATGAAACTCGACACGCTTCACAGGCGCACTCGCAGGCGCATACAAGCGTGCCTCGCTAGACGCAGGAAAAACCAGCCGCATTTGATGCCGCGAAACCTCTTCCAATATACCGAGCCCAAGCTCCGGCTCGGTTTCACTAATCCAGCGTTGTCCTACAGTAAATTTTGCCATCGCCTAAACAAATGCTGAAATACTGAAACACTGAAAAGCTAAAAGTATCCGTCCCCTAGGCGACGTGCGTAATTTTAAGTATTTCAGTATTTCAGCGTTTCAGTATTTCAGCATTTCAGTATTTCAGCGTTTCCTAAAACTTCACCTGCACCGCTTCCCGTTCGACTGGATCCACTTCAAAGAACTCTTCCGCTTCCGGCGGAAAGCCAAACATACCAGCCACGATATTACTCGGGAAACTCTGAGTCTTATTCCGATAATCACGCACATTACCGTTATAGAAGCGTCGCGCGGACTGGATTCGATCTTCGGTATTGACCAGCTCCTCCTGCAATTGCTGAAAGTTCGTATTGGCTTTAAGGTCGGGATAGTTTTCAGCCAAAGCAAAGAGACCATTCAAGCTCGATACTAAGAGTTTCTCAGTAGTCGCTTGTGCAGCAGGTGAGCCAGTATTCGCCTTACATTGGTTTCGAAGTGCGATCACTTTTTCCAAAGTCTCGCTTTCATGCTTCGCGTAACCTTTCGCGGTCTCGACGAGATTTGGAATTAAGTCATAACGACGCTTCAGTTCCGTATCAATATTGGCCCATGCATCCCGGATATGATTCCGAATCGCAACCAAACCATTGTAAGTCATGATCAAATACATCAGCAGAAAGCCAAGGAGAACAACAAGAACGATAATAGTAGGGATCATAATATTTATGGAGTTACAGGTGATTTATTGAACCGTGGATGAACGTGAATAGACGTTAATTAGAAACGCTTAGTTATTAAATAGGTAATTCGGCATCAGCGATCGAATCTTCTTTAGGCGTTCAAAGTTCGGGCGAATCGCCTCGATCGATAGCTTTCCTTTAAATGTCAGCGCAAGTGTATTACCGTCCACTTCGATAATCAAATCTCGTTGCTGAAGCAGATAATCGATCATCTGCGCATTACAAAAATCGTAGGCAAATTTCTTATCACGAGATTTTACTTTGTAGCGTTTCGAGAATTCCAGTGACTCAAAATCAATATCATCAAAACCCAAAGCTTGGCCGATTTTGGAGAAAAAGCCTTCGCGCTCGATATTCAGTTCTGCAAAAGCCGCAGGCAAACTCAGCGTGAAAATCGAAAAGTAATGATGATGCGTTCGGCGGTTACCTTTGCTATCACGAGAATAGGTTTCGTAATGGTAATCAAAAATATGTGCCTGCTGGCCATCAGTCTCGCCGAATAGCCGATTAAATGCATAGCGCTTATGCCCATCATCCATGTGATCGAGAAAACCGTAGCGCTTCGCGAAGCTGTAATCTTTCTGAGGATAAAACCGAAAGCCCAACTCCATTGCCAAGCGTTCGAATGCCTCACGGCGCTTCTTTGCTTGCAGGTGACCGATGTAAGCAATCACACCGACAATGATGATAAAACCAATAAATAAGAGCATTTAGAAACTATAGTTACGACATTAAGATACATATCAAAACTATTTTATTAAGCGTAATCTATTTAACCATTAGCGTGTAAGCATTCACACGATTCGTTGGAGAGATATAATCAACATCGATGGCGCCGCCTGCGGGAATCCACAGTGAACGGAAGGGGGTCAAAGTAGCTCGTTGATGCAGGAAACGGAACTCACATGCAGTCTCGATTTGCATAGGCTGGGCGGTGAGATTTTCTATTCGAGACCATACACGAATGCGTCCCCCTTCAATCGGGTGCGCCTCAATGCGTCCCATTCGAACCGAAGTCGAATAAGCTCGCGCCATTTTGACCGAATCTGGAACCAGCACGACACCTTCCCAGTCTCGATCCACACGCATACCTACTGAAGCGCCTTCTGATAGCTCCACAACATTCGTATCTCCAACAACGCCCACAGGCTCAGGCGGCTTTTTCGAGGTAACCAAAATACCATCTACTTTAATTGTTTCCCTCTGAGCGGGTGCCACTTTGGCATCCACCACTTTTAGCGAAGCAGGTGTCTCACGGTAGTCAGGTGCAACAGCTTCATACTTCAAATGCTTCAAGGAATCCTTAAACTCGGTCGCGTGATCAACAGCATGAGGCAAGACGTCAGCCGGCACATCTTCCACGTCGACATCGACAACCAATATACGCATCGCACCTTCAGCTGTCGCGACCTCGCGAATTTTATAAATATAAAAGCCAGCAGCACTCATTAAACACAAACAAACGATGCCCCATAAGGGTAAATTCGCTTTTGAGGGCGGCTCTGGCAAATCGGCACTCACGACGCAGAAGTAACCAGAGAAACCGACAATAGACAAGGGCGATTCTAAAGCCACGTCGCTGTCAGCCATAGGTGATGAAGTGAAGGCACCTACAGAAACCCCGACCTATTGCTCAATGAAGTAATGAATTCACCTGAAGGCGACTTGCTACTTGCCCCAAAGCCATAAAGTTTTGAATCTTAACTCATCATCCATGCAAAGCTCACCAGACAGCACATTCACGCTCCGTCAGGCACTCCCCGAAACGCTTCGCGACTGCCGTGCGGTCGAAGTCCTAGAGCGCTCCTTGGCACAAAACCGGCTCGGCCATGGCATTCTACTCCACGGTGAAAGCCCTGCCTTTTTAGAGGAAATCGTCCGAGCCATCGCGAGTGTTCTATTGCAAACGACACGCGACCCATATGAGCACCCTGACTGCTTTGTCCTACGCCCTGCAGGCAAGGCCCGAATCATTAAGATTGGTTCAGAAGCAGATCGCATCGGTGGTGAATGGCCGAAAAATAGTATGCGACGTCTCGTTATCGACGTGCAGAAGTCGTCCAATCAAGGAGGGCGCAAAGTTGGGATCGTCTTTGATGCGGATCGAATGAACACCCAATCCGCCAACGCCTTCTTAAAAACCCTCGAGGAACCCCCTGAAGGCACCACACTTTTTTTACTGACCAGTCGCCCCTACGATTTACTCGACACCATTCGCAGTCGTTGCCTCAATTTTCGAATACCTGCAGGCATTGAAACCATCGCCCATGAAGACTGGCCCAATTGGGTTCGAGGCTATCGTGAATGGCTCGGCATGTTGCTCAATGGGCCAACTCGGCAAAATATACCCCACATTATGCTCGGTGCCTACGGGCTCAATGCACGCTTTCAAAGTATTCTGAATAACATGACCACTGAGTCATGGAAAGCACACAAAGGCAGCTTGCCCGAGCATATCAACGAAGACGAAATGAAAGCTATGGAAGCCGGGATGAGTAAAGGTTTCCGCAAACAACTCTTCGGTGAAATCGAAAAAGAAACCGTCGCCTACGCTCGTGACATCGAGGCCGCCAACCCCGGTGAGCTCCCAAGCATCGCCCTAAATCGAGCGGTTGAAGTCCTTGAAAAGAGCGCTGGGCTTCTCGAATTAAATTTCAATCAAGCAGCAGCACTCGAGCTCTTTTTTCTCCAGTCCCTACGTATCTGGACCACGCGTTAGAGCGATGCCCGACTCTTAATCTGACTCGTAATCTTAAACCTCGCCACTCATACAAAGATCAGGATTAAGAGTATGATTACGATTAAGATACTTAAGCACTTCACTATTAAGCATTCGCAATTAGCCATTAATTTTCATGTGCGGTCGATATACCCTTCACTCAAATAAACGAGCTCTGGCGAAAGCCATTGCTCAAGAGATCCCGTTGACTTACGAGCCGGACTACAATATTGGGCCGGGGCGCGAAGTGTTGGCGCTCGCAAACCGCGCCCCAGACACGACGGTCGCGACAATGATGCACTGGGGACTCAAAACACCGCAGAATTTCCACATCAATGCCCGCCTAGAAAGCGCCGATACCACACCACGCTTTCGTGATAGCTGGGAATTAACACGCTGCCTGCTACCTGCCAATGGTTTCTACGAATGGTATCAGGACGGCATCAGCAAAGTGCCCTACTACATCTATCCAAGCAATGGCGAACTGACTTATTTTGCCGGACTGTGGGTGCCCTCAAGCGGACATGGCGAACCAGCAACTTGCGTTGTGCTCACGACAGCCGCCCACGACAGCATAAGAGACATCCACGAGCGAATGCCAGTTATGCTGCCACAAGTAGCACATGAAGAATGGCTAAGCGGCACACTCTCCAAGCAAATCACCCTCGAACTCTCCGCAGCGGTCGACCTAAAGAAGCATACCGTCTCGCGCAGGGTCAACAGCGCCCAAAATCGTGACAGTCGGTTGATCGATGCCACTTCGCCCTTGGTAGATGATCAAATGAGATTGTTTTGAGAACAGTCGGAATTTAAGCACTACATGAGGCTATACGCTCGTTGTGGCCCACGCTGTCAAGGCGCAGTGAAACCCGCACCGCTGCCCATTGGATGAACACAAAAAAAGCCCGTCCATTGCTGGAAGGGCTTTTTGAAAATTTTGAAACGATGACTTCGATTACTCGGCGTCTTCTTTCTTAGCAGTTTTCTTGGCAGCCTTTTTAGCAGCTTTCTTGGCAGCCTTTTTAGCAGCTTTCTTGGCAGCTTTTTTAGCTGGTGCCTTTTCATCTGCTTTAGATTCTTCAGCGGGTGCTTCTTCAGCTTTTCCTTCAGCAGCAGGAGCGTCTGCCTTTTCAACAGGTGCTTCTTCTTTCTTGGCAGCCTTTTTAGCGGCTTTCTTAGCCGCCTTCTTCTTTGGCTTGCTGTAACCTTCGTCGTTCCCGTCGATCAGTTCAATAAGTGCCATTTCAGCAGCATCGCCAATACGTTGACCGATTTTGTAGATACGTGTGTAACCACCTTCACGATTCACAAACTCTGTCGCACGCTCATCAAAGAGCTTAGCAACCGCTTGCTTGTCGCGGACGCGAGCAATCGCAAGTCGGCGATAGTGTAGCTTGCGAGCCGCATCATTTGCTTTTTCTGCTTTCTTCGCGAGCGTGATCACCTTCTCGATGAAAGGACGAAGTGCTTTTGCTTTAGCGAGTGTTGTTTCGATACGACCGTGTGTGATGATCGCAACTGCAAGGTTGCCCATCATGGCGGAACGGTGTGGCCCTGAGACCCCTAGTTTATGTCTTCTTTTGCTGTGACGCATTTTCTTAAATTCGTTTGCCTGTAAAGGCGGGGATTATAGTTCGCTCCCCTTTTCAAGGAGGCGTTCGTCGATTTTCATACCAAGTGAAAGGCCGAGTTGCTCGAGCTTGTCCTTGATTTCATTAAGCGACTTTTTACCGAAGTTACGATACTTGAGCATTTCCTGTTCAGACTTCATTGCCAATTCGCCCACAGTAGTGATGTTTGCGTTATTGAGGCAATTCGCTGCACGAACGGAAAGTTCGATTTCGTTCACGCTCATATTAAGGAGCTTACGAAGGCGATTTTGCTCTTCGCTAATTTCCTTGCTTTCGCTTTCGAACTCAATCTCTTCTTGAGATACTTCGTCGAATACGTCGAGGTGGTGCTTGAGGATAGCAGCACACTGCTTGAGTGCATCGTCAGGAGTGATACGTCCGTCAGTAGTGATCTCAAGGATGAGCTTGTCATAGTTCAAGTCCTGACCGACACGTGTATTCTCAACAGAGTATTTCACGAGACGAACAGGGCTGAAGAGAGAATCAATAGCGATGACACCGATTGGCTGATCCGCCTTTTTGTTATCTTCTCCAGAGCAGTAACCACGACCGACTTTCACTTCGAGCTCTGCGAGGAAACGCATAGGCTTATCGAGAGTGCAAATGACTTGATCTGGGTTAATGACCTTGAAGTTGGCATCTTCTTGGATGTCCGCTGCTGTCACAGCGCCTTCTTTGTTCACATCGATGAGCAAAGTGACGGGCTCGCGAGACTCCGAAACAAGGAGAACCTTTTTCAAATTCAGCACGATATCAGTAACGTCTTCGACGATACCATCAATACTTTGGAACTCGTGTTGAACGCCTTCGATCTTAATCGATGAGATCGATGCACCTTCAATAGAGCTCAGTAATACGCGACGAAGCGAGTTACCAATCGTGTGACCGTAACCGCTTTCAAACGGCTCGGCTTGAAAGATAGCAAACGTATCAGTGGCGGATTCTTCGACTTTTACAAGTCGGTTTGGAAGTTCAAATTTTCCTAAGCGCTTTGGCATAATGTTGACTTTTGTTTAACTGTTTAAATTGTAATCTTCTGACCAGTGTGGCCTTTGATAACGGATTAACGGTTATAGAATTCAACAATAAGTTGAACATTAATACCGGCTTCGGTTTCTTCCGCGGAAGGCAGGCGGTTTACTGTAGCTTTAAGTGCATCGGCGTTAAGCGTGAGCCACTCAGGTGTGGTGCGTGCTTGGCTTTCTTCCATACTACGTGTAGCTAGTTGGCGAGAAGATGTGCGCTCACGAACTTCGATTTCATAACCTTCACGGACCATAAATGAAGCGATGTCTGTCTTTTTACCGTTCACAACGATGTGACCGTGGCTGACAAACTGACGTGCTGCAGCGCGAGACTTTGCGAAACCTAAACGATAGATAACGCTGTCGAGGCGGCACTCGAGCATCTTAAGGAAAATTTCACCAGTGACACCACGTGTCGCTTTAGCCTTTTCGAAAGTGAGGCGGAATTGCTTTTCCGTCATGCCATACATGAAACGGAGCTTCTGCTTTTCGTTCAAACCGATCGCATAGTCGCTTAACTTGCGGCGGAGACGAGGGCCGTGTTGGCCTGGAGGGTGTGGCTTGCGTTCAAATGCCTTGGTCGGAGCAAAGATTGCCTGACCAAAACGACGATTGATACGAGTAGTGGGTCCTGTGTAACGGGCCATGATGTATATTTGGTTATCTGCTAACTATGGTTGTATGTATCTATGTGGCAGAATCACAATTAGACACGACGACGTTTCGGAGCACGGCAACCGTTATGAGGGACCGGAGTCACATCAATAATTTCAGTTACGATCATGCCCAAAGATTGGAGTGCGCGGACAGCTGAATCGCGTCCCATACCAGGACCGCTCAACTTGACAACGACTTCCTTCATTCCGTGTGACATAGCAACACGGCCCGCATCTTGCGTGACAACCTGTGCAGCGTATGCAGTGGATTTACGAGAACCACGGAAGTTGCACTTACCAGCACTGGACCAGGAAATGACGTTACCGCGAGGGTCGCAGAAAGTTACTTTAGTGTTATTGAAAGTAGCGAGCACGTTCACAATACCAGAGGTAATGTTCTTGCTGCCTTTCGCACGACGGATTTTGACACCATCAAGATCACTTTTAAGAAGATCTTCAGCAGTTTCGGCCTTCTTTACAGGGGCTTCTGCTTCATCTGTTGCCGCAGCAACGTTTACTTCTTCTTCAACGGAATTGTTTTCTTCTTCGCTCATAGGAAAGTCCTGTTAGGTTACTTGCGAACCGGTTTTACTGCACCTTTACGTGTGCGGGCATTTGTTTTAGTGCGTTGACCACGAACTGGTAGGCCGCGCATGTGGCGGATGCCACGAATGCTACGAATCGCAGAGAGACGCTTCAAATTGGCTGTGCGCTCGCGACGGAGGTCACCTTCAACGATGTATTGCTTGTCTGCAACAATAGATGCGAGCTGATTGACTTCCTCTTCAGAAAGGTCGCCAGCACGGCGATCAGGATCAAAACCAGACACTTCAACGATTTGCTTCGCGCGTGTTGGTCCAATACCATAGATATAACGAAGCGAGAATTCTAGCTTCTTGTTTGCAGGGATATCGACTCCAAGGATACGTGGCATGATAAAAAAAGGTTTGTCCCCCGCTGGATTGCGGAAAAACGGTGGAAAATAATGATTTAAGTGTGTTTGAAAAGGTTAAAGATTCGGAATTGTTAAGATTTCTGGGTCGCCGCCTGTCACCAGAACAGTGTGTTCAAAGTGCGCAGAGGTCTTCCCATCGCGTGTCACAGCGGTCCAGCCATCATCCAACATGGATAATTTGCCAGTTCCTAGGTTGATCATGGGTTCTATGGCGAGACACATACCCGGCTTGAGTAAGGCACCTGCTCCACGACGACCAAAGTTTGGAATTTGCGGTGCTTCGTGCATAGTTGCACCCACACCGTGACCAACGAATTCGCGAACGATCCCAAAGTTGTGACGCTTGATGTAGCGCTCAACAGCATTGGAGATATCTCCAACACGGTTTCCGGCTCGGGCAAAGGTGATCGCGTAGTTGAGCGATTCGCGGGTGGCATCAATGAGCTTTTGGTTTTCTTCGGCGATAGGCGCGATGAGAACTGTTTTAGCATTGTCACCAATAAATCCGCGATAGCGAACGACGACATCAATCGAAACCACATCGCCGGCTTGAATCGTGCGACGCATGACGCCAATACCGTGCACGATTTCTTCGTTCACAGAAAGGCAAGTATGCGCAGGAAAGATGTTGTTGCCAGAACGGTAGTTATAGCAAGCGCTCTCCGCGCCATACTCTTCGATGTATTTACGACCAAGCTGGTCGAGATCGTAGGTAGTCATCCCCTCTTGTACCACATCAACCAAGCGCTGTAATACGTTGGCTGCAATTTGGCAGGCTTCGCGGATCGATTGAATTTCTTCGGCTGTGCGAATGGATTTCATCGGTCTACTAGAGGAGAAAGATCAAAGAACAATTAGGAACGAAGAAGCCTTGTGAGAAAAACACCTTCGGAAAAATGAGCGTCTACGAATTATGCGAGGTTCAAGAACCAAGAAATAATACCCAGAAAGAAAAGAGCGATCGCGATGAACAAGAGCGGACGCCAAGCGGTCCAGAAGTCTTGCAAACCAGCGGAATCGACAAGCTGCTTATTACGAGCGGCGGAACGGCCACGAATCTTACCTTTCTTCAGGAAGCCATCGTAGTGACGCTGAAGAAGATAGGTTTCGATTTGGCGCATGGTGTCAAGTAGCACACCAACAGTAATCAACATACCCGTGCCACCAAAGAAGATAGCGACATTGAATGGAACGTTGTAAGTAAACAGCAAGAAGTCAGGGAAAATTGCAATCACAGTCAATGAGATCGCGCCAAACAGTGTCAGGCGGGTCATGATGTGATCGAGGAACTTCGCAGTGGGCTCACCAGGGCGAACACCAGGAATGTATCCACCGTTCTTCTTCAGGTCATCCGCTATTTGGATGGGCTTGAACATCATGGAGACCCAGAAGTAACTGAAGACCAGGATGAGTAACCCAAAGATCAAGTAGTAGGCGAGTTGCCCCTGCGCAATGGTGTCGGCAAAGTCAGAGAAGAAACGCATACCAGTCGCACTCCCCAACCAGCTCAGAATCTGCGCGGGGAACATCAGGATCGCGCTACCAAAGATAACCGGCATCACACCAGCATAGTTTACCTTGAGCGGAAGGAATGAGCTCTGACCGCCATATACCTTACGTCCGACAACACGCTTAGCATACTGAACGGGTATCTTGCGTTGCGCTTGCGTGATGGCAACCAGACCAGCAGTCACTGCAAACAACAATGCCAGCATCAATACACCTTCCGGCACGCCGAGTGAAGCACCCTCTGATCCAACAGGAGCGACAAACATTTGGTAGGCAGAAGCGACTGCACCGGGAAGTCCAGAAATAATACTGACTGTAATCAACAGTGAGATACCGTTGCCGATGCCCTTCTCTGTGATTTGCTCACCGAGCCAAACCATGATCATGGTGCCAGCAGTCAGGAACAAGGTGCCAGTAATCAAGAAGGCCATTTGCGGCATAATCACCACTGGACCATAATCTGCGACACTGAAGCCCTGTCCGATCAAACTACCTGGGTTTTTCGCCAAAGCAGTGAGCAACAGCATACCCTGAACTAAGCAAATACCGAGCGTGAGATAACGGGTGTATTGGCTAATCTTTTGACGACCGACGTCACCCTCTTGCTGTAAACGTGCAATCGCTGGAAACACAGCACCAACCAGTTGCATAATAATCGATGCGCTAATATACGGCATGATACCCAATGCAAATACGGCACCATTTAGAAGCGCACCACCAGTAAACATGTTAAACATGCCAACCAGACCACCACCTGCACCAGCTTGATCTGCCATGAAATCCTGGATCGGGGCAGTGTTCATTCCAGGTAAAGGAATGTTCGCACCGACACGAGCGATGAACAACAGTGCCAGTGTGAAGAAAATCTTCTGACGAAGCTCAGGAATCTTCAGAGAGTTGGTAAAAGCGGATAGCATATACGTTTAGGTATCTGTGCAATTCAGTTCGTTGATACGAACCGAAATTAAGCGTCTTCCTTCTCGTCTGCAGCAGGCGCTGCAGCTTCAACGATCTTGCCACCTGCAGCTTCGATCTTGCTTTTAGCAGATGCGGAAACTTTGCAGACGTTTACTGTGAATGCTTTGGTCAGTTCACCGTCACCAAGAAGCTTTACGCCCTGCTTGTTGTCACGGACGAGACCAGCCTTCACTAGCGACTCACGGTCAACTGTATCGCCTTCCAGCTTTTCGAGCTGACCGACGTTTACCAATTGGTAAGACACCTTGAAGTTGAAGTTATTGAAACCACGGCGTGGAAGCTTACGATAAAGTGGCATTTGACCACCTTCGAAACCAATACGGATACCACCACCAGAACGAGCTTTCTGGCCCTTATGTCCCTTACCGGAGGTCTTACCGTGTCCACTACCTTCACCACGTCCTAGACGTTTGGTTGGGTGTGTTGCACCTTTAATTGTTGGAATATTATCGAGATTCATTGTATGGACTCCTTACGCGCCTGCTTCGCTGAAGCGGAGGCTCTTGATTTCTTCGTTCGAGCGAAGCTGCTGAAGCGCAGCCATTGTCGCATTCACCATAGCGAGGTGATTATTCGAACCGAGTGACTTGGAGAGAATGTTTTTCACCCCGACTGATTCAAGAACAGCACGGACACCACCACCGGCGATGACACCTGTTCCATCTGAAGCTGGGCGGAGAAGCACCTTACCACCATCGGCTTCGCCGAGAACATGGTGAGGGATTGTATCGCCACGAAGATTGATCGTAACGAGGTTCTTCTTAGCTTGCTCAGTGCCTTTACGAATACACTCAGGAACTTCCTTTGCTTTACCGTAGCCAACACCGACTTGACCTTTTTGATTACCGACGACAACGAGTGCAGCGAAGCTGAAACGGCGACCGCCTTTTACAACTTTAGCACAACGGTTGATGTGAACTACCTTTTCGGAGAATTCTGGTGCCTCTTCTGGCTCGTCTTTTTGAGAGAATGATCTTTTTTGTCTGCTCATATGGGTATTCCTTAGAACTTGAGTCCGCCCTCGCGAGCTGCTTCAGCGAATGATTTCACGCAACCGTGGTAACGACGGCCGGCACGGTCGAAGACCACGCTCTCAACACCAGCTGCCTTAGCTTTCTCGGAAATTGCTTTACCGAGTGCAACTGCACCGTCGTTGTTTGCCTTATCGTCGCCACCAAGCGAAGATACGTAGACCATAGTATGACCTTTGATATCGTCGATGCATTGTGCGTAGATATTTTTGTTGGAGAAGTGAACTGTAAGACGAGGACGCTCTGCAGTGCCCTTGACTTTTTTGCGGATACGCCAGCGACGCTTCTGTAAAAGTATGTTTTTCTTTGCGAGTTTCATATGTTATAACCTCTGCTTGAAAATTAAGCGGACTTCTTGCCCTCCTTACGGCGGACGTATTGGCCGACGATGTGAACACCCTTGCCCTTGTAGGGCTCAGCTGGGAAGTAAGAATAAATAGTTGCGGCGAGTTCGCCCACAACCTGCTTGTCGGCACCTTCAACAGTGATTTTTGTATTCTCAGTGACAGTCACAGTGATGCCTTCTGGAACAGTCAGCACAACTGGGTGTGAGTAACCGAGAGAAAGATCAAGTAGGTTGCCCTGTAGTGAGGCACGAAAACCAACACCCTTGATCTCAAGTTTCTTAGAGAAACCTTCAACAACACCAGTAACCATGTTATTGATTATGGAGCGGACAGTGCCATACATTGCACGGGCGTGACGGCTGCTATCAGCTGGAGACACGCGAATCTCTCCGTCGGTCAATTCGATCTTAGTCGAGTTGTCGAAAGTCTTTTCTAGTTTACCCTTGGGGCCATCGACGGAAACGGTCTGACCGTTAATCGATACATTTGCCTTATCAAGGACGGGAATGGGAAGTTTACCAATTCTGCTCATAGTATATGTCCTATTGAATTACCAGACCTTGCAGACGAGTTCGCCGCCAACACCCTTTTCACGAGCGTCGCGGGCACGGATAACGCCCTTGGAAGTAGTGAGGATTGCAACACCCAAGCCGTTAAGCACGCGTGGGATTTCTTTGCAACCGTAGTAAAGACGGCAACCAGGCGTGCTGTGACGCTGAATACCTGTGATCGCTGGCTTACCGCCAACATACTTCATCTTAATCGAAATGACTTTAAAGCCCTTTTCGTTTTGCTCTTCACTGTAGTCACTAATGTAACCTTCAGACTTGAGGATGGAAGCGATCGCGAGGCGCATTTTTGAAAATGGCGCTGTGCACACGTCTTTACGTGCAGCACTCGCATTGCGAATGATGGTGAGGAAATCACCGATTGTGTCGTGAACTGCCATAGTATTTTACTAGTGGGTTTTCAGTGGGTTTGGAGAAGCAGAAGTGCTTACCAAGAGGATTTTGTCACACCTGGAATCTTACCTTGAGTGGCAAGTTCGCGGAATGTGATACGAGAGAGACCGAACTTGCGGATGAAAGCGCGAGGACGACCGGTGACGGAGCAACGGTTACGTGCGCGAATCGGCGAGCTGTTCTTAGGAAGTTTGCAGAGCTTAGCTTGTGCCTTGTAGAAATCTTCGTCTGAAGTTTCTGGGTTAGCGAGGATTGCTTTAAGTTCTGCGCGCTTTGCTGCGTATTTCTCAATGAGACGAACGCGCTTTAGGTTGCGTTGGATAGCGGATTTTTTAGCCATAAGAAAGTCTAGTTGAAAGCTTATGCAGTAGCGGCAGCAGCTTCAGCTGCTTCGACTTCGGCACTTGTTTTACGGAAAGGAACACCGAAGAGAGCGAGTAATTCGCGGCCTTCTTCATCTGTTTTCGCACTGGTGTTGATGCAGATATCCATACCCATTTGGGCGTTGGTGCCTTCTGCACTGATTTCAGGAAAGATCGTGTGATCACTCACACCTAATGTGTAATTACCTTTACCATCAAAGCGTGTTGGCACGCCACGGAAGTCACGAATCGCAGGAAGCGCGATGCTGATAAGACGCACGAGGAAGTCATACATCGCCTCTCCACGAAGCGTTACCTTGCAACCAATTGGTTGTTCTTCACGCAACTTAAAGTTCGAGATACTGAGCTTTGCCTTTGTGGTGACAGGGCGTTGACCAGAGATCTTACCAATTTCCTCATGCACGTATGCAATGTGGTTCTTATCCGCAGTCGCATTGAAGCCGGAATTGATTACGATCTTTTTGATCGCTGGAATACAGTGTACATTTGTGTAACCGAACTTTTCTTTAAGTGCGGGAACAACTGTATCAGCGTAGTGTTTTTGTAGTAATGTAGCCATCGTTTGTATCGGCCGGATTTCTGACCCGGCACATTTTGATGTGATTTTAGAAAAAGTGCGTGAAAATGTGGCTTTTAGACCGACAGGCAAGCTCGTTTATTTTTGCTTGGCGTCGTATTTAGCAGCCAACATGACGTTGGAATAATGAATGGGCGCTTCGCGCTCAACGGAACCACCCTCTGGGTTCTCTTGAGTCTTACGCTCATATTTAGTGATTAGGTTGACGCCTTCAACGAGGACGCGCTCACCAGCTTGAACGGACAATACTTTGCCACGCTTGCCTTTGTGTGCACCTGAGATGACGACAACTTCTTCTTCGCGTTTAATTGCTTTGGACATGATTAGAGAACCTCCGGTGCAAGTGAAATGATCTTCATAAATTTAGCACGCAGCTCACGAGCTACGGGGCCAAAGATACGAGTGCCTTTAGGATTACCATCGGTGTTGATGATAACGATAGCGTTGTTATCGAAGCGGACATAGCTACCATCTCCACGACGAACTGGTGCTTTAGTGCGAACAACCACACCACGAACCACTTCACCCTTTTTGACAGACGCGTCTGTTGAAGCAACTTTGACGTTGCAGATCACAACATCACCGACCGCTGCTGTGCGCTTGTTTTGTCCAATACGACGGATCATCTCCGCTTCCTTGGCTCCTGTGTTATCCGCGACAAATACGCGGCTGTTCATCTGTATCATAGCTAAATCTCCGTTAATCGGTTAAAATAATAATAGGCTGCTGCCGTATAACTACGCTTCGTCGCCAATCTTAGGAGCAACTTCGAGTAGACGTGTCACACGCCAGCGCTTTAGTTTACTAAGCGGGCGAGTTTCCATAATCTCGACTTTGTCGCCGAGACCACACTCGTTGGCTTCGTCGTGTGCGTGCACAACAGTCTTACGCTTAATTTCCTTCTTATAGAGAGGGTGCGGGACTTTGTAAGAGTAAGTGACTTTGATTGTCTTATCTCCGGAGCGGCTTGTTACCGTTCCTGTGAGTGACTTGCGAGAGTTGCGAGTAGCTTCCATATTCGTAGCGGCTTAAACGTTTAAGCATTGGCCGAAGCCAGCTTCTTTTCTTTGAGAATTGTTTCAAGGCGTGCGATTTCGCGACGCAAGTTAGTGAATTCGTGTGGCTTTTCGACCTGACCAGTCTGCTTGCGCATACGAAGATTGACGTGAGCGTCACGGGTGTCGCGCAGTTTCTTTTCGATTTCAACTTCGGACATTTCGCGGATATCTTTTGTGCTCATAGTAAATTCCTTTAAAATAGTGGTTTAGTCTTCGCGAGTCACGAAGCGGCAGTGAAACGGCAACTTAGTGTCAGCGAGGCGAAGTGCTTCACGGGCAGCTGTTGCAGAGCAACCAGCAATTTCGAAAAGCATTGTGCCTGGGCGAATCACAGCGACCCATTTTTCAACAGAACCCTTACCTTTACCCATACGAGTTTCAGCTGGCTTCTTGGTCACAGGCTTGTGAGGGAAAACACGGATCCAGACTTTACCTTTACGTTTCAGGCTACGAGTCATCGCCACACGAGCAGCTTCGATCTGTTGAGAAGTCATGCGACCACGTGTGAGGGATTGGATACCGAATTCGCCGAAAGCGAGTGCGTTACAAGTTTGTGCGGTGCCGTAAATGCGACCGGTGTGAACCTTGCGGTATTTAGTGCGTGATGGGAGTAATGCCATTGTTCGCTCAGTTTAAGAGTTAAAAATTAAGTTACGTGAATACGCTTATGCAGACTCTTCGTCAGGAAGGCAGATCCAGCATTTGACACCGATGATGCCGTAAACTGTGGATGCTTCACTGAACCCGTAGTTGATGTTTGCGCGAAGTGTTTGTAAAGGCACACGTCCTTGACGCTGCTGCTCTGTGCGAGCGATATCAGCACCACCGAGGCGACCACCACATTGAATACGAATACCGTCAGCACCCATAGCCATAGTTGTTTGAACCGCACGCTTCATGGCGCGACGAAATGCAATACGACGCTCAAGTTGAAGCGCAACATTCTCTGCGACCAACTGTGCAGACAGGTCCGGGCGTTTCACTTCCTGGATGTCGAGCATGATCTCTTTGCCAACCTTCTTGTTCAGTGTCTCCTTGAGCTTATCGAGCTCAGCACCTTTACGACCGATGACAACACCTGGACGTGCAGTAAAGATCTTAACACGGATACGACCAGAGGCACGCTCGATGAAGATACGAGGCACGGATGCATAGCGAAGCTTTTCTGTGAGAAAGGTGCGGATGGTGTGGTCCTCCTTAATGTATTCAGGGTATTGCTTTTTGTTAGCATACCAGCGTGAATCCCAGTCACGAGTTACTGCAAGGCGGAAGCCGATTGGATGAACTTTCTGTCCCATAATAAAAGAATGTCGGTTAGATCTTAAGCCTCGTCAGTGAGGATGATACGGATGTGGCTAGTCTGCTTCTTGTAAGGGTGAGCCGAACCACGAGCCGCAGGACGAAAGCGCTTAAACGCTGGACCTTGCTCAACAGTAGCGGACTCGATCTTGAGCGCATCCGAAGATAAGTTGTTATTGTTTTCCGCATTCGCAATGGCCGACTGGAGGGTCTTGCTTACGAGACGTGCCGACTTGCGCGGAATAAAGCGCAAGATTTCGACTGCCTCAGCGGCATTTTGACCTTGGATGGCACGGGTGATATCACGCACCTTGCGGGGCGACATACGGGCGTATTTTGTATAGGCTTGGACCTGCATGAGATTCAGCTGTTTTGAATTGTTTTTACGCGGGCAGTATCTCCCGCTTGAATGATAGAGTCGTCGACCAACTCGAGGATAAGTCCTGCTGCGCGGTCGCTTCGAGATTCGATGATGATCAATTCGCCAACGGATTTAAATCCACGACTCACAGTGCAAACCATTCCGAGGCGTATCCCCTGCTCTAAGCCGCCGTCGATAAGAACGACGTCGGCTGAGAGAGACGATTCCACGGATGCGACTTTCGCCTCATATGGTGTGTAGAGTGACTCTTTGACAAATGCTGGAACACTCGCGCACACAACGCTACCGGCAACCAGCACTCCGCAAAGGAGTAAGCTAGCTAGCTTAGTAAAACGTGATATGGACGAATGTTGCATAATAGTTAATCGCGGTTGAGCGGATTATTTAGCCTTACCTGCAGGGTGACCCTTGAAGGTGCGTGTTGGAGCGAACTCTCCAAGCTTGTGGCCAACCATGTTCTCAGTCACATAAACGGGCAAAAAGCTGCGGCCGTTATGAACGTTGAAGTTGAGGCCGACGAAGTCGGGAGTAATTGTCGAACGGCGCGACCATGTTTGGATCGGCTTGCGGTCGTTGTTGGCTTGAGCGACCACTACCTTTTTGGAGAGATGTGGATCGACAAAGAAACCTTTTTTTACGGAACGGGACATAGCTTAAAGAATTGATTTATTTTTTCTTCAATTGACGACCGTTGCGACGAACAACGATTTGCGAATTGGTTGGATTAGACTTCTTGCGAGTCGGGAAGCCCTTCGAGAGTTGACCCCAAGGAGATTGTGGGTGACCACCACCAGAAGTGCGGCCTTCACCACCACCCATAGGGTGATCGACAGGGTTCATCGCAACACCACGAACACGTGGGCGACGACCAAGCCAGCGGTTACGACCCGCTTTACCAAGGCTTTGGTTTTGATGCTCGTGATTGCCAACTTCTCCAATCGTTGCGCGGCAACGAGAGTTAAGGAAGCGGATTTCACCAGAAGGCAACTTCACAGTGGCACGTTCACCATCAACTGAAACAAGTTGAGCCGACTGACCTGCAGAACGTGCGATTTGCGCACCGCGACCTGGGTGAAGCTCAATTGCATGAATCTTAGTGGCTGGCGGGATGATTGCCAAAGGAAGGCTGTCTCCGACATTGAATTCAGCGCGTGTGTTTGTACTGACGAGTGTATCGCCTGCAGTCACACCGCGAGGTGCAAGAATGTAGCGTTTTTCGCCGTCTGCATACGCAAGGAGAGCGAGATTAGCGGAACGATTTGGATCGTATTCAATCGCCTGCACGTTTGCAGGGATGTCGATCTTATCACGACGAAAATCGATAATGCGGTAAGCGCGTTTGTGACCACCACCACGACGACGAGAAGTGATACGACCGTAGCAATTACGGCCCTTCTTGTTGTGCTTGTAAGTGGTAAGACGGCGCTCTGGCTTCTTCTTGGAGACGTCCTGCTTGTTTCGTGTGAGGAAACGTTGGCCGGGAGTCAAAGGTCTGGAATCTACGAGTGGCATGATGTTATTTCTCCTGCGTCTTAGACGAGTTCAATCTTGTCGCCCTCTTTAAGAGTAACGATGGCCTTCTTGTGGCCGCCTTTAGTGCCGGGACGTCCCTTGCGAGAGCGATCGGTCTTCACCTTAGGCTTTTTGTTAAGGATGTTTACCTTTACGACTTCTACATTGAAGACCTTCGCGACAGCGCGAGCGACTTCGATACGATTTGCGGACGGTGCCACTTCGAAGGTATATTGGTTGTGATTCGCGGAGAGAAGAGCAGCCTTCTCAGTGACGCGATATTCTTTAAGAATTGTATCGGCGATAATCATTACTTTTCACCTCCATTTGCACGAGCGATAAGAGTTTCGATGCCCTTCGCGCTCACAAGGATGTGGCGGTAGCGGACGACGTCGAGTGTGCTGAGGTTGCCCGCTTCAGAGAGGGAAACACCCTCGATATTGCGAGCAGCGAGTGCAGCGTTGTTTTCAAATGCGTCATCGACGATCAAGACTTTGCCGCGAGTTGGAAGCACGCCGTTTAGCACATTGCTAAAGAGCTTAGTCTTTGGCTCTTTCACTTCGACTGCTTCGATTACAGAGATGCCGCCCTCATTAGCGCGCTCAAAAAGTGCACGCTGAAAAGCGAGTGCCTTCATCTTGCGATTGATCTTTTGTGAGAAGTCGCGTGGCTTCGGGCCGTGTGCCACACCACCATGACGTTGGTGCGGTGTGCGACGGTCACCTTGACGAGCTGTGCCGCTACCTTTTTGGCGGAAGAGCTTCTTACCAGAACCCGCAACTTCAGCGCGTGTTTTAGTAGACGCATTACCTTGGCGGGCATTCGCTTGGTGAGCGAGAACGACTTGGCGAAGAGCGGCTACGCCCTTATCACCTTCGAATGTCGGAAACTGAGCAAATTCTTGTTCTTTGCTGGAGCTTCCGTCGGTTGAAAATACTTTAAGTTTCATTGTAGGTATGTCCTTTCGTCATCAGAGGCTATGCCTGTGATCTTTTGGTTTTAACCGCAGTGCGGACTGTGACGAAGCCACCACGAGAACCAGGAATACTACCCTTAATAAGGATAAGATTCTTGTCTGCGATAACCTTAACAACTTCTAGGTTCTGGACGGTGCGCTGCACATCACCCATGTGACCTGGCATTTTCTTGCCCTTGATCACGTGGCCTGGCCATTGGCACATACCATACGAACCACCGCGGCGGTGGAACATCGAACCGTGAGATGCAGGCCCCCCTGCAAAACCGTAACGCTTCACGACACCTTGGAAACCACGTCCCTTAGAGGTGCCGATGACATCAATTTTTTGACCGGCCTCAAAACGCTCCACGGTGAGCACATCACCAACGCTCAATTCAGCATCACCATTTGTGCGGAACTCTTGAAGTTCAGACATTGGCTCAACACCGGCCTTCTTGAAGTGGCCGAGTGCAGCCTTGGAAAGGCGATGCTCTTTTTGCGGACGATATCCGATCTGGACAGCGTTGTAACCGTCTGTCTCCTCGGACTTGACCTGAGTAACAGGGCAAGGTCCTGCTTCAATGACTGTGACAGGGATCAGACGATTGTTTTCGTCAAATACCTGCGTCATTCCTATCTTTTTACCTAATAGGGCTACGTTCATAATACTAATTGGCAGGTGGAACAGGGTGCTCCGTTTACTAGACCTGCGTTAGAGAGTTAATTAAAATGTGATTTATCGCCTCAATTGGGAAGCGAGCGACGGAAAAAAGAGGCTTTTCCGACGCTCGTCAACCAAAAGATGACAATTATTTTTAAACGTTGATGGAAATGTCCACACCCGCTGGCAGATTGAGCTTCTTGAGCTCGTCAACAGTCGCAGCAGTTGGCTCGACGATGTCGATCAAACGCTTGTGCGTGCGGACTTCGAATTGGTCCATGGACTTTTTGTTAACGTGAACGGAACGGTTCACTGTCAGCTTCTCAACCTTAGTTGGAAGTGGCACTGGGCCAGATACGCGTGCGCCGGAGCGCTTAGCTGTTTCGACGATGTCTGCAGCAGACTGGTCGATAACGCGATAATCAAAGCCTTTTAGGCGGATACGGATACGTGGTGCACTCATAATATTTGTTTTGTGTGAGATGTTGTTGTGAAAAGAAGTTAGAATGTAGGAGTTAGAAGTTAGGCCAAAGTGACCTGAAAAGGATTAGGATTAAGACTGATTAATTACGGACCGGGACACGGCCGGAGGTTTCTAAAATCGTGTTAAGGATATTGGGTGGCACTTCCTCGAAGCTGGCTGGCTCCATACTGAAGGAGGCGCGGCCCTTACTGAGAGAGCGAACAATGGTCGAGTAGCCGAACATTTCGACGAGCGGCACAGAAGCACAGACGGAAACGAAAGCGGTTTTTGCAGAAACATTCTGAATCTGACCACGGCGGCGATTCAAATCGCCCATGATGTCACCTTGATAGTCTTCAGGTGTCTCCACTTCGACATCCATAACTGGCTCGAGAAGGATTGCAGACGCTTTCGCCATCGCATCGCGGAAGGCAAAGATACCAGCCATTTTGAAAGAGGTTTCATTGGAATCGACGTCATGGAAGGAACCATCGAAAAGCACGACCTTGAAATCAACGACTGGGAAGCCTGCGACGGTGCCATTATTGGCCGCTTCGCGGATACCATCGAGTGTTGGCTTGATAAATTCTTTTGGAATCACGCCGCCAACCGTCTTGTCGACGATTTCAATACCAGCACCACGTTCTAGCGGCTCGATTTTGATGCGAGCATGACCGTATTGACCACTACCACCGGTTTGGCGGACAAATTTGCCCTCCCCTTCAGCGTTCGCAGTGATGGTTTCACGGTATGCGATCTGCGGACGACCAGCTTCGGCGCCGACCTTAAATTCACGGAAGAGACGGTCCTTAATGATTTCGAGGTGCAGCTCGCCCATGCCGGAGATCAAAGTCTGGCCGGTTTCCTCATCGGAGCTGACCACAAAGGTCGGATCCTCTTCGGAAAGGCGCTGGAGGCCGGTTGCCATTTTCTCCTGGTCGGCGGAAGTCTTCGGCTCGATCGACATGGAAATGACCGGCTCAGGGAATGTGGGTGGCTCAAGGCGCACGTCGTAGCCCTTGGTGCAGAGCGTATCACCGGTTACGATGTCACGACCACCGACGATGGCGCAGATATCGCCGGAATATGCAACGTCAATATCTTCGCGTGAGTTGGCCTTCATCACCAGAAGGCGGGAAATGCGTTCGGTCTTACCGGTGCGCGGGTTGTAGAGCGCGGTGCCTTTCTGCAGAGAGCCTGAGTAAACACGCATAAAGACCAGTTTACCGACGTAGCCGTCGTTCATCAGCTTAAAAGCGAGACCTGCGAACTTAGCGTTATCGTCTGGCTTCACTTCAACTTCGCCACCCTTCTCGTTTTCACCCTTCATTGGAGGGAGGTCGAGCGGGCATGGCAGATAGTTGACCACGGACTCAAGAACGGACTGGACGCCCTTGTTCTTGAAAGCACTGCCAGGAATCACACCACAGAAGTCGAGTGAGATCGTTGCTGTGCGAATCGCCTGGCGGATATCGTCGGCGGAAAGTGCTTCGCCTTCGAGATACTTGTTGGCGAGGTCGTCGTCAAAGTCAGCAAGTGCTTCGATGAGCTGCTCGCGGTAATCATTTGCGGAATCGACGTAATCCGCGGGGATCTCCGTCTTTTCAAAAGTCATGCCGGACTCGTCGGCAGGGTCGTAAACCAAGGCATCCATAGATGCGAGGTCGATCACACCACGAAACTCGTCTTCGGCTCCGATTGGGATGTAGATCGGATGTGCGTTTGCCTTGAGGCGCTCACGCATGGACTCAATCGCGGCGAAATAATCCGCACCGACTCGATCCATCTTATTCACGAAAGCAATACGCGGCACGTTATACTTCGTCATTTGGCGCCACACCGTTTCCGATTGTGGCTGCACGCCCGCGACGGCACAAAAAACGCCGACAGCTCCATCAAGGACTCGGAGCGAACGCTCCACTTCGGCGGTAAAGTCGACGTGCCCGGGGGTGTCGATAATGTTTATTTGGTTACAAATCCCGGCGTAGGGGCCGTGCTGATTTGTCCAATTGCAAGAGATCGCAGCGGAGGTAATTGTGATACCGCGCTCGCGCTCTTGATCCATCCAGTCTGTTGTTGCGCTTCCTTCGTGCACTTCGCCCATCTTGTGGACGACACCTGCGTAGAAGAGAATGCGCTCAGTCGTAGTCGTTTTGCCCGCGTCAATATGTGCAGCTATGCCGATGTTGCGCGTATGCTCCAACGGGAACTTACGTTTCGACGAGTTAGCACTGGCTGTTTTAATAGCGGACATTGAATAGACTGGAAAAGAACGAGTTTTGGAAGGAGTCAAAGACTACCAACGCAAGTGTGCGAATGCACGATTGGCTTGCGCCATGCGGTGTGTTTCTTCCTTCTTCTTAACAACAGCACCTGTGTTGTTGTAAGCGTCGACGATTTCGTCGGCAAGTGCTTCATCCATAGGAACGCCCTTGCGCTTGCGTGCAGTAGCGACCATCCAACGAAAAGCGAGTGCCTGCTGACGCTCAAAAGAAATTTCTACAGGCACCTGATATGTCGCACCACCCACACGGCGGCTCTTCACCTCAAGCTTTGGACGTGCGTTTTCAAGAGCACCCATGACCAAGTCAACTGGATCACCCTTACCAATCTTCTCGCTAACGCGAGTGAAAGCGGTATACACGATACGCTGAGCCACAGTGCGCTTACCGCGCTCCATGATCATGTTTACCAAATTGGCAACGAGTGTGCTATTATAGCGAGGGTCCGGAATGAGTGGACGTTTAACGGCTTGTCTACGACGTGACATATTAAAAAAGAATTAAATATTAAATTACGAATTAGGAATCGAAAGACTTAAGCCTTTGGCTTCTTGACACCATACTTAGAACGGCTACGGCGACGCTTTTCAACACCCACACAGTCAAGTGTGCCACGAACGATGTGGTAACGAACACCTGGAAGGTCCTTCACACGACCACCACGGATAAGCACGATACTGTGCTCTTGGAGGTTGTGACCTTCGTCAGGAATGTAAGCAATCACTTCGTGACCATTGGTGAGACGCACCTTTGCCACCTTACGGATAGCAGAGTTAGGCTTTTTAGGCGTGCGAGTCATCACTTGAACACAAACACCACGACGAAATGGGTTTTTGTCCAAATGGCGTGACTTGGATTTTACCTTTTGCACAACGCGAGGGCTGCGGACTAGTTGGTTAATTGTAGGCATGAAATATTGATCGCTGAAATTAGAGAAAGACGGCGAAAGTAGCGTTTAGGGTTTGCTGTGCAAGGATTTTGTTCGATTTTTTTCAAGCCGCCGTTTCATCGAGAAATCTGGCTTGAAACTGCTATTTATAAGCAATTCACGGCAATACACATCTATAAATGGTCTGAGAACTAATCGGCGAGACTTAAGGAAACGACATTTTCAATGTGTCGCGTATGAGGAAAAAGGTCGAATGGTTGAATCCGAGTAATCTTATAACCTGAGCCGACGAATTCTTTCAAATCGCGCGCTTGTGTGGCTGGATCGCACGACACGTAAACGATTCGTTGTGGTCGGAATTGCATGAGTTGTTCGCGAAAACTCGCATCACATCCTTTACGAGGAGGATCAATAACCACAGCTGTCTCCTCCCCCGGAAACTTTAAACCATTAAATATAGCTTCCGCTTTACCAATGACAAAGCGTGCATTCTTCACTCCACTAATTGTAGCATTTGCCTGCGCCCAGCGGACCGCAGGCTCACTGATCTCCACTCCTGCTACTTGTTCAAACGACCTAGCAGTGGATAAGGCAAAGAGCCCCACCCCACAATAGGCATCTACCAAGTAGCGAGCACCCAAAACTGACGCTTCCGAAGCGACATATTCAACTAAGTCGGGAAGAATGAATGGGTTATTTTGAAAAAACTCACCTGCCTTAAATTGAAATGTCACATCACCGACCCTTTCCGAGACGATCTCCTGCGGGTTATTGACCACCCCCTCCAGCACATTTCGCATCAACAAAGTGCCACCTCGCTGGCGTCTTTTCTTACCACCTTCTCGACGAGCGACCTCACGCGCTTCTGGCAAAGCAGCATTAATCGCATCGGTTGCAATCGGACACTGCTCCACATCAACGATCTGGTTGCGACGTCCATACTGCAGAAAACCAATGGGCTGCGAGCCATCGCGATCTGGTCGATTGTAATGCGGCGTGATCTTTGAACGATAATTATAAACCTTAGGCGAGCCATGAGCGAGATCCACAGGGTGATCGATCTCGCCAAGTTTTTCCATCAGCTCTTTAACATGCTTGGTCTTTTCTTCGAGCTGACGCTGGTATTCGATATGCTGATACTGACAGCCACCGCATTTAGTGTAGAGCGCGCAGTTCGGCGCGACTCGACTTGCCGAGGCTTCCACCACCTCGATCAAATCAGCATCGGAGTAGTTCTGAAAATTACGAAAGATACGCGCCTTCACCCTTTCTCCGGGTATCACAAACGGAACCATGACGACCCAGCCATCCACACGACCGACCCCCATACCAAGATTGGTTAAGCTCTCAATAGTGATCTCGACCTCTTGATGATACTCAAAAGGCTCTGCGACGAAATTCTTTGGCACTTGCATACCTATGCAGTCCACAAAGCAGAGACATCCTGCAATCCTAAAAACGAATTCTCCACTTTTCGCTTCTACAATTGAGAAGACCATGCCACTTTCGAGTCAATGGAAGACGCCTACATCCAAAGCCGAAACAATGAGCAGGTTAAAAATCTCGTCAAGCTACGCGAACGCAAACACCGCGACCGCCAGCAACGCTTTCTAGTTGAAGGCTTGCGGGAAACAGGGCATGCGCTCGGTGCCGGCTTCACAATCGAAACGATTTATTACTGCCCAGAATTTTTTCCTACTGAAGCACACAGACTCTTCATCGATGGGCAACGTCGCGAAGGCAAACACCAACTGGTGCGCATGAGCGAAGATGCATTTAGCAAAGCAGCCTACCGAGATAGCCCTGACGGTATTATTGGCGTCGGCCAGCAACAAGGAAGCAGTCTAAACGATATTCCATCCACGAAAAACCCATTGCTGCTGATAATAGAAGGCATCGAAAAGCCGGGCAACCTCGGTGCGATTCTACGCAGCGCAGATGGAGCCGGAGCCCACGCAGTCATTCTAGTCGATTGCGTGCTGGATCTCTATAACCCAAATGCAATCCGCTCTTCGCAGGGCCTGGTCTTCGCTCTGCCTATCGTCACCGCAACTCGCGACGCCCTACAGATATGGTTAAAAGAAAATCAAGTCCAGCGCATCGCGACCACTCCACATACTGATCAAATGCACTGGGACGTCGACTACACAAAAGCCTCCGCGCTTTTCTTAGGCAGCGAAAGCGACGGACTGACCGACTACTGGCTGAATCAAGTCGATCAACAAATATGCATCCCAATGCGAGGAAGAGCTGACTCACTGAATGTCGCTGCAGCAGCCGCTGTTTGCCTCTACGAAGCCACTCGGCAACGTGAGATGTCAGCAAATTAAACGCGAGCAGGCGCGATATCCGATTCGCGAATCACTTCGATCAAGACCTTGCGAAGCTCTTTCAAGCGCACTGGTTTAGGCAAATAGAAATCCATTCCCGTACGCTTGAATTTTGATTCATCAGAGAGCGTGTTAAATGCAGTCACTGCCACAATCGGAACCTGCTTACCATGGTCACCAGCTTCGCCATTGCGTAGAGCAATCGATGCGCTGACACCATCCATAATCGGCATATCGATATCCATCAGAACCACATCATAAGTAGGATTCTGACTGACACGGTCGAGAACCTCTTGCCCATTTGTGGCAAAATCGACACTCAAATTCATATGCTTGAAAACCATCCCAAGAAGGCTTCGTGAAATAGGGTCATCCTCTGCGACGAGCACATTCAAATTCTTTGGAAGGCTCGAAACGGCCTTCGATACCAACTTCCCTTGATCCAAACTCAGGCCACCGACGGGGCGCTTCGCGCTCTGCGAAGCTTGCATCTGCTCCATTTCGAAGGTCATCAGTGTATTCACCTCATCGGCATCGGTCTTTGAAGTAAACAATGCTCCTTGATACTTCTCCAGTAAGGCTGCAGAAACCGCCCAATAAAGATATTCCATGCGAATACGACTGTGGTTCTTCCCAGTAGTCATATTGAATACATCTTGAATACGGCGACGACGATCTGATTCGAATGTTTCCAGTGGATTGGTTATACTGACTTTGACGCCCTGTTCATCCGCACTCCATGAAACTTTCAATTTCTGGCGGCGCTTTGGAATTTCTACAAGTGACACGCCTTCGATAGAACCCAATAGCGCATTCTCAAGAATGGTCTTCAGGTGGTCACCATCACCTCTCAATCGGAGGCTACGATTCTGGTGTAGCAACTCAATATCAAGCCCTCGGAGGCCTGCACGGAAGGCCATATTCTTTTTCAATTGCTCAAGCAATTCGTAGATACTCACCCATTCGCGGTATTCAGGCAATTCATCCACTCTTCCTGGATCTTAGAGTGATTCACCAAGGTCGTGATCACCGCCAACATATGGCGCGCACAGCCTTCGATCGCTTGTAAATCCTCGTCCTCTTTCTCCTCATTTAGCATCTGAACGATCCCTAATAATCCGTTCATAGGAGTTCTTAATTCATGTGATAAAGTTGCAAACAATGCATTCGACGCAGGGTCTAAACGTGAAACACCCTTCATCACTTTCACCCTAGACCCACTAGGCCCTGAGAGTTCTGCATTCTTCTGTTTCTCCTTTACGAGACGCGACCAGAGCAGCACCACGCAGGCAACTGCAACAAATAGCAGGCCAGCCAAGAGACTAACGGGAAACATGGGGTTATCTAGCACAAGCACAAAATCACTCAGATACTACGGGCACGTCAACTCAGAAGGTGTATGAAAGCTAATAGCCCCTCTTGCGTAGGTCATCAATGGTCAAGGTTAACGCCTCGTCCATATCAACATGCGTCTCATACCCCAACTCTCGTTGAGCGGCCTCAATATTGAAATAGTGGTCTTTAGCTAATTCCACCGCAACGAAGCGCGTCAACGGAGGGTCTCCAGCTCGTCGGGAGACGCCCCATACAAATTCCAGTATCGCCCCGACAGCAAAAGCAACTGGTAGCGATATCCGTTTTACCAAAGGCTTGTGCCCCAGCGACTCTAAGATGTGATTCACCCATGGCCACAACTCGACAGGCTCGCCTTGTGATATAAAATAAGCCTTTCCAGAGACCAAGTTGGGCTGAGCCTCTAAGGCATCCAAGGCATTTAAATGTGCATCCGCAACATTGCCAACATAAGAGACATCCACGCGGCAACTACCATCCCCAACAATCTTAAGCCGCCCACTAACCGCACTTTCAATCACTCGGGGCAACAAATGCGGGTCACCGGGGCCAAACACTAGATGAGGTCGAAGCGCCACAATGCGCAAAGCATCAGAGTTCGCACTCAGGAGCTCTTTCTCAGCAATTGCCTTCGTATGCGCGTAGTGACAGAGCCAATTTCGACCATATGGCATTTCTTCGCCCTCTCCCGAAATTGCCTGGCGATTGAACACCACACTTGGCGTGCTGGTATACACCAAACGCCCGACACCATGCCTCTTACATGCGGCTACAACATTGCGAGTGCCAACGACGTTCGGTTGGTAAAACGAATCCCAACTCCCCCACACTCCAGCTTTAGCAGCCACGTGAAATACCGCATCCATCCCTGCGCACGCATCATCGACGACACTGGCATCAGCTAAATCACCACAGATCACCTCAACACCTTTGGCTTCAAGGTCAGGCTGGGCAGACCTACCGATCGAACGAACCTCATGCCCACGCTCAAGCAAGCGCTCTATGACATAGCCGCCAACAAAACCACCGCCACCTGTAACCAAAACCTTCATACTACGGCATAATTACTGCCTCCCGTATTTACGCGCAAGTGACAAGCGATGGATTTTTGCATTATGCCGCACATCCACAGGGAATGATCGGTCAAAAAACACATGTTCAATTACTGCAGTAGTCGGATAAGCTGCCGCGAGCTCTTTCAAGCTGCGGACAAATTCGGCCTTCACTGATTCACTCCGAGGAAAATGCTCCGCTTCTGGCTCAATCACGATAGCGGGCACACCACCGCCACAATCAATAAGCGCCGACCGAAACACCTGCGGATGCTGATTAAAAATAGCTTCGCAACAATCCGTAAACATGGGTCCATTCGCAGTCAGCACACGCTCTGCTTTGCGACCGCAAAACCACAAGCGTCCAAGCTCATCAAGCCAGCCCATGTCTCCCATGCGATGCCAATGCGACTCGCCATCGCGCAACTTCGACAGCGCATCTGCCTCTGGTAACCGGTCGTATCCGCTTGTCACGGAGGGGCCCTTCACAATAATCTCACCAATCGCACCAGTCGTGGAATCAACAACTTCATCGATCGTCACAATCGCTCCCTCCACAGGCTCGATCACCCGCACTGAAACATTCGGCAAAGGCTTACCCACACACGTGCCTTCTCCCCGCTGAGTCCGCTCAGCCGTTTCCGAGAGGACTTCAGTGGCCGAAATCGAACTCACTGGCAGTGCCTCAGTTGCGCCATAAGGCGTCTGTATTTCACCATTCGGTATAATCAACTGCATCTGCTTCATGAGGGCAGGTGGGACAGGCGCTCCAGCCATCAAAATACGTCGAATCGAGGGCAAAGTAATGGAGTTCGCCTGGCAATGACGAGCGATCTTGGTCCACAAAGCTGGTGAGCCAAAGCTGTTTGTCACCTCATTCTGCTGAATCGCTTGGACAATACCCGCTGGATCGACTTCCGCTGGCCGACTCGGGTTCATTTCCGGAACGATGGTGCACATGCCTAGAGCAGGATTAAATAGCGCGAACACGGGAAGCATGGGTAAATCGACCTCCCCCGGCTCAATCCCATATTGAGCGCGAATCGCTTGCACTTGTGCCATAAACATTCCGTGCGCATAACAGACACCTTTGGCGGGTCCCGTAGAACCGGATGTAAACAAGATAGCTGCCAATTCATCGATAGCAGAATCCACTACAGTATAAACGCCCCTGCTGACATACTCTAGCAATTGCCGCGAGAAGCGACGCCCCACCGACAACTTTACAGAAACACCACGAAAACTAGGCCGAAATAAATGCGAAACGAGAATCGCTGCGGGAATGCCTACCACGGCACTTGGCTTGGAGTGACGCACACATTTCAAAAATTTCGACAATCCCATGCCCGGATCAATGACGATGGGCACCGCACCCACTTTAAACAATGCAAAGACAATACGAATCAGGTCCAGCCCTGGCTTCACCATCAGTAACACTCGCGAACCACGCACGATACCACGATCCGCCAGCATGCGAGCCACCGCTGAAGCCTCAGACTCAAGCTCCGCAAAGCTTCGCTCTTGATACTGAATCGCACCACTCGCCAATCTCCGAACAGGCGCCCGCACAGCGACCACATCAGGTTGTCGATGCGCCTGCTCAGTTAAATAATGGGCAACGTTATATGGCATAATCTACAAGTCATCTCGCGATAGAGTTTGCCTCCTGCCAAGAAAAAAGCCGCTTCCTGAGAAGCGGCTTTTTGAAATAGTCAGGAAGGATCCTAATAATCAGTTAAAGTAATCAATCCCCAAAGGAGAGTCACCTTCTTACCACTGACATTGTCACGATCATACAGCTCGTCTGTGCTCACATCAAAAGTTGATGGACCTGCAGGCTTGTAGCTTTGAGCCTCATAGGAAGCAATGCCTAAAAGATTTGCGTCTTTAGGCTCCATTTGAGCACGACCACCGTCGCAAGCAGTGAAAAAGATTGCCGAAGCGGCAATTAAGAGAGGGGCAATGAATTTAGTGCGCATAATAAATAAATGGGGGATTGCTATTTGTTAATAGTTTAAGCTGTAAGCCATGTAACTTTTTTGCAAGCGGTTTTTTACAGAGAAAATATAGAAACTTTATTCCTCTTCACCGAGTAAATCGTCTGCGATGTCCATATTAGAATGAACCGCCTTAACGTCTTCGAGGCTATCGAGCAGCTCGATCAGGTGTAACACCTTGCGTGCCGTATCCGCATCTTCGACCGGGACCATCACATTCGGCAGATAAGCGAGCTCGGCAGACTCCGTCTCAATTTCTTTATCTGCAAGTGCTTGAGTGAGCGTATCGTATTCACTAATCGGGCAAATCACTTCAAAGTGGTCCCCTTGATTTTTAATATCTTCAGCACCTGCATCAAGCGCTACATCCATGAGGGCCTCTTCATCAATCGCTTTGGCATCGATGATAAACTGCCCCTTTCGGTCGAATTGAAATGCCACTGCACCCACACCCGCTAAATTACCGCCGTTCTTACTCATCGTGCTACGCACTTCCGAGGCCGAGCGATTCTTATTATCGGTCGTCACTTCCACGATCAGCCCAACACCACCTTGGCCGTAGCCTTCATATACATTTTCTTCGTAAACGACGCCTGGCAATTCGCCCGTGCCTTTCTTAATTGCACGTTCGACATTGTCGGAAGGCATATTTGCTGCCTTCGCTTTGGCAATCACCGTTCGCAAACGAGGATTCATCGCAGGGTCTCCGCCGCCAGCGCGTGCCGCAAGAGTGAGATCTTTACTGATCACACTGAATATTTTACCGCGTTTGGCGTCTGCTGCGCCCTTCGCTCGTTTAATTGTAGCCCATTTACTGTGTCCTGACATAATTAAGAAAAAGCTGAAAGTTTAGATTCTGAAAAGCTGAAAACTGAATAAGGTTTGAGGATTTTCTACTTTTTGCGAGGCTTAGTTCGCGGAGAACCACCATTTCCTTTGGGGGCTGCAGTAACTGTAACCGGCGTTAATGGTTCATCTGGACGGCTATTAATAATCTTCTGCTGCACAATGGTGAGAATATTCTGCACCGTCCAGTAGAGCACCAAGCCCGAGGAGAAATTATATAAGAAGATTAAGAAAATAAACGGCAGAAACTTAAAAATCTTCTGCTGAGCTGGATCTGCAGTTGGAGAGACCGGCATCATACTCATTTGCAGAAACATCGTTGCCCCCATGATAAGGGGTAGGATATTCAGCGGAAACCCTGCAATCTCTGTTAGCGTATCAGGCAGCGACAGATCAGACACCCACAAGAAGGACTCATGCCGTAGTTCCGATGCGGTGCGTAACATGTAAAAGAGGCCGAGGAAGATCGGCATTTGAACGATCATTGGCAAACAGCCAGCGACTGGGTTCACCTGGTGCTCCTTGAATAGCTTCAAGGTTTCCTGCTGCATACGCTGCGGGTTATCCTTATACTTTTCCTTCAGTTCCGCCATCGGCTCCTGAATCTTTGCCATACGCTTTTGTGAGCGACTCGCCTTCGCGGTGAGCGGCCAGAACAAGAGCTTGATACAAATTGTCATAATCACAATCGACCAACCCCAACTTGGGACTAGCGAATGAATCGCATACATAAAGGACAGTAACAACTTACTGATAAATGACAGAAAACCGAACTGCATGACACGGTCCTGCTCGTTACCGATCGCCTGCAAGCGCTTAAATTCTTTCGGTCCTACATAAAACTCAAACTTGAGCGTCTCGCTTTCCCCCGCAGCAACAGAATCTAGCGAGTAACCAACACTGCCAGTAATACCTGGCGCTCCTGGAGTAAGCGCTCCCTCCACTACAGGGGCCTCCACTGAATAGATATAAACGTCCCCTCCAACCACTTCAGACGAGAGCACACCTGCAAAGAACTGATTCTTCACAGAGGACCACTCCACTCGCGCCTGCTCTTTGATTTCATCGCGTGGATCGCTTGCGCCAATACCCAAGAAGCCCTTGCCCCCGGTTAACTTATTGATCGCGATAAATTCGGAGTCCTCACCATTGAAGTAGCCCACATTCAAATATGTCGGTAAGGTGTTTTTAGAAATCGGACGCGATGTGCCCAGATTGATAAATATCGTCTTGAGTGGCTGCCAGGCCACTCCCTGATTCTCAAAGGTTGTATTGTGGCTGATGGTATACGGATCGTGCCCATCCTCATTCTCAGAAAGCGTGTAGCTGCGACGGACGGCCAGTCCCCCAGCGCTTTTGGATGCAAAGGTAATCGAATTTGAAGTTTGCGACTCAATTGCGTATCCGAGAGCAAATTCACTGAGCACTCCATTCTTCTCTAAGCTAAGGCTCAATGCAGGCAAATAGCCGTCCTCATTGAAAATGTAGTCGTCACGACCACCACGCTTAGTCTGCAGGAAGGAGACCGTGCGGATTGCACCACCGCGCGTGGTAAACACCACTTCGATAAAGTCATTGGATAGTGTGACTAACTGCTCCTCCGCAAGGGCCGTGAAAGCTGCTGTATCGATCCCCGTGCCAACAGCACGATCCTCAGCCACCAAGTCGCTTAGAGAATTGGCCGTGGCCGAAGTGCTCTCGCCAGCTCCAGAAGAAGCGATGTTCGGTGCATCTGGTGATGCGCCATCGACTTCCTCAACTGATGCTGGCGCATCTAAGAGCTGCTGCTGGCGCTGTTTTTCTAATTCCTTGGCCTGCCAAAACATGAAGCCGATGCCGGCTAGAATGAAGGTAATGCCTAACAGTGTATTCTTTTTATCCATCTAAATGTGTATTAAGGGGTGCTGAGATGCCTTGTCTTGTATCGTTTTTCAAGCCTGGAACTGGGTCAAATCCACCAGGATGCCAAGGATGGCATCTCAAAATGCGCCTGAGTGTTAAATAAGTGCCTTTAAAAAATCCGTGTTCTAGGTAGGCAGTCCGTGAATAGCAGGAGCAAGTTGGCTGAAAACGACAGCCGCAACTTGGCCCAAAAATTAAATATTTTATTGGCGAAAGCACCAATTGATAAAGCCGGACGCAAAAAGCGGCAATAAGTGCGAGAATCGATGGCCTGGCTTGGTTCGGTTTCATTTCAAGTCCACACCTTCTTCAGACTGCACCGTTTTACAAATGTTTGCGCACGCCTTTAAATAACGCGCCTCGAGTTGATCGTATGTTTGCGTATCGAAGCTAGAGCGCAAGACAATGACCACGTCTGTATGCGTGGGCAATGCTTCCTGATTTTTTCGAAAGATTTCACGCAAGACACGCTTGCCGTAGCTTCGTTTGATCGCATTTCCGACACGTCGACTCGCGATCACACTGAGCCGTGAAGCGGCTGACGTGGACGCATCGCGGCGCAAGCACTGAAAAATAAAAGACCCGCAGTGGATACGCTTACCCTGACTGCGGATCTGTCGAAAATCGCTTTGTTGACGCAAGCGCTGTGAAGCTGGGACGCCCATGGCATCTTGCTTCGCTAGCCCACCTTAAACGGAGGCAGACAGGCGATAGCGGCCCTTAGCGCGGCGAGCGGCGAGGACCTTGCGGCCACTACGTGTTGCATTGCGAGCACGAAAGCCTAATTTGCGAGCACGGCGTAATTTGGAAGGTCTGTATGTAGGTCCCATGATGTGTTATCCTTTGAAATTATAGAAAAACGGAGTAGAAAAACCCTTGTCCCCCGCCCTGTCAAGGCGCGATCCTAGTGTTTTTTGAACAAATTCACCTCAAATCTTTAATCAACTGTCGGACATAGAATAAATGTAAAGATGCATGATGTGCTTGTTTTTACACTAAAATAGTAAAAAAAACGCCCCACGGACCTTCGAAAACTTGCAAGCGCCCAGAAAAAACAGAATAATCATAACCTATCTACCGATACTAAAACATGGCTACTCTCAATTCATCCACTAAAGGCCCGACTCAAAAAAAGAAAGTCGGCTTTGCCGAAGGGCAACGCCAGGCAAAGCGTCGCGCTTACGAGAAGCAAAGTAAGCGTAAGAAAATCAAGCTTACGGAATTGACGGTATTCACCCAACAACTCGCTGCAATGTTGGAAGCTGGCTTGCCGCTCGTGAGCGCACTCGAAGCACTCGAAGAACAAACAGAAAGCCCTGTTTTTCAGATCATCATCGGCAAAGTTAAGAACGAAGTGTCAGCCGGTCGCGCCTTTTCAGACGCCTGCCGCGATTACCCAAGGGCATTTCCTAATCTATTCGTCTCGATGGTCGAAGCCGGTGAGGCCAGTGGTAGCCTCGCCGAGATTCTGGACAAAACCTCCTCCTACTTCGAAGAAACCGTGAAGTTGATGAAGAAGGTTAAAGGTGCCATGGTCTACCCCACTGTTGTGATCGCTCTAGCTGTGGGCTGCGTGAGTATCTTGCTCATCTTCGTGATTCCAGTGTTCGCAGAGATGTTCAATGACTTCGGGGCAGAGCTCCCCAAACCGACCTTGTTCCTCATCGCGCTCAGCGAATTTTTAGGGTCCCTTAAAGCAGTATACACTCTGGTCGGCATAGGTATCATCCTATGGCTAATCGGTAAATTTGTTAAAACACCTAGAGGGCGAGTGATCAAAGATACCGTCATCTTAAAGATCCCCGTCGTCGGCGAGTTGACTCGTAAAGTTGCACTATCTCGTTTCTGCCGCACCTACGCCATCCTGATGCGTTCCGGCGTGCCCATCTTGCGAACCCTCGAAATTGTCGCGCAAGCCTCCAGTAATGTCTTTGTTGAAGATGCCTGTAAGAATGTGGCGAAACATATTAGTCAAGGTGGCCAAGTCTCGGAGATCGTATCCGACGACCCTTACTTCCCGCCAATGGTGAAACACATGACACGTGCGGGTGAGCAAACAGGTAATGTCGACGGCATGCTCGTGAAAGTTGCTGACTTCTACGACGCCGAAGTCGACACCTTGGTAAAAGCCCTGACATCACTCATGGAGCCTTTGCTTATCTGCTTTTTGGGCGTAGTCATCGGTGGTATCGTTATGGCGATGTTCCTACCGATCTTCCAACTCTCCAACGTGATCGCGTAAGCTTCTAATAACAGAATCGTTTCGCGGCACCTAATAAAAACGCCCCACTTGGTCACATTCGACCAAATGGGGCGTTTCTTTTTTACACACTTGCGCGACTGCAAGAAGGCAGCCAACAGCTTAGTAAAACCGCTTCAACGCTGCCACTCAAAGCAAGCGCATCTAGTGTCTCTGCAGATAAACCACCTGAGTCTGCATAAATTCATGCAGACCGTGCTTCCCATCGGCACCACCAATTCCAGACTTACGCCAACCTGCATGGTAGCCTTGCATCGCTTCAAAATGCTCACGATTGACGTAGGTTTCACCAAAGTTCAATCGGTCCACTAAATCGAGTGCTTCGTTGATATCATTAGAGAATACCGAAGAAGTGAGCCCATACTCGGTGTCATTCGCCATCGATACGGCTTCATCAAGCGTATCAAAAACAACGATCGGCACAACGGGACCAAAAATCTCCTGCTGCACCAAATCCATGTCTTGCGTGCAATCAACTACGACAGTGGGCTCAAAATAATAGCCATTCTCGCCAGCTCCACGCTTTCCGCCACAGAGCACCTTCGCACCGGCCGCGACAGAACTATCCAACAAACTGACGATTTTATCATAGCCCGCCTGATTAATCATCGGGCCGTAGTCTACGGTCTCGTCCTCCAGCGGATTGCCGAAACGCGCCGCTTGCATCTTCTGCACTAATTTTTCAGTAAACGCCTCCGCCACGGAACGCTGCACGTAGACACGCTCCGCACAGTTGCAGACCTGCCCACTATTAATAACACGTGACGCCTGAATCGCCGTAGCGGCCATATCAAGATCGGCATTGGCTGTCACAATCGCAGGGGCCTTACCTCCCAGTTCCAGGTTCACTTTCGTGAGATTGCGCGCTGCGGCGGCCATAATTCGCGAGCCCGTCTCAACGCTACCAGTAAATGTAATCAAACCAACCTTAGGGCTCTCGGTCAACGCACACCCAGCCGTGGCACCAAGCCCAGAAACGATATTAATGAGACCAGCAGGTATTGATGTCTCATCCAGAATCTTACAAAACTCAAACGCATTGTTCGGCGTCTCCTCACTCGACTTTAGCACAATCGAGTTACCACAAATCAATGCAGGTGCCATCTTACGAGCGATCAAGAAGAAGGGGAAGTTCCAAGGCAAAATACCCGCAACCACACCGATTGGTTTATGAAACAGAAAAATGTTTTCCTTTGGACGATCACTTTCGATCACCTCACCTTCGATACGACGACCCCACTCCGCCATATAATCGATATAATCAGCGGTAAAATTCACCTCTACGCGCGCCAAGCCAAGTGTCTTCCCCTGCTCTTCTGAGATGCAACGGGCAAGTGGCTCAACCTTTTCTCGCAATTTATCGGCCAACTCATGCAGATGCTTCCCTCGCTCGACCGCTGGCAGCGCGGCCCAAGCTGGTTGTGCATCCTCTGCCGCTGTGATTGCTGCAGCTACTTCTGTCTCATCGCTATTCGGAACCGTCGAGATCGCTTCTCCTGTCGCAGGGTTAATCACCGTAAGCGTTTCACCGTGGGCAGATCCGACGAATTGACCGTTTATATAATTGGAGTAATGAATCATAACGAAATCTATTGTAATGAATTAGAATCACTCAACGGCAAATCGTCCGATCCTGTAAAAAATCGTCAATTTTCTTGCCTTGCAGTATTTGGAACGACACCTATTCTCCGCCTCTTTTTTGGAAATTCGTGGGCAGATCTCGCGATCCGAAACGCCCTCTCAATCAACTAGAAACAGACTCTTAAATACAATAGATTAGATCATGACCGACCTATCAAAATACAGAAACATTGGTATCTTCGCACACGTGGATGCTGGTAAAACAACCACAACCGAGCGTATTTTGAAGCTCACCGGCAAGATCCACAAGTTGGGCGAAGTACACGATGGTGCCGCGACAACTGACTTCATGGAGCAAGAGCAAGAGCGTGGTATTACGATTCAATCTGCGGCGACCACTTGCTTCTGGCCTGGCTCCGAGCAGCAATATGATGCGCACCGTTTCAACATCATCGATACTCCAGGCCACGTTGACTTCACTGTTGAGGTGTATCGTTCACTTAAGGTGCTTGACGGTGGTGTGGGTGTTTTCTGTGGTTCTGGTGGTGTAGAGCCCCAGTCCGAAACAAACTGGCGCTACGCCAATGACTCCGAAGTCGCTCGTTTGATCTACGTCAACAAGCTCGACCGTATCGGAGCTGACTTCTACAAGGTAGTTGACCAAGTGAAAAACATCCTTGGCGCAAACCCACTCGTTATGGTGCTTCCAATCGGCATCGAAAGTGAGCTTAAGGGCGTTGTTGACCTCCTCACACGCACCGCGTGGGTATGGGATGATTCCGGTGACCCAATGAACTACGAAAAGCAGGAAGTCCCTGCGGACATGGTCGACAAGGTCGAGGAATACCGTGCAGCACTGATCGAAACTGCAGTTGAGCAAGACGACGATGCAATGGAAGCTTACCTTGAAGGTGAAGAGCCTTCCCTCGAAGTTCTTAAAAAATGCATCCGTAAAGGCACAATCAACCTCGACTTCTTCCCCACTTACTGTGGTTCTTCATTCAAGAACAAGGGTGTGCAAAACGTTCTCGACGCTGTTGTCGACTACTTGCCTTCTCCAACAGAAGTGAAGCCACAACCTGAAGTGAATGCTGAAGGTGAAGAAACAGGCGAATTCGCAATCGTTGATGTCAATAAGCCACTCCGTGCACTTGCGTTCAAGATCATGGATGACAAATACGGCGCGCTGACTTTCACACGTATTTACTCTGGTAAGCTCGCAAAGGGCACCAGCGTGCTCAATACCTTTACTGGCAAGACAGAGCGTATCGGCCGTATCATCGAGATGCACGCTGATGAGCGCACTGAAGTCGATTCCGCGCAAGCGGGTGACATCGTTGCCCTACTCGGCATGAAATCCGTGCAAACAGGTCACACTCTCTGCGATCCAGCACACCCAGCGACCCTCGAGCCTATGGTATTCCCTGAGCCCGTTATCTCCATCGCGATTAAGCCGAAGGATCAAGGCAACGCCGAAAAGATGGGCACTGCAATCGGTAAGATGGTGGCCGAAGATCCGACTTTCATCGTCGAAACCGACGAAGACTCTGGCGAAACCATCCTCAAGGGAATGGGTGAGCTCCACCTCGACATTAAGGTCGACATCTTGAAGCGCACCTACGGCGTTGAAGCTGTGATCGGGAAGCCACAAGTTGCCTACCGTGAAGGTATTACAAAGACTGTTTCCGACTCCTACACACACAAGAAGCAATCGGGTGGTTCCGGTCAGTTCGCGAAAATCGACTACACTCTCGAACCGCTTGAGCCAGGTGCAGGTTTTGAATTCGAATCCAAGGTCGTTGGTGGCAACGTTCCCCGTGAGTTCTGGCCCGCAGTTGAAAAGGGCTTCAAGGCATCCACTGAAAAAGGTGTGCTTGCGGGTTATCCTTGCTTGGACTTTAAGGTCACGCTTAATGATGGAGCATTCCACGCAGTAGACTCCTCTGCAGTTGCTTTCGAAATCGCTTCCAAGGCAGCGTATCGCCAGTCCATGCCAAAGGCTGGTGCTGAGATCCTTGAGCCTATCATGAAACTCGACGTCTTCTGCACGGATGACAAGATGGGTGATGTGATCGGTGACTTGAATCGCCGTCGCGGAATGATCAAGACACAAGAGCCAACCAGCAATGGTGGTATCCGTATTAAGGCAGACGCACCACTTTCCGAAATGTTCGGTTACATCGGTGCCCTCCGCACAATGACTTCCGGTCGTGGTCAGTTCTCTATGGAGTTCTCCCACTACGCATCCTGCCCACGCAACGTGGCAGACGATGTCATCAAGGAAGCTCAAGAACGCGAAGAAGCAAAGCGCAAGTAGCGAAAAGAATTTAGGAGCGAGAAGATAGCTCCCATCGACTAAGCATTTATCAAAGTCCCCGTCTCGAAAGAGCGGGGACTTTTTCGCGCCCAGAGACTTCCTAATCCCGCAGAAAATCGATGATGATTATGAGTAAACACCCTCTCGAATTCAGTAGCCATTCTAAGGGTGCTTGAAATAGCGTTTCCACTTCATGTATCAACTTAGACCCTACCAACAAGAAGCAGTGGATCGCACCCTTCATTACTTTAGGAAGCTACGGCATCCGGCGGTGATCGTGTTGCCGACAGGCGCGGGAAAAAGTTTGGTGATCGCTGAGTTGGCGAAGATTGCCGTGGGCCGCGTGCTGGTGCTCGCGCATGTCAAAGAGTTGGTTGAGCAAAACCATTTAAAATATGAAAGCTATGGGCTGGAAGCGGGGATCTATTCGGCGGGACTGAACCAAAAGGATAGCTCGCAAAAGGTCATCTTCGGTAGCATCCAATCCGTCGCGAAGGCGAAGGATGCCTTCTTTAAAGATTTCACCCTCCTCGTGATCGATGAGTGCCACCGCGTCAGCCTCGATTCTGAGAGCCAATACGCGACTGTCATCGAGCGGCTCAAGCTGAACAATCCACGGATTTGTATCTTAGGTCTGACGGCGACTCCGTATCGTTTGGGCCTCGGCTGGATTTTTAACTACGCGCTGCGCGGTGAAATGAAAACTCAGGAGCCGCGCTTCTTTAAACACTGCATCTACGATCTGCCACTGGAGTATATGATCCGGAACCGCTACCTGACGCCTCCAGTCAAGGTCGACACACCTGTGACCTCGTATGACTTCTCAGAACTCACCGAAGCGGGCCAGACCTACACGATGGCGCAGGTGGAAGAACTGCTCAACAGGCAGCGACGACTCACACCACTAATCATCAAAAACATCATTGATATCACCGAGAGTGATCAGCGGCAGGGTGTGATGATTTTCAGTGCCACGGTGAAACATGCGGAGGAGATTCTGCAACACCTACCAGAGGGCCAAGCTCGACTAGTCGTGGGCGCGACCGAACTGAGCGAGCGCGATCAAATTGTGGAAGATTTTAAGGAAAAAGCGTTTAAATACTTGGTGAACGTCTCCGTGTTGACGACAGGGTTCGACGCCCCACATGTCGATGTGATCGCAATCCTACGACCCACGGAATCGATAAGTTTGTATCAGCAGATCATCGGCCGTGGTTTACGTTTGGATACCGATAAAAAGGATTGCCTAGTGCTCGATTACACGGGGATGGGACATAGTATTTTCAGCCCCGAGATCGGCGAGAAGAAGCCCGCCTCCGAATCGGTCGCGGTGCAAGTCCCCTGCCCTCAATGTGGCTTTGTAAATGACTTCTGGGGCACGCTCGATGAGGAGGGCAATCTGCTGGAACACTTTGGTCGCAAGTGTCGCGGGGGGCAGACGGATCCGCAGACTTTAGTATTTAGGCCCTGCGGCTATCGCTTTCGCTTTAAGATCTGCAACCAATGCGGAACCGAAAATGACATCACCGCCCGCGACTGTGGCCGCTGCGGCAGCGTGATGATCGATCCCGACGAAAAGCTCAAACAAGCAAGGCTCTCCAAAGACGCCCACGTGCTCACACCCGATTCGATTGAGATGCTCGAGCGAGTCGACAAAAACGGGAATGCCTACCTGCAGGTAAAGTATTATGATTACGACGCCAACGCGCTCAGCGAAATGCACTACCTCAACAATCCAACCAGCCTGAAGAAGTTCAGCATCAACTTTCTAAGATCGCACATGCGGAAGCCAGAATCGCAGCTCAACATTCGATCGGTCAGCGACGTCGTCCGCATCCAATCCCAGCTCCGTATGCCCGCCTATATCATCGCCCGTAAGCAAGGCAAGTTCTGGAAGATTACTGAGAAAATCTTCAGCGAGGAACTGTAAGCCATCGTCTTAATCTTACTCTTAATCCTACTCTTAATCCCCCAAAAAAATCGATTACGATTAAGAGTAAGATTATGATTAAGATAGACGGGGAACTACTATCCACTGTGTCAGCTTAGAAAGCACTTGCCACTACCCACTCATCACTCCCCACTCAATCGATGCTTACATCGATTGTCACACATCCGGGCGGTGCCCATAAAGACGACTTCCTTGCCTGCGCCGTGCTGCTCACGCAGGCACCGGTCGCCATCGAACGTCGTGATCCCACCGAGGCCGATCTTAACGATGCGAGCATCGCCGTGCTGGACATCGGGCACCAGCACAACCCAGAGCTACACAATTTCGACCACCATCAATTGCCACGCGACCACGTGCCGACCTGCGCGCTTTCGCTGGTGCTGCAACACCTCGGTATCTACGAAGATTCACGCGAATTTTGCAGTTGGCTCGAAGTCGCGGAATGGTTCGATTGTAGGGGTCCTGTGGATACAGCTGAATGGCTCGGCATGGAGCGTGAAACACTCGGCAAGCTCAACTCTCCCCTCGACATCACCATCCTCCGCCGCTTCGCTAGCCAGACTGAACACAAGCCCGGCGAGCCCATCTGGGAAATCATGCGCATGATCGGGCAAGACCTCGTCGACTACGTGACCAAGCTACGCACACGCCTCGACTTCGTCGCCGAGCACGCCGAGGTCTGGGAGTTTGAGGACTTCAAGGCCCTCTTCATGCCTCGCACCGACCCCATCCCCGACGAAGCGTCCTCGGGGCTCGGCTACCACGTAGAGCATCTTGGGCTACAAGACGAAGTGCTCGCACTCATCTACCCCGATAGTAGAGGCACTGGCTATGGCATGCGCCGCTTCAACGACGACCAACGCATGGAATTTACCCTAATCAATGATGAACCTGAGGTCCACTTCACGCATGCACGTGGCTTCATCGCGAAGACATCGACTGCGGACGTAGTGCGCTTAAAGGAACTCGTGAATCAAGCATACACAGGCTAGACGGTTTCTTGAATCGAAAAGGCTCACAAAAAAGCCTGCATCTCTTCGAGATAACAGGCTTTAAAGAATGGAGGCGCGGGTCGGAATCGAACCGACGATAGAGGATTTGCAGTCCTCGGCCTTACCACTTGGCGACCGCGCCCTTAAAAATGAGATTCGGCAAGTAGAAGCAGGAAGCGCAGGAGATCAAGTGAAAATTCACCTTCTCCCTTCTTTTACGATTTTGATTTTGTATCGTTCGATTTTATAGGTAACTTGAAAATCCCTATTTACAGCCCTCCAGCATGAAATCTTCCTCTTCCAGATCCAGGCGCTCGTCGAGTTCAAGCGCTTCGAAATCCAAGCGTAAAAGCCCAAAATTCATTCCGAATTTAAGTCAATTGAGAGCTGCGACAAAGGATCTGCCTGACGCAGAACTCTGGCCGGACGACAGCTATGTATGCCCGGTGAAAGTGGATAATAAGCAGAAAACGATTGAATTTACTCGCAAGCAGATCACCCGCGGCAAAGAACGCCCCTACCGCTGGGTCTACGAGGGTAAAGTGCTGATCCGTAACCGCGACGTTCCGGACGCGGAATAAGGCGGAGGTGCCGCCACAAGCGGCATTAATGGTAATGATTACCAGAGATCGTAAGGGAGCAACACCCAGAATACACGATTGACGGTCGTGCTTCTAAGGACTAGGATGGCGTTAAGCGCGAAAGCCATACCGCAGGCCTAAGCATCCACCTCAACCATCACTGAAATGTTCAACAAAAAGACAATCGACATCGCAGTTCTCGGGGCAGGCCCCGCTGGACTGACCGCTGCCCATGCCCTAGCTGATAAAGGCGTGGACTTCGTCCTACTAGATCGTGAACAACACACCAACACCCATAGCTACGCACTGGCGCTACACCCAGAAACACTCGAACTACTGGACTCGCTACATATAGTGGAACCTGTTCTGAAAAAAGCGCAGCGCTTGAGCCGTGCCACGATTTTTGATGATAATCACCGACAGCGTGCGGAAATAAACTACAGCGAACTTCCGGTAAAGTATCCCTTCCTTGCAGTCATTGCGCAGGACAAACTGGAAGCAATTCTCGTAAAAACCCTAGCAGATAAGGGGCATCGACCTATGTGGAATCACCGTGTGCGTTGTATCGAGCAAAGTGCGGCACATCTGGCGTTTACAGTGGACCGTCTAACTGAAGGCATGACGGGCTATGCAGTGGCGCATATGGAAACGGAGATCGACAAGGTATTCGAATACAAGGCCAACTACATGATTGCTGCTGACGGCCATGAGTCGATAGCGCGCACATCAGCGGGCATCACTTTTCCCGAAATCAACCAAGGTCTCGACTATGCCGTATTCGAGTTCGAGACCAACTCACGACTCCTCACCGAAATGCGTATGATCATCGAAGGTAGCCGCACTCACATCTATTGGCCGATGGGAAGTCAGCGCTGCCGTTTTAGTTTCCAAATGCCTCCAGGCTTTGCTCAACGCCATTCATTCAATAAAGACCATCAGTGGGTCGACTCCGATGCCCAGCACGTTCCAGAACTGAGCAACCGTCATTTAAACCTATTACTCAAACGACATGCGCCATGGTTTATCGGCTCAGCCGACGATGTGAAATGGCGCGCTATGGTGCACTTCGAAAAACATCTGGTGGATCAGTTTGGTAAGAAGCGTATTTGGCTTGCTGGTGATGCCGCACACATGACGCCCCCTGCGGGGATGCTCAGTATGAACATCGGTATGCATGAGGCCGCCGACCTTGCCGAAAGGCTCAGTATGGATCGCAGTGACGAAGTGCGCCAATTCCGGCTGAACGCATACAACACAGATCGCAGCGGCGAATGGCGGCGTCTACTGGACATGGATCACAGAATTGTCGGTCATGATGCCACTGCGCGCTGGCTCCTAGACCATCATGAGAATGTAGTCGGTAATCTACCCGCGTCTGGCGAGTCGCTCGAGGCAGTGCTCAAGCAACTACACCTGACTGAAGCGGCTTGATGACTATTGAGCAAGGGTTGCGAAGGTAGTCGCGTCGGACAGAGCGACGCGACTCCATCAGATCTGACCTCAGTTCTGCGACTTTTCCGCAACAGTCGCGGCAAGTATCACTTTCCAGCAAGGCGCGCTTCCAGGTCCTGCATATCACCCGGAATGCGTGATTCAAAACGAACCTTTCTTTCATCATCGGGATGTTTGATACCAATGACAGCCGCATGCAGGGCTTGACGCTTGAATTGATATGGAAGCTTTGCCCCCTTCTTGCGCATCGCCTTCATCGTGCCGTCGTGATAAGAGCGATCTCCTAGTAAAGCCATATTGTGTTCTGCGGCTTGGATACGAATCTGATGCTTCAAACCAGTTTCTAGGCGGATACGTAACTTGCTGACATGGTGACGCTCAAAAACTGTTTCCACTTTGTAATGCGTCACGGCTTCCACCGCGTCTTGCGTGCCTTCTTCAACGACAGTCTGGTTAAATCCAGACTCATCCAAGCGCATATAATTGCGCCATGTGCCTTCCGGGCTTTCCGCATCACCATCTGCATAAGCAATATATTCGCGCAAAAAGTCATGACTGCGAAGCTGCTTAATTAAATGTCGGCGCGCATCGTCATTCATCGCGATACAGAGTAAGCCGCTAGTAAACTGATCGAGTCGGTGCACAGGCAAGGGCTTCACCTTATCCTTTTTACCAAAAAAACTACGACGAGTCGCCTCACCGCGCGGATCGTTTAGATAGTTCGCAAGAACTTCGATCGCTGAAATCTTGTCCTGCCCATCGGTTGGCACCGAAAGTAAGCCCGCCTCCTTATCGACTATTGCCAGCGACGCATCCAAATGGACTAAAACCAATTTGGGGTGAATCCGTTTCCGGTGCCCCCAATTTGCTGGTGCCTTATCGGGCGCGCCCATAGTCAAGCGCTCACCAGGATCTGGCATTCGCAAGCCTGCTTTCGTGAGAACCACACCATCGAGGCAAAAACGACCTGTCGTGATCCACTCCTTAATTCGTTTGCGTGGTGAATCCGGGCATAAACGCACCGCCCATTCCAAAAATGTTTTTTCCTCTGAGTTCGTTTCGCGATTCATCGCATAGAATTCGACGATAAGACCGCCTCCCCGCAAGCTCATTCCCGCTAATGCATCAATCCCAAGTCGCAATCGGGCATTGCAAAAATCAAATTTAGGGATCAGTTCACCCTAGCGTAACTGTCTTCCCCCGGATGGATTCGTTTTCAAAGCAATCACTTCGACAATCATTTCAGTGACTAAGATTTTAACCGACATCCGATGAGAACAGGCAAAACACTTATATTGGCGACCAAAGAATTCGCCAAAGACGATCCCGCAAAAAGTTGGTGGGCAATCATTTCCACCTGCATACTGCTTGCACTGACAGCAGGCGGCACGCTTTACAATTTCCACTGGCTGGCACAATTCGCTTGCTCGATTCTCCTAGGCCTACTGATGGTGCGGCTATTTGTAATCTACCACGATCATCAGCATAATGCGATTTTGACCAAATCAAAGGTCGCCAAAGTCTTTATGCAAATTTGGGGCATCATAGCAATTACACCGACCAGCATCTGGACGCATTCGCATAATCACCATCACAATCACAATTCCAAGCTGCGTAGTGCACACATTGGCTCGTATCCTGTGATGACCAAAGAGCGCTACCAACGAGCCTCGAAAAAAGAACGTGCGCAATACCTCGCCATGCGCCACCCACTCACTATTATCTTCGGTTACTTCACTATTTTCCTAGTGGGTATGTGCATTGTCCCAGGCCTATCCGACAGGAAAGACCATAAAGATTCACTGATCGCACTCATACTCCATATCGTGCTGTATACAGTAATCATCAGCATATTCGGTCCATTGACCGCTGTGTTCGCAGTCTTCATCCCCTATTTTGTGGCCTGCGCAATGGGTTCTTACCTGTTCTACGCACAGCACAATTTTCCATCAGTCGTGTTTAAAGAGAACGATGGTTGGACCTACGAGGGCGCCGCACTGGAATCTTCCAGTTACTGCAAGATGAGCCCCATCATGCACTATTTCACTGGCAACATTGGCTATCACCACATTCACCACCTTAACTCGAAGATCCCTTTCTATCGACTCCCTGAGGTATATGCGAAAATGCCAGAACTACAGAATGCCAAGACCACAACGCTCAATCCGATCGAAGTGCTCCGCTGCTTGCGCTTAAAGATCTGGGATAGCGATCAGCAAAAGCTCGTTCCACTTAAAGACATCGCAGCCTAGATTCTCTCTATGAGAGCACTCTACATATGCTGTCTGATCGGAGCACTTATGGCTGCTCTCACTTCGCGTGCTGACGCCGTTTCGCTTTCCAATAAACAGGGCACGGTCATCGAAGTCGATATTCTACAAGTGGAGACTGAGCGTATCGAAATTCGAATGGCAAATGGGCAAGAACTTTGGTTTGACCGCGCGCTGCTATCCGACGAAAGCAACGCCCTCGTAGACGCTCAAACAAATGCCGAAAAGGGCCTATTTGCCGACATCAACACCCTTCTAGCGATTCCTCTACTGGGCGATAATCACCTCTGGGATGATACGCCTGTATCCGTAGCAGAACGGCTAGGTTGGCCACGGGAATCACAAACCGAGAAACAGTCCAGCTTTCGAAGTTACCCTAATCCGGAATATCGCATACTCGAATGTCGCCCCTACTCCGCAGCACTTTACGGTGAAAATGGCAAGGCGCAGCGGCTCAGTATCGTCTTTGCTAACAAAGGTGATTTCACGTTTAGCTACGCGCCAACAGATCGTGAAATCGAAGCGATGGAAGATGCCATCGAGGCGGACGTCGAACGCATCCGCGCAAAACTCACTGAACAACTCGGCGAACCCGACAAACAATAATTTGGATCGGGCCGCGGCATCAAGCAAAGCATCTTACGCTGGGACTGGAAAGATCATGCCTTCCTACTCGCCTCACAAGACGGCGAATATGCGAACCTAAAAATCATGAGCACCGAGGCCGCCAACAACAAAGGTCGTGGCGAAAAACTATCCGACGCCAAACTCCGCACACTGACAACCGACAATCTAATACAACGCTCAAACGGCGATGTCGTCATAGGCAACATACCAATGGTGAACCAAGGCCCCAAGGGTTATTGCGTGCCTGCCACATTCGAGCGCTACCTCAGCTATATGCAAATCCCGGCTGATATGTATGTGCTCGCCATGGCAGGACAAACAAGCGTCGGTGGCGGCACCTCGCTCTCGGCAATCATCTCATCAATCGAAAGTTTTATCTCCTCCCAAAACCGATCGATGAAACAGCAAAAAACGGCCATCGATATCCGCACCGTGCAAAAACATATCGACAAAGGTCTACCGATTATTTGGACAATGTTTTCGACTAAAGAATACAACGAATACTCAGATAAACATACTTTAGCCCGCCTCGACGTCACTGATTGGGACAGCTGGGAAAAGACTACCAAGAGCAAATCCCGAAACACTGAACTCCAACAGGACCTCTCAACCGCACACGCCTGCCTAATCATCGGCTACAACAAAGAAACCAACGAGATTGCAGTCAGCGACTCATGGGGCCCCTCCTATGCTGAGCGCTGGATTCCAGCGGAACAAGCAGAGCAGGTTTCGCAAGGCGCGATCTACGTGATTGGGTTTTAACAATAAGCCGCAACAGTAGATAGCGGTCTTGTTTGAATACTCATTTATATAATTCGGGTTCAAACTCGATGCATACATTGCTTAAGCTATAATGCACGACAATGAATTTTGTTAAAGTCATTGAAGAAGTGACCCGTCGCCTAGATGCCGAGGGCGTTCGCTATGCACTGATCGGTGGTTTCGCAATGGCCTGACGTGGTGTCCAGCGTGCGACAATCAATATGGACTTCATTCTCATGTTAGATGATTTGGACAAAGCAGATTCTATCTTTCAATCAGCAGGCTATGTGCGTGCCTATAAAAGTGAGAACGTATTCCACTACATGGCAAAAGACGATACCTTCGGACGCATTGATCTCTTACATGCCTTCCGAGGTCCGACACTCGGCATGCTAAAAAGGGCCGAGCGCATCGCAGTCAGCGAAGGTCTCACCCTGCCTGTCGTGCAAGTCGAAGACATCATTGGCCTCAAAGTTCAAGCAGCGGTAAACTCACCAAAACGCGCCGTCTCTGATTGGGCCGACATTCAAATGATTCTAGAAGCCGCGGCAGAAAATAAGCAATCCATTGACTGGAAGCTCTTGAATGAGTATCTAGAGCTATTCAATTTGAATCACAAACTAACGACCCTCAAGGAGTGGCATGGCCAAACTAAGTGAAATTGACAAAGCGGCCTTTCGCGAGTTAACCGAGCGAGGATGGGAGCAAAACGACCAAGAACGTAGTCCGCGCTTCGTAATGCCTACCCCTGAGGCACGTCGGCACTATTGTGAATGGGCGACTCAAGCAGCTAAGTTTTTCAAAGGCGCTAAACCCATCGACTTCAGCGGCGATCACTGGAAGTTGTGATACAGGGCAATTAGAGATTAGCCGGTCTCAGAAAAAGCGAACAACGCCGCAATGGCGGTCAGGACGTCCGCCGCTACCCGCTCACGAAACGAAATGGCGGTCGGGACGTCCGCCGCTACCGCACACAAAACGAAAGAAAGAAGGATTAAGACTAGAACTTATTTCACCACAAAGCTCAGCGCTTCTTCAACCTCGCCCGTGCCCTTACGTCGATCGGCGACATACAGCATGTAAGCCGCCCGTTTCGCACGTGCATGAACTTTTGCTGGCACCGCTTGCACCTTAAAGCCGACACGCTTCAAACGTTGCTCAAACGCCACGTCCTGTTTAGCCGACCAAAAAACCGCACGCCCCTCTGGTTTCAATGCGCCCCAGACGCGCTTCAACCCAGTATTGGAATACAAGGATACATTCGACTCTGCCACCATCGCAATCGGCCCGTTATCCACATCGACAATGATCGTATCGTAAATAGCTTTTGCCTTCCTGATCACATCCGCGACGTCATCGACGAAGACATCCACATCCTTCTTTTCAAGCAGCTCACCATTCAAGTCTTTTAAAAGGGTCTTATTCCATTCGATGACTTCGGGCACCAACTCAGCCACATCGATCAACGCCTCCGGCCCGACCGCATCGATCACACTGCGCAAAGTGAAGCCTAAGCCCAAACCACCGATCAAAATACGAGGCGTCTGATCAAGCGGCACCTGCTCGATCCCCAGCGTGCCCATCAATCGCTCCGAAGCACAGGCCTCTGAGTGCATCAGTTCCTGCCCATTCACGCTCATGGAATACGTCCCATCATGTGAATAGAGCGCCATCACTGCACCACTCTCTAGAGTCACTTCGGCCAATTTGATTTTAGGTTTCATACAAAAGACCTCGGAGATTCGCACCCACTTTGGCAATCGAAATCAACTTGTCAGCCCTTGTGAATAACAATCGCGCAAAATGATTTGCACGAACCCCACAGCATGTTGATCGTTTCAAACATATGACCGCACACAGCTACAATTTCGATACCTGCCCGGACCGCACGGGCTACGGCAGCCTCAAATGGGACAAATACAAAGGCCGCGACATTCTACCGCTATGGGTCGCCGATATGGACTTTGAGACCGCGCCCGAAATCGTAGAGGGGCTGCAAAAGCGTCTCGATCACGGTATTTTCGGTTACACCATTCCACACGAAGCACCGATCGAAGCCGTGCTCAACTACCTCGATCGCGCTCACAATTATAGCGCCCAAGCCAACTGGCTGAACTTCCTCCCCGGGCTCGTGCCTGCTATCAACCTCTGCTGCCACGCATTCACCGAACCTGGTGATGCCGTAATGACAGCGACTCCAGTCTATCCTCCATTTCTTTCCGCGCCCGACTATGCAGGTCGCGAGTTGATCAAGGTGCCACTCTGTCTGAATACCGAGGACCAATGGACACTCGATATCGACGCAATGGAAGCTGCCGTCACACCGAAGACAAAAATCTTCGTGCTATGCAGTCCGCATAACCCAGTCGGCCGAGTGCTCACCCGCGAAGAACTTACTGGCATCGCCGACTTCTGCGAGCGCCACGACCTAATACTAATCTCCGACGAGATCCACTGCGACCTCGTCTTCGACGAAACAAAGAAGCACACCGTCACAGCAACACTGAGTGAGCAAATCGCGGCTCGCACCGTCACTTTGATGGCACCGAGCAAGACTTACAACCTACCCGGTCTCGCCTGCGCTTTTTCGGTGATCGAAGACACCAAGCTACGCCTCCAATTTCAGAAGACCATACGAGGCATCATCACCGAAGTGAATTGCTTTGGCTATGCTGGCATCGAAGCCGCTTACAATCGCGGCGAACCATGGCGCCAGCAATTGCTGACGTATTTGCGTGGCAACTACGGCCTACTCTACAAATTCATCAACGAAGAGCTCTCAGGTATTACCTTCCGCCCAATGGAGTCGACCTACCTTGCGTGGTTCGACGTCAACGCCCTCGGCCTCGACAACCCAATCAAGTTTTTCGAAGACAACGGCGTTGGACTTACCGACGGAGGCCCCTTCGGTGGACAGCAACACGTGCGCCTCAACTTCGGTTGCCCACGTAGCCGCTTAGTCGAAGGCCTCGAGAAGATGAAGGCTGCACTGGATAACAGGTAGCGCGTGAAGGGAACGTCGAACGTCGAACTTCCAATGTCGAATAAAGCAAAGCCCGAGCAAACGCATTCAAAATTGGATGTTGAACGTTCGACCTTGGACGTTCCACCCATTCGCATCGACAAATGGCTATGGGCTGTGCGCGTATACAAAACCCGCAGTGATGCCTCCGAGGCTTGTCGCGGCTCTGCCGTGCGCGTCAACAATGTCATCGCGAAGCCCTCCAATAAAGTCCGGATTGGCGACACAATCATTGCTCGCACCAAAGCGATCACCAAGACCCTCCATGTCGTTGGGCTCACTGAGAAACGAGTCGGTCCGCCACGAGTGCCAGAATTCTACGAAGACCGCACACCCGAAGCTGACTTTGAAGCTGCCCGCGAGAAACAAGCCAATGCACGCCTCGTCACACATAAAGGTGGTGGGCGCCCGACCAAAAAAAATCGTCGCGACATCGAAAAGTTACTCGGCTCGGAATAGAAATAGAGAGACAAGCATCCGATAAAAGAAGCCATTGTATGAATGCCATCCTTGTCATTCAGCTTTTATACTACATTCTAACAATATGGACTCCTGCGACACCCCCGCCTGCCAATCTGCCCGCGATATTTTTCACGAACTGGAAGAGCACTACGACGAGCATAACCTCTACTTTCAAACGATTGGATCCGTGCTCGAAGCGGCCAATGCACTTGACGTTCCACAGAAGCTGAAGCTCATTCTCACACAGCCGAAGAACGAAATAATGATTCACTACCCCGTCCAAATGGACGACGGATCATGGCGACTTTTCAAAGGTTATCGTGTGCAGCATAATAACGTCCTCGGACCCTACAAAGGCGGCATTCGTTTTCACCCTGAAGTCAAACTGGACGAGGTCAAAACACTCTCCTTACTGATGACAATGAAGTGCGCGCTCACACGCCTCCCTTACGGTGGCGCGAAGGGTGCACTGAGGGTCGACCCGCGCTCACTCAGTGCAAATGAACTACAACGTGTCACGCGTCGCCTCACCGCAGCCCTTGGTAATAACATCGGGCCCGACCACGACATCCCCGCACCCGATATCGGCACCAATGCTCAAGTCATGGCATGGATGGCCGACACCTACATCAATTTCTCTGACCACTCGAAAAAAGCCACCGCGCTCGGAGTCGTCACCGGTAAGCCGCTCGAATTTGGCGGATCCGAAGGCCGTGAAAAAGCCACAGGTCAAGGGCTCGTCTACGTGCTCGATGCGCTCCTACCAGGCATGCAAATGGATATCAGCCAACTCACCTACAGCCTGATTGGTTTCGGTAACGTCGGCTCATGGACCGCCCGTCTGCTCAAAGCGCGTGGCTCCAAATTGCTCACCGTAATGGATCATACCGGAGCGATTTACAATGCCGACGGCATCGATGCTGATGCGCTAGCCGAACACGTGCGAGCAACCGGCGGTGTGGCCAATTTCCAAGGCACTACTGCGATTTCCAACGAAGCCTTCTATAGCGCTGAAGTCGACCTCTTCATCCCCGCCGCGCTTGAGCAAATGGTCGACCTCGAACACGCCGAACGCATGAACTGCAAAGTTTTGGTCGAAGCTGCCAACGCCCCCACAACGCCACGCGCCGAGCGCTATCTACTCGACAAAGGCGTGCAAATCCTGCCCGCAATTCTCTGTAACTCCGGCGGTGTCACCGTCAGCTATTTCGAATGGAAACAAAACCGCCAATCCGAAACCTGGGACGCGGAACTGATCGATGAAAAGCTAAAGAAAATCATGACCAGCGCCGCACAACGCGTGCTGAAGATGTCCGAGCGCCTCAATTGCAATATGCGCGTCGCCTCCTATGCCTCTGCAATCGAGCATATGGATAAAGTCTATAACGTCCGCGGAGTGTTTCCTTAAGCCTTAACCTTAACCAGTAGCGGCGCGCGTCCGTTCGCGCCACAGGTATGGCTCTGCTCTCGGGTCGAACTAACAACGAAATGGCGCGCAGGGACGCGCGCCGCTACGCCAAGAACTCAACTATGACCTTGTGCCCCTACCTTCCAGCACCGGAGACTACCATGTCGCACCGCTGTCTGGCTGAGATTAACGCCAATGACACACCTGAGTCCTTCTATTTCAAAGCCCTTCAATACGGGCATTACCTTTGGCTCAATGGACACGCAGGACGTGCCATCCTCGCAATCACACGCGCACTCTACGCAAAGGTCCCGGCTAACACACCGATCCTCAACGAATGGCCGCTGCCCTATGCCGCACTCACATGGATCATCAAGAATCACTCGAGTGATGACTTCCCCGGCAATCCGCGCATCAGTTTCCAACACCAAGCCACACGCTTAAAAGGCGAGCGCCAAGAGTTGCGCCGCGCACGGGCATGGGCCGTATGGGCGCTCATTTGTAAGGTGCGGCCTAGTTTACCTGCGGACGCTGCGCAAGTTTTTGACGAACCAACGATTCAGGACATTGAAGCGTTAGTTACTAAATGGGGGCACCCGGACGAGACGGCGCTCTGGATGGATGCACTGGATGATACGACGATTCCTCATTCGTAAGGCCCGAGCAAGCTCAGACGCCACGCATACCACTCGTTCATTCAGAATTAGACGTTCGATGTTGCTAGGTTTTTCAACTGTTTCCTGCTTTCCTTACCGCTTATTTCTAATCAAGTTTCATACATTATGAACTGGGAAAACTTCGCTGCCATGGATCCACATTTGCTTGTAGGTGTAGTCAACACCGAGATTCGCAACAATTGTAGCGACCTCGATGATCTCTGTCGCACGCACGACATAGAGGAACCGGAACTCGTCGCCCATCTAGCAAAAGCTGGCTACGACTACTTCCCTGAGCAAAAGAAGTTCAGGTAATCGAATTACTTAACTATTAACGTAGCCGAATCGGTCACGATTTGGCCAGTGCTTAGTCAGGCAAGAGTGCCTAACCTACCCACTAGTCTACAGCTGCCATCTCTTTATCGATTGTGGTTAGGCGATCTTGTTTCACCCCTAACTTCGGGATACAGGCTATCAATGCTTTCGTATATGGGTGCTGCGGGTTGTTTAGCACATCATTGACAGGGCCTTGCTCTACGATCTCTCCGCGATACATCACGATGACTTCATCAGCGAAGCCTTTGACGATACCAAAATTGTGCGTAATCAAAGCGATGCTCATTCCGAGTCGTTCGCGCAGGTCGCGTAGTAAGTCGATGATCTGCGCCTGTATCGTCACGTCGAGCGCAGTGGTCGGTTCGTCGGCAACAAGTAGCTTCGGCTCGCAGGCGAGCGCCATGGCGATCATCACACGTTGTTGCATACCACCACTCATTTCATGCGGGTAAGCTTTAAAGCGTTTCGCGGCATCGCGAATGCCCACGAGTTCGAGCAACTCAATGACCCGCGCTGTAACGTCGGAAATATCTGGGCGGTGCAGGCGCACAGCTTCAGCGATTTGATAGCCGACAGTGAACACTGGATTCAACGATGCGGATGCTTCTTGAAAAATGTAAGCAATGCCGCTGCCCCGAACATCTCGAATCGCTTTGCGCTCCATTTGAGTAATATCTTTGCCCTCAAAAAGTATTTGCCCGCTGACGGTGCAGGTCGGCGGCTCTGGCAAAAGACGCGTCAACGACAAGCAAGTTACACTTTTGCCACTCCCGCTCTCTCCTAATATCGCGACGGTCTTACCGTCGCTCTCGATAGAGAAATCAATACCCTTCACTACTTCGTTAGTTTGACCGCGTGAATGAAACGCAATGTGAAGATCGGATACTTTAAGGAGTTCGGGCATATTGAATTATGAAGGTGTAACAGATAATGGGTAATAAATAATGACTAGAATCACTCACTTTTCAAATCACGGCTCATCAAGGCCTGCAAAGCTGCGAGTGGGTTTTTGGCTTCGTAGCAGATGGCATAGATCTGTGAGAGAATTGGCGCATCGACATCTTTCTCGACGCAGAGACGCTTCAGGCACTCGGTCGCTCGGTAACCTTCGACCACACTTTTCTGACCAGCAACAATCTCAGCGGGTGCTTCACCTTTGCCAACGCGCTCACCAAAGGTCCGATTGCGACTCCAGCTTCCAGAACAAGTCGCCACAAGGTCACCAAAGCCACTAAGCCCAAAGAAGGTTTCCTTTTGGCCGCCGAGCATAACGCCTAGCTTAACCAACTCATTGAGGCTGCGAGTGAGTAAGGCTGCCTTGGCGTTGTCGCCCAATTTCAAGCCATCGCAAAGACCAGAGGCAATTGCGTAAATATTCTTCAACGTGCCACCGAGTTCGGTGCCACGCACATCGCGAGAGAGATAAGCGCGCAGAGATTCGTTGCTAAATGCCCGTTGGTAACGATCCGCTTCAGCAAACTCAGCATCGACCGCGAACGAAACGGCGGTCGGATTCCCAGCAGCGACCTCGCCCGCAAAAGTGGGGCCCGATAAGACACCGCAAGCAATGCTTGGGAAAATCTCGTTTACGATTTCGGCTGGAGTCTTGAAAGTTTCTAGCTCCAGTCCCTTACACATGACGACGAATAGTTTCAGTTGCCACGCTTCGACGACGCCAGGGCGTAGACTCTCACAAAGTTCGCGCAGTGCCTTCGACGGACAGGCAAGAAAAACCACTTCAGCTTCCATTAGGACGGGCGCAATCTCACAGCCGATTTGAATTCGATGCGGCAATTTGTAGCCGGGTAGATAATCGGCATTTTCACGCGAGGAAGCAATCGCCAGTGCGTGCTCCATACGTCGCGGCACTAAAGTGACTGAGTGCCCGCAGCGATCGAGGTGTAGAGCCATTGCGGTGCCCCAAGCACCCGCTCCTAAAATACAACAGTTCATGATGGAAATTTACGATTACGCACATCGTCGGCATAGGCAGCAAAAGCGTTGCGTGCCGCCTCTCCAAGTTTAGCGTATTGTTTTACAAAGGTGGGAACATAGCCGGCATTCAAGCCTAGCAGGTCATTTGAGACTAAAATCTGCCCATCGCAGTCGACCCCACTGCCGATACCGATAAGTGGCACTTTTAAAGCGGCAGTAATCGCTGCAGTTGCAATGGCATCGGTCATTTCGCAGAGCACGGCAAAACAGTTGGCCGCCTCAAATGCTAAGGCGTCGGCAACGAGTTGCGCTTGCTCTGACTTCTTACGACCGAACTTGCGATAGCCACCAAGCTGATGAAAGTTTTGTGGGAGTAAACCAATATGGCCGAGCACGGGGATACCTGCACGTGTCAATCGTTCAAGCGTGGGGGCCATCGTGGCATCGCCTTCGATCTTAATTGCTTCTGCGCCGCCCTCTTGCATGAGACGGCGGCAGGCCTCCAGCAGCACGGTAAAATCGTCGTGAGCAATTGCAAAAGGCACATCCGCAACAAGTAAGGCTTTCGGCTTCGCACGAGCGACGGCTGCGGTGTGGTGCACCATCATATCCAGCGTCACAGGAACGGTGCTCTCAAAGCCCAATTGAGTGGTGCCTACCGAGTCTCCCACCAAAATTAGATCGACACCGGCGGCGTCAGCATAGCCTGCCATCGGTGCATCGTAGGCGGTAACAGCGACTATCGGCCGCTGCCCTTTTAGGCGAGTAATTGTTTGTGTCGTAATGCTCACAAGTCGTGAAGTTTGAGAATTAGAAATGAATCTGAAAAAAAGAATCTGTGTAAGCTTCTTCGGTTTGACAACTCTTAGTCTTCCTTCAATCAAGGTTATGAAATCCTTCGATGTTTAAATACTACTACAAGTGGCGCTACAATCGCGCGCAACGAGCCAAATCCTTTAGGTTGCCCTCTCCGGCCAACCAAGATGGAAACAGCCGCGTGACCCTAGGTAGTTACTTAAACCAAACATCCGTGCGTGGACGCACCTTTGACCGTTTTGACCTTCCCATGAAACGGCGGCGCACGCTGCAATTCTTGCTAATGATCTTACTTCTCGCAGGGTTTTGCTGGTTGGTTTACGAAAGTATCAACGCACTCGCAATGTTGAGCCGATAGGCAGGTGAACTCCGCTGAATAAGGCACTCCCTTATTCTCACTCCTCGATCGCCTTGAAATCAAAAGAGTGTGTTTTAAGCACATAATCTCGGAAGGCATACCAGCTCTCCGTGACCTCACCCATTTGGTAGAGGATTTCTCCGCGCCAATAATAGATATTTATGGGCACATTATCCGCTTCCAATATCGCATCGGTCACTTCCAGGGCTCTTTCCAAATTATCGGCCTTGAGATACACACTCAGTAGACGCGTCCCTTTTACAACGTCAGGTGACACCTTAAATTCGCGTGCAATACGTGTCAGTTCGGATGGCTCAAAGCTCTCATCTGATAATTGAGGAGCCGCCAAACCCTCACGTGCGACCTTTACCGCTTCTACGAAATGAGTGCGCTCTTTCATCAGTAAAGATTGAAGCCACCAACCATAGACCACGTCATCACCATGCGCATCCAGAAAGGCTGCCACAGTATCCAGATCACCATATTTCAACCAGTTTTCGATAAGTTTGAATCGCTGCTGAGGAGTGAATTGCTTCAACCCTGGGTCCGCCGACAACTCTTTTTCGAACTCCTGATTGAATAATTCGGCTTCAAAATAACCAAATGCAATTGTTCTGTATTGAGTGTTTATATTGGAGAGCACGAGCATGGCATCCATCAGCCTGCGGTCTTCCAGACCAGCCTGCAGCATCGACTCATAGGTCTGAACTTTATCTTCCAACTCTCGTAAAAGGGCCTGCTCCCAAGCCATAACAGCGCGGTCCACATATCTTGGCAACCATGCGAATCCCTCTGCCACACAAAAGGCTCCTAAGGTCGGCTCCATAAATCGAGCTCGCTTGAAATCTTTGTCGACCATGGACACATCGTCCTTTAGAGCTAGGCCATACTCCGCTCGTTTAAAATAGACGCGCCACAAAGTCGGATTCCATGCCAATAGCTGATCCAAACTGTCAATCGCGCTCCCGTAATCCACCGCCTCGGCATGCTCACTCGCATTCTTTTCAAGGTGTAGAATCGCCGTGCTTGAATGAAAAGGAGCAGACGTGACTCCTGCCACGCCCCAAGCGAGGCCGAACACAATCAAACAGGCGCCGATAAAGCGCCAAAAACTTGGCCGGAGTGTCGCACAAGTTGACTTGCGTGCAGGCAAGGCAAATGCAGCAAGAAGTAATACGAAATAAATCGTTACAGGCTGATGCCAAGACACTTCCAGTAAACTCAATAATAAAAAAGTGATTACCGCGACCAGCGCAATAATTCGCAAGGAACCGATTCTGCCCAAGCTCAAGTCTCGGCAGCGCTTGAAATAGCAAAAAAGGATCATGAGCATACATACAAAGCCGACCACTCCGAGTTCAGCGAGCAATGAAAAGACCTCACTTTGAGCATTCTCAATCCTATCGGCACTCCTTGATTGATCGCGATATTGGGGAAAGACCGAATCAAAGGTGTGTATCCCATGACCCAAGATTGGAGCATCCAAAAACATCTGCATGGAATCGGCGTAAACCGATAGTCGTTCGGCCGACACAGCTATATTCCCTACAACTCGCTCCCGCGACTCTTCACTCCCGAACAGCCATAAGCACGAAGCAAGGATGACAATTAAGAATGAAGCTCTGAAAGAAATCGGCAGTGCCTTGGAGCGACACCGAATGCAATACCACAGAATGACACCAGCGACGTAAGCATACAAACCGATTATAGATCCACTCATCACTAAGGCGATCGCACAGAGTAAACTACAAATCAGCCCAAATGCATGCATCAGACTGCGTAAGCGTAAGCCTTCGATCGCATACCCAAAACTGACGACACCACCGAGTGACAATAAACTACCTAGCTGCGCGCGATCATTAAACATGAATAGACGCACGCTGTAATAATGTCCCCAAACTACAAAAGCAGCAAACGTCGCCATCGCCAACGACACTGTGAAATAAAGGTATTTCCGGCCACGCGCATTCAACGCCCATCCCGAGCTTACATAAAACCAACAAATTCCAGCAATAACCAGGGAAGCCGCTTCAAAGCTCATCCAGGGGTGCACGCTTAATACCTTAGGCAGATCTATGCCAAAATCATTGACCGCTTGAATCCGCCAATCCGCAGTTGGCCAATAAAACTGAGGCACAAATGCGAATGCGATGCTCCCCAGAAAGCCTAGCACGCCATAATCAAACCACTTGCCGATACCATTTGCCGGTGGGCGGATACACAGCGCAAGTCCTGGCAGTATTAATGCGAAACTCAACGCCAACAGGCTCTGACCCATAAAAAACAAAACACAGGTGCCCAAAAATCCAAATAAGTAAGCTCTCCAAATGGGCTTCTCCCCCTTCGCTTCAGGTAAACGCAGCGTTGCACGGCTCCCCGTGGGAGGTGGCGCAAATGAGGAGCTGACTGGTTGACGGCTCGGTTTTGAAGCGCGTGATCGCGATGCTGGCTTACCGCCTTGCCTCCCGCGAGAGCGAGAGCGATTATTTGAGCCTGAATTCATACTAGATAACGTTCTAAAGTCGATCTAACCAATAGGACCCAGCAGCAGAATCAATAGCAGATACGTTGTAAAGTTACGAAATGCCAAGCATCGCAACCATCACCAATTGCAATATATATGAGTGACTCACTCTATTGTAAAAGACTTATAAACATGCTAAACTGTTCAGCGATTCGATATGCACCGACTTCTGACACGATACAGCAAATACATACCTCGCCATCTTCTGACAGCGGGGCTGCTCTGTGTGGCTGGAGTCAGCCAAGCCACATTTATCCATGCCGCCATCGCAGCAAGCCCCCATCAATCGAAAGTTGATGATAGCCACTACACTCCAATAAACTTAGCGCGCTGGCATCGAAGCGCATCCCTAGTGTTGACTCAAGGGGCAGATTTTCAACGTGTTACCATGTCAACAATAGCAAACTATGAAGCGTCTATTCTATTGAGTAGCAATTCGGCTCTGAGCTATAAGATCCAGTCTGGCACACATGATTTCATTATTGATCTCGGTAGCCCGCTGCCCGTTTCACGATTTTACCAAAACAATCAAAGCGCCGGCGGAGCGCTATCGCTACTTGCCTCAAATACATTGGAAGCGGTCGATAGCGAACAATGGATGCCGCTTTCAAAATCGGTTTCTTTCACCAGCGGCGTAATCCCCTCTGTGAGCTTTCCTGAAAGCACAACTCGTTACATCCTAATTCGTTTCGACATCAAAAGCGAAGGCAGCATTGGTAACATCAGTGCCACTGGCTCTCTCAGCCGAACACAAGCTAGCATTTTTGAAGCGGCCCCCGTAAAAGCAAATTGAGCGCTCCAAGCTGCGAACAGACCTCATGTAGATTTTTCGATCGATGCCGACGCATGCATTGACCTTCTCCAGCAGTCGCTTAGCACTAGGAGTCCGATGCCTCTCGAGAAACACAGTAACCAGACAATAACCGGCGTGCTAGAGCGTATTATTTTCTTTAACGAAGAAAATGCCTACTGCGTCGCCGAAGTCGCTGTCGCCGAAGGCAAGCAACCAATCACGGTCCTCGGCAACCTGCCAGGCGTGCAATGTGGCGAGACGCTCAAGCTCAATGGCGAATGGACCCGCCACGCCACGCACGGCGATCAGTTCAAAATCGCCAACTTTAAATCGCAACTCCCCGCCTCCATTCACGGTATTCGCAAATACCTAGGCAGCGGCATGGTCCACGGAATCGGTAAATCCTACGCCAAGAAGATCGTCGATCATTTCGGAGCCGACACTCTACGCGTCATCAGCGAAGACTCCGGCCGCCTCCACGAAGTGCCAGGCATTGGCAAGAGTCGCGCCAAATCAATCAAAGCCGCATGGGAGGAACAAGCCGCCGTCCGCGATGTGATGATGTTCCTTCAAACTTATGGCGTCACGCCATCCCAATGCGTGCGTCTGGTTAAAAAATACGGCAGCGGCGCGAAGCGTATCCTACAAGACGAGCCCTACCGGCTCGCAGAGGATATCGAACGCATCGGCTTCAAGACTGCGGATAAACTCGCCCTTAATCTCGGCTTTCCAACCAATTCCAAAGAGCGCGTCGACGCAGGCATCGTGCACACGATGCAAACACTCGAAGACGACGGCCACACCCTCGGCACCCAGCAAGCGATCACCGAGCATGCCCTACAGCTACTCGGCGTCGAACCACAGCTAATACAGGAGCGCATACGAGCACTCATAGAACGCGAAAAAATTTTTTCCGTCATTGCCTACGATGAAAAACAACAAGTCCTCGGCCCCGCCTGCCAGCGCCCCAAACTAGCTGGCGCAGAGAAACGTATCGCCGAGGCACTCCACCGGATCAACGATACCGCCTCAACAATACCTGCCATCAAGCTCGATGCCGCGATTGCATGGGCGCAAGACAAAGCAGGCTTCACCTTTGCCGAGCAACAGGCCGCCGCGCTCAAACAGGCTCTCAGCTCAAAAGTTGGGATCATCACAGGCGGCCCTGGCACAGGTAAAACAACGATTCTGCGCGCGGTCGTCGACATACTTCGCGCCAAACGAGCCCGCATCCAACTCGCCTCACCCACCGGCCGCGCCGCGCAACGCCTCGCCGAAGCCTCGGGGGCAAACGCCAGCACAATACACCGCCTATTAAAATACGATGGAGCCACGCGCACCTTTGTTTATAACGCCGACAATCCATTGCCTTGTGATCTACTGATCGTCGACGAGGCCAGCATGCTAGACACGCGTCTCGCCGACAGCCTTTTCCAAGCAATCCCAAGCGGCGCACACCTCCTACTTGTTGGCGATGCCGATCAGCTCCCTTCAGTTGGCTCAGGTAATGTCCTCGGCGATCTCATGGCAGCTCCACCCGCTCAAGTGACCCGCCTCGACACCATCTTTCGCCAAGGTGAAACCAGCGGCATTATCACCACCGCCCACGCAATTCTGAAAGGTGAATCCCACCCTGGAAAAACCATCACCAGTCTGCGTGACCTCGATGCCACCGACGACTTCACTTTCGTCGAAGTCGAAGATGCCGAGCAGTGCGCCAAAGCCATCTCGTATTTAACTCGTGAATACATTCCAAAAGCGCACAAATGCGATCCCGTCAAAGATCTCCAGGTGCTCTCTCCGATGCATCGTGGCACAGCTGGCATCAGCGCACTTAATGTCGAACTACAACAAGCACTCAATAGTAAAGAGAAAGCACTCTCTCGCCTACGCTCTGATCCCGACTATGTGCCTGCGCGCCAATCACATTTCCGCGAAAAGACCCGCAAGCCACTCCCCGCAGAACTTGCCTATGGAGCCGTCACTTACCGTATCGGCGACAAAGTCATCCAGACGCGAAATAACTACGACAAAGGTATCTACAACGGTGACACTGGCATCATCACCGGCATCGCCCCAGACAGCTCAGGTATCACCGTAAACTTCTCAGACGATCCTGTCGAATACACCAAAGGCGAGCTCTCCGAAATCCAACTCGCCTACGCGATCAGCATTCACAAAAGCCAAGGCAGTGAATACCCTGTAGTCGTGATTCCACTGTTAAAACAGCATTTTATGATGCTACAGCGCAACCTCGTCTACACTGGTATCACCCGCGCTAAGAGCAAAGTCTACCTCGTCGGTCAAACCGACGCCTACAGCATGGCCATCCGCAACAACGAGCAACAGGTGCGACGCACACACTTGCAAGCACGATTGAGAAATGAAAAACAATAAGTGAACACTTGTGCACTTTCCGTTTTTTATGTTTGTTCTGCCGCGTTCGCAATTTCCGTAGTTTCACTTTCCCTACACAATCGTGCCCAAAATCAAAGAATACATTCACCTGCGAGGCGTTCGCCAAAACAACCTAAAAGGTTTCGATCTCGACCTGCCGATTGGTCAGCTCACTGTCGTCACAGGCCTGAGTGGCGCGGGTAAATCCTCGCTCGTTTTCGAAACACTCCACGCCGAGGGGCAGCGCCGTTACGTAGAAACCTTCTCCCCCTACACGCGCCAATTCATGGATTTGCTCGATCGCCCCAAGGTCGACAGTGTGGAAAACATCCGACCCTCCATCGCGATCCAGCAATCCAACACGGTAAAAACATCCCGCTCGACTGTCGGCACCATCACCGAGCTCGCCGATTACTTTAAAGTCTGGTTTGCCAATAGCGCCACGCTCTACGACCCCGCCACCGGCGAACCGATCACCGACGACAACCCCCAAAGCGCCTGGAAGGAGCTGATTGAGGTGCAGAAAGATCAAACCATTCTCATCACCTTCCCAGTTAGCAAACCGAAAAACCTCCAATGGAGCGAAATTCTCCAGCCACTCAGTTCTCAAGGATACAATCGTGTCTTAATCAACGGCGATGTCATAAGAATCGACAAGCTTCTCTCATCGAACTCCTCACTTTCCACTCTTCACTCATCACTCCTTGTTATTCAAGATCGTATCACGAGCCTAAACAACAAGGCAGGAGCACGCAGCCTCGAAGCGCTCCAAACTGCCTTTAATTTCGGGCAAGGCCGAATTCAGATTTACGATACAGAAGGCGAACTCATTAAAGAGTTTATTCACGGGCTTCAATCCCCTGTGACAGGTGACACTTTTCGTCCCGCAGCTCCAGCAATGTTTTCGTTCAACTCACCCATCGGCGCCTGCGAGGAATGCCGCGGGTTTGGACGAGTCATCGAAATTGACTACCGTCTCGTCATCCCCGACCACAGCAAGTCGATCGACGATGGCGCCATCCGCGCCTTTCAAGGCGAAGTTTACAGTGAAAGCCTACGCGATCTTCAACGCGCCGCCAAGAAACACAAAGTCCGCACGAACATCCCATGGTCGAAGCTCAACAAGAAAGAGCTCAAATTCGTTATGGACGGCGAACCTAGCTACCAGCCCGACACTAACAAGTGGTATGGCATCCACCGCTTCTTCGACTGGCTAAACAGCAATCTTTATAAGATGCACGTCCGCGTCTTTCTATCAAAGTTCCGTAGCTACACAGAGTGCCCAAAATGCCACGGCGCACGCCTCCAACCAGAATCACTCCACTGGAAGTGGCAAGGCTACACCCTCCCCGAACTTTACCAGAAAAGCGTCGCTGAACTCCTAGAAATACTGGAGGGCGACGCTCCGTCGTCGCCGCATAGCCTACCAGACCGCCAAACAAAACAGCGGTTGCGACAGAGCGCAACCCTCCAAGCAACAACTCCAGACAACGACTCCGCACTTCAAGGCATCCTATCTCGCTTACATTTCCTCGACACTGTTGGCTTAAGCTATCTCACACTTGATCGCAGTTCACGCACGCTCTCTGGTGGAGAGACAATGCGCGTAAGTCTAACATCCTGCCTAGGATCGGCCCTCACCGACACCCTTTTCGTGCTCGATGAGCCCTCCGTCGGGCTCCACCCACGCGACATGGATCGACTCATTTCGATCCTTCGCCGCCTCACTGACCTAGGCAACACCGTGGTCGTCGTTGAGCACGACGAAGCCGTCATGCGCGCCGCAGACAACCTTATCGAGATCGGACCAGAGCCCGGAATCAATGGCGGACAGCTCGTCTTCCAAGGAGACTATAAACGTATCCTAAAATCAAATACACATACTGGACGCTTTCTCTCAGGACGCGAAGATATCGAAATACCTAAAGAACGCCGCCCTATTAATTCGACCTTCGATGTTCAAAGTTCGAAGTTCGACGCCCCCCAACTCAGCATATACGGCGCTTCAAAACATAACCTCAAAGAGGTCGACATCCACATCCCCCAACAAAGCTTCGTCTGCCTAAGCGGAGTATCCGGCTCAGGCAAAAGCACGCTGTTAAATAACGTTATCTATCAAAACTTACTCGCTCAAAAAGGGCTCACAGTAGAAGAGCCCGCATCGATCAATGATATCGAATCAACCCTTCCATTATCAAATGTCGTGCTTGTGGACCAAAGTCCGATTAGTAAAACACCACGCGCGACCCCAGCCAGTTTCACTGGTGCATGGGACGAGATTCGCAAGGTCTTCACTCGGACCGAAGCCGCCAAGGCTCAGGGCGTGAAGCCAGGCTACTTCTCATATAATAGTAGCAGTGGACGTTGCCCAAAATGTTCCGGCCTCGGCTACGAACGCATCGAAATGCAATTCGTCTCCGACCTCGACGTGCTCTGCGAGACCTGTGAAGGCCGCCGTTTCAAAGACGAAGTTCTAGAGATTAGTTACAACGACCGAAATATCGCCGACATACAGGAGATGGATGCTGCCGAAGCGCTCCGCTTCTTCAGCGACCACCCTAGAGTGATCAATACTTTGCAACCGCTTGTCGATGTCGGACTCGGTTACCTCAAACTCGGTCAACCGCTCAATACACTTTCCGGCGGCGAGTCCCAACGCCTCAAACTGGTTCGCTACCTCGGAAAAGTTGCAGGTAAGTCAGGCCATACCCTCATCCTAATCGACGAGCCAACGACTGGCCTCCACCGCGCCGACATTAAGCGCCTAGTCGAAGTCTTACAAGAACTCGTCAAAGCGGGTCACTCCCTCATCGTTATCGAGCACAATTTAGACATACTCAAAGTCGCTGACTGGATTGTCGAGCTCGGCCCCGAAGCCGGTGCTAACGGCGGACAAATCATCGCCCAAGGCACCCCCGAGCAAATCGCCAAAGCCAAATGCGAAACCGCCAACTATCTTCGCGAAGCGCTGGGTGAACGTCCAATATCGAATAATCAAGAATTACTAGCTGCAGAGCCTAAAGGCACATACAATATTGCTGCGTCATCTCTGGCAGACCTCCGTCAAAATTCAAAGTTGAACATTGGGCGTTCGACGTCCCCCAATGCCCTCCGTATACGCGGCGCTCGTCAGCACAACCTAAAAAGTATCAGCTGCGAAATTCCCCACGGTAAAACCACCGTTATCACCGGTGTTTCGGGTTCTGGAAAATCCTCACTCGCATTCGATATCATCTTTGCAGAAGGCCAACGTCGCTTCATGGAAAGCATGTCCGCCTACGCGCGCCAATTCGTAGAGCAAATGCCTCGGGCCGACGTCGACGAGCTCCACGGCATCGCGCCTACCGTAGCTATTGAGCAACGCGTCACCAAAGGCACCCGCAAATCTACCGTAGCTACCATCACTGAAGTCGCACAATACCTGCGCCTCATGTATGCCCGCATCGGTATCCAACATTCCCCTACAACAGGCGAAGCTGTCGTCAGCCAAAGCGAAGACGCATTGCTTAAACGTTTAAAGACGATCCTCGCAAATTCAAAATCGAAAAAGCTACACCTCTGTGCCCCACTCATTCGTGGACGCAAAGGCCACCACGAACCGCTCGCCAACTGGGCACGCGACCACGGCTACGAGCAACTCCGCATCGACGGATCACTCGTCCACCTCGACGACTTCCAAAAACTAGACCGCTACGTCGAACACGACATCGATCTGGTCGTTGCACACTTAACTGGAGGGCTGTGCTCCGTCACAGCCGCAAAGGGCAAGAACGGCGGCGATGACGGGGCATCGCCCTCCAAGCTCAAAGAAGCGCTAAAACTAGGCAAAGGCTCCGCATTCATCCTCACTCCCAAAGGCGAGGTCCTCTCTTGGCTTTCCACCAAGCGCACCGACCCCACCACTGGCGAAGCCTTCCCAGAGCTCGACCCCAAGCATTTCTCTTGGAACAGTCCACGCGGCTGGTGCCCCACCTGTCGCGGCTACGGACAGCTCTTTGATTGGATGGCCAAAGAAGACGATACAGACAACCCGCTCAAAGATCACCTCGATGGTTTAGAACACGGAGAGACTTGCCCCGAATGCAACGGCGCCCGCCTCAATGAACTGAGCCGCAACGTCAGGCTTCCGCTGAGGGAACATAGAGAACGCCGAACATCGAACGTCCAAGATCGAACGTCGAATAACAAACATCAGAGCCATTCAAAATTGGACGTTGGACGTTCGATGTTCGACGTTCCCTCCTCCGTTTCGTTACCCGAACTATTGACCCTAACACCCACCGAACTGATTCAAACACTCAAACAAGTCAAAACCACTGCAAGAACGAAACCGATTCTCGCTGAGCTCCTCCCCGAAATCGAAGAGCGCATGCGCTTCATGGAACGCGTCGGCCTCGGCTATCTGCAACTCAATCGCGCAACCGCCACCCTCTCCGGCGGCGAGGCGCAACGCATCCGACTCGCCGCACAACTCGGCTCCAACCTTTCCGGTGTGCTCTACGTTCTCGACGAGCCATCCATCGGGCTCCACGCACGTGACAACGCTAAGCTCCTCGAATCCCTCGAACAACTTCGCAACCGAGGCAACACCCTCGTCATCGTCGAACACAACGAGGCCACCATGCGCAAGGCCGACCAAATCATCGACCTCGGTCCACAGGCCGGCATCCACGGAGGCGAGATTGTCGCCAGTGGAAAAGTCAGCCAAATTAAAAAGACCAAGCGCTCGCTAACCGGACAATACCTCCGCAAAGCCATGCCGCACCCACTCCGCGGCAACCATCGCAAACTCCCCGCCCCGTGGAGCCCACGCAAAAAGAAAGGTAACGAAAACTGGATCGCTCTCCAAGGTGCCGCCCTCAGAAATCTAAAAAACTTCGATGTCCAGATCCCAAAGCAACGCCTCACCGCAATCTGCGGCGTTTCTGGAGCCGGCAAAAGCACCCTGATTCGCGACTTATTGAAGCCTTTGGTTGAGGCAGCAATCGTGGAAAAATCAACTAAGCTCACTCCAAAAGACTTGGGCGCGCATGAACGTCGAACGTCGAATAAGAAAGAGAACGTATCCAACATTCAAAATTCAACGTTGGGCGTTGGACGTTCGACGTTCACCTCCTTCAGATCACTATCGAATGCCGCAGGCATTCGTAAAGTGATCGAGGTGGACCACTCACCCATAGGTAAAACCACACGCTCCACACCCGCTACCTATATCGGTGCCTTCGATATCATCCGCGAAATCTATGCCAAACTCCCCGAGGCCAACATCCACGGCTACACCAAGAGCACCTTCTCCTTCAACACCAAGGGCGGTCGCTGCGAAACTTGTAAAGGCGCGGGCCGTGTGAAACTTGAGATGAACTTCATGCCCGACACCTTCGTAACTTGTGACGACTGCAACGGTCGCCGCTACGGAGCCGAGCTAGACGAGCTCCAATGGAATGGCAAAAGCATCGCCGATGTGCTGCAAATGAGCTTTGAGGAAGCCGCCGAATTCTTCAGCTTCCATACCCAGCTCAGCAGCCTCATGCAACTCATGGTGGAAACAGGGCTCGGCTATATAGAACTCGGACAATATTCGCCCACACTTTCCGGCGGCGAAGCTCAACGTATGAAACTCGTCAGCGAGCTCGCCAAGGGCCAACCCTCCTTCAAGGAGCGCCAATATAATAAAGGCCAAGGCAACCTCTACATTCTAGAAGAACCGACTATCGGACTCCATCTCAGCGACGTCGAACGCCTCATCGAACTCCTCCACCGTCTCGTCGACAAAGGCCACACCGTCATCGTGATTGAGCACCACCTCGAAGTGATTAAGGATGCAGATTACATCATTGAGATCGGTCCCGACGGCGGCGACGCGGGAGGGCAGTTACTTTATCAAGGTGACCTTGCAAGCATCAGGAAAATCAAAGGCAGCGTGACAGCAAAGTTTCTCTAGCCAATCGCAGCCTCGGGTCGTAGAAACACCGGTTTCTCATCCGTTGAGCTTTCAGGGTCGTAGGCATAACCAGCGGTGGTGAACTCGAGTAAGTCGCTGGCTTTTTGTAAATCATTCTTCACGATAAAATCAGCCATCATACCACGTGCTTTTTTAGCGTAGAACGAGATGATTTTGAAAGTGCCCTTTTTTTCATCTTTGAATACGGGGCTGACTAAAGTGCCGCCGAGCTTAGACGAATTTACCGCGGAAAAGTATTCGTTCGAAGCTAAGTTTACGACGACCTCAGACTTCGACTTCTTGAGGTCTTTATTTAATAAGTCAGTGATCGTGTCACCCCAGAATTGATAGAGGTTTTTACCTCTGGCATTCTCGAGACCAGTGCCCATCTCAAGACGATACGGTTGCATCAAATCGAGCGGACGAAGCACCCCATAAAGCCCTGACAAAATCCGCACTTTGTCTTGAGCAGTGGCAAAGTCATCTGCCGACCAGTCAGCCAGCGTCATGCCTTGATAAACGTCGCCGGTAAATGCGAGTATCGCCTGGCGACTGTTCTTCTTGCTGAAAGACGGAGTGAGACTTTGAAAGCGCTCGTGATTGAGCAAAGCCAATTTATCGCTAATACCCATCAACCTGCCAATCTCTTCAGAGGACAGGCCTTTGAGCTGATCAATCAGCGCAGCAGTATCTGACTTCAGGCGAGGCTGGGTGGACCGCTCTACGAGAAGCGGTGATTCATAATCAAGTGACTTAGCTGGAGATAAAAGTGCGAACATCTAGGTAGGTAAAGGGATGAATGCACATGCTGCAACCGAGTGCTTAAAGAATTCGAAAATTAATCATGAATAAAAATTGCAATCCACCACAGTCCGCAGGCCCGACTCTACTATATGTGAATTGTATTTTCTGGATACCTAGCCATAGCTTAGTGTCATGAAAATCGTTCGCCCTCGACCACTAGCTATACTTGCATCTCTGCTTTTGATGGGATGTGGACCCGAGCTAACAACATCTCCCCTCGAAGTCACCACAAGACCAAAAGAACCACTCGCCCACTTACAAAATGAAGGCGACAGACTGCTATCGCTGCCTTCACTCACACGAGCATCGTCGACCACGCTAAATCGCTCAGAGAAACAGCCTCATTTAATCCAACCCGACTGGTCTTGCCCCAAGAATCTGGACACCTTTTTTGTGTAATTTAGTTTTGATGTTTGTTTTGTTGCTTTGTGTAAAGCTGCAAAAATTGCAGCGGTGAGATTTGCCCGAGCGCCGAGTGCCTTCTG
>CAKZOI010000034.1 GCA_937136395.1 uncultured Opitutia bacterium | reverse complement strand
GCCCTTTCGAGATCAGCATTGTCCTCAGCCAGCATACCCAAAAGGCCGTGCTTGATGGCGTTGAGGTTGCCAAGGTAAAGGATGTCGTCCTGCGTCAGAACTGGCTCCCATGCTCGTTTGAGCAGCAATTTGATGTTCTTGGTCTGTCCGCTGCTGTTCGCGAACCGGAACCTACGGTATCGGGCTACGCCGTCGCCCCTGATTTCTGCGAGAATCAATTTCACCGAGGGGTCGTCTGATTTTACCGCAACGACTCTAATCGCCTCTGGAATCCCCGAATAAGAGATGGATTCAAGGGTAGCGTCTTCGTTCAGCTCGTTCACATAAGCTGTTAGGGAGTTTTGACCTCCTAGAGGCCCTAACTCTATACTGTATGATGCATCGGAGGCAGATCCCCCTTCACTGAAAAACAAAGTGAGGTCTCCCTCAGTAGGTAACGAAGAATTAGGGCTGATAGGCTCAATATTGACTTCGTAGTTCGTCCCGTCGTAGATTATGTCTTCCTTTACAGGGTGAAACCCGTCGTCCACTACACCGAAAATAGGGGCTGGTCCTTCGCTGGCGTAGCCGGAAATCCGGTAATCGTGCCACTGAGACTGCATCTCAACCGGAGAATTCTCCAGCATCGCCCCGATCAAGCTCTCCGCGTGTTCTGGCAGGGCGAAATAGTCGTTCGTGGTCTCAATCGACCAGTCATACAGCAAATCACGCCACATCCCCATCGCATACAGACGGGGCATGACCATATTAAGCTTCGCCACGATGTCTTCATCAGGGCGAACGTAATTGGAGAGGGCTTTAGTTACCGCCTTGACAGTCAACGCTGGCATGGCCCAAAGATACTAGCTTCAGGCTAGCAAGTCAATCACTGAGAAATCCTTGCACCAACGAATGAGTCGTATTTTTCATGGTCAGGCCAAGCATCTCCCCGCCACCTCGAACTTATGTTCCTACTATACATAATGCCGTCCCCACTAGCTATAAGCGGCCAAATATACCTTCGCAGGAACCATTGATCAGACGTATAGCCAAAAGGGGACTTATTTTCGACCCACCATTTGACCAGATATTTGAAATCGAATGGGATGCCTCCTTTCCTAACCCCCCACATACCCGCCATAACAGGCCACTCCCCTGAAAAATGTTGGTGGTGGTCAAGTGATGCGTATAGAGGGAGTCCTTTACCCAACCAGTCATTAACTGCAGCGGCCTCTCTAACATTGATTACGCTGTCTGCATCTCTGAATAACACTGCGTCAAACCTGTCATCGTTGTAAGACAGAAATCTCCAGAAACATCCGGACAGATCTTCGCTCACAGGGTAGCTTACGACATCCGCATCAGGCAAAGACGCCTTAACTGTTTCCGGCTGATCCGTGTGGACAATCATTTTACAGTCGGGGTAGATCTTGTCTCTTACTTTGTAGTTACGGCAAAGACCATCCAAGAAATGAGGCGATTGGCCGAACAAGCTAAAGCTAATCCCAATTTTATGCTTCATGAGAATTGTAACATGTTTGTGTTATCACTCCAAGACTGTCGCGGGTTGGCGAACCATTCTCCGGTTGGCGAGTAGCAACACCCATCGTTCTTCATCATGTCGGCATAGGCCCAGTCGATAATCTTGCGGTCTACGAACAAATGATCATATAACCTATAGAGACCCGCCCTATTCACAATATATGAATGGCACTGAACAGAACCGTGATTGTGGGAAACTAACTTGGACCCTTTAACCGGAGTCCTCCCATTTACATCTGTCCCGCCTAGAAACAAAGCCAACCAATCTGGAGCCTTATTTTGGACATCCGACCAAAAAGATTGGAACTTTTCGAAAAATGCACTGGAGAAAACGGCATCGTCCTCAAGAATAAGAGATAGGTTTCTCTTCTCTCGAAAAAGCTGTTCCATAATTCTTTGGTGTTCACACCCTGTTTGGTAGTAGGACAACTTACCAAAACTAGCCGGAATGAGGCCCCCTTCTCTGGGGAGGCGATTAACAAAAGTCGGCTTAATGTCTGGGAATATCCCTGCGTCAACTGCTTTCTTGATCTCCTCTGAGATTTGCTTCCTGCGGTCCTCTCTGTGCTTCAGGTTGACTACATGTATGGCGTCTAGGTCAATAACGGGCATTAGTCACCAGAATTTTGTTGGGAGTTGTTTGCCGCTAATATTCGACGAACCTGCTCTTTGGCCCGCGATCCACTCTTTCGGGCAGTAAACTGGCCAGTCTGCGCGGCGGTGGGCGAGTTCTAGCTGGTGGTCAATATGCTTGGCCGAACCCCTGTAATCTGTCGCGTAGGATATGTGGCGGTAGAGAGCGGTAAGAGTTGGTTGGTTGACAGCATAAGCGTGCGTCCGGTTGATGGAGCCGCCAATAACCACATTAGGGTCTTCGGTTCCCTTCGTAGATCTGCGGTGCTGGCCACCCAAATAAATCTGGCCCCAATCCTCCGGCACTACCTTCATAAAGTTATTTAACCTTTCCAAAGGATTATCTTTGAAAATCACATCATCCTCCATGATCAGGACGTTAGTGCAGTTCATTTGCCCACGCTCGTCGCGGTCGTGGATTACGTCTTCTAAGATGCGTTGGTGCGAACGTAGGCAATTTGAAACTATGATACCAGAACCATCGTTGACTTCTTGATGAGATACGGTAAAATGGCCCACCGTCGTCCCAAAATCATATACCTCCCCATCATAATGGAACCTCTCGATACTCAAGATCTCATCGACCTTTACGACGGAGGGATGTCTCTCCAAAAGATCAGTGTAAAACACAATCTCGGCATCCACATTATCAAACGCAAACTCACCGAAAGAGGAGTCAAGCTCCGTAGCCGCTCCGAATCCTTGAAACTTAGAGCTTCTAAAAAGATCCCCCCTGAAGTGATTCACGATCTCGGTAGACGCTATACCAACGGGGAGAGTCTTGCGGCTCTCGCCAGAGAGCTTGGAGTTGACGGTAATACCCTGCGAGTCAGGTTTGAGTCTTCTGATATCCCAATCCGAAGTATGCGGGAAGGTGTCCGCTTGTCCAACGCACGTAAGTTTACTATCGAAGAAGAGGCTGAAATCGTAGCTAGATACGAATCTGGTGAAAACGTCGCGGATCTGGTGAAAGCCTTTAATTATAGCGGAGGGAATCTTCCTTGCAAAAGATACCCCAACGGTAGTGGAATCCGAGGGGTGCTGGGAAGAAATGGAGTCACTCTCCATACTGTGGAGGCTATCCGTCAAAAAACGTGGAGCCAAAAAACCTGCCCTGATGCCAGAGCTGCACACGTTAGACCCGCGCAACTTGCTGGAGCCAAGATGAGGGAACGGTCCCTTAATGTCAAAATGTCCTCCAGCGAACTCGCGCTTTTTGGTGCGCTCTCTATGGGTCCGCACAACTGGGTCCAGCAACGGGCTGTTGATATCTACAATCTCGATATCTCCATGGATGGACTCCCCATCGCCGTAGAAGTCGAGATTGGAGCTGCGTTTGCGGAAGGGCGTATGTCCTTCGCTCAAAAAAGAATTAAACACCTCGCTAGCGAGGGTTGGCTCGTTATCTACGTCATTTCGGGACGTAGATCTCTTAACCTTCGGAGAGTAGCGGAGAAGATCCATTCCTTCATCCATATCGCCAGCGCGGACGAAACCTTTTTTGGTAAGTATGGGGTGATTGACTGTGAGGGTGATATCCTCACCTCCTCGCGTTATGATACGGACGGCGTCTCCCGTATAACGAGCCTTTGAAGCAGTTGTGATTCTTCCCGACACTTTATTAGAGGGGAGAACGCAACCCCACGCCCCTCTACCGGAACCCCAATCAGCAGGACAGGTCGTCCAGTCGCCAATAATAGCCGGATAATAGATGACCTTGTCGTTGTCCGCCATTTTAGTCTCTTCCAGATGTTTCTTCGTCTCTTCCAGACGATCCGGTCTGTGGGCGCAGTTGATCACATAAACGCGATCAAACCAGTCGGTTAGGTTCTTCATGGTTGTGCTTGGGATTCTGATACTGATGAGTAACTCTTAGCAGATCCACTAGAGTCTGAAGAAGAGTCTGAAGAAGAGTCCGAAGTAGTTTCAGAGGCCGAAGTAGTTTCAGAGGCCGGAGTAGTTTCAGAGGCCGGAGTAGTTTCAGACGCCGAAGTAGTTTCAGACGAGCTTGATTCTGACATTACGATCTCGGGTAGGCAGAGTTAATGAACTTCTCGTTAGCAATGAACTGCTCTTTACTGCGTTCAGGCATATCGAGATGTTTAAATCCTTTGCGGACACCCGTCAACTTCAAAGTAACCTTCGTCGGCCTCAAAAACGAAATTGGCCAAGCGGAAAGAATCACGTTGTTCTTCTCAACTACCGCGCCGACTGACCCAGCCCTGTCGCCGGAAACGCCTGTAACAGTCATTGAGTCTGGTTCACACACGGCTAAGAACCTGTCATCGATTCTAGCCACTGTCTTCGCTCCTTCCAATGGCACGTCCCTCATCACGAACTCAAACAGAACCTCGTTGGATTCCATCGTGAACAAAGCACCGTATCCTTTGTCGTGCCAATCCATAGGCACAATAGCGGTAGATTTATCAGAGCCGGAGTCAGAAACTGAGACAGATCCAGAATCTGGCTCTACGGAACCAGAGTCAGAACTAGAATCAGAGTCGGAGTCAGAGGACTCCAACTGGACACCAAACGCCGTCAGCCAGTAAACGTCAGACGAAATGTTCTGGTCTAACGAAGAAATAGGAGTCCCACCCTCTGGAACATTACCGATCTTCAGGTAAAACTGACCGCCCTGATCATTTGGGAGACCGCGAGAAGGGGGTGTTTCTGGTCCCGTAATCTCGCATTGGGTTACGTTGCCAGCGGGGTCCGTCTCCCAAGCTAAGTAAACATCTCCGCGCCAATCTAAGTCATAGAATTTGTAGCGGTTTTCACCAGCACTGAGATTAGATGGGATGACCGTTTGCGGGTTACTGACGCCTGCCTGCGAAACCAACCCGTCTTTATCGAAATACATCCGGTTGATCTGGTGGACCAGAACACCAAAATAGATCTGAATCCCTTCTTCGCCGCCTATCGTTGTAGGACGTAGCGCAAACGGAAACGGCTTATAGGCCGGATCTTCGGGGCTGACACCACCCTCTGTGGTATCATAATCGTCAGTATAGGAGGTTGTGTAATCTCGCGGACCTTCGGGTGCGGAATCTAACGGGATAGGCAGCGGGATGTCAGAATTATACTTCGGATTCATGACGGTGGGTAAACAGTAACCGTTTCCATGAGCCACCCACCCCTAAAGGGTTTGACCTCCGAAGAAATAATGTGGGGCTTCCACGATACCACGTTGGTAGCGTTCTTAGTATACACAGCTCCCGTATCCTCCAAAGTTTCGTCATCGTTCACGCTAACTGTAAAGTTTACTGCACCGTGTAACGTCGGTGGGATATTTAAGGTAAACAATGGGTTCTGAATCTGAATCGCCTCCGGCTCTGGCTTCTCTCCGGTAGAAGCACCGACTGGCTGCTCTGTGGCCCAGCTAATATCGACAACAGCTCTGCACGGTCCCCTGAACGCCCCTTTTGTGTATAGAACTCTCGGATAAGTTTTAGACGCTCCAGTGCGAAGGTTCCAAACATCGAACTCTACTCCACTCAAAATAGGTGGGAAAGCGTAGGTCACTACAGTCTCATAGCGAAGTCTGGCGCATGCGTTCGGGACAAAGGTTTCCCCCACCCCTTCTTCAGGTCGGTAGCTATTGTAACCTATACTCAGATCGATAGGCTTCAGTTGGTAGCCTACACTGGTGTAATCTGTAAGGGTGGATTGCGCCGCTGTAAGGGCAGCGTATTCTACATCTACTGATGTGATTAAATCATTGAGAGCTTTGAAGTTATTCGGTGCGCCGAAGAAGGCCCCTTTAGGTTCTGATGGAGTTGCGTAATTAGATAATAGGCCAAGTAGGACGCATTCTCCGTCTACGACCATGCACGCAAGGCTTCCCGAATCTCCTGAAACAATATTCTCTTGCCAAGCATTGTAATCAGTTGCGGGGCTAAGGGTAAACTGACGGTAACTCGAATCAGCATCAGGGTTGTCGTAATCGAAATTACCGAACTGTAAGTTTTTGATCTTACGGATGTGCGCGTTCTCGTCTTGGTCTGTCGTTAAAACCAATACTTCCTCTGCCGCCGTAGCGGGAGTGGACCATTCTTCATTGTTATTAAACTCGTCTGTTTGGAAATACTGGTAGCCGTCCTTTGGCAGAACTTTTACTACTTCAATGGCGGGTGGTAAGTCGTAGTCAAGTAACGCAACAGAGTAATCCCAATTTGATCCTGATGCGTTGGGGTGCGATTGAGCGCACACAATACGGCGAGAGTAGACTTCTCCAGTCCTAGAACAGAAATAAACCGTATCTCCTGTCTCGAAGTCGGGCGGGTTATCATCCCATTCAAGACGCCCGTCGTAATACTGCGCGTGGCTAGTGTATAAGATATGGCGCGGTGTGATCGCAACGCCGCCTATTTGTTTCTGTTGGCCTTGCGTAACTCGGCTGTTCCACGCAACGAATCCAGTAATCCCTTTTATGTTATGCGCCCAACAGTCCGTATTACGGACTAGGTTAGGGGCAATCCCAAAACCCGTTTGATAAGTACTGAACAAGTTTAAGTCTGAGGTTGTCTTCCCCTCTATAGAATCAAGTATGGATTTCCGAGCTTCTCCTTGCAGGTCATCTCCAAATTCGCTGGATTCGCATTTAACGACCTCCTGCTCAGTAACGGCGAACCAGTTATCTGACAACTGCTGGACAGTCCGGACTGTCCCAGAGTCCATACCCCAATAGTCGTTATCTTGGTTATCCGCTAGAGTCTCGATACTAGATGTCTCTCCATCTGGAACTTCTCCTCTGTAATAAAGAATCTGCTTCGTTTCGTTCGTCGTCTTAAAGAACTCGTCGAAGTCTAAACGCAACAACGGAATCTTCTTTACATAGACCCGCTGCTCTACGACGTAAAGGCCGTTCAGGATCTTGTCACTAAGGGGGGTCTGCCTACGCTGGGCTAAGACATACGTGCCACTGAACTTACCTTCTGGCACATCGGGCATGGCCGATCCCATAGCCGGAAGGTCTGGGTCGAACTCGCTACGGCGAATGACGTAATCTCTCGAAACAGCATCAAACTTCGTGCCGCCAATGTCCGCTTCCGTGTAAGACCAGTTGTCGTCATCTTGCTCGATCTGATCCGCAACGTAGTAGTAACGGTAATAACGGTTCTGATCATCCGCAGCCTCGACATGGACCAATCGGTGGTTTGGCCACTTTTTGTAGTCGGGGTGCTTCGTGCCGTATTCTGGCACTTCCGTCCCTATCCTGTCTGCGTCTACGGTCTCAAAGAATAAGATGTCGTTGACGTTCGGTGTAGGGAACGTAACGACCGATTGTCTCTGCGGAGAAGGATTCAGGGCCATGATTAGAAGAGATTATTCCAAGAAGTGCCGTCGTAACAGCGTAACTTACTTAAGGTGCTGTCGAAGTAAACTTGTCCGGTGACTGCTGACGAAGGTGCTGAAGCTTGCGGCAAGAACCTCGCGGCTCCTGTTACCGATAAGGAATCGGAAGAAGTTATTACACTATCTGACCCTACCTGCAACGCACCTCCTCCGGCAGACAAGTCGCTGGTTACTGTTACGTTGCTGAAGCTGACCGTAGAGTTTGTATTGAGATCTTGGTTAGGGGTAACTTCTTTAGCGGTTATGACAAACGAGCCATTATTCTGCTGGTCCCTATCGCAGATACCAACCTGTTGCGGGTTGGTTGTTGGTTTAGTAACGGTGAACCCACCAGTTGGCCCAACGTAAATCGGGTTGTTGATGCCAAAGCCCTGAGTGTTGATGTCCTCAATAATACCGGAAATAATGCAGTTTGCTCCGGCAGCATCTGCGGCATAGTCAGCGTCGATCACACCAATAGCTGGCATCTTCGCGTTATCATTCGCCTGCGCGCGCCTTACCTTCGGCTGGCTTGTTCCACTGTTGTAACCAGAAACGTAAACCGGATCTCCTTTCGTCAAGTTCTCTTGGGCCTCAACATGGATATACAACTGACCAGCAATGTTGCCGTGGATGTGGTCCGCAGTAAGTAAGTTACTCACCGTTAAGTTACTGAAGGTCGCGCTCTCCGGTAAGTCCACGACACCTGATGTCGAGAGCTTTAGTTGCCAGTTCTGCTCCGATACCGTCAGCGTGTGCCGAGGCGTTTCTGTGATCTCTACAGCCATTAGATGTCAGTAATGTTGTTTTCAACCTTTACGTCACCGTAAATCAAACGGGTCGTCGTGCTTTCGGTATTCTCGAAACGGAACATATCCCACTTGTAGTTGACGTTCCCGTCAAGTTTCAAGGTCTCCGCCTTACTCAAATCAGCGGTCAGGATACCGTTTCCTGCGTCAGTAATAGCGCAACTAAAAGACGCGACAAGAGGTTTCCCTCCGTCGCGCCTGATCTCAGCCGTGAAGGTGTCTCCAGCAATACTTACTGGGCTACCTCCGCTATCTTGAACAGTCAATGTGAACGAGAAATCCTCGCCACGGCTTACAATGATATTATGTTTTGCTGCTGCCATCAGTCATAGCCTTCTCCACGGCAATGACGAAGCCTACATTATCTGACTTGTCTTGTCCAGCGTCCTGTTTCATGGGACCGCCATTCACAACGTAGGAATGAACCGTGTCCAGATAATCATTAGCCAGCGTGACTTTGGATTGAACCCAAGCCTCACTCATGCGAGGAGAGCCACACCCACATTGCTGTAAGAGTGCCTCAACATTAGCTTGCACATTAGAAAGCTGCTGCTGGATCATTTCCAGATCCTTCTCAGCATTTTCATGCTGGGGAGAATCATCGGATTGGTATACGTCGTTCATTAGGAATTACGGTAGACTTGAAGGGCGAATTGATTAGCGGACATTTCACCTAAGCCGCCTTGTTTCGCAAGCATACCCTTCATTTTCTCAAGCTTACCTCTATCCATTTTAGAATTAGGGTCAAACTCGGTTCCATGGGTGTTCTTGAACAACCCGACAGCTTGATCGGTGTAATCGACTTCTGGTTCAGCAGTAGCTTCTTCGACAGCCCCTAACGCTGCCTCAGTGGCTGCGGTTGCGGCGGGGCTCATCACTTTGGTTTTAGGTTCGGCTGGTGCGGTTGGTTCTCTAGCGGCCTTCTTAGCAGCTCTTCTAGGTTTACCGAGAACTTCCTCAGAAGCTCGCTCATCCATAGTGTCGAGGAACTCTTCATCCTCTTCACTAATAGGCTCAGACGAACCATAAGCAGCTCCACGGAACTTCTCGTCAATCTTAGCGTCAATTTCTCTCTGCTTCTGAGCTGCCGCTTCTCGTGCAACCCCAACGTCGTCGCTAAACTCAACAACGTCAGATGTACCGTAAAGACCCTCCCTTTCAAAATCGACAGCGTCTAAACCTCCCAAATCTTCATCAGACATCTTGTTAAAGGCTTTTCGATCCCTAATTTCTTGTAGGCTGTCTTTAACGCGCTTGCTCTTTGCTTCCCGTTCTTTAAGACTAGAAGAAGAAGAAGATCGAGATGGGCTGCTACTTAGCTCCTCCAAAGCTTTAAGGAACTGATAACCCTCTTGTTTCTTCATGTTCTCCGTAGGTATTCGGAGACGGTCAGCTAATTCCTGATAAGCTTTTAGATCCTTTTTCAAGTAATCAAATAAGTAACTCATTATAATTCTTTCTGTAAAAAAAGAACCCCGCTACCCGTTTTGGAGACAGGTAACGGGGTTCTGTGTTAAGTATTAGGCTGACTAATTAAGCAGCAGGAGTTGCCGAAGTCCGGTCAAACACGATAGCGTATCCGAACTCGGTCTTGATGGGCTTGGTGGCACTGGCGAGAACTCCACGGAAGAAACCAACGGTTCCATCAGGGTTGGTAATCTCACTAACGATGTTCTTCCAGTCGAACTTACCACGGTAGTTGACGGGGTTGAAGCTGATTCCGTTTCCACCGCTCATTGGGTTAGGGATGAGGGCTTCGCAAACTTCAGGGTGAAGGATGAAAGCGGTCTCAAACTTAGCCGACTCATACGCTGGGTTAGGGATGGTAACTCCGCCAGACAGGATGTATGGCTCAACAGGAACGAGGTTGTCGGTTCCGTTGATGGTAGCATCGAAGCGAGGAGCAAGATCATCAACAAGGTGGTAGAAGCCACGGAAGGACTTCTCGATTCCCAATGGAGCGATCAGTTCGCTGACGCGAGCGTTGTTGTAACGAACGTCATCGCGGAAGTTAGCCTCAGTCTGGATCTGGTAAGATGCCTCAGAGGAGAGAACAAGAGCGAAAACAGGACGACCATTCTCACGACCGTAGGAGTTGTTACCAGCTCCAGCGCGGATGAGCTGGAAGTAAGCCTTGTCGAGGACCGCATTGGAGATGTTAGCGTTGATGTCAGCACCGTCGGTTCCAGCGTCAACGTCGATTCCAGTCGTAGCGGTTCCTTCCTGCCCAGTGCGGAAATCAGAAGCAGTAGTCTTACAAAGGACGAAGTTATCAGCGACCTTGTCGAACTCATCACGGTAGCGGTTCTCCCAAGTGTTACGGGTTACTTGCGTCATGAGGTCCATGATGGCGCGGAGCTGCTCCTGACGATGTGCAGCGAAGCGGAGGTCTTCAAGCGAGATGCGAGGAGACTCAATCACAGCACGCTCAAGCTTGAACGACTTGAGTTTCTTGGTGAACTGAACGAACGAGCGTTGGTCGGAGCCGTCTCCACGGCCACCAGTTGCGTCCTCAGCACCATCGACAAGCTGTCCGCTGCCGAGAGTGGTGGTTCCGAATTGGCCGGAAACGTCGTTCCAACGTGCGCCTACAGTATCTGGATCAGACCCAGCACTTGCGTCGTTAAGAGCAACAGCACGGTCGTAAACGAGCGTGGTCTGCTGGTATCCCATTCCCTCTGGAAACGCTGCCTGCTTAGTAAGGTCAAGCCAAGGCGAAGTGTGGAGGGTCTTGTTGTAGATGTCGCTGCCGATGCGGTTAGCCTCTTGAGCGAGAATAGTGTTAATTGCGGTGGTTCCTGCGGAACCGAGGTCAAAGGTAGACATTGTTCTAAATAAATAAGGGTTTGCGCTTCCGGCCAACGTGGTCGGAAACTAAAAAGTTTAGGGCGAACCTCAATTAGAACTATTTACTGGCTAGAGCAACCACGAGTTTCTATGTGCTTTACCAGTTGTAATAGAACTAATTTAGGCTAGAGCAACCCAACTGATAAGCGCATATTACCATCGACTAGAAATCTGTCAATGGGGTCACACAGCCCCCAAAGCCGCGTTCACACGCTGCTCAAATGACATGTCGTCGCTCAGGCCGGAACCAGTCACCGAAGACGCTTTCGTTTGACCAGACATCGCTGGCTCTGCGTCCTCATACTCCGCAAGGCGGTCGGTAAGCGTCTCCACTTCCTTCCTCATCTCAAGATACTGTCGAACAACCGTCGGGAAGACTTGGGCTGAGACCGCATTGTAGGCGTGGTCAACAGGATGGAGAACAGATGGGTCGGTTTCAGCGGCCTTCTGCTGGATGGCTTGCATATCAAGCCCTTCGATTCCTTTGAGGAAAGGCAACTTTTGCTGGACTCTTTCGACGACATTTCTGGTGACATTCTGCCTAAGTTGGGCTTGTTCTGCTGCGCTTGCGGCTAGTTGCTGCTCTTCAAGCTGTTTTGCTTCAGCCAAAGCAGCATCAGCGTTCTGGTAAAGCTGTTCACGACGCTGGATGATCGGGTCAACTTCTTCCATGATGCGGAAGATCCGAGCCTTATCGCGATCACTGGCGTTCGGCAAAAGCTCTGCAAGCTGCTCCTCTTGCTCTTGCGGGTCGTCCAACGAGATAATATCGACCAAAGCATCTGGATCAACTTCATACTTGTCAGCAATCTGGTCGGCCTGCTCCACCAAAGCCGCTAGTGGCTCCGATACCGCTGTTTGATACGCTTGAGTCTGCTCAAGGTTCGAGAGTGCTTGCTGCTGCTCATATTCCGCCAGTTTCGACTGTAGCTGCTCAACGTCTTTGTTTTCGACAAGTCCGGTGAGTTCCTGTATTTTCGACTCATATTCCTTTGACTGCTGGCGCAACTGCTCCAACTCTGAACGGTTTGTCTTCAATTCCGTCTTGAGTTCCTTAAAGCGATGAGCCGCTTTAGGTGTCCAGTCGTCCCCAATGTCCTCCGACAAGTCTTCGATTGGATCTGATTCCTGTATCTCTGTATCCTGTTCCACTGATTCCTCAGCCACTGGCTCTGGCTCTGGTTCAGGCTCAGGCTCTGCTGCTGGTTCCTCAGCAACAGGTTCAGGCTCTGCGGGTGCTTGGTCAAGGTTAGCGAACGCTGCTTCCAGCGAGGCTTCAAAGGAAGCGGGTTCAGCGGCGTCCGGTAAAGCGTCAACATTAGTTGGTGCTTCAACGGCTTCGGTGGCCTCTACGGCTGCTTCTACAGGTGCGTCCATTCGTCTGGTTGGTTGGTTTTTGTGGTGGAGGGCCGATGTGTCAGCTTCTCCAAATCATTAAATGCGTCTCGGTAGCCAGCATACCACGCCAGCTTATGACTATTCGCTTGCGGGTCATTGTCTAAGGCCGTCACTGTCGGGCCAGACGCCTCCTTCAAAATTGCGACAGCCTGCTGGAATACAGGATCTTCGATGAGATCATGTAGGTGGGTCACAGCCTTAACGTCATTAAACCACCGCTCCAGTTTAATTGGAACGGCGATCTTCTTCGCTGCTTTCTTTGCGGCCTTTTTAGCTGGCATTATTCTTGTTCACGAAACCTCAAGGCGGCTTCGGCATCGCGGATCGCTTGCTCTTGGTCGAACTTTCTCTGCTTGATAGCCATGTCCAGTTCTGCCTTCTGCTGCGTGATCTGCATATCGACTTGCGCCTTCTGTAGCTTCATATCTATCTCAGACGCTTGGGGTTGTCCAGCCCCTTCTTGCATATTTTCTGCCTGCTCTCGTTGGATCTTTTCCAACGCCTTCATCGTGTTGTTGATGGCCTCCTCGGCATACTGGAGGACTTGCTTCGTGTTGCCCACTACAGCCTGCAACGCCGGATCACCCGCAGCGAATTGGGCAGTCTCACTAATGTGCTGGTAAAGGGCCTGCAACGCCGGAAGAACTTGCTGAGGATCTGCTTGGCCTTCGTCGATAGCCTGAATGAACTGCTGCAACAACGGAACGTGTAGCTGCAAGTGCTGGCCGTGCATCTCGCTAGAGACAACCGGAACTTGCTGACCTTGTTGCAATTGCTGGTTCTCCAGATAAGCAATCTTGGTGTCTACCGTCTGCCTGTTGTCTTCTTGCGCCGGAACATAGCGATCCGCGAGGTCGTGACCGACACGAGTGCTAACGATGTCACGAGTAAGGTTGCGGCGACCAACGTCGTCGAATTGACCACTAATTCCTTGCAGCTCTCGCAGTGCGACGAGTCGGTTGGCGTGTGAGCCGTTGCCAATAGAGCGGACCGCTTTGGTTTGTTCAACATCGAGTTTCTTAATGAAGTCTGCGTCTACGCCACGCTTCTCGCACCGTGCGAAGAAGTCTTTAACGGCAGCGTCAGGACGTTTGGTCTGGACCACGCGGCGGACCATCTCGCGCATCAGGCGGGTCCAACTCGCGTAGAACAAGTTAAGGGTAGAACCAGAAATACGGGTAGCGACATCCATGTCGGCTACCACCTGCATCTGATTCTTGTATGGTGAACCCTGATTCGGTCCATAGGTGGATATCGTATCGGTGTTCAGTGAGAGTTGCTGAGATAAGTCCTGTAACGCTGGCTGGACCGCTGTGCCTAAGTTAGGGATCGCTTTCTCAACAATACGCACGTTTGGTGACATCACCGCATACGCGCCGTAGAACGTGAACTGAAGCTCGTCCAGCGAGCGTTGGTTCTCCGGTTGGATCATCACGGCGGAGCCGAGCATCGCGCCGTCGATCTGCTGACAACGCAAACGGTTGCTGGTCTGCACATGTGAGAAGATCCGCTGACCTAAGCCGCGAACCGAGTGGTAGGTTCCGTTACTACCAACACCATACGAGAAGAAGATATACGCCTGCTCCGGTGTAGCGTAGCGGCTAACCTTCTTGTAGAGGAAGTCCTTCGGGCTTGATTCAGCCGATATATAGTGGCTTACGCTCCCATCCATCTCGCGGACCCAGTAGTGAAGCACGTCTACAGTCGGGTTTTGAATTCCGGTGTATAGGTCGTTGTTCTTAATCTCCGCTTGAAGAGCTTCGTAGTCGGAGTAAGTCGTGCCAGATTGATAGGAGCGACCCGAAGTTTTTACGTTATCAAGCATCACCCGCTTGACCTCGTCTACATTCCAGCCAACCGATTTAGCGGCCTTCTCGTTCTTGATGAAATGATACAGCTCGTGCAGGTGGTATTGGCGGCGGCCAATAGCGATGTCGATTCCGTTCTCAGATGCAGGTGATTGTCTCGGAATCAGAATATCTGCGAAACCGCCGACTCGAAACTTCCAGTCGTCGGGCGAGTCGAAGTAGGCAATACCTACGCCGTGCTTGATGAATTGAGTGCAAAGTCGAAGGTAGCTGGAGTGAAACTCCGGCCAGCGGCGGAACAGGTTTGTCAGCTCTTCCGCTACAACGTCCTCTTTTGGCCCCTGCTCGCTTTTCTCGCCCGTTGTGGACTTCACCTCCACAAGACGCTCCAAAGAGCTGTAGAGGTCAACGTAGGCCGAAAGAGAGATATCCAGCAAACGCTGCGCTTCCCCGAAGTTCAAGTTGGTCTTGAGTCCCTGACCACTAGCCGTCAACTGTGATTGGCTGTAAGGCGCAGCACCGTCAAACATACTGTCGATCCGCGCACGGTTGACAGCGGACTTCTCGTCAGCCTTCAGCAAGGTTGCAAATAGGCCGACAGCAGACTTCACGTCCTTTAGACGCGTCTCGACTGGTTTCCCTTTTTCATCGAGACTCCCTAAGTCGAGTCCGTCCAAGTCAATTAAGTTTGACATACTTGGCGAGTATATGGATTTCGTCGTCAATGTCAATGTTCAGGGTAGGTGTCCTCCATGATCTTTTCCATGCGGACCCAATGGGCGCGACCGTCTTCGGTTTTCAGGCGGGCATACTCTTTCTCACCGATGTCTTTCGTGCCGACCAGAAACGGGTTACCGCGATGTCTCTTGCCAGTCTTCCGGTATTTCCAAACCGCTCCGTATGGCGTTACCTTGTAATCCGGATAATCGAAGATGACGCGCATCTCTTCATCCGGTAAGGCGTAGTTTTCAACATTTAACGTCTCGTGGTTGACGCTCCTCAATTTCCCATTGTCGTCGTAGACATATGAGACGTTTTTCAAATCATACCAACGTCGCTTAATCCGCCTCCCTGTTTTGAGGTTGTAAACGAAGTTCTCTGGCGAGAGCGCATACTGTGACGCGCCTGCTATCGGTTTCCAATTCTTGGGTATTTTTATGTCCATGAGTATCTAGTATTTAACCATTCTACAAGAAGGCGAGAAAAAACTTTCTTCCAGCTCCTTTAGTATTATAATATTATATTTAAAATACTAAGAGTCTAGAGTAAAAGTTTTTTATTCAGTATGTGCCGCTTTTCTAGCATTACGTTTAGCCATAATTCTAGCCTTATTTTTGCGATAATACTCTTTGTTGTAGTTACTTACGTTAGTTTTTACGTCTTTATATTCATCAGGTTCCAGCACTTCGAGTATCTCCATCTTGCGAGAATTCCTGTTTTTCGTCTTCCGGTAATACTCATTTTGGTATGCGAGACGTTTTTCCCGATTCGCTAAATAGTATTCCCGTTTCCGTTTTCGGTCGTATTTCGGCATGACCGACCTCTACCTCACACGGACACCTTAGTCAATTTTTTTCTACAACACCATATGTATATACGCATCTCCGCAAAAAAATTGGGACCCCACCCGTGGCGTGTCGAGCGAACGCGCCTCAAAATCTCTATCACCCGCTCGCGTCCGATACACGACATTTAATTCATGCATCCTGTTTCATGCATCCCGAATCATGCGTCCTGTTTCGTGCAACAGGATTCAGGAAAGGCGAGACATGAATCAGGATTCAGGAAAGGGGAAACAGGAAAGGCGAGTCAGGAATCAGGAATCAGGAAACAGGAAACAGGAATCAATGTATCATGATTCGTTGATGCGTTCACTCTCCGGAAGAATGGCGAGGAATGGCGATGGTCATCGACATCAACTCCGCTTGATTCTGTCACGAATCGAGGACCCGTTTCGTGACACCCTCACCATGAATCCCTTTTCCTGAATCCCTTTTCCTGAATAATTGTCTTGCGGAATCGAAGAATGTCTGAAACTCCCGCAATGGCCTCAGAATGCGTTCTGATGCGCTTTTGTCATTATATGAACAAGGTATCGAAAGTTTCTCAAAACGCGATCCTGCGCGATTCGCTGTTACTTTGAACAGTGGAATAGGTGTTCTAGATCGTGCCTCTATATAGCGAGGAAATGAGACCAAAGAATGGATGAAGTAAAACTATTGATTCTCAATGGGTTACAAACAAAATGCATTTTATTGTCTTTTTGTTGTTGCTAAAAAGAACGGTTTGATTAGTTTCAACCCATCGCCACCACGGCGGGTTCCGAGTCCAAGACCGGATCTCCAGTTCTTTGAAACCACTCAAAAGCAATCGCGGCTTGTGACAGACGCCGCGCATAGCTGGAAACCTTTGACCATGCGCGAAGGTTTCCAGCTATGACTAAACAACAATTAGACACCAAAGTGAAAATGCTACATTCCGCCTGCAAACGCCTCGGCATCATCCGAGAGGGTGAGGAAACCTGCTTGCAAGAAGGGTCAAAAATCAACGGGCGGGCCTTCCGACTCTACCTCTCTAAAGACGGGCGAGGCTCCCACCATACCCACCCCTGCTGCATAGGGAATGCAGGCTATTTAGGCATGACAAAACGCGAAGCGAGCGAGGCTCTCGCCTTCATTCTCGACGGCCTGTTTGCTGCCGAAGATGCCCTCTCGGCGCGTTAATCACCAACAGCTACCCCCGCTTCGGCGGGGCGTAGCTCACAGCTACCAGTCGCTGGTGGCTGCGAGCTATGAGTAATACTACCGCAGAGCAAGACGTGTCCGCCACTACTGTTGAATTCCTCGCCATCACCGCATTCGGTTGGGCCTGTGCCGACTCGCCAGCAATGGCGATTCAGAAGGCGCAATCGAGCATCTCTTACGGGGCGAAGCCTCGCAAGGGGTCGAAAAAATGGGAGGAAGCCCAGAAGAGAATCCAACTCTGGATGGTCCCGTCCACTTGGCATGGGACCGAGAACTTCAGGCCCGTCGATGAGGATGGGAATCCTGTCGGAATCCTCCTTCATGGGCATTACAAGCCCGAGGATAAAACGGCCCAATATGAGGTCATGGATAAGGCCATCAAAGGATGGCTGGAAAACAGATAACCCTAACCGCTATCCCCGCTACGGCGGGGCATAGCTCACAGCCTCCGTCCATGTCGGAAGTTGTGAGCTATGATAACCATGAAAAAAACAACTTGGAAGCCATCACTCGGCACGTTCTCGAAGGCCACCAACGGAGCCATCGCTCTGAATTTCTCAGAATCCGGCGGGGCAAATTGCTCCTCAAAATGCGAGGCATTGAAAAAAGGCGTATGCTACGCAATCCACGTCGAGCGGATGAAACCGTCCGTGCAGGTTTCCGGAGAGAGGAAGCGCAAGCTTGGTTTCGCGGGACTCTGCCGTGCATACCAAGCCAGAATCGAAACGAAGGTCACCAAAGGTGAAACCATCCCATGGATACGTTTCTCAACTTTCGGCAGTGTTCCCAATCGCCCTTTAAGCGGAGATGAGATGAGAGCTTTCGCTGACCTCGTCCGTTCGTTCCCTGCCGATACCCCTGTCCATTTTCCGGTGGAGACTCGGCAGAAGGCA
>CAKZOI010000033.1 GCA_937136395.1 uncultured Opitutia bacterium | reverse complement strand
TGGGTGACTCCGGAAATGGCCATGCAGGAGGTCGTCTTTAGCGAGGTGAACCATCAAGGCGGCAAACCGTTTCATGCGCGTCTACCGCAACCGCCAACGAAACTAGATTATTATAGAGATATCGCTGTGTTGGCTTTTCCGACACCAAAAGTGTCTGAGCGTATCAACTCTCTAGATTATAAAATACTATCAGGAAAAGTGCGTAATCGCTTGATGCCTGACGCAAAAGAAATTCCTGCAGATGCGGTGGTTCAGGCGGAAACATTGATTGACCTTACGGACAAGGTGTCAGCTGATGGCATGTTGGAGTGGAATGCGCCTAAAGGCGACTGGACGATCTTGCGGTTAGGACACACACCAACAGGTGCACAAAATAGACCTGGTGTCGTTGGTGGGGTCGGCTTGGAGTGCGATAAGATGAGTCGCAAGGCTGTGGATGCCTTTTGGCGTGACGGCATTGATCCGATCATTCAAAAACTCGGACCCTTAATTGGAACCGTGGTGACCAAATGCCATATCGACAGTTATGAGGTCGGCACTGCCAACTGGACGGCTGATTTTGAAACCGAGTTTCAAAGGCTTCGTGGCTATGCTTGCGCAAACTTCTTGCCAGCATTGGCAGGATACTATGTAGACAGTGGTGAAATCACCGAGCGCTTCTTGTGGGACTTTCGTCGCACGATTGGTGATTTGATGGCTGAGCACTACTACGGTCGTTTTCGTGAGCTATCGCATCAGAATGGCATGGTTTTTTCCAATGAACCATACTGGGGCCCCTTTGATAATATGCAGGTCGGTGAGCAGGCGGACGTGGTGATGGCTGAGTTCTGGAGTGGCACCATGGCTTTCTTTGATTCTCCTAAGTTCGTCGCTTCGATTGCCAAGCTAAACGGTAGTTCGATCGCCGAAGCCGAAGCATTTACAGCCTTTGGCGGTTGGAGGCAGCATCCAGCCACGCTTAAATCAATTGGCGACAAGGCCTGGGCTCAAGGGATCAATCGTTTTGTTTACCACACCTATGTTCACCAGCCATGGGACGCAAAGCCTGGGTTGACATTAGGTTTGTTCGGCGTGGATTTTAATCGCTATTCCACATGGTGGGAGCAGGGTAAATCGTATCTAGACTATGTGGCGCGCTCGCAATTCTTGCTTCAACAGGGGCAAACGGTTGCCGATGTTTTGGTCTTTGTCGGTGAGTCGTCCCCGAATGATACCTTTCTGGTGCCGGGTATCAGTGAACTTGGTTTTGATTATGATTTGATTGGGCATAACAAATTGTCTGCATTGACTGTTAAAGATGGTCACATTCTCACGCCTTCAGGAGGCAGCTATTCGATACTGATGCTCCCTGAAACCACATGGATGCGCCCCGAGACGCTTCGTTTGCTTGCTAAACTCGCCGAAGCAGGTGCTACGATAACGGGTCCCAAGCCAACTCGCTCCCCAAGCCTTCAAGGGTATCCGGAATGTGATAGCCAACTTGTAGAAATGGCAGATGCACTTTGGGAGTCAGGCTCAATCAAGGACGTTTCCGTGCTTGATATACTTAAACAAGGAACCTTGGCTCCAGCCTTTAGTGTTGAGCACGGTTCAGGTGAAAGCCTAGCTATGGTTCATCGCAGGGCAGGGGAAAGCGACATCTACTTCATCGCTAACTCCGAGAAGGATCGCCGCGTGGAAAACTGTCGTTTTCGAGTTTCTGGTAAGCAGCCTGAGCTGTGGAATGCGGAAACCGGTGAGGTTGTTGACGCGACCGTTTGGCAAGATAATGGCGATGGCACGACGACAGTGCGCGTCCAGCTTGAATCTGAAGCGTCTGTCTTTGTCATTTTTCGCAAACCTGTTTCTGCATCGGACTCCATAGTCGAGGTCGAGATGGATTTAGCGCGCCCCATGCCGACACCGCTTCCGGGGCTACAGATAGTCCAAGCCGAGTATGGCACGTTCTTGCAGGAAGGGTTGGTGGATGTAAAAGAAATCATCAAGAATAGCGTTAAGGATGGAAAGCTTAGCGTGATTGCAGATCGAAATCTCTGTAACTCCGATCCTGCTCCTGGCTATCATAAAGAGCTACGTGTTGAATATAAAATTGGAGACAAACGATCAGTAAAATATGCAAAAGAGCGCGAGCCATTTGTAATTGATACGAACGGAGAAGGGGAGTTAACCATCTTAAAAGCAATCTTTGGGAAATTTGAGCTGGGAGTTCAATGGGTGCCTTCTGTGTATCCCACACTGGATGTAACGCAAAAAGTCAAATCACTGGTGAATGCTGGAAACTATGAGATCGTGGTGAATGATCGTTTGCTTGAAGGTAAGTCTGTTGAAGGAGATCGAAAGGCGCTGCGTCTTATGTATTCGACTGATTCTGGGAAAGTGGAGCAGACCGTTTCAGTAGGCAAAACATTGAAGCTACAGATGCCCTTGCCAGAACCAGTCTTCGCTCATCAGGACGGCAAGGTTTACTGGAAGACGCCCTATTCAGGCACACTCAGCTATGAAATGGCTTCTGGGCACTCGAAAAAGTTGGAAGTGGAATCGGTTGCAGGACCGATCGAGCTGCCAGGGGCATGGGATGTCGAGTTCCCGCCACATTCGGGTGCGCCGAAACAGGAAACATTTAGCCAGCTGGTTTCATGGACGACCTCGCCGAACGATGCTATTCGCTATTTCTCAGGCACAGCCAGCTACCATAAAAAGTTCACTCTGCCTGAAGCATTGATGCAGTCGGATCACTCATTGCAATTGGATCTAGGCAGTGTTCATGAGATTGCAGAAGTCATCGTGAATGGACAGAGCCTCGGCGTATTATGGAAAGCACCGTTCCGAATAAATCTGGATGGTCATGTCAAATCAGGCGTCAACCATCTTGAAGTGAGAGTTAC
>CAKZOI010000032.1 GCA_937136395.1 uncultured Opitutia bacterium | reverse complement strand
CAGGTGCTCAATGTCCAGCGAGCCACGGGGGAGATAAAGGCTTTCAATCTACTCAGAGGAATAATTGACGAGGTCGCGAAAGCCTAAGGACTGTTGAGTCTTTGAAATATCTCACAAGGTATGGCAGAAAGTCATTAGCAAGCCTGTCACATGTGTAGTTTAAATTTTCCAGTCGGCGTGTGGACTGAGTCCTGACTCTCTCTGTCTATCATCATTCATATGTCCAGCTTTGTTGTGTCTCGCTCAGCGATCTTTCAGATGAGCGCGGGCGACTATCTAGAGGTACTGTGGGCGGTGGAAAGCACGTCTGGCTACTTGCAGGCGGCACCGGCGACAGCCTATGCTCCGGCAGCGCCATCTACCGCGCTGTCAATTACGAGGGTGAGGGCGTAGGGCTGTTAATATGCAAGATAATGTTGTAATATTCCCGCAAGCTGATGGCGTGAGGATCATGCCGGTCTTGCCGGAACAAGTCGAAGAATACATCGACGTCGGGATGGAGTTACTGAGGCCAGCGATCGAGCGCCAGTCGATGAACGTCACCGAAGACGTCATCGCGCAAGAAATACGAGACGGCCAGTCGCTACTCTGGCTCGTCTACATCGGGGACACGCTGACCGCAGCCATCACGACGGCTGTCATAACGCACCCCCGCAGATCCGTTCTCAAGATTGAGTTTTTAGGTGGAACACGCATGAGCGAGTGGGTAAAGCCGGCCACTGACTTTCTGGCTGAGATGGCGCGCAAGGCGGGGCTTCCCGCTCTGGAGGCCGATGGCCGCAAGGGCTTTGAAAAGATTGCCGGTGGGCTTCGGTTTAAGCCGATCACCACAAACTACGTGATGGAGCTAGACTGATGGGCAAGAAGACGACCACGACGACCCAAGAAAACAAGATGCCGGCCTTCCAGCAACAGTTTCTGGAAGGCACTGTTATCCCCGAAGCCAAGCGCATGCTGGCCACGCCATTCACGCCATACGAAGGCACACGCGTAGCCGGCCTGACAGATCTTCAGCAGCAGGCGCTGTCTGGCTACGGCGGCTTAGACATGGGCGCGCCGGCATTCCAGCAAGCGGCCGACGTCTACAGCACGATCGCTGGCGAGGGCCTGTCTCCTGAGCGCATCCAGTCGTTTATGTCGCCATACACGCAGGAGGTCATCGACGCCTCGATGCGCGACTTGGCCCGCCAGCGCGACATCTCGCTGAACGAGCTTGGCGCCGCCGCGAGCGCCGCCGGCGCATTTGGCGGCAGCCGTCAGGGCGTGGCCGAGGCTGAGACGCAGCGCGCGTTTGCCGAGACTGCAGCAGAAACCGCCGCCCGCCTCCGCGAGGCTGGCTTCTCGCAAGCCGCCGGCTTGGCGCAGGCAGATCTTGCCCAGCGCATGGCGGCGGCACAGGGCGGCATGGGCGCCGCCGGCGCCGGCCTGCAGCAGCAGCTCGCGGGCTTGGGGGCGCAGATGACTGCAGGCGAGGCGCCCCGCGCGCTTGAGCAGCAGGCGCTAGACGCGCTTTACGAGCAATACATGCTGCAGCAGCAGTATCCGCTGACGCAGTTCGGCGTGCTGACTGGCGCCGCCGGGGCGATCCCCGCGGGCTACGGCGTGACGTCGGGGACGACGACCGAGCGCAACCCGATGGGGACGATCGGCGGCATTCTGAGCGGCATCGGCAGCGCCGGCCAAGGCTTAACAGCGCTTGGCAAGGCTGGTGGCATTGGCGCCATTTTCTCCGACGCACGCCTAAAAGAGAACATCCGCTCGCTTGGCCAAGTGGGCGACTTCAATCTCTACGAGTGGGATTGGAACGAAGAGGGCGTCGCCGCCGGCGCGGCCGTCGAGCCGACGTATGGCGTGATCGCGCAGGAGGTCGAGCAGATCCGGCCAGAATATGTGGTCATGGGCGACGACGGCTACCGCCGCGTGAACTACGGCGCAATCGCTAAAGAGCTGGGGGCCGCGTAATGGACGCCAGAGACCGCGAGCTGCTTGCTAAGACGCTGATGGCCGAGGCCGGCAATCAGGGCGTCGAAGGCATGCTTGCGGCTGGCTCGGTGATCATGAACCGCGCCCAAGGCGGCGGCTACGGCCAAGGCGTTGAGGGCGTGATTATGAAGCCGGGCGCGTTCTCGCCTTGGAACAGCGTCACCGGCTTTGCGGGTGGCCAGCAGGGCCAGAATATGGCGGCAATCCGCCCGACGATGCAGGCATACCAGATCGCAGATGCGCTGCTGTCTGGCCAATATGAAGACCCGACAGGCGGCGCCACGCATTTCTATAACCCCGACATCTCGAACCCGTCTTGGGGGACGCGTGGCGGCGGTAACTGGAAGCGCATCGGCGCGCACGTATTCGGCCGAGCAGATGACCCACAATGGCGCACCGCCGCTATCAGCACGCAAGGCGCAGCAAAAGGAGATGGAGCCGTGGCGGCGAACCAACCCCGCGTATTGACGCAAGACGACATCGAGACATACAACCTGACCGACGCAGTGCCGGGCGACATTGCGACGCCTGAAGACATCGCCAAGATGGGCGCCGGCTACACGCTGAACATGCCCGTGCCGCCGGAGGCGACGCAGGGCGTGTCGGTCAATCAAGCGCTAGCCAACGACGCCATGGACGCGCTCGGCAAGACGCCCAGCGGCCTGCGCACCATCAGTGTGGGCGAGAACCCCGCCATGCCGCGCGCCGGCACCCAGCCGATCGCCTTGGACGGCAATATGGCCGGCGGCGTCTCGGATGGCCGCGAGGTCACGTATGCGCCGCGCCCAGCGTCGGCCGCTGGGCCAGTGCCGGCTGGTATGAGCGGTCTTCTGCAGCAGCCTATAAGCAATGACCCGTTTGAGGGGCTTAGTAAGCAGCAGCGCACCATGCTGGCGTTTGCCGCAATCGCCGACGCAGGCGCGGCGCTGCAGGGGCGCCAAGGCACGTCATTTTCTGACACGATGGGCGCCTTCAACGAGATCCGCGACCAGAACCGCAAGCGCGAGGCGGCGCGGGCTGAGATGGCCGCTAGGCAGCAAATGTTTGGCGCTTTGGGTGCGACGCCGCTCGGGCCGAATGCTACGCCAGAACAGATTGACGCATATGCCGCCAAGCTGACCAGCATCTTAGCGACAAACCCGTCGATGGCCCCCTATGTCAGCGCAGAGCTGGCGCGCATTAACCCGATGCGCGAGCGGGCCGCGCAGGCGCAGGGCGAGATCGCCAGCGCATCGCGCATGATCGACCAGATCGACGCACTGCTTTACGACCCGGCGCTGGGCAACGCTCTGGGCGTCGAAGGCTTTTTCCGCCGCCCAGCAGCAGAGCTTGGCCTCGACAGCGAAACCGCTCGAGTGAAGGAGCGCATTGACCAGATCAAGGGCGGCGTTTTCCTGCAGGCGTTTGAGGCGCTAAAAGGCGGTGGTCAAATCACTGAGCTGGAAGGCCAGAAGGCAGAGGCCGCCATGGCTCGCCTCGGCACATCTCAAAGCCTAGAGGATTACCAAGAGGCGCTAAACGAGCTGCGCTTCTACATTGATATCGGCCGGCGCCGCAAGATGGGCGAGCAGATCCCGCCAGACACAGTCTATGGCGGCGGCAAGCAGGATAAACCAGACCCGCTGGGGATTAGGGGCTAAGTATGGCGAGCATCAAACAGATCCGAGAGCAATATCCGCAATACAGCGACATGAGCGACGAGGATCTGGCCCGCGCTCTGCACAGCCGCTTCTACAGCGACATGGACTTTGGCAAGTTCTCGCAGCAGATCGGCCTGACGCCTAAGATGGCGCCCGCTGGCACTGACGTCGTCGAGACGCTGCCAGACGGCAGCCGTATCGTGCGCAGCAAGGAGACTGGCCAAGAGACGTTGCTGGGGCGTGGTGGCGCATACGCGACCACAGACCCCGCGCGCATCGCCGAGGCTCGTGCCTCTGGCGCCGCCGGCGAGGCTGCCAAGAAGGGCTTTGCTCAAGACATCATCGCCCAGACAGGGGAAGCCGCCGCACGCGGCGCCAGCGCCCTAAAGGGCGTCCCGTTTATCGGATCATACATCGACGATATCATCGGCGCCACGGCAGGCCCGCAGGCCGCGCAGGCCACGCGGGCGGCGCAAGAGGCGCGCGAGATTGTCGCGCCCGGCACCGTCGCCCTGTCACGCGCCGGCACCGCGGTCGCCACTGCGCCGGCCATGATCGCCGCGGCGCCGCAGGCATTGGTAACGCCGCTCGGCTCGTCGTTTGCTGGCCGCTTGGCGGCTGGCACAGCCCTTGGCACCGCAGGCGGCGCCATCGAGGGCGGCATCTACGGCTCTGGCGAGGGTAGCACCCGCGAGGAGCGCAAAGCATCCGCTGAGAGCGGCGCGCTTACCGGCGCGCTATTTGGCGGCGCACTCGGCGCCCTTGGCCCCGCTGTGGGCGGTGCGATCGGCGCCATGCGTGGCAGCCGCATTGCAGCGCCAGCACAGGCAACTGCGCGGCAGCTTGGCGTCAAAGAGGGCGCGCTTGACCTGCTGAGCGCAGCCGCGGGCATGGATGCGCCTGTCGCAGCAGAGAACATGGCGCGCGCTGGGCGATACGCATCTCTGGGCCAGATGGGGCCGGCGACGCAAAACCTGCTAGACTTGGCGGCATCCAGCACCAGCCCCGGCGCAGCCATTGCGCGGCAGAACATTGATGAGGTGGCCGAGGCGGCTGGCCGTCAGTTCGCCGACCTGATGGACAACACGCTCGGCGGGCCACAGGCTGCCGCGCAACTGCAAGACCTGCTGATGGAAAGCTCGGCGCCGGCACGCAAGGCCGCATATGACGCGGCATATGGCCTGCCCGTGAATTACGCCAGCGCGGCTGGGCGCAAGCTCGAGGAGCTGCTTGGCCGCCTTGACAGCGACATCCTAAATCGCGCCGCACGTCTGATGCGGATCGAGGGGCAGCCGTCGCGGCAGATCATGGCGGAGCTGGACGAGGCCGGCAACGTGCTGGGCTACACGAGAAAGCCTGACGTGCGCCAGATTGACTACATCACGCGCGCCCTGCGCGATGTGTCGCCGACAGCGGCGCCCGAAGAGAAGAACGTCATGCGCGGTCTGGCCAGCGACATTCGATCGGCGCTGGATGATCTGGTGCCGGAATACAGGCAGGCGCGCGACATCGCCGGCGACGTAATCAGCCTGCGCGACGCCATAGACTTTGGCACAGATCTGCTGAACCCGAAGACGACGAGATACGACGTCAGCAAGACGGTCAAAGGCATGAGCGCGTCCGAGCTGTCCGCCGTGAAGCAGGGGCTGCGCGCGCAGCTCGACGAGGTCATGGCCAACACTAAGGCCGCTCTGAGCGATCCGAACCAAGACGCCAGAGAGATGGTGAAGCCGCTCAAGGATATGCTGTCGCGCGCTGGCCGCCAAAAACTTGAGATCATTCTCGGTGATCAGTCTAAGGAGTTTTTGCGCCAGCTCGACGAGGTCTATTCCGCGGCATCGATGCGCGCCAGCGTCGCGCAAAACTCAAAGACGCAGATCCGCAAGATGGCGCAGGACGTGGCGATGGATCGCATCCGCCCGACGCTGGGGCAGTCGATCGCGGAGCGCGGCGGCGTAGTGCCGGCTATGGCGGAGCGCCTGCAGTCGATGATGTCTACGGCGCCAACGCGGCAGCAGGCGTTTGAGGAGCTGATGGGTGAGATCGCCCTGCCGCTCACACGCCAAGGCGACCTGCAGACGCTACAGCGTCAGATTGGCCAACTGCAGCGGTCTGCGCCGCAACTGCAACGCGCGCAGTCGGTATACGAGGCCGGCAAGCGCGGTGGCACATATGGCGCCATCGGCCTGACACCGGCCATGCAGTCCCTTCTGGGCCAGCGTTAACCCTCGTCAGCCGCCTTGCTCTTGCGGGCGGCTGACTTCTTGGCCGCTTTCAGCGCCTCGATCTCGGCGGCTTGCGCCTGAATTAGCGTGGCCGCCTTTTCGCATGCGCGCATCAGCGCCAGCATGTTGGGGACGCGGTGCGGCTGGTTGAGCATGCGCACAAGCTCTTTGGTGTCGTTATCCATGGCAATCCTCCAGTGTTAATTGCGCGTTAACCATAGCGACATATTGATTGAACATCAATCTTTGGCACTATATGCTGTCCATGCACCTCTTGTGTAACTCCCTGTGGACTTGTCCCCGCCATCGCGCGGGGACTTTTTTTTGCGTAGCGGTTCACTTTCCTATTGCACCCATGTTAACGCGCAGTTAACATGGGGGTGTAATCAAGAGGAGAAAGACAGATGACAGATTGCACTTGCTCCATTCGCCAACTGACGCAGGTAGGATGCGACTGCGTAGCGTCGTGGGCATTGCCGCGCAACAAGCAGCCCGACACCCGCACAATCACAGTGACGCTTCACCAGTTTGATAATGGTTATTATGGCCTGAAATTTGACGGCAAGCTGCTTGGTGACGCCCGCCCAATGGACAAGACCGAGGCGCACGAAAAGGCGCTGGAGATGCACGGCAACCGCGACGGCATGTGGGTGGGGTCAGACTGGGTGCCTACGATTTACCACTACCGGATGCCGGTTGCGCCCGGACAGGCCCGTGCGATGAGCAAAAATGATAACTCGTAACAAACAGGGGGGCTTCGGCCCCCACCGCCTAACAGGAGACAGACAGATGAGACATGAAATCAACGACGCCCGCATAGCTTACAATGGGGATGAAACCGGCTACACCGTGATTGCTTGCGATAAAGACGGCCGTCAGTTTGACCTGATTGGCGCTGCTTTTAGCTATATTCGCGCTGAAAAACTCGCAGCCAAAGTCAAAGAGCGCGGTTCAATTGATCCTGACCTTTGGAACTACTATGCGCCATACGGCACTAACGCTTGGCTTCTTGATGGCCACGAAGAGCGCCAGCTTGAGGATGAGCGTTTTGGCTATTGCTAACTAACAGGGGGCTTCGGCCCCCATACCACCGCAAACTTTTTCACGTAGCCGTTCACTTTCCTATTGCACCCATGTTAACTGCGTGTTAACAAGGGGGTGTAATCAAGAGGAGATACCGACATGACCAAGATCATCGCAAAATTCAGCAACGGCTTTCAGGACGAATACAAGGGCGCACGCGCCGTCAAGGCAGCGTGGATGATTACCCGCAAGTCCGACGGCAAAGTAATTGACAGCGGCCACAGCCTAGACCGTGTGCGCGCCGCCAAAACAGCCGAAGGTAAGCTGAGCGGCATTGGCCACCATTTGGGCGTCCATTGGGATCAATTCCCGCGCTTTGACGTGCCGCAGCGCCTGTATGTCGGTGCAAATTATTCTTACCTGTATCGGCGCGCCGCCGAGCATGGCTACACAGGCCCCATCAACATCCATTCTTACAAGCGCTGGGCGTCTGCCAAAAACGCCGAGCAAAAGGCGGCCTGCATCGCCGCAGCAACCATCGAAGTCGTAGACCTTTAACAGCAGGGGGGGGCTTCGGCCCCCACCACCTAACAGGAGATACACAGATGAAAGTTTTTGATTTTACCAGCGGCACAAAGGGCGAATTGCTGGCGGACATTAAGCGCGCACAATACACTGGCGGCTGGCTCGTCAGTAAAAACGGCAGTGTGTTCAAGGTCGAACTTTCTGGCCCTCACGGCGGGCCTGAAGATCGCTGGTCTTGGGTATCGAATGCAGGCCATACAGTCGGCGGCAAAGACGTAGATATCCGCCCAGAGGATTTTGGCGTTGACGCTATATGCTTCTGCACTGGCGAGTTTTTCCACCTATGGCACGCAGGTCATCCAGAGGCCGAAAGCCACTGGTGCTGGCATGTTGTAGGCACCGCTGAATGGAACCGCTGCGCCTGCAAGTCAGGCATTCTCAAGGCAAGCAAGCATGCATAACCAACAGGGGGCTTCGGCCCCCACCACCTAACAGGAGATACACAAATGAACCCTATCACCTACCACGAAGTTGAAGTCGCTGCACACAACGCAGCACTGATTGCAAATTGCTCATGCCCAGCGCGTTACCGCTGCACTGAATGGGAGCAAGTATGGCGCGATCTGCGCAAAGCCAGACTGGACGAGCTTCTTGGCGCATAACCAGCAGGGGGCTTCGGCCCCCATACCACCGCACCTCGATCTAGTGCTGCGGGCGCTGGGGGTTCTGCCCCCGCCAATTTCCTCCCCCACAACGGGGTCGGAGCAACCAGCGTCCACACCACCAGATCGCTGGTGGGAGCGCGGCGAAGACTGCCCGTTCTGAAGCGACTAAAAATCAAGTTGGGAGAGAGACATGACCATCGAAGAAGAGATCAGCCTGTATCAGAACATGATACAGTTTCACGAGAAAAGCTGCGACGACCTGATCGCCCGCTACGGCACTGGAGTGCGACCGAGCTGGGTGTCAGAAGATCTGGCGTTGGCGTCCCATCACATCAGACGATACCGGCAGAGGTTGGCAGAGCTGGAGGGGCAGACCGATGCGTGACTTTATCTGCGACCTGATCGGCGTGATCTGCCTGTTCGCCACCATGTATATACTGCTGGTATATACGCCGCTGGTGCTGCCATGACCTACCTCACCATGCTGGTCTTCATAGCCACGATCAACGGCGAGGACTTCCCGTCGCCGATCCCCTTCACCAGCGAGCAAAAGTGCGAGAAGGCACTGCGCGCAACTGGTGAGCTTTACAAACTATACGACGCCGACTGGGGTGACACCATGGTCGGATGCGTCCGCACAGATGTCGTAAGTGGTTGGACCGTTCGTCCGAAAGCACGTCCTAAACATTGGAGCAAATAATGGAAACGCAACAAATCACAATCACCAACATCATCACCAGCGGCAGCGGCTTTGGCGTGACGCCTGACGGCATCAGCGCGTTTATTCCAGAGCGCGTAATACAGGCGAGCGGCGCCGACATTGGCCAAGTGTTCTCAGCGCACTTGATCCATAACGACTTGAACCGCTCGGGGCGCACCCCGCTGCTGGCGGTGCGCCTCGATCGCGAGGGAAGCGAGGCCACAGAGGTAGCCGAGGCGCCAAAAAAGCGCGCCACCAAGGCGCCGTCGCGGCGCTGCGAGGATGCACGGCAGAAAGTCTTGGACATGCTCGAGGGTCACATGATGACGAGCGCCGAGATCGGCGATGCCCTCGGCACCGACGCGGTCGGCGCGGGGAGCTTCCTGCACGGCATGTGGGAGAAGGGCGACATCGCCAAGGCTGTGGTCTACGCTAATGGATCTCAGAAGCGCGCCAGCTTTGTTATGTGGGCGCTGAATGCTGACGACTTTTTCGGGGAGAACATCGATGGGTGAGCGCTGGACTGAACGAGAGGAGAAGCTGCTGATGCAGATGGTGGATGCGCAAGAGGATTACAGCACTATCGCCAGCACTCTTAACCGCACTATGGGCAGTGTGATCTCGAAGGCCAAAGACATGCGCCGCCGAGCGAACATGCCGCCAAAGGAGCCGAAGCAGCGGTCGGATGCGTGGAAAGATCACGAGGTAGAAACGCTGATCCACCTATTCGAGGAAGGCCACAAGGTGTCTGAGATTGCCGAGCATCTTGGCCGAGGAGTAGCGGCAACACGGTTCAAACTGGTGAAGCTGCGCGAAGAAGGATACCGCATCGACCGCCGCCGCACTATTCGTGGGAACACCGACGTGCTGCGCAAGGCAAGAGGCATCAAGCTGGGCCGCATATCGACTGCGCTATTCAGCGAACAGGACACCAACGTGTCTCGTGAGGCGGTGGACTGGATCATCAACTACGCTGTCAGCAACGGCTACCCCACGCTGGCAGAGGCGCTGGTTGATATGGCTTTGGAGCAATATTTTCAGGAGATGGAGAATGATAACGTGTGAACAACTCTCAACGGGCAAGCAAGTTGCTAGGTGCCAATGCGATTTTTGCGAGAATTTCACAGACGTGTCTGTTTCTTTTGGCTCAACAAAGAATTTCGACAAAATAAACCAGACACAAATAAACAACGTCAATACGGTGTTTCAGAGCCTAAAAAAACGCGGCTGGTCTTACATAGGGAAAAAGATGCGCTGCAAGGATTGCGAAGAAAAGCGTCGGTCAAAAGGAGAGACCAAAATGGCAAAAGACAATGTGAAAGAACTGCGCCAGCCAACAAAAGAGCAAAAGCGCGAGATTATTGATCTGCTAACTGCCGTCTATGATGTTTCGGCCCAGCGATACAAGGGAAGCGAAACCGACAAGAGCGTCGCCGAAACGATCGGCAACGGCATCATGTGGGGCTGGGTGGCAAGCCTGCGCGAAGATTTCTTTGGCCCTGATGGCAATGAGCAAGCAGAACAAGTTAGCGCCGAAATCACGCAGTGGATGGAGACAGCCGACGGATTGGCCAAGCAGTTTCACGAAAAGCTGACTGAACTACAGAAGTCGTTGCGCGAGTTTAACGCTGCGCGCCAACAGGTGGCCAAGATGGCAGACGACGTTAAGAAAGTGAAGGGGGTCGCGTAATGGCTAACGAGGGGCGTGGGCTTGGTGAATACCAGAAACGGCAGCGACGGCCAGTGACGATCCGCGGCGTGCGATACGAAAGCCAAGTTGCCGCAGCCAAGGCGCTGGGCGTCACAGATCGGGCGATCAGCATGGCGGTAAAGCGCGGGACACTGGACAGGATAGCTTTGAGCAAGGAGATAACTAATGACCGCTGAATGGGATGGATGTGTAGAGAAAGCACGGGAGGCTGTGGAGAGGGCGCTCAGTGTTGGCGACACTTACGTTGACCAATTCGAGAAGCTGATGCTGCGGAATTTGGATGCGCAGAAGCGGCTCAACAAGCTGCTGTATTGGCTAGATATTGACAGTGAGATGTTCGAGAAAATGAGCCACGGGGAGAAGGCGAACCACAGACACATGCAGAACGAGGTGCAGGCGATCAAAGACATTCTTATGGGAAGGGAGAAAGCGGATGGCTAAGTGGGATTTATCAAAACTACCAGAGGGGCGCAAACCGCTGCCGGATGAATGGTTCGCGGATCGCGCGCAGATGCAGTATCGGATTAAGGAGCTGGAGGCAAAGCTGGCGAAGGCGGTGGATGCATTAGGTGAAGCAATCTACCTGCTAGACCCTGACGAAGAAGACATTGCCAAAGAGGCAGGCTTGCATCGCATTGTCACAACATATGCAGAACTGACAGGAGGCAAAGATGAGTGACGACCTGCGCAGCACCCTGCTGGCATATTTCAAGATCATACCATCGGCATCTGCAGAAGAGGTGGCGCATGATCTCGGCCTAGGCCAGCGCGAGGTGCAAGATGAGCTGAGATCCATGGACGACGACGATTTGCTGCGTATGCGCAACGGCTGGTATTCCATCATGGAAAGGGCAAAGCATGGCAAATGAGGAAGGCTTTTTCCGGCTCGACCCGTGGCCCGACAACAAAGGCCGCAAGCCGAAGCCGAGCGATCTGCAGAACTTCAGCCTGCATTACCGGAAAGATGTTCCGGTGACGCTGGCGAAACGACCACCATGGGAGAAGGTGAGCGATGAAACGCAACACGATGAATGATTTCCAGCGCGCACAGCGCAAGCCGGTGACGATACGTGGCGTCACGTTTATGAGCCAAGCAGATGCCGCACGGCACTTTGGCCTGAAAAAGCACACGGTATGCGCCGCTATCGCGCGGGGAAGGCAGGACAACATCGGACTTGGAACTGGATATAAGGAGAAACGAGATGGCGCAGGGTCGGGGCGAGTATCATCGCAAGGTCAGCAAGCCGGTGACAATCCGCGGCGTGACATACGCCAGCAGGGGCGAGGCATCACGGGCGCTTGATGTGTCGCACACATGCATCTCAAGCTCAATCAAGCGCGGCACGCTGGATTTCGTGGGCCTGCGCAAGGCGAACAACAACCGCAAGCCGGTTATCGTGAACGGCGTGTGGTATCCCAGCATGCTGCGTGCAAGAGTGGAAACCGGCTTAGGCCTAAAGCGCCTCAAGAAGCTGGCTGTGTTTGCTAATTCGTAACGTCGCCACACATTTCACGTTTCAGCCAGCGGAGATCGTTTATCATCGCTGGCTGGGTAAACTCGCGGTCAGGCAGGAAGATCTGCTTACGATCTTGCCAGATGCTGCCAGCGAAAATGCGCATCAGGCCAATGTCCAGCGCAACACAGCAGTAATAGTCCGCCAGCACTGTCATACGGGGTCGCTGGAACTTATAGCCGCCGCTGGGTCGATTACGCCTGCTGCTTGTTTTCACTTCAACACGCGCCAGATGCCCGTCGCCTGCATGCACAACCAGATCAAACGCCCCGTCAATTCTTGATGCCTCAAGCCCAGCGTAGGCTTCCAGCAGGTAGCAGGCTAAGTATTCACCAGCCCGCCCGTGGCGTATGGCGATCATGCGGGCCATTACTCGTGATAGTGCCTGTAGCTTTTCTGGCAGTGGTCGCGGCCGAAGACGCGCACCCAGCCTGCCCAGAACCTGCTGCTGCCCTGCAGGCGCCACGCCCGACTGCACAGGCTCTCAGACGTATCACGGAATGATACATCGTGCATGATGCGACTACTGGATTGTATCAGTTGCAGAGCGCGTTCCATTTTTCGTTTGCCACCACTGTGTCGGTCAGAAACTGTCGGTCATTTGCTGACAGCCATAGCAGCGTTTCTTCACTGAAATATAACGGGCCTGCCACGTCGCAGTATTCAGTGCCTTTAATCTTTGCGCACCCACTGGCCAGCACGGTCAATAAAAGCGGGATCGTCCAGCGACTTGATTTCATCTTCAATCTCCTTGGCCTGCCGCACAGTATCCAGCCTATTTTCGTTGATGTCGGCTTTGACGGCAGCGGCCCCGTCGCGTCTTCCGCTCCAGTAGATGCCGAGCAACGCCAGCACGAAGGCGGCTGCGCCAATGGCGTATAGTTTCAATCGACCCAACAAAAACATCACGCATCCGTGCCCCATGCTACGCATTTGGCATCTTTGACAAGCAAGTGAGGCGAGCTTTCCTCAATGAAAAGCCAACCATTGGGGACGTCTCGCAAACACTCATCTAGCGTGGGCCACGCTGGCCCCGCAATTCCGATGCACTGGCCGTCTAGTGAACACGCTAAGAGTATTGCAGTGAACATCGTTTTACCTCCAGCCGGATGCCCAAGCCTTTAGTCGCTCGCGCATGATGAACATCGCCATCGCGGCGATGAGGATGCAGCCCGCCAAGGCCACGATTTGTGCGGTGCCGTCGAGCGCATTTAGCGCCCCCACAGCGCCGCCTACAGCGCTGGCACCCTGAACTACCGTCGCCTGCACAGTGCGGCTCTGTGTAGGCTTAGAACGCTGCTGTGCGCCCACTACGCCGCTGATCTCAGGTGCAGGCTTGCGGGCATACCATGCGGAGGCGTTAAAGCACGGGCAGGCTTTCGCCGCATACTGGTTGTGGCCGCTGATTTTTTCGATGGTCGGGTATTCGCGTTTCAAGCCGGCGATCAGGGTGCGCAGCGCGTTGTCTTGGGCTTGCGTAAAGTTGTCGCCGAATACGTCATTGGCAGTCCCGCCTTGACCGCCGATCAGGCAGATGCCGATGCTGTTGGCGTTGCGGCCTTTGGTGTGGGCGCCAGCCTTCTCAATCGGGCGGCCCAGCGCCACTGTGCCGTCGCGGTCAATGATGTGCGAATAGCCCACGTCGGACCAGCCACGCTCCTCCACATGCCAGCGGCGGATCTCGTTAACCTTGGCTTGAGCTTCGGCGCCCGACATCCAGTTAACGGGTGTCGCGCTGCAGTGGATGATGATTTCGTTGATGTGTCTCATTTGGCCACCTTTGCGATCAGGTCTTTAATGTCATCGCGGATTTCAGCCAGCATCTTGTTTGTCTCGTCACGCGCTTGGCGGGACATCTCGAGATCTTCGCGGCGCTGGTTCCACAGGCGCTTGATCTCTTTGCTGTTCTCGATCGAGCGCGCTTCAAGCCGAATAAGCCAAGCCAGAAATGCTACGAAGGCCACACCAATCGGCCAAAATGCTTTAAGTAATTCCATGCTGGCTGTATCCTCACTTAGCCATCGCGTCGTTGCGAAGTAAAATCTCCATGCGCGCAACGCTGAGCTGGAGATCATTTGTCGTCTTAATGTTCCAGCCAATCAGGCTGAGCAACGCCCCGAAGACGATTGTCGTCACCAGCTTTTGATCCATTTAATTCGCCCTTGCGCTATCCTGCGCAAGAATACCACACAAGCGCAGCACAATAAACCGCTTGCGCGTCTCGGCGCATGCGTGTTAACAGGGTGTTACCAATGGAGGAACCTATGGCAGATGAACTGAAACAAATCGGGCCACGCATCCGCGATGATGTCTACCAAGCCCTTGTGCGATACTGCACAAAGACACGGCAAAGCCAGTCGGTGATTGTCGAGCAAGCCTTGGTAAACGTGCTGCAGGAGGCGGGCTATGACGTCAAAGATTACCATCGGCATTGACTGCGGCTACCGCACCGGCGGCGTTGCGCTGATCGGTGACGACTGGTCCGAGGTGCATGACCTGCCCGTATATGACGAGGGCGGCGTCGACACGATCGCGCTGATGGACATCATCACCAGCGTCGACGCTGTCGACCACATCTACATCGAGCGCCAGCAGGCAATGCCGAAGCAGGGCGTTGTCAGCATGTTTAAGCTGGGCATGGCATACGGCCAGATCTTGGCCACGGCATATCTCAGCCGCACGCCATTCACGACGGTGACGCCGGTGACGTGGAAGCGCAGCATGAACCTGCCGAAGGACAAGGACGCCGCGCGGCGCATGGCGCAGCAGTGGTTTCCAGATCTGGCGCTGCAGCTCAAGCGCAAGAAAGATGAACACCGCGCGGAGGCACTGCTGATCGCGCTATATGGCAGGGGCAAGGCATGACCATCAACTACACGATGACCAACGAGGAATATCACCTCGACCCGTCGCTGTCAGCGTCCGGCGCCAAGACAATCGCGCTGCAGTCGCTGGCGCATTACAAATACGGCGAGCGCAAGGCGTCGACCGCATTCGACGTGGGCACGGCCACGCACACGCTCATTCTTGAGCCGCACATGGCCAGCACGGTGTGGTGCGGGCCGGAGACGCGCCGCGGCAAGGAGTGGACCGAGCGCAAAGCCGAGGCCGAGGCTAACGGCGCGCTGTTGCTGACCGAGGGCGACTACCACACCGCCGTGCGCATGGCCGAGGCTGTGCGCAGCAACGCGGCCGCGGCTGAGCTGTTGGGCGGGGATCTGGTGGTCGAGGCCAGCGTATTCGCACGCGACAGTATCTACGGCGTCGACGTGCGCTGCCGCCCGGACGGGTGGCGCAAAGACATCGCCGCGATTGTGGACGTCAAGACGACGATCGACCCGTCGCCGGCAGGCTTTGCAAGGCAGGCGGCCAATCTTGGCTACCATATCCAAGACCAATTCTACCGGCGGACAATGGCGCTGAACGGGTTCGAGATCGACCGCTTCATCTTCATTGCCGTGGGCAAAGAAGCACCGCACCCTGTCGGTGTGTATGAACTCGACTGGCGCTCGCTCGAAGAGGGCGAGGCTGCGGTCAAGTATGCGCTCGAGCAATATGCTCACGCGCTCAAGACGGACCAGTGGGGTTACGGGTATGGAGACCTTCAGACACTCCAGATCCCGCCCTACTCGTTCAAATTCACTCAGGCGACATAGTCAGGAGACAAACATGCCTATCACTTTTGGAAGCTCAAACGACGCAGGCGCTGGCCTGTTCATCCGCGCAAACCTGCCGCAGAACCGCTGGTGGACGAAGACCGAGAACGGCGAGGAGCCGATCGACATGGAGCGCGGCTTCGCGATCGACATCGCCAACGTCGTATTCGGCTGGCTGCACATCGACATCGGCGTGCGCGACTGGCAGCCGTGGCCGTCACCCTCCGAGCAGATCCCGCGCCCGAGCGAGGTCTACAAGCAGGGTTTCGAGGTCAAGTGCTGGCTCGTCGATGGTCGTGAGGCGTCGTTCAGCGGCAACTCGTATGGCCTGGGCCAGTTCATCGCCAAGCTGTACAATGAAGCTGAGCAGGCTCCCGAGTTTGCGACGCAGATCCCAATCGTGCAGGTCACAAGCTCAACGCCAGTCGTGATCGGCAAGGGCACGTCATACGACGTGGGCTTCAACATCTCGAAGTGGATCAACCGCCCGGAGAACGGCGTGAGCCACCCGGCGGCGGCAGCGGCACCCGCAATGGCGCCCGCACCAGCTCCGGCTCCGGCCGCAGCACCGGCAGCCGATAATAACTTCGGTTTCTGATAACGTGGCCGCCTGCCTCGGTGGGCGGCCAAACTATAGGGTGGAAACTATGAGCAAACACAGATTTTGGACGGTAAAGGATTACTCAAATCCGGACTATCCCGGCACCACAAGCCAATATTCGTTTGAATGCCCGAAGGCGGCGAGGGAATTTGCTGAGAAGCTATTGGAGGAAGGATCTGGTCGTGATGACGTGTTCCTCATTAATCCGGCTGGCACAGAGCTAATGCTTAAATGGCAGCACGACGAGGCGCGCGAACGCCGATCCCGTGGATTACCGCCGAAAGCGGCGTATCTAATGCCGGGGGGCTCTGGCGATGAGTGAAAGATACTTCAGCAAAGTCGCGGAGAGCGCGGTGGCCGACGTGGCCGGTGCAATCAAGGGA
>CAKZOI010000031.1 GCA_937136395.1 uncultured Opitutia bacterium | reverse complement strand
CTTCGCAAGTCACCCGTTCAGAAACCTCCAGAAAGGACCCGCGTTTTTTTGAAACCGCTTTTGTCATACAAGTAGGCATTTTTTGCCGATCTGGCTTACAAGAATTGCACTACAGCCCCCACAGCCGCTGTCACAGCGTTGTCATACCCAGCGCGAAGACTCAAAGGTCACATCATCGACCTTCCCGTTGTCTTCGCACCAGTGCCCAGCGTTCTGAGGTAGCCAGACGTATGACTCCGCCAGTCCAATCACCGGCCAATCCACTGACCCGCCACCTTGCCGGGCTGGTAGCGTGTCGCCTGCATCCATCCAGTATCCAGCGTGTCGGGCATAGCCTCGCAGTAAGCCCACGGTCACGTCGATTGTTGTTGCGCTCCCCAAGTTCAGCTTAGTTGCCAGTATCTCGACCACCTCATCACGCCCGCGCTTGTCGTCGTCAATCCAGAGGAATCCCCCTGGCTTAAGGTTAAGGTAACGGGCAGGCAGGCGCAGCTTGTAGAAAACCTGGGGCTTCCCTTCCAGATGAAGAAACCTTTGCCCCCAATGCCTGGCGGGCTCCAGTGTTTCAAGCAAAGGCTCCTCAGTTGCCCTTAAATCGATCCCAGCAGCGTATTGGTATCGCGTGCGCGTTCTCTCCACTGTCTCGCTCTGCGCCCTGTCCTCAGTTTCGTTCCGGGAATACTTCACGCTCACCTCACTCACAGCCTGGGTGATGCTTCGCGACTCCGAGCAATCAAGCATTTCATTCTCAGTGATTCTCGTCTGGTTCTCCCCCTGTTCAGGCTGGAAAACAGTTACCGTCCACTGTCCTGCTGTATTTGTGGACACGTAAAGGCCAGCAGTCCGGGCGATCTTCCCGATGATTTCACCCGCTTCCGTGTCTGCATCGATGTGTAGATTGATAGGCATTTCCACAGTTCGCTCATTGTGGTTGTTTGGTCCCAGATCCAAGACCCCTTCCGCTGTTGAAAAGTCAGCCGTTACCAGATCCGTCTCACCTATTTCCGACAAGACATCCTCGATCACATCCGCAGCGTTTACCATTGGGTATCCATCAGCGTGCGCCTTACCTACGAAGTCCACACTTACGCCGCGATCATTCTCCCAATCCGCTTCCGCCAGCGTAAATTCCCCATTCGCCACGTCCTGCGATTCGAACGCCACCACATTCCAGCGCTCATTGTCCTCATCGACTACGCGCACCTCCTTGAAAGAATGTATCGCATGACCAGCCACCTTGAACTTCCGCGCCCCCGGATCGATCAACGCTGGCGCCACGCCACGGCATACGCCATAGGCCAGAGGGATTGGCTCACCGATATCCTTCTCGCGGATCTTTGGATAGTCCTCCCGCTTGTACACGCTCACAGGCAGGCGCCTGTTTAGTTTCGCCTTAGTGTCCTCCAGTTCCAGACTAAGATTAGCGTCTGTGAGAGTTGCGCCAGCTACCTGCCAAGTGCCAAGAGTCCTGTAGTCTGAGAAAGCCATTTCAGCACCGCCCGCGTCTGCGCCATACTTCAGAGTGACCTTAGCCCCCTCCCAGAGAAATCCCCCACCGTCCCCCTGTTTATATCCAGCCCACCAACCATCAAAAAAGCCATCCGCATTGATCAATTCCAACGCCCCGCCCCCATTTTGCAGCACCCCGCCGAAAGTTGGTTCAATCCGCTCCGAGATCGTAGGCACGCCAGAGATTCGCCCGTCATACACCCGATCATTTAATACCCTTGTAGCCGTCCCGAAATACAATTTCACCCTCGGCACGATCACCGCATCATGGATGTCTCCAGACGACTCTCGCGCGTACAATATCCCCGTAGAATAATCCTGGTAAAAGCTCCCGGCCGCACCATGCACAGCCACAGGCCCCGCCGCACTTGTCATTGCAGATCCATTTTCCAGCACCTCCACCACCTCATATCCACCAGCAGTCACGCCAGGGAGCACCACATACTTGGCTGAATTGAAAGGCACCGTCCAATCCTTCCACGCCCGCACATCAAGCCCCACCTCCACCTCAGCGATGAGATTTACACCCAGCCGATCCCGGTCAAAGTCACTTAGAGCACCCATGGTTTTAAAGCACCTCCATTACATCCAGTTCCACGTTCCACACCCAAGCCGATCCCGTGTAGGATTTATTCACGAATCTCGGCACAGATCGATTACGCACATACACATATTCCGAAAGCGTTCCATCCCCGGTCACATCCGTCAGATGCATCCAAAAAGGCTCATGCAGCGCACCATCCAGAGCCAGATTCTCAAGCTGCCCCTTCGCAGACGTGATCATTGAGAAAGGCACCGTCCACTCCCGCACCCTTGGCCGCTCATCCACAAAGCTTGTTCCACCCCGGCTCATTTGCACCTCAGACAGATCCGCCACCCCATGAGCCACCCCATCATGATCCGGCCACTCCGGTAGATCATCCTTGGCACCCAAATAGATATGCCCCACATCCGCCGTCGACGACGCAAGAGCCTTAGTCACCGACAGCCGCCAATACCTATAACTCACCGGCCCACTCGCCAGCTCATGCACAGCCGGTAGGCCGAAAGTAAACTTCCCGCTCGAGATCGTTTCAGACACCGCAGGGCTCCCCCAAGAGTCAGAGCTATTCGCCTCGATCTTCACCGTCGAGAGAGCCAGACCAGTATCATAGCCATCAATGATCACATCAGAAATCGTCACCCCCGCGTTTTGTAAATCGAACACCACCGACTCCGCCGCCGTGCTCGTCCCCGTCCGCCAGATTTTCGCCCGCGACTCCCTTAGCAGATTTTCAGCCGGGAGAAGCTCATTTTCAGAACTCGCCGTCGCCGTTACCCCACTGTCAAAAAGCCTGTTACCGTAAAAAATATCCATAAAGTCACCTCGCCGTTGCCATAGCCCGTTTGAACTCCTTAGAAAACTCCCGATCCAGCATCCGATCCACCACCCGCCGCGAATCCCGCACCCAATTCAGCCGCTTCCGGATACGCGCCTCCCGTTCGAACAAATACAAAGCCCGCACCCGATCCCCAATCCGGACAAACAAACCCCTCTGACCGCTAGGCATCTTCGTAATTAGCGAGCCATCCCGCTTTTTCAAAGGCCTTGCCGATCCCCCCTTCACCTTCAGCCGCTTCTGATTCCTCAACTTCTGCGCGATCCTTTGTGGACGTATCACCCGCCGCACCTTCTCCGGTTTCCCCTTCAAATCCTTCTGAGGAATAGCCAACGCACCCGACGCCCGCTTGATCCCCCCCCTCTCATGCAGAGCCACCCACGGCGCCGCAGACCCCACCACAGCATACAGCCTATCCTTCCGCGCAAACGGCCTGATATTAAATCCATACCGCTGCTTAGGTTTCCACCACCGCCCCCGCACATGGTCAAAAGCATCATCAAGCACATCCTTAGAATTCCTCTGAACAGCCAGAGCCGTCGTATTGATCGCCCGAGACATAGCAAACCGCGCCTGCTTATCCACATTCCGCACAGCCTTAAGAGCCCTATCCATGCCGATCATCTGCACACTCATCGCACCGCCTTCGGATGAATCTCCAGAATACCACTCCTAGCCAGCCTCCCGATACCAGAAGCCAGCACCTCACCATCCAATATCAGATTGATCTTCGCCATCATACCACCATCCGCGCCAGTGCGGGCTTGGCCTCTTCCAGCATTATAGCTCCGCGCCATTTCCCGCAGATCCTGATTCGCCTCAGGCTGAATGACCGCCTCACCACGATTCAGTAGATACGTTCCCTCCCGTGGCACCATATCCAGACCACTATGAGCCTGCCCCGCTAAGCCGCCGCCACCTGCGCTGAGCAATCCACCTGCCACCGTCGCCCCCGCTGCCATCGCTGTTCCCGCAGCAAACGCCGCAAACATCCCCGTCACCGCCGGGCCACTATTCGCGCCAAAAGTAGCCAGAGACACCGCCACCGCCGCCGGAAGCCACGCCGCAGACACACTTGCACCCAGCGCCCCCATCGCCCCCGCCGTAGCCGTTGCCGACGCCAGACCGATGCCAGCCATCGTCTTCTCGACTGCAAACATTGCCAACCGCTGCGCGATGTAATTGATAAACATCTGAGCGATCCCCTTCGAGAGATCCGCCACCGCCGAGCCAAGATTCTGTGCATTCAGCACCGCCGCGCCAAACCCACTCACCAAGCCCTGCACCGCATTAGCCGACACCGCCTGAAAACTCTGCATCGCTGTCCCCGCCGCCGTCGCCGCAGCAGGCACCCGCTCCAGCCCCTCCACCACAGCAGCCGCCGGCCCCGCAGAATCCGCACCATCCTTCACGATCTGGATAGGATTAAACGCCGCCCGCAAATGCTCCACCTTCCGCCGCGTTTCATCCGTGCTGATTTGAATCGACGTCATAGCCCCCTCCCAAGCCTCCCCGAAATCCTTACCCGCCTCAAAATTATTCACAATCACCGCCATGGACCGCGACAGCGTAGCGATCGTGTCCCCCGCCCAGACCATAGCGATAGTCGCCTCCTCCATCGCATACTTCAGCGCCATAAACACCGTCTGCGCCATATTACCACTCGTCAACAAAGCAGAAAGCCCAGAAGCCACCCCATTAAGAGCCGGAAGCAGCTCCCCCACAGCAGAAGCCACCAGCCCATTTACAGACCGGCGAAGCCGCAGCAGATTATCATTAAACCGCTCCGCCTCAGCCCCCGTATTCGTAGAGATTTCCAACCCCAACGCCCTTGCCTCCTCCTGCATGGCGCGGAGCCCCTCCGCCCCTCCCTCCATCGTTTGCAAAAGAGCGACACCCTCAGTATCAAAAAGCTTCATAGCCAGACGCACCCGGTCCGACTGATTCTCCACCCCCTGCATCGCATCCGCGATCCTCTCAAACTGCTTATCCGGAGCCAACGCGTTTAGCTCCTTAGCCCCCACACCCAACTCCGCCAGAGCCCCCCTAGCCTCCCCCGTTCCTTGCGCAGCCTCTGCCACCCTGCGCGTCATCCTCTGCAGGCCAGTCGCAAGAGTCCCGAACTCCACCCCTGTCAACTCCGCCGCGTGTCTGTATGTGCTAAGCGCCTCAGTAGATACGCCCAACCTCCGGCCAAGCTTCGCAAGTTCATCCGCTGTCTCGATAAACTCCTTCCCCATTCTTACCGCAGCAAAAGCAGCCGCCGCCGCCATAGCAGTCACAGCAGCAGCCGCCGCAGCAGCAGCGATCTTCACCCGTTTCAGATTAGCACTAGCAGAGCCAGCCCCAGCCCCCGTCTTATCAAAAGCCCGGATAATAATAGAAACATCATTCTTCATCGTTTTCCCTTTCACTCACTGGCAACGGTAACAAAGGCAGCTTTTTTCCCGCGAGCCCATCAGTTGAGTCCCCTAAATGCTGACAAACTCCCTCAGTCAACCAGATATGACTCACAGAGCCATCAGGATGAGTCGTTTTAATACTCGGTTTCAGCGTTGGTTTGCTTGTTGAGCCATTCCATGACCAAGCCTTAACATCCTCCCTATTCCCCTTCGTAATCACAGGCAGCACCACAGAACACGGATACCCATGAGGAAGAAACTCCAGGTGCATCCCAGCCTCACCATACACCATAGCCAGCGCCACAGGCTGATCCCCCTCTTCAATTTTCTTGTCAGTAATATTCCTGTCCATCTTCTTCCGGTCTCTTCTTCTCCGCGCCTCTGCGCCTCTGCGTGAGACTATTTTCTCCCCGCCTTCACCCCCGCATTATAGCAAGCCACATCCAGATGCCATAAAGCGTCGTCCCCGGTTAAAAACTCCGAAGGCCGACGCCCATAAACCTTGCCCAACACATGGGCACTACAAAGCAGCTCCCTATTCCGATTCAGGAAACCCCGCATCCTGCACAGCCTCCTTCCCCTCAGGAAGTCCAGCCCCCATCACAGCCCGTTGGATATCCTCCACCACTGGCGCGGGGACCATATCCGCCGAAATCTCCCCCGGCTTACATTGGTCAAAAGGCTTATCCACGATCCGTGTTACCTTAGCCCCCCGCCTGATCTCACCTAGACACCGCGTAAGAATCACCCTCTGGATCTTCAACCCATAAGCCATCCACTCAGCGCTCTTCTCATTTGCTGGCCCATCAGGCTGCGGCCCGATCACCGCAAAATCAAACGGGCACAAAGCCCGCGCCTGCACCCGTCCAAACTCCCCGAGATCAATCTCAAAACTCTCATTCATAAAAACTCTCTCTTTCTCTTTTCGTCTCTTCTCTGCGCCTCTGCGCCTCTGCGTGAGACTATTCGGAATAAAACTTCCTGCCCTTAATAAGAAGCATCCGAGTTAATCAAAGTCACCGTCACATCCCCCAAATCCCCCTCAAGCTGCAGATCATAAGTGATATCATCCGCATCACCCGCATTCGGGTTAGCATCCTGGATACACGCATTCGCCAAGCTCACACTCAAAGAATTCGTTCCATCCGTCCACGTCACCACCGCCGTACCAGTCGTCCCGGCAATGTAATCCGTGAAGAAATCCAGCTTATCGTAATCCCCGCCAAACTTCATCGTCACCCCACCGCCCTTGCGGCCCAAGTGCTGACGTTCCCGGTCCCCCAGCTTATACCCATCCGCCCTTAGCTCATTCGAAATCTGCACCTCCAGCTCACGCGCCGTAAACGTCGTCCCATCAAACGTCACAGTCGAGACATCCAGCCAATCCGCATACACCGCACTTGGGTAACTTGGAGAAGCCGCCGCCACATTCGTCACCGTCTTAGCCAGAAGCTCACAGCCGATTTGAGCCTCCTCCTCCATACCCTGCTTGATCGTCAAGCTCTGCACCTGAGCGCCAGCAAACTTATACGCACTCGATCCACCCACACCAGCCGTATCCCGGTCCACCTGGACAGACAGCCCAACAGGCAAAGCCCCATCCGTGATCGTATGAGTATAAGGCCCAGAACCCGTCGTGCTCACATCACCCAGCACATGCTTCAGCAAGAGGCCGATCCCCCCATAAGACGCCGGGATATTAAACCCACCCGTCACATTCCGTTTATTCCGGATCTTCGTGCGAGCCACCGAGCTTGAGAGATACTGGCGTAGATTATACCCATCCTCCACCTTCACAGACTCATCGATCAGACGAAAATGGTCCGACACACTCACAGCAGTGCCAAAAGTAGATTCCTCACCCAGAGACAAAAACGCATTTACACCAACAGCAGTAGCCATAATAAAAACCCTTCAAAAAATCCTTACGCATCACCATTCACAAGCTTCACACCATCCACCTGTGATTTCTCCCCCTTCACCTCACGCCACTCACCCGGCGCACCCTTCACCAACTCACTCGCCACCCGCTCCGGCACCTCCACAGTCGCGCCCTGAGCAAAAGAAAAAGCCCTACCAGACCGAGGCTCACAAACCCCATTACCCAACTTCCCAATATACTTAAGCTTCTTCATAAAAAAATCTTTCTCTCATCTTCCCGTCTTCCTCTTCCTAATATTCCTGCTCTGAATTTTCCTGCCTACACCCGAGTGTCCGGCGTCCACCGCCCATGATCATAAAGGATCGTGAACCGCACCTGAGCCATCACCAACTTCCGTTCCGCCTGATCCACCACCATCGAATCCCCATCCCACTGGCTAAGTCTCGCCAGAGAATCCCAACGCTCATCCGAGCCTATCGCCTCCTGAACATCCGCGATGATATGCCTGGCCGACTCCGCCGCTACCTCGCCCGATTCCCCCACCACCACATCGATTTCAAAACCAAGCGCCCTATACGTTTTCCCCGTCGTCCTCGCATCAGTCACCTCATCACTTGTGTCTCGGATTACCAAAGCAGGCAGATTCGCCCTATCCAGCACCGCAGAAGCCGGGCGCCACACATGCACCTGTGCCCCAGCCTCAGACCTGTATCCATTAGCCACAGAGATCGTCGCCAACCTCGCCGCCACCTTCTCCACCAACTGCTGTCTAAGAGAGTCACCCATCAGACCTGATCCTTAGAAAGATACAACACCGCCAACCCATGCCCATCCAACTGAGGAGCAGACAGCAAGTAATACGTCACCGCATTAATCGTCAGCGTGCTATTCGATTCCGCCCCGGTCACATCCGCCGCCCTGGCATAAGCCACCGCTGTTGCATTCTCTACAGACATCCCGAAATCATCCGTGGCCTGCCACGACGCCAGAAAATCCACAGAGATCCACTTAGCCGAGCCCCCCACCGGAGTGAAAGACGCTCGCAGAGCAAAATCCTTCTCATTCAAGAAAGATCCCGCATCCGCAAGCGCCCGTTCACCCAGTGTACTCATCATCCCAGAGAGAGGTAGGACTCAGAAAGCCTAAACAGTGTCCGTGAACCCAACCAACGAGACACCCAAGTCAAACGTCGGTGAAGTCCCCGCAATCGTCCCCACATAGCGAATATAACGCTTAGTGGCACGCGTCTCCACAGAGATCGACTGCACATCATCCGAGTCAGTCACCTGAGTGAACGTCGCCCCAGACACATCAGCCCAGCCCGTAGAACCATCAGCAGAATCCTGAATTTTACCATCCAGAGTTTCACTCGTTCCAGTAGCCGTGCCCACATCCTGAGTCACCATGAGATTACCAATGAACCCACGGATATCCACCGCAGAGCCAGTAACCGTAGAACTCACTTCACCCTCAGGAGTAGAGAGCGCCGCATACGTCAAAGAATTTGCATCCAACATAATAAAAACCTTTCAATTACAATTCCAAAAAAACACTTACTTCTTCTTCGCGTCAGCAGCAGCCTTCTTTTCAGCAGCAGCAGCCTCAGCAGCCGCTTTCTTTTCAGCCTCAGCCTTTGCTGCGGCATACTTTTTCTTTTCAGCCTCAGAAGCCTCCACCACCATTTTTTGAGCCTTCAACTGCTCAAACACAGGTTGATTCAGGTTCACCACATCACCCTTTTTCAAAGGCTCGCCACTTACAAACGTCGGTTTGATCACTTTAGCTTTCATAAAATTCCTTTTTGATTCCCAGCAGCGCGAGACACATCCGAGTGCCCCGCGCTGCCAGAAGAATTATTACTGGTTACCAGCGTCAGTAGACACAGAGAACGACACCGGGTGTCGCACCGCCATATCACACAGAAGCGTGATAGTGATTTTCACCTGTCCAGATCCCGCCAGAGTGTAAGGATCAACCACGATGTCGTAGCCATCCCATTCCGCCATGATCAAGTCAGCCCAATTACCGAAGATCACCTTATTATCAGGCACCTGATTAGTGACCTCAAAATTGTAACCATTCGCGCGGCGCTCATCATCCAGAAGGAACTTGGCCGTTCCCGAAGCACGCTCCACAGTCTTCCACTTCCCTTGCACGCCCGGAGTAGAAAGAAACGCCATGTTTTCACTCTCCGCATTATCCGTGAAGATATCCGTTTCAAACTGGACCACATCAGCCCAAGTAGGAGCACCGCCGAAAGTCACCCCGGCATTGATACCCGTAGTATTCATGATACCACGCGGCTCCCCATCAGCACCACTGCCATTGATGCAAGCCAGATCCTTAGCAATCGCCAAGACACTCGCGATGTCCATCCGGACAAAACTCTCAATATCCAGACTCGATTGATTCAGTAACTGCTTACTGAAAGGAGTCACACCCACCAAACGGTGAGGAGTCATGCCCAACTGCCCAAACGTCTGTTGGCTTTCCGGGGCAGATTCAGTCTCACCCAGCCAGTAAGACGTAGCTCCCCCAGTCTGCTTAGGGATTGCCACGTCACCCACCAAGCCAGTCAGCGTTCTTGCCCCTAGCCCAGACACCTTCGTTTTATTGCGAAGCAGTTGGACCATAGATCCAGTCTGCAACTCAGTGCCCACAGTGTAACCACCGGCAGAGCCCGTATTTGCAGTCAGAGCACGAGAAGCGACCGCATGAGGAACGAAAAAGCCTTGAGCCTCCCGCTTCACATGCTTCGCCGTTGCATCAGAAACCTCCTTCTCCAGCCCCTCAAGCTTCCCACCGTTTGCCACCTGTCGGATCGCACGAACGATAGAAAACTCCTGAGCCTCCTTATTCGGAAGCTCCATAGGAGAAGAAGGAGCCTTCACAGCGCCAAAGCTCTCGAGCAGATCCGCGCGCACCTCATCCAGAGACGTGCCCTCATCGATCCACTTTTCCACCCTGTCCGCCGGACAATGCATACGATAAGCCTCCTCGCGAGAGAGCTTGTTAATACCCGAAACACGAGCACGCTCTTGTTCCGCCGTCAGTTCAATTTTATCAGCCATTTCGATCCTTTCAAAACCCGTCGTTATATCCTTGTTTTTTAAATCACCATCACCCAAATCAGTCTTCTCTCCCCCTCCGTGATCCTCCGTGTCTCCTGCCTGTCCCGACTCTGCGGGACGAGAGGTTTTCTTCTCCTCCTTCTTCTCTGTAATATTCTTGTCAGTAATATTCTTGTCCTCCTTCTTCTCCTTCACCATAGACCGCACCAAATCCTTCTCAGCCTCCCGGCCCACACCCACCGTTGCGTCAGCAGGCACACTCACCAGAGAAATCTCGTAAGGCGCCCACTTAGTCACCCTATACTCCTCCCCATCCTCTTCACTCTCCTTCTCCAGCACCATCTCCAGCACGCGATACCCCACGCTCACATTCCGCTTGATACCATCCTGCACATCCTGCCAAGCCTCCTCACCCTCCGCAGACTTAGAAAACCGCACCTTTGCAATCCCCTTACTCCCATCCACCTGGGCAGACTCCACCACCCCGATCTGCTTATCCCAATCGTGATTCCACAAAAGAGCAGCCGCATTATTCAACCGGGAAAAATCCGCCCCATCACCATGATCCAGAACCTCAGTTCCCCACCACCGCTTATAAGGAAGATCAGAAGAAAAAGACAACTCCACCGTCCGAGACTCAGCATCCACAGCCTCCGCCCGAATCTCAAAAGAACGAGTAAGAGAAAGCTCCTCAGCCTTCGGAATATCAGCCTTACGCACATGGACAAGCCCAGACGTTGCCACCCCAGTTTTTTGGAACGTTGGATTTATAGAAGTGAACTCCCCGGTCCCCGCATTGGAAACAGTCACAGACTCTAAATTTGAAGAAATGTCATCCGGCATAGCAAAAATCAGTAAATCCCGCACTAGAGTGCGAGAGAGTTAAATAAACTCGATCCGTTTGAGATCCTACTGAACGCCAGCCTTACGAGCCTCCGAACAGGAGCAGGTAAACTTACGATTCACCCGCTCAACAAAACAACCCCTACACCCGCAACCACCTTCCGTCAACACAGAATTTACAGAAACATCACTTTCCAGAGAATGACAGGAATATTATGGACAAGAAAATTAAACCGGAAGAGATGAAGGCTGGGGTTGTTTGTGAGGATTGCGGGATTCCTGCCTTCCTCTTCCTAATATTCTTGTCCTCTCTTTCTCCTCTTCTTTGGGTCTTAGCGTGAGACTCCCAATTTTCCTGCTCTGAATATTCCTGCATTTCTTCTCCTAATATTCTTGTCAGTAATTTTCTTGTCTACTCCTCATCTTCTCCGGGTCTTTGGGTCTTAGCAGCCTGTCCCGCTTCAGCGGGATGAGACTCCTCCTCCCCATACCCCTCCAGGCTGATCCCATTATCCTTCATCAGCTTCTCATCCTTCGCCCGTTGTTCCACGATATCAGCAAAATCCTGCCCCTTCTCCGCCGCGATCTGGCTCCAAGTCTTCAATCCATTCTTAAGCTGCAGCACCTCAGCTTGCGTATCCTTCATCGGATCAACCCAATCCCACGTCCTGCCCACAAACTTAGGCTTACAAAACTTACTCAACTTCGCCGCCGGTAAACTCCCCGCCGCCGGCGTTAGGAGAAACATCTCCAGCCAATCCTTAAAAATAGGCCGCTCAATCTGCTGAATGAAGAAATGCTGAAGCAGCCGGAAATAATCCCGGTCCTCAAGCACCCCTGATCGGATACTCGAATAATTCACCCCCTCCAGATCCCTCGCCAAACTAGGATAACTCACACCCAGCGCCGCAGACACCCCCTTAAGCATACTTTTCGTGAAAGCACTTGGATCAGTAGAAGGAAACTGCGGGTCCCAGCCCGTAAAAGACTGCCCCGGCGCCAATTCCTCAATCAATCCCGCCTCCGTTTCAGAAATCCGGTTTCCAGAAGCATCCACCTCCTCCCCCTCATCCTCCTCATACTCCGTGGCATCCGAAGTCAGAAACCCCATTTTAGAAGCCCCCACCCGCGCCGCCACAATCGCCGCCTCCTGAAAAGCCGCCATGTGGTGCAGTTGCTTGATAGCCGCATGAAACCACGTCACCCCACGCCACTGATCCGGCGCCTGAGGCATAAACGCATGGATGATCTCAGAAGCCGGAATCCTCTCCCGCTCCATCCTCCGCCCCGGCGCGTGATACACATCCCCCGGATGACACGTCCGGAAGTGATACGCCACCGGCCTCCGCCACCCATTAAACTCCACACCCATCCTTACAAAATTCCCATTAGGCAGATTCTCCATGTACTCATTATCCAAGAGCGCCGGGTCCATCAGCATCACAGAAAACCTATGAGGATTCTCAGGAAACCCCTTCACCTTTCGCACAATCACCTCACCATCCCGTGCCAGCCCCTGCATCGCCTGAGTCTCAAAAATCTGGCGAGATAGCCGGCCGCTTGTTGTAAAAAACTCCGGATCACCAAACTCCGCCCAACCCCGCTCGATGATCTTATTTGCATAATCATCCGGAGTGTCATCCGAATTCTTGATCTGCATCTGCAGCTTAAACCCATTAGGCCCCACCACATTATTAGCCATGATCTGGAGAAACTGCTTTGCATATGGATTATTCTCCGCCAACTCCTTCGCCCGGTAAAAAAGCCTTCTCCACCCCTGATAGATATCCGCATTCAGAGAAGACTCACGCCCCGTAAAATCCGCCAACAAATCAGAAGACTCCGCCCCCGCAAACTTCCGGACAGACAAAGGCCGCGCCCCCCGATGCAACCGCCGGGCCCGCTTAGACATACGCTGATTAGCCCGCTCCAAAGGAGCAATCATCGTCTCAGACTTCAAAGACGCAGACGTCCTCTCAGCCCAGGCCCGAGCCCGCTTCTCACTCTTCAATTTATCAGCCGCCGTAAATTTCATATCAGTATTTTTCTTATCTCCGTGATCCTCCGTGCCTCTGTGAGAGAAATTCTTTTTTCTTCTCTGCAGCCTGTCCCGCTCGGCGGGATGAGGCTCAAACAAACCGAGTCCGCCTAACCCGAGACCGCCCCTCCCCCTTAGCCCGCTTCTCATTATTCACCTCTCGCCTATATCGATTCCGCGCCTTAATCAGCTCCTCCATAGGAGAAAACTCAATCGTTCTCGAGATAGGCCCGCTAAAACTATAACTCGCCTCAGACCGCGAAGCCCTACCCTCAATCACCGATTCCAGCGCCTCCACCACCTTCTCAGCGTGAGACCGCTCATCATAAGAGCCATCCACCAGAGTAGGATCAGGAGACACCACCATAGACCCATCATAGACCAGATGTTTCTCCCCCGCCTTCTCCACCACCCCTTTCAGCCAATACTTCCCGGCGCCAATTGCAGCCGTCGTTGCCGCAGAAACCGTTGTGCGAAAAGCATTCCCATTAGCCGCCACCTCAGAGCCCCAAGCCCAAGAAGACTGAGAATCCCCCTTCAGATACCAGCAAAGCTCCCAGCTAGCCCCCGCCGAATAATCCACCGCCGAGAAATCAAAACAAAGAGTCTCACCCGCATGAAACTTCTTAGGAGGCTCCGCTAAAACATTCGTGCTCATATAATATTCCTGTCAGTCCCGCCCAGGCGGGATTCTTGTCTCTTTCTTCGGGTCTTTGCAGCCTGTCCCGCTCTGCGGGATGAGGTTTTCAGGTCTCTTCTCTGCGTCTCCGCGTCTCTGCGTGAGGCCTACTTCCCAAGCACAGCCCGCACCTTATCCACAACCGGGCGGATCTTCGCCACATGGCCCGTATGTTTATGCACCGCCTTCATAGCCCGCAGCACCTTCGCATCCACAGAGCCCGGATCAGGCACCTCGCCCTTATCCTTCATGGCAGTAAGCTCCTCACCCAGCACTCGTCTCCCCTCCTCAAAACCCTGCACAAGAGACTCGATTGTTTTCCCATCCCGACGCTTTCGGCTCATCCAGCCACCAATCCCCGTTAAAATCGCCGCAAACGCAGTTCCAATCAATCCACCACCAGGCACGCCGCTATTGCTCGCAATCAAGTCCACCGTGCCAGTCACCGCCGATCTGGGCACATAATTCGTTACTGCCACCCAATTCGTCGCCTTCACCAGATTCGTGACCAGCACCCCCGGTTCCATCTCCACCACCTCATCCACCTCAGTCACCACCTGTTCCTGAGACACCTGCTCCTTGAAAATAGCCCGTTTCACAGTCGCGCACCCCGTAGCACATAACACCAGCGCCACCAGCGCCAGTCCGATCCCATACAATTTATTCCTTTTCATAAAATCATCCCATCATTCAGGCCGCCTCGAATGCTCAATTTTTTCATCCGGCAACTTCCATCGATCACTTCCGAAATAATTGATTTCATCCAGTTCTCTCTGCAAATACCGCCTCATTTCCGCTGCATGAGAAGCCTGCTGCACTCTAAATTTCTCCTCATAAATTGCCTGGGTATTGATCTGGCTTTTTAGATTTTCGATCTGCAACAAAACCGTATGAGGATGCCCATCTTCCCCAGCGTGCTCCTCCAATCCACTCAGCCTGTGTTGAATAGGTGCCCAAGCCATCCAACCAATCATTCCACAAAACGTCAGCAATACCCCAACCGCCGCCCAATTAGTTCCAGCCTTCTTTTGGAACTCAATAGCCAGCGCCTTGATAGAAGCCTCGATTCCAGTCAGCCGCTCATTGATATTGTCCACCTCCACCGAAAGCGTTTCAATCGTGTGATTTGTATTCTGACTACTCATTTTCTATATTCCCCACAGCCCACCCCAGGCAGCACCACAGATTCAAAAAGACTATTCAAAATGCACCCCCATTCGGATCAAACTCCATCCACCCGAGCCTATCACCAGAAGGCCCAGAAATTGTATAACGCTGCCGCAACCCCGTGGCAGACCAATCAAACTCAAAATGGCACACATAACCCTGCTCAGAACCCTCCTTCCA
>CAKZOI010000030.1 GCA_937136395.1 uncultured Opitutia bacterium | reverse complement strand
GTCCTCCATGATCTTCTCCATGCGAACCCAATGGGCGCGACCGTCTTCCGTCTTGAGGCGGATATACTCCTTGTCGTGCATCTGCTTCGCCCCGACGAGGAAGGGCTTGTTGTTGTGTCTTCTTCCGGTTTTACGGAATTTCCAGACTGCCCCAAAATCAGTTACCTTGTAATCCGGATAATCGGCGATGACGCGCATCTTATCTAACTCCTCTTGCGGGAGGCTTGGGCGACCGACGTAAGTGGTGTTATGACTATACTTCCGTTTAACCCCTTCGTCATCAAGAATAGTCGAGACATACTTAACGCCTGTCCAATAGCGTTTGATCTTCCGGCCTGTTTTTAGGTTATGGACGTAGTTGTCTGGCGATAGTCCGTAATCGGAAGCTCCTGAGATCTCGCGGAATCCGGTGGGTAGTGTCGGTCTTGTTTCGTTTTTCATGTCGGTTGGTATTACGCGGCGGCTCTAGTATTCTTTCGGAATCCGGAAAAAAACTTTTCTCTAATATAACTAGTATTTTAGTGAAATAACTAGAATACTAGAGAGCTAGGAGAAAAGTTTTTTTTCCGATCCCGAAAGAATACTAGCGACTCCATTCTGGCGAGAAACGTCTAATTCGCTACCTACCAGCTACTTACTCTCGTTTTTACGTTTTTCTCGTATTTTCTTACGGTAGGCCGCTTGGTAGTCCTTGTAGGCTTTGCGCTTTTTAGCGTAGATTTCAGGCTCAAATAGCTCTAAAAGCTCCAAGCTCTCTTTCGCGAATTCCTTCGTTTTACGGTAGTATTCGTTCTGATAACGCAACTTTGTATCCCGATTCCGTGAGTAGTAATCCCTGAAATATTGTTTTCGGTCTTTGGGCATGGCCCAAACCATACCAATAAAAAATTTTTTCACAAGCATACATATATACTAGTATAGACAACACGAAAAAACAGACCCCCACCCGTGGCGTGTCGAACCATTTTGCCGTGCATCACTAGATCATAGAGCGATGGCGCGGGAAGCGATGGATCGGGATTCGAGGAAGCGGGATTCAGGGAAGCGGGATGAGCAATCGCGCAAGGTGAAGTTTTGGGACCGCGTGGCCTTGGATCCGCTCAAGCGTTTCGCGTGGAACATAGGCAAAAGAAAGGGCAGGAGGTTTTCCCTCCTGCCCTAATCACTGATTCCTGAATCAATCAATCACGTTTCGCGCATCGCGTATCGACTCAATCACTGCCTCCAATGCGTCAAGCTCATCATCTGACAACGCGGAAAGTTTGCCTTTCAACTCCTCCGGTTTGCGTAAGAGAGTCATGATCTTGTCACCCGTTCCAGCATCGCTCGTCTTCCGCTTTGCAGATGCTAGGGAGCATACGCGCTTGTCGATATCAGCTGGTTTCGGGTCCGCGTCGATACCTTTCGCCAAGTAGGATGCACAAAGATCTTGCCGTGCCAACTCGCGCGCTTCCGCCATGTCCTCCGCGAAGGATGCAACGCTTGAAGCTGTACGATTCGTGACCGTAGCCACTGCTTTCGCTAGCGAAACGGTTGGCCATTCCGCCGATTTTGGGAAAGTGTTGCCACCTTCGCTTTCGCGAAGGCTAACGGCAAAAGGCACAAGCGGACGTGACCGCTCGATTGCGTTTGGACCTTCTCCCTTCTCACGAAGAAACGTTTTGACTGATTCGAACGCTTCATCGATGCTCTGGCCGCTTGCCATATGGCAAGCAATCAACCATGCGCCTTGCTGGCCTGCAGTTGCTGCGGCTGTCTCGGCCCGACGAAGGGCAGAAACGTAGTTCGCGCTAAGGTTGGCTAGTGTAGTTTCAATTGTCTTTTTCATGGTATTTGTCTTTTATGGGAAGCTCTGATGTCGTCCTCCCTTCACCCTATACTGTAGCCTCCGCAATTCGTTGAACGTTTAACGAATCGCTTACCCTCCACACAACGACAATGGCCAAGTCTCTATCATCATAGATCGTGCGTAGCCTATGTCAGAGATCGCGTGTCGCCTATGTCAGAGATCGCGTGTGGTGGTTGTTCAATTAAAGTAAAAAACTTAGTGCTGGAGACGATTTGTATTGCCTTTTACCCCTCAATATAGTATACTATATCTACAGTTGGGAAAGGCATACAGCCAGCCCACTAACCAAAGACAAATACCATGAAGATAACTCCTATTACCACAAAAACCAAAGTGGTCGCAAAAGTAGCGGTCTCATTGATCGTTAAACCAATGATGTTGTATACCGCATCCTTGTTCCTGTATCCCGCACTCACATTCATTGAATGCGTGGGGCTTACTTATCTCTCCATGTTCATGGGGTTTCTACTATGCTCTGTTCTCTGGTCGATTGGTAATTTAGTAAAGTAGAAATCTTAGTGCTGGAGACGATTTGTATTGCCTTTTACCCCTCAATATAGTATACTATATCTACAGTTGGGAAAGGTAGTGCAACCGTCCAAGTGTGGTGCAGTCTGCACCTTAAAACGAACAAATACAAAGACTATGAAGCTTATTCAATGGCTGGTTGCCATCATGATTGTCGTGGCCGTTATCGCGGTCATCGCGAACCTCGATGGTTTCCTGCAAACCCGATTCCCGAACCCCTGAACCCTGAACCCCTGCACCATGTGTCTTGCATGGTGCAGTATTCAGGGGTCACAACGACCAACCTGAACCAAAGAACAATAAACCAAGAACCAATGGAAACACTACAAATCATCGGCCTTATACTCGTATCCCCGTTGGCCGTCGTCATCGTTGCGATGAACATGGCTAAAACTGAAGCCCGCCGCCTTCGAAAGATGAAGGAGAGAGCGGACCGCAAAAAGTAGGTAACGATACGATTTATCTTGCCTATTACCATGCTATATGGTAGACTATTCATATGGTTGGGGAACGACTCCTAACCATCAACCAAAACAAATACAAAAACCAAAACAATGCAAACCAAACTGCAAATCGGTTTGTTGGCCGCTGTGTCATTTAAGACATTCGCCCCAACAACCAAGAACAAAACAGCCGTCCGGCTGTATGCTGACGCGACTCAGACAGACGCCAAGATGACCAAGGCCAGCACCGACTTGATCGACAAGTCATGGCTGTCTGAGATCAAATCCGCCCAGAACGAAGCGCGATCCCTCGCAAACGAAATGACCTTGCCTTGGCAAGACCGTGGCCTCCGCCTTCTTCCGGCGAAGAACGTCACCAAATTCCAAGATGCAATGGCGAAAGCCAGACGCAAGTGGGAGACTGCCGTCGATGAGTTCGTCGTCAAATACGACGAGATCATTGAGGACTCAAAGCGTAAGCTCAACGGCACCTTCAACCCGAATCGCTATCCGTCTAGTGAGTCCATCCGGTCCCGCTTCCAGATGCTCTGCGACTTCATGCCTTTGCCGGACAATGACCGACTCAAGCAGGACTTGCAAGAGGAGATGGAAGATCTCTTCGCAGACCGCTTACGTGACGCTGGTCGTGCCTTGCGTGGCCGCCTTGTCGATAAGCTCCACCATCTGGCTGACAAGTGTGCCAGCGTAGGCGGTGAGTCGGCTGGCAAGTTCTACACGTCCAACGTAACCAACGTGTTGGATCTCTGCGAAGCGATTCCAGATATGCTGGTCGGTGACGATCCAGAATTGATGCGAGCCGTCAGTGACGCCAAAGCCATGCTTGCCCACCAAGACGCCGACTCGATCAAGACAAGCGCGACCATCGCCCAAGATGTCCGTGTCAAAGCAGACGCCATCGCGTCTTCACTCCTCTAACCAAAACCAAAACCCAAAACAAATACAAATTATGCATACTACTATTGCAACCAATGATATCATACCCGTCCTTGAACGCTCAACCAAGGCAGGCAACAAGAAGCCGCCGCTGTTCCTTGGATGGTATGGTCTAGCTAAGTCCCTGATGGTCAAGCGTTTCTGCGAGCAGAACGACTACCACTTCATTGACTTCCGCGCCGCCTACAAGACGTTCAATGACGTCCGTGGATTCCCAATCCCGAACCGTGAGACCGGAACCATGGAGTGGTTTCCCGATGAGGATTGGGACTTCCACCCCACCAAGCGTAACGTGATCCTGTTCGACGAGATCGGGCAAGCCGCTACCTCAACCTTCAAAGCGTTGATGCAAGCCGTGTTGGATCGTCGTGTCGGTAAGATGGAGTTCCCGCCCGACACCATCGTATGTGCCGCTAGTAATAAGCTGGACCAGAAGACTGGTTGCCAGCGGATGCTCGCAGCATTGGCGGATCGTTTCGCGATCTATGAGGTAGCTCCATCTATCGCCAGCTTCCAGCGTCACCTCGAAGAAGAGGGGCAGTCTCCGTATGTCCTTGCATTCATCAATGCAAACAGCGATGCGCCTTACAACTTCAAGATCGAAGACTGGAGCGGTGAGGAGAACTTGCCAACCTTCCGGTCATTCAGTCGCCTCGACGAACTGGTCGCTAGTTATGACGATGCTACTGAGGTCACCTCAGACCCGCTGTTCTTGGCTCATGCCCAGTCATGCGTTGGGCCTAAGTATGGCACGATGTTCACCGAGTTCATCAAGCTGGCCTCAAAGGTTGGTGATGTGGCCGACATGGTCGAGAACTCCCGCGACTGCGCCATCCCATCAGAACCTGATGTCAAGTGGTTGATTGCTTGCCGCCTTATCAGCATCGCCAACAAAGACAACCTTAACAAGGTCTATGAGTTGGCGCAACGTCTCACCAATCCTAACGACTACGATTGGAAAGCTGGCAAGGAACCACCTGTCATGCAGATGTTCGTTGGGAACGGAATTCGTAGACGTAGGGTTGACTTGGACCGCGACGAGACTAGGCTCCGTTGGGTCGCCACCTATGGAAAGTATATCGTTGACTAAAATGTCCGGTCCCCCAGCCTGCCCACCTTCAAACCGTGTGGCAGGCTGGGACGTCAGGACCGCTCGTCTCGTTAGATGGTTGTCTGCCCATGCGCCAGAACACTTCCAGCGTTCAGACAATGGTTACTACCTGATATCAGATGAAGCGTTGTCCATACCTGACGACACCATCAAAACACTAATACAAATACTAAATTATGACACCAAAACAGAAAGTAGACTATGCCCTCCGGCAAATAGCCACCCACCACGACTTCTTTGGTCCCGCGCTATGCGCGATGCCTTGGCAGGAGTGTGACCAGATCCCTACTGCTTGCACTGACGGTAAGGTCGTTCGTTACAACCCCGAGTTCATTGACGGGTTATCCAAAGTCCAAACTGTTGGCCTTGCCTTGCATGAGTATCTCCACCCATTGCTGGGTCACTTTGAACGTTTGGCTTCCCAGTTCCGAGAGGACCATCGTCGAGCTAATCAGGCGGCTGACTACGAGATCAACAACTTCATCACATCCTACAACGAGGATGTTGCGATCCCCGTAGTCCTTCCTCCGGACGGGTGTATCGACGTCGAGAAGTGGGGCGATCTCGCCGCTGAAGTTATCTACAAAAAACTTCCCGATCCGGACAGCGAAGACGGCGGCAACGGCGGCGAAGACACTAGCGACGAGAGCGGAGACGGCGGCAACGGCGGCGAAGACACTAGCGACGATGGTGATGGCGGCAACGGCGGCGAAGACACTAGCGACGATGGTGGCGGTGGCAACGGTAGCACGACTGGTTGCGGTGAGTTCGAGATCCCCGCTGGTGATGGGGGCGATGTCCAAGAACTAGCCAAGAAGTGGCGCGAGATCCTTGGCTCTTGCATTCAGACAGCTAAGTTGCGCGGTAAAGGTGGGGGCGACTTCATCCAAAAGCTGGAGGGTATGTTTGAATCTCCCATCAGTCTCGAAGAGTTACTCAGTAAATACGTTACCGAGTTCTGTATCGGGGACGAAAGCACGAAGCCTGACCGAAAGTTCCTCGCTCTCCACGACATCTGTATTGCTGGTATTGAGGATGAGAAGCACGGCACTCTCGTGTTTGTTCGCGATACCTCCGGCTCAATCAATGAAGACACCATGAGGAATATTACTGGTATCATCCAAGATACTGTCGATACCCTCGACTTCGAGAAGGTAGCCGTTATCGATGCTGACGCTGAGGTGCAGGACGTCCGTTACTACGAACCTTACGAACCAATCTCTCTTGAGATCAAGGGCCGTGGCGGCACAGACTTCGCCCCTGCTTTCAAGTACGTTGAAGACAATATCGAAGAGGCCCGTGTCATCATCTACCTGACTGACGGCTACGCCCCCTTCCCGAACCCCGAACCCTCAATCCCAACTCTCTGGATCACGTATGGTCTGAACGAGAAACACTTCCCGTTTGGAGACGTGGTTGAACTATCCGAGGTCATTGGATCTCGCTAACCCAAATAGAAATACAAAATATGAAAAACCTAGAACTAATTGAAGAATACAAGAACGACCCACAACGTCGTATGACTTCAGCATACTTCCGTTCCTTCAACGGAATACTATTCAACAGAGTCCCTAAATCAGCGTTTAACCATGACCGTCACCATGACGCGTGGTATCCGATATTCATCTACGATGAAATAGGTCTCATGGCCAGTTACGAATGTTATACAAGGTTGCCGAAAAGGGGATACTACGAAGTCTACGAAGCTCTGAGGAGTATCGGGGTGCGGATGAATGCGCTGGGCAAGACTGTCGTCACCGTTGATGTCGCTGAAGAGTTACCCTTCAGTATGCAACAACCCCTCAAGTTGAGGAATGTACCAGACCGTAAGCAGTTCATAAAGGATATCCTAAACTACTACTTCTCATTCACCTTTCCTTCTCACTATTCTAGTTACGGTAACTCCAGTAAAATGGATATCGATGTAGCTAAGTCAGAGGCTTATAAAATTGCTTGGGAGTATGCCTTAACTACCTTTGCTTCTAATTACACCGATAGCAAAAAGATGTTGGAGGCGAGTTTGAATGAGCTTTGTAGTGTTGAGGATATAACCGCCCTTAGTCAAGCCGTCGCAAACCTAAAAAAGCAAGTCAAAGATGACGATCTCGAATCTGCTGCGGATACCTACGGAGATCTAATGAAATTCTCGTCTTCGCTAGGCGAAGCTATCCGTGAAACCAATACAAGAATACGTAGAACAACTGAGAAGGGTAAGTCAATAAAGTTATGTCGCCCTTCCCGTATGTTAGATACGAGGAGAGACCCTAGCGAAATTTATGCTTCTTTCGATTCGATCCTGAGAATCGAGAATGAAAACCTTCTGAAAGGTTGGGGGGACTTCTCCTCATTCTTAACGGGGTTGGGTTTCGACATTCCAAAAGCGTTTGGGTTCGATCTCAATGCCGAGAATGCCTCAACCTTGTCAGCGTTCCAAGGCACTAGTAGGGAGTCTATGTTGAACTTCACCTATCACTTGGATCGTATCGTCGCGAGCCAAGAGGATGAAGCCAAGCCCGAAACCTCTAACCTGTATCTTGGATAATTGTTATGTTGACCATTAACCACGTAACTGACAGGCAAGTTCGTAACAGGCTACGTAAGTGGCGTAGCCTCGCAACGGAGGAGCAAGAAGAGGCTGGTCGTGTTTGGTATGATGAAGCGAGAGAAGTATCCGAATCCATCGCGGCTGTCACTGGTATTGATGCCTTCACCGCCGCTGCGGTCATCGCCGCTCTCTCCCCAAAAAACAAATGGGACCGTAACGTACATGACGCATGGGAACTATGCAAAGCATGGGCGAGAGGTGGGGAGCAGGATACCGTTTCGGTCTGCACCTTCCATTCCAATCGTGATAAGGCGTGGCGTATTCTAGATGGTGAGAAGGATGTCCTCGCGAGTTCGCCTAAAGTCTCCGCCTTTGCAGATACTATTGCTTACGGAATCCTGTCTAAATCAATCGTAGTAGATGTATGGCATACCAGAGCCTGCCTCGCGAAACCGAGTGAGGGTGTCGTTGATTGCCAATCTTCTCCCACGAATGCCCAGTATAGAAGATTAGAGGAAATTACGCTTGAAGAAGCGGGACGTATAGACGAGTTTCCTTGCGAATACCAAGCAACCATTTGGAGCGTTATCCGCGACAAATGGGGAAGACAAAGACGATATGGACACTAAGCACATCAAAGTAATCCTAGATGACGGTAAGTTGATCAAGGCCAGTTGCCGTAAACTACCTGATGGTAACTGGTCGGTGGTGGGGTGGGGTCCATCCGTATCCGTGAGAAGTACGAGCATCGACAACGATTCACTGCTCTACGAGTTCATAGATACCTTACTGTATATTAACAATGTAGAACCCAACGATCTGGATTCCAGTTCTATCTACGACGAAATCATAAACGTAATAAGCTAAATAGCATCAAGCCTAGCCGTGTGGAAGCGGCTAGGCTTTTCTCTATTCATAAGACTCCACAACAGGCCAGCCACTTCTGATCTGGTCTCTGGCTTTAACGAGCCGTTCGATTGACGTCTCGTCCCCTCTGGACCGTAAGTCATCGACCAAAGACTTCGGTATCTCCGGCCTACGGAAGCGGCCTGACCTAACGTCGCGGAGGTATTCTTTAGGAATCTTATAGTAACTGAGAGTGCTTTCGATTTGTCTCCTCGAAACCCCTAAGTTCTGCGCCGATTCAATGTAGCGAGAAAGTTCCTGAGCGGCTTCCTTCTGCCCGTCAACGAACTCACTCACAACATCCTCGATGTTACCGTCAGTGAGAGAGGCCCGAGACTTTAGTCTATTAAGTTTACGCCTCGCTTCGTTCCTCCTATCCTTGTTACTACTGACGGCTCTCTGGAATACGCGATCCCAATCGATGCTGGAAGGTCGGGCTGGCATGAACTCTCTTTGGACGAGAGCGAGTGCCGTCTTCTTCTCGTCGAGCGGGACGTCTCCGAGAGTTGTGGCGGCGATGTTACGGATAGCCGCGAAAGCCCGTGGGTCATACGCTTGTTTGTATACGTAGGTTATGCGGTCTACCAACGAGCCGAAAGACCCGTCCTCTTGGTAGATCTTCTCTCCGGTCCTTGGATCGATGTTTTTCTTAACGTCTACGAGCGCAGACGAGACAATCTGAGGCCCACCGTATTCAGTAACTAATAAATCGAAAGCCTTAACCAGTCCGGTAATTGGCTTCCCGTCCATAACTTCGCCAATAACCTGATATGGGACGTTAGTTCCACCGGAGATCGGGTTGACGTAAGTCAGGTCGATGAAGGAATCTTTGCCGAGATAGAATAGGGTAGCGTCCTTCTGCCATTCAGGTAAGGTCTCGCGGAGCATATCTTCCTCTTCGTCACTAAGTTCTGCGAGGAGTATGCGAGTCAGGTAAGGGACGACCATGCTGATCCCACCAACAGTGAAGGTAGCTCCGGCGAGTCTCTTGACACCACGGCCTTTGATTACTTTGTTGTTGCTACTTAGTTCCTCCGCGATCTGCTTCGGAAGCCCGTCAATTAAGATACGGAGGATGTCCGTGCGGAAGCGGATGAACGGTGGTAGCAGGAACGAATACTTACCAGTCGCATATTTCACAGCCTCGTAGGCATCGACGTATGATTGGGAAGTCCGGCGAACGGATTGTGCTGCTTTTACTTTCAGGTCATAGTCGGATAGATTGTAACCTTCACCGTCACGGACACCGTTCCTCTGGTCCTCTTCGCGAGCCTTCTTCATGACGTCGAACTCGTTCTGGAAGTAGACCATCTTGTAAGCTGAATCAATGGCCTGAGAAACAGAGACTAGCCGTTTCATGATGGGCTGGACTGTCTTGTCGTAAGCATTCTTACCAGCCTTGAGTAACTCGTCCACCTTTCCGGTGAGTTGCTCCGCCTCTTGCTGTAGGTCTTTAAGAGTCGTCTTACCTTGAAGAAGTTCTTTGATGGTATTCGAGGTCAGATCTCCGTGTGCGACATTTAGCATCACGAGTTCCGCCGTGTATTCATCGAGTCCTTTCAAGTTGTTCTTGTATAGGTTCTTTATGTTTATGATTCCGGTAGCTACCTTAATAGGGCTGAGGCCAACGAGAGGTGCGAAGAACGCTACGTTACCTAAGATGTTGCGGAAGTAGAAACCAACAGAGAATAAGGTCTTGGAAGCGAGTGAGGCTCCGACCGCATACTTCGCAAATCTAAGAGTCGTCTCTACAGCCTCAGAGTGGGAGGCCAGTGAGTTCTCTACGTTACGTTGGAACTGTTTCTGGATGTCGTTGAACATCTCCTTCGGGACGTAGTAGTTCTTCGTATCAGAGATACTTTGTTCTGTCTCGTCCTTAAGCATCTCTTCTTCGATATCAACCGTGTCAGCCCGTGCGCCTGTCCTCAAGTTCACGAGTCCCAAATCAACCCCTCTTGCCTGACTTGCCCTCACTTCTTCGAGAGTGTAAACAAACTTAGTGAAATCTTTCCGTCTACCTAACTCGATGATGTTTCTAAGGAAGGACTCTTTAGTAGCGGCTTGGCTCACCATCGTAATCGAACGTAAGACGTTCTCAACTACGTCTGAGTTATCATACTGACCCAAGAGTTTACGGAACGCTTCTGGAACCGACTTACGGGACCGGATTCTATCCACCAACGATTTAGTAACACTGGTCGCGAGTGGTGCGGCTTTGCTCTTGAAGCGTGAGTTGGGGTCGAGTGAATAGAGGTATTCGAGGATGGCTCCGCGAATGCGGTCGCGACCTCGCGCTCTCTCAGCGGCTACATTTGCTTTTGAATCCTCGATGAGTTGCTCTTTACTAGCCCGTTGCTCTGAAGGCACGCCTTCCGTTTTCTCCTTATTCATTTCAGTTCGGGCGAAGGTGTTGTGATACTCCTCCTCGAACATCTGGTAGACCTGCTGGTAATGTTTAACCATCTGCTCGTCTCCGGCAACAGCCTCCCCGCTAACGACCTTGATGACCTTATCCATGTAACCTTCCTCAAGGAAAGCCCTGTATGATCTCACAATGTAGATACCGAGATTGGCGTCGATGGTAGCTCTAATGTCGCCTTGCGTATCAAACGTGCTAGAGAACTTCTTCGAGAGGGCATCAAGAAAGAGCCGTAGTTCCGACAGCTTCTCAAATAGTTCTGGATCTATTTGGGATAGCTTGTTCTTAGCCGCTTCTTTTTTGACTGCCGCCTCGTTACGGAGCTTGGCTCCTTCAGCAGCAACGGATTTGTCCACCTCTTCCTCCACGATGATGTCTCGCTCACTGTCGGAAAGTGGGCGACCTTTCTCGTCTTTCTCCCTATTCAACCGTTCAAGGGCAACGTCATACCTCTTTTGTCTGAACTCATAAGAGACCTCGACTTCATCCGCCCTACCTAAGAAGTCTCCGAGCAACTCGTTGGTTGCTTCAGGATTCTTCTGGATTAGCTCCATGACCTCGTTCATGAGCCTCTCAGTGCGTCCGTCAATCGCGGTCTGGAGAGCGTCTGCCTGCCTGCGGAGTTCGAGGATACGTGGGTCGAGTTCCCCGTTGAGGAACTTCGCGAGCTTCGCATTACTCTTATACTCACCATCCTTGAATACCCCGACAGGGAGATCGAAGCCTCGTAGGAATGGGAACCGTTCGTAGATCTCTTCGTCAGTTGTTTCCGCAGTGATCTCCTTGAGTTTGTCGTTCTCAAAGGTAGCGTTGAATCGGCGGTTCAAGAACTCTGTTGTGAGATCGGGAGTCGAGATGTCGAAGTTCATCCTGTCTCGAATGTGGAACACGCCGCTCCGGAGAAGCTGGATCTCGTATGACATCTGGTTGACCATGCGTGCCATCTCCGGATTGTCTTTCTTCAAGTTGTATTTAGCATACATCTTCTTGAAGAACCCTTTCAGGTAACGGAACATTACCTGATAAAACTTAGGGCTGGTGATGTAGAAAGCCTTATCCTGTTCAGTGGTGTAGCCCCTGTTGATCTTCTGGACCTCCATGCGGAGTTTCTCCCCAACCAACTGGCGTAAGGTTTCTACGTCTCCGTCACGAACCCTTTGTTTAAGGGATTGGCGTAAGCCCGAACTTTGAGTGTAGTCCTCGATGATCTTATCGAACTCGCTGAGAGTAAGTTCAGCCGCAGTGGTATCGAGTTCCTCAAGAGTAATCTTGCGGAGTTCGGCGGCATGGATGATCTCCTCATTCAAGATGGACTCAAGGATCATCTTGGCGTGAACATCGTTAGTCACTTCGTTGACCAAACCAAACATAGCCGTCTGCGCTGCTTTGCGGTTGATGAAGATTGTAGCTACTTCCTGACCGCCGATCATAGAGATCTGCGTCACGAAGGCGGCGTTCTCCCTACCTTCAAATGGGGTGTCTTGCCCTTCTTCAATCTGAACAACGGGAATATCCTTGGGGACTGTCGCCGCGACTACGTCATCGATAAGCTCATCCATCGCGGCCTGTTGCTCAGGCGTGAGCGACTTGTCATATTCGGCCCCTTCAATAGAAGCGAAGCGTCTGTTCTTAGCCGCCTCTACTCTTGCGCGAACCCCTTCGGAATACTTCAAGAGCGTGGCTTCGGCCTCGCTCCTAGTGGCGCGTCTCGTCACGGTGTCGATGTCTACCGTAGCGGGTGACACATCCATGTTCATGAAGTCAGCCAAATCGTCGAACGCTTTCGCCAAGCGGGTGTTGGTTTGGATACCGAACAGGGACTTGATAGCGTTGAGGATTCTACGGAACAAGCCAGACTCCGGAAGGCGACGGACCTCGTTCTGGAACGTGGCGGACGTAAAGGCGGTGGCGACGAACTCGTCAATGTTTGAGATACCTTGTTCGATTGCGATGCTACTCCTACCTGACTTACGGTAGTTATTAGCCACCATCTGACGTAGTCCATCGAGTCTCTGTATTGCGGCCCGTTGGTTTGTGTTAAGGTCACCACTACGGATAAGGTCGAAGGTCGCAGCGTGGAGATACTCGTGTAGTAGAACGGACTCAATGCCGGAGCCGTAGAAGGCAGCGACGTTAATTGATACACGGTTCTTCTCGCCTTCAAACTTAACGAAGCTACCAGCGGCTTGGCTTCGTGGGTTATCGACAATGCGGAAGTTGGTGTTACGGATGATAGTCTTATTCTTGAGGAGCAACTGAGCGACCAGTCGGTGGGACTCATCGACACCCGTCTTCGCGATTTCTTCAAGAGCGGTAACGACAGACTCAGGATCTCCATCCACCAGACCGAGGCGAGCTACGTTCTCGTTGTTGACCTCGCGAGCCATCTTGGCCTGTTTAAAGGTGACGAGGTTCGGTGCTTGTGCTTCCGCTAAGAACGTAAGGACTCCCTCCTGTAGTAATCGGAAGGAGTTCATTTCCGATTTACTGACCTTGCTAGATTCTGGATCTAGTCCAAACGTTATAAAGGCTTTCCTGATTTCTGGAGGGAGGTTGTCGTAGTGTTCATGGAACTTTGTAGTGGGGACTGCTCCATCGTTATTCTTTTTGACTGCAATACTATTTAATAGATCCCCAAAACTAGACCCTATATCATTCAGATCGAAGTTGACTGATTTATCTACCTCTGAGCCTATTGCTAAGATCCCCCTGAACATGGCTTCCTGTTCTTTAGTGAGGGCATTTAAATCAATATCGGAGAATACTTCGCCGTCTACCGTTGATACGGTTCTTTGGAGGACAGTCTGATACCCACTGATATCTACAGGGTCATTTGAAGTCGTAGCTTGGAGTGGTGCTACGCTTTCTTTAAGCTCAGTTGTTTTCGTTTTCGGTGTCTTCCGGAGGCGGTCACGGAATCGGTCGCCTACCCTCTTTGAAATAGCAGCTAGGTTAGGGAACGATTGGCTTTCCTCAGGTTGAAACTTCGGGTCTTCTAATATAGACTCTACCGCCCTGAAGATAATTAGGTCTTCCCAACCTTTTTTCAATTCTTTCCTTCGTGCGGTCGATTGAACTTTACCTTTAAAATCTTTGTCTGAGAAGGGGCTAGTGCGCCCCTTTACTCCCGTCTGGGTAGTATACAAGAAGGCGGCTAAATTCTGTTTGTCAGTGTTGTCCTCTCTTTTAAGGTTCGATTTTTGAGTGGTTCCAGTATCAAACTGGATTTTATCGAGTCCCGCCAATGTTTCATTGACCTTACTCATACTAAATAACCCAGATTTAACGAGGGCGTCTGCTACTTTAACTGCATCCCCTTCTGCAACGAGGTCACCTACTTTAGCCCTCAAGGCAGCTACTGTGACAGTGTAGTTAAGCTCTAGAAGCACTTCAGAAAGTAAGTCTGCAAACAGATCGTCCGCCTCTTGTTTTGTTGAATCTGTCTGATCAATTTGACTGATCTTCCTTATCAGAGCTAGTTTAGAGGGTTTACTGAAATTGGCGTTGGCCCAATCCTTGACTTTAGAAACCGCTTCTTTATGGGTGACTTCTCCATTCAAGATATAATCTGCGCTCTCCTCCTTCTTTGGGTAGAGACCAGCCTTGTTGAAAATGAGGGTCGTATCTGTGGGGTTGATTGCCCCATCAAACTGTATCATTTTAGAAGCCAATGCAATCGTCCCCGCCGCTTTAGCTTCTTTAGCTTTCGTCGAGTTGGGGTAACGGACAGGTGTATCCATACCAACCAGAACCCCGTCTTCTACGATAAACACATTCCGGTTGTAGGTCATCCCCTCCGGAACTTTGATCAACTTCTTCTTGCCGAGAAGAGCCTTCATGCTAACGGGATCGTTGTTAAAAAGATACCCGTCGGTATGTTTGAACCCACCGCTCTTCATCTCCTCTATGTCTTCAGCCTTGTAACCGTGAGCTAAAGCTACTTCTTCCTTACTACGTAAAATATAGAGATCACTCGACTTATCGTTCTGTAGCTCTAATAAATCGTCGTTGAACTTAGAAGCTCGTGTCTTCAGGAACTCTTTTACCTTCGTCGGTATGCCGTATGTCCCACTAGCGTCTACGACATTGATGGGGTAACCTAATTGCAGAAGTTCTTCTAACCGCGCTTCGGCGGCTTTCTCAGCTTCGTTCTTGGATTCGACGGTAACGTGTTCTGTTTCAGGCTTGCTACTTTCTCCCGTCTCCGTCTCCTCCGCCACGTCCTCTACCTGTTGCGTAACTTCCTCGTCAGTTAGGCCGTTCCCATCTTGGAATTCCTTGACGTCTTCAGGAGTAAGGTTACTGCTCTGGTCAGGAGTAACTTCAACTTTTACTGTGCTTGGATTAGTGGGGTTCTCCTCAGCCTCTACTTCAGCGATAGCCTCTTTAATTTCTTCAGGAGTAGCTTGTTCAAAACTCTCCACAACTTGTTCTGCTAGCTCCTCAACTGTATCAGCTTCAGCGGCGGCATCGGCATCATACTGTTGTCGAGCTTCTTCCATGACGGCTTCGGCTTCAGCTTCTGGTGTTACTTCAGCTTCGACTTCTGGCGTTACTTCAGCTTCGACTTCTGGTGTTACTTCAGCTTCGACTTCTGGTGCTGTTTCAGTCGGTGGGGCTTGTGCTGGTTTATCTCCGGCTTCCGCCATCTTCATCAAGAATTCTTTAGCGGAAAGGGGGCTACCACTCTGCTTTAGTTCGGCTGATGCTTCTTGCGCGATCCTAGATTGAATAAAGGCTTCGGGGTCAGGGGCATCTAACTTACCGATGGTTTTCCGGTATCCTGTAGCGACAGCAGGCATTGCGGCTCCAAGGACCCCGCCATACCACGCGCCCATACCAGCGGCGGTCGCTACGTCTTTGAAAGCTAGGTCGCTATTAGTAAAGGAAGCTTGGACAATCGTATTTAAATATTCATCCATTCCTTCTTCGACGGCTTCGGCGGCACCACTAACAAGGATGTTTTTGCTGACCGAACTGACGAACCTATCTTGACCCTTCGAGAGAATTTTAGTGAGGGCTTCTTGATGGACCTTATCTGAAAGTTTGTAACCAGCCAACCGATCAAAGACGTTCTTAACCTGTCTGGTGGTCGCTCCGTTCGCGATGTAGCTTTCCAGACCACCGAACCTTCCGATCCCAAAAGAGCCTACTAGGGACGCAGTAATTAAGAAGTTAGTTCCCGCCGCACCTAACGCTTTGGAGCGGATCTCTTCTCGACTCATATTCTTCCCTTCAGGGCTACGGCTAATTGCATCGTAGACAGAGGCGTAAGCCATACCTCCGCTCCGTAAACCAGCTACACTGGAAACCGCAGATGTTTTAACAGCCGTTTTGTTTACTATGTTTGAGTATTGTTTAAGGAAAGCGGAAGGAGCTACGTCTGTAAGAGCTTTCTTTCCTGTGGCTTTTATTGCGGCCTCTGCGGCTTCTTTTGCGAAAGCTTTACCTGTTGCTTTGAGGGTATTTTTAAAACCAACTGCAGCTAAAGTGGGGGCCGCGCCTAAGCCTCCGGTCACGGTGGTCACGCCTGCGGTGGCTATGATGTCGGAAACGATGGGCGCGGCAACGGCCATGAGTTCTGTCCCGAATCCAAAGTCCTGACCAAAAAGTCTGGCGACAGTGGTCCGCGCCTGACGGTCCTTCATGTTCTCAATGAGGAACTTCTCAGAGTTCTCTTCACCAGCAATGGCCCCTACTGACCAAATTAGATCTGTCGCCCCCTCACCCAAAGCAAGGGCGAGGTGTTGGGCTTTGTTGAGGAAGGAGTAATCCGTTTTATTTATGAACTCGTTCAGGATATCGGGATCAGACTTGGTCCCCTTGCGGTCCGCATAGTAGGAAGCCCACTCATCACCCAAATAGGAACGGCTCAAAGCATCACTAAGATCCGGAAAGAGGGCTTCGCGGATAGCCTCGCGTTGGGTCGTGGCGACCTGCTGTTCAGCTTCACTTAGCCCTTTGATTGCTTCCTCGAACTGCTTCGGGTCTTCTAGCAACTCACGGTGGTATACGGATTGCCCGTAACCGAAGGACTTGATGTTGTTCTGTAGGTTATCCTCATCATAAGAGGCGGTACCATTCGTCAGGGCCGTGAACCCGATCTGGAATTCCAGAGCGGCGGCGAGGTCTTTCTTAGAAAGTTGTTTAGCGTTTTCGTCTACTGATCTGATGGTAGTCACCAAGACGTCGATCTCATCCGGATCGAGGCTACCTTTATCCGCGTAACGTGTGGTGGCTACTTCAACACTACTCCGTAGTAGGTCGGAATCTTTGATAGCTTTGTTGAGGTAAGTGTAAGCCTCTTGAAAGTTGAGTTGCCGAAAGTTTTCGTAGCCATTCTTATCTTTCTGAACCAGTCCGGCGATGACTGGAATATCATTCGGGGTGACGGTTCCTGCCGCGAGAGACTTCTCATAGGCTTCGGACGCTGACAAGCCGATAGCGGCGTCTCCAGCCTGAAGCTGGACAGTCCCATCCGACAATTCAACTCTGGCAAAAGGGACATCACTATTGTTGAGGGACCATTGAACGGCTTCGTCGTAGTTGCTGTTGACTACTTCCTCAGCTTCAACACGGAGAGATTCAACCTGTTGCTTGAACTCTTCAGGCGCATCGGGTTGCTCTTCGAGAACCTTTTGGAAGCCTTGGTAGTCGGACAGTATTCTACGATCTTCTTCATCGCGGATGCTTCCATAAGCGCGGTCGATAAGCTGTAACTTCTGGTCAAAGGTTGGGGCTTTAGGTGCTAAGGCTTCTTGTAGTTGCTCGACTGTGACCCCTTCTACCTCTGCCCCATTGACCATCGATTGGTCAATCATGCCGTAGATCTCACGCATCTCTTCTTGGTTGAGATCTTCTTTAAGGTATTCGCCTTTAACGTAATTAGAAAATCCTGTCCATTTATCGACAGGATTGCTAACATCGTTGATGGCTGCCCAATCTTCGATCTGCTGTAGTTCTGGCATGGTATTTTAAGTCGGCTGTCCGAAAGATGATAAAATGTTGGAACGCTCTTGTTCTGCCTTCGGTGTCATTAGAGAAGTTTGTCCGCTTTGTTTAAGCCTAATCCGCTCATCGGCTAAAGCTCTAAGATCTTTAATTAAGTCTCGGCTACTTTTTTCCGGATATTCGGCCATAGTAGCGGCTCGGTTACCTCTTAGTGGTAAACCCCTCAACATAATTAAATCGTCAATATACTCGTCGTAGTCTTCTGGTTTTAATTCAGACCATTCATCTCCCGCATCACCAGTTTCATCGGAGCCGTAGCCTTCAACAAAGCTAACCGACTCAAGTTTCTTCATGACGTCTTTAGCATATTCAATACTAGGATCTTCTCCTTTTTTCTTACTTTCTTCCTCTTGGCGTTTAGTATCCTTAGCGATGACACTCAGCATATCAGCTACTTGTTGGTCACTGATTTCCCCCGACAAGATTCCTTCGAAGACCCTTTGGTCATATTTTCCAGTCCTGTAGGTTCCTTGGCGGTAATCGTTGGCAGATAAGTTGCGCCTACCTTGGATCTCCTGCTGTTGTTTAGCATCAGCCGCCATCTTGTTCTGCAACAACTTATCCTGAAAATTAAACATGGAAGAGATGACGGGGCTAGCATTTACCAATCCAATATTAGCCATGGCCAAATCGGTAAAGGCTTCGCGCTTCTCCGTCGGAGTGGCGTCGCTGGTCCGGATCTCTCGGAGACGGTCTTCGATCATGGGGATGGCACTATTGACCTCGCGCTCCCGACGTAGTTTATCTCTTTGTTGACGGAAAGCTAGCTTCTGACTTTTGTAACTAAGTTCGTCTTGTCTAATCTTACGTTCGCGGTCCTCCATCTTCATGGTCTGCATCCGCATAGGCATCAGGACTTCCTGACGATACTTCATCGCCTGATCAAATGCCTGTTCGCCAACAAGCATCGGGAAATAC